>JADJAE010000039.1 GCA_016704445.1 Deltaproteobacteria bacterium
CAGCGGGCCGATGGGGGTCAGGTAGCGGAGGCCGACGCCGACCGAGGGGTGGAGGTTGGTGAAGAGCTCGCGCACCGTGTCGAGGTTGAAGCCGCGCGGGGGAGGGAGCGAGCGGTTGCTCCCGTCGATGGCGCACCCGATGCCGTCGGCGACGGCGTTGGTGGCGGTGGGCTGGCACCCGAAGGCCTGGGTCCCCTGCGGGTTGACGTAGGGCTCGGGGTCGATTCCGACGACGTTGGAGATGTCGAGGAAGGCCACCATGCCGAAGGAGCGCGGCTGCCAGCGGGCCTCGGCGGAGGCCTCGAAGATGCCCGTCCCGCCGAGCGCGGTGGTGCGCTCCGCCGAGGCGCCGGTGCCCGGGGTCGGCGCGATGGGGACGGTGCCGAGAACGCCGACGCGGCCGTAGGGGTAGCCGCGGTTGGACTGCGACCCTCCGGAGACGAAGCGCAGGTCCGAGGGCAGCGGCCAGTATCGGTGGCCGTTGTCCTCGTAGGAGCTGCCGGGTGCAGGTAGCGCTGGTCGAAGTAGAGGTCGCGGTAGATCGGGTCGTTCTGGAGCGTCTCTCGGTTCGTCCGGAAGGTGGCGCCGTCGGCGATCTCGTTGGGCCGGTACTGCAGGTCGGTGAAGCGCACGTAGAACGCGCCGTGGATGCGCCGGGTGAAGGCGCGCTCGAGCCCGACGGTGACCCGCGCCACCTGGCGGTACGCGACCGAGGGAATGAGCGGATCGGGCGCGAGCTCGAACTGCACGGAGGCCAGGCCCAGGGTGCGCCGGAGCAGCTCCGGCCTCGCCAGCTCCGCGGTCACCGAGGCGCCGGGCACCACCCGGAATGGCGCCTGCTCCTGGGCGTCGCCGCCGCCGAAGAAGCTCCCGAGGTTGACCAGGTAGAGCAGCGGCCGGGCCTCGAAGCGGAAGCGCTTGAAGCCTCCGAGCGCGTTGCGGTGCTCGTACGCGGCGAGCAGGTGGACGTTGGAGCGAACGCTGTCGTACTCGAGGCCTACGCCGAGGCGGGCCCGCCAGAGGCGCGCGGTGGAGAGGGTGAGGTTGAGGTCGACGACGCCGCCCGGGCGCGGGGCCTCCTCGATGCGCGCGATGCCGAAGACCCCGAGGTCGAAGAGGGCCTGCTGACCGTCGACGAGCGCGCGCCGTGAGTAGCGGCGGCCCGGGTCGATGTTGAGCGACGAGCGGATGACCGACACCGGGAGCCCGTTGGGGAGGTGCGTCCCGGTGAAGGGGGCGAGGCTTGGCGAGAGCTGCAGGGTGACCACCCCGAAGCGGCTCTGCGGACCCGAGCGCGCGGTGTACTCGACCCACGCGCGGCGGGTCGCCGGGTCGACCGCTGCGTGGGGGATCACCGTCGGCGTCGCGAAGCCCGCCTCGCGCAGCGAGTCGAAGATGAGCGAGCGGTCGAAGCGGAAGCGGTCCTCGTCGAAGAGCGAGCCCCGGGTGCGCGCAGGCCGCGTGATGCGGTGCTCGCAGACCCGCCGGGAAGGGGTCGGGTCGCCCGGGCTCGCAGCCTCGGAGGCGGATGTCCTCGACCAGCGTGGGGGCGCCCTCGCTCACGTCGATGTCCACGCGCGCCCGGCGGTCGCCGAGGTCGGTCACCCGGGGTCGCGCGACGTGGGCGTCGTAGTAGCCGCGCGCCTGGTAGAAGCGCTGCACCCGGGCCTGGTCGCGGGTGAGCGCCGCGGGGTCGAGGTACTCCGGGTCGACCCACCACCAGCGCCACCAGCGCATGAAGCGCGGGCGGTTGGCGGGCCACAGGGACGTCTCGCGCGTGGCGACGCGGCTGCGCAGGGCGTCGCTGTCGACGTTACTGACGCCGCGGAGGTTCAGTTCCGATACGATCGTCCGACCGGGCACGAAGCGCGCGGGACAACCTGTGACGAGGAGCGCTACCGCGGCGAGGCATACGTGAAGGTTTCGGCCCGGCCCGGACATCAACGGCGAGGATAGTGCACGGTTTTGGAGTCCAGCAGCGGCTCATCGACGCGCGAAGGCGGAGGAACCCGACGAATGGTCGATCGTAGGAAGGCATTGAAGGTCGTGGCCGGGGTCGCGGGTGCCGCGGCCGCAGGGGCGGTCGTGGTTCCCGCGGTGGCGGTGGTGGGCGCCGCCGCCAACGCGCCGCGTCTGCCGGGCCGACCTCCCGGCAGCGACGACGGGTGGCGCACGGTGGCGCGCTGGGAGCAGCTTGCGGTCGGCACACCGCTCCAGGCCCACGTCATCGGCGCGGAGGTCGATGCCTGGAACGTCTCCCCCGATCGCCGCCTCGGCACCGTCTGGCTGCTCCGCGGCGGTGATGGCCCCGAGACCCTCCGGGCGCTCTCCGCGGTCTGTCCCCACCTCGGCTGCCTGATCGACCACACCGAGCGCGGCTTCGTGTGCCCCTGCCACAACAGCGACTTCAGCGCCCGCGGCGCTGCGCTGCGCGGCCCCTCTCCCCGATCGATGGACCCGATCGAGGCGCGCGTGCGCGACGGTCGGGTCGAGGTGCGCTGGGCGCGCTTCCGCCTCGGCGGGGCCGAGCGCATCCGCGAGGAGGGCTGAGACCATGACCTCGCCCTCGCGATGGAGGTCGTTCCTCGAAGAGCGCACCGGGCTGCCGAGCGCCCTGGGTCGCGCGGTCGACGTGGCGGTGCCCGGCGGCCCTCGCTGGCGCCGGGTGTTCGGTGCCTCACTGTCGGCCCTGCTGCTGCTGGAGGCCGTCACCGGCGCGGCGATGATGACGGTGTACTCGCCCTCCACCACCGCGGCGTGGTCGAGCACCTGGTACCTGGAGACGGTGCTCCCCTGGGGGCGCCTGGTGCGCGGGATCCATCACTTCGGCATGCACGCCATCGTGGCGCTGCTGGTCCTGCACCTCGTACAGGTAGTGCTCGACCGGGCGTCCCGGAAGCCTCGCGAGCTCAACCACCTGCTCGGCCTCGCGCTCGGGGGTCTGGTCCTCTTCGCCGCGATGACCGGCTTCCCCCTCGCGTGGGACCAGCGCGGCTACTGGGTCTCTCGCATCGAGATCGGCATCATCGGCAGCGTCCCGGTGCTGGGCACCATCGCTCCAGCGGCTGCTCGTCGGCGGCGCGCACTTCGGCCAGTTCACGCTGACGCGCTTCCACACGCTGCACGTCTGGCTGGTGCCGCTGCTGCTGCTCCTGGGCGTGCGGGCGCACATCGCGATGGTCCGCCGCCACGGGCTGAAGGGCGACGCCGGGCGCGGCGACCCGCAGGCCCGCTGGTGGCCGGGGCAGGCCGCTCGCGACGCGGTCGCGGCGCTGATCTCGGTGGCGGTGGTCACCTGGATGGCCCGTCGCTGGGGCGCCCCCCTCGACGCCCCGGCGGACCCGGCGAGCCACTTCCCCGCGGTGCCCACCTGGTTCTTCTCGCCGCTCTCTCAGCTGCTGCGGTACTTCCCCGGCCCCCGCCAGGTCATCGGCACGATGATCATCCCGGGCGCGCTCACGACCTTCCTCGCGCTCCTCCCGTGGATCGACCGTAGCGAGTCCCGCTGGCGGCGCGCCCTCGTGCTGTCCCCGCTCCTGCTCGCGGGCCTCGGGGCGGTGGCGCTCGGCGTTCAGCAGCGCCGCGGCCTCGCGAAGCCTGCCTTCGTCCGCTCGCTGCGCGAGGCGCAGCACACCGCGTGGCGGGCGAGGAGGCTCGCTCGCGCAGGCATTCCCCCGGAGGGTCCGCTCGAGATGGTGCGCAACGACCCCGCGGTGCGCCCCGGCGAGCTCTTCGCCCAGCACTGCGGCCCCTGCCACGCCGTGCGCGGCCTGAGCCAGCAGCGCAAGGCCCCGCGGCTCGACGGCTTCGGCTCGCGCGAGTGGGCCACCGCCTTCGTGGTGTGGCCCGACCACCCGGAGCTGATGGGGACCACGGAGATCCACGACATGTCGGGGCAGCGTCGGCGCCTCCGCGACGAGGGGGTGCGCGCCGTGGCGGAGTGGCTTTACTCGCGTGGGTATGAGCCCGGCGAGTCGGCCCCGGACGCCGCGCTCGTGGCCGCGGGCGAGACGATCTACCGTCGACGCTGCACGACCTGCCACCAGGGGGAGGGCGACACCTCGGAGACCGAGGCGGCCGACCGCGACGCCCCCAACCTCGACGCGTGGGGCTCCCGCGCGTACCTCCGCGCGCAGATGCTGAACCCCGGCGCGCGCGAGAACTACGGCGAGCGCAATCACATGCCGCGCTTCCACGACCGGATGAACGAGCGCGACCTCACGATGGTCGTCGACTTCATGCGCTCGCTCCGCACCCGGCCCGCCCCCGCGGTGATGGAGCAGCCCGCGGAGCCCCACGCCCTGACTTGACCCCCGGCGCGTACGGGGGCTAACGCAGTCCGCCCAATGATCCCGGGTCGCCCGACGAAGCCATGGTCCATCGCGCGAGGGGCGCTCCTCGCGGCGGCGCTCTGGGCGCGCGGGGCCGCGGCCCAGCCCGGCCCCGATGGCGGTCGCGCGGAGCCCGACCCGATCGCCCTCAACGACTCGCCCGAGCTTCCTGACGACGGCCCGACCTTTTCGACCAGTACCGTGGCGCACCCTCCCGTCGACGAGCCGCTGCCGACGCGGCCCCACGCGGTCACCGGCACCACGAGGCCCGTGCGGGCGCGGATGTTCGGGCGCTCGGACGACCGCGCGGAGCACGAGCGGCTGGTGGCGGCGCTGCGGGTACGGCGGCGGCGCAACCCGGCCGAGCCCGAACAGCTGGAGCTCCCGGGGATGCCCGACGCGTGGTTCTTCCGGCCGCGGGTGGGGGGCAGGGCGAGGGTCTTCGTTTACCTGCACGCGCGCGGGGCCGACCCGAGGGAGAACTGCGCCCGCTTCGCCCCGCTGGTGACGGCGCGCGGCTGGCTGGTCTGCCCTCAGGGCCCCGGCATGCGCGGGGACGGCCACCGCGTCTGGAACAACAACGCCACGCTGGCCCACAACTACACGATGGCCTCGCTCGACGCGCTCTACCGCCGCTTCCCCCGGCGGGTGCGGCGCAACGACAACGTGGTGATGGGCTTCAGCGAGGGCGCCTTCGTCGCGATGCAGACCGGGCTGATGGAGCCGGTGGTCTTCCCCCGCTGGGTGATCTTCGCCGCGCACGACGGCTACGTCGGGATGAACACCGAGCTCTACCCCGCAGCCCGTCGCGCGCTCCGCCGCGTGTACCTCCTTACGGGTGTGGGTGATGGCATCGTCGAGCGCACCCGAAGAGCCGCCGCGCTCATGCGCCGCGAGCGTCTGGGTAGGGTCGAGCTCCGAATCCTCGACGGCGCGGGGCACCAACTGCCGCCAAACTTCGCGCCCGTGGTGCGTCGCGCGCTCACCTGGGTCACCGCCAACCGCTGATCGCGTGCTTGACACGAGGGCACCCCTCGTTAGAGTCCGCCGCCCGTCACCTTTCACCCCCCGTTGAGGCTCAGCGTCACATGCAGGTCACTGTCTCGCGTCTCTCGCCCGTTGAAGTGTCGCTCCGCATCGTCCTTGCGAAGGAGAAGGTCGACGCCGAGCTCGACCGCGCCTTCCAGAAGCTCGGGCGCGACGCGCAGATCCGAGGGTTCCGCAAGGGCAAGGTACCGCGCCCGGTGCTGAAGCAGTACTTCGGCGGCCAGGTCGCCTCCGACGTGTTCCGCAAGATGATCGACGAGACGCTGCCGGGCGCCATCCGTGACCAGAAGCTCGAGGTCATCGGCCAGCCGCGCGTCGAGACCGAGAGCGACCTGCTGAGCACCGCCGAGTGGGCCTACACCGCGCAGATCGAGGTGCGCCCCGACATGAGCGGCATCGACCTCGGCGCGCTCAAGCTCACCCGCAAGGTCTACACCGTCGGCGACAAGGAGCTCGACGTCGCCCTCCAGCAGAAGCGCGAGGAGAACGCCACGCTCCGCACGCCGGAGCCCACGCGCCCCGCGCAGGAGACCGACACGGCGACCTTCGACGTCGCGATCCTGGTCGAGGGCAACGAGCTGGCGGAGTTCGGCGCCAAGGGCCGCACCGTCGAGCTCGGCCGCAACACCCTCATCAAGGAGATCGACGAGGGGCTGCGCGGGATGTCTCCGGGCGAGACCCGCGAGGTCTCCGTGTCCTTCCCGGAGACGCACCGTCAGAAGGAGCTCGCGGGCAAGACCGGCGCGTTCCGCCTCACGCTCACCTCGCTCCAGGAGAAGGTGCTCCCCGAGCTCGACGACGAGTTCGCCAAGGACGTCGGCGCCGAGAGCCTCGAGGCCCTCAAGGCCAGCACCCTCGCCACGCTCCAGAAGCAGTTCACCGACCGCTCGGACGACGAGGTCCGCGAGGAGGCCATCGAGAGCCTGGTGAAGGCCAACACCATCCCGGTGCCGCCGTCGCTGGTGAGCCAGGTGCTCGGTCAGCTCCGCCCGTCGCTCATGCGTGAGCTCGGCGGCACGCTGGGCGAGGGCGCCGACCTCGAGAGCACGCTGCGCACCGAGGCCGAGCAGCGCGTCCGCGCGGGCCTGCTCCTCACCGAGGTGGCCCGCACCAACGGCATCGTCGTCACAGAGGCCGACCTCAACGCTCGGCTCGAGGAGATGGCGAAGGAGACCGGGCGCGCGCTCCCGCGGCTGCGCGTGGAGTACCGCGACCAGCAGAAGCGCGACCTGCTCATCAGCGAGGTGCTGGAGAAGAAGGTGCTCGACCTGCTGCTGAGCAAGGCGACGATCACGGAGGTGCCGACCGACATCAGCGACGTCGGCGCGGCGAAGGAGGCGTGAGCATGGACGACCGTAACCGCAACTTCATCCCGTATCCGCAGGTGATCGAGACCACGCACCGCGGAGAGCGGTCGTGGGACATCTTCTCGCGTCTGTTGAAAGACCGGATCGTCTTCCTCGGCACCGAGGTGAACGACGACGTCGCCAACATCATCATCGCGCAGCTGCTGTATCTGGAGAGCGAAGATCCCGACAAGGAGATCATGCTCTATATCAACAGCCCCGGCGGTGTGATCACCTCGGGCCTCGCGATCTACGACACCATGCAGTACATCCGCTGCCCGGTGAGCACGCTGTGCCTCGGCATGGCGGCCTCGATGGCGTCGGTGCTGCTCTGCGCGGGCACCAAGGGCCGGCGCCTCGCGCTCCCCAACTCCCGCATCCTGCTGCACCAGCCCCTCGGCGGCGCGCGCGGCCAGGCGACGGACATCGAGATCCACGCCAAGGAGATCTTGTATCTCCGGCAGAAGCTCACGGACATCTACGTGACGCACACCGGGCAGGAGAGCGAGAAGATCCGCCGCGACACCGAGCGCGACTTCTACCTGAGCGCCGACGACTCCAAGGCCTATGGCCTCATTGACGAAGTGGTCACCGGCCGCAAGGAAGCGCCCAAGCGCTGAGCGCGATCGCTGCGGTTCGCTTGCCCCGTAGTGGGGCGGCGTCTAGACTCCACTGAATTGAGCATTTCCCAGCCACGCGCGTATCGCCGTGGAGGAACGAGGCACCGGTGACGGGCAAGGATCGAGGGGATCACGGCAACCTGACGTGCTCGTTCTGCGGCAAGAGCCAGCGGGACGTGAAGAAGCTCATCGCAGGACCGACGGTCTATATCTGCGATGAGTGCATCGGGTTGTGTAATGACATCCTGGTTGAGGAAGGGGAGCGCGAGGAGAACCTCCGCGGCAGCTCCCCCATCCCGAAGCCGGCGGAGATCAAGGCCATCCTGGACGACTACGTGGTCGGGCAGGACCGGGCGAAGAAGATCCTCGCGGTGGCGGTGCACAACCACTACAAGCGCATCGAGGCCAAGGGCGCGGGCGAGGAGGTCGACCTCCAGAAGTCGAACATCCTGCTGCTCGGCCCGACGGGCACCGGCAAGACGCTGCTCGCGCAGACGCTGGCGAAGATCCTGAATGTGCCCTTCGCCATCGCCGACGCGACCACGCTGACCGAGGCGGGCTACGTCGGCGAGGACGTCGAGAACATCATCGTCCAGCTCCTGCAGAACGCCGATCACGACATCGAGCGGGCGCAGCGCGGCATCGTCTACATCGATGAGATCGACAAGATCGCGCGCAAGGGCGACAACCCCTCCATCACCCGCGACGTGTCGGGCGAGGGCGTGCAGCAGGCGCTGCTGAAGATCCTCGAAGGCACCGTGGCCAACGTGCCCCCGAAGGGCGGCCGCAAGCACCCCCAGCAGGAGTTCTTGCAGGTCGACACGACCAACATCCTCTTCATCTGCGGCGGCGCCTTCGTGGGCCTCGACCAGGTGATCGAGCGGCGCACCAACACCAAGAGCCTCGGCTTCGGTGCGGAGATCGCCAGCAAGAACGAGCGGAAGATCGGCGAGCTGCTCGCGCAGGTCCAGCCGGAAGACCTGTTGAAGTTCGGGCTCATCCCGGAGTTCATCGGCCGCCTCCCGATGCTGGCGACGCTGCATGAGCTCAACGAAGAAGCCCTCATCGACGTGCTGACGAAGCCGAAGAACTCTCTCGAGCGGCAGTACAAGAAGCTCTTCGAGATGGACGGCGTGAAGCTGAAGTTCACCCGCGGCGCTCTTGCGGCGGTGGCGCGCGAGGCGCTGACCCGGCTGAGCGGGGCGCGCGGGCTGAGGGCCATCCTCGAGAACGCGATGCTCGACGTGATGTACGAGATCCCGAGCAAAAGCGGCATCAAGGAGGTCATCGTGAACGAGGAGGTCATCCTCCGTCATGAGACTCCGTTGATCGTCTACCATAAAGAGTCTGCGGAGAGCGCGTAGCCTCCTCTCGCCTTAGGAGCCTCCATGTCATCATTGAAGGGCGAGAGCACGGGCGAGCGGCTCGTGCTGCCGTTGCTGCCATTGCGGGACATCATCGTCTTTCCGCGGATGGTGGTGCCGCTGTTCGTCGGCCGCGAGAAGAGCATCGCGGCGATCGACGCGGCGCTGGCGGGCGACAAGGAGATCTTCCTCGCGGCGCAGAAGCGCCCGCGCACCAACGCCCCGGTGCCCGACGACATCTACGAAGTCGGCACCATCGGCAGCATCCACCAGTTTCATCGATTGCCCGATGGGACGGTGAAGGTGCTCGTCGAGGGCCGACGCCGCGGCGTGGTGCGCCGCTGGCACGACAACGACGCCCATTTCCTCTGCGACGTAGAGCCCCTGGAGGACACGGTCTCGGCGAGCGTCGAGGTCGACGGCCTGATGCGCTCGGTGCAGTCGTCCTTCGAAACCTATGTGAAGCTCAACAAGCGGGTTCCGCCGGAGGTGCTGATCGCCGTGCAGACCCTCGACGAGCCCGGCCGGCTCGCGGACACCGTCGTGGTGCACCTCGGGAGCATCAAGCTCACCGACCGCCAGGCGTTGCTGGAGATGACCGACGCGGTGCAGCGCCTGGAGCGCCTCCACGAGGCGATGCAGGCGGAGATCGAGATCCTGCAGGTCGAGAAGAAGATCCGCTCGCGGGTGAAGCGCCAGATGGAGCGCACCCAGAAGGAATATTACCTGAATGAGCAGATGCAGGCGATCCAGAAGGAGCTCGGGGAGCGCGACGAGTTCAAGAACGAGATGCAGGAGTTCGAGGATCGGCTGAAGAAGAAGCGGATGTCCAAGGACGCGATGGAGCGCGTCCGCAAGGAGATCAAGAAGCTTCGGATGATGCAGCCGATGAGCGCCGAGGCGACGGTGGTGCGCAACTACCTCGACTGGATCCTCGCGCTCCCGTGGGGCGACCGCTCGGACGACCGGCTCGACGTGGTCGAAGCCGAGAAGATCCTCGATGAGGACCACTACGGACTGAAGACCGTGAAGGAGCGCGTGCTGGAGTTTCTCGCGGTGCGAGCGCTCTCGGACAAGCCCCGCAGCCCGGTGCTCTGCCTCGTGGGTCCGCCCGGCGTGGGCAAGACCTCGCTCGCCCGCTCGCTCGCCCGCTCGATGAACCGGAAGTTCGTGCGCATCTCCCTCGGCGGCGTGCGCGACGAGGCGGAGGTGCGCGGCCACCGGCGCACGTACATCGGCGCGCTCCCGGGCAAGATCATCCAGTCACTGAAGAAGGCCGGCACCGACAACCCGGTCTTCCTGCTCGACGAGGTCGACAAGATGAGCACCGACTTCCGGGGCGACCCCGCCGCGGCGCTCCTCGAGGTGCTCGACCCCGAGCAGAACACCGCCTTCAATGACCACTATCTCGACATGGACTATGACCTCTCGGAGGTCATCTTCATCACCACAGCCAACACGCTGGGTGGCATTCCGCTGCCGCTGCAAGACCGGATGGAGATCATCCAGCTCAGCAGCTATACGGAGTACGAGAAGCTCAACATCGCGGTGAAGTACCTCGTCCCGCGCCAGCTCAAGGAGTGCGGGCTCGAGGGCGTGAAGGTGGATATCACCGAAGGCGCAGTGCGCACGGTGATCAATCACTACACGCATGAAGCCGGGGTGCGAAACCTGGAGCGCGAGCTCGGGAGCCTCATTCGCAAGGTGGCGCGGCGCGTCCTGAAGGACGGCAAGGGCGGCACCTACCTGGTCGAGGCGAAGGACATCCCGAAGTACCTGGGCGTCCCGAAGTACCGGGTGGGACGCAAGGAGGAGCACGACACGGTGGGCCTCACGGCGGGCCTGGCGGTGACCTCCTTCGGCGGCGAGCTGCTGGCCAACGAGGTCGCGGTGGTTCCCGGCAAGGGCAAGCTGATCGTCACCGGGAAGCTCGGCTCGGTGATGCAGGAGTCGGCGCAGGCCGCGATGAGCTACGTGCGCTCCCGCTCGGCGCTCTTCGGACTGGAGCCCGACTTCTATTCGAAGATCGATGTGCACATCCATTTCCCGGAAGGTGCCATTCCCAAGGACGGCCCCAGCGCGGGCGTCACCATGGTGACCTCGCTGGTGTCGGCGCTCCTCAAGCTCCCGGTGCGGCGCGATGTGGCCATGACCGGCGAGATCACGCTCCGGGGGAGGGTGCTCGAGATCGGTGGGCTGAAGGAGAAGCTCCTGGCGGCGCACCGCGGCGGCATCGGCACGGTGATCATCCCGAGGGACAACCGGAAGGACCTGCGGGACGTCCCCCGGCGGGTGCTCAAGGCGATGCGCGTGGTGCTGGTCGAGCACGTCGACGACGTGCTGCGAGAGGTGCTGGTGTGGCCCGAGGCCAACGCGCGGCTGGGCGACCGGCCGAAGCCCATGGAGTACCGCGACGGGGCCATGGTGGAGGAGGACGAGCGGCCGGTCGATCGCGCGGCGAGCGGTCGGCGCGCGGCGGGCGACGGGGTCCGTCCGGTGGGTTGACCTGCGGACCCCCCGGAGTACAAGGGGGGTGCGCCCTACGCGCGGTTAGCTCAGTGGCAGAGCGCCTGCTTTACACGCAGGATGTCGCAGGTTCGATCCCTGCCCCGCGCACATCGAGGATCCTCCAACCGCCCCTTCAGAGAGGAAGCCGACACCCGCCATGCTCGCTCGCGAACACTGTCAGGAACTCGTGATGAAGTACGCCGCGGGGGCAGGGGTCGGAGGGCTCATCCCGGTCCCCGGAACCTCCATGGCGATCACCGCCGCGGAGGTGAAGCTGGTCGTCGACATCGCCGCGGCCTACGGAGAGCGCATCGACGACGCCGGAGCGGTGAAGCTCATCGGGCTCTCTACCGTGAAGAACATCGGGATGAAGGCCATCGGCGAGGCCGTCGGGTGGGTTCCGCTGGTGGGCTGGGCGGCGAGGCCCGCGCTCTTCGCCGCCAGCGTGAATGCGGTCGGCAACGCGGCCCTGCGGCACTACGAGACCCTCCGGCCCGACGCCATCTATCACCAGTAGGGCGCTGATCACCCAGCGGCGGCGATCGCCTGCGGGCGGATCGTCTTCGGCACCGCCAGCGCGCTCACCGTCACGTACTCCGCCCGGCTGCGACGAACCCTCCGAGCGGGCTGCGGCGAGGGGAGGTCCTTCGTCGCGGTCCACACGGCACAGGCGAGCTCGTCGCGACAGGGGGTGATCCGGTCGCGGGTGAGGGCCCGCTCCAGCGCATCACGAAGGGCGCGCGCGTTGGCGGGGCGCGCGGCAGGGTCCATCGCCAGGCACCGGTCGACCACCGCCGCCAGGTGACCGGGGACCTCCGGCGCTACCTCTGCGAGCGGCGTCCTCGGGCTGCGCAGCCACGCCCTCGCCCTCGCCGCGGGGTCGGTCTCGTGCGCCCAGAGGCGACGGCCGGCGAGGAGTTCCCAGAGCGTCGCGCCGAGGCCGTAGAGGTCGGCGCGGACGCCGTGCACCCTCCCTCGCAGCACCTCCGGCGCCAGGTAGCCGAGCTTCCCCACCACGATGTGCGCGGGCTGCGCGCGGGGGCAGGCGAGCCAGCGCGAGAGGCCGAAGTCCGAGAGCAGCGCGCGGCCGTCGCGGGAGAGCAGCACGTTGCCCGGGGCGATGTCCCGGTGGAGCACCCCGGTGCGGTGGCCGTGCACGGCGGAGAGCGCGTCGGCGAGGTCGAGCGCGATCACCGCGCCGGCTCCGAGGGACACCCGCTCGTTGCGAGAGACCAGGGCGTGCGCGTCGACCCCGTCGACCCACTCCAGCACCAGGAAGGGGCCGCCGTCGAGGCCGTGGTCGAGGCCCGCGGCGACGTGCGGGTGGTCCACCGTGCGCGTCACCCGGATCTCGTCGAAGAAGCGCTCCGTCGTGTCCGCGCGGTCTCGCACGGTCTCCAGCACGCGCTTGATCGCCACGCGCTCCTGGGTGTGGAGGTCCGTCGCGCACCAGACGCGGGCCATCGCTCCGGCGCCCAGGCAATACTCCAGCTTGTAACGTCGGCCGAGGATCGCGCCGGGACGGTCCATCATCGGGGTCGGTTAGCCCGGCCGAGAGCGCAGCACCAAGAAAGCTGCGGGCGGGGTTTTCGGTGATGGGAGGAGCTCAGCGCCTCGGAGGGATGATCGCCGCGTGCGCGGTGGGGTAGTTGTGCGCGGTCCAGAAGGGGAAGCCCTCGTCGATGACCGCGGTGCGAGGGAAGCGACGCTGCCGCAGCTCGTCCACCACGTGCCCGGAGGCCGCGTGGGGACACGCGCAGTACGCGAGGATCCAGGTGCCGTCGCGGGGGATGCGCTCGGCCATCTCCTCGATGTTGTAGAAGGGGAAGGGCAGGGCGCCCGCGATGTGGCTGACCGACCAGTCGGAGGTCGCGCGAGCGTCGAGGATCACCATCCGACGGCCCTCCTGCAGGGCGCGGGCGACCTGCTCGGAGGATACGAAGCGCCCCTCGCGAAGCGTGAACTCGGGCGCGCGGCCCTCGGGGTTGATCACCAGCCGCTCGAGCCCGGGCGGAGGCTCGTAGTTCGGCGGCGGAGGCGGGCCGGGCACGTGCTCGACGCTCCGGATGAACGCCACCAGGTCTTCGACCGACTGCGCGGGGAGGGTGTTGAAGGCGACCATCGGGGTGCCCGCGCGGCCGTGCGTGATGGTGTGCCGGAGGTAGCCGTCGCTCACCGCGCGGAGGAAGTTCGGGCTGGAGACGCTGGTGGCGACGTTGGTCCCTTCGCCGCGCAGCCCGTGGCAGGTCTGGCAGCGCTCGTCCCAGATGCGACCGCCCGCCTCGGCGTTGCCGGTCGAGCGGCGCGAGCCCACGTTGACGAAGGGCCGACGGGAGCGGCTCCGGAGGTACGCGACGATGTCGTTGACCTTGCGGTCGTCGAGGGGGCCGCCGTGGGCCTCGCCCCAGGCCGACATCGTCGTGCCCGGCCGCCCGTGGGTGATCGCCCCGCGGAGGAAGGAGCTCGACGCGATGGAGAGGAAGTCCTGGTTGCCGAGGGCGTTGGCGTGGTCGGCCGCGTAGCCCTCCGCGTTGGGCCCGTGGCAGAGCGCGCAGTAGCGGGCGTAGTGGCCCCGGCCCCGCTGGACGCTGGCGGCGCGGACGGCCGCCGCGTGGGCCTGCGCGCGGCCGAGCGCCGTGTGCCGGCGCCAGGTCGCGCGGGCGCGGCGGCATCCGGTGAGCGAGCTCGCGATCAGCAGCGCGAGGACGAGGCGGGCCAGCAGCGCCGCGGTGCTTCGGTGGGTCATGGGAGCGCCTCGATGCGCAGCCGGAGCGTGCCCGTCTGCGTGGGGACCGCGCCCGCGGTGCGCACCGGGAGCGAGAGCTCGGGCGTCGCTCGGGCGAGCGCGTCGGCGTCGAGGTCGGCGCTGCCGATGACCTCCTCGGTGGTCGTGTCGTCGTCGACCACGGTGAAGCGCAGCGGCAGGTCGCGCCCCACCTCGAAGGCCGACGGGAGCCAGCGCCCCCAGGTCGCGTCGTTGTGGTCGGCCGCCACCGGCGTGCGGTCGACCTCGCGGCGCATCGGCACCGACGCGGTGATCACCCGCACGTCGGCCTCGCCGCCGACGAGGTCCCACGCGCGGCCGTTGGCGTTGCGCGGGGTCACCGAGACGCCCGTCACCTGCACGCGCACCCGACGCGGCGCGGAGGGCGTCGCGACCGCGCCCGGAAGCTCCGGGGCGATGCGGTAGCGCATGCGCGCGGGGAGGGCGCCGCCGCCGCGGGTGGAGAAGGTCAGCACCATCGGGCACCGCGCCCCCGCGACCTGCACCGGGAGCGTGACGTGGCGCTCTCGGACCCCCTGGGTGAGCTCCGCGATCACGTCCCCGGAGGGCGCCGCGGGCGTAGCCACCGGGTCGCGGAAGCGCGCGTCGAAGTAGCGGGTCAGGGGCTCGGCGCACACCGCGCGGATCACCACCCCATCGCCCTCCTCCAGCGCCACGTCGAGGCCGAGCGCGCCCTGCGAGGTGTCCACCGGGCCCACCACGTCGAGCCCGCCC
Organism: Deltaproteobacteria bacterium; assembly: GCA_016704445.1. Classification (GTDB taxonomy): domain Bacteria; phylum Myxococcota_A; class Polyangia; order Polyangiales; genus SCUS01. The sequence continues at coordinate 14,716 of JADJAE010000039.1, forward strand.
GGCCACACCATCGAGCGCTGGTTCACCAGCCAGGGGCCTCCCTCCGCCGCGGGATAGGGCCGCTCGGGCACCTCGCCCCGCTGCAGCGCCCCCACCATGAAGTCCACCTGCCGGCGCTCCAGCCCGACGGTCATCGTGAAGCCCGCGCCCAGCCGCTCGCGGAGCTGCGTCGAGCCGATCTCGGCCGCCTGCGTGCGCGCCCGATCGCTCACCGAGTTGCCCGTCACCGACGCCACGCCGCCGAGCACCGACGCGAAGAAGCCCTGCGGCTCGACGGCGACCATGCCGCGCGGGGTGATCGTGGCCTGCACCCCCGCGGCGGGCGTCATCCAGAGCGAGGCCACGCGGCGCGTGCGGTCGTAGCCCACGGTCACGTCGGCCCCGAGCGAGGCGCTCGCGTCGAAGAGCAGGTACTGCCGCACGCGAAAGCCGCTGGTCTCCCGGTCGATCCAGGTCCAGCCCGAGCCGCCGATGGACAGCTCCATCCGGTCGCCCACGGTGCGCGCCTCGCAGCGGCGGATCCACCAGCGCCCCACCGAGGCCGTCGCGCCCGCCGCCGGGCCGCGCGCGTCCCCCTCGCCGGGCAGGCCCACGAAGGACCCCAGCAGCTTCGGGCAGAGCTGCGGCGTGAGGGCTTCGGTCACCATCGCGCGCAGCTCGGCGTCGGGGCTCGCCTCGACCCCGCCGCTCGTGGGCGTGGCCGTGGCCGGCGGGAGGTTGGCCGGGGTCGATGCCCCCGCGCCGCCGCCGCCTCCGCCCATCAGGCCGCAGCCCGTGCTCATCCATGCCAGCGCGATCGCCTGCTTCCATGCGGGTTGGTTCATCGTCGGAGGCCGAGGGTTCTACCCCAAGACGCGCCCCGCGTTCGCCATCGAAGCGTTGGCAATAGAACGTTTGTTCAGTACCCTGAAGAACGCCCGCTGCCATGTCCTCCGCCGCCGTCGATCTCCGCCTCGCCGCCGCCCGCAGGGTGCTCGCGGAGACCTCGCAGCACCTGGGAATCGTGGTCCCCGCGCAGCGCCCCTCCGTCGTGCGCGCCCGCCCGGCGGTGGTGCCCACGGGCATCGCCCCGCTCGACCTCGCCCTCCACGGCGGCCTGCCCCGCGGGCGCATCAGCGAGCTCTCCGGCGCGCGCTCCTCGGGGCGCATGGCCGTCACGCTGCACCTGCTCGCGCACGCCTCCGCCGCGGGCGAGCCGGTGGCCCTCATCGACGCCGCCGACGCGCTCGAGCCCGACGACCTCTCCCCCGACGAGCGGGCGCGGCTGCTCTGGGTGCGCCCCGCCGACCTGCGCGCGGCCCTCCGCTGCGCCGACCTGCTCCTCGACGGCGGAGGCTTCGCCCTGGTCGCCCTCTACCTCGTGGGCGCTCCCCCCTCGGCGGCGCTCCCTCGCGGCGTCCCGGCCTCCGCGTGGGCGCGCCTCGCGCAGCGGGCCCTCGGGGCCAACGCCGCGCTGCTGGTGGTGACCGACGGCGACCCGCGCTTCCGCCCCGGAGCCTTCGCCGCGGTGGGCCTCGCCGTGCAGCGACGGCGCGCCCTCTGGGTCGGCGGCGCCCCGCTGCTCGACGGCGTCGAGGCCGAGCTCATGGTGCGCAGGCTGCGCGGCGGAGCGGCCCCCGCGGAGGGCTTCCGGTGGGGCGCTCCGACGACGCCGTGAGCCCGCCGCGGGTGGCCTTCGTGCGGGTGCGAGAGCTCGCCCTCTCGGCGCTGCTGCGGGTCGAGCCCGAGCTCGCGCTGCAGCCCCTCGCGGTGCTCGACGTGGCCCACGACCTCGCCCGCGCCGGGGCGCTGCCGCCGGGCTACGGAGCGGCCCGGGTGGTCGCCTGCACCGCCGCGGCGCGGGCGCTCGGCGTGGCCGTCGGGCAGACCGGGCATCAGGCCCGCGCGGTGGCCCCCGACCTGCGGCTGCGGGGCAGCTCGACGGAGCTCGCCCAGCGCGCGAGGGCGGCGCTCCTCGACGCGGTGGCCACGGTGGGGGCGCGGCTCGCCCCGGCGCCGCAGGGGGTGTGGGTCGACGCGGCGGAGCTCTCGGGGATGTACGAGAGCGAGGCCGGCCTCGGGGCGGCGCTCACCGAGGCCCCGAGGCGGGTGGGCCTGGCGGTCTCCGTGGGCATCGCGGGCAACCTCGGGGTGGCCGCGGTGGCGGCGAGGCGAGGGGGCGTGACGGTGATCCCCGCGGGGGAGGAGGGGCGCTACCTCGGTCCGCTGGCGCTGGAGGCGCTGCCGATCTCCGAGGCGCTGCGGGCCGAGCTGCGGCGCTTCGGCGTCACCCGGGTCGCCGAGCTCGCCCGCCTGCCCATCGACGCCGCGGGGCTGCGGCTCGGCGAGGAGGCCGCCCGCGCGGTGCGGCTCGCCCGCGGCGAGGACGACCGACCGCTCGTCCCCCACGCGCTGCCCGCGCGCTTCGAGGAGGGCGTCGACCTGGAGTGGGAGGTGCAGACCGTCGAGCCGCTGCTCTTCGTCACCCGCCGCGTGCTCGACGCGCTGGTGGCGAGGCTGAGCTGCCGGGGCCTCGGGGTCGGCGGGATGGTGCTCTCGCTCGACCTCGTCTCCCGCGTCTCCGACGAGCGAGCCCTCCCGCTCGCGGCCCCCACGCGCGACGTCCCCACGCTCTTCGCCCTCGTGCGCTCGGCGCTGGAGGGCCAAGGGCCCCCGGACGCCGTGCGCGCCCTGCGCATCACCGCGCTCCCGCAGCCCCTGCGCGCCACGCAGCTCGGGCTCTTCGACCCGCCGGAGCCGGCGCCCGAGCGCCTCGCGATCACGCTCTCCCGGCTCGCGGCGCTGGTGGGCAGCGACCGCGTGGGAGCCCCCTCGGCGCCGGACACGCACCGCCCGTACGCCGCCGCGGTGACGGCCTTCGATCCGCCGCGCACGCCGCGCGAGCCCGGCGCGGACGGAGCCCGGGCGATGGCCCTGCACGTCTACCGACCGCCGCGAGAGGCGGAGGTGACCCTGGGCGCCGGGGCTCCGGTGGGGGTGCGCTCGGGCGAGGTGCGAGGGCGCGTGGTGGCGTGCAGCGGACCGTGGCGGGTGCAGGGCGAGTGGTGGGCCGAGGCCTACGCGCACGAGGGCTACGACGTCGAGCTGGAGGACGGCGGACTTTACCTGATCGCATATGATCCGCTCGCCGCGCGGTGGCGCCTCGACGGCGTGTACGAGTAGCGACGCGTGCAGGAGAGTGGGCAACGTCGGCGAGCGCGGCGTATCGTCGCGGGCGACAAGGAGGAGGAGCCCACGATGACCGAGCCGGCCGACCGCGCGCAGTCCGACGACACCTGGGACCAGGCCGAGCAGGCCTCCGAGAAGAGGCCTTCGATCCGCGCGCTGGCCGAGCTGATCGAGGGGACCACGAGCCCGGAGCGGGTGAGCGACCTGCCGTCGAAGACGGACGGGCCCGCGGCCGCGGCGATGCCGACGGTTCCGCCCGCGGCGCGGCTGCCGACGGAGATCACGTTCATCGAGACGATGCCGCCGGACGCCTACGAGGTGGAGAAGCAGCGGGAGGTGATGCCATCCAACCTCCCGGCGCCGACGTTCTCCCGCATGCCCCCGTCGCCCGCCTCGACGATCACCATGGAGACCATCGAGAACCTGGTGAGCCAGAACCAGTGGACGAAGGTCTGCGAGCTGCTCGGCGCCCCGGAGAACCACGGGAAGCTGCCGGTGGGGATGGCGTTCATCTACGCCGTCGCGCTCAACGAGCTGCGGGTGCCGGGCAGCATCGTCGACAAGCGCGCGCCGGACATCGAGAAGATCATGCTGCGCTGCCTCAGCGTGATGCTGGGCGCCGACGCGAAGGGCCCGCTCACGCAGATCATCGCCAAGCGGCTGATGCGCCGAAGCTGGCGCACGACCCCGGCGCCGACGACGCGCACCTCGGTGCTGCTCATCATCGCGGCGCTCATGCCTCGGGAGCTTCATCGGCTTCCTGCTCGGCCCGGGTCACGACTGGTTCAAGACGATGTGACCCGTGGGCGCCGCGCCCGAGCGCCACCACAGGCCCTCCAGCCGATCGATCACCCGGCGCACCAGCTCCCGCGGGGTCGCCGCGTCGGAGAGGGCGCCGGTCACCCACGACGCCCAGCGCGGGTCGTCGACCTCGCCGCGCACCCTCGCGTGCGTGGCGCGCACCCGGAAGGCCAGCACCACCCGCTGCCCCGCGTCGAGCTCGGGCACCTCCACCGGGCGCGTCCAGGTGATGCGGCGGCGCAGCATCGCGGCGTCCTCGGAGGGGAGCACGGTGCGCTGCTCGGTCACGTCCGCGAGCAGCTCGCCCGCCTCGTGGCGCAGCGAGGTGAGCGCGTCGGGCGTGATCGCGAGCACCACGCACGAGCCCGGGAGCGTGCCGCCGCAGTAGAACGACAGCGAGCGGAGGGCCGCGCGGCGCTGCGGCGACGAGAGCCCCCGGTAGAGGTTCTCCGCCTCGTCGATGAGGATCATCGGGCCGCGGCAGTCGTCCATCCGGGCGAGGAGCTCGAGCCAGAGCTGCAGCCGCTGGTAGGCGTCCTTGCGGTAGGTCGAGGTGCCCACGCGCGCCGCGAGGTCGGAAGCTCCGAGGAAGCTCTCGAGCGCGACCCCGGCGCCCGCGTGGCGGGAGGCGCGGGAGAGGGCCTTGCGGGCGGCGATGGCGGCGTCGCCGGTGGTGCTGGTCGCGATGTCCTCGAGCGCGGCGAGCAGGTCGTAGACCCCGACGGAGGAGCGGGTCCAGGCGACCAGGCGGTCGAGCGCGGAGGGCGCCGAGGGGAGCGGGAGCACGGCCTGGTCGAGCATGCGACGGAGGTGGCGCTGCGGGTTGCCGAGGTCGGCGTCGAGGTGCTCCATCGCGAGGCGAAACACCGGGCGGCGCTCGGAGAGGGCGCGCGCCGTGAGGTGCATCAGCAGGTGGGATTTGCCGGCGCCGTAGACGCCCGTCACCAGCGCGAAGACCGAGCTCTCCAGGGCCGCGTGGTGGAACAGCTCGGTGATGGTCAGGTCGATGCGCTCGTGGCCGACACTCATCGAGACCTCAGGGTCCGCGGGGGGCAGGCCGTGCGAGGCGCGCATCACGGCGCGCAGCGCGGAGGCGGCCGACCGGGGAGGAGGGCGGACGGTGGGGAGCACGCCGCCAGGGTCCCAGTCGCCGACCGGGGAGAGGTCGACGAGGGCGCGGTGCGGCGGGGGGAAGGTGCCCTCGAAGGTGGAGGTGACGAGCACCCGCGTGGCGAGCGGGCGGAAGGCCGTGATGGCGCGAGGGCCGTCGAAGAGGGCCGCGGTGCCGGAGACCCAGAGCTGCGCGGCGACGAGGCCGCGGCCTCCGTCGGCGTTGTCGACGAGCTCGCGCAGCACGGTGAAGCTCCCGTCGCGGCGCGCGGGCGAGAGCCGGGTGAGCACCTCGGCGCCCTCGAAGACCATGAGCAGCCCGTGGTGGCCGAGCGCCCGGAGCAGGCGGGTGAACTCGCCGAGGGCGCGACGCGCGGTGATCGAGGTGAGCGAGGAGAGGGCGGTGACGCGGCCCTCGACGCGAGCGAGCTCGGTGCCCGAGAGCCACGCGTCGAGGCGGGCCGCCACGCGGGACGAGCGGGGCGAGGCGTCGAGGTACTCGCGGGAGAGCACCGAGAGGTCGCCGGCGGCGCCGTAGCGGGCGGCGGCGCGGTCGAAGGCGGCGACCGGGGAGGAGGGGTGCGCGGCGGCGAAGTGGTCGAGCACGGCCGCCCAGCCGCGGGCGCGGGAGGAGGCGCCGGGGACGCGCAGCGAGAGCAGGAGGTTGCGCACGAGGCCGTCGAGGGTGTCGAAGGCGCGCTCCTCGAGGACGCTGACGCGGGCGACGGCGAAGCCCCGGGCGAGGGCGGCCTCGCCGAGCTGGTCGAAGAAGGCCGCGGCCGTGGAGGCGCGGCGGGAGCGGGCGAAGAGGACCTCCGCGGCGTCCGCGGCGGCGACGTCCTCGAGGCCCTGGAGGGACGCGCGGATGAGCGCCTGCTGCCAAAGCACCTCGCGCGGGGCGGGCTGTTCGGGCGGCAGGTCACGGGCGTCCACGGGCGCGGAGTGTATGCGGGATGGGAGCGGGGGACAGAGAGAGTGACAATGGTCGAGCGCAGGGCCATGCGCGACGGAAGATCGGAGCTCGAACGGAATCCGATGGGCGCCGACCGTAGGGCGACGGTCGGCATTCAGCATGCCGCATCGGAACCACAGCAGTCGTCAGCCCTGCCGACGCCACCACCCTTCTATGGAGCCAAAGCATCAGGATTCGAAGCAGCACAAATTCCATAGAAATCTTCACCTGTACCCCATTGAGCAGGACTCGGCTGCTGCCAGTCCGCATCGAGCGCAAACCACGGACTGGCAGCAGCAATCTGCCGTCTACTCATCGTCTTCTAGTTGGGAGGGCCCCAGTGCGTTCCCGTTCGGCGGATCATCTCCCATCTCGGCGACGATCGGACCAGCGATACACCGTGACATTTCCGTCGCCGGGGTCGTGTTCGGCACGGCCTCAGAGAGACCGAGAATGCTCTTCAACGAGTCCCGAGCGGACGGTGCCGCCTGGATGTCGTCCGGGGTACAACCCCCAGCAGCTAGCTGGGGCCCGGGCTACTCGCGTTTGTGGACCCGGATCGCAATCAGCGACTACAACGAGGCAATGGTCGTCTGGTCTGATTGCACCGGCCAGTTCGCACAATGCTACCTGTACTGGGCATTCACCGCCGATCCTGTGTATGGCCCTTGGAACTCAGGGAACTTCGCGAATCTGAACACGTTCGGCCGCCCGGCGCTGGAGTACGACCACTACCTCGACAAGTTTGTCCTCATCGCTCTTGACTCGACAGGTGCCCCGAGGACGGCACAGACTCCTGCACAGACGCCGGTGTGGAGCAACATCTACACCTCCCCTCATATCCCCCACGACCGGGCCCGACGGTCGACCGCTTCGTTACCTTGGGAACGTGCAATTCCGGGGTAGCGATGGAGTGGGTTTGGCGGTCGCGGCTGCTAATTGGCCGGAGCAGGGTTTGCTCAACGCCCTAGTGCAGATGAGCGTGACATGGAACTACCCGGCGCAGCAATATGACGTCGGCCCGCCAGTGTTCGCTGGTCCGACCGGTGCCGGGTCGATCACCGACAGTTTTGTGACTGGGCGACACTTCGGTCTCGCCGAGGACCGAACTGGACCACAGATGATCATGGTCTGGAGGGATGGACGTTCGACCCCTGAGGGATCCCCTCATATTGCACCGAAGATCCCGCGGAAGACCGCGTGTTGAGCGACGGTGTTTTCGAATGCGGTCATCAGGTCTCGCAGGCGATCCTCGCGCATCGTCGGGATGGCTTGGTACCAGAACGAGCCCTGCCGAAAGAGCGAGTGCGTCCGCTTCTGGATAGTGTTCACTTTGAGCATGCGATCCAATCCCAGCGACTCGGCGGCCGCGCCCAGCAGGGTCAACAGCGCCTCGGCGAAGGCCACGAGCAGCAACAACCGATCGCGGCGTGCGGGATCCCCGATGTGCGTGGCCGACAGGCCCAGGCCGAAGTGGAGATCCTTGGTGTCCCGCAGATTCTCTTCAATCGTGAACCTGCGACCGTAGAGCTTCTTGGTCTCGGCGCCGCTCAGATCGGCGCGACTGCTGGCCAGGTACCAGGCCTCCTTCATCCCCTTCGCGCGGACGATCACGATCCGATCCACGGTCGTGCCCTCCGCGGTCACTCCGGCGCCCCTCAGTTCTACCAGCCGACCATCCGCGCGCAGCCACTCCGCGGCGGTGCGCGCCTCGCCCGACGCGGAGGTCACTCGGATGTTCCCGCGGAACCGGATCACGAAGTGGAAGTCCAGGTTGCGCAGCAGCGTGTAGAGCTTCTGGTCGCCGAAGCCGCGGTCGGCCAGGATGGTCACGCGGACCTCGACGGGCACCGCCTCCCGGAGCCGGAGGAGCAACTCGTCTTCGTAGCCGTTGCGCCTGGTCTTGAGGCCCCTTCTTGGGGACGGTCTTCCACAGGAGTGGCGTCGCCCGGCCGTGATTCGTGATGACGTTGAGGACGAGCGTGGTCTGGTCGTCGTCGTCGAAGTCCGTCCAGTCGAGCGCCACGACGATCTCGTCGCGTTCGGCGATCACGAACGACACCCACCGCGGCGCCAGCGACTCGATGTCGATCCCCAGGTTGCTCAGCATGCGATCGATCTGCTTGACCGCGTGCTTGGCGGTGGCCCCCGTGGCCGTCGCGAGTCCCTGGCCGATCGCGTGGATCGCGAGGGTGGCTCCGTGCAGCACGCCCACCACGCCATTGGCCAGCGACAGCACGCGCTTGGCGTGGAGGTCCTCGCCCAGCAGGTCCTCGACGAACTGGTGGACCGAGGCGGGGTCGAGGCCCTCTGGACGAGAGCGATGGGGCTTGGAGGCAGTGAAGGGCGACGCCATGCCCCGCTCCTACTACACCGAGAATTGAAGCGAAATATGAGGGGATCCCTTAGGTTCGACCCTCCAACTCTTTGAGGCTCGCAAGTCAAACTTCTCCTCCGGAGTTGCATTCGGGGCATCTCAGGTACTCCCTGCGTGGCCCGGAGGGCGGGTGGCTCGAAGTAGCGTCGATGTGGCCGTTCGGGCGCGCTCGTCGTTCACCTTCTTCCCAACGTACACGTACATTCCATCCAGGATTGAAGTCAGTTCCGCATTCACCACACCTTAAACGAACCTCGTCGCTCCGCGAGCAACACACATGAAATCAAGCTTCATTCACACTGCAGTAGTCGCAGGCACCTGGATCGCAACCGCGATGGGCTGTGCTCCTCCCGAACCGGCCGCAGGCGTCTCTTCGAGAGCGGTCACAGCGCTAGCGGGTCCGGCTCCGACCGCTTACTTCTCCGTCTGCAACGAGGCTGATCCCGCCGACGGCGACGCGCTGGCGCGTTTCGCCGCCAGGGATGGAAATGTCGTCGTGAGCGCGGAATCGGTAGGGGTGCGGCTCTTCTGGTGCAACGGGGCCCCGCAGGGATTGCGGAGGGCGGGGCTGGCGTGAGGGTGCGGCGGCTTGGTAGCCGGGCGTTACCACACATCCAACCCCGAGCCGCCGCATGCCCACGACACCACAGCCCCCGCCCGCCGTCGATCCCTTCGCCCCCGTTCACGAGCTCGTCGCCGACGTGCTCCGCAGCATGAGCGACCTCACCGCTCCTCGCACCCACGACGCGCTGGAGCAGGAGCTGCTGATCAGCAGCCGCGAGTTCGCCCGGCGCGCCGTCCAGGGGCACCTCGACGCGCTTGCGGCGCAGGAGCGGCGAGACCTCACGCCGCCCGCCGTGATGGCCCCGGAGGCGACGCGGCGCTCCCTGCGGCGGAGCCTCCTTACGGTGTTCGGTAAGGTGACGGCGACGCGCATGGGCTGGCGAGATCACCGCGCCATGACGTACTTCCCGACCGACACGGCGCTCAACCTGCCGGCCGAGCAGTACTCCTTCACGGTGCGCCGCTTCGTGGCCGAGCACGTGGCCGAGCAGTCCTTCGAGACGGCCCAGCGCTTCCTCGGGCAGCAGGGCATCGTGGTGCCCAAGCGGCAGGCTGAGGAGCTGGTGGTCCGCATGGCGCAGGACTTCGAGGTCTTCTACCGATGGCACCAGGCCTGCGCCAACGACGGCAGCGCGGACGACTGCGCGCTGGTGATGAGCTGCGACGCGACCGGGATTCGAATGATCCCCACGGCGCTGCGGGATGCCACGCGCAAGGAGGCCGCCGAGGATGGGGACCGCCCTCGCGGCGACCCGATGGCTCAGCGCAAGGAGCGCACGCACGACCACCGGATGGCGGTCGTGACCGCGGTGTGGGACCAACCGCTCAAGGTTCGCACGGCGGCGCAGATCATCGACAACCTGCGCCCAGCGGCTGAGCGCCGCCTCGATCGGGAGGAATCGCGGCTTCCGCCCCCTCGCAACAAGGTCGTCTCGGCGACGATCACTGACAATCAATCGACTGCGATCAAGTCGATGTTCGACGAGGCGGAGCGCCGCGATCCAGAGCATCGTCGCGAGTGGGTCGTGCTCATTGATGGTGCTCGCGCGCAATGGGATCAGATCGACGCAGAGGCTTCGCGGCGGGGCGTTCGCGTTCGTATCGTGATGGATCTGCTCCACGTGATGAGCTACGTGTGGAAGGCGGCGAATGCGCTCCATGGGACCGGGAATCGGAAGGCCGAGGACTGGGCGTGCAAGTACGTGGGGCGGCTGCTGACCGACTCGGTCGTGGACGTCGTCGCGGGCATGCGTCAGTCGGCCACGCTTCAGAAGGCGACGGACAGCGCACGGGAGGCGCTGGAGACCTGCGCCCAGTACCTCCTCGATCGCCTGTGGAACCTGGACTACAAGACCGCCCTCGCGAAGGGACTGCCCATCGCGACCGGGGTCATCGAGGGCGCCTGTCGCCACCTGGTCAAGGACCGGATGGCCATCACCGGGGCGCGCTGGGACCTCCCGATGGCCGAGGCCGTGCTGCGGCTCCGTGCGCTGCAGGTCAACGATCACTGGGGGGCGTACCTGCGCTTCCATCTGGAACGAGAGAGCTTTCGCAACCACTCCGATCCCCGCGTCGCGGAAAAGGCGGCGTGAGCCGCGTGCGATGCACCGACTACGCAAGGCCGTTCATAGCCGTGTTACACGAGAAGAGCCGCACCCAATCGGTAGAGATCACGGGGGAGACCCGGCATGTGCGAATCGTGTCCGGAATGGAGTCGCTCGAGTACGAGTGTCGCGAACTCCGCCTGGTAGGAGCTAGTGTGGTGGTAGGGCGTGAGATGCCCCCGGCCAGCCTGGCGTGCGTCCCGGACGTCTCAACCTATCGGGAGACGGGTGCGGACGGAACGATCAGGGTACCTTTCCCCGGTACAGAAGGGAGCGGCCAGTTGGACATGCTGAGGGCGCGGCACGAACGACCAGTGGCCATCGTAGGCAGGATCGAAAGCGGCGTATTCGTTTCATCTCTGGCTGTGCCCATGGATCACGGTAACCTCGTCCTGCAGGCGGATCGCGTTGCAGTCGGCACGGTCAGGATCCGCGTAGATTCACTTCGTGAGATGGTGCGGTGAATTGCTTCGGAACAATCGCCAGCAGAATCACTCCAATTCTCTTGTGCGTGCTTTGTGGGTGCGCGTCGCGCGTCACTGCTGCACCCGCGGACGCTGCCGTCGATGCCGCCGAGGTGCTCGACGCATCGGAGGACGTCGAAGACCGGACTGATGTTGTCGCTACGGACGCGGGATTCCCTGAACCAGTTCCACCGCGACCCCTCCGGCTGCTGGCCGCCGGGGCGCGTCACACCTGTGCGATCCGGGCGGGTGGACGGGTCTGGTGCTGGGGGATCAACTTTGACGGCCAGTTGGGTGTTGCCGGCCCACAGTCACCGAACCCTGATCTGTTGCCAATCGCAGTACCGGACCTGGAGGACGCCGTCGAGCTAAGCGCGGGCACGAGCTTTACTTGTGCACTACGTCGCTCCGGGCGGGTGGTGTGTTGGGGCAACAACGACCATGGGCAGCGAGGCCTGGGCTTCATCGGCCCGGGCACGTCGTCAGGCCCGGATGCGGAGGTTTCTGGCCTCGATGACGCGGTTTCGATCGAGTCGGGTGGAGACTTCTCGTGCGCACGTCGGGCGGGTGGAGAACTCGTGTGTTGGGGAAGGAATCAAAGCGGACAGTGTGGCAGGTCGGGGCCTGACGTGCTGGCCACGCCCTCGGAGGTCAACCCCGTGGGGGTGGTGGAGGCGACGGTGGGCTACGCCCACGCCTGCGTGCGGGTTCGGACAGGGGAGGTCCTGTGCTGGGGAAGCAACTCGGCAGGCCAGCTTGGTGCCGATCCAGGCGTCACCGGTTCGTCGCGTTCGAGACCTGAGGTCGTGGGCGGGCTCGCGGGGGTCGCGGAGGTGCGGGGTATGGGGAATTCGAGTTGCGCGCGCACAACGGATGGCGCGACCCGCTGCTGGGGTCGGAACGACTTCGGACAACTCGGGGACGGGACGATCGTGGATCGCTGGACGCCCGGCCTCGTCTCTGTCCCGAGTCGGATCATCGAGGTTGTCGCGGGGGCGAGTCACGCGTGCGGGCGAACTGACGAGGGCGGCGTGCTATGTTGGGGTCGATCGGACAACGGTGCGACCGGTCGAGCGCCACGCAATTTGCTCTTTCCCACCAGGGTCGATGGACTCTCGAACGTGACCGCCCTCGCGCTGGGAAGTGATCACTCATGCGCAGCGCAGAGTGACGGTAGACTCTTGTGTTGGGGTCTCCGAGAACAAGGGGTGCTCGGTGACGGCTGGTACTTCCCCCCAGAGGTCCAGGTTCGTCCGACCGATGTCCGGTTCCCGTAGCGGCGGGGCCGGGATCGCCCTCGGAGAGATCGAGCGACTCCCGCCGGTCACCCGCGGTCTCTTCCTTGAGAAGCAGTATCATCGACGAGCTCCGATGGCGATCCCGGCCCTAGCGGCGACTGCGATAGCGCCACACCAAATCCCTTGTCGCACGTTTCTTTCCCTCGCTACGATCCACTCCCATGAGCACCTCCCGAACGCGTCGCAAACCCGCTCGATCCTCGTCCGCCACCAAGGATTCCCCCACCAAACCCGCTGCGTCCGACGGCAGCGGCGACGTCCGCGGCGAGCTACGCCAACTCGCCGAGATCCGCGGCCGCTTCCCGGCGCTCGACGCCGACACCGCGGCGGCGCTGCACGCCCACCATGACGACGACGCCTGCCGCGCGAAGGGCACGGCCACGCGCGCCGCAGACACCTTCCGCGGCGCCATGAGCTGGGCGCGTACCTTCGGCGCCCACGCTGCCAACCCCGCGCTCGAGCCGCGGCGCATCCGGTGGTTCCTCGACTGCGCGACCGCCCTGGGCGTGGTGCTCACGGGTCAACCCGCCGTCGACCCCACCCAGGCCAGCGCCTTTGAGGACGCCACGCAGACCGCCGACAAGCTCCTGCGCCGCACCGAACGCCGCGCCCGCGACGCCGCCGGAACCGTCGCGGCCGCAGTCGCGGCCGTCGATGCAGCGCTCCAGCCCGACGGCGTCTTGGACGACCGCATCTCGCGGCTTCGCCAGCTCGCGGCCCTGCTCACGACGTGGCTCGGGCAGCCCGTGGCCAAGGCGCCCCCGCTGCGCGTCTTCGGCATTGGCGCCAGCACCGTCGCCGACCTGACACGCGCCGCGACCGCGCTCGACGAGGCCATCGCCCGACGCGGCGCGCCGAAGATGGCCGACCGCGACGGCCCCGCGGTCAACATCGCCGAGGGCCGACTCCAGTTCGTGATGCGCTCGCTCTGGACCGACCTCGCTGAAGCTCGCGAGGACGGCGTGACCGACCTCGTGCTCACCGTGTCGCCGACAATCCTGCGCGCGCTGAACATCAAGCCGAAGCGCAAGCAGGACGCCACGAAGCCCGCCTGAGCCTCCGTCCGACGCGACTGCCCCTTCGGGTGACGCGACTGCCCCTTCGGGTGACGCGACTGCCCCTCTGGGTGACGCGACTGCCCCTCCGGGTGACACACCCTCCGGACATGGGCGTTCATCGTCGATTGAAGGGCGGGCGGGGCAAGCCCCGCCCCTACGGGAAGGAGTTCTCGCTGCGTAGGGGGCACGGGCGTTGCCCCGACCGCAGACGACGGGCGTCACCCCCAAGGTGACGTTCTGGCAACAGAATCGTGGCATGGTCACGCCCCTATGGCGCGACATGATGATCGTGAGCTGAACTGGTCGATGACGGAAGCGGGCATCCTTCTCCCTCGGCGCACGCTGCTCCGCGGCGGGCTCGCGGGCTTCGCGGCGGCGATGATGACCCGCGCGCTGCCCGGGTGCAGCGACCCCGCCCCCGCGGTGACTCCGGGCGACGCGGGCACCCCCGACGCAGGCTTCCCGGACGTGGGTGCATCGCCTGTCGACGCGGGAACCATAGAGGTCGACGGCGGCCTCTCGTACTTCGAGCCGCGCGCCGTGCCCGCGCCGCCCGCGCTGCGCTCGCTCATCGCCAACGTGGGCCCCCTCGGCGCGCCCGACGCCAACGGGCTGCGGCTGCCGCCCGGCTTCACCTCGCGGGTGATCGCTCGCACCGGCGAGCGCGTCGCGGGCACCAGCTACTCGTGGCACCTGCTCCCCGACGGAGGCGCGACCTTCGCCACCGAAGACGGCGGCTGGATCTACACCTCCAACTCCGAGATGGTCCTGGTCGGCGGCGTCGGGGCGGTGCGCTTCGGCCCGACCGGCGCCATCACGGCGGCCTACCGCATCCTCGACCGCACCAACGGCAACTGCGCGGGCTGCAAGACCCCGTGGCACACCTGGCTGTCCTGCGAGGAGGTCTCGCGGGGGAGGGTGTTCGAGTGCGATCCCTACGGCGAGCGCCCTGCGGTGGCGCGGCCCGCGCTCGGGATCTTCAAGCACGAGGCCGCCGCGGTCGACACCGTCAACGCCCACGTCTACCTCACGGAGGACGAGGACGACGGCAGGCTCTACCGCTTCATCCCCGAGCGCCGCACGCCGCAGGGCCACCCCGACCTCTCCGCCGGGCGGCTCGAGGTCGCGGCGGTCGACGCGGGCAACCGGGTCACCTGGCAGAGCCTGCCCGACCCGCAGTGGACGGGGGCGTTGCCCACCAGGATGCAGGTGCCGGGGAGCACGGTGTTCCGAGGCGGCGAGGGCATCTGGTACCACGCGGGCGTCATCTACTTCAGCACCAAGGGCACCAACCAGGTGTGGGCCTACAACGTGGCCGCCGCGACGATCTCCGTGCTCTACGACGGCCGCTCGATGGCGATGCCCGGCATCCGCGGCGTCGACAACCTCACCGTCTCCTGCTGCGGCGACGTGCTGGTCGCCGAGGACACGGGCTCGATGCAGATCGTGGCGATCCTGCCGTCGGGGAGCTCAAGCCCCTGATGCAGGTCGCCGGGCACGAGAACTCCGAGGTCACCGGCCCGCCTTCGACCCCAGCGGCACCCGGCTCTACTTCAGCTCCCAGCGCGGTCTGAGCACCGGCTCCGGCTCCGGCTGGACCTTCGAGATCACCGGCCCCTTCCACGAGCGCATGGGCTGAGAGCGCTTCAGCCCAGGCCGTTGCGGCGACGGGCGTTGGCGCCGGGCCTGGCAACAACCTAGAAAGGGTCCCCCTGATGGACCACCGACGCCACCTGATCGACGCCGTGCACCGCGAGCTCGCGGCCTGCCGAGCGTGCCCCGCCATGATCGGTCCGGTGGTGCACGGGCCGGCGGTGATGAGCCGGGTGCTGCTGGTCGGCCAGGGCGCCCGGCCCCGCGAGGGCGGCTTCGGTCGGCCCTTCGCATGGACCGCCGGGAAGACCCTCTTCGGGTGGTTCGAATCGGCGCACGGCGTGGACGAAGCCACCTTCCGCGATCGGGTCTACATCGCCGCCGTGGCCCGGTGCTTCCCCGGAAAGGCGGCTCTTCCGCGCTCGCCGCCGACCCCTCCCAGGGCGCCGTCGACCCCTCTCAGGGCGCCGCCAGCCTTCCTCGACGTGCCGCCCGTACGCACGCGATTCGCCGTCGGGCTGCAGCTCGGTCGGATGTTCCCGACGATGCTCGCGTTGTTGCGCGAGCAGTACGGCCGTGATCCCGCCGCAAGCCAGTCCGCCCGGCAGATCGCCCAGGCCGTGATCGACGGCGCGAACGATCGCAGCCGGGCCCGCCACCTCCGTCCCGTGATCGATCAACAGCGGCGAACCGAGCCGCTCCAGCAGACCCGACGTCGTCGCCGCGTGGCTCCGAAGGCGCCTCGAAAGCTGCGACGCGCACCACCTCCGAAGCTTCTCTACGGCGGATCAAAGAAGTGTGTCGAGAACTTGACCGCTCCACCGCCGCCTCGATAGCCAACCGGTGCTGCATGCTCAGCGGACACAGCAACCCGGACAGGTGGGGACACCCCGGGCGGTCCACCAATCGGCGGCAGGATTCGTCCCCAGCACCATACCTCGCCATTTCGCCTCAGCGCGCAGCTGACGTTTCGGCCCGCGTGGACCGATACCACATCGGTAAGAGCGTCGACTCCCTGCACGGAATCGTTCCCTCCGAGGCACCGGACGCGGTGATCGTAGCGCACGACGCAGATGTGGTCGTAGCCAACGGCGAGGTGGATAGCGCGGTCCAAGGCGGCGATCGGCGTCACCCCTTGAACTTGAAAAAAGGCCGAGGCCGGGTCCGACTGGGTCTCCGGAGCCCCCCAGCAGGCGACGGCTCCGCTACGCCGGAGGGCGCAGACCTGACGGTCATGGCATTCCACCTGCAGCGCATCGTCGATCCCTGGGATCACGGTTTCGGTCCGCGGAGGGGCCTGGTAGTCGCCAGTCGGCAGCACAAACCGTTCCAGATTCATCCCCCAGCAGACGACGTGGCCATCCCCGCGCGCGACGCACGTGCTCCCGAGTCCGCCCCCGCACATGGACAGGATGGGCCCCGTATGCACCACAGGACACGGCGCGACGAAGTCATCCGGTCGGGGATTGCGACCGCGGTAGTAGTCTCCGTCCTCGCGTAGACCCCAGTACCAGAGATCTCCCGCGCGAGTATAGAGGTACGAACGCTGCCCGCCACGAAAGAGCTTGCGGACCGACGGGATCCCGTCGGTCCGATACGGCCCGCCGAGCGCCTCGGCCTGTCCGTTGCGGGATGGCCACTGGTTCGCGGTTGGCCTACCCCACGCGACGACCGGAGCCGTCCGGCATGCTGCCAGTTCCCACGTCGCCCAAGACGTCCGCGTCGACGAGACCGGCGGGCACCCCGTCACGAGTCGCGACGCGCCCCATCGATCGGGTTCGTCGCCGGTGCGGACCGAGTACCTCCATGAGGCGATCCTGCCGTCGCGGCGCATCGCACCTACAGCCCCTTCGTCGATCCCCAAGCGAACGACCGGAGCGCGCTCATCAGGCACGAGCTGACCGGGGAGAAACGCCGGGGCGTCGGCCAGCGACGCACCATCTCCCGTACAAGCGTCGCTCGCGTCCCTGACGAGCACCGCATCGCTCACGGGCGCACTGCCATCGGCAGACGAGTCCGCGCGCCCGTCCTCCACCGAGACCAAGGCGGCGCATGACATAGCGCTGGTCAGAGCCAAAGCGGACAGGTACCGCGTGAGAATGGCATGTGTCGGAGGCATGGTTACACGTGAACCGTTTCGTTCCGCCGATTTGCGCCCAAACACACCCACGTCAAGCTCCTACGTCCGGCATCCGGATGGCCCCGATGAGGCGGCCGCCGCTCCCCCAGAAAAGCAGCCCCGCGATTCGAGCGCCGCTCTTCGCGATGGTCGCATGCACCGCCGCCGTCTCGCTCTTTAATGCCTCCAGCGTCTCCGGCATTCCCGGGCACGTCAGACCCTGTCGTGCCCACCTCGAGGCCCGTAACCAATATATCGAGTGCCAGTGAAGTGGCGGGTACGGATCCGGGTCATCATCCACAGAATCCGCCGTGGCCAATACGCCCAGAGCCACCTCACGGGCCCACGGCATGCAACCGCCTTCCAGATGCTGGACACGCCGTCTGATATCTGCGACCGACGTGGGCTGCATCACAGGCCGTAGTCGCCGGGATTGACCCGCCAGACCGTCGCGCCGCTCGAACTCCCACGCAGCAATTCGCGTTCACCCGGGATGCCGCTGGGATTCATGAGTTGCTCCACGACCGACCGCGGCAGAGTGTCGTGAAGGATTACTCCTTCTGAGGTGCCAGAGTGGGTCGCAAAGTCCAAGGCGACTTGAGGATCCGTGCTCCATGACACGAAGGTACTATGCGTCCTGCCAGAGGCGTGCCTAGCCGGATCTGAGTGTGCTCCCCGGCCTCCGATCGGCCGAGCGGCTCCCTGCTGCGCTTCACGCCACACACGCGGATTCGGATGTCCAGCCGAAACACCGCGGTAGACATCGACCAAGTCATCGCCGCCACGTCCGAGATGCCCCAGGACGTGCTCAGCGCCGCTTCCAACGCGGCGGGCCGCTCCGAGACCGGTGACCCCTGGGATCGCGGCCCCCAGGACGTCCAAGCCCAGGTCACCAAGGTGACCGTTGATGCTGCCGCAATTCCCGCTCGCAAAATCTCCGACGATGTTGCTGACGTCGTACGCGATGAAGCCCGCGTCGATGAGCATGTCGAGATACTGACCGGTCGAGTCCCGTCCGTTGACGGGGTCGTTCGCGGCGTAGGCGTAGAGATTCCGCCCGTCGACGGCGTCCCTATGGCCGAGAGGATCTCGGCTCAGCCAGCGCCCGATGTTCGGCGCGTACACGCGGGTGGGGGTGAAGTGCAGGCCGCTGTCGGGATGTACCAAGTAGCCAGCGAAGCCGATCGGCGAGTCATAGGCCTCGAAGCCCGGGGCAACGAACGTCGATGAGCGTCCACCCCACGGGTCGTAGCGGTAGGACCGCACGCGGTGGCCGGTCTCGTCCAAAAGGCCGATGACGCTGCCCAGTTGGTCCCTAAGGTAGTAGAGACGATGGCCTCCCTGGCCGAATCCCTCCGGGAAGACCTCGCGCAGGACGTTGGTGGTAGAGTCCCGCTCCTGGACAAGCTGTTGCCCGTCCCAAACGAAGTAGTGAGTGACGGCGCCCGTCGTCCACGACGCAAGGCGCCCGACACCGTCGTAAGCGAACGAGGTGATCTGGCCCCATACGTTGACGGACTTGAGCTGCCCGAAGTGGTTCCACTGGTAAATGAAGATCCCGTCGTCGGCGACGTTCCCGCGGTGGTCGGGTACGAGGGCGACGCCGTAATTGTCGCTGTCGGATCGGTGGTACGGGCGGTCTCCCCAATCGTAGTTGGTGTACCAGGAGAACGTCCCGCTGGAATGCCACGGGGCGAATACGGTCGCCACGTCGCGGTTCCCCTGAGGGTCGTATCCGTAGTGCGCCCAGTCCCGATATTCCCATGCCTGTCCGTTGTCTTCCCACCGCACGAAGTCGGTGAGTTGGCCCGCGGGATCGTAGGTGTAGTTCGTCCAGGCACCATCGAACAGCTTCCAACTGATCCGGCCCGGCACCGTGTACTCCAGGGACGAATTCTCCAGCGTCGCGCCGTCACGGTCGACGTGCGAATACGCCTGGAGCCGTCTGAACTGGTCCGTGCCGTAGTACCCGAATGTCGAGTGGGCCCGCTGCGTCGTCCCCAGGATAACGGGGTAGTCGACGCTGTTCGGGTGAGCGAGTGCCGATCCCACCGGATAGTGGTAGTCCAGCGTCCGCGTGGCGCCGCCGACCGTGTGATCGACGTGGTCCAGGCGGTCCGCGGCGTCGAGGCGGACCGCCCACTGGGTGTTACCCATCGTCCGCGACACGCGGCGGCCGAGCGCATCGTAGCCGTAGACGATGGTGCTGTTCGGCAGGACCCCTTGAATTTGCTCGACCTGGCCTGCGCCGGATGCGCCCAAGGCGCGGTAGGTCAGCGAGAAGTCGAAGGAGGCTGAGTAGGTGCCGCCAGTGTTCTGCGTGTGGAACACCGAAGTCAGCCGTTGAAAGAAGGGGTCGTAGCCGTAGACCCGGCCATAGGTCTCGCCGCCCGCCGAAACCTCTACGTTCCCCACCGTCGCATCCAGGTTGTATTCGTAGACGGCCCGGTACCCTGGCTCTGAGGGATCCCCATCCAGTTGCCCGTTCGTCTCGGCCGACAGCCGTCCAGCTCGGTCGTACTCGTAAGCCACTGTCGTGCCGTCGGCCCGGATCATTTTGACCGGACGGTTGTCGAGGCGGCCCGAGAGCGTGTCGTCGCGAACCCACGTCGTCTGGTGAGCCAGTGAGTCGGAGATCGACGACAGGCCCGAGCCGCAACAGTAGTTGTAACGGGTGACATGCCCGTTGGGATCGTTGTTGTAGATCAAGCGCTGCGCGCGGTCGTAGGACCGGGTGGTGATCTGGCCGCCACGGTCTGTAAACTGAGTGGGCTCAAGCCCGGGGACGGGGACGCCCGCGTCCAAGCGCGGCTGGCCCTGGTCGTCTCGCTGAACGTAGGTGACCGCGTTGTGCGAGCCGTCAGGCAGATCGACCCGCGTCACCCGGTCAAGGGCGTCGAAGGTGTAGGTCTTAGCCAGACCGTTAAGATCCGTGACGACCCGCGGCAAGTTGCGGTTCGTGTAGGTCGACAGGGAGACGGTTCCCCCCGGCCCCGAGACCGAGACCAAGCGCCCTTCTGTGCCTGAGCAGGGCGGGTTGGCGTTCGAGCTCGGGCTATCGTATGTGTACGTCGTCACGGCGCCGCCGGGGCGCATCCTCGAGAGCACCTGCCCGCGGCAGTTGTACTGGTAGACGGTCGTCGGACCGGCGGCGTCGGTGACGCTGGTCGGGCGATGGCGCACGAAATTACTGTATGCTGACACCCGCTGGTATTGCACCGGCGAGGTGGAAGTCCGATGGTCGACGAAGAGCGGGTCGATGCCGTTCGAGTCGTAAGCGAACGCCATCTGGCGGTTCTGCGGGTCGGTTACCGTAGCCACGTGCCCGAGCGAGTTCCACGTGTACCGCGTCACCTGCTCCTGCGTGGACGAGCCCGATGGCACGAAGCGAGCAATCGTGGATGGCAGAGCGGTCCCGTCATCTCCCAGATAAAATGCATATTCCTGGTTGAGATACGCATACCAGGTCCGATACTGTCCGGGCTCCTGAACGGTGGCGATGACGCCGGTCGCTTGGTCGATTGCGTGCGAACGATGCATCCAGTGGATGACGCGGGCAAGACGCCAAGCACCCCCGCCGAAGTTCACGTCGATCGCCCGGGCGCGGACCCAAGATCGGCTGTCCCAGTAGAGGGAGTTTCGCCAACCGAGGTTGGTGTTGATCGTCGTGCCGAAGAGGTCCGTCAACGCGGCGGGGGCATGGTCCGGATCCACGGCGCGAAACATGTCCGGATTCGCATTGCATTCGGCATCGCCGCCACAGGTGGCGCTGAAGTGCCGGTACTCGATCCGCTCCGTCTGTCCCGCTGGATCCGTCGCCTTGACTCAGCGGCGATTGTAGGAGTACGGGTTCGACCCGCCGTCCGGGACCCACCCGGTCGAGAAATTCGTGTCTCCGTATGGGGTCGTCATCCGGTACAGGAAATCCGGGTCAGGGTCCGGGGGTGACGCTACGTTTTCGGGCGGCGCCGGGTGATCGAGCCCGCGCGCCTCGCTGCGGTAGAGGAACGACGAGACCATGCCGGCCATGTCGCGGATCGACGTGAGCCGACCGGAGGTGTACCCGAAATCCGCGACCTGCGTCGGCGAGGTCGGCGTGGTCTCCACCCGCACGATCTGGTAGAACGCTGCTGAGTCGGCCAGGGCAGAGGGGTCATAGTAAAATGACAGCCCCTCGCCGCGCGCGTCGGTCACGAACGTCAGTCGGAGGTAATCGTCGTAGTAGAGCGTGATGGCGTTGCCGTGGGGGTCGACGACGCGCGTGAGCGCGAAGGTGCGCCCCGGCATCGTGCTCACGACCCGGTCGTACTCCTCGATGCTCCCGTCGGAGAGCGCACGCCTAAAGGTCGTAGGGAGGGTCGTCCCCCCAGGGACCACGCGGGTCAGCACGGATCGGTCGGTTAACTCGGCCTGGGAGGCTGTGGCGGAACCGCTGAATCGATAGTCGAGCACCCCGCCCGCCCCAACATGCAACTTGTAGAACTGGGGCTGGGCGCCGTCGGATACGACCTCTTCGGTGATGAACTGACGGAACGTGAAGGACCACTTGGGTCCCAGGCCGGACATCCGTGGAAGCGATGACTGCGTGAAGTCGGCCTGGTTGTAGGCGGCGCGGAGGGAGATCGCCGGGCCGAAGGGAGAGTTGACCCAGATGGGCGTGTCCTCGACGTGAAGGCTCGCGAGCAGAGCGTGAAAGCCGTAGCGAGCCATGCCGGCGCTGGCCCGGCAGGCCTCCGTCAGCAGGTCGCCGAGACCGAAGAAGCCACGCTGGGAGGCCGTCGTGTAGCCCCTCCCCAGACTCCTTCCCCTCCGCTTCCGAGACCGAACGCCATCCGGCGGGCAGTTCCCCCGAAGGGACCAGCATGTAGCCGCTCGCCTCCTCATCGAGTGCCGCGGTCCCGATCCAGACGTCGTCCTCGAAGGTCGGGTCCTCGAGACGATGGACAGCCGCCCGTGAGGGCACCTGTTCCGACCGCGTCAGTGCCGCGAAGTGTCCCACCTTCCAATTCACCACGGCGGGGGAAAGCACCTGCGCCCCAGGCGACCGGAACGCCATCTGGAGGCTCATACGCAGGCGCTGCGAGAGCCGCCAGACCGCCGAGAGGCTCGTTCCCCGCGTGGTGGATTCGGCGGCGCGCAGTTCCACCGGAAAGGGTTCGAGATGCTGCGCAGCTCGCACGCGGCTGAGCGCGAGCGGGCCGCACAGAAACGCGCGCTCCGGATGCTCGTGCATCGTCGAGAGCCCCGTCCA
Organism: Deltaproteobacteria bacterium; assembly: GCA_016704445.1. Lineage (GTDB taxonomy): Bacteria > Myxococcota_A > Polyangia > Polyangiales > SCUS01. The sequence continues at coordinate 37,075 of JADJAE010000039.1, forward strand.
CGCGTCTTGGAGATGATTCACGTTCGAACCGTGGAGGGGTCGACCGCGCAGCTCGCGGAAGATCGCGTGCAACTGGTCCATGCGGCCGAGCCTCGCGTTGAACTCGGCGAGTTCTGCGACGGCGCGCTCTGTCACCGCCACCCCTGCCGGGGTCGGGTCCGCCTTAGCAGCGTTCCACGCGGCCTCCCACGCTACGAGTGCCCGCCCGTACCTCCCCGTTTCGCGGTACACCAGCCCCAGGTTGAGCAGAAGCGACGCGCGCCAGACGGACTGGGGATAAGCTTCGAGAAAGTGTTCGAACCCTTCGGTCCGGGCAGCGTCGCCCACCTCCCTCCAAGCGTTCGCGAGACGCCCGAGTTCCGCGCGCTCGACCTGCGCTCCTTCGCCTCCGACCGGAACGAGAGGCTCGGCGAACACGCGAGCGACGTAAAGGTCAGCGTCGTTGGGCAGGGCGGGCAGCACACCGGATACGGTCTCCGGCGACGGACCCTGCGGGTGTCTAGGGGCCGCCGGGACCGTCGAGCCGGCGGCGGGCGGGTTGGCGAACGACTGCTCAGCGGAGGAGGATCCGCATCCGACCCCCCCGCCTATGATCATCGCGAAGAGAACCGTCCACAACGCGAACTGCTGCCTTATCGTCATAACACATGGACAGCACGCACCGTCGGACTCGCGGCCAGCCAGTCCCACCGCGTGCACCGCAGCACTATCCCCTTCGAGGTGCTGTCTCGGCATGGGGCTCTCTACTAAAAGGCGTCAGATCAGGTCAAGTCCATACAGCGCCATTCCTCCGCGGAGGTCCGACCGCGAGCCCCTGGCTATTGAATGAAGGCGCCCCCGCTGCGGGGTCGCCTTCATTCAATAGCCAGATGGGATGAAGCGGCTCGGGACGAGCTGCCCTCTCTCGCCCCGCCGCCCCCGGCGACGGACCCCACGCCACCGCCGACCGGCGGCGGAGGAGGGAGTGGCTGACGTCCCTCCGCGCGCTATCGCGATCGGAACCCCCGCGCGTTCGATGACGCAGGAAGTGGGGGGCCAAGGAGACTACGGCCTCTGCGCGAGACTACGCGGCTAGTTGCGCATCTCGTGGGTGAGGAGTCCGGCATCGCGCGCAGCGCCATTCGGTCGGGTGCGAAGAGTACAGCCTCCCGAGGTCCAGGTTCGTCCGAACGATGTCCGGTTCCGGTAGCGGCACCGCGATAGCGCCACACCAAATCCCTTGTCGCACGATTCTTTCCCTCGCTACGATCCTCTCCCATGAGCACCTCCCGAACGCGTCGCAAACCCGCTCGATCCTCTTCCGCCACCAAGGAGTCTCCCACCAAACCCGCTGCGTCCGACGGCAGCGGCGACGTCCGCGGCGAGCTCCGCCAGCTCGCCGAGATCCGCGGCCGCTTCCCGGCGCTCGACGCCGACACCGCGGCGGCGCTGCACGCCCACCACGACGACGACGCCTGCCGCGCGAAGGGCACGGTCACGCGCGCCGCAGACACCTTCCGCGGCGCCATGAGCTGGGCGTATCTTCGGCGCCCACGCTGCCAACCCTGCGCTCGAGCCGCGGCGCATCCGGTGGTTCCTCGACTGCGCGACCGCCCTGGGCGTGGTGCTCACGGGTCAACCCGCCGTCGACCCCACCCAGGCCAGCGCCTTTGAGGACGCCACGCAGACCGCCGACAAGCTCCTGCGCCGCACCGAACGCCGCGCCCGCGACGCCGCCGGAACCGTCGCGGCCGCAGTCGCGGCCGTCGATGCAGCGCTCCAGCCCGACGGCGTCTGGACGACCGCATCTCGCGGCTTCGCCAGCTCGCGGCCCTGCTCACGACGTGGCTCGGGCAGCCCGTGGCCAAGGCGCCCCCGCTGCGCGTCTTCGGCATTGGCGCCAGCACCGTCGCCGACCTGACACGCGCCGCGACCGCGCTCGACGAGGCCATCGCCCGACGCGGCGCGCCGAAGATGGCCGACCGCGACGGCCCCGCGGTCAACATCGCCGAGGGCCGACTCCAGTTCGTGATGCGCTCGCTCTGGGACCGACCTCGCTGAAGCTCGCGAGGACGGCGTGACCGACCTCGTGCTCACCGTGTCGCCGACAATCCTGCGCGCGCTGAACATCAAGCCGAAGCGCAAGCAGGACGCCACGAAGCCCGCCTGAGCCTCCGTCCGACGCGACTGCCCCTTCGGGTGACGCGACTGCCCCTTCGGGTGACGCGACTGCCCCTTCGGGTGACGCGACTGCCCCTCTGGGTGACGCGACTGCCCCTCCGGGTGACACACCCTCCGGACATGGGCGTTCATCGTCGATTGAAGGGCGGGCGGGGCAAGCCCCGCCCCTACGGGAAGGAGTTCTCGCTGCGTAGGGGCACGGGCGTTGCCCCGACCGCAGACGACGGGCGTCACCCCCAAGGTGACGTTCTGGCAACAGAATCGTGGCATGGTCACGCCCCTATGGCGCGACATGATGATCGTGAGCTGAACTGGTCGATGACGGAAGCGGGCATCCTTCTCCCTCGGCGCACGCTGCTCCGCGGCGGGCTCGCGGGCTTCGCGGCGGCGATGATGACCCGCGCGCTGCCCGGGTGCAGCGCCCGCCCCCGCGGTGACTCCGGGCGACGCGGGCACCCCCCTGACGCAGGCTTCCCGGACGTGGGTGCATCGCCTGTCGACGCGGGAACCATAGAGGTCGACGGCGGCCTCTCGTACTTCGAGCCGCGCGCCGTGCCCGCGCCGCCCGCGCTGCGCTCGCTCATCGCCAACGTGGGCCCCCTCGGCGCGCCCGACGCCAACGGGCTGCGGCTGCCGCCCGGCTTCACCTCGCGGGTGATCGCTCGCACCGGCGAGCGCGTCGCGGGCACCAGCTACTCGTGGCACCTGCTCCCCGACGGAGGCGCGACCTTCGCCACCGAAGACGGCGGCTGGATCTACACCTCCAACTCCGAGATGGTCCTGGTCGGCGGCGTCCGGGGCGGTGCGCTTCGGCCCGACCGGCGCCATCACGGCGGCCTACCGCATCCTCGACCGCACCAACGGCAACTGCGCGGGCTGCAAGACCCCGTGGCACACGTGGCTGTCCTGCGAGGAGGTCTCGCGGGGAGGGTGTTCGAGTGCGATCCCTACGGCGAGCGCCCGGCGGTGGTTCGGCCCGCGCTCGGGATCTTCAAGCACGAGGCCGCCGCGGTCGACACCGTCAACGCCCACGTCTACCTCACCGAGGACGAGTCCGACGGGCGCCTCTACCGCTACGTGCCCGCGCGCCGCACGCCGCAGGGCCACCCCGACCTCTCCGTGGGACGCCTCGAGGTCGCGGCGGTCGACGCAGACCGGGTCACCTGGCAGAGCCTGCCCGACCCGCAGTGGATGGGGGCGATGCCCACCAGGATGCAGGTGCCGGGGAGCACGGTGTTCCGAGGCGGCGAGGGCATCTGGTACCACGCGGGCGTCATCTACTTCAGCACCAAGGGCACCAACCAGGTGTGGGCCTACAACGTGGCCGCCGCGACGATCTCCGTGCTCTACGACGGCCGCTCGATGGCCATGCCCGGCATCCGCGGGGTGGACAACCTCACCGTCTCCTGCTGCGGCGACGTGCTGGTCGCCGAGGACACGGGCTCGATGCAGATCGTGGCGATCCTGCCGTCGGGGGAGCTCAAGCCCCTGATGCAGGTCGTCGGGCACGACAGCTCCGAGGTCACCGGGCCCGCCTTCGACCCCAGCGGCACCCGGCTCTACTTCAGCTCCCAGCGCGGTCTGAGCACCGGCTCCGGCTCCGGCTGGACCTTCGAGATCACCGGCCCCTTCCACGAGCGCATGGGCTGAGAGCGCTTCAGCCCAGGCCGTTGCGGCGACGGGGCGTTGGCGCCGGGCCTGGCAACAACCTAGAAAGTGATGGACCACCGACGCCACCTGATCGACGCCGTGCACCGCGACCTCGCGGCCTGCCGAGCGTGCCCCGCCATGATCGGTCCGGTGGTGCACGGGCCGCCGGTGATGAGCCGGGTGCTGCTGGTCGGCCAGGCGCCCGGCCCCCGCGAGGGCGGCTTCGGTCGGCCCTTCGCATGGACCGCCGGGAAGACCCTCTTCGGGTGGTTCGAGTCGGCGCTCGGCGTGGATGAGCCCACCTTCCGCGATCGGGTCTACATCGCCGCCGTGGCGCGGTGCTTCCCCGGAAAGGCCACCAGCGGCGGCGACCGCAAGCCCGACCGCGACGAGATCGCCCGCTGCGGCGCCTTCCTCTCTCGCGAGGTGGACATCCTCCAGCCCGAGCTGGTGCTCCCGGTGGGGACGCTCGCCATCGAGCAGGTGCTCGGCCACCGGGGTCCGCTCACCGGGGTGATCGGCACCACGCAGCGGGCGCGCTTCCACGGCGTGGAGACCGACGTGATCGCCCTTCCGCATCCGAGCGGAGTCTCCACCTGGCACCGCGGCGAGCCCGGCAAGACCCTGCTCACCCAGGCCCTCGCCCTCATCGGCCAGCACCCCGCGTGGATCGCGGCCGTCCGATGAACCTCCGAGAGATCGGCGTGGTCCGCTCGGTTCACGACCACCTGGCGCGCACCCCGAGGCAGCCCGGAGCGGCCGCGAGCGAGCGAGAGGCCCTGGTGGTGCTGCACCCCATCGCGGGCATCACCGACGCGCTGCGAGACCTCGGCGCCATGGAGCGCATCTGGCTGATCACCTGGTTCGACCGGGTGCGCGGGTGGAAGCCGATGGTGCTGCCTCCGAGAGGCCCACGGGTGAAGCGAGGGGTCTTCGCGACGCGCTCGCCCCACCGGCCCAACCCCATCGGGCTCTCGCTGGTGAGGCTGCTGGAGATCCGCGGGCGCACGCTGCGCGTCGCCGACGTCGACCTGCTCGACGGGACCCCGGTGCTCGACCTGAAGCCCTACCACCCCACCGTCGAGGCCTGGCCCGACGCCCGCGCCGGATGGATCGACGACCTCGTCCGCGCCGAGCGGGACGGAAGCGCATTTCCCAACACGGTCACCTGGTCGGAGCGCGCCGCGGCGCAGCGGGACTGGCTCTGGACCGAGCACGCGGTCGACCTCTTCCCCCTCGAGGACGTGCTGCGCCGCGACGCCACGCCGCACCCGTACCGCCGCATCGAGGCGCTGCCCGAGGGCGAGCTGCAGATCGCGTGGCGCGCCTGGCGGCTTCGGCTGCGGGTGGAGGGGACGGCGGTGGAGATCGTCGGGGCGGAGAGCGGCTATGCGCCGGGGGTGATCGCGGCGACGCCCGAGGGGGCGCTGGTCGACGACGCCGCGCAGCGGGCCTTCGCGGAGCGCTGGTAGCGCCTCCGGACGCCCGACGGATACAACGCCGTAATGGACAGCGGCGGGCGCTCTGGCGATCATCCCCGCCGCGACACGGCGGAACACCCGTTTTCGAGGGGATCGATGAGCGAGCAGCAACGGTTGGCCGAGCAGATCGAGCAAGCCAAGACGGCCCTGATGATCAGGCCCAACGACCCCTTCCAGCGCAACCGGCTGGGGAACCTCTACCGTCAGGCGGGCCGGCTGGAGGAGGCGATCGTCGCCCACAAGCGGGTCATCGCCATCGACCCCAACCTCGCCGACGGGCAGTTCAACCTCGGGCTCGACTACATGGCCCGCGAGGACTTCGCCTCCGCCGCCCCGGCGCTGAAGGAGGCCACGAAGCTCAAGCCAGAGCACGCCGAGTCCTGGTACCGGCTGGGCCAGTGCCAGGCGAGGCTCGCCCAGTGGGACGAGTCGAGCGCTTCGTTTCGCCAGGCGCTCAAGGTCAAGCCCGACTACGCCGCGGCGGTCTCCGAGGTGGGCTTCGTCTATGTGCGAGCCCGAGCCTTCGTGGAGGCCATCCCCTACCTGGAGCGCGCCAACGAGATGCGCCCCGGCGAGCCCGAGATCATCCGCAACCTCGCGTGGGCCTTCCACGGCGCAGGGCGCGACGCGGACGCCGTGCGCACCTTCGAGCACCTCGCGAAGATCGAGGCGCCCACCGCCGACGACCAGTACCGCCTCGGGGTCTCGCTGGAGAAGGTCGGCCGGGTCGACGATGCGCTCGTCGCGTGGCGCGCCTGCACCGGCGCCCACCCCGATCGACTCGACGCCCACCTCGCCGCCGCCAACCTCGCGGCTCGCCTGGAGCGTCACCGGGAGGCGCTCGCCTCCTTCCAGGAGGTCGCGCGCGTGGCTCCCGATCGCGTGGAGGGCTTCGCCGGCATCGGCGCCGCCTCGCAGGCCCTGGGGCTGCACCCCGACGCGGTGAGCGCCTTCCGCGAGGCCATCAAGCGGGCCCCCACGCAGCCCATGCTGCGCGTGGGCCTCGGGCGTCTCGTGCGCCGCCGTGGGCTCCATGCAGGAGGCCGTCGAGGCGCTCGAGCAGGCCGTGCAGATCGACCGCGACTGCGCCCCCGGCTACAACCACCTGGGCATCGTCTACAAGGACCTCGGGCGCATCCCCGAGGCCGCGAAGGCCGTGCGCAACGCCATCCGGCTCAAGCCCGAGGAGGCGGAGTTCCACTACACCCTCGGGCTGCACGAGCGGGCGCTCGGCAACCTGGTGATCGCCGAGGAGTCGCTGCGGCAGGCCACGAGGCTGCGCGCCAACCACCCCGAGTCGCTGCACGTGCTCGGCGAGGTGTGCGCCGCCATCGACAAGCCCGACGCGGCCATCGAGGCCTTCCGCAAGGCGATCAAGCTGCGGCCCGAGCACGCCGAGTCGCACTTCGAGCTGGCCAGGGTCTACGCGGGGCTCAGCCGACAGGTGGAGGCGGTGGAGGCCTTCCGCGAGGCCATCCGGCTCAAGGCCGACTACTTCGACGCGGTGGTGGCGCTCGGCGTCACCTACGCCGCGACCTCGCGCTTCGACGACGCGGTCGACCAGTTCAAGACCGCGCTCACCATGCGCAAGGACCACCCCGAGACCCTGCACCGACTCGGCGCCGCGCTGCTCTCGCTCGACCGGAAGGACGAGGCCATCGAGGTGCTGCTCCGCGCCGTGAAGGTGAAGCCCGACCACCCCGACGGGTACTACAACCTCGGCCTCGCGTACCGCCGCATCGACCGCCCAGACGAGGCCATCAAGGCCTTCCAGCAGGGCATCCGGCTGCAGCCCAACAACCCCGTGCTGCACGCCGCGCTCGGGTCCGTGCTGCTGGAGATCGAGCGCTTCCAGGACGCCGTCGACGCGTACGAGCAGGCCGTGTGGCTCGATCCCAACGACATGGACTCGCAGCGCAACCACGGCATCGCGCTCGAGCGCCTCGGCCGCGGCGACGAGGCCCTGGAGAGCCTGCGCAAGGCCGTCGACAAGAACCCCGACGACGCCCAGGGGCTCTACTTCCTGGGCCTCGCCCTGGAGCGCGGACAGCGCTGGGAGGACGCCTCGGACTACTTCCGCCAGGCCGTCGAGCGCAGGCCCGACTACGCCGAGGCGCACTACCACCTCGGGCTGATGCGGGAGCGCCGGGGCGACAAGCGCGCCGCCGTGGAGAGCTTCCGCCAGGCGACGATGATCCAGACGGACTTCGCCGACGCGTACCTCTCCTTGGGCAACACCTACCGCGCCCTGGAGATGCCCCAGGACGCCGCGCAGGCCTACCGCCAGCTCGCGCGCCTGCGCCCCGACAGCGCCGAGGCGTACATCGCCCTCGGCGCCGTGGCCCGCGACCTCGGGCGCGACCAGGAGTCCATCGAGCGCTTCCGCCAGGCGCTGCGCATCCGGCCCAACGACGCGCGCGCCCACCTCGAGCTCGGCACCCTCTACGCCAAGCTGGGGCGGCCGCAGGAGGCGGTGGACTCGTTGGGCCAGGCGATCCGCCTCGACCCGCGGCAGTCGGCCGCGTACCGCGTGCTCGGCGAGACCTACCAGGCCGCGGGCATGAACGCCGAGGCCGCGGAGATCTTCCAGCGCGCGCTCGCGCTCGACCCCCACGACGGCGCGGCGCACCGCGGGTACGGCGCGGTCTCCGTGGCGCTCGGCCGCTACGAGGCGGCCATTCCGCCGCTGCGCGAGGCGATCCGCATCAACCCCGACCACGCGGACTCCTATCGATTGCTCGCGCTCGCCAGCAAGCAGCTCGACCGGCTGCCCGAGGCCGAGGCGGCGCTGCAGCACTCGGTGGAGCTTCTGCCCCGGGAGCCCGGGCTGCGCTTCGCCCTCGGCGAGGTGCTGCGAGACCTCGGCCGCTACTCCGAGGCGGGCGAGGCCTTCCGCGCCTGCATCGACCTCGACCACAACCACTCCGACGCGTGGACGGCGCTGGGCAATCTGTACGGGGATGCGGGCCACCACGCCGAGGCGGTGTCGGCCTTCGAGTGCGCCCTGGGTCTCAAGGTCGACCTCGTCGACGCGCTGCTGGGCATCGCGCGCAGCTACGCCGAGCTCGGCCGCATGGAGGACTCCGCCGAGTCGCTGCGCCAGGCGGTGCGCTACCGCCCCGACCACGCCGACGCGCTCTGGCGGCTCGCGCTCACCTACGAGCGCATGGGCAGGTGGCAGGAGGCCGCGGACGCCTGCAAGCGCGCGGTGCGGCTGCGCCCGCAGTCGGCCGAGGCGCACCAGAAGCTCGGGGTGCTCTGCATGTACACCGAGCGCCCGGACGAGGCGATCGAGGCGCTGCGCGAGGCGGTGCGGCTCAAGCCCGACATGGCCCACGCGCACTACTCGCTGGGCCTCGCGATGCGGCAGAAGGGCAACGCCGAGGACGCGCTCATGCACGTCGAGAACGCCGCGAGGCTCGACCCGCGCGACCCGACGCTGCAGGCGGGCCTCGGGTACATGCTGGCCGAGGGCGGACGGTTGCAGGAGGCGGCGGAGGCCTATCAGAACGCCATCAAGCTGCGCCCCGACGACGTCGACTCGCACCTCGCGGCTGCGCTGCTGATGGGTCAGCTCGGGCGCGACGAGGAGGCGATCAAGGCCTTCCGCCGGGTGCTCCAGTCGTCGCCGGACGCGCCCTCGGCGCACCGCGGACTCGGCATGGCCTACAAGAAGACCGGGCGCTTCAAGGACGCGGTCGACCCGCTGCGGCGGGCGTCGCGGCAGAACCCGAGCGACGCGCAGCTGCAGTTCGACCTGGGCGAGTGCCTCTACCGCGCCGGCGACTGGAACAGCGCGCAGGACGTCTACAAGTCCCTCAAGCTGCTGAACCGCCCGCTGGCGGACAAGCTCTTCGACCTCATCAACGTGTAGGCGCGGCAGAGCCCAGCGCAGGTCGGCATCGCGGGGTATAGGCTCGGCGCCCATGCGGATCGGACTGGCCCTGGTGTTGTTGCTCGGCTGCGGCGCCTCCACGGGGGCCGTCGACCCGCCCCCCGACGCCGCGACGCCCGCGCCGTCGGGCTGCCTCCCGGCGTGCATGGCGCGGATGTTCGCGGCGTGTTCGCCGCCGGTGGGCGCGTGCACGGCGTACATCACCGCCGCGCCCGACAACTGGCGCCGCTGCTTCGACAACGGCCTCGTGGTCGAGGCGCAGCCCATGGGCGCGCACCGCTTCCGCCAGGGCCGCGCCGTCTGCGCGGCGGTCACGAGCCTCGGGGCGGCGACGGTGACCGTCGACACCTGGCGCGGCGGCGACGGGCGCGTCGTGGCGACCGTGACCCGCGGGTACGCAGGGGGCGTGTGGCGGGTCGACTGCGACGGCGCCGAGCACACGGTCGACCCGTCGTCGGCCGCGTGCCAGGCCGAGCCTTGGGTGCGCAACGCCAACCCTCACGCGCTCTCCTGCCCGATCGACACCGAGGCCTGCCGCGAGCGCTGAGTTCGCCGAGCGAGCGCTGCGAGTGTTCTCAGGTGGGGGGGGCCTGCTGGAGGACGTAGCCGTTGCCGTCCGGGTCCTTGAAGGTGCAGTAGCGGCCCCAGGGCTCGGACTTCACCTCGCCAGGCGCGACCCCCGCGGCGGTGAGCGTCGCGTGCATCGCGTCGATGTCGTCGGTGTTGAAGAGCAGGCCCTGCATCGACCCGGGCGGCATCGCGTCGAACCACGTCACCAGCGTGAGCGAGGTGAGCGCGCCCGGCGGGGCGACCTGCACCCAGCGCATGGTGGGTCCCATGGGGGAGTCGCGCAGGACGACGAAGCCGAGCTTGTCGCGGAAGAAGGCGATCGAGCGGTCGGTGTCCGAGACGGGCACCGAGACGATGGAGACGTGGCGGATGGGCATGGGTGCGCGACGAGAGCGCGGCGGGCGGGGAGGCGTCAAAGAGGCGGCGGGGAGGGGACTCAAGCGCTACCGTCGGCCCCGGCGCGGGCTCGTGGGCCTCAGGCGCTCGGCGCCGGCGCACACCTCGGGCCAGCGGTACACCGAGCACGACCGCTCGAAGGCCGCGTGCGCCGCGGCCGGGTCCGCCGTCGTGCCCTGGCCGCGCTCGAGTGCCTGTCCGAGCGACTGGCAGGCCCACGCGATCGTGGTGAGCGTCGACCGCGAGAGGTCGAGTTCGACGCTTCGTTCGAGCGCCGTGCGCGTCGAGATCGAGCGATCGAGGACTCGCCGCCACGCCTCGTCGGGTGACGTCGCACGGCGCAGCCGCGCCACGTCGGCGCCGGCCGGCTCGCACGCGCGCCGCAGAGAGGGAAGCGCCGCCGCAGGGTCGGGCGCCAGACCGGGCCCCCCCTCGGTCAGGAGCCTCGCGTGTGCACGACACGCCTCCGCGACGCCCCCGTCGCACGCCGTCGTGAGGAGTGCGCGGGCCCGCGCGAGATCGGGCGTGACGCCGTTCGGTCTCGCGCTCGAGAGCAACTCGGCCACGCCGAGACACGACAGCTGCATCCCGCCGGCGCACGCGCGTTCCGCGAGCGAGAGCCGGCGCGGCGCCTCCGTGGTGGGGACGTTCCGTTCGGCGCGGTAGCACGCGACCGCGGAGCCGAGTTCGCACGCGCGGGAGTACATCGCGATGGCGGCCTGCTGACGCTGCACGCGCTCCGCTTCGTTGTCGATCGCCATGCCCGGCAGCCCGGTGTCCGCGAGCATCCCGCCGCGCTCGCACAGCTCGATCGAGGGGTGATCATCGCACCTTCCCCTGCAGCCGTACCATGTGCCGCACGTCGTGGGGACGTACGCGCCGCCGGCGTCGAGGGCCGCCGCGAGAACCGTCGACGGGTCGCGCGGTCCAGCATCCTGAGCGAGGGCTCGAGGTGCGGCGGCCACGAGCGCCACGAGCGCCACGAGCGTACCGAGTGCGAGGCGAGGCGAACTGCGCTCCATCCGCGGAACATCCGTTACGCGTTCGACCGACGTCAAGCGCACGAGCCACTGAGAGTGCGTCGATTAGTGGATCCGCCTCCGAAATAGGGCGAATTCGTGGTGCGTTGAGGCGCCATGACGAAGCCCGGAGTCGCCCGCCCGAAGGTCCGCGAGCCGCAGCGCACGCAGTCCTCCTTCCGCATCGAGATCCCTGAAGACCTACTGCCGCCCGAGCACCCCGCGCGACTCCTCTGGAACGTCCTGGGGACGCTCGACCTGTCGGCGTTCCTGGCCGACACGCGCACCGCCCAGCACTGCGCCGGGCGCAGTGAGCTGAGCCCACGGATGAAGGGGGATAGGCATCATGGGAAGGTGGCGTCCGGGACCTCGCTGCCAACCGCCGACCTGACCGCGCGTTCCGCGCGCCGGACACCCCTACCGTCACTGGGTCCGTCGATGGGCGCGCGGGGCGGTTCCCGTTCGTGGGTCGCGCTGCTCGCGACGGCGCTGATGTTCGTGCCGCTCGATGCGAGCGCCGGGGACCCAATGCCCGCTCACCGCTCACGCCGGACCCGAGCTCGTCGCGGCGGGTGAGTGGCGTCCTCGCTCCGCCGGCGCGACGATCGAGTTGTCAGACATCAACCCGCTCCGAGAGGAGGACGCCGATGGAGAGGTTTATCGGACTGGATGTGCATGCCGCAAGCACGACGTGCGCGGTGATCGATGCGCGCGGCAAGCGCGTGCGCGTCGACGTGGTGGAGACCAACGGCCAGGCGCTGATCGAGTTCCTGAAGCTGCAACCGGGGACGCTGCGGCTGTGCCTGGAGGAGGGCACGCAGGCGACGTGGCTGGCGGAGATCCTGACGCCGCACGTGACGCAGCTCGCGGTGGTTCACGTGCGCGAGTCGCGGGGCCCGAAGGACGACGAGCGGGATGCGCTCGCGCTCGCCGAGCAGATGCGCACGGGCAAGCTGGAGACGACGGTCTACAAGCACGTCGGTCCCTTCGGTGCGCTGAGAAATCTGGTCAAGACGCACGCGATGGTGGTGCGCGATGTGGTGCGGACACAGAACCGGATCCGAGCGCTGTTCCGCTCGCGCGCGGGGCGTACCGGTTGCGGGCAAGGCGGTCTACGGGACGAAGGAGCGCGAAGCCTGGGTGGCGAAGCTGCCGTCGAACGCACAGAGCGCCGTGCTCGCGGCGCGTCTCGACGAGCTGGTGCCGAAGCTCGACGACCAGTTGATGGCCCTCACCGCGAGCTTCATCCGCGAGCACTGCGGCCTCGAAGTGCCCATCCGGCCGCGCACCTGAACGAACGCCGTCGGGGCGGGCGGGGAAACGCGGCGAAGTGCAGGCGAAGGCCCCCCAGAGCGGCCTTCACCTCGCCCTCACGGGCTCGACGCTACCAAGACGCAGGAACGCGGTCCGGGTCGCGGGACCACCTTCGTGACAGCGACCACGGGGCGGTTACGGTACAATCCCAAGGGCGGGCACGTCGCGGTGCTGCTGGAGGGGGACGGCCCGGGAGGTTCCGGCTGCGCGTCGTGGACGACGGGCCGGGGATGGGCGACGAGGAGATGGCGGACTCGATGACGGCGTCGCGCGTTATCCTCCGCCCATGATCGTCGAGAAGCCCAAGCCCAATGTCTTTTGCGAGACTACCGTCGCGTGGCGCCACGAGGACGGCACCGAGTCCCCCATCACCGACGCCTACGTCGGCCCCGAGGAGTACTCCTCCGTGGGCCCCTTCTTCGGACACAATTTCGGCTGGGCCCTCCATCGCGACGCCGCGCGCCTCACGCTCCTCGTGCGCCGCTGGAAGTCCCGCAGCGGTTACCCCGACACCGACGCCGAGCGCGAGTACGAATCGCCCACGGTCTACGTCAGCGTCGATCACGGCCGCACCTGGCGCGAAGACCACGCCGACCCGCTCGGCCCCTGCGTCGCGTCGCGCTGGTAGCCACCGCTGTCTCCGACGGACGAGCCCCCTGGACACCCGCATCGCGCGTCACGGATCATCGCGTCCGTGAAGAAGAAGAAGTCACGGCGCGCCACTTCTGTCGCCGCGAAGCACCGCCCGACGGCGCCCGCGGTCGGCCCCTCGGCGCGGGAGCGTGCGATCTCGCTCGCCCGGCAATTCAAGCTCCCCGAGGCCATCGCGATCCTGCGCGCGGCGCTGCTCTCCGTCGAGCAGACCGTCGACGCGGCGCCCGCCGATGTCGCGTCCGTGCTGGTCGACCTTGCGCAGCTTCGGGCCGCCACCGGTGACCTCCCCGCGGCCACGGCCGACGCGCTGCGGGCGGTGTCGCTTTTGCGGCCCATGGGCGCAGCGCAGAACGCCGCGCTCGGCTTCGCGCTCCTCACCCTTGCGCGCCTTGAGTTCGCCGCCTCGGTGGACGCGGCCCCGACCACGTTGCGCGAATCTCTCCAACTCCTCACCGACGCCCACGGCGCCGATCACGCCATCACGCAGCAGGCGCTCCAGATCGCGCGGCTGACGGGCGTCATGGGAACACCGACGAGCCCGCACCATGGCCTCTAGTCGCGAATAGAACCTGGACCCTGGTGAGCGAGGCGCTCGGACGCTCGCGCCGCGCGATGGTCATCCTGGCGGTCGCTGTGTCCCACGCTGTCGCGCGGAGCTCTCGGCGAGGCCGGTGGGGAGCTCAGTGGCGGCACTCGTGAGCGAGGTGCCTCACTGGTCTCGCAGACCTGGACGCGTGGCCACATTTCTCGACATGCACGGTGTTGATGGTACGTTGCTGTCCATGGCCGACCCTGAGATCGAAGCCGTTGTGCGGGGCCTCATCGCAGGGGGTGAGTCGTACAACGTCGAGTTCAAGACCGCGTGGAACTACGGCCCTGATGGCAAGGCGCCGCGCGACATCAAGGAAGTCGCCAAAGATATCGGCGAGGCGCTGGTGGCCTTTGCCAACACTGATGGAGGCGACCTCTTGATCGGCGTTGAAGACTCCCGGGAGGTTACTGGAGTGCCTTGGGAGGGGGACAAGCTTCGCTATCTGGAGCAGTCCGCGAGACTGCAGATCAAGGACGCCGACCTCAACGCATCGGTCTTTGACGTCGCGTTGAATGGCAAGCGCGTCTTGCTCTTTCGGGTGAGCGACTATCCGAGTGAGGTGGTCGTGACCGTGACGGGTCGCTGTCTCTGGAGGCGCGGCAATCCTGCGAGGTCAGAGGCCGTACCTCCCGCCGACATCGCACGTCGGCGCAGTCACCGCCTTGGAGACACAGCGTATGAGTCTGCGCCGGTGCCGGAGGCCACTCTTGAAGACATCAGTATTCCCTCGAGGATCCTTGAGTCGCGACTGCATCTGAAGAACATGGATCTCCCAACGCTGCTGCGATACTGGAATCTGGTGCAGGGACGCAACGGCAGCACCGTACTGCTACGTGCGGCGCTCCTCCTCTTCGCAAAGGACCCTCTCCGATGGCACCCGAACAATCGTGTTCGGATCATCCGCTCGACCGGCGTGCAGCCCGGGTATGGTCGAGGGCTGGCAACGCGACAATTCGAGGTGCTGGGACCGATCGAGCGCTCTTTGGGTGAGTCACGGCAAGCGCTCTACGGCCAACTCGAGGTCGAGTCGCGCGCCAGCGAGCTCTTCACCGTCGCGCAGTCGCTTCCTCGTGAGGCCGTCGATGAGTGCATCGTAAACGCCCTCGCCCACCGGAACTATGCGATCGAGGGTTCTTCGATCGAAATACACTTGTTTCCAGAGCGAGTCGAGTTTCGTAGCCCGGGAAAGCTTCCCGAACCTCTCACCATCAAGGACCTGCAACGGCGACAAGGGGCGCACCGATCGCGCAACCCAATCATCATGCGTGTGCTTCGAGACCTCGGCTGGACCCGCGACCAGGGAGAGGGAATGCAGCGCATCTTCGGTTCGATGGCGCAGGTGGAGCTGAACGACCCGGAGTTGGAAGAGCGTGCCGACACATTCATCGTTCGATTGAGCACCGTCTCTCGATACGATGCGCATATGCAGGCATGGCTCGCGGCGTACGGACCTTTTGGTCTACAGCCGCACGAGCGAAAGTACGTCGTCGCGCTCCAACAAGCAGGCGGTAGTCGCTCGGTGGACAAGCTCGCTCGCCAGCTCGGTGAGACGTTCGACAAGACTCGCGATGCACTGATGACGCTAGAGGCAAAGCGACTGGTATGGCATCGTCCCCATGGTCGTTCGTACACGCTGGTCGAGCCACTCGATGTGCCACATGAGCGCGCCTACAACTGGTTCGATAGCGCGCATGTCTCGATTGATGGAAGTGCGGTCATGACGAAGGCACTTCTTCGTGCTGCCTTGAATATTGCGGATGATCAGAGCCTCGTCTCGGCGATCGCCCGGCTGCGTGAGAGCGGCATTCTCGTCGCTGCGGGGCCATCGCAGTGGCGCTTTGGACAGAGCCTCCTCGAATACATCGTTCGGCGTCGGTCGCGACCGTCACGCCACACGGGCCCTCGGTCGTCCTGACCTTCCACACGGCCAGGGCTGAGACGCAGCAGGTCTGGGGGTACGCTAAGGGCTTGTCTGAAAACTACCTTTTCAATTTCGATGGTGCGGACCGATCGTATATCCCCACTTCGGAAGCGTCGTGTGCTCGTAGATCTTGACTGCGGCGCGCTGTCCCTTGGTGGGCTTGACGCCCTTGGGGTAGTGCCGCGGGTCCATCACGGCGCTGCACCTTCGACCCGAGGCCATGCGCGTCCCACGGATGTACTGGAGCATCGTGGGGAAGCTGATCAACGGGCGACCCGCCCAGTTTTCGCTGATCCGGCTGAAGAGGCGGTGCTCGACCGGGTTCCACTTGGACGCCCCCGCTGGGTAGTGCAGCACGGTGATCGTCACCCGGAGATCGTCTGCAAGGCGTTGGAGCTGGACCTTCCAGGCGGCGTTGCGGGAGCCGTTCCCGCCGCCACAGTCGGCGAGCAGGAGCCATCGTCGCGCGTGCTGGTACCGTCGGCGCCCCTGCGCGCGCCACCACGCCCGCAACGCCGCCACCGCGAAGGCGGCGGTGTCGTGCGATCGGCCGAGCACGACGAATCCACTGCGGCGTCCGACATCGTAGATGCCGTAGGGAACGGCGAGCCCGTCGGCATCGCGGCGGAAGTCGTGATCGCGCACGCGTCGAGGATGGCGTCGGTACGTCCGCCCCACGTTCTTGAAGAGACCGACGGGCTCCTTCTTCTTGGTGTCGATGCTGAGCACCGGCCAGCCAGCGTGCAGGAAGTGCCGCTGCCAGGCATGGATCCGACGGAACTGGGCGTCGCGCTCGGGCGAGTGCGGCCCGCCGATGCACTTCTGGTTGACGCGCAACGAGTAGCGCCGCGCCCGAAGCAGACGCTGCACGGTGGATCGTCCGACCCGGATCCCCTTGCGACGGAGTTCGCCCACCAGCGTCCGCAGCGACGCGTGCGTCCATCGCAACGTGGCCATCGGATCGCCCGCCGTGGCGTCATCGACGAGCGCCGCGAGGGTCCGTGGAAGCCTCGGAAAATCGATGTTCGGCGCGCGGCCTACCACCTCCAGGGCGACGAATCCGACTGCCAGGACCGCCGCCCATCTGCAACTCACGTCGCCCGCGAGCGATGGTTGGGCGGCTCAGCCCGGTGATCTCGGCGACGCGCTGGATGCCACCCCACCCCAGGTGCGTCGCCCACAGTCCCGCGAAGCGGCGCCGGTTGCGCTCATCCAGCGCGGCCAGCACGCGATTGATGCCCCGGTGGAGCTTGGCCGTCGCGCCACGTGGGTGCGCGTGGCACGCGGGACAACTGCAGCGATGGACCAGCCGATGGTGCGGGCGGGGCATGGCGGCTCCTGTGTGTTGGAGGACACTGTGCAACCCGAGGTCCCTGCGGGACAGGTCCCGCCGCGCAAGTTGGCAAAGTAGTTTTCAGACAAGCCCTAACCGACCCGAGCAGCGGCGGCTCAGCCTTCCCCCGCGAGCCACGCCAACGCGTCGCGCCAGCCGTCACCCCCGCTCCCGAGACGTAGTCGTGCCCGGCCGCGCCGAGGTCGACGAAGCGCACCGGGAAGCCCTCCGCCCGCAGGCGCTCCGTAAGCGCCCGACAAAGGCCATCTCGTAGGCCTTTCGACCCGTTCGCATGGTTCGGCCCGGAGGTCCGCCATGCCGAAGTCCGCTCGTTCGTAAGCGCTGTGCGGAGTTGATCGAGCACGTCGGGCGCGCTGTTCGGCGGCAGCGTGACGGCGCCCGACGCGAGGCCCTCAATGAGCGCCGCGCAACTTCCCGCGGAAGAGCACACCCCGCGGTGCTTGCACGAGAACGCCACCAGCCGATCGTGACCGCAGCCCGGACAGCGAGCACGCATGAAGCCGCAGGCCAGCACCCCGCAGCGGAGGAAGGCGTCGAACTCCTCGATGACGTACCGCGGCAGCGCGCGGCCGCCCTCCTGCGCTTGCTCGGCGAAGGCCGCGAAGTGAGCGCGCACGAGTCCATGCACGACCCCGTCGCGGACGGGGTCGCGGGCGCCAACGTGGGCGTGTGCACCGCCGTCAGGCATCGATGGGTTCGCGGGCTGAGCGACCGGCGTGCCGTCGCAGATCCGCTATGCCTGCGATGATCCCAGGCCCTGCGGCGGGTGGCGGCGGCCAGTGGCGAAGGACATCCACGCGAAGCCGATCAACGTCGCCGGAGGACGGCCGACCGCCCGCAGAACCCGCGACGCTACGCTCGACTGCGACCGACCGCCCGATCACAACAATTGTGATCCCCGATCACAATTGTTGTGATCCCGCCGGTACGTCTTCCTGGAGTTCGGAGTACGACCGCCAGCCCGTCAGCGGGTCGTACTCCGAACGTCAGGGCAACCGCGGCGCTCGCTGAGCTCTCCATCTAAGGCGATGGTCAGCGTCGCCGGGCGAGCGTCCGTTCCACCGCCTCGACGGCGTCCTTGGCCTCCTTCAGCCCGCACCTCGTGGCGTCGCGGTAGACCTTGATCGCCTCGATCTTCTGGCCCGCGCGGATGAGCCGCACCACCTCGGGGTCGGCGCCCGACGGCGGACCTGCCACCCCCGGCGCCGCGGTCACAAAGGTCGTCCCGCAATAGGCGCAGATCACCGCCCCGGGGATCGCGCCCGCGCCGCAGTTCTCACACTTCGCGCTCTTCATGGTCGTCGACGGTACTGCGATCGCGGGCGCCGCGCGCGGGCCGCGGATGGGCCATCATCGCGGCCCATGAGATTCCTCCACACCATGCTGCGCGTGCGCGACCTCGACGCCGCGCTGGACTTCTTCGTCGTCAAGCTCGGGCTGCGCGCGGTGCGGCGGCGGGACTCGGAGCAGGGGCGCTTCACCCTGGTGTTTCTCTCGACCGGCGCCGAGGGCGACGCCGCGGAGATCGAGCTCACCCACAACTGGGACCAGACCGACCCTTACCCCAGCGGCCGCTTCTTCGGGCACCTCGCCTTCGAGGTCGACGACATCTACGCGTCCTGCTCGCGCCTCCGCGACGCGGGCGTGACCATCCACCGCCCGCCGCGCGACGGTCGCATGGCCTTCGTGAAGTCCCCCGACGGGCACTCCGTGGAGCTGCTCCAGCGCGGCGAGGCGCTGCCCCCCGCGGAGCCCTGGTCCTCGATGCCGAACACGGGGGAGTGGTGAACGCGGTCGGAGACGCTCCTGGGGGACGAACCGACGCGACGGACGCGGTCGAGCGCGAGGCCACGGGCACTACGGACGAGAAGACCCACGCGAAGGGGGGAGGCGCTCCCCGGTAGATCCCCGTTATCCTCCTGGGCCATGCGGATCATCGTGGACCGGGAGCTGACCCAACTGGACGCCTACGCCGAGGGCGCCGAGGAGATCGAAGGCATCCTCGACGGCTCCCTCGCCGACGACGGCGCGCGGATCCACCTCGCGACCTTCCCCGACCCCGTACTCGTCACGGACCCGTGGCGCATCGCGCAGCTCCCCGCCGCGCAGCGCGACGTGGTGTCGTCCTTCTTCGGCCTCCCGCGGCGCACCCTCGAGTTCGACGGCGTCACGATGGACTTCGACGCCTCGCGGCACCCGCGGGTGTGGTCGCCCTCCATCGACACCTTCCTGATGTGCAAGGCGCTCGCGCCGGTGCTCGACGCGGCCGCGCCGGGCGCGTCGGTGCTGGAGGTAGGCTGCGGCTCGGGCTTCATCGCGCTCTACGCGATGGAGGCGCTGCGCCGGCGAGGGGCGCCCGCGTCCGAGGTTCACGTGGTCGACATCGAGCCGCAGGCGCTGCAGGTCGCGCTCGGTGCGCTGGAGCGCGCCGCGGACACGACGCTCGTGACCGCGTCCCTCGGGCGACGAGGGGACGCGCTCCGGGTGCGCGGTCGCTACGACCTCGTGCTGATGAACCCGCCGTACATCCGACGCCCCGCGGACCTCGTCGGCGCCGCGCACAAGGACAACCCCTGGGAGGGCGTCGCGCTCCTGCGCGAGCTCGCGGAGCAGGGGCGCAAGCACCTCAACCCCGGGGGCTCCCTGGTGCTGGTGATGTCGAGCCTGTGCGATGGCCTCGCGCGCCCGTGGTTCGACGCGGGGTGGGAGGTGGAGACCCTCGCGACGCTGGAGGTCCCGCTCAAGGTGTACGCGGTGACCTCAGGGCTCACCCAGAAGAGCCGCGCCTGGATCAGCTACCTCAAGGACGTCGAGGGGCTCGCGGTGCACGAGCCGCCGCTGCGCGGCTATGCGACCTGGCAGCGGCTGGAGATCCTCCGCTGCCGCCCCCTCGCTTGACATTCCCTCGCATCGCGGCGAAAGCCCGCGACCATGAAGCGTGGGTTGCTTTGCATGGTGCTCGTTTCGCTGGCCGCCGTCGGCTGTGCGAACGGGGAAGAGATGACGCAGGTCGGCGACTCTGGCGTAACGCCCGACCTGGGTAACGCGATGGACACGCCGACGGTCACCCCGGTGAACTGCGGCGCAGTCACCCAGTGCGGCACCTGCGCGAGCCTCGGCCCCTGCGGCTGGTGCGGCGCCACCGGCACCTGCATCGGAGGCAACGCCACCGGCCCCTCCGCGGGCGCTTGCGCCTCCGGCTGGACCTCCGCTCCCGATCGCTGCCCCGTCGTCGACGCTGGCACCCCCGACACCGGGACCACCACCCCCGTCGACGCGGGCTCTGCCGTCGACGCCGGCACCGTCACTCCCGACACCGGGACCACCACCCCCGTCGACGCGGGCTCTCCCGCCGACACCGGCACCGCGGCCGCCGATGCGGGCGATCCCTGCGCGTCGGCGACGACCTGCGGCGCGTGCACGGGGAGGGCGTCGTGCGGCTTCTGCGGCGCCACCGGGCGCTGCCAGACCGGCGGGCGCGACGCTCCCACGATGGGTCCGTCGTGCGCGAGCGGCTGGTCGTGGCTCTCCTCGCAGTGCACCGCCACCACCACCGACGCCGGAACCCCCACGGACCTCTGCGCCTCCGCGGCCGACTGCGGCGCCTGCACGGCGCGCTCTTCGTGCGGTTGGTGCCCGGGCCTCAACCGCTGCCTCCCCGGCACCGGCACCGGCCCCAACACCATGGCCGCCACCTGCGGGTCGTGGGCCTGGTACACCGGCCAGTGCACCGCGCGCCCTGACGGGGGCACCGCCGTCGACGCGGGCCCTGCGGTCGATGCGGGCGATCCCTGCATCAGCGCGACGACGTGCTCGTCGTGTACCGGGCGCTCCCAGTGCGGCTGGTGCCCCGGCGCCAACCGCTGCGCCGTCGGAACCTCCTCCGGTCCCAACGGCGTTGTCGCGAGCTGCGGCTCGTGGGCCTGGCTCGGCTCGCAGTGCACCACCACCGCTGACGCGGGCACCGACGCCGGCACCGTCACCGACTCGGGCACCCAGGGCCCCGGCATCCCGGGCTTCGGCAACCCGACGGGCTACAACCCCGCGGACGTCGCTCGCGCCTGCCCCGCCGGCGGAACGCTCCGCCTCCAGGTGACGCGCATCTACGCGACCCCGCGACGCCCTGATGGTAACGGCTGGGACGGCATCCCCGGGCTCACGGACTTCGTCTGCAACGCGAGCGCCGACCGGGTGCGCGAGGTGCTCCGCGACCAGATCAACGGCGTCCGGATGGACGTGGGCGACGCCGCCGATCGCGTGGTGGGCGACGCCTTCCGCAACGTGGTGGCGACGCAGTGCGGGGCAGGGGCCAACTGGTTCCTCGGGCGCTGGGAGGGGCCGGACATGTTCGCGCTGATGTACTCGCCGGGCACCGCGGTCTCTCCGCGCTGGACCACCAGCACCGAGAACGACTCCTGGGAGGCCCCTCGCGTGGGCGCCGTGTGGTCCAACGCCTTCGTGGAGATCCCCTGCGCGGCGCTGGGGACGAGCACCTTCCGCCTGGAAGTGCGCGACGAGGAGCTGTTCTCTCTCTGGGAGCGCATGGGCGAGACCACCTTCCGCGCGAGCGAGGTCTCTCCTCGGGCGATGTGCTCGGGCATCGCCTTCCACGAAGGCTTCGGCGGCGTCGCGGGCGTGCTCTTCAGCACCAGCGTGACCGGCGCCACGCAGAACTGCACCGGCCTCCGCTGACCGTCCCTGCCGCCGTGTTGACGGCGGTCGGCAGACGCGACATCTCTCGCTGCCATCGTGATGACCCCGAAGCGCCCCTTGGGCTGGATCCTCCCCGCGGCGCTCCTCGGGCTCGGCTGCGGCGCCGACCCGTCCTCCGCCGTCCCTGACGCCAGCTCTGTTCAGCCCCGCGATGTCGCGGCCCCCACCGACCGCGGTGTCGTGGCCGTCGACCGGGGCGCTCCCCCAGCACCCGCCGACGCCGGAACTCCAGTCCCACCGATGGACGCTGGAACTCCAGTCGCTCCGATGGACGCTGGCGCTCCCGCCATCGACTCGGGCTGCGTCTACGAGCCCGTCACCCTCGATCGCAACAACGAGCCCCGCAACGCCGCGGGCCACATCCGCTGGTGCTGGCCCGGCGAGGACCGCTGCGCCTGCGACGCCGACAACGACTGCTACCGCGCCGCCGGATACACCCCGCGGTGCGCCGTGCCGGGCGCTCCTCGCGACGCCGGGAGCACCGTCCCCGACACCGGCTCGACGCCCCCTCGCGACGCCGGGACGACGCTCCCTCCGACGGACCTCGGCAACACCGGGATGGGCCTGTGCAGCGACCCGGTGCTCCCCAGCACCGGCCCGGTGGTGAACTTCGACACCATCCGCTTCAACTGGTCGATGCAGTGCTACCGCCCCGAGGACGGCTCGCTCTTCGTCTTCGTGGAGGACACCGAGAACGCCATGGTGGCGCTGCGCTTCTACGACTTCCTCAACAACGGCGGCCCCGTCACCGGGGACACCATCGACCTCTCGCGCGTTCGTGCCGGGACGCGCCCCTTCTTCGTCTCCACCCTCTCGGGCATCCAGACCGAGCCCACCTGGAGGGCCGCGCACAGCTACCTGGCCTACGAGGGCCAGGTGGTCTTCCACCAGCTCCAGCGAAGCTCGCCGGTGGGCACCCGGATGCGGGTGGAGTTTCGCAACGTGAGGGCCCGCGAGGTGCGGCAGTACACCAACGGGCGCTGCGAGAACGTCCCCAACGGCGCGCAGATGACCATCCGCTCGCTGATGCTCGACCTGCCGGTGAACAACATCCACACCAACGAGGACTGCATCGACTGGGCGGGCGGCTGATCGTCCGAGCCGGAGAGGCAACGCCATGAAGACCGTGGTGGGTCCGTTTCGCCGCTTCCGTCGACTGATGGTCTCCAACGTCTACCTGCTCGACGGAGGACCGGGCGACCGCTGGCTCGTCGACTCGGGCCATTGGAGCGAGCGCTTGCAGCTCCTCAGCGAGCTGCGATCGACGGGCCTTCGTCCGAGCGAGCTCACCGGCGTGCTGCTCACCCACCGCCACTCCGACCACGCTGGCAACGCTGCGTACCTTCAGCGCGAGCACGGCGTGAAGGTGCTCTGCCACCGCGCCGACGCCGCGGTGCTCGACGGCAGCGCCCCCCGCTTCCGCCTCGGGCTGAAGGGCAACCCCCTCGAGCGCGCCCTCGGCGCCTTCGAGAACGCCTTCCCCGCAAGGCTCCGCGTCGACCGCGCCCTCGACCACGGCGACACCGTGGCGGGCCTCGCGGTGCACCTCCTGCCGGGCCACACCGAGGGCTCGGTGTTCTTCCTCCACGAGTCGACGGGCTGCCTGCTCACCGGCGACACGCTTCTCACCGCGCGCCCTCCGCTCACCCTCTTCGGCGCGGTGATGCCCGCCTACGACGCCTTCTCCATGGACACCCGAAGCGCCCACGACGCGCTCGACGCCTTCCACGCCCAGGGCTGGCGCTATGAGCACGTGCTCGCAGGCCACGGCAGCCCGATGGTGGGCGACGCACGGCGGAGGGTGATCGCCGGGCTCGAGCGGGAGAGACGCCGGAGCTGACCGGTTGCCGCGCTGTACGGATGACCAGTACCGTGATCCGCGGTGCTGCCCGAACTCCACGCCATCAGCGCCTTCAGCTTCCTCCGGGGATCGTCCGACCCGGAGGCGCTGGTCTCTCGCGCGGCGGAGCTGGAGATCCCCTCGCTCGCGCTCATCGACCGCGACGGGGTGAGCGGAGGCCCGCGCTTCCAGGCCGCCGCGAGGGAGCAGGGAGTGCGGCCCATCTTCGGGGTCAACCTCGCGCTGCGCGACACAGGCCTCGACGGTCGCCTCGCGCTGCTGGTGACCAGCCGCGTCGGCTACCAGAACCTCTGCGCCCTCGTCACCATCGGGTGCGGCGTCACCACCACCGACACGATCTGCGCCGCGCGAATCGGTCCCACGCCGGGGCACGTCTCGAGCACTCGCGTGATCGGATGTTGATGCGACTCCTCGATGAGCTTCTTTTCCGCCTCCTTCCGCACGTCGTTGCCCGCGTCGTACTGCGCATACAGGAGTCGTCCGGCGCCCTGGGCGTTCGTCGGCAGCTTCGCCACCCAGGCCTCGCGCTCCTTGGTCCCGTAGACCGCCTTGCCCACGACGGGCACGCCCCGCGAGCGGAACATCGCCCGGATCCGGTTCTGTGTCCGCACCACATCGCGCACCACCATCCCGTGCGTCTTGACCAGATTTCTCAGCGCACCGAAGGGACCGACGTGCTTGTAGACCGTCGTGTCCAGCTTGCCCGTCCGCATCTGCTCGGCGAGCGCGAGCGCATCCCGCTCGTCGTCCTTCGGGCCACGCGACTCGGTCACGTGGACCACCGCGAGCTGTTCCACGTGCGGCGACAGGATCTCCGCCAGCCACAACGCCTGCGTGCCCTCCTCCATGCACAGCCGCAGCGTCCCCGGCTGCAGCTTCAGGAACTCGATCAGCGTCTGGCCGTTGGTCTCCACCACGTCGACGCGCAGTCGCTTGCCGCGCGCATCGATCACCGCGCACGTCGTGCTTGGGCGATGCACATCCAGTCCGATAAACCTCTCCATCGGCGTCCTCCTCTCGGAGCGGGTTGGTGTCTCGCAACTCGATCGTCGCGCCGACGGAGCGAGGACGCCACTCACCCGCCCCGGCGAGCTCGGGTCCGGCGTGAGCGGTGAGCGGGCGTGGGTCCCCCGCGGTCGCCTCGAGCGGCACGAGCATCAGCGCCGTCACGAGCAACGCGACCCACGAACGGGAACCGCCCCGCGCGCCCATCGACGCGCTCGGCGACGGCGAGGGTGTCCGGCGCGCGGAACGCGCGGTCAGGTCAGCGGTTGGCAGCGAGGTCCCGGACGCCACCTTCCCATGATGCCTATACCCCGGGGGATGGATGGGTGGTTCGCGCGGGGTGCGCGAAGGTACAAGCGCGCGGGGCCGGGGGGCAACGAAGGGGCGGCGGTCGTAGCGTAGCGCGAGGCCGAAGGGGTCGACGACGCCAGCGACGCGCGAAGACCATTGACGCTCACGGGCACCTTACGGTCCCCGCCATGATCGGCCCCGTTCGTCCCATGACCGGCACTCCCGACTCGTTCAATTCGTTGCGACGGACACGCCGCAGCATGTGGACGATTGAGCGCGCTCTCGTCCTGGTCGCCGCAAGGTCACTGTTTGAATGGGAGAGCGGCCCTTCTCCATTGACGCGCGGATCGATGGGCGGTAACGGTCGACATTCCGAGCTCACGTACGGAGTGCTCGTATTTCACACGGCGTGACGCTCGCTCCGGGGGTGGTACTCGCTTGTCCTCGCGGGCTCGATCCGGTTTCTCGGTGTGGGCGAAATCACCGGACCTTGATCGATGTAATCCTGGTCCAACGGGGAGGCACAAATCACGAGACATACACGTTCAACAGGTCGACCCCTTGTTGCTCTGTTCGCGGCCTTATCGCTTGCGACGTGCGTTGATCAGCAGTCGACCTCGGTGTCGGCGATCAACGAGGGACCGGAAGTGACCGCCTCGCGGGGGCCCAATCGCACGCCGCCCTCGTCGGCTGGTCGCTCGGCGGTCGCCGGGCTGATCGAGCGGAGCGCGGCGTCGACGGGGGCTCGCCCGCTGGACGGATTGCGAAGGTTCTCGCAGGCCGAACTCGATGAGTACGGCCAGATCCTGCGCGCGATGGCGGCCGAGCGTGGCGAACCGATCTCCCTGCGCGGCACCCACCAGCGGTCGACCGAGTCCGACGCCCAACGGTCGGCCCTCGGTCATTTCGCGTCCGTGGCCGGCGGCGCCCTGGAGGTTTCTTGGGACGAAGACCAGCGGTCGCCCGCCGCGCTCAAGAACCTGTTGTTCGTGCGCCGTGACCTGGAGCCTCGGGCGGTCTGGGCGGCGTTCTTGGAAGAGCACTACGAGGCATTGGCCCAGCTATGGGCCCTGGGACTCCGCTCCGACCTCAACCTCACCGGCTTGTCCCCGCTCGACGACGAGACGGTCGTTCTCAGCGGCGAGCTGCGGCGGGACGGCATCCCGGTGGACGGTGAATTCGTCGAGGCCTTCGTGACCACTGCGGCTTCTCGCCTCGGGCCCGGCGTGCTCAAGCAGGTCCGGGTTAGCGCGGGCTCACGCGGCACGGAGCTGCCCGCCGTCCCTTCGGATCGGTGGATCTCGGCCGATCGCGCGAAGCAGCTCGCGGACGAGCGGCGGCGCGACCAGGCGCACGCGGATGATGGGGCCGCGGCCGACGGAGCGGCGAGGTCCGCCACCCTACGTTGGTCCTGCGGAGAGGAGTGCGTACCTTACTGGCGGGTGACCTATCGTAGCGGCTGGACGGTGTCGGTCGGTGCCATCGATGGTCAGGTCCTGCAAGCGAGGCAGGAGGTCGCGCGGCAGGGGCCGTTGCGGATCGCAGGACTACCCCCGGGGGTGGACCGGAGGACGCCCGCCGCGATCCGCTTCCGCAACGCGAACGTCGTCAACTCTTCGGGCACCAGCCTGGGTCAGACCGGGCCCGACGGCACACACAGTTTCACCCAGAGTACGCCGGTCCAGATCGGCTTCGAGGGCGCCGTCGGGCCCTTCAACCCCGCCCGATACGGCCGCATCCAGCACACGCAGTTGGTCGGCACTCCCTCCGGTCCAGTCTACGTGGACCGGCCCTTGCGAACCTCGTGGACGCCGTCGATGCAGCCCGCAATGAACTTCTCGTCGCCCGATGCCTGAGGGCAGAACTCCGGCACGCCGGTCACGTACCCCCACAGCACCGAGATCATGTACGGGTGGCTGTCCTACTGGCAATACCTCATGAGCAACCGGCTGTTGCAGGAGGTTCCAGAGGTGCTGACGTTCGCCTTCAACGTCTTTTCCGGCTCCGATCTGGCGTGCGGACAGTCGAACTCAGGCAACCTCGGGAGCCCCAGCCCGGACCCCAACGGATCGGCCACCGAGGGAACCATCCTGTGCGGTGTGGGCTACCTGGATGACGTCGGCCACGACGCCATTCACGAATACAATACGGACGGCAACGCCATGTTCGGGGCCGCCCACGAGTACGGCCACCTTGTTCACAACTGCGCTATGCAGCCGGGCCTGGGCTGCGACCGGGTCGGCCCAGCGGCGTTGACGGTCGCCGCCCGCCCGCCGGTCAGCTCGTGGCGGCCCGCCGTGTTCGACTCCGCGAGTGAGTGCACCGCGCAATTCGTGGCGTCCCTCCTCTCCCGGTACAAATATTTCAGCCGTCTCGAGTCCGAGAACTACGCTTCTACCTGGATGTACGAGTCGTACAACTCGTCGTCGGACGATTTCGGCACCATGTCCCAGGACTCGAGCAGCACCGCGGACTGCTCCACGGTGGGGTGCGCCCCCGGCTTCGTCTGTGTACAGACCGACCATGGCCACGACGTCTCCGGCTTGTCGGGCCTGTGCGAGCGGGCCTGTACCCAGCCGACGGACTGCCAACGGGCTCTCTACTGTCTCCCCACGATGCTGACCAACGGGAGCACGGCCAGCGCCTGCGTCATGGACTCCTACTACAACCACTTCTGGGACACTGTCGGCACGCGGCTCGTCTTCACCAGCGGCTGGCAGAACGCGCTGATGAGTTCGCTGTACGCCGCGAGCGGACAGCGCCTCAATGCGACCCGGGATCTGGTCCTGGGCACGGACAGCTACTACAGTCGCTTTCTCAACCAGGCGAGCTCGCGATTCGAGACCACGAGGGCGGTCCAGTCGGTGTATTCGGGGACCGGCTTCGTGCCCGGCGACGACTTCCCGGACCCCCTCGACCACGCGGCGGCGGTGCCGGTCCGCTCGACTACCTGGACCCCCATCTGGTGGGGCAACGGGGCCGCCGCCTACCCGAGGTTCGAGGACTACAGTGACGCCGACGTGGTGATGTTCCGGGGCGTCGCCGGTTCGGCCTACCGACTGGAGACGTGGTTCCACGGAACGGCAGGGTCGCCCATCGTGGAGATCATCTCGCTCGACAATCTCAGCACGTATTGGTCCTCCTACAGCGGAAGCGTGACCACCACGCCGTTGCCGACGACCGGGTGGTACGTGGCATTCGTGTGGGGCGCCACGGGCACCACCGACTGGGAGGGGCAGATCCGGGTCGAACCGGGCCATGACGACCTGTCGTCCGCGATCGCCGAGGCCCTGCCCATGGCACACGGCGTGTCGGCGGCGGCGCAAGCGCACACCGTCGGCGACGCCGACGCGTTCCAGATTCTCGTGCCCGTGGACCCGACCACCCTGACCCTCCAGGTGACCGGTCTGTCCTCGGCGACGATCCTCTTGTACGACCCCACGGGCAATTTCTACGGCTCGCAGGCGGTGAGTTCGAGTAGCCCGGTCTGGAGCGTAGGCACCCTTCCGGCCAAGGGCTATTGGACGTGGCGTGTGCTGGCCAACGTCACGGGCACCTACGCGACCACCGGGACGATCGGGTGCGGGTCGTCCAACTGCGACGCGACCCCGGGCGTCAGGACGGTCCGACAGGCCTGGGGCGACCGCTTCGCGGGGCGCCTGCCAACCTCCGCCACGGAGCACGTCTATCGGATCGACCTCGCTGAGATGCAGGGAGTGAGCGTTTCGGTGTCCGACACGCAGCCCGGCTGCGCGACCCAGGTGTCGGTCTTCGCGCCAAGCTCGATGACAAACCTTGCCAATCAGGCGATCATGCGTTGGACGGACGGTGCCGCCGTCGCCGACGCGGCCGGTGGTACCCCGGGAACGGGCGGATACCTCGACGCCCTGAACGCGGGAATCTACGAGTTCCACGTTCGTCCGGCCCCCGGTTTTTCGTGCGGTGCGTACCGCATCAACTTCGCGACCTCCGCGCTGCGCGGGGTCACGCTGCCGGAGTGGTGAGATGGGCGACCCCCCGCTCCGCGCTGTCGGTCTGGGCCTCCTGTCCTGCCTCGCAGCGGCGTGCTCGACTTCCTCGATGGCCGCCCCGCCGACTCGCGCGGACGCGGCGATCGAGGCAGCCGTCGACGCACCGCCGGAGCTTCCCGACTGCGGGGAGGAGTTCATCGCCATCGAGGTCGATCGGGAGGGGGGGGAGCGCTCGCGCTGGTGCTCGCCATTGACCTCGGACCATCTCGCGGTGGACGTTTCGAGTTGCGCCCCCGAGTTCACTTCGGGTGAAGGGACGGGCGATCCCGTCGTGGACTTCGCGGGAACCGGCCGCATGTTCTCTGCCCTCGGGCCCGCGCCCATCACGGTATCCCTGCAGGGCCGGGGATTGCCCTGTGGGGCGCCCGACGCCCGGTGTGATTTCCGAACGTACGGCTCGCCGTGCAACGCCGTCGTCACCCGAGCCGGAGGCGTGGGTGACACCGTCGAAGCGGTGCTTCGAGACGCGTGCGTCATGACGCACACCAGCGAGGACGGGCAGACGATGTACCGGATGAATCTGCGCGGGTTGAGGATACGCGGCGTGCTGCGCCTGCGGTACGAGATCAATCGGCCGTCTCATTTCGACGGGGGCCTGCTCGCGGCGGACTGTAGCGTCCCGTGAGGCATTGCGCGTGCTAGCGTAGCGACGGGGTGCAAGGGCCGACGGTGGGGCGTGGCCACGGGCGGAAGTTGCCGCCCTCTATCCCCCTGTCACCCGATATCCAATCGCCTCCGCCTGGTGGTGTGCTGCCACCACTGCGCTCCCATCCAGGTCCGCAATCGTGCGCCCCAGCTTCATCACCGGCGAGGCCCTCCAGCGGCCAAGGCAGCGGCTCGGGAGCTCCTGCCAATGCTCGCGAGTAGGCGTACAACGTCGTGTCCAGCTTGCCCGTCCGCATCTGCTCGGCGAGCGCGAGCGCATCCCGCTCGTCGTCCTTCGGGCCACGCGACTTGGTCACGTGGACCACCGCGAGCTGTTCCACGCGGGCGGCGACAGGATCTCCGCCAGCCACAACGCCTGCGTGCCCTCCTCCATGCACAGCCGCAGCGTCCCCGGCTGCAGCTTCAGGAACTCGATCAGCGTCTGGCCGTTGGTCTCCACCACGTCGACGCGCAAGTCGCTTGCCGCGCGCATCGATCACCGCGCACGTCGTGCTTGGGCGATGCACATCCAGTCCGATAAACCCTCCATCGGCGTCCTCCTCTCGGAGCGGGTTGGTGTCTCGCAACTCGATCGTCGCGCCTGCGGAGCGAGGACGCCACTCACCCGCCGCGACGAGCTCGGGTCCGGCGTGAGCGGTGAGTGGGCGTGGGTCCCCGGCGGTCGCATCGAGCGGCGCAAACATCAGCGCCGTCGCGAGCAACGCGACCCACGAACGGGAGCCGCCCCGCGCGCCCATCGACGCGCTCGGCGACGGCGAGGGTGTCCGGCGCGCGGAACGCGCGGTCAGGTCAGCGGTTGGCAGCGAGGTCCCGGACGCTGACTTCCCATGATGCCTATACCCCTTCAGCGGGAGCACGGCGTGAAGGTGCTCTGCCACCGCGCCGACGCCGCGGTGCTCGATGGCAGCGCCCCCCGCTTCCGCCTCGGCCTGAAGGGCAACCCCCTCGAGCGCGCCCTCGGCGCCTTCGAGAACGCCTTCCCCGCAAGGCTCCGCGTCGACCGCGCCCTCGACCACGGCGACACCGTGGCGGGCCTCGCGGTGCACCTCCTGCCGGGCCACACCGAGGGCTCGGTGTTCTTCCTCCACGAGTCGACGGGCTGCCTGCTCACCGGCGACACGCTGCTGACCGCGCGCCCTCCGCTCACCCTCTTCGGCGCGGTGATGCCCGCCTACGACGCCTTCTCCATGGACACCCGAAGCGCCCACGACGCGCTCGACGCCTTCCACGCCCAGGGCTGGCGCTATGAGCACGTGCTCGCAGGCCACGGCAGCCCGATGGTTGGCGACGCCCGGCGGAGGGTGATCGCCGGGCTCGAGCGGGAGAGACGCCGGAGCTGACCGGTTGCCGTGCTGTACGGATGACCAGTACCGTGATCTGCGGTGCTGCCCGAACTCCACGCCATCAGCGCATTCAGCTTCCTGCGCGGGGCGTCCGACCCGGAGGCGCTGGTCTCGCGCGGCGGACCTGGAGATCCCCGCGGTCGCGCTCATCGACCGCGACGGGGTGAGCGGAGGCCCGCGCTTCCAGGCCGCCGCGAGGGAGCAGGGAGTGCGGCCCATCTTCGGGGTCAACCTCGCGCTGCGCGACGCGGGCCTCGACGGTCGCCTCGCGCTGCTGGTGACCAGCCGCGTCGGCTACCAGAACCTCTGCGCCCTCGTCACCATCGCCAAGGCGAAGGTCACCAAGGAGCAGGCGAGAGAAGGCCTCGCCTCGGTCACCCTGGCCGAGCTCGCCGCCCACCGGGCGGGCCTCGTGGCGATGCTCACCGCCGCCGACGTGCCGCTCGCCGGGCTCGCGCTGCGGCGCTTCGACCGAGAGGCCGCGCTGCGATGGTCCCGAGCGATCGTGGGCGTCTTCGGCCGCGATGACGCGGTGGTCGAGCTCACCCGCCACCAGCACCGCCCCGAGGAGCGGCGCACCCAGCGCCTCGTCGCGCTCGCGAGGCACCTCGGGGTGAACGCCGTCGCCACCGGGGACGTGCGCTACGCGCGAGAGTCGGACGCCACGCTTCACGACGTGTTCGCCTGCATCCGCGAGCGCACCACCGTCGACCGCGCGGGGCGGCTGCTGCTGCCCCACCACGGCTGGCACCTGCGCTCCGAGGAGAGCACCCGAAGGAGCTTTCGCGACCTGCCCGCCGCGCTGCGCGAGGCCGAGCGCCTCGCCGAGCGATGCGCCTTCACGCTCGACAACCTCGGCTACGAGCTGCCGGACTACGGATCGCTGACGCCGGAGGAGATGTCCGCGAGGCTCTACGAGCTCACGATGACGAAGGCGAGGGAGCGCTACCGCCCGGAGCACCCGAAGGCCTGGGCGCAGCTTCGCAAGGAGCTCGGGCTCATCGAGAGGCTCGGCTTCGCGGGCTACTTCCTCATCGTGTGGGACATCGTGGAGTTCTGCCGTACGAGCGGGATTCTCGTGCAGGGCAGGGGGTCCGCGGCCAACAGCGCGGTCTGTTACAGCCTCGGCATCACCGCGGTCGACCCGGTGGAGATGGACCTCCTCTTCGAGCGCTTCCTCTCCGAGGAGCGGGGGGAGTGGCCCGACATCGACCTCGACCTGCCGAGCGGCGAGCAGCGCGAGCGGGTGATCCAGTACGTCTTCGGGCGCTACGGGGAGCGGGGCGCGGCGATGACCGCCAACGTGATCACCTACC
Organism: Deltaproteobacteria bacterium; assembly: GCA_016704445.1. GTDB lineage: Bacteria > Myxococcota_A > Polyangia > Polyangiales > SCUS01. The sequence continues at coordinate 69,307 of JADJAE010000039.1, forward strand.
GGGCGCGCAGCGCGATGCGCGAGGTGGGCAGGGCGCTGGGAATGCCCGAGGAGGTGCTCTCCAAGGTCTCCCGGCAGCTCCACCACCTGCACGGCGCAGCGCCCGAGGCGCTCGATGAGCGCGTGGCCTCGGCGGGCCTCGACGCGCTCGACCGGCGCGTGTCGCTCTGGCTCTCGCTGGGGCGGCAGATCGAGGACCTCCCGAGGCACCTGGGCCAGCACTCCGGCGGCGTGGTGATCGCTCGGGGACGGCTCGACCACGTGGTGCCGGTCGAGCCCGCGGCGATGGAGGGGAGGCGGGTGATCCAGTGGGACAAGGACGACTGCGCCGCGATGGGGATGCTGAAGATCGACCTGCTGGGCCTCGGGATGATGGCCGTGCTGGAGGAGGTCTTCGCCACGGTGCCGACCGTCGACGGCGGCCGGGAGTCGAGCATCGCGTCGGTGCCCGCCAACGACCCGAAGACCTACGCGATGATCCAGGCGGCGGACACCGTGGGGGTGTTCCAGATCGAGTCGAGGGCGCAGATGGCGACGCTCCCGAGGCTCAAGCCGAGCACCTTCTACGACCTGGTGGTGGAGGTCGCGCTCATCCGCCCTGGGCCCATCGTGGGGAAGATGGTGCACCCGTACATCGCCCGCCGAGCGGGCCGCGAGGACGTCACCTATCCGCACCCCGACCTGGAGCCGGTGCTCAAGCGAACCCTGGGGATCCCGCTCTTCCAGGAGCAGCTCATGCGCGTCTCGATGGTGGCCGCGGACTTCACCGGCGGCGAGGCCGAGGAGCTACGCCGGGCCATGGGGTCGAGGCGCAGCGCCGCGAAGATGGCTCGCATCGTGGGGCGCCTGCGCGAGGGCATGACCCGCAACGGCTACGCCCAGGCCGACCAGGAGCAGATCATCCGGGGGATCACCTCCTTCTCGGAGTACGGCTTCCCGGAGTCTCACAGCGCGAGCTTCGCCCTGCTGGCCTACGCAAGCGCCTACCTGCGAGCGCACTACCCGGCGACCTTCACCGGGGCGCTGCTCAACCACTGGCCCATGGGTTTCTATCACCCGGCCACGCTCATCCGGGACGCGCAGCGCCACGGGGTGCGGGTGCTCCCCATCGACGTCACCCGCTCCTGCTGGAACTGCTCCCGCGAGGGCGACCCGGGAGAGCAGCGGCTGCGGCTGGGGATGCGCTTCGTCGGGGGGATGCGGGAGTCAACCGGGCGGGCGATCGAGGCCGCGAGGGCGCAGTCGGCCTTCACCTCGCTGGAGGACTTCCGACGTCGCGCCTCGCCCGATCGCTCGGAGCTGGAGGCGCTGGCGGAGCTCGGGGCGCTGCGCTTCACCGACCGGGAGAAGCCCTGGCACCGGAGGGAGGCGCTCTGGCAGGTGCGGGCGCTCGAGGCCATGCCCAGGGGGATCTTCGACGGCGCAGCGGGCCCGAGGGCGGAGGTCCCGGTGAGGGCGATGCGGCTGACCGAGCGGGTGGCGGCCGACCTGGAGCGGAGCGGGGTCACCGTGGGGCCGCACCCGATGCGCTTCGTGAGGGAGGCGCTGCGCGGGGAGGGGGTGCTCTCCTCGGCGGAGCTGGGCCTCGCCCGTCACGCGAGCGCGGTGTCCGTGGCCGGCGTGGTCATCACCCGGCAGCGCCCCGGGAGCGCCAAGGGCTTCTTCTTCCTGACCCTGGAGGACGAGCACGGGGTCATCAACGCCATCGTGTCGCCCGCCCTCTACCGCGACCAGCGGGCGCTGCTGGTGACCGCCGGGGTGCTGAAGATCCACGGCGTGGTGCAGCACCAGGAGGGGGTGCTCAGCGTGAAGGCGATCCGGGCGGAGGCGGTGTCGCTCTCGGCGGAGGTCGAGGCGCTGGCGCTGCCCCCGTCGCACGACTTCCATTGACGCGCGAGGTCGACGCGAGGGGCTGAGGTCACGCTCGCGCGGATTCCGAGGTCATCCATCGGTAGTGCCTGGAATCACACATCTATTTCCAGCCTACCCAGCGGCCCTATGACTGCCCTGGTGACTCTGGCAGACTCCGCCGCCGATGCGCGCACGAGCCCTCCTCCTCCTGCTTCTGACCGGCGCCTGTGGCGGCGCGCAGACGCAGCCCACGACCCCCGCCGCGGCTCCTCCCGCCCAGGCCCCGGCAGCCCCCATCGCGACGACGCCCACCTCGCGCTGCGGATCGACCCAGGGCATGTCCATCGAGGGCCAGATGGGCAGCCTCGACCCGGCCCGGGTGCGGCGCATCCTGCGCGACGCCGAACCCGCGATGCTGGCCTGCTACACCCGCCGCGTGGAGGCGCTGCCCTGCCTCGCGGGCCGCGTGGCGCTGCGCATCCGGGTGGGCGAGGACGGCGCGGTGCGCTGGGCCATCCCGACCGAGTCGACGCTGGGCGACCGGGCGACCGAGCGGTGCATGGTGGAGACCGCGGCGACGCTGCGCTTCGAGGCCCCCTGCGGCGGAGAGGCCGAGGTCGCCTACTCGCTCGACCTGGACGGCGGCCCCGATCGCAGGCCCGCCACCGACGTCGCCGCCCAGCGGGTGGAGACCGCCCTCCGCACCCGGCGCACCGCCCTCGCCACCTGCCGCCACGGTGACCATACGCCCCTCCGGGTGACCCTCTACGTGGCGCCCGACGGGACCATCCCCGCCGCCGGGGCCGCGCTCTCCTCGCACGAGGCGACGGGGATGACCGACTGCGTGCTGAGGGAGGTGCAGGCCCTCCGCCTCCCGACGCCCGGATCGTGGTACGCGCGCACCACGGTGACGATCCCGTAGCGGAGAGAGCGATGGACTTCGAGCTGAACGAGACGCAGGCGATGGTGCGCGAGACCGCGCGGGCCTTCAGCGACCGGGTGTTGCGCCCGCGCGCTGCGGAGTTCGAGCGCGCCGAGCGGATCCCCTCGGAGGTGCTGAAGGAGATGGCCGAGCTCGGGCTGATGGGGGTGAACGTCCCCGAGGCGCTGGGCGGATCCGAGGCTGGAGCGGTGTCCTACGCGCTCGCCATGAAGGAGATCGCCCGAGGGTGCGCGGCGACCGCCGTGACGATGGCGGTGACCAACATGGTCTCCGAGGTGATCGCGGGCTTCGGCACCGCGGCGCAGCGGGAGACCTACGTCCCGAGGCTGGTCGGGGGGGAGTACGAGGCGGGGTCGTTCGCGCTGAGCGAGCCGGGGGCGGGCAGCGACCCGGGCGCGATGCGCACCACGGCGGTGCGTCGCGGCGACGCCTGGGTGATCAACGGCGACAAGCAGTGGATCACCTCCGGAGACCGCGCGGGCGTCTTCGTGGTGTGGGCCCGCACGGGGGGCCCCGGCACCGCAGGGCTCTCGGTCTTCCTGGTGGAGGGAGGCACCCCGGGGCTGCGCGTGGGCAAGCGCGAGGACAAGATGGGCATCCGCGCGTCGAGCACGGTTCCGCTGGTCTTCGAGGACTGCGAGGTGCCGTCGAGCGCGCTCCTGGGCGTGGAGGGCGGCGGCTTCAAGATCGCCATGATGGCGCTCGACGGAGGCCGGGTGGGCATCGGCGCCCAGGCCCTCGGCATCGGCGAGGGGGCCCTCGACGACGCGCGCCGCTACGCGACCGAGCGGCAGCAGTTCGGCAAGGCGATCGCGGAGTTCCAGGCGGTGCAGTGGATGCTGGCGGACAGCCACGCGGAGCTCGACGCGGCGCGCTGGCTGGTGATGCGCGCGGCCTGGCTGAAGGAGTCGAAGCGCCCCTTCTCGCAGGAGGCGGCGATGGCGAAGCTGACGGCGTCGGAGACGGCGTGGCGGGTGTGCAACCGCGCGGTGCAGGTGCACGGCGGCTACGGATACACCCGCGAGTTCGCGGTGGAGCGACGGATGCGCGACTCGAGGGTGACGATGATCTACGAGGGCACGAGCGAGATCCAACGGCTGGTCATCGCGCGGGGGGCGCTGCGCGGATGAGCCTCGCCCTGCACGTCAACGTCGACCACGTCGCCACGCTCCGCCAGGCGCGCGGCACCCGCTACCCCGACCCCGTGGAGGCCGCCATCGCCTGCGAGCGCGCGGGCGCCGAAGGCATCACGGTGCACCTGAGAGAAGACCGTCGGCACGTCCAGGAGCGGGACGTGAGGGTGCTGAAGGAGGTCGTCCGCGGCACCTACAACCTGGAGATGGCCGCGAGCGACGACGGCCTGGCGATCGCGCTCGCGGTGCGCCCCGACCACGTGACCCTGGTGCCCGAGCGCCGCGAGGAGCGCACCACCGAAGGGGGCCTGGACGCGGCGGGACAGCGCGTGGCGCTGGCGAGGGTGATCGACCCGCTGCGGGCGGCGGGCATCCGGGTGTCGCTGTTCATCGCCCCCGACGACGCGCAGATCGACGCCGCGGTGGCGCTGGGCGCGGAGCAGATCGAGCTGCACACGGGCGACTACGCCGACGCGGTCGGAGCGCACCGTCGCGAGGCGCTGGCCGCCCTTCGGCGGGGCGCGGCGAGGGCGAAGGACGCGGGGCTGCGCGTGGCCGCGGGGCACGGGCTGACCGTGGCCAACGTGGTGGACGTGGCGGCGATCGCGGCGGTGGAGGAGCTCAACATCGGCCACGCGATCATCGCGGACGCGGTGATCATGGGCATCGCCGACGCGGTGCGCTCGATGCGCGACGCGATGGACCGGGGGCGCGGCGGGCGGTGATCGTCGGCCTCGGCATCGACGTGGTGGCGCTGCCCCGCGTCGAGCGGATGTGGCGCCGCTGGGGCGAGCGCATCGCGGCCCGGGTGCTGAGCGAGGACGAGCGCCGGGCGATGGTGCCGCACGAGCCTCGGGTGATCGAGTGGCTCGCCGGGCGCATCGCCGCCAAGGAGGCCGCGAGCAAGGCGCTCGGGGTGCCTGCGGGCATCCACTGGCACCACGCGGAGGTGCTCGCCGCGAGGCCGGGGGCGCCGTCGCTACGGTGGCACGGCGTGGCGAGGACGAGGGTCGAGGCGCTGGGCGTGACGGGGGCGTTCCTCTCGATCACGCACGACGCGGGCTTCGCGGCGGCGGTAGTAGTGTTGGAACGATGAGCACCGACGACCAACTCTCCCCGGAGCGACTCCTCACCCGCGACGAGGTGCGCACCATCGACTCGACGCTCATCGCCCGCGGCGTGCCCGGCGTGCTGCTGATGGAGAACGCGGGGCGAGGCGCGGCGGAGGTGATTCTAGAGCGCACCCGGGAGAAGCCGCTGCGAGACGTCGCGGTGCTGGTGGGTCCGGGCAACAACGGCGGCGACGGGCTGGTGGTCGCGCGGCACCTGCGGCTCCACCTCCCGGACGTGAAGGCCGTGGCGTGGTGCGTGGTCGATCCGGCGACGCTCTCGGGTGACGCGGCGGTGATGCGCGACGCGGCCCTGGCCTGCGGCGTCCCCTTGCGGGTCGCGGCCGACGACCCCCACGCGGCGGCCCTCGCCCTGGGCGCCTGCGACTGCATCGTCGACGCGCTCTTCGGCACCGGCCTCTCGCGCCCGCTCTCCGGCGCGGCGGCGACGTGGGTGCTCGCGGCCAACGCGCGCAAGGAGACCCTGCGGGTGGCGCTCGACGTGCCCTCGGGCATCGATGCCGACCGGGGCGCGGTGCTGGGCGACGGCGCGGCGTTTCGCGCGGACGTGACCGTGACCTTCGCGGCACAGAAGGCGGGGCTGCACACCGGCCCCGGGCGCACGCTGGCGGGCGAGGTGCTGCTGGCGACGATCGGGGTGGCGATCCCGACCTCGGTGGCGCGCTCGAAGTGCTGGCTGGAGTCGGCCGCGCCTCGCGTGCCTCCGCGACGGCCCGACGCCCACAAGGGCGACGCGGGGAGGGTGCTCATCGTCGGCGGCCGGCGAGGGATGACCGGGGCCGCGGTGCTCGCTGCGCGCGGGGCGCACCGCATGGGAGCCGGGCTGGTGAGGGTCGCGTCGACCGAGGCTCCCTCCGCCCCGCACCTGCCGGAGACCATGGTGACGATGCTGCCCGATGACCCGGGCGCCCGGGCCGAGACGCTGCGTGGGCTGATGCAGCACGCGGACGCCGTGGTGCTGGGGCCGGGGCTCGGGCGCGACGACGACTCGGCGCACATCGCGGCGACGGTGCTCGGGAGCTGCGAGGTCCCGCTGGTGATCGACGCCGACGGGCTGTGGCACCTCGCGGCGCTGCGGCTGACGCCGACGCAGGGGAGAGCCTGGGTGCTCACGCCGCACCCGCTGGAGATGTCGCGAATGCTCGGGGTCGACACCCGCTCGGTCAACGACGACCGCGTGGAGAGCGCCCGGCGGGCGGCGGCGAGGTTCAACGCCTGGGTGGTGCTCAAGGGTCCGGGCACCGTGCTCAGCGACGCGGAGTCGTCGTGGGTGATGCCGTACATGACCCCGGCGCTGGCGGTCGGAGGGAGCGGTGACGTCCTGGCGGGCGCCATCGGAGCGCGCCTGGCCGAGCGAAACAGCGACGGTCCCATCCTGGTGCGCTCGCGGGTCGCCTCGGCGGTGCACGCGCACGGCCTCGCGGGAGAGCGCCTCGCGGCGCAGCGCGGAGCGTCGCGGGGAGCCCTGGCGACGGAGATCGCCGACCTGCTGGGGAGCACCCTCGAACCCGATTGACAGATTGGCCCATCGGCTCCGAAGCCGCCCGCCGCGGTGGCATCGAAGGGGGCGACCGGGACGCCGCAGCGAAGCGAAGAACGGCCCTGATTGGCCGTGAAAACATGGTTGGCGCGAGAGTTGAACAACGACCTCCGCATGAACCTCAAGAGCGGACGCAGGGCGCACTTCATGGCCGAGACGACGCCGTTGATCGACGGCCTCTACGCCTCGGCGCGGCGGCTCACCGGCGCGAGCGACCGGGCCGACGACCTGGTGCAGGACACGATGCTGCTCGCGTGGCAGTCGTGGGAGCGCTTCGCCGAGGGGACCAACCTCCGCGGGTGGCTGCACCGCATCCAGATCAACGTGTACATCACGGGCTACCGCCGGGCGCGGCGCGAGCGGGTGGCGAGGGACCGGGCCGGGGAGGCGGGCCTCGCGATGATGACCCTCACCGACGCGCAGGAGGCCGTGACGGCGCCTGACGGCGGCATCCAGCGCAGCGGCCTCGGCCCGAAGCTGCGCCAGGCGCTCGACGGGCTGCCGGTGGAGTTTCGCGAGGTGGTGGTGATGGCCGACCTCGGGGAGATGTCCTACCGGGACATCGCCGAGACGCTGGGGTGCCCGATGGGGACGGTGATGTCGCGGCTGCACCGCGCGAGGCGCTCGCTCGCCCGATCGCTCACGGAGCCGGTCGAGGTCGTGCAGAGCCGCGCGGCGTGAGGAGACGATAGGGGGAGGGGGAAGATCAGGCGTCGCCGAGATCGCGAGAGACCGCGGCGGCGTCGGCCTCGCGGGCCACGCTGCGGTCCTCGCCGGCGCGGCTGTGGAGCCGGGCGCCGCGGAGGATCTCCTCGCAGAGCGAGGGGAAGTCGAGCCCGGCGCCCGCGGCGATCTTCGGGAGCAGCGAGGTGGAGGTGAGCCCGGGGAGGGTGTTCACCTCGAGGACGTACTCGTTCTCTCCTTCGGTCACGAGCACGTTCACCCGGGTGGCGCCGGTGCAGCCCAGGGCGTGGTGCGCGCGCTCGGCGAGGCGCAGCACGCCCTGGTAGCGCGTGGGGGCGAGGCGCGCGGGGAAGAAGTACTCGCAGAGGCCGCGGGTGTACTTGGCCTCGTAATCGTAGAAGGGGCGCTTGGGCACCACCTCGATGGCGCCGAGCACGCGGTCGCCGAGGATGGCGACGTGCACCTCGCGGGCGCGGATGTAGCGCTCGACCAGCACGCCGTCGTCGTGGCGCAGGGCCTCGTCGACCGCGGCGCGCAGCTCCGACGGGTTGGTGGCGCGCGACACGCCGATGGACGATCCCTCGCGCCGGGGCTTCACCATCACCGGGAAGCCGAAGGAGCCGTGGCGATCCTCGATCTGGGCGTCGGAGACCGGGCCCGTGAGGTCGTAGTAGGGCGGGGTCGGGATGTTGTGGAGGCGGAAGAGTTCCTTCGCCTTGAGCTTGTCGAGGCTGAGGGCCGAGGCGAGCACGCCGGAGCCCGTGTACGGGATGCCGAGCCACTCGAGCACCCCCTGGATGGCGCCGTCCTCGCCGAAGCGTCCGTGCAGCGCGAGGAAGGCCACGTCGATGCGGGCCGCGCGCAGCACCTGGTCGATGTCGCGCCCCACGACGATCGGCACCACGTCGTGCCCGCGGGAGCGCAGCGCCTGCACCACCGCCTCGCCCGAGCGCATCGACACCCCGCGCTCCGCGGAGATTCCACCGAACAACACGCCGACTCGCGTCATGGAAGCTCTCTCTCCTTCGGAATCGTCGTCCAAGGCCCTGCCGATCCCACGACGATGCAGAGCACCGCGCGGGCCAGGACCAGAATTCGGGCGCGCCGTCGATGAACGCCGCACCGCGAGCGACGCAGACGTGGTGAACTCGCCTCGTCAGCGCGTCCACGCGGCCTCAGCAACGTCACCCGTGCCCCGCTAGCAACGGAGCGGTGTCTACGTCAAGAAGTCGGCAGACGCCCCCGAGCGTCGCGCGCAGTGGCGTGGATCATCTGCCGCTGCCACAAACTCGACCGCGATTGCGGCTTGCGGCACGCGCGAGCGCTGCTCTATCTTGCCGCGTCGTCAGAGCCGAAGACGGCTTCCGCGGGAGGGCCGGGACACACCCACAACGCCGCGGAAACCACACCTTCCATCGGCGCTGACGAAGACTTCCCTCTCCCTCTGGACGGCGCATCGGAGAACCACACGCGATGAGCGTAGACAATGTTCGCAGGCTCCTCGGCTCACTCTTGGATGATCCGGAGAACGCCAACGCGTGGGCGACGCTCGAAGAGCTCGCGGCGGGCGACGAGCTCGGGCAGGCGGGGGACGAGGGGCGCGCGCTCCTCGGGGAGACGCGGCGCAAGCTGCACGAACGCGGCGAGGCCGAGGCGGTGGCGTCGATGCTGTCCGTCGAGTCCGCGGTGGCGCCCGACGCGGCGACGCGCGGTGCGCTCCTCCGTGAGCGCGCCCGCTACCTCGAGGAGGAGCTGCTCGACGACAAGTCGGCGCTCGCCACGCTCGACTCCATCCTGTCGGGCGGCGACGACGCCGAGGCCGCGGAGATGCGCGAGCGGCTCAACTCCAAGAAGGCCCGCTGGAAGGACATCACCGGCGCCTTCAAGAAGAACGCGGAGGAGGGATCGACCGACCCCGCGGTGGTCGCCTCGCACCTGGTGAGCGCCGCCGCGGTGGTGCTCCAGTACAAGCCCAAGGGCCGCGAGAAGGAGGCCGACGCCATCTTCGAGTCGGCGCTCTCCATCGACCCCGGAAACCTGCGCGCGGCGCAGCTCTTCGAGCGGGTGCTCCGCCGTCGCGGCGGCCGCTGGGACGACCTCGCGGCGCACCTCGAGCGCTCCGCCGAGGCCGTCGAGCCGGTCAGCGCCAAGGTCGACCTGCTCTTCCGCGCGGCCCGCACCCACGCCGCGCGACGCAACGACATCGCCGCCGCCGAGCGGCTGTATCGTCGCATCCTCGAGCTCGATCCGGGCAACGGCCCGGCGCGGCGCTTCGTCGTGGCGATCCTGACCGAGCGCGAGCGATGGGACGACCTCGCGGACTTCTACGAGGCGCAGATCGGCGCGTGCGCGGAGGACGGCGCGGACATCGGGCTGCTGGTGCAGGCGGGCATGACGCACTGGCGCGTGCGCAACGACCTGGCGCGCGCGGAGCCCTTCTTCCGACGGCTGCGCGATGTCTCCCCCGAGCACCCCGCGGTGCGAGCGTTCTTCGAGGCCAACGAGGCCAACGAGGCCCCGAGCACGAGCCCTTCCCCCGAGCCCGAGGCGGCCGCGCCGGAGACCGCAGACGCGACGTCCCGCGCGCCGGAGACGATGCCTTCTCCTGCGCCCGAGCCCGCCTCCGAGGACCACGAAGACGTCCTGCTGAGCGCGCACGCCGACGAGGAGATCGACGCGCCGGACGAAGGGGTCCAGGAGCCGGTGGCCGCAGCGGCGACCGAGCCCGTGATGCCGACGGTCTCGCCGCCCGCCCCGGTCGCGGCGGAGATGCTGCGACCGACGGTTCCGTCGGCGCCGCGGCGACCTCGCTCTCGACCCCGCCCTCCTCCACGAACCCGAGGCTCTTGCAGGCGATCGAGGCCGCGCGCGCGGCGGAGAGCGCGGGCCAGCCCGACAAGGCCATCGAGGGCTGGAAGATGGCGCTGCGCCTCGACGCGCAGGGCACCGACGCCCGGCACGCGCTCGCCCGCCTCTACGCGGCCACCGGCCGCTGGAACAACCTCGTGGAGCTGCTGCGCCAGGAGCTGGAGTCCCTCGGCGGCGTGCGGCCCGGCACCGACCTGACGGCGAACCGCGAGCGCAAGGCGGAGATCCTCCGCGAGATGGTGGGCATCTACCGCGACCGGCTCTCGCTAGAGCCGATGGTGGTGCAGACCTACAACGCCCTGCTGTTGCTCGAGCCCGGCGACCTCCCGTCCCTCGTGGCGCTCTCGGAGAGCTACGAGCGCCTCGGCCGGTGGACCGACGTGATCAAGGTGCTCGACCAGCAGGTGGAGCACACCGAGGATCCCGCCGCGAAGATCACGCTGCTGCGCCGCGTGGCGAAGCTGTGGGTGGAGCGCTTCAACAACGTCAACAACGCGACGCGCCCGCTGGAGCAGATCGTCGCGCTCGATCCGACGGACGCCGACGCCCTCGCGCAGCTCAAGGACCTCTACACCCGCCGCCGCGCGTGGCGTCCGCTCTTCGACGTGTCGCGCCGCGAGGCCGAGCGCCTCACCGGCGACGCGCGCAGGGACGCGCTGGTAGAGCTCGCGAAGCTGGCGGCGGAGAAGCTCGGCGCCAACGCCGACGCGATCGGCCTCTGGCGCGAGGCGCTCGCGCTCGACGCGAAGACGCCCGGCGCGCTCGACGCGCTCGAGAAGCTCACCGAGCGCGAGCGTGACTTCGACGGGCTCGCCCAGGTGATCGAGCAGCGCGCTCGGGAGACCGACGACGCGGAGCAGAAGGTCGCGCTGCTGATGAAGCTGGGCGCCGTGTACGGCGACCGCATCGGGGACGCGGAGCGCTCCATCGACGCGTGGCGACGCGTGCTGCAGGTGCAGCCGAAGCACGCGAAGGCGCTGCGCGTGCTGCGCGACGTCTACATCCAGGCGGGCCACTGGGACCGGCTGGAGGCCCTCTACGAGGAGGCCGGCGACCTCGAGGGGCTCGCCGAGGTGCTCGGCAGCAGCGCCGACCGCGCGACCAACCCCCCGGACCGGGTGGCGCTGTCGTTCCGCGCGGCGAAGGTCTACGAGGAGCGGCTGCGGCAGCCCGCGAGGGCGTTTCGCAGCTACGAGCGGGTGCTCTCCGTCGACCCGAACAACGTCGCCGCCGCCACCGCGCTGGTGCCGATCTACCTGGAGGACGAGCGCTGGTCGCGGCTCGCCCAGCTCTACGAGGTGCTCCTCAACGCCGTCCCCGCGGACGACCGCTCGGCCGCGCTCTCGTACCTGCACAAGCTGCGGGAGATCTCCGCCAACCGCCTCGGCGACCGCGCGGCGGCCTTCCAGTGGGCCCTGCGCGCCTACCGGCTCGAGCCCACGGACAGCTCGCTCGAGGCCCAGGTCGAGGCGAGCGCCGCCGAGGCAGGCGCCTGGCGCGAGCTCGTCGACACCTTCGACGCCCGCGCCGCATCGGCCGCCGATCCGCTCGAGATCGCCCGCCTTCGGGACAAGAGCGCCGCCGTCGAGGCCGACCGCCTCGGCGAGGTCGACGCCGCCATCTCCCGCTACGAGCGCGCGCTGGCGCAGTCGCCCGACGACGCCTCGGTGATGCAGTCGCTCGACGCGCTGCTCCGGCGCGCCCAGCGCTGGGACGACCTGCGCGGGCTCTTCGACCACCGGATCGCCCGCGTCTCCGACGCCGCCGAGCGGCACGCCCTCATCACCGAGGTCGCCGAGCTCGAGGAGGCGGTGCTCCAGCAGCCCGACGCCGCGAGCGAGCGCTTCCGCGTGTTGATCGCGGCGGACCCGACGGACGAGACCGCGCTGGCCGCGCTCTCGCGCCTCGCCGAGTCCGCGGGCCGCTGGGCCGAGCTGGAGTCGACGCTCATCGCGAGGCACGACCTCGCGCAGGGCGCCGCCCGCGCCGAGCTGGCGCTGGCGCTGGGCTCGGTGCAGCGCAAGCACCTGGGCAAGGTGGAGTCCGCCATCGAGGCGTACCGCGAGGTGCTGGCGCTCTCGGCGCACCACCAGGGCGCCCTCGACGCGATCGAGTCGCTGCTGGGGGACGAGCGCTGGCGCGTGGTCGCGGCGAGGACCCTGGAGCCGGAGTTCGAGGAGACCGGGGAGTTCCGCAAGCTCGCGTGGGTGCTGCAGATCCTGTTCGACGTCGAGCAGGACGCCGACCGCCGCCGCGAGCTCGGGCTGCGCCTCGCCCGGGTCTACTCCGAGCGGCTCGACGACCCGCGCTCGGGCTTCGACCTGCTGCGCTCCATGCTCGACGCGGAGCCCGCCTCCGAGCCCATCGCCAACGCCGTCACCGAGCTCTCCATCGAGGGGGGCTGGACCACCGAACTGGCGGGGTTCATGGCGACCCTGGTCGCCCGAGAGGGCGTCGACCCCGCGGTGCGCGTCGGCCTGGCCCGGCGCACCGCCGCCCTCCACGAGGACCGCAACGGCGACCCCGCGGCGGCCGAGCCCTTCCACCGCGTGGTGATCGAGGGCGGCGCCCCGGAGCCCGCGGCCTTCGAGTCCCTGGAGCGCCTCTACCGCCAGAGCGGGCGCTGGCCCGACCTGCACACCCTCTACGGCACCTGGGTCGAGCGCCTCACCGACGACGGCGCGCGCGTGGCCCTCTTCATCGAGGAGGGGCGACTCCTCGAGGACGTGCTCGATCAGCCCGAGGACGCGGTGGGCGCGCTCGAACGCGCCGTGGCGCTCGATCCCGCCAACGCGGAGGTCTCCTCCGCCCTCGACCGGCTCTACGAGCGCCTCGGGCGCTGGGAGTCGCTGGTCACGCTGCTCTCCCGCTCCATCGAGCAGGGTCGCGGCGCCGACGAGACGACCGAGCTCCGGCTCCGCCGCGCGGAGACGCTCGAGCTCAAGCTCGCCCGGGTGGACGCCGCCTTCGTCGACTACGAGACCGTGGTCGAGTCCGACGCCACCAACGCCCGCGCGCGCCGCGGGCTCGAGCGGCTCATCGAGGCGCCCGCGCTGCGTCAGCGCGCCGCGCAGGTGCTGGAGACCCTCTACGACCGCGATGGTGATCCCAGCGCCGAGGGCCTCGTGCGGATGCTCCAGATCCGCCTCGAGGCGACGGAGCCCGGGGCCCCTCGGGCGGCGCTGCACCAGCGCATCGCGGAGCTGCGCGAGATCGTGCTGCACGACCCCGTCGGGGCGCTCGACGCGATCGCCACGGCGACGCTCGAAGACCCGACCCAGGCGACGTTCCGCGAGGAGCTCCTGCGGCTCTCGGCGGTGGCGCTGCAGGACGCCCGCGCCGCAGAGACCCTCGAGGAGGTGCTCGAAGACCCGCGCGCGAGCACCGTGCGGGTGCCGGTGCTGCGCGACCTCGCGGCCATCTACGACGAGCGCCTCATCGACCCGGTGAAGGCCGAGCGCACGTTCCGTCGGCTGCTCACCGAGGCGGAGGGCGACCGCGACACCACGCTGGCCGCCGCCGTGGCGCTCGAGCGCCTCTACCGCGCGCTCCAGAACCCGCGCGGCCTCGTCGACGCGCTGCGGCTGCGGGCGCGGCACGAGACCGACCCGGCGCTGCAGACCTCCCTCCTGTCCCAGGCCGCGGAGATCCTCGAAGACGAGGTCGGCGACCTCGCGGGGGCGATCGAAGCGCAGCGGGGTCGCCTCGACCTCGACGCGGGCGACCTCGACGCGCTGCGGGCGCTGGCCCGGCTCTACGAGCGCAGCAGCCAGTGGGAGGAGCTGGTCACCACGCTGCGCCGTCAGGCCGCGCTGGTGGGCGACGGCGACGCGCAGAAGCAGCTGCTGGTGCGCGCGGCCTCGGTGCTCGAGGAGAAGCTCGCGGCGGTGCCCGAGGCGATCGCCCTCTACGAGGAGGTGCTCGCGAGCTTCGGGCCCGACCGGGCCATCCACGCGGCGCTCGCGCGTCTGCTGGAGGTGTCCGACCAGTGGTCGGGCCTGCTCGCGGTGGTCGAGCGTGACCTCGCGGTCGCCGAAGACCCCGCCGACCGGCTCGCGCTCATCGTGCGCGCGGCGGACCTGCGCTACCGCAAGACCGACGAGCCCCTGATGGCGGTGCTCGGCTACCAGGAGGCGCTCTCGCTCGACCCGACCACCCCCGCGGCGCGGCTCGCGCTCACGGAGATGCTGCGGTCGAGCTCGCCGGACGTGCCCATCGCGGCGGCGAGGGCGCTCGAGCCCGTGCTGCGAGCGGACGGCGACTGGGCGAAGCTGGTGGACGTGCTCGACCGCATCGCGGCCGAGAGCGACGACCGGGACGAGCGGCTGCAGGCGCTTTCGAGCGCCGCGGAGGTCGCGGAGGTGGGGCTCTCGGACTCCGGGCGCGCCTTCGAGCGGGCCTCGCGGGCGCTCTCCCTCGCGGCGGAGGACGCCGACGCGGGGCAGCGCGTGGCGCACGTGGAGTCGCTCGCGCGCGCGGCGGGGCGGCACAAGGATCTGATCGCGGTGTTCCGCGAGGTGGCGCCGAAGCTGCTGGACGCCGAGCTGCAGCGCGACGTGCTGATGCGCATCGCGGACACGGCGCTCACCAACCTCAACGACACGGCGACGGCGCGGGAGCACTTCGAGAAGGCGCTGGAGAACCAGGCCGACTTCGCCCCGGCGCTCGACGCCCTCGAGTCGCTGCACGAGTCGACGCAGCAGTGGGACGAGCTGCTCTCGGTGCTCCGCCGCAAGGTGGAGCTCGCGGACTCCGACGCGGCGCGGCGGGCGCTGCTGCACAAGGTCGCGCGCATCCAGGAGGAGCGTCGCGACGACCGGGCTGGCGCGGTGGAGGCCTACGAGGCGATCCTCGGGTCGGGCTTCGACGCGGAGAGCGCGACGGCGCTCGAGCGGCTCTACGCGCGGGCCGGGCGCTGGGACGACCTCGCGAACCTGCTGGAGTCGCAGCTCACGCGCGACGGGGCGGACACGGCGGCGCTGCACCACCGCCTCGGCCGCGTGGCGATGGACCACCTCGACGACACCGAGCGGGCCTTCGAGCACTTCCGCGCGGTGCTCGACCAGACGGGCGACCACGAGGCCACCGTGGCCGCGCTGGAGGAGCTCGCGCAGCGGCCGGAGCTGGCCGCGCGCGTCGCGACGATGCTCGAGCCCATCTACCGCTCGCGCATGGACATGCCGAAGCTCATCGGCGCGCTGGAGTCCCGCATCGCGGCGGAGGACGACCCGCGCGGGCGCATCGAGCTGCTCTCGCGCCTTGCGACGCTCTACGAGGAGAACATCGGCGACCTCGGGCGCGCTCTCGACACCCAGGCCCGCATCTTCCGCGAAGACCCGGCCGACCGCGCGACCTGGGAGACCCTCGACCGGCTGTCGCGCGCGACGGACGCGCATCCGAAGCTCGCCGAGGTGTACGCCTCGGCGCTCGACGGCATCGCCGTCGACGACGACAGCTCCGCCGACCTCTCCTTCGCGGCGGCGCGCCTCTTCGACGAGCGCGTCCAGGACACGGCCCGCGCGCGGAAGTTCTACCGCCGCACGCTCGCCTTCGACGGGGGGCGGCGCGAGGTGTTCGACGCCCTGGAGGCGCTGCTCGCCCGTGAGAGCGCGCACGCCGAGCTGCTCGAGCTCTACCGCGACGCGGCGGAGCGCGCGGTCGACCCGATCGAGCGCAAGGCCTTCTTGCACAAGATCGCCGCCATCGACGAGGGGCCGCTGGGCAACCTCGAGCGCGCCATCGCGGACTACCGCGCGGTGCTCGACGTCGACCCGATGGACGAGGCCGCCATCCAGCGCCTCGACGCGCTGCTGGTGAAGACCCAGGCGTGGCGTGACCTCGCGGACCTCCTCGAGCGCCGCATCGCGGACGCCGTCGACGTCGAGGAGCGCTCGGCGCTTCGCTTCCGCCTCGGCCGCCTCCGCGCCGACCAGCTCGGCGATCCCACCGGCGCGGTCGACGCGTTCCGCGAGATCCTCGAGGACCGCCGTGACCACCGCGTGGCCATCCAGTCGCTGGAGCAGCTCGCCGAGTCCCGGCCCGAGCTGCGGCTCACCGTCGTCGAGATCCTGGAGCCCGTGTACCGCGAGCTCGACGACTGGGCCCGCCTCGCCGGCGTGCTCGAGACCCGCCTGGAGGCGACGCAAGACGCCGCCGGGCGCGCCGAGCTCTACAAGGAGATCGGTCGCATCCGGGAGACCCGGGCGCGCGATCCGAAGCTCGCCTTCGAGGCCTTCAGCGCGGCCTTCGGCGTTGACCCCGGAGACGGGGAGGCGCGCGAGTCCGTCGAGCGGCTGGCCGGCGAGCACAAACTCTGAAACGAGCTCGTCCGCAGCTACGAGGCCGCCCTCGCGAGCAGCGATGACGTGGTGCTGAAGAGCGACCTGCTGCGCGCCATCGCGGCGACGCACGACCAGCGACGGGGCGACCCCCGCGCGGCGATCTCCGCGTACGAGCGGCTCTTCTCCGTCGACGAGACGCAGCTCGACGTGCTCGACCAGCTCGAGGGCCTGCACGTGCTGCTCTCGGACTGGGAAGGTCACGTCGACGTGCTGGAGCGCAAGGTCGCGCGGTCGCTCGACGACGACCACCGGCGCTTCCTGCTGCACACCGTGGGCGAGTCGCAGCGCGACATGCTCAACAACCCCACCGCGGCGATCCACGCCTTCCGCCGCGCGCTGGAGCTCGACCCGACGGACCTCGTCGCCCTCGAGGCCCTCGACGGGCTGCTCTCGCAGCGCGGCGACCACCGCGGCCTGGCCGAGGTGCTCCAGCAGCGCCTCGATGTGGAGTCCGACCCGGCGGCGCGCACGGACACCGCGCTGCGCCTCGGGCGCCTCTGGGAGCGCTCGCTCGAAGACCCGCACCACGCGATCGACGCGTACCGCCGTGCGCTCGACGAGAGCCCCTCGCAGGCCGAGGCGATCCGCGCCCTGGAGCGCCTCTTCGCGGCGCAGTCGATGTTCCCCGAGCTGCTCGAGAACCTCCGGATGCAGGTCGCCCTCGCGGCCTCCCCGGCGGACCGGTCGGCGCTGCTGCTGCGCATCGGCGCGCTCCAGCAGAAGGAGCTCAGCGACAGCGACGCGGCGCTCGACAGCTACCGCGAGGTGCTGGCCGCCGAGCCGACGAACGCCCAGGCCCTCACGGCGGTGCGGGAGATCTCCCAGGACGTCGACCAGCGGGTGGCCGCGGTCGAGGTGCTGGAGCCGCTCTACCGCGGCGCCGGGCGCTGGGACGACCTGGTGCAGGTGCTCGAGCACCGCATCGAGTGCATCGACGACCCCGCGCAGCGGGCGTCGGAGCGGCGGCGCATCGCGGCGGTCCACGAGGACGGCCGCAAGGACCCCGCGGCGGCCTTCGAGAGCTACCTGCTCGCCTTCAGCGAGGACGCCGGCGAGCCCTCGACCCTCGCGGAGCTGGAGCGCCTCGCGGCCTCCCTGGGCCGCTGGACCGACCTGGTCTCCGCCCTCGAGCGCGCCGTGCGCGACGGCTCCGATCCCTCCGCGGGGCGCGACCTCTCGGTGCGCGCGGCGCGCATCAGCGTCGAGCGCATCGAGGACGACACCCGCGCGGCGCACAACTACCGCCAGGCCCTCGAGCTCGGCGGCGACGACGACACGGTGCTCGAGGCCCTCGACCAGATCTACTCGCGCAGCGCGCAGTGGAACGAGCTCGGCGACATCCTCGAGCGCCGCGTGCTGCTGAGCTCGCCGGACCGCCTCGACGCCCTCGAGGTGCGGCTGGCCGAGCTGCGGATGACCCGCTTCGCCGACGCTCGCGGCGCCGTCTCTGCGCTGCAGAACGTGGTGGAGCGCGAGCCCGCGCACGCCCGCGCCATCGAGCTGCTGGAGAAGCTCCTCGATGACCCGACGGTGCGCGACGACGCGATGGAGGTGCTCGAGCAGACCTTCCGCCGCAGCGACAACGCCACCAGGCAGGCCTGGCTGCTGGGCCTGAAGGTCGACGCCGCGACCTCCGATGCGGACCGCGTGCAGATCCTCGGCGACCTCGCGCGGCTCCGGGAGGAGCGCATGTCCGATCTCTCCGGCGCGCTCGACGCGGTCACCCGCGCCTTCGCCCTCGACCCCCGCGACGAGGGGCTGCTCGGCGAGCTCGAGCGCCTCGCCCCGGCCGCGAACGCGTGGCCCTCGCTTCGCGGGGTCATCGAGTCCGCGGTGCGCCCGGAGACGGGGCTCGTGTCCGACGAGGCAGTGCGGCTCAACCTGCGCGGCGCCAAGTGGTACGCCGATCACATCGGCGACGCGGCGGCCGCGGAGGCGAGGGTGCGCGCGGCGCTCGAGGCCGACCCGGAGAGCGTCGAGGCGCTCACCATGCTCGAAGGCCTGCAGCGCCAGCCGGGGCGCGAGGCCGACCTGGTGGCGACGCTGCGGCGCCGCGCCGAGGTGGAGTTCGACGGCGACGCCCGCAAGGCGATGCTGCGCGAGGCGGCGACGCTGGCCGAGGGCCCCCTGGGCAACGTCGACCTGGCGGCGGAGATCTCCGCGGCGACGCTGGAGGTCGACGACGCCGACCCGACCTCGATCGACGACCTGGCCCGCCTGCGCCGGATGCAGCAGCGCTGGGAAGACCTGGCCGATCTGCTCGGTCGGCGCGCCCGGCTGGCGGACGATCCCGCCGAGGCGCTGCGGCTGCGGCGCGAGGTCGCGGGCCTCTACGCCGGTCCGCTGGCCGACGAGACCCGGGCCGTGACGGCCTGGCGCGAGGTGCTCGACTTCGACCCCTCGGACCTCGACGCCCGCGTCGCCCTGGAGTCGCTCTTCGAGCGCTCCGGCAAGTGGCGCGACCTGGAGGACGCCCTGCGCGGGCGCCTCGACGTGGCCGTCTCCGTCGAGGAGCGCGTCACGACCCGGCTGCGCCTCGCCGACGTGGCCGAGCAGCAGCTGCACAGCGCCGAGTCCGCGGTGGAGTACCTCCGCGAGATCCTCGACGAGGTGCCCGAGCACCCCGCGGCGGGCGCCGCCCTCGAGCGCCTCTACGCCTCGCTCAACCGCTGGAGCGACCTCTCCGACCTGCTCGAGCGCCGGCTCGACCACGCGGTGTCCATGGGCGACTCCGCCACCGAGCTCACCACCCTGGTGCGCATCGGCGAGCTGCACGAGCAGCGGCTCAACGACGTCGGCCGCGCGATCGAGCTCTACGAGCGCGTGCTCGACCGTCAGCCCGAGCACTCCGGCGCCCTCGCCGCGGTGGCCCGCCTCGCGGAGGCCTCCGGGGACTACGAGAAGGCGACCTCGATGCTCCAGCGCGCGGTGGCCGTGGCGCCTCCGGGCGCTGAGTCCGCGGCGATGGCGCTGCGCCTCGCGACGCTCCAGGCCGATCGGCTCAACGACCCGTCCGCGTCGGAGCAGAGCCTCCGCCGGGCCCTGGAGCTCGACCCGAGCTCGACCGAGTCGCTGCGTCGGCTTCGGGCGCTCGCGGAGTCGCGGCGCGACCACACGCTCCTCGCCGAGGTGATGGAGAAGGAGCTCGCCCTCACCAGCGACGTCGCCGCGCAGGTCACCCTGCTGCGCAGCCTCGCGACGCTTTCGCGCGACCAGCTCGGCGACCCGGCCCGCGCGATGGCCTACCTGGAGCGCGCGAGCGCGCTCAACCCCAGCGACCGCGAGGTGCTGCTCCCCCTCGTCGACCTGCTCTCGGCCAACGGGCGCGAGGCCGACGCGGTGCCGATCCTGGAGAAGATCATCGCGAGCTTCGCGGGCCGCCGCACCAAGGAGCTGGCCCAGTGGCAGCACCGGCTCGGCCAGGCGCAGCAGCGCATGGGCAACAAGCTCGAGGCCCTCGCGCTCTACGACGCGGCGTTCAAGATCGACCTCACCAGCGTGCCGATCCTGCGCGACCTCGGTCTCCTCTGCCTGGAGACCGGCGACCTCGACCGCGCGCAGAAGACCTTCCGCGCGCTGCTCCTCCAGCGGCTCGACCCCAACGTCGGGCTGACCAAGGCGGACGTCTACGCCTACCTGGGCGAGACCCTCTCGCTCCAGGGCGACAAGCCCAAGGCCATCGGGATGCTCGAGCGGGCGCTGGAGAGCGACCGCCAGCACCCGCGGGCGACCACGCTCCTCGCGCAGCTTCGCGCCTGATCCTCCGATGAATTCGAAGACCCCCGCCGGGGCGGTCGGGCTGCTCGATGGGCGCCCGCTCGCCGACGGTGGGGTCTCGGTCTTCGACCGCGGCTTCCTCTACGGCGACGGCGTCTTCGAGGTGCTGCGCACGTACCGCTCGGAACCCTGGCGCCTCGAAGAGCACCTGGGCCGCCTCGCGCTCGCCGCCCGGCGCGTCGGCATCACGGTCCCCATCTCCAACGCCCGCTGGATCGCCGAGGTGCGCGCCGTCCTCTCGGAGCGCCCCGCAGGCTCCGACTCGGTGCTGCGCCTCGCGCTCACCCGGGGCGTCGGCTCCCCCGGGCTCGACCCTTCGCTGGCGACGGTGCCCACGAGGCTCACCCTCGCGACGCCGCTCCCTGCGCTCCCTGCGTCGCTCTACCAGCGCGGGCTGAGCGCGACGCTCACGACCATCGACCGCGCGACCCCTCGCGAGGGAATGCTCTCGCTCTCCGGGGTGAAGTCCTCCAACTACCAGCTCCACATCCTGGCGCTACGCGACGCCCGGGGCAGGGGGTTCGACGACGCGCTGCTGCTCTCCAGCGACGGGGCGCTCATCGAGTCGACGAGCGCCAACGTGTTCGTGGTGTCCGGGCTTGAGCTCCGCACGCCCTCCCTGGAGAGCGGTCCGCTCGATGGGATCACCCGCGCCGAGGTGCTCTCCATCGCCCGCGAGCTGGGGGTTGCTACCGTCTGCTCACGCCTCGACGCCTCCGATCTATGGACCGCCGACGAGGTCTTCCTGACGTCGAGCGTTCGCGAGCTCGTCCCGGTGGTTCGGGTCGACGATCACGAGGTCGGCGACGGCACCCCAGGGCCGCTCACCCGCCGGCTCCACGCGGCCTACCGCGCCCGCACGCCCCTCGCGGGCGACGGGCTCCCATAGGGCTTGAGTCACTCCTCGTTCCAGCGCCGCGGGCGACCCGAGTCCACGTGGATGAAGCCGCTGCGTGGATAGAATCCGATGCCCCCGCGGTGGAAGCGCGTGACCCACGCGCGGAGGGTCGTCGTCGGGACGCCCACCAGCCGGAAGTCGATGGCGTTGCCCAGCACGTGCTGGCTTCGCGCCGCGACGTGGCGGCCCTTCTTCCGCAGGCCCTCGTTGAGCTTGTCCGAGCGATAGCCCGACACCACCTCGACGCGACGGGCTCCCAGCGAGAGCACCGAGGCGCGCAGGGTCTCGAGGCTCAGCGCGGAGATGGCGTGCCGCTCCCAGTTGGTGCGGTCGCGGAGAAACCACTCCACCCGCTCCCGCTCCTGCTCCGAGGGGGCGGCGTCCAGCATGATGGCCTCGCGCGTGTGCACGTTGACGAGCGTCGCGGCCGGAACCACCAGCGTCGCCGCGGCGTCTTCCCCCGCGGCCTTCTTCGAGCGAGCACCTTCCACGGTTCGAGAGGGCGAAGGGGGAAGGAAGGGCGGCACCGGGAGGTCTTGCGCGATCGCGCTGGAGGCGACGAGCAGGGCGCAGCCGCCGATCCACGCGGGGAGCGCGCGGACCGAAGGGCCGATCACGAGTTGATCACCTTCAGTCGGAAGGTTTCGTTGTGCGAGCCCAGGCGATAGCCGTCGAGGTCGAGGGTCGCGAAGGTGAAGCCCGCGCGGTGACACGCCGCCGATACCTCCGCCCGCCGCTCGAAGGCGGCCGAGAGCTCGGCCGGGCCGACCTCCACCCTGGCGACATCGCCGTGGTAGCGCACTCGCACCTGCCGGAACCCGAGCGCCCGCAGCCCGTCTTCCGCGCGATCGATCTGCCGCAGCCGCTCCTGGGTGACGGAGGTGCCGTAGGGGATACGCGAGGCGAGGCAGGCCGCGGCGGGCTTGTTCCAGACGCTTAGGCCGATGACCTGAGCGCACCGGCGGATGTCTTCCTTGGTGAACCCGAGCTCGACCAGCGGCGAGCGCACGCCCTGCTCGCTGGCGGCCTGGAGCCCGGGGCGATGGTCGCCGAGGTCGTCGAGGTTGGTGCCGTTGACCACCACGGCGAAGCCCCGGCGCTCTCCCTCGGCGAGGGCGATGCGGTAGAGCTCGGACTTGCAGTAGAAGCACCGGTCGACCGGGTTCTTGGTGTAGTTCGGGTCGTCGATCTCATACGAGTCGACGGCGACGTGGGGCACGCCGATCTCCGCCGCGAGGGCGGAGGCGGCCTCTCTCTCGGAGACCGGGAGGGCCGGGGACAGGGCGGTGAGCCCGAGGGCGCGGTCGCCAAGAGCGACGTGGGCGGCCTTCAGGACGAACGCGCTGTCGACGCCGCCAGAAAAGCAGACCAGCACCGATCCGGCGTCGCGCATCCAGGCATAGAGGGCGTCGAGCTTGGGCTCCATGGGTAAGCGGTCGTATACCACCGGCCTTCCGCGGCGGCAGCCACGGATACCCCCACTTCAGAGACCAGCGCCCCGGGAGCCCCCCAGAGACATGCATCCGACCGATCGCCTCCAGGGCGAGACCCCCGAACGACTCTCCGAGCGCTTCGGCGCCGCACTGACGCCCCCGGAGGCCCGGCGGATCATCGCCCACGTCGTGCAGCGCGGCGGCGACTCGCTCCTCGGGGTCCAGCAGCTGCGCACCACGGCGAGGAAGGCCGTCGAGGCCGAGCTCCCCATCGGGCAGGTGAAGGTGCTCGACAGGCAGGCCTCGCAGGAGGACCCCTTCGTGAAGTTCGCGCTCGCCCTCCCGGACGGGGCCGTCATCGAGACGGTGCGCATCCCGCTCGAACGGAAGGGCCGCTACGTGGTCTGTGTCAGCTCGCAGGTGGGCTGTGCCATGGGCTGCGCGTTCTGCGCCACCGGGACGATGGGGCTCTCGCGCAACCTGGAGGCCTGGGAGATCGTCGAGCAGGTGCGCCTTGTGGCCAACGAGCTGCGGGCGTCGGGCGAGGGCAGGGTGCACGGGGTGGTCTTCCAGGGGATGGGCGAGCCCCTGCATAACCTCGACAACGTGCTGCAGGCCATCGAGGTGATGTCCAACCCCTGCGGCCTGGCGGTCGACGCCCGCAACATCACGGTATGCACCGTCGGGATCGTCCCAGGCATCGATCGCCTGGCGGGAATGCGAACACGCATACGCCTCGGGATCAGCATCACCAGCGCGCAGACCGCGCTCCGCCGGAGCCTGGTGCCGATGGAGGGGAAGTACCCGATCCAGGAGGTGGTGGAGGCAGCAAAGCGCTTTCATGAGCGCTCGGGGCGGCTGGTGATGTTCGCGTATGCGCTGATGGGCGGCGTGAATACGACCGACGCCGAGGCCGACGCGCTCGCCGAGCTGCTCAAGCGGATGCCAGCCCGCCTGTCGCTCATCGACTGGAACCCGATCGCCGGGTTGCCCTACCGGCCGCCGACCCCGGAGGAGAGGGACCGCTTCCATGACCGGCTCGCGGGCATGGGGGTGCCGGTGATCCGCCGGTACAGCGGGGGGAAGGACATCGGCGCAGCGTGCGGCCAGCTCGCGACCGAGTCGACCCGGAAGAGCCGCCCCCGCGGCGCCGGCCGAGAGCCCGGGGCTCCGGCGTCGGAAGCCGGGGAGACGAGCGCTTCGAGCGATCAGGACTGAGCTCCGGCGCAGGCGGGCGCCCCGGAAGCCCGTCGAGAGTTTACAGAATTCTGCATTCGGTCAACTGACCCAACCGGCGAGGGCATGGGGAGCCCCACCCGGAGCGGGGGCTCGCGCCGATATGCAGGTCGATGACGCACGCATAGACATCGCAGCGGCCCGCATATGCACTGTCGAGATCGATGCGCCTAACGGTCGCATATGCGAGTGACCGCATAGTCTATGCGCAGCGCATGGCGCTGGGGGGTGACTTCGGGCCGTGATCCACGGGGGGCGGCGGGGGATGTCAGCTTCGCAGGCGGGAGGCGGGCAGATCCCGAAGACCCATTGGGGCAACCGGACCTGAACCGGCCCGTGGTCCCCAGTGCCCGAAGCGCGCCTGGAGGCAGGACAGGAGCAGGTCGCCGGCATGGCGAGATGCGCTCAGTTCCCCAGCACGGAGCCCCGGGTGCGGGCACGTCCTTCGCCGGGCCTGAGGGGGTGCCAGGCGGATCGCCCGAAGCGAGCGGCGCCCAGGGGTCGCCAGAGGGAACCCGGAGGCGGGAGGAGGGACGCGCCTGGTTTTCCTCCCACAGGTCCAATCCCCCAGGAGGCCCCGTTTCGTGAGTTTACAGAATACATATTATGCGAAGTTAAAGACCTGGGGAGAACCACGGTTTCCGCGGTGTTTCCCGGCCCGCCCAGGCCCAACCACGCCGGCCGCGCCAGGCCGGGCACCGGACCGCACGCGCGGTTCCGCCCCGAGGCCGCGGCCCACGCAGCCGGACCCATGCGCCGCCGAGCCCGGTCGCTGGCCCCGCATGCCACCGCCCAGGAGCGTTCCCGACCCCCAGCGCCTGGCACCCACCATGCGCCAACGGCCCGGATCCCCCCTTCGGGATCCGAGCCGTCGTGCTTTCCTACACCCCTGCCGGACCCTCTCGGCCCGACACTTCAGCTCTCGGGCTACTCGGTGGTCAGCCGGTAGGCCTGGAGCCCGCCCAGGTTCGTCCCGAAGAAGAACCACGACCCGGACCGCGTCGGCATCCCCGTCACCCCGCCGCGACCGACGCCCTCGAGCACCTCGCCGTCCCGCGCCCTCACGAGCCACAGGGCCTGCGAGGCCGAAGGAACCATCAGCAGGCCGCCGCCGGCATCCATCACCTGCATCGCCCCGGAGCCGTAGTCCCGGGCCCAGAGCACCGATCCGTCCGAGGGATCGATCTTCAACAGACCCAGGGTTGACGATGTTGCATACAGGTAGCGGCCGTCGGATGCGAGCGACGAGACCGCGGTCATCCAGTCGATGCGCCAGCGGACGCCCCCGCCCTCGGGGTCGAGCGCGTAGAGCCCCGTGGACTGCGAGGCCGTGAAGAGCGACCCGTCGAGCAGCACCGGCGTGGTGTCGACGTCGATCACCCGGTGCGCCTCGGTGGCGTCGCTCTCCTCGGCGTCGGCCGCGGTGTCGCGCTCCCAGCTCGGCGACCCATCGCCCGGATCGATCGCTACCACGGTGCCATCGGCGAACCCGGTGTAGAGCTTTCCGCGCGCGAAGAGCAGCCCGGCGTGACCGCTCGCGGTGATGCCCCCCGGGGGTTCTCGGTGGTAGCGCCAGCGCTGTTCGCCGGTGCCGCGGTTGAGCGCAAACACCGTGTCGTCGGCGTTGACCAGGAACACCGTGTCGGCCGTAACGATCGGCGCGCGGACGACCTCCGCGGTGGTCGGGAAGCGCCAGCGCTGGACGCCCGTCAGCGCGTCGAGGGCGTAAAGAGCGCCGTCGTTGCAGCCGACGAACAGCGTCCCCCGGTCGAGGACCATGGCGCCCTCCACCGCGCCCAGCGTCTGGAAGCGCCAGATCGCAAGGCCATCGTCGGCGCGGAGCGCGTGGACGCCGTGGTCGAGGCCCCCGGCGTAGACGAGCCCTCGCTCGGCATCGACCGCGGGGACGCCCCGGCTGCGGGGGTGGCTCTCCAGGTCGGTGGCGAGCACCAGCGGAACGCGCCACTGAAAGCGAGCGAGGTCGTGCCGGAGGGGGGTAGCGACCTCATTGAGGTCGGGGCGATCGCGAGTGCCCAATCGCAGGCCGGCGCAAGCCGACGAGCCGATCGCTGCCGCGAAGACCGCGGCGCCCAGGAGAGACCGAGGGTTCACGGGGGGCACCGAAGCCTTAACGGCGCCCCTGCTTTCGGAGCGCCTCTTCGAGCTGACGACGGAGGTCCGGCGGCAGCGAGTCGAGCGGGTTGCGACCGCCGCCCTCGTGGCCGTGCTCGCCCTCGGCGCCGCCGCCCACCGCGCGCGCCCGATCGTACTCGACGATCTGCGGGTCTTGCGGGTCGATCTCCCGGAGCAGCGCCACGGCCTGTTCGCGCAGGCTCTGGATCGACGCCGCGAGCGGGTCGGCCGCGGTCGGGTGCGCGGTGCGCTCGATCACACCGTGGAGCAGCTCCTTGGCGTGGACCCGATCGTCGCGGCGGGCGAAGAGCCGCGCCTGATAGTACTGCGCGAGGTCGCGGTAGGCGGCGTTCTGCACGGCGCCGAGCTCGCGGTAGCGGGCGGCCGCGCCGTCGAGGTCGTTGAGCGACTCCTGCGTGAACGCCATGCCCTCGAGCACCCTCGCCTCGAGGCCCGCGGTGTCGGCCCCCATCAGGCCCTGGTAGAGCTGGCGGGCCTCCTGGTAGCGGCCGAGCTGGTAGAGCGCAGTCGCCTCGGAGAGGCGAGCGAGCGGCGCCACGCGGCTCTGCGGGTAGCGCTGCTCCACCTGGCGGAACTTCTCCACCGACGCGCGGAGCCGCGCCTCCATCGAGCGGAACACCGGGCCGCGCCGGGTCGGGGCGTCTTCCCGGGCCGGGGCGTCTTCGGGCTCGATGGTCGCCGTCGACACCTGCAGCGCCTCGGAGTACGCGTCGGCAGCCTTCGCAGCGGCGGTCGATCGCCACGTCTGCCAGGCGAGCGAGCTGCCCACCACCACCACCACCGCGGCGGCGGCCATGGTCAGGGTGCGACGGTGCTGCCCGAGCGAGTCGCCGATGCTGCGCGCCCACTCGGGCACGCCCTCGGAGTCGCCCGTGCCCTTGGACATCGTGCGGGGCGGAGGCCGTCGGCGACCGGCGCCGGGGGCAGCCTCGGCCAGCGCGGCCGGGTTGCCGCCGAGCGACGTCGTCGGGAGCATCAGCCCGGAGCCGTCGGGGGACACCTCGCCGATGGCCTCGTCCCCGGTCGGCGTCGTGCCGTCCGCCAGCACCGCCACGCGACCGCGCCGGGCAGCCTTCGCTGCAGCGCGCCGCTCGGCCCGGTTCTTCGGAACGTTCGGATCTTCCGCCGACTGCTCCGCTTCGGACGCTTCGCTCGACTCGACCTCTTCGGCCTCGTCGTCCCGCTCATCTCTCTCGGTCGAACTCACGCGCTCTCCTCGAACCTTCTGGACAGTCCTCCGGCGGCGCCAGAGCGGCGCGGACTCTACACGCGAGACCTCTTGAGTCAACCAATGACGGCGGTCCACGGGTGGCGCACTCCATCGCGCGCCGGTGGTCCATCCGCCGTGGTACTTGCTCCCACGCATGCGCGCCTTCATCGCCCCCATCGCCCTCGCCGCGCTGCTCTCCCCTCGCCCCGCCCTCGCCCTCGAGCGCGAGCTCGTGCTGAGCCCCCGCGTCGGATTCGCCGGATCCACCGGCCCCGTCGGAGGCCCCGGGGCGACGGTCGAGCTCGGCGCGCACTACGGCCTCAACGACGCCTTCTCGCTCTACGCCGTCGGCGGCTACCACCTCGCGTTCCCCGATGATCCGCGGGGGCCGAGGCACGGCGCGACGCTCGCCGCCGGGGCCGTGTACGCGCTCGATGTGCTGCGAATCGTCCCCTACGTCGGCGTCGGAGTGCGCGGCGACCTGATGCTGGGCCCGCGCGACCGCTGGATCACCCCCGCGGCCGAGGCGCGGGTGGGCCTCCGGTGGCTCCTGAAGCGGGGGTTCGCGCTGTCATTCGAGGGGGCCTACGCGTTCCCCTTCGTGGGCCGTGACCTCGTGGCGGACCTCGTCACGGTGACCGTCGGCGTGAGCTTCCTGCGCGACCTCTGAGCGCGCCCCGATGCGCAGCCGAGGGCGCAGCCGCGAGAGCGTGCGCTCGCCGATGCCCCGCACCCGGCGCAGGTCGTCGATGCGCTCGTAGCCTCTGCGCGAACGGCCTTCGATGATGCGTCGAGCCAGCGTCGGCCCGATGCCTGGCAGCGACTCGAGCGCTCCGAGGGACGCGGTGTTGGGATCGACGACGAGCGCGGGGGGAGGCGCCGCGGGGGGCTCAGGGATGGGAGAAAAGGAGCGCGGTCCGCGCCGCAGGGCGGAGAGGGCGGCGATCAGGACGAGGGCGAGGGCGAGCGCGTGACGGACAGGGCGATGGACCATCAGGGCGGCGTTGTCGGCGCCCGCGCCCGAGGGCGGTTGCCCTGAGCCGGCGGTCAGCGCCGGGAGATGCGGATGTGGTCGATCACGACGGCCTCGATGGGCATGTCGCGCGGGTCGCGCTCCACCGCGGTGATGCGGCGCACGAGGTCGGCCGGGGTGCAGCGGCCGAAGATCGAGTAGCTGCCGTCGAGGTGGGGCTTCGCGACCTCGGTGATGAAGAACTGGCCGCCGTTGGTGTTCGGGCCGTGGTTGGCCATGCAGAGCAGGCCCGGGGCGTTGTGGCCCTGGACGTTCTCGTCGGCGAACTCGAAGCCCGGACCGCCCATCCCCGAGCGCAGGATGTCTCCCCCCTGGATCATGAAGTCAGGGATCACCCGGTGGAAGATCGAGCCGTCATAGAAGGGGCGGCGCACCCAGCGGCCCGCGGTGGGATCCCAGAAATCCCGGAGGCCTCGCGCGAGACCCACGAAATTGGCCACCGTGACGGGCGCCTCGCGGCTGAGCAGCTCGCAGGCGAAGTTGCCCATGCGCGTCTCGATGGTCGCGACCAGCGCACCGGTCCCGGGGAGGCCCGCGGTGGCCTGCTCCAGGGTGAAGCGGCCGCGCAGGGGATCGGGCTCCGTCGGGTCGGCGTGGGCCGGGGTGACCGTGAGGTCGCGGGAGCGGGGCCTGCCCGCGGCGGGCGCCGCAGGGGCCGGGGGCGCGGGAGCAGCGGGAGCGGGGGTCGGGGCCGAGCGAGGAGGCGTCGCAACGGGGCGAAACGCGGGCTCGGCGGGGGCGGTGAGATTACACCCGGCGGTAAGCGCGAGGGCGAGAAGCGGACGCTGGAGACGGTCGGTGTGCATGGCGGATCACTCGCTGGCGGGCGGGATGTCGGTGAACTCCACCCGGTCGCCCGCGCTCAGGTGGTGCCGGTCGGAGAAGCCGCCGTTGACCTCGAGAACGTAGAGCGAGTCGCCCGGGACCTCGCGCGGGTCGTCGGTCTCGGGCGTGGCGTTCTTCACGATGCCGAGGATGGTGCGGTCGGCGCGGATGAAGATCATGTCCAGGGGAAGGATGGTGTTGTGCATCCAGAAGACCTGATGGTCGGGCCGCGGGAAGACGAAGATCATCCCGTGGTCTTCGTCCATGTCGCGGCGGAACATCAGCCCCCGCTCGCGGGTACGCGGCTCGCGCACCACCTCGACGCTGATGTCCACCGGCGCGCCGGACTGACGGAGCACCCGCACGGAGGGCCCGGTCCTCGCTGGGGGGGTGACCCGGGCCGGCGCGACGCTGCGCGCGGGCGCCCCGGGTTCGACCGGCGCCGAAGAGCTACGACACGACGCGAACACCAGCGAACCAGCAAGGACGATCCAGCGCACGGTCGGGTGGTAGTCGCAGCCCGCGGTCGGTGTCAAACCGCGTGCGCGACAGCGCCATACCAGCAGCGTAGAGTGCCGCCGTCGTGCCTGGCTTTGTCTCTCTCGTCGGCGTGGGTCCCGGTGACCCGGGCCTCCTCACCCTCCGCGGTCGCAGGGCCATCGCGGCCGCCGACACGCTGCTCGTCGACGCCCTCGTCCACCCGGGCGTGCTGCGCCACGCCCGTCCCGACGCCGAGCAGCTCTTCGTGGGCAAGCGCGGCGATCAGTCGTCGACGGGGCAGGAGGAGATCAACCACATGCTCCTGCTGCGGGCGAGCCAGGGGCGGAGGGTCGCCCGGCTGAAGGGCGGCGACGCGCTGATCTTCGGGCGCGGCGCCGAGGAGGCGGAGTTCCTGGCGGAGCACGGCATCGCCTTCGAGGTGATCCCCGGGGTGAGCGCGGCCATCGGAGCGACGGCCTACGCGGGCATCCCCCTCACGCACCGCGAGCACTCCTCCTCCGTCGCCCTCGTGACCTCCCGAGAGCGCCCCGGCCGACCGGCCGACCAGGGCCCCCTGCGCGCGGTGGCCTCGGCGGACACCATCGTGATCTTCATGGGCCTACGGCGCCTCGCGACGGACCTCGCCACCCTCATCGACAGCGGCCGCGACCCGAGCACCCCCGCCGCCATCATCTCCGCCGGAACCCACCCCGAGCAGGTCGTCGTCACCGGCACCCTCGCCGACCTCCCCGACCGCGCCGCTACGGCCGACGTGCGCTCTCCCGCGCTGGTGGTCGTCGGCGAGGTGGTGCGCCTGCGGGAGCGGCTCCGCTGGTGGGACGGCCCCGGGCTGCACGGACGACGGGTGCTGGTCGCCCGCGCCGCGGAGCAGTCCGCCGAGACCGCGGACGCCTTCGTCGACCTGGGCGCCGCGGTGGTGGAGATCCCGATGATCCGCGTGGGCGACCCGAGCCGCCCGGAGGAGCTCTCCGTCGCGCTGCGCTCGATGGCCGCCGGTCGCTACGACGTGGTGGCCTTCACCTCGGCCAACGGCGTGCGCCGCACCTTCGCCGCGCTGCGCTCGCTGGGCCTCGACGCGAGGGCCTTCGGACGGGCGCGGGTCGCGGCGGTGGGCCCCGAAACAGCCCGGGCGCTCTCGGACTCGGGGATCACGGCCGACGCGGTGGCCGCCGAGCACCGGGGAGTCGCGGTGGTCGACGCCCTCGCCTCGCTCCCAGGCATCGAGCTCGCCGGGTGCACGGTGCTCCTGCCCCGCGCGGAGGTGGCCTCGCCGGGGCTCTCGGAGACGCTCCGGGCGCGCGGCGCAGCGGTCGATGACGTGCCCGCGTACCGTACGCTCGGCCCCAGCGAGGAGGACCGCGAGCGGCTCCGCGATCTCTGGTCCAGCGGCGGCCTCGACGCGGTGCTGCTCACCTCCGGGTCGACCGCCCGAGGCATCGCCGAGACCCTTGGCGACGCGCTCCTGCCGCTCCCCCCGGGGCTGATCGTCGCCTCCATCGGGCCGACCACCTCGGAGGTCGCGCGCTCCCTCGGGATGCCGGTCCACGTCGAGGCGGCGGTGTATACCCTCGACGGTCTCCGGGACGCCCTGCGAGACCACTACCGCCAAGGAGCCTTCGCCCCGCCATGAGCTTTCCCCTCGTACGCCCCCGCCGCCTGCGCCAGACCGCCGCCCTCCGCTCTCTGGTGCGCGAGACCCGGTTGCACACCGACCAGCTCGTCGCCCCGCTCTTCGTCACCCTGGGCGAAGGGCGACGCAAGCCCATCACCTCGATGCCCGGGCACGCCCAGCTCTCCGTCGACCTCGCCGTCGCCGAGGCGCAGGCGCTTACCTCCCTGGGTATTCGCAGCTTCCTGCTCTTCGGCCTGCCCGACCAGAAGGACGACGAGGGCTCCGGCGCGTGGGACCCGAACGGCCCTGTTCCGACGGCGCTGCGGGCGCTGCGCGCGGCCCTGCCGCAGAGCGTGCTCATGGCCGACGTCTGCGTCGACGAGTACACCTCGCACGGCCACTGCGGCGTGCTGCACACCCGCCGGGACGGCACCGTCGAGGTCGACAACGACGCCACCGTCGAGCGCCTCGCCCGCATCGGGCTCGTGTACGCCCAGGCCGGGGCCGACATCGTGTCGCCGAGCGACATGATGGACGGCCGCATCGGCGCCGTGCGCCGCTCGCTCGACGCCGCGGGCTACGAGGACACGGTGGTGATGTCCTACGCGGTGAAGTACGCGAGCGCGTTCTACGGGCCCTTCCGCGAGGCCGCCGACTGCGCGCCCA
This sequence comes from Deltaproteobacteria bacterium, assembly GCA_016704445.1. Taxonomy (GTDB): domain Bacteria; phylum Myxococcota_A; class Polyangia; order Polyangiales; genus SCUS01. The sequence goes on from JADJAE010000039.1 coordinate 101,141, forward strand.
AGTTCGGCGACCGCGCGGGCTACCAGATGGACCCGGCCAACACCCGCGAGGCCCTGCGCGAGGTGCGCCTCGACATCGAGGAGGGCGCCGACATCGTGATGGTGAAGCCCGCGCTCGCGTACCTCGACGTCATCCGCGCGGTGAAGGAGGAGGTGAGCGTCCCGGTCGCGGCCTACAACGTCTCCGGCGAGTACGCGATGCTCCACGCCGCCGCGCAGAACGGCTGGATCGACCTGCACCGCGCCGTGCGAGAGACGCTGCTCTCGATCCGCCGGGCCGGCGCCGACATCATCGTGACCTACCACGCGCGGGACCTCGCCGAGGCGATGGCGTGAGGGGTGCGCTGCGGCTGGTGGCGGCGCTCGGCGCCGTGGCGCTCGGATGCGCCGAGCCCACCGATCCAGCGCTGTGCGAAGGGGTGATCGACGTCGGCTGCGACGGAGGGATCCCAGGGTCTTCCCTCGACGACGCGAGCGGCACCTGGGTGAGCTCTCCGTGGCTGGGTCCGCACCTGAGCTACCCCAAGTACACGACCCTCCGGCTCTGCCACGGGCTCGGTCGCCCGCCGGCCTCCGTCGAGGTCTGGGCCGGCTTCGCCCAGACGGGCGGCGTCGCGATGCAGATCGGCAGCGCGGCGATCGTCATCCCCGCGTGCGGAACCGACCCCGGCGTCACCGACCGCTCGGTGCTCATCCGCAACGGCGGCGGCCAGGACTTCTTCGCGCGCTTCGTCCTCCGCCCCTAATCGGTCGAAGAGTCCGTCTTCACCCCGGAGAGGAAGCGGGGCAGCACCCTCGGCGCGACCTCGGCGAAGCGGGCGACCTCCGCGTCGGTGGTCTCCGGCGAGAGCGAGACCCTCAGCGCCGACGAGGCCCGCCAGGGCTCCGCTGGGTACAGCCTCGCGATGGAGGCCGACGCCCTCGCCCGGCCGCTCGAGCAAGCCGACCCCGACGACACCGAGACGCCCTCCACGTCGAAGGCCGCCACAAGCTCTGGCCCGGAGACCTCCGCCGCCGCCCAGCCGACGTGACTCACCGTCGCAACCCGAGGGCGGAGCGCCACCGAGGGCGACGCGCCATGCGCCTGGAGCACCCGCTCGATGGCGTCGCGACGCGCCGCGACCGAGGGCATCGCCGCGAGCCGATCGGCGACCCCGGTGGCCGCCGCGCCGAAGCCCACGATGCCGAGGAGGTTCTCGGTCCCGCCGCGGAGGCCGCGCTCCTGACCGCCTCCGGGCATCACCGTCGCGAGGCTCGCCCCCGCCCTCACCCAGAGCGCCCCGACGCCCTGCGGTCCGCCGATCTTGTGCGCCGAGAAGGCCACCGCGTCGGCCCCGGTGGCCGCCACCTCCACCGCGACCTTCCCCAGCGCCTGCACCCCGTCGAGCGCCCAGCGCGCTCCCCGCTCGGCCAGAAGCGAGCGCAGCGGAGGGAGGTCGAGCACCGCGCCGGTCTCGTGCTGCACCCACGACAGCGCCAGCAGGGCTTCGGGTTCGAGCGCCGCCGAGAGGGCCTCGACGTCCATCGCCCCTTCGGCCCTCGTCGGGATCCACCGCAGCGGCAGCGAGCGCTCGACGCCCAGCGCCTCCATCGCCGCGACCACGCATGGGTGCGCCCCCGGGTCGCACCACAGCGACGAGACCGGCCCTCGACGGCCGAGGCCGAGTACCGAGAGGTGTAAAGCCTCGGTCCCTCCGGAGGTGAAGGTGAGGGCTGAAGCGGAGGCTCCGATCACCCTCGCGACGGAGCGCCGGGCGTCCTCGATGAGGGCGCGCGCCCGACGCCCATGATGGTGGGAACTCGACGAGTTGCCGACGAAGCCCTCCTCCAGCAGCGGGCGCATCGCCGCGAGGGCGCGATCGGAGAGAGGGGTCGTCGCGTGGTGATCGAGGTACGAGCGCGAGGCCATCGCCTACGGCTCCTCCGGGCGGCGGGTGATCTGGAGGCGCACCAGCAGCCCCGGGAAGGTTCTGCCTGCGACGCGCATCCGGGAGCCGGTCTCCGCCACGACCCCTCCCCCGTGGGCCTCGGCGACGCCCCGCACCACCGCGAGCCCGACGCCAGCGCCGCCGTGCTTGCGGGTGGGCGACCCGTCGACCTGCACGAAGGGCTCGAAGATGCGCGCGAGCCAGCCGGGGGCCACCCCGGCGCCCTCGTCGGCCACGAGCAGCTCGGCGTGGGTCGCGCTGAAGCGCAGCTCGACGCCGATCGCGCCCCCGGTCGGAGCGAACTTCGCGGCGTTGTCGAGCAGGTGATCGACCGCCCGGCCGATGCGGTCGGCGTCGCCGAGCGCGGGCAGCGAGGCGTCGGGGATGGTCACCAGGAGCTGCGATCCCTGGGCGGAGAGCGCGGGGCGGCGGAGCTCGATGGCGCGGAGCACCACCTCGCGCAGGTCGTAGGGCGCGAAGGTGAAGCGCAGCCGACCGGTCTCGAGCTGGGTCACGTCGAGGAGGTTGTCGATGGTGTGCCGCAGCCGACCGAGAGCACCGTCCATGCTGCGCACGGCCTTGCGCTGCGCCTCGGAGAGGGGCCCGAGCTCCTCGCGGGAGAGCAGGCCCAGGTAGCCCACCAGCGGGGTGAGCGGCGTGGCGAGCTCGTGGCTCACGTTTCGGTAGAACTCCCGGCGCAGGCGGTCGGCCTCCACCAGCCGCTCGTGCGCGTCGCTGAGCTCGTGCACCTTGGCCTCGAGCCTCGCCGCGACCCTCGCCCCCTGCGCCCGGAGCAGCGCCTCGGAGCTGGTCTCCGGCGACGCGGCCGGAGCGCCCTCCGGGGGCCTCGAACCCAGGAAGGACTCCACCGTCTTCACGAAGGAGCGCACCTCGATGGGCTTGGCGATGAATCCCCGGCACCCCAGGCCCAGCGCCGTCGCCCGGTCACCCTCGGCGGTCACCGCCACGATGGGCACCTCCGCCAGGCGCTCTCGCAGCAGCATCGCCACCTCGTAGCCGTCGAGGTCGGGGACGTTGATGTCGAGCAGCACCAGGTCGGGCCGGGCGTGCGTCGCGATGCGGATGCCCTCCACGCCGGAGAAGGCCTCCAGCACCTCGTGCCCGGCGCGCTGCAGCAGCTTGCGCACGAGGAGCAGGCTCTGCGGGTCGTCTTCGATGTGGAGGATCGTAGCCATCGGGCGTGGTTTGATTTATCCGTTGCCTCGCGTCGCTCCGCAACGCGCCCCTCGCGATCCGGTGCCGCGCGGAGGTGTGTCGACGATGAGCAGCGATCCGAGGGTGTCCGAGTCCGTCGCGCGGTGGGAGCGGGAGAGCCTCGCTCCGCTGGAGGCCCGCACGCCCCCGCGGCCCTTGAAGGGTCTCCTCGCGGGGGGAAAGACCCCGCGCACGCTCTACACCCCCGCCGACCTCGCGGACATCGACCCGATCGAGGACATCGGCCTGCCCGGCGAGGCGCCCTTCGTGCGGGGCGTGCAGCCCAACATGTACCGCGGCCGGCTCTGGACGATGCGCCAGTACGCGGGCTTCGGCAGCGCGAAGGCCTCCAACGAGCGCTACCGGCTGCTGCTCGACCGCGGTCAGACGGGCCTCTCGGTGGCCTTCGACCTGCCGACGCAGATGGGCCGCGACAGCGACCACCCGATGGCCCTCGGCGAGGTCGGCAAGGTGGGCGTCGCCGTCGACACCCTCGAGGACATGGAGACGCTGTTCGACGCGATCCCGCTCGACAAGGTGTCGACCTCGATGACCATCAACTCCACCGCGGGCACGCTGCTGGCGCTCTACGTGGCGGTCGCACGGCGGCGGGGCATCGACCCGAAGAAGCTCCGCGGCACCATCCAGAACGACCTCCTCAAGGAGTACGTCGCGCGCGGCACGTACATCCATCCGCCGCGCCCCTCGCTGCATCTCATCGGCGACCTCTTCTCCTGGGCGTCCCGCGAGACCCCTCACTGGAACGTCATCTCCGTCTCCGGCTACCACATGCGCGAGGCCGGCTGCGACGCCGCGCAGGAGATCGCCTTCACGCTCGCCAACGGCATCGCCTACGTCGAGACCGCCCTCGCCGCGGGCCTCGACGCCGAGCGCTTCGCCTCGCAGCTCTCGTTCTTCTTCAACGTGCACAACAACCTGCTGGAGGAGGTCTCGAAGTTTCGCGCCGCCCGCGGGCTGTGGTCGTCGATCATGGCCACGCGCTTCGGGGTGACGAGCGCCCGGGGGCGGGCGCTGAAGTTCCACTGCCAGACCGCGGGCGCGACGCTCACCGCGCAGCAGCCGCTCAACAACGTCGTGCGGGTGACCATCCAGGCGCTGGCCGCGGTGCTCGGCGGCTGCCAGTCGCTGCACACCAACAGCTTCGACGAGGCCCTGGCGCTTCCCACCGCGCAGAGCGCCACGCTCGCGCTCCGCACCCAGCAGATCATCGGCGCGGAGTCTGGCGTGGCCGACGTGGTCGACCCCTTCGGCGGCAGCTACGTGGTCGAGGCCATGACCCGCGACCTGCGAGAGCGCGCGCAGGAGTACCTCGCCCGCGTCGACCAGCTCGGCGGCATGGTCGCGGCCATCGAGCAGGGCTATGTGCAGCGGGAGATCCAGGACGCCAGCTACCGCTACCAGCTCGAGATCGAGCGCGGCGACCGGCCCATCGTCGGGGTCAACGTGCACAGGGAGGACGTGAGCGAGGCGGTGCCGCTGCAGCGCATCGACGAGGCCCAGGAGCGCGAGCAGGTCGCGAGGCTCCACGCGTGGCGAGCGCGGCGCGACGGCCCGAAGGCGGAGGCCGCGACGGCGGCGGTCGAGCGCGCGGCCCGCGAGGCGCAGCCGGTGATGCCCAGGGTGCTCGACGCGGTGGAGGCCGGGGTGACCGTCGGCGAGATCTCCGACGCGCTCCGGCGGGTGTACGGCGAGCACTCGGAATACAAGACCCTGTAAGACCGTCAGCCGGCGAGCAGCGCCGCCACGACCGTCGCCCCAGCGAGGATCAGCAGCAGCCCCCCGACGATGGCCACCCAGAGGAGGGTGCGCGACGGCGGGGCTGCGGGCGCGATGGGGGTGGCGGGGGGCGGCGGGAGCGACGAGGCGCGGATCTGGTCGAGCAGCGCCTGGGGAAACTGGGCCTGCATGGTCTGGTCGATGAGGTGCGACGCCGGGACCGTCGGCGCCGGGGGACGCTGCGGAGGGGGCGTCGAGCTACGGGGGGGGGCCGCGGAGGGGCGCGGCGGCGCGACCGGCACCGTGGAGGGCGTGAGGCCCATCTGGCGCATGGCGTCTTCGAGCTGGCCGGAGAGCAGGGTCGGGCCGTCGTCGGAGGGCGCGTCGAACTCCGGCGTCCGGGTAGAGACGCTCGTGGTGTCAGCGGGCGGGAGGAGCGCACGCTCGGGGCGGAGGAGTTCCTGCTTGGCGCGGTAGCGGTCGGGGTCGAGGTCGCGGACGAAGGTGCCCAGCTCCTCCGTGAGGTCGCCCGCGCCGACGCTACGGAGGTAGCCCCGCAGCGCCCGCTCGACGGCGCCCGCCGTCTGGAAGCGGTCGCCGGGCTCCTTGGTGAGCATCGCCAGGATGATCTGCTCCAGGCCCTCCGGGAACTCCGGGTCGATGCTGCGCGGCGCGACGATGTTGTGCTGCATCACGTTTCGGATGGTGTCCGCGTCGGTCTTCCCCCCGAAGAGCCGCCGCCCCATGGCGAGTTCGTAGAGCACCACGCCGAGGGCATAGACGTCCGAGCGCCGGTCGACATCCCGACCGAAGGCCTGCTCCGGGGCCATGTAGGCCAGCTTGCCCTTGATCTCCCCGGGCTGCGTTCGCTGGATGCGCCCGGTGGCCTTGGCGACGCCGAAGTCCGTGAGCTTCACCCGACCGTCGTAGGTGACGATGATGTTCTGCGGGGAGACGTCGCGGTGCACGAGGTCGAGCGGCTCGCCGTGCGGGCCGCGGAGTTCGTGGGCGGCGTGCAGACCCCCGGCGACGTCGGCCGCGATGCTCGCCGCGAGGCTCGGGCCCACCCGCTTGCCCCGTGACGCCTGCTTCAGGAACATCGACAGCGTCTCGCCGTCTGCATACTCCATCACGATGTAGTTGCGGCCGTCGGCGCGCCCGAGGACGAACTCCCGGATCTCCACCACGTTGGGGTGCCCGATGGACGAGGCGATGCGGGCCTCGTCGGAGAGCATCGCCACGAAGTCGGGGTCGTAGGCGAGGTGCGGGTGCACCACCTTGATGGCCACGATCTCCCGGGGCCGTGCGGCGCCCTCGTAGACGCCCAGGAAGACCGCGGCCATCCCGCCCCGCGCCAGCTCGGCGACGATGCGGTAGTCATCAAGTCGCGAGTTGTCTTGCTTCGCGGAGACGGGGCTCACGGGGATTTCTGAGGGCTCCTTCGTCAGGAGCGCGCCGTTGCATCGACGCGCGGTCCTCTGCGAGCGATCTCTGCCACGGCTGGCGGTGAACCGGCAAGGCATCGACGAGGAGTCGAGGGGCGACCGCTCGCGATTCTTGACACCTACTTTCGCGCCCACCTACAACGTCAACGCGGGCTTACGGGTCGATCCCCACGCGCGAGCGATGGATGACCGATGCTCCGCTGAAGAAGGAGTCGGTCGTGCCCAAATCCGTGTTCGTCATCGATGACAGCGCGACGATGCGAAAGGTCTTCGAGATGACCTTCGCTGGTGAAGACATCGCGGTCGTGACCCATGACAGCGCCGACGGCGCGGTGGCCCGCGCTCGCGAGCTTCGTCCCAACGCGATCATCGTCGACGTCAACCTCCCCGGCACGAGCAGCTACGACCTCGTGAAGAGCCTGCGCGGCGAGCCGAACCTCTCCTCGGTGCCGGTCTACCTGCTCTACTCCGACCACTCGCCCCTCGACGAGGCCGCGGCGCGAGCCGCTGGCGCCCAGGGGGCGGTGCTCAAGCCCTTCGACTCCCAGGCGATGATCGACCGGGTGCGCCAGTCGGTCAGCGGCGCCACGGCGGCCGCCGCTGCCGCTGCGCCGCGCCCGCGGCCCCACCGCTGCCTCCGGGCGCTCCGAAGCTCCCGACCGCCGCCCCGGTGGCCGTCGACCGCCCGGCACCTGCGGCCCCGATGGCGGCCCCGATGGCGGCCGCTGCCCCGTCGATCCGCCCCGCGACGCCTCCCGCCACCCCGGTGAGGCCCGCGCGCGTGACCCCCGACGACCTGCTCCCTGAGCTCAACGAGGCCCCGCGGGTGTCCGCGCGCCCCGAGCCCATCGCCGCCCCCACCCCGGTCATCCCGGTGCAGGCCTCCGACCTCGCGAAGTCCGTCGCCGATCAGGTCGCCGCGAAGACCGCGTCGCTCGGCCTCACCCCGCAGCAGGCCGAGGCCATCACCGCGCTCACCCGCGAGGTGGTCGAGCGCGTGGTGTGGGAGGTCGTCCCGGTGCTCGCCGAGACGATGATCCGCGAAGAGCTGAAGCGCCTCACCTCCCCGTAGTTTTCCCCCGACATCCGTCGCGCTCGCCGAAGGCGTTGCGACCCGCGCGTCCGCACAGTAGGAAGCAAAGCCTTCCTGCAGCGTGAGGAGCCCCTCGGATGTCGACCAGCGATTTCACCCGCCCCTACGACCCCAACGAAGTCGAGCCCCGGTGGCGCGAGCGCGAGCTCTCGTCGACGTGGTTTCACGCGGTAGACGGCGTCGACAACGCGCAGAGCTTCACCATCGCCCTCCCGCCGCCCAACGTGACGGGCTCGCTGCACATGGGCCACGCGCTCATGCTGACCATCCAGGACAGCATCGCCCGCCACGCCCGCATGACCGGGCAGAACACCCTCTGGCTCCCGGGCATCGACCACGCGGGCATCGCCACGCAGATCGTGGTGGAGCGGGAGCTGAAGCGCGAGGGCAGCGACCGCCACGCGCTCGGCCGGGAGAAGTTCATCGAGCGGGTCTGGGAGTGGAAGGGCCGCTCCGGCGGGCGCATCTTCGAGCAGCTCAAGGTGATGGGCTCGTCCGTCGACTGGACCCGCTCGAAGTTCACCATGGACCCGGACATGTCGCGGGCCGTTCGTGAAGCGTTCGTGCGGCTTTACGAGGAGGGGCTCATCTATCGGGCGAACCGCCTGGTGAACTGGTCCATCAAGGCCCAGACGGTGATCTCCGACCTTGAGGTCGACCGTGAAGAGCCCGATCCCTCGAAGCCCAACGCCGAGCTCTTCTCCTTCGCGTACCTGCTCGAAGACGGCTCCGGCGAGATCGTGGTGGCGACCACCCGCCCGGAGACGATGGTGGGCGACACGGCCATCGCGGTGCACCCCGACGACCCGCGCTACCAGGGCCTCGTCGGCAAGCGGGTGAAGCACCCCTTCGTCGACCGCTCCATCCCGATCATCGCCGACGGGCTGCTCGCCGACCCGACCAAGGGCACCGGCGCCGTGAAGGTCACCCCCGCCCACGACTTCAACGACTACGAGTGCGGTCGTCGCAACAACCTCGCGACGATCAACATCCTCAACCTCGACGGCACCCTCAACGCCGAGGCCGGGCCCTTCGCGGGCCTCGACCGCTTCGTCGCGCGCGAGGCCGTGAAGGCCGCCCTCGCGGAGCGCGGCCTCGACCGCGGCGCGACCCCTCACTCCATCCCCTACGCGCGCTGCCAGCGCACGCAGGACATCCTCGAGCCGCTGCTGCTGCCGCAGTGGTACGTGCGCATGGCGCCGCTCGCCGAGCCCGCCATCAAGGCCGTGGAGGAGGGCCGCACCACCTTCACCCCCGAGGAGTGGACCAAGACCTTCATGCACTGGATGACCAACATCCAGGACTGGTGCATCTCGCGGCAGCTCTGGTGGGGCCACCAGGTTCCGGCCTGGTACTGCGCCGACTGCGGCGCGACGGTGGTCTCGCGCGAAGACCCCACGGCGTGCACGGGCTGCGGCTCGGCGAAGATCGCCCGCGACCCCGACGTGCTCGACACCTGGTTCAGCTCGGCGCTCTGGCCCTTCGCGACGCTGGGCTGGCCCGAGCAGACCGCGGCGCTCAAGACCTTCTACCCGACCTCGGTGATGGAGACCGGCTTCGACATCATCTTCTTCTGGGTCGCCCGCATGCTGATGATGGGGCTGCACTTCCTCGGCGACGTGCCCTTCCGACGGGTGCTGCTGCACGGGATGGTCTGCGACGAGACCGGCTCGAAGATGTCCAAGGTGAAGGGCAACGTCATCGACCCGCTCGACCTCGTGAACGGCGCCACGCTCCAGGACATCGTCGCCCACGCCTCGGGGAGCGCGCCCTTCCAGGAGGGGCTGCAGAAGTTCCGCAAGGCCTACCCCAGCGTGTCGACCATGAAGGAGGGCTTCCCCGCCTTCGGCGCCGACGCGGTGCGCTTCTACCTCGCGAGCCACCCCCCGCAGTCGCGCAAGATCAACCTCAACCTCGCGCGCCTCCAGGGGTACCGCGACTTCTGCAACAAGGTCTGGAACGCCACGCGCTTCGCCCTCACCCACATCGCCGACGTCGCGCCGAGGCCCACCGGCCCGTTTCCGCAGCCCGCCTCGGACGCCGAGCGCTGGATCCTGTCTCGCCTCGCCCACGCCGTCGGCGCGGTGAACCAGGGCGTGAAGGAGTTTCGCCTCGATGAGGCCACGGCGGCCGTGTACCAGTTCTTCTGGTACGAGCTCTGCGACTGGTTTCTCGAGCTCTGCAAGCCCGTCTTCGAGGGCGGCGACGAGGCCACGCGCGCCTCGTTCAAGCTCACCCTCGCCCACTGCCTGGAGACCGTGCACCGGCTGCTGCACCCCTTCATGCCGCACCTCACCGCCGAGTGCTGGTCCCACCTCCCGGAGAACATCCGCCGGCGCCGCGCCGACGGGGGCTCCCCGAGGTGCTCTCGCTCGCGCCCTTCCCCGACGCGGGCGACGCGACGCCCGACCCCGAGGCCGAGCGCCGTATCGCAGCCCTCCAGGGCACCATCGAGGGCGTGCGACGCATCTGCGCCGAGCTCGGCATCAAGCCCGGCGCGGCCATCACCGTCACCCTGCGCACCGACGACGAGGACACCCGCGGGGTGCTCAAGACCTACGAGGCGCAGATTCGTCGGCTCACCCGCGCCAGGGAGATCGTCCACGGGTCGCCGAGCGAGCCGCGCCCCCGGGGCGTCGGGTACGGCGTGTCGCACGGCGTCGAGGTGCTGATCCCCATCGCCGGGCACATCGACCCCTCCAAGGAGAAGGAGCGCCTGGAGAAGGACATCCTCAAGGCCCAGAAGGAGTCCAGCGGCCTCGCCGGGCGGCTCAACAACCCCGACTACGTGGGCCGCGCCCCGGCCGACGTGGTGGCCAAGGACCGCGAGCGCCTCACCGAGCTCGCCGACAAGGTCGACCGGCTCCGCGCCGCCATCGCCGTCGTCGGCGAGATTACCGGCTGAGGTAAATCCCCGCCTTCCCTCCCCTGCACGTTCTTTGACCAGCCCCCGGGAGCTCTGCGAACCCTCCGGTTCGATGAGCACTCAGCAACTGGTGGTCGCGGACTACACCCGCATCAGCGACGACGCTGCGATCCTCTGCCGACGCCGGGATTTCCCGCGCGCGGTCAACGTGCTCCAGCGGCGCGCCCCGGACCGCCGACGCTGGCGGCAGGCCTTCCGCTCGCTCGCCGTCGCGGGCGACCGCGGGCTCGAGGGCACCCGCCGCCGCTGGTTCGAGGGCGCCATCCAGGAGCTGGTGCTCGGCGTCCCGGACGGCGGGCTGCGCACCGAGCTCGCCCTGGACGCCGTCGAGTACGACACGAGCTGGGACTTCGCCGAGGCCCTCCCCTGCTGGAGCGCCCGCGACCTCTGGAACCTCGCCGAGTCGGTGCAGCTCCCGATGTCCTACCTCGCGCAGGTCACCACGCTCCCCCGGTCGATCCGGGAGACCATCCACACCGCGCGGGTGGTCGTCGACTGCCGTCGCACCGCCGAGGCCCACCGCTCGCTCGCCCTGGAGCTCTCGCAGAACCTCTCCCCCACCGCCATGATCGACGAGGTGCGCGGCCACGCCGACGCGTCCACCCTCTCGACCCTCGGGGAGGTGCGCTCGCAGCAGGACGCCGCGAGGCGCTGGCGCGAGCTCGCCCACCGGCTGCTCTCCCCCGCGTAGCTGAACTGCGCGCCGCCCCGATGCGGGCTACCATTCGCAGCATGTCCAGCCGAGCGAGCATCGCCCTCCTCACGGCCTTCACCGCCCTCGTCGGGTGCGGCCCCAATTACCGATACGTGTATGACGGAGAGAGCGCCTTCGAGCGCTGCTACGGGCTCGACTACGACACCGCCGTCGCCGACGCCGCGCGCTCGTCGTGCTGGAGCGCGTGGCTCCAGTCGTACAGCTACGGCGCCAACCCCGACCGGGTCGACTTCGCCCGCAACCGCCTCGCCGCGCTCGGCACCGGCGATCGCCGCGACGCCGCGGCCCCGTCGTCCGGCGCCAACACCGCGTCGCTCAACCCCAGCGCCGTCCCCGGAGCGGCGACGCCCGCGAGCGCGCCGCCACCGCGCTGACGGTCGGCGGCGAGCGCCCCTCCGTCCGCCCCGAGGTGCCCGCCAAGGCCACCCCGCGCCCAGCCCCTGGAACGGGCGCATCTCGACCGGCGGCAACCCGGTCAACGCCGCCGCCGCCCACGCACCACGACAACACCGGCGCCGAGCCGCCCGGCGCGAGCTGCGCGCACGACTGCCGCGCGGCGTGGAGCACCGCCGCCGCGCACTGCCCGCGCCAGGACGCCGCCTGCGTCGCGCGGAGCGACGAAGGCCTACCGGGAGTGCATGCGGGGATGCTTCTGAAGAGGAGGGACAGGGGCGGGCGATCAGCCGCCGCGGAGCTGATCGAAGAGGTCGATGTCCAGGTAGGGGAGCGTCACCGTCGAGTGGTTGACCAGCACCTTGTGCTCGTCGAGCAGCCGACCAAGGCCGACGCCGTCCACGAGCGTGATCGGGGCCGCGCCGTCCTGGGAGGCCTCGTCACGCGCGCCCGAAAGCACCTGCCCGGTGGTCAGCAGCCAGCCCGCGCGGGCGTTGTTGTAGTGGTGGAGCGAGCCGCGGAGCTCGATCACGCGCTCGCGGCCGACCTCGCCGCCGCGGCGTAGCACGATCGCGACGGGGAGCTCCTCGGGGCCGCGACGGGCGATGCCGCAGAGGTGGGCCTCGACCTGCGAGAGCCCCGGCCGGCGCGTCGAGCGCAGCGACGAGATGCCCATGCGCTCCAGCAGCAGCGCCGCCGCCTCGACGAAGGAGGCCTGCGGGAGCTCGTTGATGCGCCGGACGACGTAGCGCCGCGAGGCGTCGCGCAGGCGCTCGAGCGCCGCGAGGGCCTCGGCCTCGGCGCGAACCAGGTCGGGAGGCAGCGTCCAGTCGAGCAGGCCGACCCGGCCGCCCGCGAGGCGCAGCCGCGCCCGCTCGCCGCGCAGCCCGCGCCGCGCGCCGTCGACCCGGATGGCCGCGGACACCGTCGACTGCAGGAGCGCAGGGTCGCCCGCGAGCTTGCCCGTGCGCAGCCCCTCTTCGATGAGGGTGCGGAGGCCCACCGGCTGGCGGTCGTCGCGCCGAGCCAGGATGGCCACCACCGCGTCGGCGGTGTCGCGGCCGATCTCCTCGTCGCGCCCCTCCGGGGCCTCGACGCGGACGTCCGAGCGCTCGTCGCGACGGCCCTCGTCGCGACGGCCCTCGTCGCGACGGCCCTCGCCGGTGCGCGCCTCGCCGCGCGCCTCGCGCGGGCCCCGGTCGCCGCGGTCACCCCGGCGGCCGCGACCGCGCTCCTCGCCGCGCTCGCTGCGCGCCGGCTCCGGGCGATCGCCCGCCTCCCGCGGCGCCTCGCCCTCGGCGGGGACGCCCTCGACGGGCGCCTCGCCCTCGGCGGCCACGGCCACGCCCTCTTCGCCCTCAGCGCCGGGCGTACCGTCGGCCCGCTCGCCCGCTCGCCCGCGGCGACGACGGCGGCGGCGGCGCTTGTTGCCGTCCTGCTTCTCCGCCGAGCCGCCGAGCAGGGGCTCGTCGTCGTCGTCCTCTTCGGAGAGGCCCTCGACCGCCGCGGCCATCCGGGCCATGCGCTCGATCTCTTCGGGGGTGCGGGGCGACTCGTCGACCACGGGCGCAGGGGGCGCCGCGGGCGCCGCGGGGGTGTGGCTCGCGACCTCGTCGGCGCTGAGCTCCTCGGAGGCGTGCTCGGCCGTCACCTCGGCGCCGTTGACGACGCTCGGGGCCGCGGCGGGAGCGGACTCGGCCGGGGCGGCGGCCTCGGTGGTCTCGGCGGCGTCGGTCTCCTCGACCGCGGCGGCGTCGATGGAGCCCCACTCGCGCAGCCCGAACACGCCCGGGCGGACGCGGACGATGTTCTGCGCGGGGTCGTCCCGGCGGGTGAGCGTCGCGAGCCGCGTGCTCATGGTCACCTCGGGGGTCTTGCCCACGTGGGACAGCAGGTTCTCGTCGATGGAGATCTGCGTGATCTTCTTGAAATGCAGGGGCTTGCCCGCCTTGCGGAGCACGGCCTCGGCGGCCTCGGTGAACGTCATGGGAAATCCTCCGGTTCGATGGTCGAGCGCCCCTTCGCGGTCGCGCTCGCCCGAACATTCGGGGGCCACGTGCGCGGGCTGATCGACTCTATGCGGACATCGACCACGTACCAGGGCCCTACCCCTGATCACGCGATGTCGAGCGCACCCTACGCCGAAGTACCGTGCGAGGTAAAGCGCCGTCGCGATGGATCTCCGGGCGTCCGCCGTGGCGCGGTGCGGAGGGATCGACTACCTACGACCGCAGGCCGCCCATCGGCCCAGATCCCCACTGCCATGGCCAACACCACCGACTCCCCGAAGCCGCGCGCGTCGCGCGCCCCTCTACATCAACATCGCCCTCGTCGTGGGCGCCCTCGGGATCTTCCTCGCGTGGCGGCGCGCGCGACCCGCACCGCCTCTGGGCGAAGGGCCTCGACCAGTCGCACCAGCGCTACGTCGACACCGCCCTGCGCCGGTGCTTCGGCAGCACCTCCGCGGCCGACATCCGCCGCGTCGCCGACGCGGTGCGCGGGGGCACGCTCCCGAGGCCCTTCAACGAGTGTCACCGCGGCCCGATGGCCGAGCTCCTGGTGGCGCCCAACAGCTTCATCCAGTCGCTCCAGAACCCGCCCATCGAGGTGTACCGGCTGCGCGAGCGCGAGCGCTCCGCGTCGATGCGGCTCACCGCCAGCGCGCGGATGCTCGAGCAGGAGGTCAGCCACGCCGAGGGGCGCCCTACGACCGAGCAGCGCGAGCCGCTCGCGACCAAGGTCGAAGACTCGCCATCGCCGTGCAGCAGGAGCGCGAGGCCTTCGACGACCCTCGTGCGCGCCGCCCGCGACGCCGCCGTCCCTGTTCTGATCCGCGGGCACCTAACCCCGTCGCGCGTCGGCGCGTCGAATCGACGCAGCGGTAACAGTTGGCCAGAAACACAAACGCCCTGGGAACCTCATCGGTTCGCCAGGGCGTTGGCGTTCAACCATCAGTCAGTCGATCAGGCGAGGTGGACGGGACTTGAACCCGCGATCTCCGGCGTGACAGGCCAGCGCGATAACCAGCTTCGCTACCACCCCACTCTTCAGTCCGCGGTTTGTGACCGCTTCCCGTCGAAGGGAGCAGCGGTGTACTCCCCGGCCCGGCGGACTGTCAAAGAAAAAAACGCGTTCCTACTTCCCGGCGAAGCTTCGCGGGGCGCGCGGGTTCTCGACGAAGGTTCGCATGCCGCTCTTCTGGTCTTCGGTGGCGAAGCAGAGCGCGAACCCCTGGATCTCCAGCTCCTTTGCGACGCCGAGCGGGACGTTCTCCGCCGCGTTCATCACCCGCTTCGCGTGACCCACCGCGAGGGGGGCGTTCTTCGCGATGGCGTCGGCGAGGGACTTCACCTCGGCCCCGAGGGCGTCGTGCGCCACCACCCGGTCGGCGAGCCCGATCGCGAGCGCCTCGGCTGCGCCGATGACCCCGCCCACCAGCACCAGCTCGCGGGCCTTGCCGACGCCCACGCGCCGGGCCAGCCGGATGGTTCCGCCGAAGCCCGGGATCACCCCGAGGCCCACCTCGGGCTGACCGAACTTCGCCTTGTCGCTCGCCACGATGAGGTCGCACGCGAGCGCGATCTCCGCCCCGCCGCCGAGCGCGAAGCCGTTGACCGCCGCGATGATGGGGTAGCCCACCGCCGCCATCAGCTCACCGAGCGCGTGCCCCTTGCGGGCGAAGCGCCCGGCCGCCTCGCTGTCGAGCCCGGCCATCTCCGCGATGTCCGCGCCCGCCACGAAGGCCTTGTCGCCGGCGCCCGTGAGCACCGCCACGCGCACCTCGTGCTGCGCCGCCAGGGCCGTGAAGGCCTGGGTGAGCTCGTCGATCACCCGCGCGTTGAGCGCGTTGAGCTTCTCGGGGCGGTGGATGACCACCGTCGCCACGTGCCTTTCGACCGACACCCTGATCGTCTCGTAGTCCATCGTCGACCTCCCTGATTACCGGGTCTCGTAAGAATAGAACCCGCGCCCGCTCTTGCGCCCGAGCCACCCCGCGGCGACGTAGTTTCGCAGCAGCACCGGCGCCCGGTACTTGTCGTCGCCGAGCTCCCGGTGCAGCACGTCGGCGATCGCCAGCACGGTGTCGAGGCCGATGAGGTCGGACAGCTCGAGCGGGCCCATCGGGTGGTTGAGCCCGAGCTTCGCGGCGTGGTCGATGTCGTGCGGGGTGCCGAGCCCCGGCCTCCAGCACGAACACCGCCTCCACCAGCAGCGGGAGCAGCATCCGGTTGACCAGGAACCCGGGGCTGTCCTTCGCCGTCACGGCGGTCTTGTTGAGCCGCGCCACGGCCTCGAGCGCCCGCTGGTAGGTCGCGTCGCTGGTCTGGAGCGCCCGCACGATCTCGACGAGCCGCATCAGCGGCACCGGGTTGAAGAAGTGCATCCCCACCACGTCGGCGGGGCGCTTCGTCACGGCCGCGATGCGGGTGAGCGAGATGGAGCTGGTGTTGCTCGCGAGCACCGCGCCGGGCTTCACCGCTGCGTCGAGCTGCGCGAAGAGCGAGAGCTTGGTCTCGAGGTCTTCGGTGACGGCCTCGACCACCAGGTCGGCCCCGGCGAGGTCGGCGATGCCCCCCACCGGGACGATGCGCGCCACCAGCGCAGCCGCGTCGTCGGCGGTGACCTTCCCCTTCTCCACGAGCTTCTTCAGCCCGCCGGCGATCTTGTCGCGCGCCGCTGTCGAACGGGCGATGGACGCATCGGCCAGCAGCACCGTCCACCCCGAACCCGCCGCGACCTGGGCGATGCCCGAACCCATCTGCCCAGCGCCCAACACACCGAACACCGCGATGTCACTCATGCCCGAGCGGGTAGACCACCGCCGTCACCATCGTCAACCCCTCCGAATGCACCAATCCCTTGTGGAGGGCGTAGGAGCGACGATAGCCTCAAAACACGCGGCGTCCGGCCGCGGGGAGTACAAGAGACCCAATGAACCTTCGATGGACCCGTCCGCTCACCGGGCTCGCGCTCGTCGGCGCCCTCACCACCGGCTGTCCCTCGCCGAGCATCTACGGCACGGCCCGCACGATTCCGCGCGGCACGATCCAGCACACGCTGGCCGCCGAGGTCATCGGCGCTGGCGTCAGCGGCAACACCCTGGTGTTTCCCACCGCGCCCACCTACCAGCTCCGCGTCGGCGTGGCCGACAACGTCGACCTGGGCCTGCGCCTGGGCAACCTCACGATGCCGGGCGCGGACGTGAAGATCAACCTCCTCCGCGGGGCCTTCGACCTCGCGATCGACCCCGGCATCCAGGGCATGTTCATCGCGACCTCCGACGAGGGCGTCGGGTTCATGTACATCAACCTCCCGATCGTCCTCGGCTTCAACCTGTCGCGCAGCTTCAGCCTCATCGCGACCCCCGGCGCCGCGTACGCCGTCGCGTTCGGCAGCACCAGCAGCTCCTCGGGCTCGGCCACCTCCGCCACCAGCTACAACGGCAGCGGCTTCATCCCCCGCCTCGGGGTCGGCGCCAACATCCGCGTGAGCAACGCGTTCTCCATCCAGCCGGAGTTCACGGGCTACTACAACATCGACAACTCGGCGGTGA
>JADJAE010000040.1 GCA_016704445.1 Deltaproteobacteria bacterium
GTCGAGCCTCACCTTCGGAGTGGGTCGGCGAGGACTGGTACATGCGGAAGGGCGTCATCTTCTGGTCCGCCCTTCGTTCCTGCTGCCGACCCTGCATTGGTCGGATGGCGCACCCCGCGCGACGGCGGTCGGACCAAGACCGAAGCTGAGTGGGGCTCAACCCGTGAAAGCATCGCAAGGCGCACGCGAACCGCGCGCACGGATAGTCAGGTCGATCGCCGCACCCGGCGAAGGGCTGCCCTGACGGCCCTCGCCCCGGCGGCGACCGCCAAACCGACTCCCGAACCGGACCGTGGTAACGTCGCCGGCGCCTCGCCGTGGCGTGGCGACCGCCCTCCTGCTCACGAACGCCTGGAAGTGGGCTCCCTCACCGGCTTCGCCGCGGCGACCTCGTCGCACGGCTGCCGCGATCCCATGGGCGATCCCCCTGCTGTTCTGCGACGCCGTGCGCTTCTACCTCCTCCCAGGGCGACCTGCTCCTCCGCTCCACCGAGCGCCTCGGCGGGTTCCTCCACCCGCCGCCGTTCGCGCCCCTGATGCGCGTCGTGATGTCTGCCGGGTGGCGGGCGTCGATCTACCTCTGGGCCGCCGTCGTGACGGCGAGCACCGTCGCGCTGCTCGTCGTCCCGCTTTGTCGGCCTGTTCCGGCGACGGAGGGCCGCGGCGCTCGCCTACGGCGTGCTGCTCCGTCGGGGCATGCCCATCCTCTCCAACTTCTACTGGGGGCTGGTGAGCGTCCTGATCACCGTCCTCGTCCTCGGCGCGCCCCGCTCTACGCGAAGGGACACTGCACCGCCAGCGCTCCTGCTGGGCGGCGCGATCTCCATCAAGGTCACCCCTGGTCTTCGCCCCGCCGCTCCTCTTCAAGCGCGACCTCAGCGCTCGCCCGCTGCGCCGCCGTCACCGCCGCCTTGCTGGTCCCCTCCCTCCCGGTGGGCGTCCTGAGCGCCGCAGCGACCGTGCGCGTCTACGCGGGAGCCTTCGCCCACGTCAAGGACCTCGGCGCACGTCCGGGTTCGCGTACTGCGGCCCCAACGTCGTCTCCCTCCTCCTCACGGGTCGCGCGCGGCAGAGGGCTCGGCGCTCTTCGCGCGCTCCCGGTCGCCTCGCTGTGCCTGGTGGCGTCCAACGCCCTGCTGCTGCGCCGCCTCGTGCGGCTGGCGTGGAGCACGAGAGCCCCTACTGGTCGGCCGCGCCGCTCCTGTTCTCCACGCTGCCGTTCCTCGTCGGAACCTCCTGGCTGCACTCGTACCGCTGGCTCCTGCCTGGTGCGAGGCCTTCGCCGCCGTCGTCGCGCTGGAGAACCGGGAGCGACCGGCGGCGAGGACCGCCCTCCTGCTGGCCCCCGTGATCGCCTCCGCGGCCCTTGTCGAGCCTCACCTTCTTCGAGTGGGTCGGCGAGGACTGTGATACATGCGGAAGGGCGTGATCTTCTGGTCCGCTCCTGCTCCTGCCGCCGACCCTGCACCGGGTCGGATGGCGTGAAGCCTGACAACGGATGGAAATCCGATCGTGCGTGTAGAGCCTCGCCCCAAAACCCCACCTTCAAGCTTGCACCCCGCGTCACCCCATCGACGCGGGGCGAGCGTAGGATCGACCGACCGCCCATGGCCGGTCGGCACTGCGATTTCGGCGACGAGGCCGCCGGCGTCTCCCCCGGCGACGCCAGCCAGGCCCGTCGCGCCCCGCCGGGCGTTCTACCCCCTGGCGGCCGACGTCCCGCTCGCCGTCGCGGCGCTCCCGCTGAAGAACGCGGGGGCTGCGGACGACGCGTACATCACGTTCCGCAGCGTCGAGCAGCTCCTGGCGGGCCACGGACCGCGCTGGAACCCCACGAGCGCGCCCAGGTCTTCACGCACCCGCTGTGGTTCCTCCTCGTGTCCGTGGCGCGGGCCCTGCTGAGGACATGTACTCGCCGCCCTCGCGACCTCGCTGGCGTTCGTGCTCGCGACTATCTGGCGGTTGCGGCACTTCGCGTCACCGAGGCCGCATGGCTGCTCGCGTGGGGAGCCCTCCTGTCGTCGAAGGCCTTCGTGGACTACACCGTGTCAGGACTGAGAGCCCCCCCTCCCCACCTTCCTGGTAGCCACGTTCCTGACCTCCTCGGGTCGCCCGCGGGAGCCGCCGACGTGCCGCGGAAGGCGACGCGGTTGACGCTTCGCCTTCGGCCTCGCGCTCACCTGCTGTCACGACCTCGCGACGCTGCTCGCCGCCCCGTGGGCGTGGTGGATGTTCTGCCACCGCAGAGGCGCCTCGCGCCGCGCTCCTGCGGGCCACGATCGTGGGGCTGTCTCCCTTCCCTCGCCTGGACGCTCTTCAGCGTCGTCTACTACGGCTTCCTTCCCCAACACGGCCTACGCCAAGCTCGCGCACGGGCTACCCCACCGGGGTGATGTGGGCGCAGGGGATCGGTACTTCCGCGACTCCCTGCAGCTCGACCCGCTGACGCTCCCGGTGGTGTGCGCCGGGTTCCTCGTCGCGGGCGCCCTCGCGCCGGGACGCCGTGGGCCGCAGCCGTCGCGGCAGGGATCGCGTGCAACCGCTCTACGTGCTGTACATCGGCGGCGACTTCGAGCGGCCGCTTCTTCACCGCGGCGCTGGTGGCGTCCCTCTGGCCCATCGGACAACTGCGGTTGTTGGCCGCGCGTGCGAAGGTCGCGGGCGCCTCCGCCGCGGCCCTCCTGGTCGGGTACAACCCTGCCAATCCGAACGTGCCCTGCCGGCGGAGCTTCAGCGACGCCAGCACCATAGCGATCCTTCCCCCGCCGGCGGAATCGCGGACGAATTCCAGGTGGTACTACCACGGGAGTTCTGTCCTGGCGTGGGCCCGCGCCGCCCGGGCGAGCCGTTCCCCCAGCACCCCCCTTCTCCAGCTTCGGGCGGCGGTTCGCCGGGTCGGAGATGGGGCCTGACGATCACGCCCAACATCGGCTCACTTCGCCCACTCCGGCGCGCCTCGACCAGATCGTCATCGACGACTTCGGGATCGCGGATCCGTTCGTGGCGCGGCTCCCCATCGTCGGGCGATCGCTGCGGCCCGGGCACATGATCCACGAGATCCCGAGCCGCTACAGCGCGTCTCGTCCCAGGAGCGGAGAAACGAGATCACCGACCCGGCCCAGCGGGCCCTCTACGACGACGTCCAGCTCGCGACGAGGGCCTCGCTCTTCTCGCCGGAGCGATGGGGCGCCATCCTCCGACTGAACCTCCGACCGCGCCCCGCGCTCGCCGGAGGATCCGCCCCCGCGCCACCGGCGTTGCATTAGCAGGGTTGAGTTTGCGCCAGGAAAGCTTGGCGAAGGAGGACGTGATGAACCGTTGACCAAGAGCATCACCGAAACCTTCGATTGGAGTCCCGCGGGTGGCAGAACCCCGCCCGGCAAGAGGCTGGTCACCAGCCGGAAGCGAGTCTTGCGTGGACGTGGGGTGACCCCGGCTGCGAAGCGTAGACAGCGAGTGTGTGGGCCGCGTGATTGAACCTCGTGAGCTGTACCCGTGGAAGCCGACGCCGTCCGCATGGCGGAAGGCCGCATCATCGCCCCGCAACGACCTGGGGCCGACGATTCCACCGGGGTCCAAGGCCGGGGCACGCACACAAGGACTCCCCAGGAACCTGGGAGATCTGCTCGATTCCGCTGCAAATCCCGGCTCAAGGCCACCGGGTGAACAAGGGCCCGATCACCTCTCCGTCTGCGGGCACGCACGGAGAAGGACGCGAACAAGCGAGCCCGCCAGCGGTACCGCCGAACGAACGCAAGGAAGTGACGCGGGACGGTCGAGCAGAAGTCGGAGCGCCCTCACCGTAGCGACGAAGCGGGGGAACCATCCCGAGGGACCCCCGCAGCTGGAGAGGAGGGCGCCGAGCACGCCGTGCGAGGAACGATGACCGCGACATCGAGCGCGGAGATCATCTCACCGAGACTCGCACGGATCGCGGAACAGGCGAGGCAGGCACCGGGCATGGTGTTCACCACGCTGTTCCATCACGTCGACATGGACTGGATGCGCGAGGCGTACCGGCGCACGCGCAAGAACGGAGCGGT
Source organism: Deltaproteobacteria bacterium (assembly GCA_016704445.1). Lineage (GTDB taxonomy): Bacteria > Myxococcota_A > Polyangia > Polyangiales > SCUS01. The sequence continues at coordinate 4,044 of JADJAE010000040.1, forward strand.
GGGCGTGGACGGGCAGGACGGCGAAGCGTTCGCGGCAGACCTGGAGGGCAACCTCCGTCGTCTGCTGGACGCGGCGAAGTCCGGCACGTACCGCGCGCCGCCCGTTCGGCGCGTGCACATCCCGAAGGGCGACGGGTCGCAGACGCGGCCCATCGGCATTCCGACCTTCGGGGACAAGGTACTTCAACGCGCGGTCGCGATGCTGCTGGAGGCCGTGTACGAGCAGGACTTTCTGGACTGCTCTCACGGCTTTCGGCCGGGTCGTTCCGCGCATGGTGCCTTGGACGCGATGCGCGATGGTCTCCTGTCGTTGGGTGGCGCGTGGGTCTTGGAGGTCGATCTGCGAAGTTCTTCGACACGCTGGGGCACCACCATCTTCGAGACATGCTGAGTCTGCGGGTGCGTGATGGAGTGATCACGCGGCTGATCGGCAAGTGGTTGAACGCGGGCGTGATGGAGGTCGGCGCGGTGACGCACCCGGACGAAGGCACCCCCGCAAGGCGGAAGTCGTCACGCTAAACGCTATTGATAACTTCACGTGGCGGGGCCGCGTAACTCGGACCGCTCTGCGCGCGAGCCAGCGGGACGGCCGCCGGAGGGAACTCGTGAGCCCGGCGTCGCGGGCCGCAACCGGTGCTGGACGGGTCGCTCCCGGGTACCACGCGCTTCTCATGGAACGTCCACCTGGAATTCGAGTGGCGTACGAGCCGACACGGCTCGCGGCGGAGCACCTACGCCACGCGTACGAATGCCTCGTGCCGATCACGCGTCGCGAGGTGCGATCCGCCGCGCCCGAGCCCGTGATCCCAACCCCTGCGCACGTCCGCAGGAAGGAGTCCGCGAGATGATCTCCATCGCCTTGTACGCACGGGTATCGTCGGCGCAGCAGGCCCAGCGCGCCACGATCGACAGCGGTCGCGGCCCTCCAGGAGCGTGCTGCCGCCGACGGTCATCGGGTGTCGCCCGACGACCTCTACCTTGACGACGGGTTCAGCGGCACGACGCTCATGCGACCGGGCCTGAGCGGCTGCGCGATCGGGTCGCGGAGGGCGCGATCGACCTGATCTACGTCCACAGCCCCGACCGTCTCGCTCGCCGCTACGCCTATCAGGTGCTGCTGCTCGAGGAGTTCGCGGCCCGAGGGGTGCGGGTCGTGTTCCTGCTCGGCGCGCGCGGAGACGGCCGAGGAGACCCCTGCTCCACGCAGGTCCAGGATGGTCGCGAGTACGAGCGCGCACGGCTGATGGAGCGCTACCGTCGCGGCAAGCTCCATCGCGCGCGGCAGGGTCTGGTCAATCCCTGCCCGGGCGCGCCCTACGGCTACCGCTACGTCGCGCGCACCGCCACGGAGCCGGCGCGTTACGAGGTTGTGCTCGCCGAAGCGGAGGTCGTGCGCGGCCTGTTCGACGCCCTCGTCCATCGCCAGCAGTCGATCGCTCAACTCGTGCGCGACCTCAACACGGCGGGCGTCCCTACGCGGCGAGGCGCCCCGCGCTGGGATCGCTCGACGGTCTGGGGCGTCCTGCGCAACCCGGCGTACGCAGGCGAGGCGGCCTACGGCAAGACGGAGTCGGTGCCCCGCGGCCAGCTGCTGCGACCCATCCGCAGCAAGACCAGCACGCCGCGACGTGCCAGGAGCGCGGCCCGCGCCCGCGCCACCGAGCAGTGGATCTCGATCCCCCGTCCCGGCACTCGCGACGTCGGAGGTCTTCACCCGTGGCGCGCGAGCAACTCGAACGCAACAAGCGGCTCTCGGCGCGCAACGCGCGGGGTCACCGCTACCTGCTGCAGGACTCGTGGTCTGCGCGAGCTGCGGCTACGCCTGCTACGGCAAAGGCCGTCTCGCCGGCGCCGCGCGCCAAGGGGCGCCCCTGCTACGCCTACTATCGATGCGTGGGCAGCGACGCCTACCGCTTCGCGGGCGGCCGCATCTGCCACAACCCGCAGATGCGCGTGGACCCGCTGGACGCTCACGTCTGGGACGCCGTGCGGGCGACGCTCGAAGATCCCGCGCGCGTCCTGAATGAGTGGGTGCGCCGCGCCGAGAGCGACCGCGTACAGGTCGAACGTCGTGCTCAGCGCGACGCTGCCGCGCAGGTGTCAATGGCCACGAAGAACTGACCCACTTTGGCCATCAGAAACTGACCCACCCCGGGTCCGTTTCCGTGGCCGCTCACCGCGTGAGCGTGGCCACCTCCTGACCCACCCGTGGCCATCGGGGTTGACCCACCCACGACGCCCCTGGGTCCATGGTCGTGGCCACGCTCATCCGGCCTCCTCGACGCCCTTCGCCTCGGCCGCCGCGGCGAGGCGAGCACCGGGCCCTCGCGTCACGAGGACGTCGGCGTGCTGGGCGAGCCGGTCGAGCAGGGCCGCGGTCAGCTTGTCGTCGCCGAATACGCGGCTCCATTCCCCGAAGGAGAGGTTCGAAGTGAGGATCGTCGCGCGCCTCTCGTGACGGGTGGAGAGCACATCGAAGAGCAGCTCCCCGCCAGATTTCTCGAAGGGCACAAACCCGAGCTCGTCGAGCACAAGCACGCCGCACCGCTGGAGCCGCTCGTGCAGCCGCCCGAGCTGCCGCGTGTCGCGTGCTTCGGTTAGCGTCCGCACGAGGTCCGACGCCCGGAAGAAGAGGGCGTTGTGCCCGTGACGGATCGCCTCGATCGCCAGCGCGATGGCGAGGTGCGTCTTGCCTGTGCCCACCGGGCCGAGCAGCACGACGTTGCGCGCGGCATCGACCCACGCGCAGCGCGCCAGCTCCTCGAGCTTGTGCTTGCTGAGGCCGTGCGAGCGGCGCCAGTCGAACTGCGCCAGCGTCTTGCGCGCGGGCAGCCGGGCGGCGCGCAGGCGACGCTCGACCGCGTGCTCGCCGCGGGTGGTGATCTCCGCGTCGAGCAGCGCGTGCAGGTAGGGCCAGAGGCGACCACTCCTCGTGGATGGCGCGCCGCTCGACCTCCACGAACTCCCGCGCCAGGGTGGGGATCTTGAGGCGTGCGGCAGTGGGCACGCACGACCGCCTCCATCGCGCCCCCGGTCAGCCTCGCGGCTCATGCCACCCTCGCGACGGCGCAGAGGGCGTCGTAGCGGGCGAGGTCGCTCGTCTCGACCTCGTACCCGCGCAGCGCCGCCGGGACCACCAGCGAGGCGGTGGGGGGCCGCGGCGCGTGGCTCTCGGGCAGCAGCTGCTCGGTGGCGAGCGCGCGGGCGATGCGCGTCGTCGTCGTCGCCATCCCCTCCTTGTCGGCGTCCCGCAGCCACGGGGCCAGGCGCCGCGCGGCCCTCGATCTCGTCGGGGCTGTGCAGCGTACGCAGCGCCGCCCAGAGCGCGGGCCACGGGGCGCCGAACTGGGCGACCAGCCTGGGCCACCCGGCGCAGCGCCTGGGGCTTGATCGACAGCGGCTGGAGCAGGTGGCGGTAATCGACGCTGCGCCCGCCGAAGGGCATCCTGCGGGTGACCTCGTCGTCCTTGCCGCGCGCGAAGACGACCGTCTCCGGGCCGAGGCGCACCTCCATGTCGCCGCCGCACCAGCGGCTTGGCACCGAGTACGAGGCCCCGCGGAGCATGAGGCTCGCGTGATGGCGCAGCGTCACCAGCCGCACCTCCGCCGGGTCGAAGACCTCGGCGGGCAGCGGGCGCAGCGCACGTTGCTCGCGCTCCCAGGCGGCGACGTCCTCGCCGCGCCGGAGGAAGGCCTCGTCGATGCGCCGCTGGAGCGCGGCGGAGATCGCCCCGAGGCTGTCGCCGGTGGGCAGGGGCACCATGTGCTGCAGCCGCAGGTTGCCGCCGCGGCGCTCGACCGAGCCCTTGTCGTGCCCCTCGCCGGGCCGGCAGAAGCGCGCCTCGAAGGCGTAGTGCGCGACGAGGTGGGCGAAGCGCGGTCGCAGCAACCGAGGCTGCCCCAGGAGCACCTTGGCGACGGCGGCGGTGAGGTTGTCGTAGGCGACCGCGGCGATCACGCCGGCGAAGTGGGCGAAGGCCGCGACGTGGGCCGCCAGGAACGGTGGTGGCGTGTCCTTGGTGGGCGCAGAGCATCGTGAAGTCGCGCCGCGAAGCAGCAGGCGCATGAGGAACATCCACGCCTTGGTGCGCACGCCGGCGAGCTCGACCCAGACCTCGAAGAAGTCCACCTGGGCGAGCTCGCCGGGCGGATGCACGAGGGGCACGGTGACCTCCCTCTCGCCGCGACGCAGGTCCGCGACGAGGCGGCGCACGGTGCGCGCGCTGGCCTCGTGGCCACGCTCCCGCAGCAGCTCCGTGAGGCGCTCGGCGGTCAGCCGTTGCTTGCCCGCCGTGAAGGCGCGCCGATCCCTCCAGAGGGCCTCGGCCTCGACGCGCACCGCGTCGCGAACCGGAGCCACCCGCGCGTCACGAACGACCCGCGGACCAGCGATCGACTTGGCCCGCGCGTAGCGACGGACCGTATTGCGAGACAGACCGAGCTCTCGCGAAACCTCGCGGAGCGGCACGCCCTCGGTGAGCACCTTGTGCCGAATCACAGCCACCAGATCCATGGGAACCATCCCGGGCGGTGACAGACCGCCCATCACGTTGTCCAACTCCTCCAAACCACCCCCCGGGGTGGGTCAGTTTCAGTTGGCCAAGCTGGGTCAGTTTACGGTGGCCAAGGACACGCAGGTCGTGACCGCGCAGGAGCGGAGTCTGACCCGCCTGCTCGATGCGTACGAAGCGGGTGCCCTCGACCTGCCGGAACTGACGGCGCGCTCGGATCGCTTGAAGGCGCGGCTCACGCATGCGCGGGGAGGCGTTGGAGCAGGCCGAGACGCAGCTCGCGGAGATCGTGACGTTGCGTGCGGTCACGGGGCGTCTCGAAGACTTCGCGGCGCGGGTCCGTGGAGGACTCGAGCAGCTCTCGTGGGAGGAGCGCCGCGATCTCATCCGCCTCCTCGTCGCGCGCGTCGAGATCGACCCGGAGGGGGCGACGGTCGTCTTCCGGCTGCCGACGAGTCCCACCACGGGTGGACCGGCGCCGACGAATTCGTCTCCGGCAGGGAGCGCCGAGGCAAGTTGTCACTTGCGTGGGAGGCGTGGTTTCTCCGCTGCTGGCGAACCTCTACCTGCACGTCGCGCTCGACACGTGGTTCGCGCGCGAGGCTCAGCCGAGGCTGCGCGGGCGCTCGAAGCTCGTGCGGTACGCCGACGACTGTGCGCCACGACGGCGCGGAAAGGAGGCCGTGATGGTCACCTGAAGCAGCCTTGCTGCACGAGAGATGAGGGCAGGCCCCTCGGGATCGGGTTGCAGGACCAGGTCCCAAACCACCGGCAGCTGCTCCGGCCCAATGGCTGGGGTGGTGAGCGTGCTCGGAAAAGGCGGGACCAACCCGTCAGGTATGCGCGGGAAAGACGAACGAGAGTGAACCGTCGATGACGTGTCGAAAGCGTATGGATGTCACCGAAACCGGGCTCCAGTTGTTGGCCCGGGACCGAGCCTGGGAGGTGCCTGTCGATGGCCCAGGTGGTGACCGGCATGAAGACGGCGTGAGCCCCGCGCAGGCTCTCGTGTGGAACGTGGGAACCTGTTGCCTCGATGCCAAGGGAGACCTCCGAGTGGTGGACCCATGAGGAGCCGAGCCTGCCGATGCGAGGCGCAGGGGCGGACGGGCTCGTAGTAGCGCAGAGGCCTGGTAATGCGGGCGGAGCGAAGGGGCCCGACGATCTGGCCGAGGGCAGGGGTCAACCCGCGAGGGGAGGAGCCCGTGCCTGAGGCAAAGCCTTACGAGATTCCGAAGCAACTCGTCTGGGATGCGTACCAGCGGGTGAAGGCGAACCGCGGTGCGGCCGGCGTGGACGGCGAGACCCTGGCGGCGTTCGAGAAAGATCTGAAGGGCAACCTCTACAAGATCTGGAATCGAATGTCGTCCGGCTCGTACTTCCACCGCCCGTGCGGCGTCGAGATTCCGAAGGGGAGCGCGGCACGCGCACTGGGCATCCCCACGGTTGCGGATCGCGTGGCGCAGACGGTCGTGGCGAAGGTCCTGGAGCCACTGGTGGAGCCCGTGCTCCACCCGACTCCTATGGCTATCGCCGCGGGAAGTCTGCGCTCGATGCGGTGGCGACTGCGCGAGCGCGGTGCTGGCGCGCCGACTGGGTCATCGATCTGGACATCAAGAATTTCTTTGATGCCATTCCGCATGATCTGGCAGAGCGCGCGGTAGCGCACCACACCGATCTGCCATGGGTCCGGCTGTACCTTGCACGGTGGCTGCGTGCCCCCATGCAGCGCGCGGACGGATCCCTGGAAGCACGGACGAAGGGCACGCCGCAGGGCGGCGTCGTGAGTCCGCTGCTGGCCAACCTCTTCTCCACTACGCGTTCGACGCCTGGATGCAGCGGAATTCCCCGGGGTCCAGTTCGAGCGTTATGCGGACGATGCCATCGTCCACTGTCGGAGCGAGCGGCAGGCTCAGTCGGTCCTGGAGGCCATCCGGGGTCGGTTCACACAGTGCGGGCTGGAGCTTCATCCGACGAAGACCCAGATCGTGCACTGCAAGGACGCCGACCGCCGGGGGTGTACGAACGGGTGGCGTTCGACTTCCTCGGCTTCACCTTCCAACCTCGACGCGCGAAGAATCGCGCGGGGAAGTTCTTCGTGAGCTTTCTCCCGCGATGAGCACCAAGGCCGCCACGAGGATCCGAGCCACCATCCGCGCGTGGCGGATGGCGTCCTCCAGGAAACAACCAGCGTCTGGAAGATCTCGCGAACCTCGTCAACCCGTCGGTGCGGGGCTGGATGAACTACTACGGGCGGTACTACCGCACGAAGTGTGTTCAGACCCCGCGACATCTCAACAAGGCCCTGGCCGCCTGGGCGCAGCGGAAGTTCAAGCGGTTGCGACGTCGAGAGCGCGCGTCGATGCACTGGCTGGGGGGCATCGCGCAACGGGAGCCGAACCTGTTCGTCCTGTGGCAACTCGGCGTCCGACCCGAGGCTGGATCGTAGGAGCCGGATGAGGCGAGAGTTTCACGTCCGGTTCTGTGAGGGCCCGGGGGGGCAGTTCCCCCGGGCTACTCGACTCGTGATCGTCTTCGCGGAGGAGCGGGACGCGCGGAAGGTGGCGGCGGTGCTACCCAAGCGCATGGCGCGCTTCGGTCTGACGCTGCATCCGGAGAAGACGCGGCTGCTGTGGGTCGGACCCGAGCGCAAGCCACCCGGCGAGCGCGAAGAGAAGGCGCCACGGAGCTTCGACTTCCTGGGCTTCACGGTGTTCTGGGGCCGCACATGGACGGGTCGCCCGACGGTGCGAACGCAGACGCGCGCGAAGAGCCTGACGCGGGCGCTCGAAGCGATTCGAGCGTACTGCCGACGGCACCTGCACGACTCGCTCGCCGAGCAACACCAGAGCTTGAGCCAGAAGGTCCGCGGGCACTACGGGTACTTCGGGCGACCGGGGAACTCGCAGGCGCTCGATCGGTTCTCTGGGAGGTCCGCAGGATCTGGAGGAAGTGGATCAGCCGCCGCTCATCCAGGGCGTGCTCTCGTGGGAGCACATGCACGCAGTGGAAGAGCGGTTCGCCTTGCCGGCGCCACGAATCACCCGGAGGGGGATCACGTAGCGAGTCCGTGCACCGAGGAGCCGGGTGCGGGAATTCCGCATGCCCGGATCTGTGGGAGCCCCGGGGGAGAGATCCCCCGGGGCCACCCGGCTGCCGTCCTCCGGTCGCCTTGTTTTCGCGGTGTCGATACCGTCAGCTCGCGGAGGGCGTAGGTCAGGAGCTCCCGCTGCCGTAGAGTCGACCGGGCCATGTCGCGCAAGAAGGCCGCCGCTCTCGCCTGGGATCACCTGACGGACAACCACGCCGCGATCCTGGAGGCGTACTTCTCGCTCTACCAGACGCGCGAGCCCACCACGATCGGCTCCGGCGAGATCCTGCGCTGGTTCGGCGAGCACAACCGCACCGGGCCATCCGAGGCGCTCATCCGCACGGTGCTCGCCGAGATCCAGGCGCCCGCCGCGGCGGCCCCGCGCACAACACCTCGCCGGTGGAGACGATGCCTCGTCTGTCCCCCCTTTTGCCCACGGTGCGCCGGGAGCCGCCGCGCCCCCGACGATCGCCGCCCGGGTAGGCACCCTCCTGCTCCCGGCGCTGGTCGCCGACGAGCTCGCCGAGATCGCGAGCGACCACCACGCCGCGCACCCCGAGGGCGCCCCCGCCGAGCGCATCGCGCTGTGGCTCGGGGCGTTGGTCCCGCGGGCGATGCATCCGGGGGGCTGGACGAGCGCGGCCCGCGCCGCCGGCGCCGAGCCGCTGCTCACCGGCCGCGGTCGCCCCTACGACGAGAGCACGCTGCGCCGCGCCGCCGATCAGCTCGACGCCGAAGGCTGCTCGGCCCGCGTCGCCCAGGCGATGTGGGATCAAGTCGGTCGCCTCTTCGCCATCGAGCACCTTCGCTCTCGGACGCGGCGCCCCTTACCCGCCGGCGACCTGCGTGGTGGGTGCGTACCAGCGTGTTGGAGGAGGTGTGCCTGGGCGCGCGGGTCGTGGGTCGGCGCCCTCGACCCCGGCGCGATCGGCACCCCCGCACAGCACACCAACACGCCGCGGCGCAGCTTCCCCGCTCCGCCCTGTCCTCCTCCCGTTCGCCCCTTCGCCGCCATCGTCGTTCCTCCCGCCGCGCCGTCTGGTGTACGTTTGTCCCCCCTTCTGAACCTGGGGGGCCTATGGACCTCCGCCGCATCCTCCACAACATCTCCCCGCATTGGATCGCCCGTAACGCAGTCCTTCCTCTCCACGTTCTCCGAGGAGAGCTTGACCAGCTGCACCGACGAGTTCGTGACCTCCCAGGCGTAGGGGTCCGACGCGTGCTGACGTCGTGGCTCGCGCTCGCCCTGGTCGGGCGGGGCAGCGCGTGAGGAAGGGCGCGGAGACGGCCGACGCCGATCGGCTCGCGCGGGAGGAGTCCTTTCACGACGCCTGGGGGCGCGACGCGGACGTCTCGACGCTGGACGTCGTGAGGGCCGCGGAGGCGTGCACGTCTCCGGAGATCCGTCACATCACTCGCGTCATGGGTGACCTGCGCGGGCGTCGGGTGCTGGACGTCGGCTGCGGCCTCGGCGAGGCGAGCGTCTACTTCGCGACGAAGGGCGCGGCCGTCACGGCGACGGACCTCTCCTCGGGGATGCTGGAGGCCACCGGACGCCTCGCCGCGCAGCACGGCGTGGAGGTCGCCCGGCACCGCTCGGCGGCGGAGGATCTGCGGCTCCCCGCCGACCAGTTGTTCGACTTCATCTACGTCGGCAACCTCTTCCACCACGTCGACATCGAGGCCACCCTGCTACGGCTCATCCCGCACCTCGCCCCGGGTGGGGCGCTGCTGAGCTGGGACCCGCTCGCGTACAACCCGCTGATCAACGTGTACCGGGCCATCGCCACGAAGGTGCGCACCGACGACGAGCACCCGCTCACCCTGCGCGACCTGGCGACGTTCGAAGGCACTTCCACGAGGTGCGCTGCGATTACTTTTGGCTCACCACGCTGTCGATTTTTCGTCGCGATGGCGGTGCTCAGCGCCGCGACCCCAACAGGAGCGGTACTGGAAATCCGTGGTGGACGAGGTCGACCGCTGGAAGCCCTTTGCCTCCCGCTGGAGCGACTCGACGCGCGCCTCCTCCGGCACCTGCCGTTCCTGCGACCCCTGTGCTGGAACGTCGTCATCGACGCGCGCCTCCCCCGCCGCCCCACGCCTCCCCGCCGCGCCACGAACGTCTTCCTCACCGGCGCCACGGGCTTCGTCGGCCGCGCCGTGCTCGACCGCCTGCTCGCCACCCTCGGACCGGGCGACCGGGTCTTCGCGCTCGCCCGGTCTACCGCGTACCTGAAGCACCCTCTCCTGGAGGTGTTGCCCGGGTCGCTCGACGACCTCGACGCGTACACCACGCAACTGAGGGCCTCCCGGTACGTGCTCCACGTCGCCGCGAACGCGAGTTTCCGCGGGAGCGGCCACGCCGCGGTGAACCTCGGCCCCCACCCAGCGGTTGCTCGCGATCCTGCGGGGCAGCGAGGCGCTCGCCAACTTCGTCTTCGTGAGCACCATCGGCGCCGTCGATCGCGCGCCCGGGGACGACTGCCGCGCGCCCCTCACGACGCGCTCCGTCCCGAACCCGCGCTCGGAGTACGGCCGCTCCAAGCTCCTCGCGGAGGGGGCCGTTCGCGCCTCGGGGTTGCCCTTCACCATCGTGCGGCCGACGTGGGTCTACGGCCCCGGGATGCGACCCGACTCCCACGTCCGGCAGTTCGCCGAGTGGCTCTGGCGAGGGCTCCCGCCGGGTCTGCTCGGGCTACCGGGCGCCGTCTCGGTGATCCACGTCGCCGACCTCGCGCGTGCCCTCTGCAACGTCATCGACAACCGCGCGGTGATCGGGAAGACCTACTTCGCCGAGACCGAAGAGGTCCCGATCGGGGCGATGCTGCGCGCGCTCGACGGCGCCCTGCACGGCCGCGAGCGCGCGCAGGTGCCGTGGCCGGACGCGCGGGCGGTCATCGGCCGGCTCCACCCGTGGTTGCCCGTCGGGGTGTCGAGCCTCGGCGCGGCGTACCTGACGGCGAGCGACCCCGGATTCCGGGAGGACCTCCGGGTGAGCGCGCCGGTGCGGTTTCGGGACGGCGTGAGGGACGTCGCGAGGGACGTGAGGGGAGAGTCGGGCGCGTACGTGATCACCGGCGCGGCGGGCGGGATCGGCCGGGCGCTCACGCGGCTCCTCGAGTCCCGGGGGCGGTCGCTGGTGCTGATCGACCGCGACCCCCGCGGCGTCGAGTCGCCCGAGCGGCACACGGTGATCGAGGCCGACCTGAGCGACCCGGCGCAGGTCGCCGCCGTCGCCGACCGGCTCAACGGGCTGGCGATCTCGTGCCTGATCAACAATGCGGGCGTCGGGTTCCGCCGCTCCTTACGGGCGATGACCGAGCGCGAACTCGCCGCCACGATCGACGTCAACGTGCGCGGGACGATGCTCCTGACCCGGCTCGTGCTCGACCGGCTCGTGCACGCCCGTGCCAGCATCGCCAACGTGGCGAGCTCGGTGGCCTACAACCCCCTCCCGGGCATGGCGGCGTACGCCGCGTCGAAGGCGATGGTGGCGAGCTGGTCCGAGGCGCTCGCGCACGAGCTCCGGGACACCAACCACGTGCTCACGTTCTCCCCCGCGGGGACGCGCACCGGGTTCCAGGAGAAGGCCGGGGTCGCCACCGACCGCGACGGCCTCGGGCTCCTCTCGCCCGATGAGGTGGCCGCGCGACTGCTGCTTGCGCTCGATCGCCGCGAACACTCGGTGGTTGTGGGCCGCAACGCGCGGCTGCTACTGTCGGCGACGCGATGGCTGCCGCGCAAACTCAATGCGCAGCTCTGGGGTCTGCTGTTTGAACGCACGCGATGAGTGCGGGGTCTGCGGGGGCGCACTTACCGCCGGGCGCACCGCGGACTACGCCCGCTGCCGTCGCTGCGGCCACGAGCGCCGGCGGGGGGCGGGCGCGACCCTCCCGATGCTCAACGAGCACCTCGACGCGGGCGCGATCCGGCGGGGCTCCGCGCTCGGGCGCTTCCAGTCCGGCGTGACGGACGCTTGCGCCGCGGAGCGCGAGACCCTCCTAGACGTCGGCTGCGGGTCGGGCGGGATTCCTGCACGCGCAGCGCAGGCGGTTTCGCCGCGTCGTCAGGGTGAGGTGAGCCCCGCGTGTCGGGAGTTCGCACGGCGCGAGCTCGGGCTGCGCGTCGAGGAGTCCGTGCCGTCCGACCTGCCGCCGCTCTCCGTGGTCACCTTCTGGCACTCCCTCGAGCACCTCACGCTGGCCCAGATCGACGGCGCCCTCGGGGCGGTGCGCGGGCAGTGTTCTCCCCGGACGCGTGTGATCGTCTGCGTGCCCAACGCCGCTTCGGCGCTCTATCAATTCATCGGAGAGCGATACCCCTATTTCGACGCGGAAGAGCACCCGCAGCAGTTCACGGAAGACAGCCTCGACCGGGTGATGGTCCGCGGCGGCTTCGTCCTCGAGCGGCGGCTCTTCGCCCTCGGCTACTCGTCCTTCGGCTACCTGCAGGGGCTCCTCAATGCGCGGCCTCCCCGCGCAACCTCCTCTATCAGCGGCTGAAGAGGGGCAGTCCGGCGGGGTCTCCCCGCGCGGCGGGTGGCGCGCGACCTCTGGCACGGCGGCCTCGCCGCGGCGCTCGCCCCGGCGGCGCTGGCCCTGAGCCTCCACGACCGCGTACGCACCGCGAAAGGAGCCGTGCTCACCGCATGCTACCGAAGCGCACCCAGAGTTCGTCGTCCCCATCTTCAACGAGGGCGCCTGCGTCGACGCGATGGTCGAGCGGCTGCTGGCGTTCCGCGAGGCCACGCCCGCGCGCTGGAGGTCGGCTTCACCTTCGTCAACGACGGCTCCACCGACGAGACGTGGGAGCGCCTCACCGAGCACGCCGCGCGCGAGCCCCGCTTCGCTGGTCGACCTGAGCCGCAACCGGGCACCAGATCGCCGTGACCGCGGGGCTCGACCACGTCGACGCCGACTACGTCGTGATCATCGACGGCGACCTCCAGGACCCGCCGGAGGTCGTCACCGCGATGTACGCGCGGGCGCTGGAGGGCTTCGACGTGGTGTACGGGCGCCGCAACCTCCGGCGGGGTGAGACGGCCTTCAAGCGCGCCACGGCGTACGGGTTCTACCGGGTGATCCGCCGGCTCTGCGGGGTGCCCATCCCCGAAGACACCGGCGACTTCCGGCTGATCAGCCGGAAGGTGCTCCGCGCGCTGCACGCGATGCGGGAGCGCCACCGGTTCTTGCGGGGCATGGTGCCGTGGGCCGGGTTTCGCGCCGCGGAGGTGCGGTACGACCGCGACACGCGCCACGCGGGAGACGAAGTACCCGCTCTCCAAGATGATCCGCTTCGCGCTGGACGCGATCTTCTCGTTCCTCCGTGGCGCCGCTGCGCGCGGCGAGCCTGACGGGCTCTGCCATCGTGCTGCTGGGCGGCGCGGGCGGCGCCTACGTGCTCTATTTGAAGCTCTTCACCGTGCAGGTGGTGCCCGGCATCACCGTGATCCTCCTGACGGTGATCCTGCTGGGCGGCGTCCAGATCATGATGCTCGGACTCATCGGCGAGTACATCGGCCGGATCTTCGAGGAGTCGAAGCGCCGCCCGCTGTACTTCGTCAACGAGGTCCGAAATCCCCGCGCCACCCCGCGAAACTCCACCATCGAGGTCTGACGTGTTCTCCAAGCTCTCCCGGTTGAGTCTCGCGCTCGGGCGGTGCTGCTCAAGGACTCGCCAATCTACGTGCAGTTCTACGTGACCGCGCGCTGCAACCTGACCTGCCAGCAGTGCAACATCATCTACGC
>JADJAE010000041.1 GCA_016704445.1 Deltaproteobacteria bacterium
TGTCTGCCGTGTTCAAGAAGATGGTCGTCGGCGTGGATTTTTCGGAGCATAGCGACCGCGCGGTGAAGGCCGCGCTCCAGCTGGCGCGCAGCGTGGGCGGCTCGGTCGTGCTGGTGGGCGTCATCCCGTCGCGCACGGAGATCGTCCCCTCGGGCACCTCGGAAGACCAGGTCACCGGCAGCATCGAGCACCGCCTGCGCGACCGCGCGGCCGAGCTGTCCAAGTCCTCGGGTGTCGCCGTCGACTACGGCGTCGAGGTGAGCGAAGACCCCGCCGAGGCGCTCACCCGCTTCGTCGCCACCTGGGGCGGCGACGTGCTCGTCGTGGGCACCAGCGCGCGCACGGGCCTCAACCGCGTGCTCGTCGGGTCCATCGCCGAGCGCGTGCTGCGCTCGTCCACGGTGCCCGTGCTCGTCATCGGCCCCTCCGCCGCGATCTGATCGCCCCCGCGCTCTGCCTCAGGGCGCCCCCGCGTCGGCGGGCGCCACCGGCAGCGCCGCGCTCCACAACAGCCGCTGGGTGCCGCCGTCGAGGGTCTCGATCCACGACGCCTGCACCGTGCCGTCCGCCGCCAGCAGCGCCCGCAGCGAGGACACCGCGCCCAGCGGCGAGGTGATCACGCTGCGCGACACCGACGGGCGCTCCGGCGACGACCACGCCCGCATCACGAGCTGCGCCCGGGCCTGCGCGCCGTCGGCCCCGAGGGCCAGCGCGCCGCCGCCCTTCGGCAGCCCCACCAGCCACGGCGAGCCGTCGCTCTGGAACCACCCCGTGTTGGCCGTGCCCCAGCGGTCGCCCGCGAGCTCGTAGGTGTTGAAGGCCGCGCGCCGCGGGCCCGCGCCCGGCGCCGCGGGGTTGGTCGTGGTGAGCGACCAGGACGCGAGGAAGCGCCCGCCCCCGAGCGCCACCGCCATCGCCGCGCGGTTGTCGCCCGTGAGCACCCTGAACGGCGGCCGGAACATCGTCGCCGTCGCCCCCGCGTCGGAGGGGACCGTCGCTGACGCCGACGCCACCACGTCCGTCGCCCCGTCGCCCACCGCCCCCCGCGCGGGGCCCGTCCAGGTCACCAGCAGCGCGTCGCCCGCGGCCGGGTCGACCGCCACGCTCACCTGGTCGAGCCCGCAGGTGTCGGCCACCGGCCGCGACGCGCTCCACCCCGCGGCGGTGCGCACCCGGTGCCGTAGCTGCGACCCGCTCGCGCACGACCCGCCCGGGATCGCGTAGACCACGTGCAGCGCCCCGGTCGACCCGACACCCATGCCCGCCAGGCTCGGCGGCTCGCTGCCCTGCAGCGTCACCGGCTCCGGGACCGTCCACGCGGCCCCGAGGAAGCGACGGACGTACAGCACCGGGCCCAGCGCCCCGTCGGCGCGGGTGAGCACCGCGGGCGCCGGCTCGCTGGTGGTCCACAGCACCGACTCCGAGCTCGCGCCCGCGGGCAGCGCCCACGCGAAGGCCGCCGTCCAGGTGATGCCGTTGCGCTCCGCCACGCTCACCGCGGTCGCCCCGTCGGCGCGCGCCGCGGTCAGCACCAGGAAGGTGCGCCCCCCGGCGGCCGCCACCGGCCACGCGGAGCTCAGCGCCCCGTCGGCGCGCTGCTGCACCACCTGCGGCGCGCCGAAGCGCCACCGGGCGTTCGGGTCTTCCCCCGGCGCCCCGCACGCCGCGAAGCCCAGGCACCCCAACCCCACCCACGCCGACCGGAGAGCACCCACGAATTCACCCCTACTGCGTATTGCCGATGGCAAGGCCCACGTACTCCTGCGACGCCCCGCGCCGCACGAGGAACACCGCGCGCCCGTCCCGCGCCGCCGCCACCACGTCGTCGGTGCCGCGCACCGGCCGCCGGTCGGCCTCCAGGATGACGTCCCCGGGTCGCAGCCCCGCCTGGTCGGCCGCCCCGCCGCGCTGCACGCCCATGATCACCACCGCCCCGACGGGCCCGAGGCCCAGCCGCGCCGCGTAGGCCGGCGGCAGCGTCTCGATGGTGATCCCGAAGCCCGTCGGGCCCGGCGTCGGGGGCGGCGGCGGCGGCGGCGCGCGGCCGGCGGCGACTCGCCCGGCCGCAGCGCGGTGGTCACCGTCACGTCCCGCGCCTGTCCCTCGCGCAGGGTGCCCAGCACGATGCGCTCGCCCGGGGCGCGCGTGGCCATGAGCCGGGCGATGTCGTTGCGGCCGTGCACGGCCCGGCCGTCGACCGCGACGATCACGTCCGATGGGCGCAGCCCCGCCGCGGCCGCCGGGCTGTCGGGCAGCACCACGCTGACCAGCGCCCCGCTGCCGGCCGCGCCGAAGGAGGCCAGGTCGGGGGTGAGGTCCTGCGTGTCGAGGCCCGTCCAGCCGCGGGTCACGCGCCCGGTGGCGAGCACCTGCCGCACGACCTGCTGCACCAGCCGCGACGACACGGCGAAGCCGATGCCCTGCCCGCGGCCGACCACCATGGTGTTGACCCCGAGGAGTTCGCCGCGGAGGTTCACCAGCGCGCCGCCGGAGTTGCCCGGGTTGATGCTCGCGTCGGTCTGGAGGTAGTCCTCGACCTCGTTCATGCCGAGGCCGCCGCGCCCGGTGGCGGAGACCACCCCGTGGGTGACCGTGGCCTCGAGGCCGAAGGGCGCGCCGATGGCCAGCACCCACTCGCCCACCCGCGCGGCGTCGCTGTCGGCGAAGCCCGCCGTCGGGAGCGAGCGCGCCTCGATCTTCACCACGGCGAGGTCGGCCGAGGGGTCGGTGCCGAGCACGCGCCCGGCGAAGGTGCGCCCGTCGCGGAGGTGCACCTGGATGCGCGTGGCCCCCTCCACCACGTGGTGGTTGGTGACGATCACCCCGTCCTCGCGGATGAGCACCCCGGAGCCGCTGCCGTGGCGCCGCTGCGGCTCCTCCGGGGGCGCCCCCCAGAAGCCCGGAGCGTTGTAGAGCATCACGTCCGAGCGGCGGGTGAACTCCACGTAGAGCGTCACCACCGCAGGCAGCGTGCGCGACGCCACCTCGCTGAACACCAGGCCCAGGTTGATGGCCGAGTCGACCGCGGGCGGCGGGGCGCGGGGCGGCGCGGGAGCGCGGGGCGGCGCCGGCACGCGGGGCTGCGCGCCGACGGGGGCGAGGGCGAAGGTGAGCGCGAGGGAGGCGGAGAGCAGCGGGCGCCAGCGCATGGGCGGAGCGTACGACGCCCGCGGCGCGATGGCTGTACCCCTGCGAAGGAGGGCCTACGGAATCGGGGTGAAGCGGGCGCGCGCGTTGGAGATGATGGTGCAGGAGTTGTTGGAGGGGCACGGGCCGACAGCCTGGGTGCCGCCGGGGTTCTCCAGGCCGACGGTGGCGGTGCCCGCGCCGGACATGGCGCCGTAGGCGAGGTCGATGACGCCGCTGCCCTCGTGCACGATCACCTCGAAATTGAGGACGCTCAGAAGCCTGCGTAGTACCGGGCCCCTGAACCACTGCGCGACCACGGCGGCTCGGCGCGGACCCGACGGTGGCGACGCAGACCCCCGCCGTTCCGGTCGCGAGGTCGCGCCATTGCGGCGCGATGACCCCGTTGGGGGCCCACGCTGGGCAGGGTGCCCGAGGCTGACGACCCCGGCGCCGGCGTTGACCTGCACGTACCCGTTGGAGACGACGTGCATGGGCGCGCCCGCCGCGAGCGCGGCGCCCCACCAGCGCGTGGCGAAGGGGATCGGCGCGCTGAACCCGGCGTCGTCGGTCGACGGGAGCATGCGCACCGCACCGGGCGCGCCGCAGGCGTCGACGTAGGGGACCGCCGCCGCCGTGAGGGACGAGTCCACGGCGTAGTTGGGGCCGCCGCCGCAGGCGCCCGCGATGCACCACTGCCCGCCGATGCAGGTGCGGCCGCAGGCGCCGCAGTGGGCGGGGTCGCTGTTGAGGTCGACGCACGCGCCGGTGCACGCGGCCTGCCCGCCGGGCACGCGAGGCCGCACACGCCGGCGTTGCAGGTCTCGCCAGCGGGGCAGGCGCGCCCGCACATGCCGCAGTGGGCCGCGCTGGTCTGGAGGTTGGTGCACGCCCCGGAGCAGGTCGTGTCGATGGGGCGGCAGGGCAGCGTCGGGCCCGTGATGGTCGCGTCGCAGTAGCCCACGGTCTCGGAGCCCCCGGCGCGAAACTGCGACGAGCCCTCGTGGTGGAAGTACCACCGGCGCCAGAGGGGCGAGACCGTGAACGAGCACATGTCCGACAGGGCCGTGAAGGTGGCGAGGGGGGTGACGGTCCCTTCGGGCACGCGCATGCGGCGACCGCCGTCGCGCTCTGCACGTAGTCGACGTAGAGCGCGCCGCCGTAGGAACTCCGCCACGCCCCAGATCGCCCAGCTCTCTCGCACCCGGCGCGGGGTGGCATCGCGACGACGCCGAGGTCGATGACGGCGCCGCTGGGCAGGCTGACGTGCCACGCCCGGCCGCCGCCCATGAGGACGATGCGCTCGTAGCCCGGAGAAGATGCCGACGCTCCCGGTGGCGGGCAGGGGACGTGGGCTGCGACAGGGTTGATGAGCCCGGAGGTGAGCCCGCCCGTCGCGGGGTTGAGCTCCATGAGGAGGTGATCGTTCCGCCCATGTCGGTGACCGGGGTCGAGCCGATGGCGAGGGTGTAGAGCGCCCCGGTGGCGAGGTTGCTCACCAGGCCGTCGTAGGTGCGACCGACCGCCTCGCCGACGAGGGACTGCAGGTCGAAGCGCCCGGTGCTGGTGTCCCCGGAGTAGAAGAGCCGCGCGCCGGAGACCGCGATGCCGCCGCGGTCGTCGCCGGTCACGGCCAGGTGGTCGACGGTGCTGCAGTTGTTCGCCGAGAGAGCGACCTGGAAGCTCGCCCCGGGGATGACCCCCCCGACGCAGCGCCCGAGGGTGCAGCGCGCCCCGGTGGCGCAGGCGCGGCCGCACATCCCGCAGTGCGCGGCGTCGGTCTGGAGGTTGGCGCACGCGCCGCCGCACACGACGGTGGGCGCCGCGCAGACGAGGGTGCAGACCCCCGCCACGCACATCTGCCCGGTGGCGCAGGTGCGGCCGCAGCCGCCGCAGTGGGCCGCGCTGGTCTGGTGTTCACGCACGGCCCGGCGCCGCACTCGCTGAGGGGCGCCGCGCAGCGCGGGCCCGTGTCCGCGGGGCCCGTGTCGACGCCCACGTCGACGGGCCCGCCGAGGTCCGCGGGGGCGCCGCTGTCGACCGGGCCCGTGTCCTCGGGGCCGCCCAGGTCGGTGGGCTCGCCGTGGTCTTCGGGGGCCGGCGGCACATCGTCCGGCGCCCCTACATCGGGCGGATCGACCGGCGGCACGTCGTCCTCACCGGGGAACCCGACGTCGTCCGCGGGCGTCACCTTCGCGTCGGGCTCGCCCAGGTCGGTCGGGCCGACGCCCGTGTCGACGGTGGTCCCCGCGTCCGGCACCGCGCTCCCGTCGATGAGCTGCTGCGCGCACGAGAGGGGGAGGAGCGCGAGGCTGAGGGCGATTCCACGCAAGGCAGGCCGTCGATCCATGGCTTCGGCGAAACTATCGCGAAACCGCCGAAAGTACATGACTCCCGTCGCGCGCCGTCAGATCGCACACGCTCGCAGAGCCTTTGGCCGCGCGCGCTGTCCACCCTCCGCGCAGCCCCTCCGGTGGTCGGTCTGGGCTACGCGCCGCTGGGAGGTCACCGTGTCCATGGTTCAGCTCTTCCGTGAAGGTGGTTGTGGGATGTTTCCGACGCTGGCCTTCGGCCTGCTCATGCTCTTCGTGGCGGCGAGGTACGCGCTGCGCCCCGAGCGCCGCTTCGTCCCGCTGCTGCTCGGGCTCGGCACCGTCACCCTGGCCAGCGGCGCGCTCGGCTTCGTCACCGGGCTCATGGCCACGTTCCGATACGTCGGCGGGGTCGCGCCGTCCGAGCGCTACGTCGCCCTCATCGGCATCGGCGAGTCGCTGGCCAACGTCGCCTTCGCGCTGGTCTTCGTGGTGCTCGCCGCGCTGGCCGCGTCCGTCGGGGCGTGGCGCATCGCCCGCGGGCACCTCGCGCCCGCCTGACGGCCCCCTTCGGGCGCCGCGTCCGGGCCAACGATCGCGCGCTGAGCGAGGAGGGTGAATCGCGCTACCTTCGCGCCGCCATGAACCACCCCACCTCCGCCGAGCTGACCCGCGCCTACGCCGGCCGCCGGGTCTTCGTCACCGGCCACACCGGCTTCAAGGGCGCCTGGCTCACCCGCTGGCTCCTCGACCTCGGCGCCGACGTCACCGGCTACGCCCTCGCGCCCGACACCTCGCCCTCGCTCTTCGATCAGCTCGGGCTCGCCGCGCACCTGCGCCGCCACCACGTCGCCGACGTGCGCGACGCCGCCCGCCTGCGCACCGCCGTGGCCGAGGCCGACCCCGACGTGGTCTTCCACCTCGCCGCGCAGCCGCTCGTGCGCCGCAGCTACGAGGAGCCCCTCTACACCCTGGAGACCAACGTCATGGGCACGGCCCACGTGCTCGAGGCCCTGCGCGCGGCGCAGCGCCCCTGCGCGGCGGTGATGGTCACCTCCGACAAGTGCTACGAGAACCGCGAGCAGCTCTACGGCTACCGCGAGGACGAGGCGATGGGCGGCCACGACGTGTACTCCATGTCCAAGGGCGCCTCGGAGCTGGTCATCGCGTCATGGCGGCGTAGCTTTTTTCCCCCGGCGCAGCTCGCCCACCACGGGGTCGCCGTCGCCTCGGGCCGCGCGGGCAACGTCATCGGCGGCGGCGACCAGGCCGCCGACCGGATCATCCCCGACTGCGTGCGCGCCCTCACCCGGGCTGCGCCCATCCCCGTGCGCAACCCCGGCGCGGTGCGCCCGTGGCAGCACGTGCTCGAGCCGCTCGGGGATACCTCCTGCTCGGCGCGAGGCTGCTCGGGGTGGGCACCGCCACCAGGCGCTCTGCGAGGGCTTCAACTTCGGCCCGCAGACCGAGGCCACCCGCCCGGTGCGCGACGTGGTGCGCGCCCTCATCGCGGCCTGGGGCGGCGGCACCTGGGACGACCGCTCCGACCCGGGGGCCGTGCACGAGGCGAAGCTCCTGCGGCTCTCCATCGAGAAGGCCTGGGCGCGCCTCGGGTGGTCGCCGCGCTGGGGCTTCGAGCGCACCATCGCCGAGACCGCCCGCTGGTACCGCGCCTGGCACGAGGGCGCCCCGGGGCCCGAGCTCGACGCGCTCTGCAGCGCGCAGATCAGGCAGTACCTCGACACCGACGGGGCCCTCGTGGGAGACCAGCAGGCAACCTGAGCGATGTCGAACGACGCAGACGCACTCGAGAAGCAGCTGACGGCGGAGATCCTGGAGCGCGTGCGCCGCATCGCGCGGCTGCGCCACGAGGCGCCCGGGGAGTTCCCCCCCGGGCGCACGGCGGTGCGCTACGCCGGGCGGGTCTACGACGAGCACGAGATGGTCAACCTGGTGTCGAGCTCGCTGGAGTTCTGGCTCACCGCGGGGCGCTGGCACCGCCGGCTGGAGGTCGACCTCGCGCGCTGGTTCGGCCTCGCCCACGCGCGCCTCGTCAACAGCGGGTCGAGCGCCAACCTCCTGGCCACCGCGGCCCTCACCTCGCCCCAGTGGGCCGAGCGCCGGCTGCGCCCGGGCGACGAGGTCATCACGGTCGCGGCGGGCTTCCCCACCACCGTCGCGCCCGCCATGCAGCTCGGGCTCGTGCCGGTCTTCGTCGACATCGCGCTGCCCACCTTCAACATCGACGCCGCGCTGCTGGAGCAGGCCCGCTCGCCCCGCACCCGCGCGGTGATGCTCGCCCACACCCTCGGCAACCCCTTCGACCTCGGCGCCGTCACGGACTTCTGCCGGGCCCACGGGCTCTGGCTGGTCGAGGACAACTGCGACGCCTCGGCCGCGCGCTACCGCGGCGAGCTCACCGGCACCTTCGGCGACGTCGCCACGCTCAGCTTCTACCCCGCGCACCACATGACCACCGGCGAGGGCGGCGCCGTGCTCTGCCGCGACGACGAGATGCTCCGGGTGCTGGAGTCGCTCCGCGACTGGGGCCGCGACTGCTGGTGCGCCGGCGGCGTCGACAACACCTGCGGCAAGCGCTTCGAGTGGCAGCTGGGCGAGCTCCCCGCGGGCTACGACCACAAGTACACGTACAGCCACCTCGGGCTGGAAGATGACCGACATGCAGGCCGCCGTCGGCCACGCGCAGCTCGCCAAGCTCGACGGCTTCGGCGAGGCGCGGCGGCGCAACTGGCGCTACCTGCGCGACCGGCTCGACGAGGTGGCCGACCTGCTGGTGCTCCCGGAGCCGACGGAGGGCAGCGACCCGAGCTGGTTCGGCTTCATGATGGCCGTGAAGCCGGGGGCGGGCTTCACCCGCGACGAGATGGTGCGGCACCTGGAGTCTCGCCAGATCCAGACGCGGATGCTCTTCTCGGGCAACCTCACCGGCAGCCTGCGCTCACGCGCCTGGCGGACGACCACGCCGCCCGCGGCCTTCCGCCGCCGTACCGCGTGGCGGGCGAACTCACCCGCACCGACTCCGTGATGAACAGCGGGTTCTGGATCGGCGTGACCGGGGCTCACCGAGGCGATGCGGTCCTTCATGGCCGACGAGATCATCGCCTTCGCCCGCGCCCGCAGCGGGGCGGCGCCGCGGCGTACGCTGCCCACGGCGCCGTGGGGCCGCTCAGGGGACGTCGAAGCGCGCCCGCACCCCGAGGGCAGCGCAGCGCTCCCGGATCTCCCCGGCGTAGTTGCCGTTCATCACCATCACGGTGACCTCGCGATCGCCCAGCGTGGTGAGCCACTCCGGCGCGTGGATGCCGTGCCCGCTGCCGGGGATGTACTGCCCCTGCTTGCGGACGTTGACGTCGACGCCGCCCGCGAGGAGCGTCCCGTCGGGGTCGACCAGGTTGGCGAAGACCACCCCCTTGGTGGCCATGCCCCAGAGCACGCACGGACCCACCGCGCCCGCAGCGCGCAGCCGCTCGCGCGCCCCCTCGATGCGCCGCTGCTCGGCCTCGGCGTAGCGGGTGACCCGCGCGACGAAGTCCGCCACGCCCGCCACGCCCTCGGGCTCGCCGCTCGTGCGCGCGGCCCCCTCGGCCCACTGGTACTGCGCCCCGAAGGCGGTCTTCGAGGAGGCCACCGCCACGCCGCCGCGCTCGAGCGCGTGGGCGAAGCTCGCCCGCGTGAAGTAGTTGCAGTGCTCGTAGCAGAAGTCCCAGAAGGCCTCGTGCTCGATGATCCAGTCGAGGTCGGGCACCTCGAAGAAGAGCGGCACCGCGGGGTCGCGGCGGATGCCCTCGACCACGGCGCGGACGAACTCCACCGGGCGCGCGATGTGCTCGATGACGTGGCGGCACACCAGCAGCGACGGCCGCTCGGCCACCAGCTCGGCGCGGAACATCTCGCGCAGCAGCGCCACCGGTCGCTCGGCGTCGGCCTCGCGGGGGGAGCAGCTCGGGTCGACGCCCACCCCGCGGGCGCCCGGCACCGTGGCGCAGAGCACGTCGAGGAAGGTGCCCTTGCCGCAGCCGACGTCGTACACGGGGCCGCGGGTGAGGTCGTCGCGGGCGGCGAGGTCGCGCGCGATGGAGCGGTAGTAGTCCGCGAAGACCGCCGAGGGCACGTCGTTGTCGTAGCGCGGGTCGTAGACCATCAGCGCGCCGTCGAAGCGGGTGTTGAAGGCGAAGCCGCACGCGCGGCACACGCCCAGGGAGAACGGGGCGCAGGGCGCCGCGAGGGCCTCCTCGCGGGAGGGCCACACGACGTTCTGCATCACCGGGAGGCGGTCGCGCGCGACGAGGTCGACGACGTCGCGGCCGTCACAGACCGGGCACGCGGGAGAGGTCACGGGCGGCGCATCAGCCAGGCGCCCGGCCAGTGGGTGATGTGCTCCTGCACCTCGCCCTCGTTGAACACGAAGGGCGGCGGCTCTTGCAGCTCGAACTCCGCGTGGCGCTCGGCGAACTCCCGGGCCGCGGCGGTGGGGTTGTCGTCCTTCCACTCGGGCTTACCGCGGGGGACGTCGTCGAGGTACTGCATCAGCCCGTCCGTGGCGACGATGTACGAGCCCGGGGTGACCATCGGGGCGTAGGCCTCGAGCTCGCCCGCGACGTGGTCCTTCGTGTGGTTGGAGTCGAGGAGCACCAGCACCCTCTCACCGGGCTTCACGAGCGCGCGCACGCGGTCGACGACGGACGGGTCGACGGAGCTGCCCTCGACCAGGGTGATGGAGGGCGACAGCTCGTGGGCCTCGATGGCCGCGCGGTTGTGCGGGCGCACCTCGATGTCGACGCCGATCACCCGGCCGGCGCTGCCCATCATCTTGAAGAGGCTGGCGTAGAAGATCAGCGAGCCGCCGTGGGCCACGCCGGTCTCCATGATGACGTCGGGCCGCACCCGGTAGATCACCTCCTGGGCGCGCACCATGTCCTCGGGGAGCTGGATGATGGGGCGGCCCATCCAGGTGAAGGAGTAGATGTGCTTGAGCGCCCAGCCGACCTTGATCCACTCGCGGGAGATCGCCGTGAAGGCCTCGCGGCTGTAGAGCGGGAGCTCGCGCGCGCCGTCGGCGTCTTCGCAGGCAACGGTCCGGGCTTCGGTGTCGATCGTCAGCTTCATGGTTCGGTGATTCCTCGATGGGGCGGCGACGCTCACCCACGGCCCGGTCCGGTGTCAACGCTCTCCGCGGCGGCGGCGGTCGGGGGGGGTACTGGCCGCTTGCGTTGCGGGCCCCACGCCGGGGCATTCACCATTGACTGGCGCGGGTGCTCGGGCATTGTCCGCGGCCGATGAATCCGGGCGCGGCGGCGCGCCACGGAGCGTCGCAGACAACAGCACGAGCCGAGAGCGAAACCCATGAAGGTGATCATCTTGTGCGGGGGCCAGGGGACCCGGATCCGCGACGCCAACGAGCTGCTGCCCAAGCCGCTCCTGCCCATCGGCGACCGGCCGATGGTCTGGCACATCATGAAGTCCTACGCGACCCACGGGTTCAACGACTTCGTGCTGGCCCTCGGCTTCAAGGGCTGGCTCATCAAGGAGTACTTCCTCAACTACCGCTCGATGACCGCCGACCTGCGGGTGTCGCTCGGGCGCAACGACGCCGTCGAGGTGCTCCACCGCCGCGGGGTCGAGGACTGGAACGTCACCCTCGCGGAGACCGGCGAGGCCGCCATGACGGGCGCGCGGGTGGCCTCGCTGCGCCGCTACGTCGAGGGCGACGACCTCTTCATGGTCACCTACGGCGACGGGGTCTCGGACGTCGACATCGGCAAGCTGGTGGCCTTCCACCGCGCGCACGGCAAGATCGCCACGGTCACCGCGGTGCACCCGCCGGGGCGCTTCGGCGAGCTGGGCATCCGCGACGGGCTGGTGTGCGAGTTCAACGAGAAGCCCCAGACCACGCTGGGGTTCATCAACGGCGGGTTCATGGTCTTCGACGCCAAGCGGGCGTGGGACTACCTCCCGGACAACGACCCCGGCCTGGTGCTGGAGGTCGAGCCGCTGCAGGGCCTCGCCGCCGCGGGCGAGCTCGTCGCGTACGAGCACCAGGGCTTCTGGCAGCCCATGGACACGCTCCGGGAGTTCACCCTGCTCAACAACCTATGGTCCTCTGGCAACGCGCCGTGGAAGACCTGGGCCGACTGACCTCTCCCCCTCTCCCATTCTCGATGCCCGCACCCTACAGGGACCTCCCCATGACCCACGCCCGCTCCTTCCGCTGCTGGTCCTGCCAGGGCGGCCGCCTCACGCCGGTGCTCGACCTGGGCGCGACGCCCCTCGCCAACTCCCTGGTGCCGGAGTCCGCGCTCGACCGCACCGACCCGGTGTTCCCGCTGGAGCTGGCCTGGTGCGCCGACTGCTCCCTCGTGCAGATCACCGCCTCCGTCCCCCCGGAAGACCTCTTCCGCGACTACCTCTATTTCTCCTCGTACTCCGACACCATGCTCCAGCACGCCGAGACCCTCGTCGAGCGCATGATCCGCGAGCGCGGCCTCGGGCCCGGCTCCCTCGTGGTGGAGGTCGCCAGCAACGACGGCTACCTCCTGAAGTTCTACAAGCGCGCCGGGGTGCAGGTGCTCGGCGTCGAGCCCGCGGTCAACGTCGCGAAGGTCGCCGTCGAGGAGCACGGCATCCCCACCATCACGGAGTTCTTCGGCGACGACATCGCGCAGACGCTCCGCGCCGAGGGCAAGCGCGCCGCCGTGATGCACGCCAACAACGTGCTCGCCCACGTGCCCGACCTCAACGGCTTCGTGCGCGGCTTCAAGACCCTCCTCGCCGACGACGGCGTGGCCCTCTTCGAGGCCCCCTACGTGCGCGACATGGTCGAGGGCTGCGAGTTCGACACGATCTACCACGAGCACCTCTGCTACTACTCGCTCACGGCCCTCGACGCGCTCTTCCGCCGCAACGGGATGGTCATCGCGCACGTCGAGCGGGTGCCCATCCACGGCGGCTCGCTGCGGGTCTTCGCCACGCACGACACCGCGACGCCCGACGACACGGTCACCGCGATGCTCGCTGAGGAGCGCCGCGAAGGGGTCGACAGCCTCGCGTACTACGAGGCCTTCGCGCGTCGGGTACACCGCCTGCGGGGCGTGCTCACGGGCGTGCTGCGCGACCTCAAGGCGGCAGGGCGCAGCATCGCGGCCTACGGCGCGAGCGCCAAGGGCAGCACCCTGCTCAACGCCTTCGGCATCGGGCGCGACGTGCTCGACTTCGTGGTCGACCGCTCGCCCCACAAGCAGGGGCTCTACACCGCCGGCACGCACATCCCCATCCGACCCCCCGAGGCCCTCGCCACCGAGCGCCCCGACTACGCCCTGCTGCTCACCTGGAACTTCGCCGACGAGATCCTCGCCCAGCAGAAGGACTACATCGCCGCGGGGGGGCGCTTCATCGTGCCGGTGCCGCAGGTGCGCATCCTGTGAGGTTCACCGGGACGCCGGTCGTCGGCGCGTGGGTGATCGACCTCGAGCGCCGCGAAGACGAGCGCGGCTTCTTCGCGCGCACCTGGTGCGAGCAGGAGTTCCGCGAGCGCGGGCTGCACGAGCGCCTCGCGCAGTGCAGCGTGTCCTTCAACCACCGCCGCGGCACCCTGCGCGGGATGCACTTCCAGACCGCGCCGCACGAGGAGGCCAAGGTGGTGAGCTGCCCCCGCGGGCGCATCTGGGACGTCGCCCTCGACCTGCGCCGCGACTCGCCCAGCTACTGCCAGTGGTTCGGGGTCGAGCTCTCGCCCGAGAATTACCGGGCGCTGTATGTGCCGCCCGGCTGCGCCCACGGGATGGTCACCCTCGAAGACGACACCCTGGTGCAGTACCAGATCTCCGTGGCGTACGTGCCCGGCCACCAGGCCGCGGTGCGCTGGGACGACCCCGCCTTCGGCATCGCGTGGCCCGTCACCGACCCCTTCCTCTCCGAGCGCGACCGCGCCCTGCCGGACTACGTGCGATGAAGGTGCTGCTCACCGGCGCGGGCGGCTTCATCGGGTCGCAGGTGGCGCGGCAGCTCGTGGCGGGCGGCGACCACGTCGTGGCGATGCTGCGGCCGGGGGAGTCCACGGCGCGCCTCGACGACGTGCTGGGCTCGCTGGAGGTGCGCACGCTCGACCTCGCGGACACGGCCGCGGTGACGGCGATGGTGGCCGAGGCGCGCCCCGAGGCCTGCGTGCACCCGGCCTGGAACGCCGAGCCCGGCAAGTACCTGCACTCGCGGGAGAACCTCCGGCTGGTGGAGGCCACGCACCGCCTCGCCGAGGCCCTGGCCGACCACGGCTGCGCGCGCTTCGTGGGGGTGGGCACCAACGCCGAGTACGACACGAGCTACGGGTACCTCTCCGAGCGCACGCCGACGGCGCCGACGTACCTGTACTCGGCCTGCAAGCTGGCGCTCTCGCACTCCCTCGCGCAGCTCGGATTGCTCACCGGGATGCAGGTCGCGTGGGCGCGGCTCTTCTACCTGTACGGCCCGTGGGAAGACCCTCGGCGCCTGGTGTCGTCGGTGACCCGCGCGCTGCTGGAGGGCCGCGAGGCGCCGTGCAGCAGCGGCCTCCAGGTGAGGGATTTCCTGCACGTGGCGGACGTGGCCTCCGGGCTGGTGGCGGTGCTGCGCTCCGGGGTGACGGGGCCGGTCAACGTGGGCTCCGGCGAGCCGGTGACGGTGCGCGAGGTGGTGACCCGTCTGGGGGCCCTCATCGGCCGCCCGGAGCTGCTGCGGTTGGGCGCCATCGAGCCGAAGGCGGGCGAGCCGGCCTTCGTGTGCGCCGACAACACGAAGCTGCGCGCCGAGACCGGGTGGCAGGCGACGTACACCCTCGACAGCGGGCTCGGGGACACCGTGCGCTGGTGGCACGAGCGCGCGGGGTGAGAGGGGGAGATCCACCGCTGCCATCGGTGGTGGAGGTTCCGCGATCGGGACGGTGCCGGTCTCGGATGGGGTGCCTGCGAGCGACGCTACCCGGTGGGTGTCAACGCAGGCGCAGGGTGTTGACGTCGTAGGCGGTGTCGCCGACGGGGCCCTCGGTGGTGGTGAACGCGCCCGTCGCCCCCAGCACGACGGCCGTCGTGGCGCCCGCGAGGATGAGCCCCGCCCCCGTCCAGAACCACCACCGCGACGTGATGCCCGGCGACGACGCCGCGGGCGCATCGGGCTCCGACGCGGGGTGTGGCGTGACGGCCGATCGCAGCGCGAGGGGTGCGGTCGCCGGGGTTGCTTCGACGGCGGTGGGTTCGAGCTGGGCGTTCCAGGTGATGCGGGTTCCTGGGGCGAGGTGGAGGTCGCGCTGCTGCGGGGCGTGGCCGGGCGCTGACGCCACGAGCAGGTGGTTGCCGGGGTCGAGGGTGACCTCGCCACCCGTGACTACCTGGGGACGCCCGTCGACGGTGATGGCGACGTTCGCCGGCCGTAGCTGGAGCACCACGACGGGGAGCGAGCTGCGCAGCTCTGCGATGCGTGCGCGCACCCACTGAACGCGCTCGGCCGCGACGCGGTCGCCGCCCTCGGTGAGGTAGCGCTCGTAGGTGGCGATCGCGAGCTGGTCGCGGCCCATGCGCGAGTACGCCGCGGCGAGGTTGAAGAGCACCACCGCGACAGGTCGCAATCGGTACGACTCCTCGAAGGCGGCGACGGCGCTGGCGTAGCGGTTGGCGGTGGTCTCGGCCATGCCGCGCTCGAAGGCGGCGCGGGCCTCGGCGTCGGTCGGGGCGGTCTGCGCGGAGGCGACGGCGGGCGTGAGGGCGGCGACGGCGAGGAGGAGAGCGAGATGACGGTTCATTCGGGGTATCCAGGGTCGAGGTCGGCGGCGGCGGCGGCGGGGCGACGAGGCGGGCGCGGCGTCGTTGGGGTCGTCGTCGGGGTCGTCGTCGGGGTCGTCGTCGGGGCGCGGGGTGTCGGAGCAGAGGCCCTGACGTGGGCGGGTCGCACCGGGATGGCGACGGGCGCGACCGGCGCTGCGGCGACGGTCGGTGCCGGTGGCGTCGGAGGCGCGATCGGAGCGGGCGCGGTCGGCAGCACGACGGGCGTGGGCGCGGGCTCGACCGGCGGGGGCACGGGCGACGTCGGCGGGATGGATGCAGCGAGCGGAGCGCTCGGGCGCGTCAAGCGGGACGCCGCGACGCCAGCGATGGCGGCGAGCAGCAGCATGGCGGCGACGGCGACGAGCAGGGTGCCGCGGCGCGAAGAGGCGACCGGGGGATAGCCCGTCGAGGTGATGATGGAGGGCGACGTGGTGCTGGCGGGGGTGGCCACGACGACGGGAACCACCGAAGGCGACGAGGGCGACGACGACCGCAATGCGTCGGGCTGCGAGGCGCGGGGCGATGGGGGCGACGACGAGGGGATGGACGGCAGCGAGGCGCCCGACCAGGCTTCACACGCGATGGTGGCGTCGAGCATGGCCTGCATGGAGGGGAAGCGATCGGCGGCCTTCTTCTGGAGCGCGCGGTCGATGACGGCGACGACGTCGGACGGGAGTCCCGGGTCGTGCATCAGGATGGAGATCGGCTCTTCGTAGATGATCTTCGCGACGAGCACGTTGTGGTTGTTGCCGTGATAGGGAAACGCGCCAGTGAGCATCTCGTAGAGGACCACCCCGAGCGACCACACGTCCGTGCGGGCGTCGATGTCGCTCGCGCCCAGGGCCTGCTCGGGGGACATGTAGCGGGGCGTCCCGATGAGCGAGCCCGTCTGGGTCTGCTTGACGCTGTCGTTGTGGGTCTCGATGAGCTTGGCGATGCCGAAGTCGATGACCTTGGGCGTGAGCACTCCCGCGCGGTCGCGGGTGATGAAGAGGTTGGCGGGCTTGATGTCACGATGAACGATGCCCAGCTCGTGGGCCGCCACGAGGGCGCTCATCACGGGGACGAGCAGTCGCAGCGACTCCTCGACGCCGAGGTGCTTCTCCGGCCGGGCGTCGAGGTAGTCCTCGAGGGCGTCGCCGACGAGAAACTCCTGGACGATGTACGGCGCGTTGGTGGCGGCGTCGGTGTCGAGGTCGAGCACGTCGACCACGTTGGGGTGGCGGATCTTCGTGGCCGAGCGCGCCTCGCGGAGGAAGCGCTGCACGACGACGGGCTCGCGGGTCCACTGCGGGTGCAGGGTCTTGATGGCGACGACGCGGTCGGTGTTCTGATTGACGGCCTCGAAGACCTTGCCCATCCCCCCTTGGCCGAGAAGCCGGATGAGTTGATATTTGCCTCCGAGAACTTCCCCCGCTTCGCTCATCGCATGGGGACCGTACACCAAGGGGTGTGCCGCCGCGAGAGGATGGAGAGGGACGAGACGACGGGGTGCAGGGGATGGATGGAGGGCAGAGGGGAGGAGAAGGAGGGGGGGCGGGCGTTGCGTGGACGCAACGGGGGATGTGGCGTTGGTGCAACGGGCTGGGAGGCTGTGTGAGAGACCCGCTAGAGTGTGGGAATCACCGTCGGCTCCAGCCGCGCATAGGGGACTCCCAGCTGACCCGATGAGTTCTCGCCGGCGCACGCCACCGTGTTGTTCATGAGTCGAACACAGGTGTGCGAACCGCCCGCTGCCACCTCGACGACCCCGGTCAACCCGGGGACGACTGTTGCGACGTATCGGTCGACGATGGTGCCGTCACCGAGCGCACCCGACCCGTTGTATCCCCAACAACTTACGGTGCCGTTGGTCAGCAGCGCGCACACGCACACCGCCAGCCGGAGCCTCGCCACGCCGCTCAGCCCGGGCACCAGCGTTGGAGTTGCCTGGCTTGTCACTGCGCCATTACCGAGTTGTCCATACGCATTCCACCCCCAACAACGGACGCTGCCGTCCATGCTTCGGGCGCAGGTATAGGTGTTGCCCGTCACGACCTCGGCAACCGCGCTCAGGCCCGAAACGACCGTTGGTATCATGCGATTGCTCGTCGTCCCGTCTCCAAGTTGCCCGTACGAGTTGAGACCCCAGCAGCGAACGGTGCCGTCGTTCATTCGAGCACATGTGTGGGAGGCACCAGCGCTGACCGTCGCCACGCCCATCAAACCCGGGACGAGCGTAGGGACAAGGCGACGAGTGGTCGTCCCATCTCCGAGACTCCCAACGTCGTTGTACCCCCAGCAGCGGATCGTGCCATCCAGGAGCGGGCGCAGGTGTGCCACTCCCGGAGGCCAGTTGGGCCGCACCGCCCACGCCCAGGTCGACCGGAACCGGGGTCGTTCTACTCGTCATGGTTCCATCCCCGAGCTGCCCATACGCATTCCATCCCCAGCACCGGAGACCGCCATCGGTCAAGGTCGAGCAGGTGTGTGCCCCCCCCGCCACCACGTCGGCAACGCCGGACAGGGAAGGGATTCGCGAGGGTGCGAAGCGTTGGCCGAACGTTCCATCCCCGAGCTGGCCATAGGAACTTGAGCCCCAGCAAGTGGCGGTGCCATCAGCTGCTCGCGCACAGGTGTGATTGGAGCCCGCGGAGATGTCTGTAATGTCAGAGAGACCCGGTACGGGCGTGAAGACCGCGCGGGCGGTGGTTGTCCCGTCACCCAACTGTCCGAAGGTGTTGCTTCCCCAGCAACGGACGGTGCCGTCCATCGAGCGTGCGCAGGTGTGCGTGTCACCGACAACCAGCTCGGCAATGTCAATCAGGGTGGGAGCCAACGTCGGAACCCTCCGCTCTGTCGTCGATCCGTCGCCGAGCTGTCCGTGGCTGTTGCTCCCCCAGCAGCGAACCGTTCCGTCGGTGCCTCGGGCACATGAGTGAAGTCGACCGAGCGCGAGTCCCCCGACGTTGCTCAGGCCGGAAATGACCGTTGGCGTGAGTCGATTGGTCATGGTTCCGTCTCCAAGCGTGCCAGAACCGTTGTACCCCCAACACCGAACGGTTCCATCCATCAAGCGAGCGCAGGTATGCGAGTGACCCGCGGCCAACTCCGCGACCCCGGATAGTCCGGGCACGGCCGTCGGGGTGCGTCTCTGTGTCATAGTCCCGTCGCCAAGCTGACCGAAGTTGCTGTTGCCCCAGCAACGCACGGTCCCGTCGTTCAGGCGTGCGCAGGTGTGTCCGTATCCCGCCGCGAGTTCGACCACTCCACTCAAGCCGGGCACCATCGTCGGGGAGCCGCGGTCCGTCGCCGTTCCGTCTCCGAGTTGCCCGGTGGAGTTGTCACCCCAGCAGAGAACGGTCCCGTCGGTCCGTCGTGCGCAGGTATGAAGGAATCCGAGCGCGACCTCGGCGACGCCGGTCAACCCCGGAACGGGAGTAGGGAAGTACCGTATGGTCGTGGTCCCATCGCCCAGTTGACCATTGTCATTGTTGCCCCAGCAGCGGACGGTACCATCCATCATGCGAGCGCAGGCGTGGCGGGAAACAGCGGTGACCTCGGCGACCCCGCTGAAGTCCGCCACTGGTGCGGGTGTCGATCGAGACGCTCCGCTGCCGTTTCCGAGGTGGCCGTATCCGTTGTAGCCCCAACAACGGACGGTGTTGTCCGACATCCGAGCGCAGGAGTAGTCAGCGCCCAGGGCGAGCTGCGCAGCCTGCACGCAGCGACCCGCCGCGCACGTTCCCGAGCGGCAGACGTTGCCGCACGCGCCGCAGTGGTTTGCGCTGGTGTTGACGTTGACGCAGACGCCACCGCACACGACCTGCCCAGTCGGGCAGATGCAGGATCCCGCGGAGCACACGCGGGTGGCAGGGCACGCGTTTCCGCACGCGCCGCAGTGCGTGGCGTCCGTCGCGAGCCCGACCTCGCATCCGTTGGAGGCATTGGCGTCGCAGTCGCCATATCCCGCGTTGCACACGATCCGGCACGCCCCGGCCAGACAGCTGGTCGTTCCGTTGCTCGTGGAGCAGGCGTTGTTGCACCGTCCGCAATGGGCGACGCTGGTGGCCGTCGTCGTCTCGCACCCATTGGCGATGACGCCGTCGCAGTCGCCGAGACCGCTTGGACACATGGTGCTCTCGAGCTCGCACCGTCCCGAGCGACAGACGCTCATCGCCCCGGTCGGTGGCGCGGGGCAGAGCCTGCCGCACGCCCCGCAATGGTTGAGCGCCCCACTGGCGGCAGCAAACTCGACCTCGCATCCGTTGAGTGGGTTGCCGTCGCAATCGCCGAAGCCCATCTCACAGGTCTGCACGCGACACACGCCGCCAATGCACCCGGGGACGGCGTGCGGCAGCGAGCAAGCCGCCCCACACCCGCCGCAGTGTTGAAGCGATGCGTTGGTGTTGGCCTCGCAGCCATTGGCCGCGTTGCCATCGCAGTTGGCCGCGCCAGCTGTACAGGTAATGCGGCAGGCGCCTCCCACGCACGACGCGGCACCGCCCGCGGTACTGCACACAACGCCGCAACCGCCACAATTCAAGGCGTTCGTGACCGTGTTGACCTCGCAGCCGTTGGCGATGGCGTTATCACAGTCGAAAAAGCCGATGTCGCAAGCATCGACGCGACAATCGCCGTCGGTGCATACCGCCGAGCCGTTGGGCGCGCGACACGTTCGATCACACATGCCGCAGTGGTCGCCATCCACGCGCAGATCACGGCAAGAACCGCCGCAATCCGTCTGACCGGAGGCACACGACGCCCCCGCTGTCCGATGTCGCCACGGGCATATCCACCGACATTCCACTATCGACAACGTCCCTTCCGGCATCGAGCACGTCCACGTCCGGCCGATCCCGCGTATCTCCTACGTCCGGTCGCTCGCCCGTCGGCCCCCCCGCATCCTCCACGTCCATGCGCCCCATCGCATCGGGCCGATCGTCGCTCGCTCCCCCATCCATCACGTCCGCTCGCACGGTGGCGTCCGCCCCCACCGAACTTCCCGGCCCGTTGTACGCCCGCACCGTCGCCTGCGCACCCGTCGCAGCCGCACACATCCCGGTCGTCGGCTCGCAGCGCTGATCCGCCCCGCACGTCACCCCCACGCAGGCCGACGCGAGCAGCATCGGCAGCGCCACCGTCTGCTCGGCCACGAATCGCACGACCGCCCGCTGCACCACCACCGCCTCACCCAGCGCGCACCCCTCGGGCGTCGCGCAGCCGCGCACCTCGATCCACACCGCGGCGTCGCTCTGCTCCTCGGGCGGCAGCAGGCCCACCGCCAACGGCAGCGCCCGCCGCCCGGTGCCCACGCCCAGCGCCGTCGTGCGCAGCGAGTGAACGCGCCCGCTCGCATCGCCCTGCCGCACCTCGACGCTCACCGACTGAAGCGCCGCCCCGGGGCCCCACGGCAGCTCCGAGTCCACCACCGCCACGATCTCCGTTCGCGGGCGCGAACACGCCGACAGCACACCGACCAGCCCCAACCCCAACCACCCCCGCGTCGTAACCATGAGCGCCACCCTACCAAACGGCGTGCCGCCCCGCGAGAGCCTCCGAGCCAGCGGCCGAGCTCGATGCATGCGCTCGCGCAGCTCACTCCTGCACCACCCGTCGAGCGCCCACGCCCACGGTCACCGCCCTTGCCCGGAGGGACGCGCCGCCCACGTCCGCGGTCGCGGAGTCGACCCGACGCCCCCCGCGCTGCTTCGTCCGAGGACGACCGCGGAGA
This sequence comes from Deltaproteobacteria bacterium, assembly GCA_016704445.1. Taxonomy (GTDB): domain Bacteria; phylum Myxococcota_A; class Polyangia; order Polyangiales; genus SCUS01. The sequence continues at coordinate 20,961 of JADJAE010000041.1, forward strand.
TGGGCGGCGCATCCCTCCGGGGCAAGGGCGGTGACCGCGGCATGCCACCAGATTTCGACGGATTTCCGCTGCTGTCTACAGTGAAAGTCGGCAACATGTCGCAGGTGACCGCGCGGGGCGGTCTGGGGAAGTACACCAATGAACAAGCTGCTATGTCTGACTCTCCTGGCTCTCCCCCCCGCCTGCGGCGAGGCCGCCAATGACGCGGCGACGACCAACGCCAGCGGGACGTGGTCCGGGCGGCTGGACGGCGGCGAGTCGTTCGTTCTGGTGCTGGTACAGACCAGCGGAACGTACGTCGGCCAGGCATGCGAGCGTCCGGGGGAGGACTGCAATGCCCTCGACACCGTCACGGTCAACGGCAACCGCGTCGAGTTCATGCGGTCGTTTGTGGAGAACGGCCGCCGGGAGTTCATCACCGGCGACTTGCGAGTGCAGGGCGCGGCAATGACTGGGACGCTGTTCTCCACCAAGTGCTCATGTACCTTGCAGGCCGTGCTCGCCCGGCAGGCGACGCCGTAGCGACGGGCCGTCGGAGCGCAGGGCCCACGCACCCGAACACCACGTGGCGGGGTTTGGTCTCGCGGCGCCGGACGCGGAGGCGTCAGCGCTCGCATGGCTGTCGACGCGGCATCAGCCTCTCTCTTACAACGCGCATGCAGAGCAGTCTCAGCGCGCCAACCCGAGAGAGACCCAGGTAGAAAATGGCCTTCGCCTCGAAGCCCGCGCCAAGGTAGCCCAGAGGGCAGGTGTCTGCGAAGGCCGCTCCACCGTTGCTGCCGCCGTGTAGCCTGAGCGGGGCGCCCAGCGCGCGGGTAGACATCCACGTGGAAAGGGGAGCGCAACGCGCCTGAAAGCTGTCGAGCACTACGCCCGCACGGCCAGTGATCTGGACAACAACCTGACCGGCAGGACAGACGTCGTCGTCGTCGTCGGCGTTGTTGTCGCTCGTTCCTCCAACTCGAGTACCGAGCACGGGTGAGCCGATGGTACCCGCCGGGCTCAGGGCCGCGCACCAGGGAGCGAGGCCGTTGACATAACTCGACGACCAGACCCGGAAACCGACGAGCACCTGACTGTCGCCGCAGGCAAGAAGGACCGCGCCCCCGGCATCGGGCGCTGCGCTCTGCCAAGGAGTGTAGATCGCGTCGCTCGTCAGCAGACGCCAGCGGTCGGGCACGCCAGCGTCTGCCAACAGAACGTCCACCGAGGCTTCTGCTCGCACGTCAACTGTCACGATATCTGTCGCCGTGGCGTCGATCGCGACATCCGGGATCGGAACGTCCGTCGCCCCGGTGTCCATTGATCTGACGTCCGTTGATCCCGCATCAAGCCGATCTTCGCGCGCCGCTCCATCGGGCTGATCGTCAATCACTACGTCAGGCTCGTCCACGCGAGCATCTACATCCGGCAGATCGCTGCTCGCCCCACATCGGGCCGATCCTCGCTCTCTCCCGCATCCAACACGTCGGCTCGCACGGTAGCATCCGCCCCCACCAACGTCCGCGGCCCGTTGTACGCCGTTACCGGCGCGCGCCTCGCCTCTTCGCACTCCCCAGTCGTGGGCACGCACCGCTGATCCTCCGTACACCTCGCGCCCACGCAGGCCGACGCCAGCAGCATCGGCACCTCCAGGGTCTGCTCGGCCACGAAGCGCACGACCGCCCGCTGCACCACCACCGCCTCACCCAGCGCGCAGCCATCGGGCGTCGCGCAGCCGCGCACCTCGATCCACACCGCGGCGCCGCTCTCCTCCTCGGGCGGCAGCAGGCCCACCGCCAACGGCAGCGCCCGCCGCCCGGTGCCCCCGCCCAGCGCCGTCGTGCGCAGCGAGTGAACGCGCCCGCTCGCATCGCCCTGCCGCACCTCGACGCTCACCGACTGAAGCGCCGCCGCGGGGCCCCACGGCAGCTCCGAGTCCACCACCGCCACGATCTCCGTCCGCGGGCGTGTGCATGCTGTCAGCAGTCCAAGCAACACCAACCATCCCCGCGCCATCAACATGCGCGAGACCCTACCAAGCAGCGTCCCCCCTCGCGAGCCCCCCCGCCCCAGCCGCCGCGCTCGACGCAACCCTCTAGCGGACACCATGGCGTTCACCGGTCCGGCTCGGGTCGCGACCAAATCGCCGACCGTACTTCGATCTCCAGCGCCCTGCCGCCCCGGTCAGCGCGCCGCCCGGTACGCCGCCGTCGCGACCGCCATGAACAGCACCACGAGCCCGATCACGATCAGCGCGGTGCGCATCCCCCTGCCCGTCGCTGCCGCTGGTGCCGCTGGTGCCTCTGGTGCCGTCGTCGCCATCGCGACCGGCTGCGGTGGCAACATCTGCGCGGGCGCGTCCGCTCGTGGCAATGAGGGTCGCGGCGACGCGATGAGCGTCCCATCGAGCGAGGGCGCCGAGCGCCGCGGGGGGCCCGCGATGAACGTCGCGTCGGGCGACGCTTCGCCCATCGACGGGTCGAGCGCTCCCGTGCGGGGCATCACCGCGGCGCCCATGGTGACGGTGGCCCCGAGCTTGTCCTCCCTCGGCGGGCGCGAGCGCATCGGCTCCATCAACGTCGCGCCCAGGTCGTCGGGCTCGGACGCCCTCGGCGCGGGCGCCTTCCCCTGGATGAGCATCGTCGACCACGGGTTCTCCCACCCCGGCGGGCGCGCCGGCTCGGGGGGCGGACCCAGCGCGGGCATCGCTCCCAGCAGCGGCGCCGCCGGGGCCTGCGCTGCCACGTCGGGCATCACGCCCGGAAGCGGAGCGGACACCCGCGGCGCCGACTCCGGGAAGCAGGTCTCCAACAGTGACGAGGGTCCGGTGGGGGCGCGGCTCGCCAGCGACTCCAGGGCCGTCGGACGCTTCGCGGGTGGCGCCTCGCTCCACGACCGCGTCAACGCGTTGGCCAGGGCGTCGACGCTCTGGAAGCGCTCGTCGGGGCGCAGCGCCATGGCCTGTTCGAGGACACCCCAGACGCCCGGCGGGACGTCGTTGCGGCGCCGCGCGACGCTCACGGCCATCATCGTCTCGCCGGGGGAGGTCGGCGTGGCGAGCAGCTCGGTGAGCAACGCAGCGAGCGAGAACACGTCCGTCGCGACGGTGGGCGGCGCGCCGCGGGCGAGCTCCGGCGCGGGGGTGATGAGCGCGCGGGCGCTGCGGGCGACGAGGTCGGTGGGAGGGTCGAGCCAGGGCGCGAGGCCGAGGTCGAGCAGGGCGCACGAGGCGCCGCGGACGGGGCGCGCGAGCACGACGACGGAGCCGGGGGTGAGGGCGCCGTGGAGCACGGGCAGCGGGGCGGTGTGGGCGGCGGTGAGCGCGGCGGCGACGCCGTCGAAGAGCTGCCGGATGAGCGCGAGGTCGAGGAGCTCGCCGCGGGCGCGGGACTGGTCGAGACGGGCGCCGATGGAGTCGCCGAGAATGTCGTCGGAGGCGATGAACGGACGCCCGGCATGGACGCCCTGGTTGACCACGGAGGGGATCACCGGGTGCCGCAACGCGCGGACGGCGCGGAGCACCTTGAGGGCGTCAGGGGGGACGTCATCGCCATCGACGGCTCGCAGGAACTTGAGTTGGACCGTGGCGCCCTCGCGGCGCAGGTCGCGGGCGCGCCAGGTCTCGCCGAGGCCGCGGTCGGGCACCAGCTCGGTGACGGTGTAGCGGTCGGCGACGAGGGTGTTGGGGGTGAGTGGTGGCATCAGTCTGGATCTCGAAGAGGTTGAGCGGACGCCATCGGCAGCATTGGGTACCCTAGAAGTCGAGGTTTTCCCACTCGTCGACGGGGGTCAGGCGCAGTCCCGTGAGCCCGGCCTGCCGCAGCCCCTCTGCGACCTCGTCGCGCACCAGGATGACCAGCGGCCACTCGTCCGGGCGAAACATCAGCACGTCGCTGTCGCAGCCACCCCGCAACCGCATCGTCTCCAGCTTGAACAGCACCCCTTCAAACGAGTTGTAGCGTGATCGCTCGAGATCGACGCTCGCGACGCGCCCTATGACGTTGAGCACCCGGTGCTCCGAAATCGACACCTCACCTTCGAGGTCTTCGATGATCGCTGTGTAGGTCTCATGGTTGTCGACACCGAGAGCGTCGAGCGCCGCGAGGAAGCGCGGCGACACCACCGGCGCCAGACCTGCACTGAAGAAGTCCGGGCGCGGCGGGTTCACCTCGTCACAGAACACCGTGACCCGCTCCCCGAGCGTCGAGCGCGATCGGGCGTCGACCCCGCGCCCTCGCAGGAACACCAGGCTGTCCAGGGCGGCAGGGAGCTGCAACGAGGCGCGCGGGGCTTCGTCGGAGTCGGCTTCGAGCACGTGCATCGGGCGCTCGCTCAGGACCTGCGCTCGAACGGACTGGTAGGCCCGAAGTCCATCCGTCGACGGGTCGATTCATGGGCGGCGAGGATGTCGCGCGCGAGCTCGACGCCGCTCCCCGCCTCGTAGGACTTGCCCCCGATCTGCCGGTTTTCTGGCGACGCCAGAAACTCCCGGCAAGCCTCCATGAGCCGCTTGTGGTGCAGCCGAAACGGGGCCTCGTAGGTCACCGTCTTGCGGAAGGCCAGGTTCTCCGCCCGGGCGATGAGGTCCATGAGCTTTCTCTGAACATCCTCTTGATCCATCGTCTCGCAGAGGTTGCTACCCTCGCTGAAGATCCTCGCGATCTGCACCAGCAGACCTTGCGACGCCGCAAAAAATGGCGCCTCGTGGTTTCCGATGTGCATCTGCAGCGGTCGGCCCGCGCGTACAGCCGCGAAGAACTGCCCGTAACTGCTGTCCTCTCCCTTCTTCTTCCTCCCCGGCAGGCTGGCGCAGTTGGGAGGGTCGTTGGGCGAGTACGCTCCCTTGTCGAGCCAGTGGTTGAGGCGCGGGATGAAGTCCTTCGGTGATCCGCTCTTCCGGCCGAGCCCGATGCAAAATGCCGACAGCGCGATGCAGTGGTGCACCTCGGCGCGTACCCCGTCCGGGTAGAGACCGCTCACGGGTCGCGCCTCGGACTCCTGCATGGAGCGGCGCTTCCACGCGGGCTTGGAGCCCGCAATAGTCTTCAACTCGACCGGCTCCTTTCGGTGGGCGTCATGGTGTTCGCCGCAGAAGCCGCAGGGCAACCGCTCGTCCATCAACACATTGACCGCGACGCTCTCCCCGATCTCCATTCGTCAGTCCCTCCCTCCCACCGCCACGTCATCCCACACCGCGGCCGCCCGCTGTCCCCACAGAGCCAGGCCCGCCTGGCACCACCGCCGCGGCCGCGGCCCCAGCGTCCCCGCCACCGCCGTCATCGCCTCCGGCGTCGCGCCCGCCCCCCAGCGCCAGGCGCCCGGCCCCACGCCCGCCATCCGCTCCCGCAGCGCAGCGTCCTCCTGCGCTCGCTGCTCCCGGTCTTCCGGCTCCTCGACCATGTCGTCGCTCATCACCACCGGCGGCGCTTCTCCCCCCAGCACCACGTAGGCCGCCTCGCGCAGCGCGTTGCTCACCCGCAGCGCCTCCGCCCCGGCCCAGAGCCCGTCGAGCGTCCGGTGCTCCCCGGCCAGCGCCAGCGCTGCCGGCAGTGCCCCCGCGGCGCCGTGCGCGCCAAGTGCTTCCCGCAACCGCTCCCGGTCTTCCCCCGCGCCCCTCAGACCGAGCAGCACCCAGGCGAGGTCGAGCCGACCGCCCTCCCACCGCCGCGCCACCGCCAGCGCCGTCGTCGGCGCCGCGTGCACCGTCGCGTCGAGCACATCCTCGCTCCACGCCGTCTCCTTCGCGCACGCGCCCATCACCTCCACGACCGTCTCCTCCGCGACCGCTTCGCCCAGCCTCCCCAACGCACATGCGCCCGCCGCGCGCAGCACCCCGCTCCCGCGTCGCACCGCCCGCGACGCCACCTGCGCCGCTCGCGGGTCGCGCCACCGTGCCAGCAGCTCCACCCCGACGCCCCGCGCAGCGTCGCCGCCCTCCGCGAGCCACCCCTCGACCGCCGTTCGCGACGCGCTCGTCGCATACCGCAGCATCGCGTCCCGCACCGCGACGTGGCCGTCCCGTCCGAAGTCGGCCCCGCCGAGCGCCGCGAGCCCGTCGCCCGTCGCCGACGCGAGGGCGGTCGCCACGAAGCGCTCGCCAGGGTCCGTCGCCTTCTCGGGCGGCGGCAGCATCCCTACCGTCTCCCGCGAGAAGAGCGTCAGCGCGTCGACGTGCGCGTCGATGCGCGCCAGCAGCGACCGCGTCTGCCGCGCGTTGCCGTCGAGCATCCGGCACGACCGCCGCAGCCGCCGATAGAGGAACGTCGCCTCCTCCACGTGCTGCTCCAGGATGTCGACGCGCGCGCCCACCGCTCCCCCCCCCTCAGCCCACGGCGTTCTTGCGGTTGTGCAGCAGCGGGTCGCCCAGCCGGCACACGTTCTTCCCGTCGAACTTCACGTCGAAGCTGTACAGCATGAACTCCGCCGCGCCCTTGTTGCAGCCCGACGCCACGCCCCCCGCGGATCCGGCCTCGTCCCCCGAGCTCTTGCTGTACGTCGCGTCCTTCGTCGCCGGCATGGACCCATCGACCTTCACCGACGTCGGGCCTTCGCTCACGTCCGAGCTCTGCGCGATGTTGGGGTAGGGAATGGGCATCGGCCCGGCCGGCGATGGGGTCAGGCACACGTCGGGAAACGCGATGCTCATCCCGTTGCTGCCCCCGTGCGCGATCCCCCGACTGTTGGCGAACACCGTCTGTCCCATCGTCCCTCGCTCTCAACCACTACGTTCGATTCGCGCTGCGCCGCGCAGCCCGCCATCCGACAGGCTCCACACCAGGCTCGAACCGACCGACACCCCACGGTACAGTCCCACCGACGCTAGCGTCAGGAGCATCGCACCCGACGCCGCCCCCGGGTGCCCGAAGCACTCCGCAGGGTGATGCACCGCGGCGTCGGGGGCGATCCATCGGTGGCTGCGCCGCGCCGCGATCCCCCACTCCCGCCCCGTCCACGACTCGCCGTTGAGGTCCGCCCACACCGCGCTCACGGGCGTCGTCGCCCCCGCGAGGGCGTTCTGCACGGCGGCGCTGAGCCCGTCACCCGTCAAAGGCGCTTCGCCCTCGTGGCGAAACGCATCATCGCCCGCGCCCACGCTCGCCACCGTGGCCAGGGCGCCCGGCGTGACGGCCGACACCACCAGCGCGGCGGCGCCCTCACCCGGGATGAACCCGTCCATCACCTCGTCGACCAGCAGGCGACCCTCCCGCTGGAGCGTGTCGAGCCGCCGGAGGTCGAGCAGACTGTCCGCGCCGACCACCATCACCGCGCTCGCTTCTCCGCTCGCGATGCGGTGCGCGGCGTCGAGCAGCGCCACGAACACCCCCGCGCCCCCGGTCGGGAGGTGCCGACTCGCCGCGCGGTCGATACGATCACCGACCAACAGCGCGAGGTCATCGAGGAGCACGGTCGAATGCGTGTCGAGCGCGCTCGTCACCAGGGACAGGGGCACCGCCGCACCGCCCGCCGAATCGCTTGCCTCGACGATCGCCGCGTGCGCGAGGCGGAGAATCCGCCGGTGCCGCGTGGAGCGCGCGGCCGCGTCGACGAGAAGCAGGGGAGCGAGCCCGTCGGGCGGGACGAGCCCCATGCGCAGGGGCGATCGCCCGCGGCTGATGATCGACGTGGTGGCGATGCGCGCGATGCCCGCCCGCACGGACGCGCTGCACTCCAGGGCGCTGTTGCCCACGCTGCTCACCATGCCCACGGCGCGAATCGACAGGGGGATCACCGCGCGCCCCCGGCGTCGATCTCGACCGCGGCCACATCGAGCACCCGGTGACCGCAGCGCAGCGTGGCACGCACCAGCAGCGTGGCGACACCCTCGTTGGGGAAGAGGTGCAGGGTCTCCGCGTGCACTGCGAGCGCGACGACCTCACCGCGAAACTTCGCCCGCACCCGCAGGCCGAGCACAGGTACGTGGCTCTCCACCAGCGGGCTCTCGGACAGGTGGTGCAGCGTAATGGCCTCGCCCCCGAGCGGACGAGTCGGCAGCCACATCGCCTCCGGGGCGGCGTGGAGAAACCGCGGGTCGAAGTCCGTCGGGAGGAAGGGCGCGCGCGATCGGTCCCACGCGTCGTCGTAGGTGCCGACGCGGCCGGCGCGGGGGTGCCACGCCGCAGCTACAGGGGTGAGCAGCGCGGGTGGCGGTCGATCGCCCGGTCGCCCGAGGAGCGCGTCGGGGTCTTCGACGTTGGGCAGCGCAACGCCCCGCAGCACGCGCAGATCACGCAACCCATCGGGCGCGAGGCCCAGCCCGAGCGGGTTGCGCGGCTCGACCTGTTGGGTGACCGGACAGATGCCGCCGAAGGCCCGCCGGGGCGTCAGCGGCATGCGCGCGAAGGGAGCGGGGTCGGTGCACCATCGGGCCGCGACGCCGGTGTACTGCCGGTCGCCAAACACCCGCAGGGTTCGTTGCCACGCGCCCACCGCGAGCCCGACGTCGAGCACGCCCACGGAGCGACCGCCGGGCGCCAAGGCGTGTCCGTCGACGAGCACCTCCGCGCCGGGTTTCGCCGGGTGCACCTCCGACGGAACGCGCAGCCACGCCTCCGCCCCATCGCCCTCGGTGACATCGGCGAGTGCGATGGGCCGCTGTTGCGGGGCCAGCGGCGCCGCGGGCGTCAGCGCGAAGGTCGCCTTCACCATCACATGCAGCGTCTCGACGCCGTCCGGGTCGGGGATCGCCAGCAGCTTCGTCGGGAGCGCCGTGCGGTTGCGGAGCTGGAGCACGTCAGTTGATCCGCACCACGGACCCCTGGATGCGCTGCTGCTCGCTGGCCACCGAGACGACGTTGACCCCTCGGGTGACGACCCGTCCGTCGGCGTGCAGCGTGAGGCTGGCCTCGCCGCACACCAGGGTGATGGAGCCCTCGGCGCGAAACACCCGATCGCGCCCAGCCGCCTCGACGAGGTGCTCCTCGTGGGCGCTCAGTGAAAGAAGGGCTTCAACAGGGTCTTCGAGCAGGCCCGTGATGATGGGCAGGGAAGGGTCGGCGCCCTCGCAGTGCACCAGCACCTGGCGCCCCGACGAAGCCTGGTGAAGCACGGCGCGCGTGACGGTGGACAGCACCCGCGCGCGAGCCTCGCCGTGGCCGGGGACGGAGACGCGCACCGCGCCGTCGCGATCGACCCCGAGCAGGGTGGCCACCACCGGAGCGCGGTAGTCGGTCGAGAGGTCGGCGTCGGTCGTGGGGCGATCGTGGGAGTGCTTCGTGGCGCTCATGGGGTGCGTGCGCTCAGCCGTTGTTGGAGACGTTGGAGCCCTTGATGCTCACGGGGCCGTCGGTCTTGATGGTGATCTTGTCGCCCTGGAGCTCGACCTTCGCGCCGCCCTTCGTTTGCAGCACGATGCGGTCTTCGCCGAGCTCGATGCGGGTATCGCCGCACACCAGCGAAATGCCCTTCGGGACCTTCACCGCGAAGCGCTCGGGGGTGAGCTCATGCGTGGTCTCATCGCCCACTGCCACGAGGTGCTTCTTGGGCGTCTGCACCTTGAGGTCGTCGGGGGAGATCTCGAGGGAGGTGCCAGAGTTGCCACCGACGGCGACGGTGACGCGCTCGTCGACCGTGACCTCGGCGGTCTGGTCGACGTGGCTGGAGTGGGCCTTGTGCACCATCACGGTATGGTTGCCCGAGACGTCATGGATCGCGTCGCCGCCGACGGACCACTGGAGGTTGCCCTCCACGGCGTGCTGCTCGTTGCCGGAAACGTCGATGGCGCGGTCGCGGCCGACGAAGAGCGACTCGTCGCGGCCCACCTCGGCGCGGGCGTCGCGCGAAACGGCGACCGAGCGGTCGTGCAGCACCTCGACGCGCTGGTCGCGCTGGGCGCGGAGGTACACCTCCTCGTGGTCGGCGAGGTCTTCGAAGCGCAGCTCGTTGTAGCCGCCGTTGGCCGGCGAGCTCTGGGTGCGCAGCGCGCTCTGCGTGCGGTGGGCGGGGAGCTCGACAGGGGGGACGTTGGCCGCGTTGGGGAGGCAACCAGCGACGTACGGTCGGTCGGGGTCGCCGTCGATGCACTGCACGATCACCTCCATCCCCACGCGGGGGGTGAAGTGAAAGCCCCAGCCGGGCCCCGACCAGGGCTGCATCACGCGGAGCCAGCACGAGGCGCGTGTGCCGGCCTGGCTCGCGCGCCGCGCCTCCGGGCGGTCCCACGGGAAGCGCACCAGCACCCGGCCGTAGTGGTCGGTGCAGATCTCCTCGTCGCTGCCGGGTTCGGCGCTCACGACGGCCACCTGGGGGTGGTCGGCCCGCGGGCGCCCGACCGTGGGTGCCGCCCACGGCCGCGCGGCCGGAACGCACTCGAAGAGGTTGCGGTACCGGTCGTCGGCGTCGTCGCCCCCCCCGAGGGTCTCGTCGGGGCAGTGCCCGAGGTGCAGCACCGCGGTGAGCACGAACTCGCCAGAGAGCGCCCGATCGCCGGGCTCTTCCAGGGCAAAGCGGCCCCCGGCGCTCATACCGGTGACGTTGCCTTCGCCGCGGAGGCGATCCCGGTTGGAGGCTTCCTGCTGCAGTGCAATGCGCGCGGTTCGGCGCAGGTCGGGCGAGGCGTACTCGTGCCCACCGCCGTCGTAGGCACCGAGAACGAAGCGCGCCGGGTACCGCTCGACCGAGCGGGCGTCGCGAGAGCGGGTCGAGGCGAGGGGCTCGCGAGGGTGGGTGAAATCCCAGTCGCGGAGCGTCACGCCCGAAGGGGTCATGGAGCTGGTGGCGTCGATGCGGTGGATTCCTTCGGCCGCGGCCGTGGCGGCGCCGTGCCCCTGGATCGGCAGCGGTCCGTTCGCGGCCGCGGGAACAAGCGGACGTCGACTGCCACCACGCGCGTCGAAGAGGACGAGCGCGTCGGCGCCCTCCCCATCGCCGAAGGTGAAGAGGATCCCCTCCTCGGCGAGCAGGCGCTGGACGAAGTCGAGGTCGCGCTCGCCGAACTGCACGCAGCACTCCCGCGGCGCGGGCGCGTCGCCCGCGACCTGTTCGGGCAAGACGAGCGCGTCACCGGCATAGAGCCCCGCGTCGTCGAGCACCTCGCGAATGATGCGCAACGCGTCGACGCCCTGCCAGACGCGGTGGTGGGCCCGGTGGGCGAGGATCGCGAGCGAGGGGGCGAAGCCGATCTCGAAGACCCGCGCCTCGCGGTTGGACCCACGGTCCTCGACCGACGTGACGACTCCCGTGAATCGGCGGGTGAGCGACTCACGGTGCAACGTCAGGGCGCACGGGCACCCGATGAGGTCATGGAGCGGCAGCGAGGTCGGCGCGCTCACCTGCACGGAGCCTTCGAAGGGGGCGCAGAGGCGCTCGCGCACCATGGCGCGCGCGACGGTCAGGGGCCCGTCGGCGCCCTGCACCTCGAACACGAAGGACACCTCGGCGATGATTCCGTTGGTGCCCGCGCCGTCATCTGCCATGAGGTCCTCCGAGGGGGTGTGAAGGCTGGCGGCGGGTGGGTGACCTGCGACTGGGCCGGCCTCGTTGAAGTCCGCCCCCTCGCATACATCACCGAGCGCTGTTAGCACCAGCGCCGGGACCGCGCGGGCGGACCAGACGCAGTGCCTCGCGCAATGTGCCGCCCCGCAGGTCCTGGCCGATCGGACCGCGATGCCCCTTGCAGGGTTGGCACAGCGGGCGGCACATTCTTCACGGGAGCGGGAACATCACGAGGGGGAGACGACGGGAGTCACGTCGGAGTCAATGGAGTCTCGCGAGCCCTACGATCGCGCTCGACGTCCTCACGGCGCCTCGCTCTCAACGATCCCATCGCCCTCGACCTCCGCTAGCGCCGCTCGCAGCGCCGCTCGGGTCTTCCTACCCACGACGCCGTCCACCCGAAGCTTCATGGTGGACGCCTGGAAGCGCCGCACCTTCTCCTGGATCGCTGCCGGGTCCGCGCTCTCCGCGGGTTCGAGCCACCCCAGCGCGACCAGCGCGCGAGACAGACCCTCCGTCGTACGGAGGTCGTAGTCGAACACCCATTGAGGGGCCACCACCGCTCCCGCGGTCTCGTCGTCGTGGCGCGCGGGGGGGGCACGAAACAACAACACGTCCCTCCCGCCGATGGTCGTCGCCAGGAACTTGAACGCATGGTCCCGCGACCGCTCCCATACGTTCTCCAGGCGCACCGCGAGCGCCCGGTCGCCCCGCGCCGCGTACGAGCGCCGTCCCCGGATCGCGCGAAACCGCTTGAGCGTATATCCCTTCGGCGGATGGGCGGAGCTGAGGTCCGCCGTGCGCGCGTCCGACGCGGTGGCGAGGTCGCCCGGCTCATCGGGCAACACGCCCGCGATGCCGCCCCAGCTCGCCAGGTAGATCGGCGCCACGATCTCCCACCAGCGTCGGAGACCCACCCCGGCGCGCTGGAGGGCGACGTGGGCGCCGCCCAGGCGCTTCAGCGCATCCGCGACGCCGTGATCGTCGTGGGTCACGACCACGATCGCCCTGCGCTCTGCGTCGACGCCCGCGACCACCGACTCGCGCGCGAGGGTCGCTGCCAGCGCCGCGAGGTCGACCGGGTCGATGAGGCCCTCAAAGAACTTCCCATTGTCGGGATGAATCAGCACGAGTCCGCGCGCGACCAGCGACGCATGGAGGTCGAGGCGGCTCGCCGGAGTCCCCCGCTCGGATGGCGTCTCCGTGATCTCCAGATCGGAGCGCGGCAGGGCGCCTGCGGTCTTCGCGGTGAGCCGAGGCGCGCGCGGCGGTGGCGGCGGCACGTCGGGGTCCGCCGTCTGCGCGTCGACATGCCGGTCATCCGCTGACAGATGGGCCGGACCCGTGTAGCGTCGCACGTACTCCTCGAGCGTCTGGCGCAGTGCCGCATCCTGCGCGCGAACTGCCTCGTCACCCGTCAGGCCTTCCGGCGCCGGCGGATAGGGAATCTTCACCAGCTTGCCATCGGGGAGAGCCACGATGATGTCACCGATGTGCGCGAACTTCAGCAGCCCCGTCGCAGGGTCGACCACCTCCGCGGCGGACCCGTGCTGGCCGAGAGAGTTGTGATCTTCCAGCGGGCCTTCATCACCGGGGAGCCTCGGCGTGATCGCGACCCCGGTGCGGCGCAGGTTGGCCTTCGCTGCCGCGCTGGCGCGGTCGTTCTTGTCGATTGAACCGAGCGGAACCCTCTTCCCCGTGGTCGCGTCGATCTCCTCGAGATAGTCGAGGTCGCCATAGTATCCGACCGCCGACGATCGCAGGGCCTGTGCGAGCAGGGCCTCGACCTGCCTGCGCTTCACCGGGTCGAGCGAGGCAAGCTCCGCCGCGAGCGCTCTGCGCGCCGGCTCGGACCCGAGGTCGACCTTGACGCCCTCCGCCCGTCCGACGCGCTTCAGCATATCGACGACAACTGCCATTTCGGCCCGGTGCTCCTTGGGCGTGCTGGCCAGGAGCATGTCGGGATGGAAGATCAATCCATCCTCGCGGCACAGGATGCCCGCACTCCAGCGAGCTCTCCCAGTAGCTCCGCGAGGAGACCGCGGGAGCGGGCTGTTTCGCATACAGGGTGTTTCGGTAACTGTGGCGAATTCGTGCCAGCGGGCGTGCCGCGTTGGATCGCCTATCCCCCGCTCGCGTCGCCACGATGGAGTCGCGGCTGCGGCGATCCCGCGAACCGGTTTTCCTCCGCTCCGACGATCGCAGTGCGCATACCCCGCATCCCCCATCCCAGGTTGATGTGGCGCGCGGGTTGGGCTAGTTCAGGCTTGGATGAAGAAGCGCGCGTGGTGGGCCGTGGTTCTCGCTAGCTGCGCCTGCTCCTCGTCGAGCGAGCCGCCCCCGACCGTCCCAACGGACGCAGCGCCGCAAGATGCAGCCGACACCGCGCGGGTCGATGCCGCCACATTCGATCGTGCGCCGCCGATGGACGCCTCCCGAGGGGACGCGGCCGACGTGACAGACCTCGCGACCGACGGAACCGCCGCGCGGGACATCGTCTCCGAAGCCGATGCGGGTGCGGGGGCGGACGTGCCCAGCGAGTCGGCCGTCGATGTGCCGCCCGACCGCGCTGCGGGGTTGGACTCGGGCGCCGGGGCCGACGCCGGCGCCGACGGGAGTATCGCTCCGCGGTGGACAAGCATCTCCGCGGGCGTGTCGTGGAACATCGTCGATGGCATCGCGTTCGGCGGGAGCGACGCGTGGGCCGTGGGCGTCGGCGGCGCGCTCCACTTCGACGGCTCGCGGTGGTCCGCCACCGACGGCATCGGCGCAGATCGACCGAGTGGCGTGTGGGGAACCGACGGCGCTCACCTGTGGACGGTGACCCTCGAGGGCAACGTCTTTCGCTGGAGCGGGACGGTCTGGACGCCGGTGGCCACCGGGTTGCGAGGGAGCTTTCAAGCGATCAGCGGCTCGAGCGATCGCGACGTCTGGGTCGTGGGCGATCGTGGCTTCGTCGCGCACTACGACGGCGCCACGTGGACGACGATCCCGAGCGGCGTGACGACGCTGTTGCACGCTGCGGTCGCCCTGCGGTCGGACCTGGCGTTCATCGCGGGCTCGGGTGGAACCATCGTTCGCTGGGATGGCGCGGCGCTTCGCCCCATGGATGCGACGACCACCGCGGGCATCAACGGCTTGTGGGCCACGAGCGCGACGGACGTCTGGGCGACGTGCGGCGGCGGTGTGATCCTGCGATACGACGGCAGCGCGTGGCGAACGGTGGCGAGCCCGACGACGCAAGGGCTGTACGCGGCGTGGGGTGGCGTCGCGAACGACGTCTGGGCCGTCGGCTTCGCAGGAACGGTGCTTCGATGGGACGGCGGGCGATGGACGCTGCAGAGCCCGCCCACCGCACAGCCGCTGCTCGCGGTCTTTGGCACGCGCGACTCGGTCTGGATCGCCGGAAACGGCGGCACGCTCGCGCGCTGGCCGTGACCCGCGGGCGCACGACCCTCGTCTCGCCGTGAAGCGCGCCGGCGCTGTGAGCACCCGTCGACCCGGCCCATGTGGCCTCGCGGGGCCAGCGAGCTCTCCCAGTAGCTCCGCGAGGAGACCGCGGGAGCGGGCTGTCAAACCAAAGTAGAAATGTCGGGTTCGGCCTGAGGGATCCCCTCATATTTCGCTTCAATTCTCGGTGTAGTAGGACCGAGGCATGGCCTCGCCCTTCACTGATTCCAAGTCCCGTCGCTCTCGCCCAGCGGGTCTCGACCCGGCCTCGGTCCACCAGTTCATCGAGGACCTGGTGGGCGAGGACCTCCACGCCAAGCGCGTGTTGTCGCTCGCCAACGGGGTCGTCGGCGTCCTGCACGGCGCGACCCTCGCGATCCACGCGATCGGCCAGGGGCTCGCGACGGCCACGGGAGTTACTGCGAGACATGCGGTCAAGCAGATCGATCGGATGCTGAGCAACCTGGGGATCGACGTCGAGATGCTGGCGCCGCGGTGGGTGTCGTTCGTGATCGCCGAGCGCGGCGAGATCGTCGTCGCCCTCGACTGGACGGACTTCGATGACGACGACCAGACGACGCTCGTCCTCAACGTCATCACGCATCACGGCCGGGCGACGCCGCTCCTCTGGAAGACCGTCCCCAAGAAGGACCTCAAGACCAAGCGCAATGGCTACGAGGACGAGCTGCTCGTCCGGCTCCGGGAGGCCGTGCCGATCGAGGTCCGCGTGACCGTCCTGGCCGACCGCGGCTTCGGGGACCAGAAGCTCTACGGGCTGCTGCGCGACCTGGACTTCCACTTCGTGATCCGGTTTCGCGGAAACATCCGGGTGACGTCGGCGGCGGGCGAGGCGCGCACCGCGGCCGAGTGGCTGCGCGCGGATGGCCGACTGGTCGAACTGCACGGCGCCGGTGTGACCGCGGGGGCCACGACCGTGGATCGCATCGTGATCGTCCGTGCAAAGGGGATGAAGGAGGCCTGGTATCTGGCCAGCAGTCGTGCCGATCTGAGCGGCGCTGAGACCAAGAAGCTCTACGGTCGCAGGTTCACGATTGAAGAGAACCTGCGGGACACCAAGGACCTTCACTTCGGGCTGGGCCTCTCGGCTACTCACATCGGGGATCCCGCACGCCGCGATCGGCTGCTGTTGCTCGTGGCCTTCGCCGAGGCGCTGCTGACGCTGCTGGGCGCGGCCTCCGAGTCGTTGGGCTTCGATCGCCTGCTCAAGGTGAACACCGCCAAGAAGCGGACTCACTCGCTCTTCCGGCAGGGCTCGTTCTGGTACCAGGCCCTCCCGACGATGCGCGAAGATCGACTGCGAGACCTGATGACGGCATTCGAAAACACCGTCGCTCAACACGCAGTCTTCCGCGGGATCTTCGGCGCAATATGAGGGGATCCCCTAGCTCCCTATCGGCTCCGCGATGGAGCCAGCCATCGTCGCGCGCGGGGGCTTCGTCGACAGCTACATCGGCGACGCGATCATGGCGCTCTTCGAGGTCGCCCCCGCGTCGGCGGTCGGCGCCGCCGTGGACATGCACCGGCAGCTGCGACCGCTCAACGCCCAGCGCGTCGCCCGCGGCCTGCGGCCCATCCACATCGGCGTCGGGCTCAACACCGGCGAGCTCACGCTCGGCACCATCGGCGGGCCGCAGCGCATCAAGTGCGGGGTCATCGGCGACTGCGTGAACCTCGCGTCGCGCATCGAGTCCCTCACGAAGCACTACGGCGCGCGGGTGATCATCGGCGATCGCACCCTCGCGGCGGTCCCCGCCGGGGCCTTCGTCACCCGCGAGCTCGACCGCGTGCGCGTGGTCGGGCGCCTCGCGCCGGTGGTGCTCCACGAGGTGCTCGACGCCGACGAAGACGACGTGCGCGCCGCCAAGGTGGCGTGCCGCGCGGACTGGGAAGACGGTCTCGCGCGCTACGGCGAAGGCGACCTCGACCGCGCGGGCGCGAGCTTTCGCCGGTGCGTGGAGGCCGTCCCGGGTGACGTCGCGGCCGCGATGCGCCTGCGCCGCTGCGATCGCTACCTCACGGCTCCGCGGCCCGACCCCTGGACCGACGTCGAGGACCTCTCGGAGAAGTGACGACGGGCCTCGCGCCGGCTACTGCAACGCCGCCGCGCGGGCGTCGCATCGCGTCGGAGAGCGCGAGGTCGGCCGCGGACGGTACGTACCCCGCCACGTTCAGCGACCCGAACACGAAGAAGAGCTCGAGCCCGCGATACGCCCCGTTGCGCGCCGCCACAGGGGCCCGCGTCGGGTCGAGGGTCTTCGTGAAGGGGTGCCGGTACACGAGCTCCGTCTGCGCGCCGCGGAAGGCCCGTGCCCAGCGCGTGGATGGGATGTCCCAAGCGGTTGGAAGCGCCGGGGCGGGCACCGCCCTGGCACGGCGCGGGTTCGCCGTGGTTTACAAGGCGGACAGGACAGCGCCGCTTCCGCGGTTAACAACGGTAGTACTAAGTACCGCGTCGACGCACGGCGGGTAGGAGGCGGCCGCGGCCCTCGCGCGACCTCACCGACGCGGAGCGACGGGCGCCCGCCCACGCGCCACGGCAGACCCCACGGGCAGGTGCGCGCGCGCGCTCACCGGCAGCGACCGAACGAGCACGTCCGGCTGCAGCACTGGGAGTTCGTGGTGCACGGCCCCCCGCTGACGAAGCACGTTGCGCATCGCGCCCCGGTGCAGATGAAGCCGTAGCAGCACGGGGCCGCGGGCGAGCACGGGCCGGCGTTGGAGCACGTGCCGCAGACGTTGGACTCGGTGCACGCCATGCCCGCGCAGCAGTTGCTCGCGCCCGAGCAGCGGGTCCCGGGGTCGAGGCACGCCAGGACGCAGGACGTCCCGGAGCAGGACAGCCCTGGGCAGCAGGGGGCGAACGGCCCGCACGGAAGCGGGTCGCCGTCGAGCCTGCAGGCATCCGCGACGCAAGTGCCGCCCGTGCACGCCGCCCCCGAACAACACGGGCGCGACGCGCTGCAGCCCGATCCGAGGTCCACGCAGGTGACTGGCAGTGCGCACACGCCGGCCCCGCTGCACGCCAGGCCCGCGCAGCACGGTGCGGCCTCGCACCTCGCGCCTGCGCCCGCGCACGGTCGCTGACACGCGCCCGCCGTGCACCGCAACCCCGCCGCGCAGTCCGCGTCCGCGACGCACGCACCGCCGTCCGCGACCGCGGCGCAGCGCCCCCCAGTGCAGCGCATCGATCCGCAGCACTGGGTGCTCTCGGCGCACGCGGCGCCCTGCTCGAGGCAGCACGTCGCCGATGTCGGCGAGGGACGGCACGCGCCCGCCCCGACGCAGCACTGCGCGATGGAGGTGCACGCGCCGGCGAGCGGCGCGCAGGTGGAAGGCATGCGACAGCTGCCCGACGTGCAAGCGAGGCCCGACGCGCAGGGGGATCCGCTGGCGCAGCAGGCCATCCCGACCGCGCCACACGCCGGGATGGGGCGGCACGCCAGGGCCTCGCAGCGGAGGCCGGCGTCGCAGGCCGCGCCGGTCGCGCAGCAGGCTTCTCCGTTGCGACCGCAAGGCGTCGTGACCACGTCGACCGCCGGGACGCCGGCGTTGTCGGCGATCGCTCCGCCGTCGGTGCCGAGGTCCGGGCCGACCGCGGTCCGGTCGGTCTCGGTCGGGGCGTCCGCACGCCCGGTCGGGGCGTCCGGCCAGGCCGCCGCATCGCGCAGCGACCCCTCCTCCTCGCTGACCGTTCGGTCGCCCGGATCGACGTCGAGGCGCGACGTCGCGTCCCGATCGCCGGGGGCGGTGAGATTCACCCCGCGCGGCGCGCACGCGGCGACGAGCGCGAGAAGCGCGAGTGAACCAGTGAGTCCCCGATTGATCATCGATCATCCTCACGTTGGAGCGATTTGTGCGACTTCGTGGATATCACCTGGCGCCGCCTGCGGTCATCCACGGCTGGGCGCTACTCGCGTTCCTTCGGAGCGGTGCCCGCCGCGCAACCCGCGAAGCCCTCGGTCGAGCGCTCCAACCGATCGAGCTCATGGTGGCGTCCCGAGAGCTCCGGCCAAGGCTTGCGGGAGCGCGTACTTCGTACACTGGGCGTTCCGTCACCTGAAGCTGATCCATGCCAGCGAAGGTGCCGCGTTGCTTTCCCTATCGGCTCCGACACGCACTTCGGCACCGAGGTGCCCCCCGTCGTCGAGGCGCTCTTCGCGCTGACCCGGGAGCTCTCCCCTGACCTCCTGTTGTACTCCGGCCTCGGGGGAGCACGACTGTGAGAAGGTGCGCCGCCCATCGACGACGCGCGGCCCACCCGATCGGGTCGATCGCCCCGATGGCTACGCCCCCCCTTCGGAGAACGCATGCATACGAGTCTGTGGAGCCGCCTGGCGCTGGTCGCGATCCTTCCGCTGGGCGCCTGTACCGCCGCGGCGCCCGGAGACCCCGGTCCCGCTCCGTCGGATGGCGGCGTCGCGATGGACGCCCTGCCCGACCTGCCCGCGGTCGACGCCGGCACGGACGCCGCGCTCCCGACCGACACCGCCCGAACGGACACCGGGCCCCGGACCGACACCGGCCAGCCGACCCCGGCTGGCAGGCTCGGGTCGGCTTGCAGCACCCTCGGCGGCGAGCCGGAGTCGCAGGGAGACTGCGCCGACGGACTCTTCTGTCATGAGGGCGCCGGCTTCCCGGGCGGCCTCTGCACCCTGCCCTGCGAGCAGGACTCCGAGTGCGCTACGGCCCTCGGGGGCCCCGGATCCTGCGTGCTCGTCGGCACCACCCGGCTCTGCCTGCAGCGCTGCACGCCGGGCTCGACCGGGGCCTGCCGCCGAACGGGCTACGTGTGCGGGCCGACGGCGCAGCCCACCATCGGGGCGTGCGTCGGGCGGTGCAACGCGACGCCGTCGCTCTCGTGCCCCGCGGGCACCGCCTGCAACGCCGCCACGAGCCTGTGCGAGGGCACCCAGGGCTTCTACCAGCCCTGCGACGGAAGCTACGGAGCCTGCGCCCGCGGCGGGGTCTGCTCCACCGTGCGCGGCGCGTCGACGCAGGCCCAGTGCTTCGCCGACTGCACGGCGGGCAACGCCTGCCCGACGAGCCCGCCGGGCGCGCGCTGCCTCCTGATGTCGACGGACGGCACGCGGACCTGCGCGATCCCGTGCACGCCCGGCAACGACGCGCCCTGTCCCACCGGGACGACCTGCGCCGCGGTCACCGGCGGCGGCGTCTGTGTCATCCGTTGCACGGCGGGCGAAGCCTGCGTGCCCGCTGCCGGCGCCTGCCGCGTGGGGCGCGCGGTGTGCTCCCCCGGAGCGAGCTGCGTCGACACCGGCGCGGCGGCCCCGGACGGAACCGCGTGCGGCACCGGCCGGGTGTGCAGCGACGGCAGCTGCGTCGCGTGCCGCGCGGGGACGGCCTGCACGCCGACCGACCCGTGCAGGACCGGATCGATCGCGTGCACCACGGGCCGCGAGGTCTGCGTCGATCGCGGGGCCGCCACGGACGGCACCGCATGCGGAGCCGGGCGCGTGTGCGCGGGTGGCACCTGCCTCGCGTGCTCGCCCGGGGCGACCTGCGCGCCGGCCAACCCCTGCCACCGCGGCAGGACGACCTGCACGGCCTCCGGCGTGGGCTGCACGGACATCGGTGGCAACCTCGCCGACGGCACCGCGTGCGGGACCGCGATGGTCTGCCGCGCGGGCGCCTGCACGGCGTGTGCGGCTTCGACCAGCTGCGCCCCTGCGAGCGCGCCCTGCCACGTGGGCTCGATCTCGTGCAGCACTGGCGCCCCCGTCTGCATGGACACCGGCGCCAACGCACCGAACGGGACCGCCTGCGGCACCGGGCAGGCGTGCACGGGCGGGGTCTGCGGGTGCGCGAGCGGCTACACGATGTGCGCGGGGCGCTGCGTCGATCTGCAGTCCGACCCGGCGAGCTGCGGCTTCTGCGGCATCGCGTGCACGGCCGGACGCGTGTGTTCGCGCGGGGCCTGCGGCTGCCCGGCCGGCCGCACCGACTGCTCCGGCACCTGCCGCGACACCCAGACCGACCTGACGGCCTGCGGCGCCTGCGGCCGCGCGTGCCCGAGCTTCTCCGCCTGCGTGGCCGGGACCTGCGTCTGCGCGCCGGGCCGGACCTTCTGCGCGGGAGGCTGCTTCGACCTGCGCGGCAGCGACGGAAACTGCGGCGCGTGCGGGACTGCGTGCGGCACCGGGCGCACCTGCTTCAACAGCATGTGCCAGCCCCTGGTGGCCGATCACCAGGTGCGCGGGTCGGTCGTCACCCTCCCGGACGGGCGGATTCTCGACGTCGCCGCGGGCGCCAACCGCGTCGTGGCCTACACGCCGTCGACGAACACCTGGGCCGCCCTCACGACCATCCCCGGGGCCTCGACCTCCCACGTGGCGGTCACCGGGGTCGACGGGCGCGTGTACGTCTTCGGGTCCACCGGCGCCGTGGACATCTACAACCCGACCGCGAACACCTGGTCGGCGGGCGCGGCCACGACGGCGGTGCGCCGCGACAACGCGCTCGTCGCGGTGATCCCCGACGGCCGGATCTACGTGATGGGCGGAGGCTCCTATTGCAGCACCGGGGGCCCGTCGAGCGTGGTGCAGGTGTACATCCCCGCCACCAACTCGTGGGGCGTCGCGGCGCCCGTCCCGAGGGGCGTCGCGAGCACGGCCGCCGTCACGGGACCCGACGGCAAGATCTACATCTTCGGCGCGGTCACCCCGGGCGGCATCTGCGGCGTCGGCGTGGCGCCCACGTGGATCTTCGACCCCGCGATGAACAGCTGGACGACCGGGCCGAGCCTCCCGAACTCCGCGGCCTTCCTCGGAGCCGCCCGCGGCGCCGACGGCTTCATCTACCTCTTCGGCGGACAGCACTACTCGGCGGGCTCCGCGTACGCCGCCGTGTACCGCTACGACGTCGTCGCGCGCACCTACCTCGCGCGCACGGACATCCCGAACCGCTCGACGATCTACGGCGGACCCGCGGTGTTCGCCGCCAACGGGAACTTCTATTTCTTCGACCGCGGCAACCACAACGTCCAGGCCTACTCAGGCCCGCTCGACCTCTGGTGGCGCTAACGCCCCCTCACACGCTGCCCCCATCGATCACCCCGAACTCCCGGTAGAAGGCCAGCGCGTGCTCGGCCACCGCGTCTGGTTTCTCCTCGTGCACGAGCAGCGAGGCCCCCGGCACCGCCCGTAGTCCGCGGCAGTCGGGGATCTGCCCGACCATCGTCCGCGCGAGGTCGATAGGGAAGGTCACGTCGTCCTCGCCCCACACGAAGAGCACGGGCGCGCGCAGCTTTGCGTGCTCGGTCGCGAGGTCGTCGACGATTCCCCGCGGTCGCCCGACGACCTCGCGGCGAGGGCCGACGGGCCCAGCGGAACCTTGAGAGGGATATTGGAGGGCTTTGGAGGAGGGCTTCGACCCGATCACCGGACCGGTGAACGCGATCACCGGACCGGTGATCAGCGCGGCGGTGGCGCGAGCGTCGCCCAGAGCGCCAGCGGCATGCGGACGGCCACCTCGGCGCCATGTGACTTGCGGGTCGCCTCGAGCTCGACCGAGACGGCGGCCGCGAGGTCCTTTCGCTGCCAGCGCTTCGTGACCTTCGCGAAGAGCGTGCGCTCCGAGGCGGAGGCGGTGGCGGCGGGCGGCGGCGCTCGCGGGGGCCACGGGCGAGCGATCGTGGCGGCTCACCCTCGCGCCGACGAAGGACGTGGTGAGGAAGAAGATGACGATGGCCCCGGTGTGACTCTGCCATGAGTGCAGTGGGGCGTTCCTCATGAACCCACTACCGGTGCCCTCACCCGCCGAGCGCCCAGAGGGTCACATGACCGCCGCGATGCCCTCGTGGGCGCGAGCGACGATCCGTGGAAGAACGTTGTGCCGCCGTGACGGGGGAGGGGAGCTTCGGCTCAGTCCGCGGGCTCGAGCTCGTCCTGCGTCTTCGTGCCGAAGTCGCTCGCGCCCACGAGAGGCGCGCGGTGCGCTTCTGGTGATCGGTGGGCAGCAACGCGCCGAAGTGCTTGCTGCGAAGGGCGGGGCGATGCCATCGTGGGAATCAGAGCCCACATGGACGTACTCGTCGCCCACCACGGATACTGCTTCGACGGGGCCGCGAGCGCGGCGATCTTCTCCCGCTTCCTGCGTGAGACGCAGAGCGCGCTGAGCGACGCGAAGTTTCACTTCCGGGGCCTGCTCTACGAGCCCAACGCGCCGCCGCCGGGCGACAAGCTGATGACCGGGGCGATCAACGCCATCCTCGACTACCGCTACACGCAGTCGCCTTACCTGGACTGGTACTTCGACCACCACGTGAGCGCCTTCCAGGAGCCCGGCTCGGAGCTTCACTTCCGCGCCGACACCAGCGGCCGGAAGTTTCACGACGGCGCCTACGGGTCGTGCACCAAGTTCATCATCGACGTGGCCCGAGAGCGCTGGGGCTGGACCGCGCCGGACCTCGACGAGCTGGTCGCCTGGAGCGACGTCATCGACGCCGCGCGCTTCACCGACGCCGACCAGGCGAGCTCCTTCGAGCCGGCGGCGATGAAGCTCGCCGCGGTGGTGCAGGAGCAGGGCGACGACTCGCTGCTGGCCTGGATGATCCCGCAGCTCTCGGTCACTCCGCTCGACGTGCTGGCCGAGCACCCGGACGTGCTGCGTCGGCTGGAGCCCATCAAGACCCGGCACGAGGCGCTCTCCAAGCGCATGGAGCAGTCGGGCGAGCAGCGGGGCTCGGTGGCGTGGTTCGACCTGAGCGACGCGCCGCTCGACACCGTGGCGAAGTTCGTCGGGTACAAGCTCTTCCCGACGGCGACCTACTCGGTGGTGCTCTCGCGCACGCACAAGCGGGTGAAGATCTCCGTGGGGTTCAACCCCTGGTCGAAGCACCCGCGTCGGCACGACATCGCCCGGCTCTGCGAGCGCCACGGGGGAGGCGGCCACCCGGTGGTGGGCGCGATCTCCCTGCCGCCGGGCGAGCTCGCCAAGGCGAAGGTCATCGTGGAGGACTTCATCCGCGAGCTGAATACCTGAAGAGGTAACCTGAGCTCCCCGGTAGGCCATTCCCGCGGCGGCGCGATCGTGCGACCGTGGCGGCCATCATGGCAGACCTCCAGATCGAAGAACTCCAGGCGGGCACGGGCGTCGAGGCCACCACCGGCAAGACCGTCGACGTGCACTACACGGGCTGGCTCACCGACGGGACGAAGTTCGACTCGTCCGTCGACCGCGGCCGACCCTTCTCCTTCCCCCTCGGCGCGGGAAGGGTCATCAAGGGCTGGGACCAGGGGGTCGCCGGCATGAAGGTGGGCGGCAAGCGCAAGCTCACCATCCCCCCGGAGCTGGGCTACGGATCGCGCGGCGCCGGGGCGGTGATCCCCCCCGGCGCGACGCTGGTCTTCGAGGTCGAGCTGCTCGCGGTGAAGTGAGCCGCCGCCGCCGACCTCAGTTCGCGGCCTCGTCGAGCTCCTTGAGCAGCGTCGAGAGCCACTCGGTGAGCTCCCGGCGGCGCTTCTCGTAGGTCGCCGGGCCCACGTCGCCGGCCTTGTGCCGCCGCGCGAGCTCCGCCCCCTCGACCAGCGCGCGGTCGCGCTCGGCCTCGATGTCCGCCCTGGTGCGCTTGCCCGTGGTGGTGTTTCCACGGCGCAGCGCGGTGTAGAGCCCCCCCACGATCAGCAGCGCCACCGCCCCGGTCGCGACGGTCCTCGCGGGCCCGGCCGGGGAGGGGATGCCGTGGATCTGGATGGCGACGGTGCGCAGCGGCGGGTCGTTGGGCTGCCGGGAGAGCCCCGTCAGCAGGATCCTGTCCCCGTTGGACTCGCGGGTCTCCGCGGCGGGCATCCCCTCGACGGTCATGCTCAGCCCCGGCGGGGCCTCCACGGCGACCAGGGAGTTGACCACCGGCATCGGCATCCCGATGCGCATCGACACGTCCCCGCCGCTCAGCTTCATCTGAAACTGGAACACCACCTCGATGGGCTCGCTCAGCGTCGGAGGGATGCTCCCCCGCAGCACCGCGGCGTTTCCCTCGGTGGTCATGCGCACGTCGCTCATCGTCGGCTGCGACGTGAAGGCCGTGTACCCGGCCGGCAGCTCGAAGCGCATCCCGTTGCGAGGCACGAAGGCCTGCGGCACCGGCTGCTCCTCTCCGAGCGCGAGCCCCGAGAGGTTGGCGATGCGCAGCCGCTGCACCACCAGCAGGCGGTCGTCGCGGAAGCGCATCTCCGTGCGGGAGTCCCAGAGCAGCACCCCGCGGCCCTCGTGCTCGACGTCGAAGCGCACGAGCTGTACCCGGTGCCCCATGCTCGGCCCGAGCTGGAAGGGCAGCGCGCCGAACTTCGCCCCGTCGAGCTCGGTGCTCGCCCGGTACGCGATGTTGCCGCCGGTCGTGAGGCCCTGGAACCTCGCCGTCCCGTCGTGGTCGGTGCGCGCCTCTCGCGGCGCGTCGCGCTCGCCCTCGCGCATCGCGCCGAGCCGCACGGTCACCCCCTCCTGCGGCGCCCCGGCGCTGTTCACCACCCGGACGTGGATGGAGCCCGCGGGGACCTCCGAGGTCTCCTCGGCGAAGGACTGCGGCAGCATCGCGCGGCGCACCGCGGCGTCGGATCCCCCGGCCACCATGGGGGCGGAGCCGTCCGTCGGAGGGTGCCCCGGAGGCAGGGGCTGCGAGGGGTCCACCGGACCGGGGGCCGTCGTCGGGGGAGACGCCTGCACGGCGGCGTCCTGGGCGAGCGAGGGAGCCGCCGCGAGCATCAGCGCGGCGAGCACGATCCTATCAAGTCGTCGCATCGGCGACCTCTGCCTTCAGCCGGTGACCGCAGCGCTTGCAGAACACGGCATCTTCATCGTTGAGCGTCTGACACTTCGGGCAGCCGGCCTCCGTCGCAGGAGCGGCGGTCGCCTTCGTCTCGGACTTCGCGGCGTCGGGCTTCGCGGCGTCTGACGTTACGGCGAGCTCCGCCGCCTCGGCCTCGGCCAGCATCGCCTCGGCGCGGGTGCGCCACGGGCCGATGCCCTCGTCGATGGCCCTCATCGCGGCGCGGGCCTCCTCGCGGTAGCGGGCCTCGAGGGCGCGGTGGTCCTCCTCGCCGAGGCGGCCGATGGAGCGCTCGAACTCCAGGTCGCGCAGCGCCTGCACCGCGGCCCGCTTGCGCTCCTCGAGGGCGCCGAGCGCCGCGCCATCGTCCTCGCCCTCCGCCGCGTCGCCCGAGCGCGTCGGGTCGAGCACCAGCCGGAGCGTCTCCCAGAAGAGCAGCACGGCGCCCGAGAACATCGCGAAGCCGAACCAGAGCACCACCGCGGGCGCCCCCTTCGTCAGCCCGATGGGGACAGCCACCAGCGCCACCACGGCCACCGGAATCAGGGCCATGTACCGGCCGAACCTCTCGTGCGCTTCAGTCATCGTGGCCCCGCAGCTCTTCGTTGATGCGGGCGTCGTACTCGCCCGAGTCCACCTTCTCCGCGGCCGGCGCCTTCGCCGGAGCGGGCGTCACCGGCACCGGCTTGCGCGCCCAGCGGCGCACCAGGCGCAGCCCCATGGCCCCGCCCGCGATCATCACGGCCACCGGGACGAGGTAGAGCCCCTTGTTGGCCCCGCGGTCTGGCGGCACCTCAAGCGACTCGCTGCCATACCTCTCCACGTATTGCTCGATGATGGTGGAGGCGGAGTCGCCGCGCGCCAGCCGCTCTCGGATGCGCTGTCTCTGCCCGTCGGCGAAGCCGCAGGTGCACGTGGAGAGCGACTCCCTCGGGCAGTCGCCGCACATGCACCGCAGCTGCTCGAAGACCCGCCGCTCCTCGGGGCTCGCCTGCCGGGCGTTGGAGTCCGCGGAGGTCTGGTGGTTGTTCTGCGCGCTGGCGGGAGAGGTGAGCAGCAGGGCAGCTCCACCCGCGAGGCCCGCCACGAGGAGCAGGGTGCTCTGCCCCGCGAGCGGCACCGGCCGACCGCCCTTCGCGCGTGTCGCGCGCGCAGCGGCCTTGGAGGCCTCGGGCCACATCGCGAGGATCACCCCGGCGACCAGCACCATGGCGCCGATCCAGATCCAGAGGGTGAGGGGGTTCACGAAGGCCTTGAGGTGCGCCACGCGCGTCGTCGGGTCGACGCTGTTCATGGTGAGGTAGAGGTCTTCGCTGAGGCGCGGCGCGATGGCCACCTCGCTGGTCGGCTGCTCGGGCCGCGACGTGTAGACGAAGCGCGCCGGGTGCATCGTCGCGAAGAACGACCCGTTGCGCGTCACGTTGATGATCGCGCGGGTCTGGCGCACGTGGATGTCGCGCAGGTTGTCGATGCCCTCGTAGCGCATCGTGTACTGCCCCAGCCGGAAGCTCTCTCCGGGGCTCAGCACCGCCTCGGCCTCCTGGCGGTAGGCCGCGCCGACCCAGCCGGCCATCATCAGCACGAAGCCCAGGTGCGAGAGGTACCCGCCGTAGCGGCGGCGGTTCTTGCCCACCAGGCGGGTGAGGGCCACCGGGGCCGACTCGCCCTTGGAGGCCATGCGCGCGCGGGTTCCGCGCCAGTACTCCTGGGCGAGGGCGGCGATGTTGAGGGCCACGAGGCCGGTCGCCACCGCGGGCAGGTGCCCGTCGAGCCAGGCGATGGAGCGGCCGACGTTGACGCTCCCCAGCGTCGCCCCGAAGAGCTTGATGGGGGTGACCACGTCGTAGATGGGTGGGATGTTGACCACCGCGGGGAAGCCCATCGCGCGGCCGAAGACGGCGTGCGCGGTGCCCGCCGCGAGGCCCGCCACGAGGGGCCCGCGGAAGGCCTTGAGCAGCAGGTCGGGGGAGCCCTTGCGCCACGGGGTGAGCACGCCGATGGCCATGATCAGCAGGAGCACGATGGCCACCGGGGCGAGCCAGGCGTTGTAGAAGGTCGCTCCCACGGTGAGGCGCTCACCCCAGAGCCACTCGGCGATCTTGGGCCAGGTGGTGGCCAGGGCGATGAAGACGCAGATGCCCAGGAGCATCCAGTTGTTGGCGACGAACATCGCCTCGCGGGAGAGCAGCGCGTCGATCTCGGCGGCCTTGCGGAGCAGCGGCAGGCGCCACACCACGAGCCCGATGCAGAGCACCGCGAGGAAGCCCATGAACCAGACGAAGTAGATGCCGATGCCGCTCTGGGCGAAGGAGTGGACGCTGGAGATGAGCCCCGAGCGGGTGAGGAAGGTGCCGAAGATGGTGAGGAAGAACGAGAAGAGGAGGAGGGCGACGTTCCAGACCTTCAGGATGCCGCGGCGCTCCTGGATCATCACCGAGTGCAGGTAGGCGGTGATGGTCCACCAGGGGAGGCAGGCGGCGTTCTCGACCGGGTCCCACGCCCAGAAGCCGCCCCAGCCGAGTTCTTCGTAGGCCCAGAGCATCCCGAGCACGTTGCCGATGCTCAGGAACATCCAGGCGAAGAGCACCCAGCGGCGGGCGGCGAGGGTCCACTCCTCACCGAGCCGGCCGGTGATGAGGGCTGCGACGGCGAAGGCGAAGGGCACGGCGCACCCGACGAAGCCCACGTAGAGGGAGGGCGGGTGGATGGCCATGTAGAAGTTCTGGAGCGAGGGGTTGAGCCCTTCGCCCTCGAGGGGTGCTCCCACGAAGCTGGCGGAGAAGGGGTTGGCCGCCCACGACATGATGACCCCGAAGAAGACCACCACGCCCATGAGGGTGGCGATGACCCAGGGGGCGAGTTCCTTGTAGCGGGTGCGCAGCGTGAAGACGCAGATGCTGGTGTAGATCGAGAGCAGGAAGGTCCACCAGAGGAGCGAGCCGTCCTGGCCGCCCCAGAGGGCGGTGATCAGGTAGTGCAGCGGCATCGATCGGTCGGAGTAGTGCGCCACGTACCGGATGCGGAAATCGTGGGAGAGGAAGCCGTAGAGCAGGAGCATCACGTCGAGGCCGATGAGGGCGCAGGTGCCCAGGGCCGACATCCGCGCTGCTCGTAGAAAGCGGGCGGCGGAGGGGCCGCGGTCGGTCCCGGCGAGCACCGCGAGGCACAGCGAGATCGCCGCGGTCACCAGGAACGCGTAGAGCACGCCCGTTCCAAAGGCCGGGATGCCCGCGTCATACGAAGGATGTTCCATGTCGGGCGGAACCGTAGTGGGCGCCCTCTGGGGGGTCAATCACGGAGGGGACGAAGGGCGGGGGGTCAGCGAGCGCGGCGGAAGATGTACCGGGGCGAGATGGTCACCGTCCCCAGGCTCTGCGCGCGCAGGCCCACGATCAGGTCGTCGCCGCGCACCTCGTACTCCAGCGCCGTGGGGGTGTTGGCCGCGGTGCCGACGGAGCACTCGGAGGTCAGCGCGAGGGCGCTGCCGGTGGCGACGTAGGTGCTGTTGAAGTTGATCTGAGGCACCGCGCGGGTGAGGCGGTTGCCCGCGGCGAAGACCAGCGAGAAGGAGCTCAGCAAGTCCGCCCGGATGCGCCCGGCGGAGGTCCACACCTGGCCGCGGCCCTGCAGCGTCGAGGCCGCGGGGTCGATGGTTCCGATGGGGGTGAGCGCCATGTTGAGCAGGTACTCGATGTTCGAGAGTTCCCAGCGGCCGTCGGGGATCTCGCCGCCGGTGAGCGCCGGGGTCGCCGCGACCCGCACCGTGCCGCTGGCGAGGGGGAGCGCGGTCGGCGCGTCGGCGGGGGAGCACATCCCAGGGCGGTAGGTGAGGTCGACGGCGGTCGGCTCGGTGAGGGGCTCGCTGCAGTACTCGGCCGTGGGCGGCGGGGTCACGTAGGTGAAGCCGAAGCACATCTCGTCGGTGGTGGACGACCCGCTGCGCACGTCGCGGCTCGTGGTGTTGTTGAACGTACACGCCGTCTCGATGCGGTCGCCCGCCTGGAGCGTGAGCGGCAGCTCGTAGAAGTACTGCGACTCGAACTGCCAGTTGGTGAGCGTGATGATCGGGGTGCGCTGCGTGCCGCGCAGGAGAAACTGCTCATACCCGCTGCCGATCTGGTGCATGTGGGGCATCGAGGCGAGCACGCGGGAGCCCGGCGCGAGGGTGCAGGCGCTGGCGACGCGCTGCTGCGTGCGCGCGGGGAGGGAGAAGCCCACCGGGCCCATGGCGACCATGCCGTACTCGGTGCCGGTGGCGGGGCCGAGCGCGAGGCGCACGCCAGAGCGGTCGACGAGCCCGGTCAGGTTGCGGGAGTTGTTGTAGTGGAGCTGGAGGATGTAGCGGTCCGAGGGGCGCACCCGGAGGCCGCCGTCGGGAAACTGCAGCGCGTCCTCCCCGGGCGCCCAGGTGTACGTGTAGAGCGTGTCCGGGGGAGAGCCGGTGCACTCGAAGCTCGGCGCGAGGGCGGTGGTGCTGGTCGAGCGGTAGAGCACCACGTGGTGCAGCACCTCCGGGCGGTCGAGCAGCACGTCGAAGCGACGGATGAACTGGTCGGCGCTCACCACGTTGGTGAAGGTGAAGCACTGGTAGCGGTCGCTCACCTGCGGCACCGGGTAGCTGTCCGCGCGCAGCTCGAGGGAGGCGGTGCCGGCGGGGGGCTGCGCCGGCGGGCGGAAGAGCGGGGCGGTCGAGCGCAGCCGGGTGTCCTCGGTGAGCGTGCGCGCGCCGCAGGAGGCCCAGGAGGCGATGCGCTGCGAGTCGGCGAAGGCCGGGGCGGGCGTGCCGGAGGGTGGCATGGTGCTGTCCGCGAGGCGGATGTGCATCCGATCGACCGGGCGCGTGGTGCCCTGCGCCCGGGTGATGAAGTCGTAGTCGAGCAGCGAATACGGTGCCCCGTAAGAGGGCGTCGCGCCGTGGCAGCTGCCGCAGGCGCGCTCGACGGTGGCGCGCACCTCCGTGTTCCACTGCGCGCGGTCGGGCGCGCACGCGGGCCCGGCGTCGGGCGAGACGGTGGTGGCGTCGCCACAGCCGGCGGTCATCGTCAGCAGAGCACACGCAGCGAGCACGGATCTCATCGGGTCGCACCTCTCGGTCACGGGGGGAGGGCGGAGTATGCACGCACCCTCCGCGCAGCCATCGCGATGTCGCGTGCGGAGGATCGGTCGCATGCGCCCACTCACGCCGGGGCTTCGGCTATGGTGCTTGCCCTGCCATGACCCACAAGCCTCGCGAAGCGATCCCGATGCCCGACCCCGCGCCGCTCTCCCCCCCGGAGGACTTCGCAGGGCGACTCGCCACCCTCGGCGTCACCCTCGACGAGAAGGCCCTCGGGCGCCTCGGCGACTACCTCGCCCGGCTGCTCGCGATGAACGAGCGCATGAACCTCACGGCCATCACCGACCCCGCGGAGGCCTGGACGCGGCACGCCTTCGATGCGCTCACGCTGGTGCCGCTGCTGGCCGACCTGAAGTCGGGAGCGCGGGTGGTGGACGTGGGCTCCGGCGGCGGGGTTCCGGCGATTCCGCTGGCCATCGCGAGGCCCGACCTGAAGCTGACGCTCATCGACGCCACGCAGAAGAAGGCGGCCTTCCTGACCGACGTGGCCAAGGCGCTCGGGCTCGCCAACGTGACGGTGCGCGCCCAGCGGGCCGAGCTCGTGGGCATGGCCGAGCTGCGCGGGGTCTTCGACGTGGCGACGGCGCGCGCGGTGGGGCGCATCGCGATGCTGGCGCCGCTGATGGCGCCGCTGGTGAAGCCCAACGGGCGGGTGCTGATGATCAAGGGGCAGCGCGCCGACGAGGAGCTCGAGGAGGCCACGCTGGTGCTGGCCGAGCAGCGCTGCACCCACGAGAAGACCGTGGAGACCCCCACCGGGCGCATCGTGGTGCTGCGCGTGGGCCCGGCGGAGCAGCGGCCTCCGAGGCGTCGGTAAGGGGCGCTCAGCCCTTCGGGTAGCCGACGAGAGAGAGCGCGTTGCCCGCTCGCCCCGCGCGCCAGACGTAGGCCTCGCTGCCGGGGACGCCTCGCGCGATCTCCAGAAGCTCGTCGGGCGTGTACGCCCTCAGCGCCGACACCGTCCCGTCCCACGCGAAGAGCGCCGGGATCGCTGGGACCCCATAGGTCAGCAGCAGCCGGGACCAGCGGAAGGGGCGCACGAAGGGCGTCGCCAGCAGGGTGACGACCCAGAGCGCGACCATGTTGGGAGCCGCGAGCAGCGGGGCGAGCGCGAGCGGCGCGCGGCGGATCATCGGCGACGCCGCGACGTCGAAGAGGGCGATCGGCGAGCGGTCGGCGACGGCGCTGGAGAGGAGCCGACGCACGGCCTCGGGCCGGAAGTGGTGGAGGGCGCCGTACATGGTGCGCAGGCCCACGAGCTCGGCGGGCACCGCGAAGGCGTCCACGGGCTGCGGGTGGTACGAGAGCGCCGGGTCGCCGAGGCGCTGCACCCGAGCGACGGCCGCGGCGTTGGGGTAGCGGTCGGTGAGCGTGAGGCGGAGGTCGTCGCGCCCGCGCTCCCGAAGCAGCGAGTGCATGGAGAGCGCGCCGCCTCCGCCGCCCGATCCGAGGTCGATGATGGTCCGCAGGCCGGTCGCGTCGAGCACATCGAGGAGGTCGGCCACCAGCGGGAGGTAGAAGCCCACGCGGTCGAAGCCCATGTCCAGCAGGTCGGTGCCGCCGTCGCGGATGGCCGCGGGCACCCAGGGGAGGTCCTCGAACTCGAAGAGGTGGAGGCGCTTCATGGCGCGGAGGATATCGCAGCGTCGGGCGATGGACCCCGGTGCTCAGGTCCAGCCGCGGCCCCGCTCCACCGCGGCCACGGCGCGCTCGAGGGTCGCCTCGTCGAGGGTCCCGTCGCCCGCCCGCTCCAGGGCCTCGCGCATCTCCGGGCTCGCGCAGCCCTCCGCCGCCACCCGGATGCGCGTAGGCCCTTCGCCCTGGTCGAGCGAGCGCAGCGCCATCGCCGCCGCGATGCGGTGCTCGATGGGCGAGCGCACGTCGTCGAGCAGCGCCTCGGTCTCCTGCCGGGACAGCGCGACGTCCCGGTAGCCCCGGGTCGGGTCGACCACCCGCGCCACCTCCGCCTGCCACTGCCCAAGGCTCCGGCCCCGGCGCTCCAGGATCACCGCCCTCGCCATCAGCGCGTCGTGCCAGGCGTTGGCCGCGAGCACGCCGTTTACCCGGTGCTGTAAAGCCGAGAGCAGCTCCGGGTGGCGGGAGACGGCGCTGTTCCAGATGACCTCGGTGTGGCCGTCGCGGTAGTAGAGCATCGGGTCGCCGCCGTTCTCGCCGACGCCGGAGAGCTCGGCGAAGGGCACGAAGCGGGTCTTGAATGCGCCGCGCAGGGTGATGCCGTCGGTGCCCACGCGCAGCTCGATGGGCCGGGTGCTCACCGCCCCCAGGGCGCCGAAGATCGCCGCCAGGGGCCCGGCCACGAAGGCGAAGGGAAGGCCCGTCGCGATCAGCAGGATGCCCAGGTAGAAGCCGATGTAGCTCCCGAGGATCACGCCGCCGAGGGCGCCGAGCGCCTGCCTCCCCAGGGCCCGCGCGGGGAAGCGCAGCGCCCGGTGGCTGCGGTCGAGGCGCACCCGGTCGAGCAGCGCGTCGGCGGTGTCGAGGGAGTCGACCGCCACGTCGACCACGGCCCCGCTGTGGAGGGTGAACTGCACCCTCGGAGGATCGCCGGGGATCGCCATCCCCTCGGCGATCTCCGCCCGCTCGAAGCGCATCGCGCTGGATCCGTCGCCGAGGGCGATGCCGTGATCGTCGGCGGTGAGCCCCCCGTCGACCACGCGCCCGACCCAGAGCCACGAGGCGAGCCCGAGCATCAGCGCGGTCACCGCCCCGAGGGGGATCATCATCAGCGGGGCGGCGGCGGCGAGACCCAGCGTGGCGAGGAGCACCACGAGGACCGCGAAGATCTGCGCCGTGCGAGGGCGGCGGATCAGCACCCTCGCGCCCGGCACCGTCAGCGGGGGTCCGGGGGCGGGAGCTTCCATCGGGTCAGCGCACCCGCAGGACGACCATGCCCGTGGACACTCCGGACGAGCGGCAGGGCTTGAGCACGGCGTCGCAGAGGTCCCTCGCGGTGGCGTCGGGGCGCTGGGCGAGCACGGCGGCCATGGCGCCGATGGAGCGCATCCCGAAGCCGTCGCGGCTGCCGAACACGAAGAGGTCTCCGCGGGTGAGTCGCTCGGTGGTGACCAGCATCCCCCCGTGGGTGATGCCTGGGGTGCGGTTGGCGTGGTTGAGGAGGCGCTGCGGCTCGCCGTTGCGGGCGCGGTAGACCCGCATCCCCGCGGAGACCGCGATGTGCGCCTGGTCGCCCACGATGACCATCGCCGCGAGCTGGGCGTCGAGGTTGATGTAAGGCTCGATGAGCACCGAGCGCAGCCTGGCGATGGACTGGGCGCCCGCACCGACCGCGCGCTCGAGTGCGCCGAGGCCCTTCTGGCCGTCGCCGAGGCTCGACTCCAGGGTGACCCTCACGGTCTCCGCGACCTGGCTCCAGAGCCTCGCCGGGGCCACCGGGCTGATGACGCAGAACACCGGGTGCTTGGGCGAGGCCCACGCGAGGTCCTTCGCGAGGGAGCCCGCGCGCACCGCCGACGGGGATGATCCGACCGCAACCTCCAGGCCCATGCGACGGGGTCGATGGTTGGCAGACCTGCCCGGTGGTTGCAACGGCGGAAGTCAGCGAGGGGCGAAGGCGATCACGTTGCCCTCTTCGGTGAAGAAGCTCCAGGGCTCGGAGGTCATGGCGCGGATGGCGCCGCCGCCGGCGCGGACCGGGCGCCAGCCCTCGACGGAGCCGAGGCGGTCGACGAGCACGGAGCCCCTGGCGCCCGCGGCAAGGAAGCCGAAGGTCGAGCCGCTGCTCGAATAGCCCGGGCGGTTCTCCTCGTAGGGGATCTCGGTGACCGCGACCACGAGGAGGTCTTCGGCGGTGGTCGAGCGAACCAGCGTCCAAGGGGACATCGCGGAGGTCGAGACCATCGCCCCGCCGTCGCCTACGGCGAGGAGGGTGTTGTTCCAGGCGGCGATGGCGCGGAGGGTGGCGCTGACGGGGGAGGCCTGGCGGGTGAGCTCGGCGCTCTCGAAGGCGCCGCCGACGATGGTTCCGCCGGCGCCCACCGCGACGACCGAGCCGTCGGGGGTGGAGACCGTGACGCCGTGGAGGTCGGCGGCGGTGTTGCTGACGACGGACGACCAGACGCCGTCGGAGGCGCGGCGCAGGACGGTTCCGCCAGAGCCCACGGCGATGAGCGTCGACTGGCGCGAGGCGACGGCGTGGAGCTCGGCGGTCGATCCGGTGGACTCCGGCACCCAGCGGCGCTGCGCCGGGTCGAAGCGCAGGGCGGTGCCGCGGGCGCCGACGACCACCAGCGGGTCGCCCGAGGTGATGGCGTAGAGGTCGGCCTCGGTGCCGCTCGGCACGGGGGCCCACGAGCTGGCCGACTCGGCGCGGAAGAAGATGCTCCCGCGGTCGCCGACGACCCAGGTTCCGCCGCCAGCGCGCACCGCCGCCCGCAGCGCGACCTGGCCGATGGACGACGGGGGAGACCAGCGCCCGCGGAGCGCGAGCGAGGGGGCCGTCGTCACCACGGCCGGGCGACGCGCGGCGCTCATGAACCCTACCGCCGCCCCGATCAGCACCACCGTGGCGACGGCGGCGATGATCAGCCGGGGGGCGGCCGTGGTGGCCGGCGAGGCGCGGCCCTGGCGGAGCGAGTCGAGCTCGGTCTGGAGCTGCGCGTTCTGCTGTGCGAGCGCCTCGGCGCGCTGGAGCGCGGCCTCTCGTTCGTCGCGATAGTCACCCATCCCGCTACCCTAGCCGACGCGCGTCACCGCGTCCGCTCGGGGCGAAACCACTCCAGCAGGAAATCGCGGAACGCCTTCACCCGCCGGGGGATGTGCTTCGCCGCCGGGTACACCAGCCAGATGGGCGACACCGGCATCTCCCACTCCGGCAGCACCCGCACCAGCCTGCCCTCGGCCACGTCGACGGCGCCCACGAAGTGAGGCAGCTGCCCGACCCCCGCCCCCGCCCTCAGCGCCGCCCGGATGAACGCGAACTCGTTGCCCCCGAGGCGCCCCTCGGCCTCGACCTTCGCGGTCTCTCCCCCGGGGCCCACCAGCGTCCAGGTGGCGCGGCCCTCCTTCGGGCGGAAGAGCACCAGGGTGTGGGCCGCGAGCTCCGAGGGCGCGCGGGGCGCCGGGCGTCGGGCGAGGTAGCCCGGCGAGGCGAAGAGCTGGATGTTGCCGCTGGTGAGCTCGCGCGCGACCATCGACGGGTCGGTCACCTTGCGCACCGCCCGAAGCGCCAGGTCGAAGCCCTCGCCCAGCAGGTCGACGATGCGCGCCGAGAGGTCGACCTCGATGCGCAGCCCCGGGTGCCTCGCCGAGAAGCGCAGGACCAGCTCGCCCAGCGACGAGTCGACGAAGTCCGCCGGCGCGGTGAAGCGCAGCACGCCCTTGAGCTCCCCGGGGCGGTCGCCGATGGTGCCGGCGATCTCCCGCAGCCCGCTGAGGTGGGGCGAGGCCTGGGCGTAGAGCGAGCGGCCCTCGGCGGTGAGCGCCACCCGCCGCGCGCCGCGCTCCAGAAGCCTCGCGCCCAGCGAGTCTTCGAGCCTCGTGAGCGCACGGCTCACCGTCGACTTCGGCACGCCACGGCGCGCGGCGGCCGCGGTGAGCGAGCCCGCCTCCACCACGTCGACGAAGACCACCAGCAGGTCGAGGGAGGGAAGCGTTGCGCTCATGCAACGGATGCTTCCAACGGGTCATGGCGTTGCGCAAGAGGCAACGGTGACGCCACCGCGCGGCGCTGTGGTAGCGTCCGCGCCCCGTATTCGCTGGAGGTCCGATCGATGTTGAAGCCTGACGCCGCCATCGCGTTCTGCGAGCAGACCTGGGAGTCCGAGATCCTCCCGGTGATCCACGACTACATCCTCATCCCCAACAAGTCGCCCGCCTACGACGCCGACTGGAAGGCCAACGGTCATATGGACCGCGCGGTCGCCCTGCTCGAGGGCTGGTGCCGCGCGCAGAAGATCCCCGGGCTCAGCGTCGAGGTCGTGCGCCTCAGGACGAGCAGGGCCAGGAGCGCACGCCGGTGCTCTTCATGGAGATCCCCGCGACGGGCGGCGCGGAGGGCGACACGGTGCTGCTCTACGGCCACCTCGACAAGCAGCCCGAGATGGAGGGCTGGGAGCCCGGCCTCGGCCCGTGGACCCCGGTGCGCCGGGGCGACAACCTCTACGGCCGCGGCGGCGCCGACGACGGGTACGCCACCTTCGCGTCGCTCGCGGCGCTGCGGCTGCTGCACGAGCAGGGGCTCAAGCACGCGCGCTGCGTGGTGCTCATCGAGGCCGACGAGGAGAGCGGCAGCACCGACCTCCCGGCGTACATCGACCACCTCGCGGCGCGCATCGGCCAGCCCTCGCTGGTGGTGTGCCTCGACTCCGGCTGCGCCAACTACGACCAGCTCTGGATCACCACCTCGCTCCGCGGCCTGCTGGGCGGAACGCTCCGGGTCGACGTGCTGGAGAACGGCGTGCACTCGGGCGACGCGAGCGGCGTGGTGGCGTCGAGCTTCCGCGTGGCGAGGCAGCTGCTCTCTCGCATCGAGGACGAGTCCACCGGGCGCATCAAGCTGGAGGCGCTCCACGTGCCCGTGCCCGCGGCGAGGCAGGCGCAGGCGGAAGCCGCGGCGAGCGCGCTGGGCGAGGTGATCTGGGGGAAGTTTCCCTTCGTGAAGGGGATGGTCCCGATGGGGGAGAGCGGCGCAGAGCGGGTGCTCAACCGCACCTGGCGCCCGACGCTCTCGGTGACCGGCGTCGACGGCATGCCCTCGCTCCAGAACGCCGGCAACGTGCTGCGCCCGTACAGCAGCTTCAAGCTGTCGATCCGGCTGCCGCCGGGGGTCGATCCGACGAGCGCGACGGCGGCGGTGAAGAAGACGCTGGAGAGCGATCCCCCGTACGGGGCGAAGGTGAGCTTCGAGGCGGAGAAGGGCGGGCCGGGGTGGGATGCGCCGCCCTTCGCGCCGTGGCTGGAGGCTTCCATCCGCGCGGCGAGCGAGACCTTCTTCGGTCAGCCCGCGATGTCCATGGGCGAGGGCGGGACCATCCCCTTCATGGGGATGCTGGGGGAGAAGTTTCCTCAGGCGCAGTTCCTGATCACCGGGGTGCTCGGCCCGGGGAGCAACGCCCACGGACCCAACGAGTACCTGCACATCCCGACCTGCAAGCGGCTCACGGCCAGCGTCGCGGACGTGCTCGCGCGGCACTGCGTGCGCGAGCGGTAGGAGCCCTCTCAGGCCCCGAAGCGGTAGCCCAGCATCAGCATCGCGAGGAGCTGGGTCGGCGCGCCTGCGTCGGTCATCACTTCGGCAGAGAGCCCCATGCGCCACCGCCGGCCGAAGCGCCGGTCGGCGGCGATGCGGGCGCGGTGCATCCAGGTGGGATAGGTGCCGCGGAGGAAGAGCCAGCGGTCGAGTCCGTAGGAGACGTTGGCGTAGAGCCAGCGCCCAAACGGAACCTCCACCCCGACGGTTCCGCCAGAGCCCGACACCAGGTCACCGACGGACCATCGCGCGCGAGCGTTCACCCGGGAGCCTGCGCCGAGCAGGTCGTAGAGCACCGCGCCGACCTCGGTGGTCGAGCCCCACAGCCCCGTGTCGTCGTCGCTGATCCGAAATGTGGCGTTGAGTCCGAGCTGCGGGCGGACCCGCGCCTCGACCAGCGCCCACGCGAACCTTCGCATCGGGAGCGCGCTCTGCGATGGCCACCGCGTCACGAGGGACATCGGGGTCGGGCTCTGGTCCATGCCGCCCAGCACCTCGGCGCGGAGCCTCCCCCCGAAGAAGCGCACGCGGCCCTGACCCAGCGCGCGCGTCACCCTCGGACCGGAGCCCGGGGTGCTGTCGGCCAGGGCGTCGACCACCACCTCGGCGGAGGCCTCGAAGAGCCGACCGTCGAGGCGACCGGAGAGCGATCCGAAGGCGCGATCGACGCCGCCGCTCCAGCCGTCGACGACCCAGGTCGCGTCGAGCGTCAGCCGCAGCGGCCGCCCGGTCGACCACCGCCCGGACACCCCGCGCGCGGGGCCGAAAGGCTCGGACGACCGTCGACCGCGTCGGGCCGCATCCCCGCGAAGAACGACAGTCCGAGGCCGATGAGCGGTCGAACCGTCACGCGCGCCCCGTCGACCAGCCCCGTCGCGGTGCCGGGCGCAGGGTTCACCCGCCCGAGGTCCAGCGCCCAGGTGCCGATGTCCCTCCCGGCGCGCAAGAGGTAGACGTCGAGCCTCGGGGTCGCGTGCTGAAAGGGAACGAAGAGCAGCTCCGGCGAGCCCGCAAGCCTCACGTCGAGGAGGTGACTCCAGGTCCACCCCGCCCCGAAGTCGACCTCTAGCTGCGAGCTCAGGCCGATGTCGTGATAGCCGCGTGACGTGCCCGTCGGGGAGCCCGCGACCAGCAGCCGCAGCAGCAGCTCTCCGCGAACCCGACCCGCCGTCGGGGCGCGACGCGATCCGTCCGGCGCCTCTCCTCGCGGCGTCGACTCGACCCTCGGCCACGGGGCCGTGTAGGCGGCGGCGTTCCACGGAGCCACCGGGGCGGGGGCCTCGCGGGCAGTGACCGCCTCGACCGTCGTGGGCGCTGGCGCCGGGGGCAGCGCGATCGTGGTCACCGCCGTCGGGAGCGCTCCCCCCTCGCAGCGCAGCGAGGCCCGGTGCTCGGCCGCCGCCAGCACCACCCAGCGGGGACAGCTCTCCCCTGGCGTCTCGACCGCCATGCCATCGCGCAGACCCTCCGCGCGGCCCCGCTCGACGAAGACCGTCCGCTGCGTCGACGCCCTCACGGCGACCCTCGACGGCTGGGCGAGCCCGACGCCCGCGAAGCTCAGCGCCGCGAGCACCGCAGCGGCTGCGGTCGATCGCGCCCTCACCGCTCGCCCCCCGAGTGGCAGCGGAGGCAGGTCGACGGGCCGTAGGAGTACTCCCCCTCGCCGAGGTGGAAGATGTCCGTGCGGCCCGCGGTGTGCGCGTGGCAGTTGGTGCAGTCGATGGCGCGGGGGGCGTCTTCGCGAGCGTGGCAGTCCGCGCAGTCGCCTCCGGCGTGAGGGGCCCGGTCGATGGGGTAGCTCGGGTGCGAGGCCACGACGCGGCTCCAGCGCGTGGTGCCGTGGCAGCGGTAGCACTCCCGGGGGAAGCCTCGCGCGGCGTGGTCGGGCCGACGATCGTAGAGCACGGCGTGGCAGGTGTTGCAGTCCGTGCGAGCGACCTCCGCGGGGTGGTCGGCGCTGCCGCATCCCGCGAGGGCCCTCGCCGCGAGCAGCGCGGCCGCGATGGAGCTGGGGCGCATCTCAGTCGGCCCTCCCGTTGGCGTGGCACATCCGGCAGGCGCGCGACTCGTAGGCGTAGTTGCGCACCTCTCGGTGATCGCGGTCGGTCTCGGCCCGCCCGTGGGCGTGGCAGTCGGTGCAGGTGAAGACGCGGATGTTGGTCGTGTCGGTGTGGCAGTTGTTGCAGGACAGGGCCGAGTGATCGCCCCGCAGCGGGAAGAACAGGTCGTGCTGAAACCTCGCGGGCAGCCACCCCGAGGGGTCGTGGCAGGCGTCGCACGAGCGGAGGTTGGGGAAGCCCGAGTGCTCGACCCGCGAGCGGCGCTGGTCGCCGTCGTGGCAGGCGACGCAGGCCGTCGGGGTGTTGGGGTAGCGCCCCTCGGTGTGGCAGCCCTGGCAGCTCACCGCGGCGTGACGCCCGAGCAGCGGCCACCACGACCCGTGGTCGAAGAAGGCCGGGGACCATGCGAGGGGCGTGTGGCACTGGTCGCAGCCCGCGCGCAGGGGGCCCGTGTGCGGAGGGTGCGGGCGCCGCTGGGCGAGGGTCTCCTGGTGGCACCGGTCGCACTGCGCCACGGCGTCGCGGAAATCCCCCTGTGTGGCGCGGGTGTGGCAGCGCACGCAGTCCTGCACCGCGTGGGCGCCGACCAGCGGGAAGCGCGTGCGCTGATGGTCGACGAGCAGGGTGTCGGGGGTCCAGGTGCGCGGGCTGTGGCAGCGGGCGCAGTCCTCGCCGAGCTGACCCCGGTGGCGGTCGGTGTGGCACTGGCCGCAGCGGTTCATGGGGCCGAGCGCGTCGCGGCCCTGGTGGCACCCGGCGCACGACACCCGATCGTGGGCGCCCGTCAGCGGAGCGCCGGTGATCGTGTGGTCGAAGCCCTGGGCGCTCGCGTCGCGGCGCATCGACCACGCCCCGTTGCCGTGGCAGTCCGCGCAGACGCGGGTGGCGTCCG
Source organism: Deltaproteobacteria bacterium (assembly GCA_016704445.1). Taxonomy (GTDB): domain Bacteria; phylum Myxococcota_A; class Polyangia; order Polyangiales; genus SCUS01. The sequence goes on from JADJAE010000041.1 coordinate 61,923, forward strand.
CGAGCCTGCGGGCCGAGGTACCCTCGGTCGCGGTGCGCGCCCCGTGGGGGTCGGCGTGGCATCGCCCGCAGGAGGGAGGCGTGTCGAGGCGGTACACGACCACCGGATCGCCCGTAGGCCCGGGGGTCGGCTGGTGACACCGGTTGCAGGCGAGCGCCGCGTGGCGACCGTCGAGGGCGAAGCGCGCGCTGGCGTGGTCGAAGCCCGCGGCCGGGGCGAAGCTGGAGCCCTGGTGGCAGCTCGCGCAGGGGCGAGGGGCGAACTGCCCGCGGTGAGCGTCGGCGTGGCAGGCCGAGCAGTCCCGGGGCGTGCCGGCGAAGCGCGTGGGTGCGCCGGCGCGCTCGGGGGCGTGGCAGCGGGCGCAGGGGGCGTCGTGCTGGCCCGTGAGGGGAAAGCCGGTGCGAGCGTGGGCCGCGACGTCGAAGGTCGAGGGCCGCCACGCCGCCGGGGCGTGGCAGGTCGCGCAGGCGCTCACGGCCCGCCCCTCGCGCACGAACTGCCCCCGGTGCACGTCCTGGTGACATCCGCTGCACGGGGGACTGCCGCGGTCGAAGCCCGGGTCGGCGGTGGCGGTGGCGTGGCAGCTCGCGCACGCCACGGCGCGGTGCGCCCCGTCGAGGGCGAAGCGGGTGCGCGCGTGGTCCTCGGCCTCGAAGCGGGCGCGGTGCCAGGTCGACTCGTCGTGGCAGGCCTCGCAGCGGCCCTGGTCGGGGCGGTCTCGAAGCTGCCCGGCGTGGGCGTCGCGGTGGCAGTCCTCGCAGCGGGCGTGAGCGATCCCTCGGAAGCGCCGCGACGACGACACCCGGGGCGAGTGGCAGCGCTCGCAGGCGACCTGCTGGTGGGCGCCGCGCAGCGGGAAGCCCGATCGGTCGTGGAAGCCGCGGTTTCGCGCCTCGCCGGTCGCCCTCAGCCATGAAGAGACCGAGTGGCAGCGCGCGCAGTCGCTGCCGAGGGAGGGGGTGTGGCGGTCGCGGTGGCACGACGCGCACGAGGTGGAGGTCTCCCGGTCGAGGGCGGCGCCGTGGCAGCGCGCGCAGTTCACCGACTGGTGGCCCCCGGTGAGGGCGAAGGTCTGCGGGGCGTGCCGCGCGCGGTCCCACACCGATCGGCTCCAGGCCGTCTCGTTGTGGCAGGCGGTGCAGGGGCCTGCGCTGTCCATGCGGTCGGCGTGGGGGTCGCGGTGGCAGTCGTCGCAGCGCGCGAAGGCGACGCCCCGGTAGCTCGCGGGGTGGCCCGGCGTCGCCCCGGCGTGGCACTGCACGCAGGTCACTGTCGAGTGCGCTCCGCGCAGCGGGAAGCGCGCTCGGGCGTGGTCGAAGGCCTGCGACGCTCCAGACCAGTCGGTGGTGCTGTGGCACGTGCGGCAGTCGGCACCGAGCGTGGGGCGGTGCGGGTCGTCGTGGCACGAGGCGCAGGCGCGCTGAAGGCCGAGGAAGCTGCGAGGCCGCTCGGCGACGGGCATCCGGGAGATGATCGGGTCGCGCTGATACCGGGGCAGATGACACTGGGCGCAGCGCAGCCGGGCGTGCGCCCCGTCGAGGCCCCAGCCCGCGAGGCGCGCGTGGTCGAAGCGATCTCTCGCCCCGCCGGGCCAGCTCACCTGCGGCGCCGTGAGCCCTCGGTGCTCGGCGTGGCAGTCTTCGCAGGCCCGCCCTCTCACCCTGGCGTGGTAGCCCTGGCCCCCGCTCACCCTGGCGGCGAGGCTCTGGTGACACTGGAGGCAGCGCCCCTCGGCGATGCGGTCGCCCTGGTCATGGCAGCGGACGCACTGGTCGACTCCCTCCAGAGCGCGGTGAGCGCGCGACAGCGGCCCCGGGCTGAGCTGCCCGAGCGCGACGCCGCACCACGCGAGCAGCGCCACCGCGAGGGCCAGGGCCACGCTGCGAGCGCCGGGCCTCATAAGAAGAACCCGTACCCGAGGTACACCGCCACGGCGACGTGAAGGGAGGTCGCGACGAGCATGAGCAGCGCGAGGTCGCGGTGCAGGGTGCGCCACGCCGAGGCCGCGCGCTGGAGCAGCCCGAGGGCTTCGATGCGCACCACGTTGTCGGCGAAGCGGTGGGCGATGGAGCGTGCCGCGCTCGCTCGCTCGGTCGACTCCGCGGCGAGGCTGCGGTCGACGGTGCTGAGCGCGTGGCGCACCCGGCGGCGGAGGCCGAAGGCCGCGGCGAGGGCGCGGAGGTCGTCGCGGAGACCGCCGACGCGGGCGACCACCGAGCCGGACTGCGTGGCCGCGGCGTCGAGGACGTCGGCTGCGGTCATACGGCAGGGCGTGCAGGCCATCGACGCGATCGCGTCGGAGCTCGACGGGGTGCGCTGCCCCGATGGGGTGGTGCCGGTGCTGGTGGTCGGGGCGGGTCCCGCGGGCATCGCCGCGGGGGTCGCGGCGAAGGCGAAGGGGCTGCGAGCGCGCCTGGTCGAGCAGCAGGGCGACCTCGGGGGGACGGTGCTGAGCTACCCCCGGGCGAAGGTGGTGATGACCCACCCCGTCGAGCTCCCTGGCTACGGGCGGGTGCGGCTGCGGCGCACCACGAAGGAGGCGCTGATCGAGCTCTGGCGCTCGGTGCTGGACCACACCGGGGTCGAGCCCGAGTTCGGGGTGCGCGTCGATGGCATCGCTCGCGAGGGCGACCTGCTGCGCGTCGACACCGACCGCGGTCCGATACGGGCGATGAAGGTGGTGCTGGCGGTGGGCCGCCGCGGACGCCCGAGGCGCATCGGGGTCGAGGGTGAGCACCTGGCGGCGGTGCGCTACGCCCTCGACGACGCGGCGCTCCACGGGGGCAGGCGCTGCGTGGTGCTCGGGGGAGGGGACAGCGCGCTCGAGGCCGCCCTCGCGCTGAGCGCCCAGCCCGGCACCGTGGTGACCCTCGCGCACCGGGGCAACGCCTTCGCCCGCGCGAAGTCCGAGAACCGGGAGCGCGTCGAGGCCGCCGAGCGCCAGGGCTCGCTGCGGGTGCTCCTCGGTCACAGCGTGTCGGCCCTCGGCGGCGGATCGATCACGCTACGGACGGCCGAGGGCGAGGCCGAGGCGGTCGCCGCCGACGAGGTGTTCGCGCTGCTCGGCAACGAGCTGCCGACCGAGCTGCTAGAGCGCTGCGGGGTGTCCGTTCGCACCTGGCGGGGAGAGGTCTACGCCCCCGCGATGCCCGAGGACTGAGCCTTACGCCCCGTAGCTTCGCCGCAGGTACGACACGATCTCCGCCGACTCGAACATCGCCGCGCCGGTGTTCGGGTCGACCAGGTAGGGCACCATCATCTTCCCGCTCAGCGCCTCGAAGGCCGCGCGCTTCGGCGAGCCCTTCGCCACGTTGTGAAGCACATACGGGATCTCCAGCTCGCAGAGCGCCTCTCTCGCGATGCGGCAGTAGGGCGAGACCTCGAAGCTGTACAGCTCCAGCGGCAGGGCGGGCGCCTTCGAGGGGCTCGCGGCGCGTCCGTGGCCTGCGCGGAAGGCCGAGCCCAGCGCCGAGCTCAGGATGGTCAACGGGCCCAGCGAGAGCGCCAGCGGGACCGTCCCGTCGCCGTAGGTCTTCGCCAGGTAGCGGTTGATGTCGTCGCTCTCGTAGAGCGCCGTCCCCGTGTTGGGGTCGACCAGGTAGGGGAACATCGCCCTGCCGCCGAGCTCCTTCGCCTTCGGGCGGAAGCGGGTCCCGTCGCGGGGGCAGGGGTAGACCATCGCGTCGAGGTCGAGCACCGAGAGCATCTCCCGCACCTTGCGGCAGAAGGGGCAGGCCTCGAACTCGTAGAGCTCGAGCAGCTTCTCGGGCCGGGCGCCCGTGTGCGCGACGGACCAGCCGTGGCCCAGGCGGGCGACGCCGACGAGGGAGGAGGTGGCGACATCGAGGGTGCGGTTCATGGCCCTCCGGGGAGTATCACCGGGCGCCCCTCGTGTGGCTCATTCCCCGCGCCGTGTAGCGAGAATGACACTTCGGATGACGCCGCGTAGACGGTAGTCTCCGCGCACTGGTGCCGATGGCTCGTGAACGCCGATGGATGGTGGTCGCCTTCGTCGCCTGCGCGCTGCTGGCTGCGGCGGTGTGGCGATGGTCCGGCGCGCTCCCCACGGGAGGCATCGCGCCGCGACGCCCGGAGGGGGAGGATGCCTCGCTCACGGCCGCCCGCAGCGCTACTTCGGTCACGGCCTCGCCGGGTGCTCGCGACGCGGGGAGCTTCCGTCCCCCCTCGGCGACGGTGCACGACCGCGCGGTGAGGGACGACATCCGGGCTCGCATCCTCGCGGCCTGGCTCTCGGCGCTGCCGGAGGTCGACTCGGGCTTCGCCACCTGCCTGAGGGAGTCGATGTACACCGTGGCCTTCCGCCCGCCTCCGGGCCGGGGGTCACTGCGGGTGCGCTATCCGTTCATCTTCCGGCCCGAGGACTCCGGCGCCGGGAGGTGAGCTCAGCGCCAGCGGATCTCCACGCTGCCAAAGCCCAGTCCCCTCACCAGGCTGCCGACGGTGTGCGCGGCGCTGGTCTTCGCTCGATCGAGGATGCCGGACTCCAGAGCGCCCTGGGTGATCGAGCGCTCGGCCTCGAGGCGGGCCCTCGTCTCCAGGCCCTCGGCGCGGCGGGCGAGCAGGTCGGTGCTCCGGCTGTGGACGTGCGTGTGCTCGCTGTCGAGGCGCGCGTGGAAGATCTGCGGCGCCGGAAGCGTGAGGGTCACCTGGCGCGAGGCCCTGTCGACGTGGACGTCCTCGGGCCGTAGCGCGGCGAGGTCGACCCCCGCGATCACCTCCCCGACCGCCACCAGCAGGATGGAATCCTCCGCGTGCACGAGACCGAAGGCGTGCTCCTGCTCCTCGCGCAGGTCGATGACGCGCTCCATGTGGAAGGTGACGCTCTCCAGCCGGGCGAGCTCCTGCACCGAGCGCAGCACGTTGGGCGTGGGGCGCACCACCGTGGTGGTGGTGCTGGCCGAGGGCGCGGGCCTCGCGGTGTAGGCCGTGGTGGCCACCGAGGCGGCGACCGAGGCCGCGACGATCAACAGTGCGCCCGCGGCGCCGGAGAGGAGCTTCGCCATAGGTGTTGCACGCTAGTGTACGCCGCCGGGGCGAGCGCGCTCGCAGTCGCCCATGGCGAGGATCACATCGTCGAGAGGAAGGCCCGCAGCGCCGAGCGCTCGGGGGCCGGGAGGTCGATGCCGAATACATGTCCAGGTATGGCTCCGACGCCCCTGGCTCCCGGGTAGTCGTCGCGCAGCCGCGCGGGGTCGAGCAGCGCGTCGAGGCCCGCGACGGAGCCGTCGTGGAGCAGCCACCGCCTCGCCCCGACGCCCCGCAGCGAAGGAACCCGATAGGACCCGGTGCCCCTCGTGGGTGAGCGGGCGAGGGAGGGATCGGTGCCGACCTCCTCCGCCGCGACGAGCCCTCCGCCCCAGGTGGGAGGCGCGTGGCATCTCCCGCAGCGAGCGGCGAAGACCGCGGCGCCGGGGTGGTCTACGCGCGGCGCCGGGAGCGAGTCGGCCAGCGAGTCGAGGTAGAGCGCGAGGCCGAGGGCCACCTCCCTCGGGGGCCGCACCGCCTCGTGGTGCGAGGTGATGAGCAGGGTCTCGATGCGTATCGCCAGGGCCGAGAGCGAGCGACGGCGCACCGCCCCGGAGCGCTGGAGATGGGACTGCTCTCTCACGGCGCGCAGGTCGGGGATGGCGATGGGCTCTCGTCCGTCGTCGGTCGTGACGTCGACGCGGCCGGGGCCCCAGCGTCGCAGCCGCCCTTCCTCCGCCGGGGGGATGGTCGGGTTGCCGTCCGCGCCGAGCGCTCCGAGGTCGAGGGCGCCATTGGCGAGTCCAGGGACGGCGTTTCCCTCCGCGTCGGGAGCGCGGTGGCAGGTGGCGCAGGAGTACGCGAGGCCGACGGTTCCGTCTGCGAGGGCGACCCTCACGAGCCCGCCGACATGGCCGTCGGCGCTGGTCCAGAAGCCGTAGCGGGCGGCGGCGCCGGGAGCCCGGAGCGTGGCCTCGACGGTGGTCGACGCGAGCATCGCGGGGTAGCGGGAGAAGGCCGCCTCGCCGAGGGAGAGCAGCGAGGCCCGATCGGTCGAGGCCGGGAGGTCGAGCGGTCGCAGCGGCGTTGCGGCCGGGACGAGCGGCGCGGCCGGGGGGTTCCAGACCGGGCGGAGGGACCAGTCGCGGGCGTCGGCGCTGTCGTAGCGAGCGAGGCGCAGCCGGGCGTAGTCGTTGTCCGTGGTGGTGAGCGAGGCGACGAGCTCGGCGCGGCGAAACGCCCGGTCGGTCAGGTAGCGCTGCACCTCGGAGGCCCCGGGCTCGTCCCCGCACGAGGCCGCCGCGAGGCAGAGCGCCGTGACTAGCCGACGCATCCCTGGTTCGAGCAGCGCCAGTGGCCCACCTGGCGCGAGTACATGCAGTAGGGCCGCTGTCCGACGAAGCCCGCGTCGAGGCCGAGGCAGTCCTCGTCGTCGATGCACTCGTCGGCGGGCGTGTGGCAGTAGTAGCCGACGAGGCCGCCGTACTCGCCGCAGTCACCCAGCGTCGGGGAGCAGTACCCGCCCGCGCCGCAGTTGGCGTCGACCTGGCAGTTGCCCCCGAGGCACACGTTGGCGCCCGCCGCGCCGCGCGACGCGAGGCGGCACTCGCAAGGGCCTCCGGCCATGCACTCGCTGTCGTTGGTGCAGACGTCGTAGTTGCAGCGGCAGCCGTCGTGGGAGTTGCCCACGCAGCGACCGTTGGTCCCGGTGGTGCAGTCGCTGTCGGCGGTGCACGTTCCCCCGGGGATGGAGCCTCCCTCGCAGGAGCTCGGCGGTCGCACCGAGGGGCACGTCATCGCGCTCGCCCGGTGTCGTCGAGGAACCCTCCCCGTCATCGGGACGTCCACCGCAGGCACATCCATCGCGGGCACGTCGGTCGCGGGCACGTCCGACCTGGGGCCGGCATCACCCGCGGTGGTCACCGAAGAGCCGCAACCGAGGGGCAGGGACAGCGCGGCGATGGAGGTCAGGAGAAGGATGGTGCGATGGGACATCGGGGGCCTACTCGCCGGGGAGGTTACGAGAGGAGCGGTCAGTGGAGCGAGGGGCTTCGCGTGGCGAGCAGGGCCAGCAGCCGTTCGAAGTCCACGGGCTTCACCAGGTGGTGCTCGCAGCCCGCGTTGCGGGAGCGCTCACGGTCTTCGGGGCGGCCGTAGCCCGACACGGCGATGAGCATCGGGGCCGCGCGCTCGGCGCTGGCGTGTAGCGCCTGGGCCACCTCGAGCCCGTGCATCCCGGGGAGGCCGAGGTCGAGCAGCACCACGTCGGGCCGATCTCTCTCCACCGCGGCGAGCGCGCTGGGGCCGTCGGCCGCGGTGGTGGCGTCGTGGCCGTACATCTTGAGCATCTCCGCGGTCATCTCGGCGACGTCGTCGTTGTCGTCGACCACGAGGATTCTCAAGGGCACGACATGGCTCAGGCTGGGATCAGGAGGAAGCATGGGAGGAGCGGAGTCTAGGCTCGGCTGTGCCCCGTGCAAGACGCCGTCGGCGTTCGCGACAGCGTCGCACTTCGGAGGGAGGAGGGCACCGGAGGCGACGATCAGATCTTGGGGGAGCGGTGCGAGATGCCCGGGGTGCGCGACCTGGTGTTGGTGGTACCCGCCCCGCCCTTCGAGGACTCGTCGGCCCTGGCGTCGCGCCCGTCGGGGGTCACGATGCGTCCGCTCGACTCGACGTTCTGCGCCACCTCGCGGGCCTTGTTCTCCACCTGCTCGACCGCGTCGTGGGCCCTGGTCTCGACCTGCTCGATGACCTCGGTGGCGTCGCGCCGGAGGCTCTGCAGGGTGCGGCGCAGCGCGTTCCGGTTCTGCGCGCCGTTGTTGGGCGTGAGCAGCAGCGCGACCCCGGCGCCCACCGCGGCGCCCGCGGCGATCAGCCCGACGCCGGTCATGATGCGGGAGAAGGTGCTGGGTCGGCGCTGGAGGCCCATCGCGCCGAGCGCCCACTGCATCGGGACCGACGGGTTCATCGCCGAGCTCAGCGCCTTCACCGAGCTCGCCGTGGCGATGACCTTGCCGAGCGTGGCGAGCTTGTCGGTGACGGTGTTCACCGGCGCGGAGTGCATGATCTTCGACGCGTTGCGAGACACGTCCTTGCCCACGCTCCGGGTGGTGTCACGGGTGTTGGACGCGATGTCGGACAGGTTGGACTTCATGCTGTGAAGGTTCATGGCGTGTCTCCGTTCTGCTGCGCTGGTGGTGCTGTGAGCTGCGGTTGCTTCCTAGAGGGTGATCAACGTCGTTCGGGATGCGACGGGCGCTCGGGGACGAGCGGGAGCGGCTTGTCGTTGCGACCCACCTCGGCCCCGATGCCCCGGTGGTCGCCGGACTGGGCCTCGTCGGCCATCGCGGCGTAGGGGGCGGAGTTGCCTCCCTCGGAGACGAAGCGGGAGATCTCGTCGTCGGTGCGGTCGCGGTCGTAGCCGTAGGTCTTCGCGATGCGGTGGGAGAGCTCGTCGTAGCGCCCCCCGACGGCGTCCACGTCCTCCTTGGTCAGCTTGTGAAACGTCGTCTGGACCCTGTCCTTGAGCCGGCTCCACTCCTGCGCAAGGCGATCGCGGATGGAGTCGAGGGCGTGATGCTCGGAGCGAGGGTCGGTAGGGTTCAGGGGCATGGCGGTATCTCTCCTGCCTTTCATGATTCGGTCTGTGTACACACGGGGACGGCGATGCTCCTCCGCGGTGGTCTGCGTTGCCTCAGCAGCAATGATGCCGAGCGAAATGCCGTGCGATGGCGCTCTCCCAGTGAGCATTCCCGCCACAACGTGGCGGATGTGGATGAGCGCCCTGGAGAGCCGACGCGCGAGGCCTCAGGTGAACTCGCGGAAGGGCGATGGGAGGGGGGAGATGGGCTCCGGGGGAGCGATGCCCGGCGGGGGCAGCGTGGCCTCGCGGGGCTGCAGCGCGCCGGGGTCGAGGGTGACCGGCTCGGTCACGAAGCGGGGCGACTCGGACACCCGTTCGGGCTCGTCGTGCTCCTGCGAGCGCGCCTCGAAGAGCAGGTGCATTCCCCCGCTCGCGGCCTCGTGGGCGATGGACGCCACGAGCGAGCCGAGCGCGTCGGTGACGAGGCGCTTGAACATCGAAGGCTGCGGCGGCATCGCGTACTTGAACCACGCCCGCTGCAGCACCCGCAGGGCTCTGCTGCGCTCGCGCTGACGGTGCTGGATCACGATGCCCAGCGCGACGACGGTGACGCCGCCGACGAAGGCCCCGATGAGCGCGGTGCGGACGCGTACGCTGGCGGGCACCGACGGCTCCGCGTGCTCCGGAGGCGGGGACGAGGCGTGAGGGAGGAGCGCGGCCATGTCGTGGACGACGTCGGTGATCGCGTGGCGCTTGCGGTCGAGCGCGTCGAGCGCGCGCACCAGGCGCTGGATGATGAGGTCGCGCTTGTGCACGACGAGCTCGTGGTGGGTCGTCTCGTGGTCCTGACTCTCGATGCTCATGCGATCCCCTCCTTGATCAGCGCCACATCCGAGAGCACCCGGACTCGGGTCTCCTCCATCGGGTTCTTCGGGAGGGCGCCGTAGCCGATGGCCGCCGCCACCGCCGCCAGCGCCACGAAGCCTCCGCCCACCGCCGCGGCGACCCCCGCGGTGCCGCCGAGCGCGAACACCAGCGCCACGGCGAAGAGCGCCAGCGCGACGAGGACGGCGAGCGCCGCCACCCCGAAGGCGATGGCCGCGAACAGGGTCGCTCGCAGCTGCGCGCGCACCTCGTCGGTCGCGAGCTCGACCTCCAGCTTCACCAGCTCTCGGACGTCGCTCATGGCATCTCTCAGCAGCTCCGCCACGGGCGGATCGTTCGTCTCCGCAGGCTTCATCAGGGCTCTCCTTGGTTGCACGGAGGCCGAAGTGCACGCTGCGTACCGAGGGACGCGCGGGGTTCAGGCGTCGGCGCTCGGGGCCCTTCAGGGGGAGGGGGCGAGCGCGAAGTCGCGCTCCGAGGAGGCCACCGCGTCCGAGGCGTACTGCGACGAGGTCATCCACTCGCGCAGCTCGGGGTCGATCGGCGCGCACATCCTCGTCGGCTGCCAGCGCCACGGGGCTCCGTCGAGGGTGAGCTCGCCGCGGGCGATGGCCCACGAGGCGCCGCGTCGGCTGAGCGAGCGCGTGGCGTGTCGCAGCGCGAGGAAGGTGCCCTCGTCGCGGGGATCGAGCGGGCGAAACCACGGGTGATAGGTGCAGGCCAGGTGGTAGTGCGAGGGCAGGCCCACCACGCCTGCGAGGCGCAGCACCGTCGCCCCGGCGAGGGCCATGTCGATCACCGAGCGCAGCATCCCGAGGCCCGGTCGCTGCTGGCCTGGGAGCGCGGTCGCGAGGTGGGCGTCGGGGTTCTCGATGGCGAGCCAGCCGATCTCGATGACCTCGCTGCCGGGAGGGAGCTCGACGGGTCCGAGGGCTTCGACGTGGCGACGCGCGGCGGTGATCTCCCCGAGGCGTCGGGAGGGATCGCCGTCGTACACGCGGAGCGAGTGCTCATAGGGGTCGGAGAGGTCGAGCTCGACCCCGATGTGGCGGAAGCCCCGGGCTTCGAGGCGGTCGATGAGCCCGTGGGCGCGCATGGCAGCGAGCGCCCCGTCGGCCCCGTAGATGCCAAGGAAGCGGGTCGAGCGGTGACTGGAGCTGGACATGTCGAGGAGGTCGCCCTCCCCGATGGGGCTCTCCTCCCCGGCGCGGTCCAGCGGGCCGAGGTCGCGGGCCACGCGAACGCTCTCCGGCCGCGGTCCTCGGAGGGGGTATCGCCTGCGGTACCACCACGCGTTCATCACATCACCCACTCCGGGGTGAAGGAGCATCCCCGAGGCGCTGGAGGCTATCAGTCCCTCGCGGGGCCGTCGCCCAGCTCGATGCGGTCGTGGGTCTCGGCGCCCCCGCCGCTCTGCATCCGCTCTCCCGAGAAGAGCGCTCGCGCGGCCTCGAAGAGGTAGCGGATGCCCTTCGGGCCCGACATGTCCCAGAACTCGGCCTCGTCGGGGTGAAGCACCATGAGGCAGAGGTTGGGGTCGTCCTTGCCCTCCGGGAAATAGACCTTGTCCGCGGGCTTCCACGCAGCCTGGATGCGGTCGCGGTCGCGCACCACCTCGACCCGCCCGCGGAGCGAGACGTACACCGACCGGCCCTGCGCGACGACGTGCACCGGCGCGTCCGTCTTCACCTCATGGACCTTCGCCGTGTCGAGCCCGGTCAGGAAGGTGAGGGTGCAGTCGTCGTCGAGCTTCGCGACGTCCATGGGCCTCGCGCGCAGGGTGGCCTTGTCGCCTTCGCCCTCGGTGGTGATCAGCATCACCGTCGAGAAGTGCCGCAGCAGGTCGTGCACCCGGGCCTGGTCGCTCGTCGGGGCTGCGACGGCCTTCGAGGCCTTCTTCACGACCTTCTTCACCGAGCTCACGGCCCGCTTCGCGCTCACCTTCGCCGGCTTCTTCGCCGAGGTGGCCTTCGCGGGCTTCTTCGTCGAGCTCCTCGAGGAGCTGGCGGTCGGGCTGTGCCCCGAAGGGCTCTTGCGGGCGGCGGAGGCAGACTTCGAGGTCTTCATGGGAGGCGTGCGATTACACACGGCGTGCCGCTCCCCAATGGGACCTCGCCAAGGCCGCGCGGAGCGCGCAACCGAGGCCACGACGCGCTCTCTGGAGGGAGCGATCGGCTGTGGCAACGAGCCTCAAGCGAGACGCGCTCCGGGCGCTGTTGCGGCGATCTGCCTCGACGGTGCGGCTACATCCCGGAATGACGCTTTCACGGACAGGTCGCGTCCGGGTGGTAGGGTTTCGAGGCTCCCAGCGCCAGACCAACGGATGACTCCCCTTCGCCTATTCGCCCTCCTTGCCGTGCTCTCCATGGGCTGCGCGCTCGGCGTCGCGCCTGACACCCGAGACACCGGCTACGTACCGCCGCCCGACCGGGGCCCGGTCCCCGACCTGGGCTTCCCCGAGGACCTCGGCGACCTGCTGGACGCCTCGATCGCGGACGATGGACCCGTCGATGGCGACCTCGGCGACGCGGCGGACTCGACCCTCTTCATCGACCTGACGCTCCCCCTCGACATGGGGGTGCCCATCGATCGGGTGACGCCCATCGATCGGGTGACGCCCATCGACGTCCCGATGCCCGTCGACCGTCCTCCGACGGACCTCGGCTGCGGCGTGCTCCCGGGCGCACCTGCGATCCCGGGGCGAGGCGCTCGTGCGGCAACTGCGGCACCCAGACCTGCACCGGCTCGTGCGCCTGGTCGGCCTGCTCGGGCGAGGGGAGCTGCGCCGCCGGAGCCACCCGCACCCAAGCCTGCGGCAACTGCGGGACGCAGACCCTCCGCTGCTCCGCCGCGTGCGCGTGGGAGCCCTCCGGGGGCTGCTCGGGGAGCGGACCATGCGCCCCGGGCGCGACGCAGGGGGGCGGCTGCGACCCGTGCTCCCAGCAGGTCTGCCAGAGCAACTGCAACTGGGGCGGCTGCGCGCTGCGCCCCGGCAACGCCTGCGAGTACCAGGGCGGGAGGCACCACCGTAGCTGCGGCGCATGCCGGTGCGGGCTGCAGTTCTGCCTGAACTCGTGCCAGTGGAGCACGAGCTGCGTGTCGTGCTGCACCACCTGCGGCGGATGTCTGTAGCGGGGCTTCGGTACGGTCAGGCCGTAGGCAGGCGGATGGCGGCGACCTCGTTGGCGTAGATCCGGAAGGCCGCGACGAAGAGCGCGACGGCGAGGGGCCCGAGGATGATCCCCCAGCCGCCGAAGGCCTCGAGGCCGCCGAAGATGCCGAGGAAGAGCAGCAGGGGGTGGATCTTCCCGGCGCCCAGGCGGGAGAAGTACGGGCGCAGGACGTTGTCCACCGTCGCGATCACCGTGACGCCCAGCACCCCGAGGATCACCGCGTCGCGCACCCGGCCGCCCAGCCCCAGCGCCACGGCGACGGGCATCCAGACGACCGCGCTGCCCACCGTCTGGATCAGCGCGCCCACCGCGGTGAGCAGCGTGAGGACGATCGCGCTCGGCAGCCCGAGGGCGAAGTAGATCACCCCCGCGAGGGCGCCCTGCGTGGCCGCGGTCAGCAGCTCGCCCACCAGCATCGCCCGCGCGACGGCCATGAACTCCTCGCGCAGCCGCTCGAAGTGCGGCGGAGAGAGCGGCGAGGCGCGCTCGACCACCGCCAGCATGTTCCCGCCCTCGGCGGAGAAATAGTACGAGCAGACCGCGAGGATGAAGAGCTGCGCGACGCCCATGTAGACCGTGGCGAAGGTCTCGGACATGAACGACGCCGCGCCGGAGAGGAAGCTCTCGCCGGAGTGCAGGATGCGTTGCACGATCCCGGCGTTCGTCGCCTGGGCCGCCCGGCTCGCCGCGCCTCCGGAGATCGACCCGGTCAGCCGCCCCACCGCCTCGGTCAGGTTGCCGCGGCTGAGCCCGCGAGCGAAGTCCATCACCATCCCGGCCAGCGGCACCGCCAGCAGCACCAGCGGGGCGACGATCACCACCACCAGCGCCGCGGTCGCCATGGCGGCCACCCGGTGGCGCCCGCCGATGCGAGCGACCAGGCGCCTCCGTAGCCCCGCGGTGAGCCCCGCGAACCACGCGGCCACGATCACCGGCGCGAGGAAGCGCATCACGGTGAGCGCGGCCACCAGCCCCAGCAGCGCGACGAGCACCGCCAGCGCGCGGAACTCCGAAGGCTTCGCCGTCGGGGGCGGCAGGGAGAGATTCTCGGAGGGGGGAAGGGAGATCACAGCCGATGCTAACGCAAGGGCGCTACGGGTGGACGAGCGCCGCCGGGCGGTGCACACGTTGCGCGCATGACCGACCTGCTCGCGCACCTGCTCACCGCCGACGCCTACCCCGTCGCGTGCGAGACCGTCGACGCCTGGTGGCCGCGCCTGCTCTCCTCGGCCGCTCCCTTCGAGAGCCCCCTCGACCGCGCCGTCGCCGGAGGCTTCGCCGCCGACCGCCTCGGGTGGGCCTTCTCGGCGGGCTACCACCACGCGCTGCGGGCGCTGGTGCCGTCGCTGCCGCCGGGCGATCCCGCGGCGCTCGCGGCGACCGAGGACGGCGGCGGCCACCCGAGGGCGATGGCCACGACGCTGCGACCGACCGCCGAGGGTGAATGGTCCCTCAGCGGGACCAAGCGCTTCGTCACGCTGGGGCGTCGCGCCCGCTCGCTGCTGGTCATCGCCTCGGTCGGGGCCGACGCCTCGGGCCGCAACGCGCTGCGCCTCGTCTGGCTCTCCGCCGACGCCCCGGGGATCACCCTCGACCCCCTCCCCGAGACTCCCTTCGCCCCGGAGATCGAGCACGCCCAGGCGGTGTTCTCCGAGGTGCGCGTGACCGCCTCCGACCCTCTCGACCATCGCGGCCCTGCGCTCTCTCTCCACGGAGCCCCCCTCCGGGGCCGCCACGCACGTCGCCCTCGCAGGGGCGTTTCGCTCCGTGGCCAGGATCATCGCCGAGGCCGACGAGCGCTACGCCGCCGAGGCCGACGACGAGGCCGCGCGCTGGGTCCGCGACAGGGCGCTGCTGCGGGTGGCCGAGCGCGTGCGGGAGCAGCGTCGCGTGGCGGCGTGGAGAGCGCTGGGCGGAGTCTCGTAGGGAGCCCCACGCCGATGGGATGGATCGACCGCCTGCTCGGACGCCCGCCGCGGCCCATCGAGTCGCGCGACGGGGTGTGCGTGATACGCCAGCGAGCGATCGCCGAGCACCTGCAGCGCCCCGCGGAGGGCTACTACGGCGACGCCACCGGGCGCACCTGCGGAGGCTGCGGCGTCGCGATGCGCGCGGAGGTCATCAGCACCGGCGGCCCGCTCGGCGAGGCCGACGTGTGGCGCGACGTCCCGGTGTGCGTCGACGGCTGGGTCTGCGTGAAGTGCGGGGTGTTCCACTACCCCAGGAAGGTCGACGCGGAGGAGGTCGCGCGCTTCATCAGCGAGGGCGCGCGCTGCGGCAACGCCGGCGACTACGCGCTCGCTGAGTGGTGGTTCACCCGGGTCGTGTGGGACTGGCCCGGCTTCGTCCCCGGGCACGTCAACCTGGCGGAGGCCACGCGCACCCGGCTCGCCCGCTCCGAGGGCCTCGACCCCGCGGTAGCGCGTCGGCTCACCGCCCGGATGCGCGCCCAGTACGAGGAGGCGGTCGAGGCCTACGAGCGCGATCCCCACGACGCGTACGCTGCGCCCATCGCGCGCGCCTGCCTTACGCTGGCCGAGCTCGCCGTGGACGACCGCGCCCCCGACCGCGCCCGCCGCGCGCTGGCCACCTTCGCCGCGCTGCCCGGCACCGACGCGGAGAGCGTCGCCCGCGCCGCCGCGCTCCATCGCCACCTCGACCTGCGCCTCGACCTCTTCCAGGCCGCCGCCAGCGCCCTGCACCCCTACCTCGACATCATGCACCGCGCGCCCGCTGCGGTGGACACGCCGGAGGCCCGCACCGCCGTGGTACAGGCCCTCGCCGACCTCGCCGCGCACGAGCGCATCGCGCCGGAGCACTGGCAGACCCGATGGATGATCGCCAAGGGTCGGGCCGCCCTGGGCGACGCCGCCGGGGCGCTGGACCTCTGGCGCGCGCTGGTGACCTCGCACCCTCACGAGCGCGACGTCGTCCGAGAGGCGGCCCTGGCGCTGCTTCGGGCCGACGCCGTGGAGGAGGCCCGGGAGGTCAACCGCGCCGCGACCGCGCACCTCCCCGGCGACGCGACGATCTGGTGCAACCGCGCGGTGACCGAGCTGCTCTGCGGCGACCTGGGCGAGGCGCGCCGGTGCCTCGACCGGAGCGACGCGCTCGACCCGGCGGACCCGATCGCGGCGGCGGTGCGAAGGCGTCTGGTGGAGTGCGAGAGGGGCGCGCCGAGACCGGCGACGCTGCGAGAGCTGGAGCGCCGGGGATCAGCGGCAGGTGGTGAGTGAGCCGCCGTTCAGTTCGACGGAGACGCCGCTGATGGAGCGGGCGGAGCAGCAGTCGTCGATGTGCGTGAGCACGATGCGGTTGCGCCCCGGGACGATGTAGCGCGCGAGGTCGGTGGTGGCGCCGCCGGACCCGAGGAGCACGTAGGAGCCCGGGTCGACGATGCCGGTGGGGTAGCGGGAGTTGTGGATGGTGATGCGCACGCCGTCGTCGACGCTGCCGATGCGGACGATGAGCGTCGAGACGGTGAAGCCCGCGGGGATGTCGAAGAAGGTCTGGAAGAAGGTGAACTCGCCGCCGTCGAGGCAGGTGCACGACCGGCCGCAGAGGGCCGACGAGTCGGCGAACGCGATGTCCGTGCGGGTGACCGGAACCCACGAGCCGTGGGTCTCCGAGGGGATCGCCGCGAGCGCGTACTCCCCCGGGTCGCCGTGCACGGAGAAGGTGCGCCCGAAGCACACGGGCCCGGACGACCGGTTGATCTGCCACGGGCTCCCGGAGGCCGTGAGGCAGGGCAGGCAGTTGGTGTTCACCTCGCCCACGCACGATCCCCAGTTGGAGGTTCCGCCCGAGGCCACGCAGGTCTGGGTGCCGCCGTGGCAGACGCCCACCCCGTTGGTCCCTGGGGCGCCCGTGTAGCAGGGGCGGGTGGTGGTGGCGACGCAGGCGCAGCGGGTCGCGCTCCCCGAGCACGAGCGGTCGACGCCGTCGCAGAGGTCGGTCTGCGGCGTGACCTCGCCCTCGCAGCTCCCCCACGACGAGGCGCCCCCCGACACCACGCAGCGCTGCGTGCCCGCGTGGCAGGGCCCGACGCCGTCGGTCGACGGCAGCCCGCTGTAACAGCGCCTCGTCGCGCCCGCGAGGCAGGTGCACGCCGCGCTCGACCCGGTGCACGCGCGGTCGACGCCGTCGCAGCGGTCGGTCTCCGGGGTGACCTCTCCCTCGCAAGCGCCCCACACCGATCCGCCGCCGGTGAAGATGCACCGCTGCGACCCGGCGCGGCAGAGCCCGACGCCGCTGGTCCCGGTGGGGCCGCTGTAGCAGCTGCGGGTCGCGCCCGCGGTGCAGGCGCAGCGGGAGGCGGCGCCGGTGCACGAGCGGTCGACGCCGTCGCAGGTGTCGTCCGTCGGGGTCACCTCGCCGACGCAGGCTCCCCAGGCGGTGCGCCCCGACTCGGCGCGGCCGCACACCTGCGAGCCCGCCCGGCAGGCCCCGACCCCTTCGGTGCCCATGCGGCCGGAGTAGCAGGGGCGCGATCGACCGAGGATGCACTCGCAGCCCATCTCGGGCATGCCGTCGCAGGCGCGGTCGACGCCGTCGCACTGCCTCGCGGCGGGGGTGACCTCGCCCTCGCAAGGGCCCCACGCCGCGCCCGTCGCGGTCATGGCGCAGGTGGAGGTCCCTGCGCGGCAGGCCCCCCGGCCGGCGGTGTCGGGCGGGCCGGAGTAGCAGCTGCGGGACATCCCCGGCGTGCACGCGCAGCCCTGGTCGATGACGCCGTTGCAGCGCCAGTCCATGCCCCCGCCGCAGCGCACCGGCATCGGCGACCCTGCGCCCTGGCAAGCGCCCCAGGAGCCGAACTCCCCGGTGCCCTCGCAGCGCTGCGTCCCGAGGTTGCACACCCCGCGACCGGCCTCCGCGGGGGCTCCGGCGTAGCAGCGCTGGGTGTGCCTCGGCAGGCAGGGGCACGACTCGTCGATGCGGCCGTCGCAGTTGTCGTCAAGGCCGTTGTTGCAGAGTTCCATCGGCACGCAGCCGTTGACCGGCGCGGAGACCACCGCCCCGTCGGGGAGGCGCACCGCGCCGTCGGAGAGCACCACGCTGCCATCGGGGTAGCCCGCGGCGCCGTCGGAGGGAGGGGCGACGCGATCGGTGGTGGCGTCCATCGGTGAGGAGGCGTCGAGCGGGGCGTCGAGCGGAGCGTCGGAGCGGGCGCTGCCGTCGGAGCGAGAGCCGCCCAGGTCACCGGCTGCGACGCCGCCGTCGGGGAGGTGGACTCCGATCTCCGCCTCGAAGCAGCCGCCCATCGCCATCGCCACGACACAGACGGACCACCAGCGTGCAGACATCAAAGGGGCACCCTCCGCTTTCGGGCGCATCGTCGCATCCACCACGGGGGGCGGGGAACCCCTCGGGCGGACGATCGTCGCGAGAGGGAGCACGGCGGCTCCTGTTGGGGTGTGGGGCGGTACTTCGCGGCAGCGGACGGATCAATCGCGGGCGGCGCGCGGCGGCGCGGGGGCGAGCTCGACGTCGGCATAGACGCGGTCGACCTCGATCGCACCGTCCATGGCGGTGAGCGAGAAGCGCTCCCCCGCGTTCGCGGTGGAGAGCACCCAGCGGCCGCGCTCGTCGCGGGAGTACACCTCGACGCGGGCCTCGTGCTGCGAGACCAGCACGACGTCGCGCAGGGAGGGGATCTGGCGGTAGTGCGCGAACTTGTCGCCGCGGTCGTAGGCCTCGGTGCCGTCGGAGAGCACCTCGACCAGCACCGCGGGGTTGACCGCCGCGTTGCGGTCGTCGGGGTCGCGCTCGGTCGGCCCGCAGATCACCGAGGCGTCGGGGGCATGGCCAGCCCCGTGGCGCGCACGCGGATCTTCACGTCCGTGGTGTGGACGCGACACCCGCAGGCGGCGGCGAGGCGTCCCAACTCCATGATCATCTGGGCCGAGAGTTGACCGTGCGCGATCGTCCCGCCCGCCATGGCGTAGATGCGCCCGTCGAGCCACTCGTGCTTCCGGTCGGTCTCCCGCTCGATGGTCAGGTACGTCTGGTAGTCGACCCAGGTCTGTTCAGCGGCATCGCCCATGCGCCGCAGGGTGCCACCGGGCGCCGCGTGAAACCAGGGGACGCCGAGCGTCGAGCAGCGGCAGCACGGCGTCGAACACCGCGTCGCCGACGTTCTCGAAGGACACGTCGATGGCCCACGCCGGGCAACACGGGGGGTACGTCTCGCTGCCATGACCGATGCACCGGTCGTCTGCTCCCTGGGGCCTCCCTGTGGCGCTCGGGGAGTGACGGCGCGCGGCGCGCCCGAGTCACTTCTCGAGTGAGTTCAACTCACTTCCCGAGTGAGCTAGCGCGTTCGCTAGCGTCGGGCGCCATGAGCTCTCCGAGGAAGCCCGCGAAGCGCCGTCCGCTCGCCCCTGCGATGGAGGCTAACATCCAGGCGCTCAAGAAGAACTCGCGCGAGTGGCTCCGCGCGAAGGGCGTCGCGGCGGCGAGGGAGTTCCGCCACGCGAAGACGGCGAAGGTGGGGCCGAAGGGCGCGCACGGGTTCACGACGACGCCGGCGGAGCGCAAGGCCTTCGCGGCGGTCGAGAGGCGCGTGAAGAGGGCGCCGAAGGCGGCGCACGCGGGCGAACGCCGCCGTAGGTCAGCTGTGGATGATCGCGCGGCGGGGCGCCCTGCACACAGCGGCCGATGCGCGAGGGGGCCGTGGGCCCGCGGATGCGGGCAGGGAGGTCGGCGAAGAATGGTGATCGCGGGGACGACCAGGGGGGACGGCTGCCGCGCTCGCGACCGAGGTGCCGAACACCCCTCCCGGCCCATCGGGGTCAGTGAGGGTGGTGGCGGGGGTGGTGGCGAGCCCACCCGCCAGTCCGAGGAACACGTACGCCCGGCCCGTGCCAAACGGGGCCCCCACGACCAGGTCGGCGTAGCCGTCGCCGTTGGTGTCCCCCGCGCTCGCCACCGACCGGCCGAAGAGGGAATTTTCACCGAACCTCTCGAGCATGACGGGGCTCGAGGAAGGCCCGGCCGCTCCCCCGAAATATACGTAGGCCCGCCCGCCGGCGTCCGTCCCCTGGGCCCCCACGACGAGGTCGGCGTAGCCGTCGCCGTTGACATCCCCTGCGCTCGCCACCGAGACGGCACGCCACTGGCCGTCCTGCCTGTCGGTTCCGGTGAGCGTGGCGCTGGGCGTCGAGGAGAGCCCACCTGCCCCCCGAGATACACATACGCCCGGGTAGCGAGGGTGATTGGCGAGGGCATGATCGAGGGCCACACCAGGGCCCCCACGACGAGGTCGGCAAAGCCGTCGCCGTTGATGTCCCCCGCGCTCGCCACCGAGGAGCCGAACTGGACCGTCTCATCGGTTTCAGTGAGGGTGGTGGCGGGGGTCGAGGAGAGGCCGCCCGCCCCCCCGAGGTACACATACGCCCGGCCCACGTCGTTCGCCACCGCTCTGGCCCCGACGACGAGGTCGGCATAGCCGTCGCCGTTGACATCTCCCGCGCTCGCCACCGACGCGCCGAAGCCCCCGCCCGGCCCATCGGATCCGGTGAGGGTGGTGGCGGGAGTGACGGCAAGCCCGCCCGCCCCCGAGATACACGTAGGTGCGGTCAGCGGCACCCACGACGACGTCGGCGTAGCCGTCGCCGTTGACGTCGAGCGTGGTGCCCCACGACGTGTCCAGCGGCGCCGACCGCGCGCCCACGGTGAACTCCCACGTCGGACTCACCGTCGTCCCGATGCTCGTGCCCACGCGGCCGCGGGTGCGCCAGAAGAGCACCCCCGGGGGCAGGTCCGCCGCGGGCGCGCCGCCCGTCCCCACTGCGTCGAAGGCCGCGACCACCGTCGAGCACGCGCGGTCGCGGCAGACCTCCACCCGCGCCCCGTCGGCCCCTCCGCCGAGCGCCCACCGCAGCGTCGGTCGCCGCGAGGTCACCGTCGCCGTCGAGAGCGGCGCGATCAGCCTCGGCGGCAGCGCCAGCGACACGCACACCGCCGCGCGGCAGACCTGGCCTGCGCCGCACTCGGTGCCATCGGACGCCGCCGGGTTGCTGCACGCCCCGGTGGTCGGGTCGCATGTGCCCACGAGGTGGCACGCGTCGCTCGCCGCGCAGCTCACACCCAGGCAGCGACACGCGTCACCGACGTGATCGCCCACGGAGTCGCGCTGGTCGGCGTTGGCCAGCGCCGGGCAGTTGTCGTCCCAGTCGAAGACGCCATCACCGTCGCCGTCCACCGCAGGGCGGTCGATGCGGAAGCGGATCATCAGATCGCGGTCCCGCCGCAGCGCCACGAACTCGTTGCGATCGATCGCGCGCCGATCGCGCTCGCGGTCCACCACGCGGACGTCGGCGAATCCCAGCTCTCGCCCGCCGGGCACGCTCACCCGGATGCGGTACTTCGCGTCCGTCGAGAGGTGGAGCCCTCGCGTGCGCCAGCGCACCCAGAAGTAGCCGTTGGGGTCGTCGACCGGGCCGTCCTCGTCGTCGCCCTCGCAGCGCTCTCCCTGGCGTCGCACCCGGATCGCCGCACCGTCGTGGTCGCCAGCGCGGGTGAACGTCGCGATCGCTCGCAGCGTCGCGCCCGTGGCGGGGTCGATGCGGTCGATCTGGACGGTCGGCGACACCTCCGGCACGAAGGCGCCCCGCAGCGCCGGGCGCTGCACCACGGGAGGCAGGAAGTAGAAGCCCGCGACGCGGCTGGCCTCGGGGCCGTGGACGGCGTCCGAGATGACGGCCTGACCCTGCTGGTCGAGCGACTCGGGCGAGTCCGTGCAGCCGGCCGCGCCGAGCAGCACCGCAAGGCCCAGCGGGACGACGATCACGGGGAGCGTCCGTGCGCTCTGCAAAGGCCACCAATGCATCGAGTTCATGGCGATGTCTCCCTCCGAGCGTTCATTCCCCCTGGCACCGCCCCGTCGGGCCTGACTCGCGAGGAGAACCGAGAGTCAACTCCCGTGCCGTGAGCGCCGTATTCGTCACGCGATGGCTGAAGGTCAGGGTGTCTTGCGACCGAACTCCGAAGCGCTCGCATCGCCGTCGTCCATCGAGGTGGGGCGTCGCGCGACAACTGCATCCGTCGTGACGCACCTCGCAGGGCCTCGCACGGTCCACGTAGTGCCGTGTGCCGTGCCCGGACAATCGTCGTGTGACGGGGACACACCGACGGCATGCCCGCGTTTACGCGCCGGGCAGCGGGCCCGGTGCCCGAAAGCCAGGCTCGATCCAGCGACAGGACTCGGTCGTATCGGGGGACCGCCACTCCCTCATGCGCTCGGTCCTAGCGGGGTATGAAATGTGCTCCCTGAGAACCCGCCTCTTCGGCACTTCTGCGAACGCCATCGGGGGTGGTTCGCGGGGGGGGAGGCGATCCGACGGCGTCGGGTGTCGGGCGTGTATCGAGAGATCTGCCGGGGCCATCGGACACGCACCGCGGCGACATCGTGCGTTCGAGAGGAACGGGGGAGTGACTCATGAGTACATATGGATTCGGATGGGTGCTGGGCACCGCCCTGCTCGTCGGCTGTGCAGCCGACATCTCGGAACCGACCTCGACTGCGGTCGAGGAGGTCACGTGCGGACGCACGCACTGCGCGCTGCCGAACGCGAACGCTACCTGCGCTCGCGGGCGTTGCGCGATCCGGAGCTGCTACACGACGACCCTGGACTGCAACCACGTCGACGCGGACGGTTGCGAGGTCGATGCCGCCACGTCGGTCACGAGCTGCGGCTCGTGCGGCCGCGCGTGCCCGACCCCGCCGCACAGCGTCGCGGCCTGCACGGGCGGCGCGTGCGGCTTCACCTGCAGCGCGGGCTTCGGGGACTGCGACCGGGACCCGACCAACGGTTGCGAGGTCGATCTCAACAACGACTCGGAGCACTGCGGAAGGTGCGACTCCTACTGCGCCTCGCCAACGAACACGGACTACGCCTGCTGTGCGGGCCGCTGCATACATGCACTGGGACAACAACAACTGCGGCGGCTGCGGCATCGTCTGTCAGTCGGGACCGAGCTGGAGCGCGTGGTGCGGCTACGACGCGTGCAACGTGAGTTGCTACGATTCGCACTTCGGCAACTGCGATGGCAACTCCATCAACGGGTGCGAGACCAACCTCTTCGCCAGCGATCTCAACAACTGCGGCGCCTGCGGCAACGTATGCGCGACTCCGCAGAACTCCATCCCGGTCTGCGTGGTCTCGTCGTGCGGGATCTACTGCCAGCCGGGCTTCGCTAGCTGCGATGGCGCCAACTACACCGGCTGCGAGGTGGACACTCGCAGCGACAACGCCAACTGTGGCGCTTGCGGCAACGCGTGCCCGGCGGGCTCCTCCTGCGTCGGCTCCGTGTGCTCGGGGGGCTGAAAAGCCTCCTGCACGCACGACCCCGTCTCATCACCGATCCACATCCACCGCGCCGCACCAGCGGCCCATGTGCCCCCTCGGGAAGATTCTCCGAGGGTGCACGTGGCCCGTTGTGGCAGCTCTGCCACGCACGCCGTAGCGGTTCATGGGCCTCCAGGGCATCGCGCGCCGCCTCGACCGGGATGGCTGGGAGGCCGGTTTCCCGCTTGCGACACGCCGCGCGCTCGGCCGACGACGTGGAGGATCTGATCGAGGACACCCTGGCCGATCGGGACGCGGCGCGTGGCGCGAGGGCGGGACGGCGGTGGACGACGCGCGCACCGAGGCGGCGACAGGTCGAGATGACCTACGGGGTGCTGGTGCAGGGGCTGGGACGGGCGGGTGCGGAGTGGTTCTTCCCGCAGTCGCGGGCGGGGACGATGGCCACGGCGTCGGCGGTGGCGGTGGCGGTGGCGCGGTGGGTCAACTGGAGATGGGCTCGCGGCGGGGCGCCATGCACACGGTGCCCGACGCGCGAAGGAGACGCGGGCTCACGGATGCGGGCGCAGAGCTCGGCGACTGGCGGTGACCGCGGTGACGACCGGGGGAGGCGTCTGCCGCGCTCGCTACCGACAGGCCGAAGAACCCGTCCGCGCTATCGGGTCCGGTGAGGGTGGTGGCGGGGGTGACGGCGAGACCACCCCCCGAGATACACGTATGCCTGCCCCGTGTGGATCATCGCGTTTTCGGCCCCCACGACGAGGTCGTCGTAGCCGCCCGGCCCATGAGGTCGTCACGCGGCGTTACGCTCGGCGCCTTATGCCCGCCATCCCGCCGCGACCGACCCGCCGCTCTCCCCTCCTGGCGCTCGTCCACGTCGCGCTCTCGGCGCTGTGGCTCGCGCTCGTGGTCGTCGTTCCGCTCGTCGCCGCGTGGGTGGCCTCCTCGCTCGCGGCCCACGGAGGCGCCTCCACCCGCCTCGCCGCCGCCTCTGGCCTGCTGCTCTTCCCGGTGTTGCCGGTCCTCTGGGAGACCTTCGCGACGTGGCGGCGCGCTCGCACCGCGCCCTCCAGCAAGCGCTTCCTCACTCTCGCCGACCGCCTCGTGCTGCGCACGCTCACCGTCGGCGTGCTCTTCGTCGGCGTGCTCCTCGCGCGAAACCCAAGGCGCGCCTTCGATGCCCTCAACGGCCGCGGCGACTGGATGCTCGACGGCCGCCACGACCGCCGCGCCGAGTCCGCGCGCCGAGGCCTCTTCTGGCTCGCCGCGAAGACCTCGTGGCTGTACGACCTCTCCGACGACAGCCCGGTCCACGACAACTCGCACCGGCATCGCCCGACGCCGCGAATTCTATCGGCCCGCGAGTTCATCCGAGCAGTGCCGACCCCACGGCCGATCGCCGACACGACCGCCCCGGTCTCCTCCGCCGCCCCGCCGCCCCCAACCGCGCCGCCCGCGTCGCCGCGCGACCCGCACGCGTGGCCCTGGCCCGCCGACGCGCTGCACCCCGCGGTGCTCGCGCTCACGCCCGCCGACGAGACCTCACCCCGCGCCGTCGGCCGCTTCCTCGCCGCCCGTGAGCACGACCCCTGGCAGCTCGCCCGCGCCGTCCACGATTACGTCGCCGACCGCATCGCGTACGACATCCGCTCCTACCGCCGCGGAGTCTATCCCCCGCAGGACGCCAACACCGTCTTCCGCACCCGCCTCTCAGTCTGCGCGGGCTACGCCGCCCTCTTCGAGGCGGTGGGACGAGCCGCCGGGCTTACCGTCCGGACCGTCTTGGGCCGCGCCCGCGTCCTGGAGGCAGAGAGCATGGGAGAGCGCCATGCCTGGAACGCCGTCAAGCTCGACCAGCGCTGGTACCTCGTCGACGTCACCTGGGACGCGGGCAGCTCCGACTGGTCGACCTTCCACAAGGAGTACGGGACGCGGTATTTCCTGACGCCTCCGGAGGCCTTCCTGCCGACGCACTACCCCGAGGAGAGCCGCTGGCAGCTCCTGCCCACGGCCCGCACGCCCGGCGAGTACATGCGCACGCCCGTGGTCGAGCCGGGGTTCTTCGCGCACGGCCTGAGCCTGCTCGCTCCCACCCGCTCCGAGAGCGACGCGCGTGGCTCCATCGAAGTGCTCATCGACAACCCTCAAGGCGTCTCGTTGTTCGTCATGGTCGTCCCCGAAAGCTGGCGGTACGTGGGCGGCCAGTTCCAGGCCTGCGAGGTCATCGCGGGCGAGCGTGTCACCGCCCGCTGCCCGCTCAATGGGGACGTCCACGACGTCAATATCTATGTGGCGAGCGAGCTCAGCGCCTTCCACGAGTACGTCGGCACACTGCGGGTGCACAACCGCTGACGTCTGCGACCTGCACGAAGACGCCCGCCGGGTCGTCGGCCGAGTGGCCCGAGGTCTCGCTACGCCCGTGAGGTCAGGGACGCGATCCACCCTGGCAGCGCCTCTGCGCCCGCCTCCGCGTCGCGCCCGACGGCGTGCTCTCCGAGCGAGCGGTACGCCTCGAACTGCGCCTCGTCGAAGACCTGGTCGGCCGTCGACTGGTGCGGGAAGTCGTCGTTGCGCGAGCGGTACTCCTCGATGAGCACGTCCTCGTCGCCCGTCACCGTCGCCTTCAGGTACACGAGCGTCCCCGTCTCCGTGGGCGCGCCGTCGATGGCGGGGTAGCGGATCGTCCCGACCACCGCGTGCGCCGCGGAGTGGCCCTTCGCGTCGCGCCGAAGCGCGCCCACGTCGAGCTCGATCTCCGTCCCGAGGCTGATGCGCGCGTACCGCACCAGTGCCGCGAGCCCGCCGAAGGCCAGCGCCGGGTCTTCCTCGGCGTCGCTCGCGATGACCACCGCGCACCGGCGGCGCAGCAGCTCGTACGCACCGGTGTTCTCCAGGTGTCCGCCGTCGGTGAGAAACACCAGGTCGCCGTGGTCGTCGATGCGGCTGAGCAGCTCGCGGAGGTAGCAGGTGAGGCCCGCGGGGTACCAGCGGAGTCGGCCTGGCCAGCTCGTGGCCACGGGGCGAGGGGAGACGCGGCCCGGGTGCGGGAGCCAGTAGCCCAGGCGGATGTTGAGGAAGGTCATCAGCGACACCGTCGCGCCCGCGGTGTAGGTGCCCATGTTGGGCGCGGCAGCGGCGCCGGAGACGGCCATCGCGGTGCCGAGGTCGAGGTCGGTGACGAGCGCCTCCATGTCGCGCGTGGCGCAGTAGCCCACGCGGTCGGAGCCCACGAAGTCGCGGCTGAAGACGAAGAAGTCGCACTGCCGTCCGTGCAGCGAGGCGTCGTCGACCCCCTGGAGGTTGAGCGCCGCGTTGAGCAGCGCGTAGGGCGCCCACGATCCGTCGCGGTTGATCTCGGAGAGGTGCACCGCCTCGGCCGAGCCGACCCCCGGGCGCCCGTCGCCGCCCGCCGAGGGAGGGAGCGCGCGAAGGAGGAACATCCGGCTCAGGCGGCCCCGGTAGAAGCCGTGCAGCGATACGCGGTTGGCGTGCAGGACGATCGCGAACACGAAGGCCGCGAGGGCCGCCGAGGGCCACCACGAGGGCGCGAGCACGTCGGTCATCCACCCGGCGGAGTCGGTCGTGGGATAGCGCCGCAGGAAGGCGCTCACGGCCACGAGGTAGGTCGCGTACGGCACCGCTACCGACACCCCGAGGGCCGCCGCGAGCATCACCGGCCGCGCGAGATGGCGCCCATACGGGACGAAGCGCGCGACGAGCCACGTGGCGACCGCCCCCGCGAGCACGACCTGGAGCACCCGCTCCCAGGGGAAGGCGTGACCCGCCGGGGGATACATCACCGCGTGGTACCAGCGGATGATGACGTAGATCTGCAGCTCCATCACGAGGGCCACGAGGGCGCCGGCGAGGGCCACGCCGCTCGAGCGCTCGAGTCGGCGGCGGAGGGAGGGCGACAGGCGGGAGAGGGAGAGGAACACCATGGTGAGGGCGTTCCAGGCGACGGCGAGCGCGAGCAGCTGGCGGGAGCCCTCGGTGAACCACTGCCACGGCGGGAGCCAGCCCGGTCGCGGCGGGTGGAGCAGCAGCCCGTGCCGCTCGAAGCACCAGTCGAGGTACACCGTCACCAGCGGGGACGACGCGCACACCAGGAAGATCACCACCGGCAGCAGCAGCGACCACGTGAGGAGCTGGCCGCGCACCAGCAGCGCCAGCGCCCTCACGCCGCCGCCGAGACCGAGCGGCACCAGCGTTTCGGCGCGGGCCCGCAGGTAGCCGAGCGCAGGGCTGGCGGAGGAGTGCTCGCCGGAGGTGGCGAAGGGGAAGGGCGCGGGGGCCCTGGCGTCGGACGCGAGGAGCGCCTGGAGCGCCGCGCCGATCCAGCCGCCGCCCGAGACGGTGGAGAGGTAGTCGACGCTGGGGAGGACCCCTCGCCGGTGCAGCGCCTGGAGCACCCCGAGGTTGAACGCCGCCGAGCGGATGCCGCCGCCCGAGAGCGCGAGCCCCACGAGGCCGTCGGCCGTGGAGGGCGCGGCGGTCGGCGGGCGCGGGAGCGACGCGGCGGGGTCGATCGCCTTGCGACGCCGCTCGATGTACCGCTTCTCGGCGGGGAGCACGTCGGCGAGGAAGCGCGCGTGGCCCTTCACGTCGACGTCCTGCGGGTTGCCTGGACTGCTGGCCAACGGGTCCCTCCTCGCGCCCAGAGAGCCTGACGGGGCCGCGGCGCGGCCGGCACGATACCCGTTTGCCCGGCAGCACGGGCCGCGGAAGCGGTTGCCGCCGCCGCGTGCGCCGTGGGAGCTTCGCGCGATGGATCCGACGAGTCGACGGGCGACGAGCGGCAACGCGATCGCGTCCGTCGTGGCGCTCGGCATCGCGGCGGCGGCGGCGGGGATCTCGGCCCGCTATGAGAGACGTCCGACGCGCTCCGACCCCCCGACGGTGCTCGTGCGGCGCCCGACGCGCCCCACCGGCAGCGACATCGTCTCCGACCGCGAGGTCGTGAACATCTTCCGTCCGGTGCCCTTTTCCCCGGGCTCTGCCGAACTGAGGCCTGAGGTGCGAGAGGCCCTCGACCCCGTGGCCGACATGCTCGCGCGCAACGTTCAGATCACGTCGCTGGAGCTGATGAGCGACACCGACGACCGCGCGGGCATCGCGGGCGCGCGGGCGCTCACCCGGCGTCGGGCCGACGCGGTGCGCGACCACCTCGTGAGCCGCGGCATCGAAGCGAGCCGCCTGGAGGCGTGCCCCTACGGCCTGGAGCGCCCGCTCGTGCCCAACGACACCGCCGCCCACCGCGAGCAGAACAACCGCATCGCGTACCTCGTGCTTTCGATGCGGGAGGAGGTCGTTCTCCACCCTACGCCCGCGACCCCGTCGGACCCGCCGAGGGGGTGTCCGACCCCGGCCCCGCCCGTCGGCGCGGCGCTGGTGTTCGGCGATCAGGACCGCGACGGCGACGGCGTCCCCAACCTCGTCGATCGCTGCCCCAGCGAGCCCCGCGCCGCGCGCGAGGCGCCGCGCCAGCCCCGCTGCGCGGGCTGCCTGCGCACCGACCTCGACGGCGACGGCGTGTACGACGACGAGGACCGTTGCCGCTCAGAACTCCCGGGAGACCACCCCGATCGGAGTCGCCCGGGGTGCCCCGACGGCGATGTCGATGGCGACCGGGTCTTCGACAGCCACGACGCGTGCCCCACCGATCCGCCCGGCCCCCGACCCGACCCGAGCCGCCCCGGCTGCCCGACCCCGGATCGCGACGGCGACACCATCGCCGACGCCGTCGACCGCTGCCCCGACGCCCCGATGGGCCTCAGGCCCGACGCGGCGCGCGAGGGCTGCCCCGCCCCCGATCGAGACGACGACACCGTGGCCGACCTCGTGGATGCCTGCCCCGACGCGCCGGGCGCACCATCGATCGAGGCTCCGCGCGTCGGCTGTCCGGGGCTCGTCCGGGTGTCGGGTGAGCGCCTCGCCGTGTCGGGTCCGTTGACCTTCGCCCGAGGCGCAGCGCGATGGGACGCCGCGAGCACCGCGACCGTCGACGCCATCGCCGACGCCGTGCGCGCGTCGCGTTGGGTCTACCGGGTGGCCGTGGTGGCTCGCGCCGAGACCGCCGCCCTCGCCCTACGCCGCGCCGAGATGGTCGCCGACCGGATGACCGCGCGGGGCGTCCCGCCGTGCGACGTGGAGGCCTTTGGCGAGGTCACGTCCGCCGATGGACCGACCGAAGGCGCGTTGGAGTTCCGCCTCCTCGAGCCGCGGCACCCCTGGAACGCGGGGCGCTCGCCACGCTCGACCGCTCGCTACGAACGGCGGCAGAAGGGGGGGAGTCAGTTGACGCGAATGGAGTCGACGGTCCAGCCGGGGTTCAGGAGCCGCCACACGCTGGCGCCGCGGGCCTGGAAGCGGATGCGGGCACGCGTCGTGAGGCACGCCGACGGGAGCGCGATGGACTGCGCCGTGGTCGGAAAGGCGCGCGTCGAGTTGTATCCGCCGCTGCAGTAGGTGGTCGCGCACGGTGACTGGCGCGCGGGCCACGGGCTCGGCGTCAGGCTGGTCCAGGTGGCGCCAGCGTCGCCCGAGCACTGCGGCGAGAGGCGCTCGGACTTGTCGACCGACGACTCGTACCCCGGGTCGTCGTCGAGGCGCACCGTGAACGTGAGGAGCGCAGCGCTGCAACCGGAGAGGTCGGTGTCGGCGCCGCTCGTGAGGTTCTGCGTGTAGCTCGACGAGAACCGGGTGGTGGATCCAGCGACCATGGCCCCGGAGGCCTGGCGCCAGAGGCTGTCGAAGGTCCACCCGTCGGTCCCGGTGTCGAACAACCCGAGCGCGAGCGTGGTGGGACAGGCGCGAGCGCCCGCGTCGCGAGTGCCCGTGTCCGCAACACCGGCGTCGGGAAAGCCTGCGTCGGGAGTACCCGCGTCGAAGGGGGTAGCGTCCGCGACGGAGACATCGCGCACGGTCGGGACATCGATCGGGACGAAGACGTCGAGCACAGGGACATCGACCACACGAACATCCACCGGGACTGGAACATCCACCGGGACTGGGACATCCACCGGGACCGGGACATCCACCGGGACTGGGACATCCACCGGGACCGGGACATCCACCGGAGTGGGAGCATCCACGAACTCGGGAACATCGACGGGAGGAGGGGCTGGTGAATCGGTCGCTGGGGCGTCGTCGAACATGACGGCGTCCTTGTCGAGCGGGCTCGATGAGTCCGAGGGCTCCTCCTGCCCCGTCGCGCAGGCTGCGAGGGCCACGGAGACGAGCGCAGGGAGGAGGCTTCGGAGGCGACCGCGCAGCACGGTCCGCGCTTGTATCACGTCGACATGGGCGCAAAGGGCAGGGCTGCGTTCATCCGGGGGCCCAGGGGTTCCGGCTGTGGCTTCGCCGCGCCGAACACGTCACGATCGCGGCGTGTCGAACGTCGTGAACCTCAACAAGTTTCGCAAGGCCAGGGCGAAGGCCGAGGCGAAGAAGCGCGCGGAGACCAACGTGCGCCTGCACGGCCGCACGAAGGCCGAGCGGGAGCTCGAGGCGAGGCAGAAGGCGCGGCTGGAGCGATGCGTCGATGGCGCGCGGCTCACGCCGACGACCGACGACGACGGCGAGAACACGTAGCGCCGCACGGGCCACGCCTCGTGCGAGCCGGCGTCCATCCGGTCTTTGGCGCGCAACGGGAGCGGCTGCGGAAGGAGCCTCGCGGTACCCTCCCGAGTCATGAACACCTGGGACGCCGTCGAGACCGCAGAGAGACTCCGGGCGCGCGAGGTCTCGCGGCGCGAGGTGATCGACGCCGCGATCGCCCGCGCCGAGGCCCGCGGCTCGCTCGGCGCGATCGTGACCGAGACGTTCGCGCGCGCCCGGTCGCGTTGCGACGGCGCGACGGGGCCGCTCGCCGGCGTGCCGACGTTCATCAAAGACCTCGTCCACGTCGAGGGCGTGGGGATCGGCTGGGGGACGCGCGCCGTCCGCGGCGTCGTCTCGACGCGCAGCGACCCCGCGGTGCGTGTGATCGAGTCGCTCGGGCTGGTGTGCCTCGGTAAGAGCGCGACGCCCGAGCTCGGCATGACCGCGACGACCGAGCCGCTCGAGCGTGCTCCGTGCCGCAACCCGTGGGACCAGACGCGCTCGTCGGGCGGCTCGTCGGGCGGCGCCGCGGCGCTCGTCGCGTCGGGCGTCGTGCCCATCGCGCACGCCAGCGACGGCGGCGGCTCGATCCGCATCCCTGCGTCGTCGACCGGGCTCGTCGGGCTCAAGCCAACGCGCGGACGGCTCGACATGGAGGGCTCGCAGCTGCTCCCGGTGAACGTCGCGGTGCACGGCGTCTTGACGCGGACGGTGCGCGACACGATCGCGTTCTGGTCGGCCATCGACGCCTCGACGCGCCCGGCGCGGCCGATCGGCGCGGTCCCGTCGGCGCCCCGCACGCGGCTGCTCATCGCGGCGTACGTCGATTCGCCGCTCGGCCGCCCCGTGGCACCCGACGTCCATCGCGCCGTGCACGACGCGGCGCGCGCGTGCGAGGCGCTCGGTCACCACGTCGAGCTGGTGCCGTGCCCCTTCCCAGCGCGCGTGGTCGAGGACTTCGTGCGCTACTGGGCGCTGCTCGCGTGGCTGCAGCACCGCCTCGGGCGCGTGCTGGTGCACTCGAGCTTCGACTCCGACCGGCTCGAGCCCTGGACGCGAGGGCTGTCGCGCTGGTGCGAGCGCGAGCCGCGACCGATGGCCGCGGCGACGCGCCGACTGCGCCACCTGACGCGCGAGCACGCCGAGGTCATGGCGCGCTACGACGTGCTCCTCTCGCCGGTGATCGCGCACCCGCCGCCCCTGCTCGGCCACTTCGCGACCGACGCGCCGTTCGAGCTCGCGCTGGAGCGCATCCTCGACCACTGCCCGTTCACCGGGATCGCCAACGCCGCGGGGAACCCTGCGCTCTCGCTCCCGCTCGGCCGGACCGTCGCGGGCGTGCCGATCGGCGTGCAGCTCGCAGGGCGGGCGCACGAAGAGAGCACGCTCCTCGCGCTCGCGCTGGAGCTCGAGCGCGCGCACCCGTGGCCGACGATCGCGCCGGGGTGGACCTGACGGTCGTTGTCCCAGAGCGGCGCGCTCGCAATCCCGGCCGTTGACCGCGCAGGCCCGGGTTCACGGGGAGGGTGTCGCGCGGGGGCTAGGCCTTCGCGGTGAGCAACCCGGTCTTCCCGAGGCGCGAGACCGCCGCCGTCCGCTGGGCGGGGCCGCGGCTCCATCGCCCGGAGGCGCCGAGGTGCATCACCAGCCGCACGGCGATCCACATCCGAAACGGCCGCCAGCGCTCGGCGAGGCTGAGCGCCTGCTGGGGCGTCGGCGTCTCCGGGAGGCCGTATGCCTCAGCGATGCCTCGCAGCACGCGCTCCTCCGCGGTCGGCATCGCGTCCACCACGCCGCAGCCGCGCAGCAGTATGTGCTCGGCCGTCCACGGTCCGACGCCGCGGATGGCACGCAGCCGCTCGATCGCCTGCTCGCGAGGCATCGCGGTGAGTGTGCTGGCGTCGAGGCGTCCGTCGAGCGCGGCGCGGGCCACGGCGTGGAGGCGCGCGATCTTCTCTTCGGTGAGGCCGGGAAACCGCTCGACCGACAGGAGCCTTGCGGGCGCAGGCGCCGGGTGGAAGGAGCGCCCGAAGCCCTCGGCGACGGTCTCGGTGGCGACGGCGAGGCGCTGCTTGATGGACGCGGCGACAGGCATCGCGACGCGCTGCGCGAGCACCCCCCACACGGCGGCTTCGTAGGGCGACGGGAAGCACACCGGTCGAAACCCGGGCGACGCCGCCAGGAGGCCCGCCACCACCGGGTCGCGGTCGCCGATCGCCGCGAGGCCGCGGGCGTCGTGGTCGAGCGAGAGGACGCGCGCGACCTGCCGGGCGACGGCCTCGACCTCGTGGGCGGAGGCCTCGGCGGCGAGCTCGCCGGAGACGACGTCGCCCCGCTGGGTGAGCGCCACGACGCGAGGGACGTACCCCGACTCGTCGAGGAAGCCCAGCACGAGGCGTCCGTCGGCGAGCGTGGCGGAGGCGCCCTGCGCCGGGGTGAAGCCGCACAGGAAGCGGGCCGACGAGGCGAGCGAGTAGGGGCCGCGGGCGGTGATCTGGAAGGTGGTCATGGGGGGAGTCCTTGATGGGTGTCGGGGGGGCCAAAGGCTCCCGTGCCGGGAGGGGACCACCATTGACGGAGCGAACTGTCAGCTGGATGTCAGGTTTGTGAGAGGGGCGAAGAGAGCGGGGCGACGGCCGGGCCCCTCGCGCTGCGCCAGGCGCCAGGCCGACGCCTTCCCCTCCGCCATCCTCGCGGCCCGTGCTGTAGCGTCGGCGAGTGCCCCGCCCACCCCGCGCGTGCCTCGTCGCCCTGCTCCTCGCGGCCTGTCATCGCCCGTCCCCCGCTCCGCCGCGTGACGCCGCGCCCGTAGACGCCGCGCGCCCCGCGACCGACGCCCCGACCGGTCGACCCGACACCAGCAACGACGCCACCGCCGACGCCATCACCGACGCCGCCATCACCGACGCCGCCGCCGCCGACGTCGTCGCCACCGCCCCGGGCGCCGTCGACGCGGCGTGCTCGGCGCTCACCGCGGCGTCGCTCGCGCGCTGGGACGCCCTCGTGCGCGGTCGCCGCGAGTCCGTCCCGGTGCTGTACGCGGCCGACCGTCGGGCGGAGGTGCGGCGCCGATGGGAGTGCGTG
Organism: Deltaproteobacteria bacterium; assembly: GCA_016704445.1. Lineage (GTDB taxonomy): Bacteria > Myxococcota_A > Polyangia > Polyangiales > SCUS01. The sequence goes on from JADJAE010000041.1 coordinate 95,546, forward strand.
CGCGTCGCCGGGGGAGCGTGGGCGCTCGCGCTGGAGGCCCGCAGCCTCGCGGTGGTGTTCGTGCGTCCCGACGGCTCCACCGCCCGGGTGACGCCGCGGGGGTGCGCCGTCGATCCGGTGGTCCCGGGTTTCCAGGGGACGGCCATGGCCCCGCAGCCCGGGGCCGGCGCCTCGCCCTCCGTGGTCGTCACCTGCGACAACGGTCGCGGTGCGGTGGTCTCCGCGACGGCCGACGGCCTCGCCACGTCACCGCTGCCCTTCGGCAACGTCAGGGTGCAGCTCTCCGACCTCGACCGGGACGGGCGGCTCGACGTGTCCACCGTCGCCGAGGCGCCGGGCGCGGTGGTCTTCGTGGCCCACGCGCTCCCCGCGGGGGGCTTCTCGATGGACGACGAGGTCGCGCGCATCGCCCTGCGCGGTCAGTGCCCCGAGCGCCCCAGCGCGCTGCTCGTCCCGGTGCCCCCCGACGCGCCGGAGGAGGACGACGACCCCAACGACGAGGACGACCTCGCTCGCCGCGTGGCGTGCGCCCGCGTGTGGGGCCTCTCCGCGCCCGCGATCGCCTCGCTCCTCGACCGCGACGACGCGGGCGTGCGCACCTCGCTGCCGCGCGCCTCGCTCCTCGCGATCGCCTCGCGGAGGCCGCCGCAGCGCCTTCGCCCCGCCGCGCTCCCGCCGATGGCCGAGGTCACCCCCGCCGAGCCGGTCGTCGACGCGGGGGTGACGGCGGACCCGGTCGTCCCGGCGGCGTCGGGCGTCGTGACGGCGGCCTGCGGGGCCGCGGCGGCGAGGGTGCGGCGGCTGACGGAGGCGGAGGTCACCCGCGCGGGCGAGAGCCTCACCGACGCCGGAACGGACACCATCGACGGCCGCCCCGTGCTGCGACGGATGGGGATCGTACGCCGGTCGCTGGGGCGCTGCGTTCCGACCGTCGGGGGGGCGTGGGTGCTGGCGCTGCGCTCCATCGAGCGGGGGGAGGGCGAAGGGGGGACGGTGAGGTTCCGCGCGCGGTGGGCGGCGGACTTCGTGACGACCGCGGGGGCGCGCGTCGACGGGCCCGAGCGCACGGCGCTGGTGGACGAGGGCTGCGACCACGACGAGCTCGACGCCTTCGCGGGCTCCGACATCGACGGCGACGGCCGCGGTGAGCTCGCTTTCGCAGGGACGCACTACTGGTGCGGCGACGGCGACGGCGACGCGCCCATCCCGGTGACGGTGCTGACGGCGCGCGGCGACCGGGTGGCGCCCTACGCGCCCTTCGCGGTTGTAGGGGCGGTGGAGTCGTTCACGGACTTCGACCGCGACGGCCGGCTGGACTTCGTCGACGCGGAGCGCTGGGGCCGCATCGTCTGCGACCCGGCGGCCGTGGGGGTCGACGACTCGCCGGGTCCGACCGCGCTCTGGCACGCGCTGCCCGACGGGACCTTCTCGCGCACCGACGCCGTGGCGCGCGCGTACCTTCGGCGCGGGAGCTGCGCGCAACCGCCCCGGCGCTTCTTCCCCGCGGCGTCGGCGCCGGGTTCGGGCGAGCGCTTCGACGGGTCGCCGGCGCTCTTCGCGGCGGTGTGCGCGATGGCCCACGGCTGGTCGGCCGAGCGGGTGCAGCTCCGGGCGATCGACGAGCTGCGGACGATGGGCCCGGCGCGGGCGCGCTTCGCCTGCAACGACCTGGAGTGGCTGTCCTGGCGGCTGCTGGTGGGCCTGCCGGGCGTCGCCAACACCTCGACGCCCTGAAGCACCCGGTAGCTCCGCTCGACGACCTCCGCGCGCAGCGAGTCGAAGAACCCGTGCACCGCGTGCTTGCTCGCCGCCGTAGGCCCTCCCGACGCGTTCGGCAACGGCGCCAAGGCGTAGCGCCGGACCAGCATCCCCGGGCGGCATCGTCCCTGACGTCGACAGCGCCGCTGAGAGGCGGTACCCCCCAGCGCGTGAAGCCCGCCGCACGCGCCTTTGGACGGTTGCTCCCTGCCCTGGCCCTGCTCGTCGCGTGTCGCGAGGACGTTACGGCGCCCCGGGTCGACGCGGCGACCGCCGATGCGGCCGAGGTCGAGACGGTCGACGCCACCGCAGAGGATGTCATCGCGGAAGACACCGCCGCGGAAGATGTCGGAACCGACGCGGCGGCTCCGGGGAGCTTCGGTCAGCCGTGCGTCGTCGGCCGGTCGCGGGACTGCGCCGACGGGTTGATCTGCCTCCAGGGGCCTGCGGGTGGCCGCACGGGGTTCTGCTCCCGGACGTGCCCCCGCACGTCGAGCGGCGCGTGCGCGGGCGCGCCCCCAGGCACGGCGGCGTTCTGCCTCGTCACCAACGTCAACGCGGCGGGCGACAAGGGCTGCGCGTTCGTATGCCTGGTGCGCGGGATGACCCACGCGTGCCCCGGCGAGCTGCGGTGCGCCGATGACGAAGACCCGCCGGGCAGCGGGCAGCGCCTCTGCCTGCCGTGACCGCCGGGCGTGTCCCTCCATGAAACGCCGGCCTGTGACCCTTGGGTGGGCGGCGCGCCCGACTCACTTCTCGAGTGAGTTCAACTCACTTCCCGAGTGAGCTGGCCGCCCTGCGCGGGGAGTGGAGGGGCCGCGTCCCCCCTACGCGCTCGGCAAGCAGGGGCGCGCGACCAACCGCCGCTGCGTTGGGCAGCGACCGCCTCGACCCATCACTTCCCCTGTGTCGAGGTACTAGGCTCAATGGCCATGAGCCACGACACCCGCTCGATCACCTGGAAGGACGGCGCTCGCTGGTCGGCCCCGTCGGCGGTCTTCGATCAGCTCACGGCGAGGCTCGACGCGCTGCGCCCTGTGATCCTCGGTCTCGACGGGGTGCTCGCCCGATGGCGCTCGGCGCCCGGCGCCGCCCTCGACGTCGATGACTTCGCGCCGACGGAGGACGACCGCGCGGTGCTGACCGCGGCGCTCGCGCGCATCGTCGAGGAGGGGGCGGGCGAGGTGGAGGATGCGGAGGAGCGGAGGGCGCTGGAGGAGGGGGTAGCGACGCTGCACGAGCTCTTCGTGACGGACGTCACGCGCTCGTAGCTTCAGTACCCGTCGATGACCGACAGGGCCTCGTCGTGGGCGGAGTTCACCGCGGCCTGCGGGGGCGTCGACGGGGCCGGGGAGCCGGCGGTGGCGGCGGCGATCGAGGGGCGGCCGAGCGCGCGGCGCAGCGAGCTCACGTTGCCCACCTGGCGGTGGTACGCGGCGGTGGTCTCGTTCTGGGCGACGTCGCGGGCGCGGTCGAGGAGCTGGTCGAGCTGGGCGCTCGCCTGCGCGACGTTGCCGCTGCGGGCGTCGCGGATGGCGGCCACGGTGCCCACGGCCAGGGTCACCTGCGCGGCGACGGCCTCGACCTCGGCGCTGCGGCCGCCCTCGATCTCCGCGGCGTCGCTGCTGGCGCGCGCCCCGAGGAAGACGTCGCGCTCGTAGCGCACGGTCGGGGCGGCGGGGTCGTTCCAGGCGAGGCGGGCGTCGATGAGCTCGACCGGGGAGCCGGCCCGGTGCGACGGGACGTTGAGCCTCACGATGAGGTCGCGAGAGGCCCCCTCGGTGAGTTCCCCGAGCGACACGCTCACGCCCGCGTTGGTGCGCGTGGCCTCGTGGCCGAGCACCGCCTCGATCTGCACGTCGGGGCCGGGGTTGAGCGTGACCGTGGCGTTGCGGGCGACCACGCGCTCCATGCGCAGCACCTCGGTGCGGAAGGCCGTCGCCACCGCGGCGGAGTCTTCGATGTAGTGGAAGTGCCCGCCCGAGCGCTGCGCGATCGCGCCCATGAGGGTCTCGTTGTACTCGAGCCCGAGGCCCATGGCGGTGATGGTGATGCCGTGCTGGCCCGCGCTCGTGGCCGTGGCCTCGATGGTCGCCGCGTCGTTGGGGACGCCGTCGCCCAGCAGCACCACGCGGTTGATGCCCGCGGTGTTGAGGTGCGCGGCCACCTGCTCGACGCCGAGGCGCAGCCCGTTGGCCATGTCGGTGGTGCCCCGGGCCCGCATGGCGCCGATGCGGCGGCGGGCCTCGGCGCGGTGCGCGGGGTCGAGCTCGGCCGAGGGGAAGATCACCTCCGAGCGGGAGTCGAAGGTCACCACCGCGAGGCGGTCGCCGTCGCGCAGCGAGTCGAGGAGCACCAGGCTGGCCGCGCGGGCGTCGTCCATGGGCCGCCCCTCCATCGAGCCCGACGTGTCGATGACCAGCGCGAGGTTGATGGGAGGGTGCACCGAGGGGTCGATGGCCGCGGTGCCGAGGTGGATGCGGGCGACCAGCGTGCTGCGCGCCCCGGCGGGGACGAAGCGGTTGGCGAGGTCGCCGCCGAGGGAGAGGGCGTCGGGGGTGCGCGCGTGGCGCTGGGCGCCGGCGCAGGCCGCGAGGGAGGAGAACAGGGCCAGACAGAAGAGCATGAGCGTGCGTCGCATGGTGGTGAACCTCTGACGGCCAGAACGCCGCCGTGGTCTTCGGGCTTACGGAGAAAGTTCACCGCGCGCGGAGGGGAGGTGTTAGCCTCCCGACCCCATGAACATCGCGATCATCGGCCTCGGGAAGATGGGCCTCAACATGGCGCTGCGGCTGCTCAAGGGCGGCCACGCGGTGGTGGCGATGGACCGCGACGCCGCGCAGGTCGAGCGCGCCCGCGAGGCCGGCGCCGTGGCCGCGGCGGACCTCGACGCGGTGGTCGCCGCGCTGCCCTCGCCGAGGGTGGTGTGGGTGATGGTCCCGTCCGGGGCGATCACGCAGTCGGTGATCGACTCGCTCTCGGCGAAGCTCTCCCCCGGCGACGTGATCGTCGACGGCGGCAACTCCAACTGGAAGGACTCCCAGGCCCGCGGCGCCGCGCTCGCCGCGAAGGGCCTCCGCTTCGCCGACGCGGGCACCTCCGGGGGGCGTGTGGGGCCTCGCCAACGGGTACTGCCTGATGGTGGGCGCGGAGCCCGACACCTTCGCGGTCATCGAGCCCGCCATCGCGACGCTGGCGCCGACGGACGGCTACCGCCACGTCGGCCCGGTGGGGGCGGGGCACTACACCAAGATGATCCACAACGGCATCGAGTACGGGCTGATGCAGGCCTACGCCGAGGGCTTCGAGATCCTGAAGACCGCCCCCTTCAAGCTCGACCTCGCGGCCATCGCCGAGCTCTGGGGCAAAGGCTCGGTGGTGCGAAGCTGGCTGCTCGAGCTCATGGCCGCCGGCCTCAAGTCCGACCCGGGTCTGTCGGACATCAAGGGCTACGTGACCGACTCGGGCGAGGGGCGATGGACCGTGCAGGCCGCCATCGACCAGGACGTCCCGGCGCCGGTGATCACCCTGTCGCTGCAGATGCGCTTCCGCTCCCGGCAGGCGGACAGCTACGGCGCGAAGCTCCTCGCGATGATGCGCAACCAGTTCGGCGGGCACGCGGTGAAGCGGTCGTGAACCCCTTCCGCAAGGGGCTGATGGGCGACCGGCTGCCCGCGCCGACGGTGCTGGTGATCTTCGGGGCGACCGGCGACCTCGCTCGCCGCAAGCTGATGCCCGCGATCTACAACCTCGCGCTGGCGAGGCACCTCCCTCCGGGCTTCTCGGTGCTTGGCGTGGCGCGCCGACCGTGGAGCGACCAGGACTTCCGCGACGAGCAGCGCGCCGGGGCCGCGGAGTTCTCCCGCACGAAGCCCCTCGACGACGTGGTGTGGGACGACCTCGCCCAGGGCGTCGGCTACGTCCAGGGGACCTTCGAAGACCCTGCCACCTACGCCTCGCTGAAGCAGCGCCTCGACGACCTCGACCGCACCCGCGCCACGCGCGGCAACCGGGTGTTCTACCTCTCGGTCCCCCCGGCGGACGTCGCCCTGATCGTCGAGAACCTCCGCCGGGCGGGCCTCTTCGCCGACCACCGCGACGCCTCGCGCTCGACGCGCCTGGTCTGCGAGAAGCCCCACGGCACCGACCTGGAGAGCTCGCGCGCCCTCGACAAGATGCTGCACGACGCGCTCGACGAGTCGCAGATCTTCCGCATCGACCACTACCTCGGCAAGGAGGCGGTGCAGAACCTCCTCGCGTTCCGCTTCGGCAACGCGATCTTCGAGCCGCTCTGGAACCGCACGCACGTCGACCACGTGCAGATCACCGTCGCCGAAGACCTCGGCATCGAGGGGCGGGGAGGTTCTACGAGTCCGCCGGGGCGCTGCGCGACATCGTGCAGAACCACCTCATGCAGCTCGTCACGCTCACTGCGATGGAGCCCCTCGCGGCCATCGACGAGGTCTCCGTGCGCGACGAGAAGGTGAAGGTGCTCCGCGCCCTGCGCCCGCTCTCGCCGGACTGCATCGCCCGGGACGTGGTGCGGGCCAGTACACCCACGGCGGCGTCGCGGGCGCGGCGGTGCTCGGCTACCGCGAGGAGAAGGACGTCGCGCCCGACAGCGTGACCGAGACCTTCCTCGCGATGAAGCTGCACATCGACAACTGGCGCTGGCGGGGCGTGCCCTTCTACATCCGCGCGGGCAAGCGGCTCACCCGCCGGGTGACCGAGATCTCGATGCACTTCAAGGCCGCGCCGCTCTCGCTCTTCGGTCCGTCGGCCCCGGAGCCCAACGTGCTCGCGCTGCGCATCCAGCCCGACGAGGGCATCACGCTGCGCTTCGTCTCCAAGGTCCCGGCCCCACCACGGTGCTGCGCCCGGTGAGCATGGACTTCCGCTACGGGACCACCTTCGGCCTCAGCCACCCGGAGGCCTACGAGCGGCTGCTGCTCGACGTGATGCTGGGCGACGCCACGCTCTTCACCCGCGCCGACGAGGTCGACTGGAGCTGGCGCTTCTTCGACCCGCTGCTCTCCGCGTGGAAGGCCGCGGGGCGCTGCGAGCCCGAGGGCTACTCCGCCGGGTCGTGGGGGCCCTCCGAGGCCAACGAGCTCATCGCCCGCGACGGCCGCCGCTGGAGGTCCCCGTGAACATCACCCTCGACCAGGTGGAGCCCGAGCTCGCGAGGCTCTGGGCCGAGCATCGCGCCCGCGACGCGCACCCGCGCACCCTCGACCTCGTGGCCTTCTGCGCGACGCCTGACGAGCTCCCTAGGGTGCGCGCCGCCCTCGCTCCGCTCGCCAGCAAGCGCCCGTGCCGCACGCTCACGGTGGTGTGCTACCCCGCCGGGTCGCCCTCCATCACCGCGCGCGTCGCGCTGCACGTGGACACCGCGCGCCGGTCCGAGCCCGTGGGCGAAGACGTCTCGCTCGACGTGCGAGGCACGGCGCGCTCGTGGGTGCCGTCGGCGGTGCGGCAGCTGCGGCGGGGCGACCTCCCGATGCACCTCTGGTGGGCGGGCGACCTGCCCGACGACGACCGCCTCTTCGACCAGCTCACCGAGGACGCCGACGTCACCATCGTGCACAGCGCGGACATGGACCTCCGCGACCTCGAGCAGCTCCGCCGCGTGCAGGCGTGGCGCTCCGAGGGGTCGGTCTTCCTCGACCTCAACTGGGTGCGCCTCGCGCTCTGGCAGGAGCTCGTCGCTCGCTTCTTCGACGACGAGGCCGTGGCGGCGATCATCCCGACCCTCGACACGGTCTCGCTGGGCTTCGCGCCGCGGCCGGGTTCGAGCGACCCGGCGCCCACGCAGGCCGCGCTGCTCGCCGGGTGGATCACCGTCTGCACCGGCTGGAGCGCCGAGGATGCTACCTGGAGCACCGAGGCCGACGGCGCTCGCGTGGCGACGGCGAGGCGCGCCGACGGATCTCCCGGGCGGGTGCGCTTCATCGAGGACGACCGGCCGGGGGTCTACCCTGGCGCCCTTCACACCGTGGCGTTCTCGGGCGCCGGGGTGAAGCTGGAGGTCGCTCGAGCGCTCGAAGACCCGAGGGTGCTCTGCTGGTCGGGCGAGGTCGCGGGCGCGTGCGTCCCGTCGCAGTGCATCCGCGCGGGTGCGCCCGAGGAGCCCAAGATGCTGGCGAGGGCGCTCGATCGTCCGGCGCGCGACCCGCTCTTCGAGCGCAGCCTGGCGGCCGCCGCGGCGCTCACCCGAGCGGTCGCCCCGCTGCGGGGCGAAGAGGCCACGGCGCGGAAATGAGTGGAGGTAGCGGGATGAAGTTCGTCATCGGAGACACGGTCGCGAAGGCGGCCGCGGAGGGGGCGGCGCTCATCGCGGAGTGGAGCCGCGAGGCGATCGCCGAGCACGGGCGCTTCGTGGTGGCGCTGACGGGCGGAGAGAGCCCGAAGGCTCTCTACCAGGCGCTGCGCGGGCGCCGCGATGTGGAGTGGAGGCGCTGGGAGGTGTTCTTCGGCGACGAGCGCGCGGTCTCCGCGCAGGACCCTCGGAGCAACCTGCTCTCCGCCGAGGAGGCCTTCCTCGACAAGGTGGCGGTGAACCCCGATCGGGTGCACCCGATGTACGCCCTCGGCATGGACGTCGAGCAGGCGGCGCTCGACTACGAGCGCGAGCTGCGCGCCTCGGCGGGCGATCCGCCGGTGTTCGACCTGGTGATCCTGGGCGTGGGACGCGATGGTCACACGCTCTCGCTGCCCCCGATGTGCGGCGCCCTCGCGGAGAGGGAGCGCCTGGTGATGGCCCTCGTCGAGCCTGAGCTCGACCCGCCGGTCGACCGCATCACCTTCACCCCGCCGGTGGTGACCGCCGCGCGTCGGGTGCTGGTGATCGCCCACGGCCGCGCGAAGACGACCGCGATGCGGGCCGTGCTCTATGAAGACGACGACCGGCTGCGCGTGCCCGCGCAGATCATCCGCGACGCCACCGGCGAGGTCACCGTGCTGATGGACGTCGAGCTCGCGAAGGGCCTCGAGCGTTGATCGATCCGTCCTCGCTGCGAGCGCGCCTGTCCGTCGTCGCGATGCTCGCGCTCTCCTGCCGCCGCGACCCGCCGCGCCCGGTCGCGACGGTCGACGCCTCGGCGCGCCCCGACGCGAGCGCGAGGCCCGATGCCGCCGTGAGAGCCGACGTCCCGGCTCCCACGGATGCCCCCATCGATGTGGCGGATGGGCCTTCGATCTACCTGATGGCCAGCGGGATCGAGATGATCCGGCCGGGGCAGTCGGTGCGCCTCCGGGTGTATCGCCGGGGTGGTCCGGACGTCGACGTGACGGCGCAGGCGCAGCTACGGGTCGAGCCACCGACGGGCGGCGAGATCTCCCCCGACCACGTCTTCCACGCGGGAGCTCTCGGCCGCCACACCATCGTCGCGACCGTCGGCTCTGAGCAGACGCGGCAGATCCTGGAGGTGTCGTCGGAGGTCCCCGCGGGGCTGTTGGTGGTCCCATCGGTGAGCCTCGGCCCGGGTCTGCCTCCGTTGGCCTCGCTGCGCCTGCGCGCCGAGCCTCAGGGCGTGGTCGCCCTCGACGTGGCCTTCGTCGGCGCGACGCTCTCGGTCTCCGGTCGCCGTCGCTCTCGAACCTTCCCGATGGTGGTCCCCATCGTCCGTGGAACACCCGGCGCCGTCTTCGACGCCCACCGCGGCCCGGACGGCGTCCTGCCTGTGGAGGGCGTGCTGCTGCTCGACCGCTACGTCGGAACCCGGCTCGACGGTCACGCCGCGCTGCGCACCCGCACCGGCCCGCTGCGCTTCTCCTTCTCGCTCTTCAACACCGACGTCTCGGCGCTGACCGAGCCTCTGCCCTGATCGTCTCGCCGTCGCTCGTTCAGATGTCTTCGAGGTCGAAGATCTCGACGTCCACGCCGGAGGCGTAGTGCGCGAGGGGCTCGGCGTTCGGGCGCGCGATGCCGCACGCGGCGAAGAGCGACTCCTCCCAGGAGTGCACCGTCGCGGGCTGCAGGGGGTAGGGGGCGTGGTGCACCTGGCCCCGCTGGATGCGCCCCCGGCCGGTGTCGGCGTAGAGCAGGTAGCGCTCGGCGAGGAAGTGCTCGAGCGTGCCCGGCACCGCGGCCGAGGGCTCTCCGGCGGGCTGGTAGCGCACCTTGCAGTGGGCGGGCAGCGGGGGCGGCGAGCGTCGCTCGGAGGCGTAGTCGATGACGCCGTCGGCGCCCCGGACCAGGGACATCTTCGCGTGGTGATAGGGCAGGTGCCAGCCGGCGCGCGCGACCTGCACGGGGATCCACGCCGCGGCCTCCAGGGTGAAGAACCACACGCCGGGGTTCTTCCCCCGGTGGTGCACGTAGGTGCGGAGGTTGGTCTCGTGGAAGTCCGACGTCCCAGGCACCGCCGGGAGCCACGAGAGCCGCACGCCGCGCATGGTGAAGGGGACGAGGCCCACCCACGCGTCGCCGTCGAAGGTGTCGATCTCCAGCGCCTCGGGGATGAGCGGCCGCAGCGCCTCCACCGGGACCCGCCAGTGAAGGAAGAGCAGCGTCTCCCAGGTCTGGTGCTGCGCGACCCGCCTGCCCTCCGGGCGCCTCGTGGGAGCGATGCGATCGATGTCGTCCATTAGGGGGGGCGACCTTAGCGTCAGCGCCGGGAGAAGTCGCTCCAGAGGCGCTCGAACTCCGACCCGAAGCGCTCGACGATGGCGCGGTCGGAGGTGACGATGAGGTTCTCCTGGTTGTAGTTGGCCGCGCTGCGCGTCCAGTTGTAGCTGCCCGACAACAGCCTCGCGTCGTCGTAGAGCGCGAACTTGTGGTGCATGTGCGCATCGGTCTGGTCGACCCGCACCTCGATGCCCGCGCGGCGCAGCGGCTCGATGTCCGGAGCCCTCGTCCATGGCCTTGTCGTTGTCGCTGATGACCCGGATCGCCACGCCTCGGCGTCGGGCGTCGAGCATGGCCGCCCGGATGCGGTCGTCGGTGATGGTGAACACGCACACGTCGACCTTCCGGCGGGCGCGCGCGAACTCGTCGCGGATCGCGTCGAGGCAATCCTCCCCCGGACTGAAGGCCACGTGGACCGCCTCCCTGGGCGCCTCCCTGGGGGCGGGCTTCGGGGCGGGCGCGCCGTCGCGGGCGAGGTCGGCGAGCGTGAGCACCCAGGAGAAGGTGTCTCGCATGCGGGCGTCGGTGAGGGCCGCGCGCGCCAGCACGATGGCCTGCGCGCAGAAGAGGGTGACGGTGTCGGGGTCCATGGCGCGCTGGTGAAATACGCGCTCGATGGAGGCGCGCGTCGCCGGCGCGATGCGGGGGTCGTTGAGGGTCTGGTGGAGAAGCGCCTCGAGCTCGCGTGTACCCATCGGGATGGCGTTTTACGGCCTCTGGGTCGCGGACTCTACTCCGGCGTTGGGAGCCTCTAGGCTGTGGTCTGGTCGATGGACTTGCGCGCCGCAGCGACGAGCGCCGCAGCCGCGGCAGGCGTCGAGCCGGCGGGGACCAGGATGATGTTGCCGTCCCCATCGACCATGGGGGTCCCGTCCGGACCGAAGACGACTTCCATCCCTTCGTCGGAGGGGCCAGCCGGGGCGTTGGCGCGCTGCTCGCGCTTCACGGCCTTCTCGCGCTGCTTCTCCTGTCGGGCCATTTCCTTCTGACGCTTGGCCATGGAAGGCCTGCCGTTGGTGCTCATGGGATACCTCACTCCTGACGCGCGGCCTTCGAGGGGCACGCCGCGTCCTATCGCCCGGGGATGAAACGGTCGTCCCGCGTTTGGGCAGTGCCTGGAAGACGCTCGGACGTTGCTCACGCCGACCAAGGCTGCGCGGAACTCTCCCCTCAACCTGACACACCTCGGCCCCGAGGCACCGTGCATTCGACAACGCACCCCAGAGGCGCCCGTGCCCGTCCCCCCTTGCGACGAACTCCTGGGCCTCGGCGGGGCGCCGTAGCGGAGCATCATGCTCCCGGGGTCGGGGCGCGTCGGCGTGGTGGCCGCGGTGGAGGCGTCGGGCGTCGCGGGGGTCGGGGGGTCGGCTCCGGGGTCGCCACGGGGGTCGCCGGGGCGCCGCTGTCGGCCGCGGGGGTCTGCTGGGCAGTGGGCGCTTCGAACAGGGCGGTCGGCACGGGCTGCGCTGACGAGCAGGCGCCCGCGCCCACGCTGGCGACGAAGGCGAGGATGCCCGCGCGGCTCAAGCGCGCCGGGGGCTCCGGGGTGACCGAGGAGGCCGAGGCCAGCGGCGAGGCCAGGCCGCAGAAGGGGCACGCGGCTTCGGTGCGGCGGACATGGCGGGTGCATCCATCGCAGGGGACGAGTTGGTTCAGGCTCATGGGGGGGAATGCTACCGCGGAGCGCCCGCGTCCCGGGCGGGCACTTCACCGCCGAGGCCGAAGAGCGCCCGCTGGGCCTCGTCGCCCTGGTGGTTGAGCTGCCATTACGGCAGGCGCGCGGTGCCGAGGAGGCGCGCCTCTGCGCCGTCCGAGCCCCGCCACCCGAGCACCCGGTGCGCCCCGTCGGCCTCGACGTCGAAGGTGCGGGTGACCTCGCCGTAGCGCAGCACGAAGCGCTGAACGTCCGTCCCGTCGAGTTGCGCGCGGGAGCGGGCGATGGTGGCCTCGACCGCGGCCGTGGGGGTGTGCGCCCGGCGGATCGCCCAGAGCGAGGGCACCAGCGATCCGCGCCAGTCGCCGCCGCCTGCGAAGGGCCCGTCGAGCTCGCGGAGCTGGATGAGCAGGGCGTCTTCGTAGAGGGTCCCCGCGGGGGTAGGAACCTCCCTTCGGCGCTCCCCCTCCTCGGCGAAGTACGACATCACCTGCTCGGTCGAGCGCTCGTCGCCGGGCCACACGCCATGGAAGACGTGGCCGCACCACTCCTGCGCGCTCAGGGTGATCTTCACCGGAGAGAAGGCCTCGGCGCGGTACCGGTCGACCGGCGCGAACACCGACGTCATCACCGAGTACGGGTACACCCCCGTCTGGAACTTCAGCGACGCGTTGAGCTTCAGCACGTTGACCCGATGCTCCGCGGGCGCGGCGTCGTCCTTCACCCAGGTGCGCCGGTCCATGGGTTCGGTGACGTAGATCAGCACCAGCTCGGCCGCCCTGAGCTCGCCGTAGCGGTTGACCCGGGCGCGGTAGCCCGAGAGCTCCGCCCGCCCGTCGCTCCACGCCCGCATGAAGGCCCCGCCCGCGGTCGCGCGGGGGCGCGGAGGCAACGCAGGAAAGCGCTCCGCCGCAGGGAGATCCGCCGGTCGCATCGTCGGCGAGGGCGCGTGGCGCGAGCAGCCGAGCGACGCCCCGAGCAGCGTGAGGGAGAGGCCCATCGTGCGCATCGGGTCACTCTATGAACCGCTCCCGGTGGGGCGTCGAGCGCGCTAAGCTCGGCCGCACCTATGGGCAAACTCGATCTGCGCCTCCGTGACCTGGAGACTGCCGAACTCCTCATCGCGTCCTTCGAGAGCGAGGACGACGCCGCGACGTGGCTCCGAGAGCGGCCGCACATGATGGAGGTGCTCGGCCTGATCGCCGAGAACTCCGACCCCGCGATGCACCAGATGCTGCGCGAGGCGGCGCGGCCCCTCGACCCCGACGAGGCGGAGGTGGTGCGTCGCATGGACGTCGCCGACGCCAAGGCGAGAATCGCGAGAGAGATCGAGCACGCGCGCCGCGCCACCGCCGAGGCCGAGGCCCACCGCGCGTCGTTGCGCAGCGCCGACCCCAACCGCCCGATGCAGATCAGCTGGTCGCTCGAAGGGGACTTCGCGATGATGGACCCGGCGGACGAGCGGGAGATCACCCCGGCCGCGAAGGAGGCCGTGCTGGAGTGGGTGCGCGAGCGCGACGGCTGGGTCGCCGACCGCGGACTCATGGTCAACGAGGCGGTGCTCACCGTGTGGCCGGGGCCGCTCCCGAAGGGCGAGTCGCGGGTGCAGCCCGGCGGAAAGTTCATCCCGGCCGAGCGGCCGGCCTCCACCCCCTGACAGCCCGATCGAGGGATACGCCTCCCGTGAACCCAGACGCCAGGAGCACTCCGCCAACGCCTCGACGTGCTCGCTCCTCGGGCAGCCGGCGCAGGGCCTCGTCGGCGTCACGGCTACAAGGTCATTGAGGCGATCGACGGCCTGATCAGATCTGGAGCAGCGCGCCGAGCACGGCCATGCCCACGGTGCTGGCCGAGAGCGCGACGCCGCCCGTAGGGGGCAGCAGCCTCGGCATCACCTCGGGCTCGGTGCGCCAGGTGAGCACCGGCGGCTTCACGAAGCGCAGGCCCTCTCCCGCCGTGGCCGACGACCGCCGCATCGGGTGCAGCGCCAGCGTCGCCGCGCGCTCGACCTCGCCGATGATCGCCACGCGCTCGCCCACGCGAAGGCGCAGCTCGTCGACCATGCTCTCGCCGTCGCCGGTGTCGGCCTCGAAGTCGATGCGGCAGCGCGCAGGGTCGAGCATCACCCGGCCGGTGTCGTCCTCGATCCAGAAGGGCGACTCGCTGCGCTCGGTGCGGACGAGCACCCTGCGCGCCCGCAGCCCCCGGCCCTCGACGGCGTAGTGGTGCACCTCCCTCACGGCGGTGGCGAGGCCGCCCTGGATGCTCACCTCGGGGTGCTCGCAGCCGAGCGTGCCCACGAGCTTCACGAGCCCGCTGGCGGCGTGGGCGATGGGGGTGGGGGAGAGCTGCTCAAGGGCCCGGACCTCGGCGAGGGTCATGGGCCCGAGCTGTTGACGGTAGAATTGGGCGAGGCTGCCGACGGTGGCGAGCCCGGAGACCACGGCGCCGACGAGCAGCGGCGGAAACATCACATCATCCTGACGCCTGCCACGTCTCGGAACAACCCCACCGCCACGCCCAGGATGTGAAACACCCCCATCTCGCGCTTGCGCACGAAGATCGGGCTCATGGTCTTGTTCTCGGGCTGCAGCCGGATGTGGTCGGCCTCGGGGAAGTACCGCTTCACCGTGGCCTCGTCGCCGACGACCGCGACGACGATCTCCCCGCGCGCGGCGGTCTGCTGGCGTCGCACGAAGAGCGTGTCGCCGTCGTGGATGCCGGCCTCGATCATCGACTCGCCCTTGACCCGCAGCGCGAAGGTCTCTCCGCCGCCCCGGAGCATCGACGGGTCGACGTGGAGGTAGCGCTCGACGCGCTCGTCGATGGTGCTCAACGGGCCCGCGGCGATGCGGTTGAAGAGCGGGATGGCGATGGCGTCGTTGGCCGGCCGGTCGTCCCGGTCGACCCGGATGACCTTCTCCGGGAGCTCGTCGCCGGTGTCCCGGTTCTGCATCAGGAAGGTGCGCCCCACCTTGGTCGGGCGCAGCGCCCGGGACTTCATCCCGATGCGCTCGAGGTAGCCCTTGCGCTCGAGGGCCCGCAGGTGATCGCTCACCCCGTTGGTCGATCGGATGTCCATGCGCGCGCCGATCTCCCGCAGCGTCGGGGGGTAGCCCTTCTCGTCGATGGCCTGCTGGATGTACTCCAGGATCGCCTGCTGTCTCTCGGTGAGTGGCTGCATCGTCGTCGCGCTCCTCTGCGCAGGCACTGCACATCAGCACCTGGGTGGCAGTTCAGGTGAACGTAGCTGAACGCTCGCGCAGCCGTCAATCCATCGTCTGTCATTCTCTGGCCAGCCCTCGCGCCGCGCTGGTACGCAGGCACCGTGCGGGTCATCCGGTGGTTCTTGTGCACGCTCATCACGCTCTGCGGCGTGACCGGCGTCGCCCACGCCGACCCTCCTGCGCGGGTGCACCGCGGCCGCAACCCCGCGCCGGTGCGGCCCAGCGCCAGCGTGGGCTGGCCCAACAACGGGAGCCTCGACCACGGCCGCCACCTCGCGGCCTCGACCAGCGTGCGCATCCTCCCCGGCCGGGTGCTGCAGTGGGGCACCGACGAGCTCGTCGGGCTCCTCGAGCGCTGCGCCGCGAGGCTGAAGCGGCAGTTCCAGGCGCCGCTCACCGTGGGCGACCTCTCCGCCCGCGTCGGCGGCCGCATCGCGCGGCACCGCTCCCACCAGTCGGGCCGCGACGCCGACCTCGCCTTCTTCGCGCGCCCCGACTCCCCCCGCGGCGCCTCGCGCCCCGTCGCCCCCACCGACTACGTGGTCTTCGACCGCACCGGCCGCTCGCTCGACGGCACCCTGCGCTTCGACACCGCCCGCAACTGGGCCCTGGTGCACGCGCTGCTCACCGACCCCCGGGTGCGCGTCGAGCGCATCTTCATCTCCTCCCCGCTGCGCTCGCTGCTGCTCCAGCACGCCCGTGCGATCCACGCGTCGGGGTCTGTGATCACCCTCGCGGCCAACACCCTGGTGCAGCCCGCGCGGGTCTCGCCGCACGACAACCACTTCCACATCCGCATCGTCTGCCCGTCGGGCGACCGCCGGTGCCACACCGGCGTCTGGCTCCCGCCTCCGCCGCGCCGCCGCAGGGTGGCCCCGCTCCGTCGCTCCCGCGCCGCCACGACGCACGGCTACGCCCCAAGCCGCCGCGCTACGGATCGATGATCACCTGCACCCCGAGCTCGCCCGCGCCGGAGAACACCCGCACCCGGTAGAGGTAGAGGCCCGAGTAGCGCGTGCAGAAGCGGGCGCTCTCCGTCCCCCGGTGGGTGGAGTCCTGGGCCACCCGGTGGCGCGCCGGATCCTCCAGCTCGATCACCAGGTCGCCGACGCTCGGCACCGCCGCGGCGACCACCTCCACGCAGCGGCTCGACGGCAGCGTCACGGTCTGCTCGATCATCCCGTTGGTGGCCAGCGTGTGCCGGGTCATCGCCGTGAGCCCCGTCGCCCCGGGCCGCCTCGCCGCCACCTGCCGTAGCTGCGCGCTCACATAGTCCGAGGCCGCTCCGCCGATCGGAAAGCGGGCCGCGCTGCCCGCCTCGGGCGTCGCCACCTCCGCCCCGGCGTCGACCACGACCCTCGTCGTCGAGACGCGCTCGTCGAGGGGCAGCACCTCCAGGTGCCACGCCGCCGCGCTCCACGCCTCGACGTCGACGCGGTACAGCTCCGGCGCCTCGGTCACGCAGAACCGCTGCCGCGCCGCCGTCCCCTGCGAGTTGGCGAGCGGCAGCGCGGGGCCCTCCACGGCCTCGCGCACCCGCACCTGCGCCCGCACCTGCGCCGCGCCGAGGGCCGCGCCCGCCAGCTCGTAGCACCGGCCCCGCTCCAGCCTGGGGTGCAGCGCCTCGGTGGCCGCGACGCGGGTGCGCCTCGCGTGGACCAGCACCGGGACCCTAGCCCCCCGAAGGGCGATCACCAGCGACTCCGGCGAGGCCTCCGGCGCGGCGTCTCGCGCCCCCGCGTCCTGCGCGGCGACAGCCCTCGGGAGCAGCGAGAGAGACACCCCCAGCGCCGCGAACGTGATTGCGTCGATGACCCTCACGGCGGCGCACGCTAGCATGCGAGCACCCCTGCGATGTCGCCTCCTCCACCCTCCGACGTGACGCTCGTCGCCCCGCCGCGGCGGCTCCTCGACCGCGCCGCCTGGGCCGTCGCGCTGCTCACCGCGTGGCCCGTGGTGATGCTCTCCGCGTGGCTGCGAGCCGACCAGCGGGGCTTCGGCACCCACCAGCAGCTCGGCCTCGCGCCCTGCTCCTTCGAGGCGGTCACCCGCGTCCCTTGCCCCGGCTGCGGGCTCACCACCAGCTTCACCCACATGGCTCACCTCCACGTGCTCGACGCCTTCCGGGCGCACCTGATGGGGCCGCTGCTCTTCACCCTCACGCTGGCGGTCGCGGCGCTCGCGCCCGTCGGGCTGCGGCGCGGCTGGTCGGTGACCCGGGCGCTCTCGCTGCCGTGGCTCACGGTCTACCTCGGCGTGACACTCGCCGCGGGAATGCTCACCTTCGGGACGCGCCTCGCGCACAGATTCTTGTGACAACGATCCACGGTCGGACGCGTCCGACGACAGCGACAGGAGAGCCCCATGGCCGATGTACAGATCTACCTGACCAGCTATTGCCCGTACTGCACCCGGGCCAAGGCCCTGCTCCAGAGGAAGGGTGTCGCCTTCAAGGAGATCGACGTGGAGGGCGACCACGCGAAGCGGGCGTGGCTGCGGAGCGAGACCGGCCAGAGCACGGTGCCGCAGATCTTCATCGACGGCCGCAGCGTCGGGGGCTGCGACGAGCTCCACGCGCTCGACCGCGACGGCCAGCTCGATCGCTTGCTGGGGCGCTCGTCGCCCTTGCCCTGACGCTGCTCTCCTCCGTGGCCACGGCGCAGCCGCGCCCCGTCGTCGGGTACACGCCGCACGCGTGGGCCGACCTGGGCCTCGGGGCCGTGCGAGGGGCCACGCTCGGACCCATCGAGAGCACCCAGCACCCGGGCGTCGGCTACGGCACCCCGGCCAGCGCGGCGGCCCTCGACGAGCTCGTGGCCCTGGGCTGCAACTGGGTCTCCTTCACCCCCTTCGGACGGCAGTGGGACCTCGACGAGACCGAGGTCCGCCTCGACTTCGAGGCGCCCTTCCGGGTCAACCGGGAGAGCGTGAAGCGGGTCATCGCCCAGGCCCACGCGCGAGGCCTCCGGGTGCTGCTCATCCCCCACCTCTGGATCGACCAGGGCGGCTGGCGGGGCGAGATCGCGCACGCGGACAGCGAGCGCTGGCGTCGGTGGTTCGCGAGCTACACGCGCTTCGTCACCGAGTGGGCGAAGGTGGCCCAGGAGGCCGGGGCGGAGATGCTCTCCGTCGGCGTGGAGATGCAGTCGTCGTCCGGGACGCGGGCGGAGTGGTTCGACGTGATCGCGGCGATCCGCCGGGAGTACCGCGGCCTGCTCACCTACTCGGCCAACTGGGACGAGGAGCGCCAGGTGATCTTCTGGGATCGCCTCGACGTGGTGGGCATTCAAGCGTTCTACCCGCTGGCCGAGCGGCCCGGCGCGACGCTCGACGAGCTCCGCCGCGCGGCGGTCTCCAGGGCCGACCGGCTCGAGGCGTGGGCCCGCCGAGAGGGTCGGCCGGTGATGTTCACCGAGTTCGGCTACACCGCCCGCACCGACCCCACGCTGCGCCCCTGGGAGTGGCCCGACGGGATGACCGACGTGCGCGTCGACCCCCACGCCCAGGCCGAGGGCTACCGCGCGCTGATGGAGGCCTTCATCCCGCGGCGGTGGTTCGCCGGGGCCTTCGTGTGGCGCTACTACGCCAACCCGATGGACTCCTCGCAGGAGTCCGAGTGGGGCTTCTCGCCGCGGGGCCGCGAGGGCGAGCAGGTGCTGCGCGAGCTCTATGACCCGAGGCTCCCCTGGGGCAGCGACCCTCAGGGTCTCCCCGTCTGGTAGCGGCCCCCGCCATTTCCCTGTCATCTTTTTGGAGCTCCTGATCGGCGCGCGGTACTGCCCCGAGCCATGGGTCGCTCTCGCGTCTCGAATAATTTCCGCCCGCACTTCCGTCCCGACGGTCACTTCGACAGCGCCGCGGCCCACAAGCCGATCCTGGTGCTGGAGAACGTGATGAAGGTCTTCCGCGCCGACGCGCCGGTGCTGCGCGGCGTCGACCTCACCATCGAGCGCGGGGAGTTCGTCTTCGTGACGGGCCCCTCGGGCGCGGGCAAGAGCACCCTGCTCAAGCTCATCTACAAGGCCGAGACCGTCGACGAGGGGCGCATCCTGTTCTGCGGCCGGGACATCGCGCGGCTCACCGAGGACAGCGTCCCCCACCTGCGCCGCAACATCGGGGTCGTCTTCCAGGACTTCCGCCTCGTGCCCTACTGGACCGTCTTCGAGAACGTCGCCGTCGCCCTCCAGGTGATGGGCCTGCCTCCGAGGGTGATCCGCTCTCGCGTGGCGGTGGCCCTGGAGCGCGTCGGCCTCGATGGCCGCGGCGACGAGAAGGTCTCGGTGCTCTCCGGCGGCGAGCAGCAGCGGGTGACCATCGCCCGGGCCATCGTGACCGAGCCCGCGGTGGTGCTGGCCGACGAGCCCACCGGCAACCTCGACCCGGTGCTGGCGCTCGACATCCTCGGGCTCTTCGAGGAGATCAACGAGGGCGGCACCACCGTCATCTTCGCCACGCACGACCGCACGCTGCTGGAGGTCTCCCCGCGGCGCCTGGTGGTCATCGACGACGGCCGCTGCATCGAGGCCCGCGCTGGACTCGCCGGCCTCGGCGGCGTGCTCGACCACGGCATCAGCATCAACTGACCGCACGCCAAGGGAACCGCATGTTCGAACGCGCACGCAAGGGACTCCGCCAGCAGCTCGGCACGCAGATGATGTCCGTGGCCACCGTGGCGCTCGCGCTCTTCTGCATGGCCGGGGCGCTGCTGGTCCTCGAAAACGCAGGCGCGATGGTGCGCCGCTGGGGGGCGCCGGTGAAGGTCACCGTCTTCCTCGCGGAGGGCGCCACCGTCGATCAGGTGGACAGCCTGCGCCGGGCGCTCGCGGCCCTGCCCGAGGTCGAGGAGGCCCGCTACGTCTCCGCCGCCGAGGCGCGCCAGTCGCTGAGCGCAGGCGGCGATCGCACCGTGGCCACCGCCCCGGTCGAGCTCTTCCCGGCGACCATCGAGCTGCGGCTGGTCCCCTCCGCGGTGAGCGCCGAGCGGGTCGCCTCCGTGGCGCTGCGCGTCCGTCGCATCCCGATGGTGTCCGAGGTCGAGACCTACCGCGGGTTCACCGAGCGCCTCCGCGGCCTGCTCGTGGGCGGCCGCGCCGCGGCGGGCGTCATCGCCCTCGGCGTGCTGCTCTGCGTCTTCGCGGTGGTGAGCAACACCGTGCGCATGTCCCTCGCCGCGCGCCTCCGCGAGATCGAGGTGCTCCGGCTGGTGGGCGCCACGCGCTCGTACATCCGCGGGCCCTTCCTCATCGAGGGCGCCATGCTCGGCGGCGCGGGGCGCTCGTGGCGGTGATCCTCCTCGGGGTGGTCTTCGCGATGGTGCGCGTCCAGTACGAGGTGTCGCTCGGCGCGGTGCTCGGGCTGCACCCGGTCTTCCTCCCGTGGACGGTGCTGGCCTCGCTGGTGCTGGGCGGCTCGATGCTGGGCGCGCTCGGCAGCGCGGCGGCGCTCCGTCGTGGCCTCCAGTCGTGATGCGAGGTCGATCGTGAAGCGCGCGTTGATCCTCGGTGCGATGTGCCTCGGCCTCTCCGCCGCCCCCTCGCGGCCGGTGGCGCAGAACCTCGGCGTCGCGGCCCTCCCGGGCTCTCCCGTCGCGGCGCTCACCTCCTCGCAGGCGGAGATCGTCCGCCTCTCCAACGAGCTCACCCGCATCGACACGGACGCCTCGACGCTCACCCCCGAGCGCTCGGCCCTGCGCGCCCGCGCCAGGCAGCAGGCCCGGTGGCTCTACCACCTCTCCCAGAGCGACGCCCTCGCGGTGCGCGGCGGCCCCGAGATGCTGCTCGATCACGCGGCGCGCTCGGGCCGGGTGCGCCGGGTGTTCCAGACCACGCTCAAGGCGATGGAGCGGGCCGACCGCCGCGCGGAGACCCTCGACCTCGACCGGCAGCGCGTGGCGAGGCTCCTCCAGACGGCGCAGGAGCAGCGCAACCGCGCCGAGGCCGAGCAGCGCGCGCAGGCCGCCCTCGGGGTCTACGGCGCGCCTCCGGCCGGGACCGCCCCTGCTTCGGTTACGGTCTACGGAGGCGCGGCCTCGGTCACGCCGGGCGTAGAGCGCTTCGCCGAGAGCGCGGGCCGTCTGCTCTTCCCGGTGGCTGGTCGCGCCGAGGTGCGGCGGGCCTTCCGGGAGGGCGCCGAGGGCCCTGGCATCGAGATCAACGTGCCGCTGGGCACTCCCGCTCGCGCGGTGTTTCCGGGGCGCGTGGCCTTCGCCGACCGCTACGGCGCGTACGGGATGATCGTCATCGTCGACCACGGCGACCACTACTACTCGGTGAGCGCCAACCTCGCGCGCATCGACGTGCGGGTGGGCCAGGAGCTTTCGACCGGCGACGTGGTGGGCTCCGCGGGCGACGACGGCCGCGGGCCGATGCTGTACTTCGAGGTGCGCCACTCGGGCGAGACCGTCGACCCGGTGCCGTGGCTGGGGTTGTGAGCCGGGCGTTGGCGGCGTAGAGCGTCGCGCATGGCAGACACCCTTGTGCTGGGGATCGATCCGGGCTCGCACCGACTCGGCTACGGCCTGGTGATCCGCAAGGGCAACAAGTACATCCACGTCGCTCACGGGATGATCAAGGCGCCGTCGACGGCGCTGCTGCCCGAGCGGCTGCGGGTGATCGCTGATGGGCTGGAGGTGGTGCTGGCCTCGCACAAGCCCGGGGTGGTGGCGCTGGAGCAGGCCTTCGTGAGCCGCGACCCTCACGCGGCGCTGGTGATCGGGCACGCGCGCGGCGTGGCGATGCTGCTGGCGGCGAGGGCGGGGCTGACGGTGGTGGAGTATCCGCCGGCGGTGGTGAAGCGCTCGGTGACGGGCAACGGCCGCGCGGAGAAGGCCCAGGTGGGGGCGATGATCCAGCGGATGCTGGGGCTCGCCGAGCCCGCGCAGGAAGACGCGGCCGACGCGCTGGCGGTGGCGATCACGCACGCCAACGCGACGGGGCTCGCGGCGCTGCTCAAGAGGGCCTGAGCGGGCTCCACGGGCCCAACGGGTCGATTCGTTTGCTTCGGTTGTTGCGCCTGCTTCGATCGCCGCCCAGTCTAGGGCCATGCACTCCCTGACCACCAACCCATCCGAAAAGGCCACGGAGCTCGCCCGCGACGCCCTGCGTGCGCTTCAGGAGCATCCTCTTCGGAGCCAGGGCGGCGGTGACGCTCCGCGCCGAAGCAGGGGGCCTGGCGCAACCATGGCCGTGCCCGCGAGGCGTTCGAGCTCCTGGTGGAGATCCTGGGGCAGATGGCGAACGGCCAGGCGGTGACGCTCGTGCCGACGCACGCCGAGGTCACGACCCAACAGGCTGCGGAGATGATCAACGTCTCGCGCCCGTTCCTCATCGGGCTCCTCGACGAGGGGAAGATCCCCTTTCGGAAGGTCGGCAGTCACCGGCGCGTGCGGGTCGCCGACGTGCTCGCCTACAAGCGGCGCGACGACGACGCCCGTCGTGCCGCCCTGGACGCCCTCACCGCCGAGGGACAAGAGCTCGGCATGGGCTACTGATCCGGCGTGGCCTTCATCGTCGTCTACGACGCCTGCGTGCTCTACCCCGCGCCGCTGCGTGATCTCCTCGTCCGCGTCGCACTCACGGGCCTCGTCCAGGCGAAGTGGACCGACCGCATCCTCGACGAGTGCTTCCTCAACGTCGCAGCCAATCGTCCCGAGCTTTCGTCCGAACGTCTGCGTCGCACGCGGGAGTTGATGATCGCGGCCGTGCGCGACTGCATGGTGACCGGTTGTGAGCCTCTCATCGATGGCCTCGAACTCTCCGACCCCGACGACCGCCACGTCCTTGCTGCTGCGATCCGCTCGAACGCGCAGGTCATCGTGACAGCCAACCTGAAGGATTTTCCCAAGGCGGCGCTCGCTCCTTATGGCGTGGAGCCTCTGCACCCCGACGAGTTCGTGCTCGGGCTCGTCGACCTCGCGCCGGGGTGATGGGTCCGGGTGGTCGCTGAGCAGGCCGCCGCCCTCCGCAACCCGATTCACACCATCGCCCAGCTGCTCGACACGCTTCGCAGCAGCGGTCTCGCCCGAAGCGTCGCACGGCTGCGGGAGCTGAGCGGGTCGTAGCCGCGCGGAGAAGTCCATCGGTGGGGGCGATGATCCAGCGGATGCTGGGGCTGGCTGAGCCCGCGCAGGAGGACGCGGCGGACGCGCTGGCGGTGGAGGGACCCCGGCGCACCCTTCGAACGCTCAGATTGCTTCGCACCGGGTATGATCATACTTTGGCGCATACCGTAGCGGAGGCATTGGATGGCGACGACCGAACGCGTGACCGTGACCCTGCCTGTCGAGCTCATCGCGGGCATCGACCGTCTCGAACGCAACCGCAGCCGCTTCATCGCGGAGGCCGTCGAGCACGAGCTCTTGCGGCGTCGCCGCGCGGGGTTGCTCCGCTCGGTGAAGCACCCGCACTCGGAGGCCGCGGAGATGGCTGAGGCGGGCCTCGCCGGGTGGGGCGCGGGGCTCCCGGCGGAGGAGGACGGCCTCGTGGACATGGCGGCCGGCAAGCCGGTGCGCTGGGTCGAGGGGCAGGGCTGGGTCGAGGACTCCGCGTGAAGGTCGAGCGTGGGACGGTGGTCCTTGTCGAGCTCGATCCGACCGTTGGGCATGAGCAGCGCGGCGTGCGTCCCTGCGTCGCCGTCAGCGACCCGGTCGTGAACGCCGATCAGCGCTTCCCGCTCATCGCGGTCGTCCCCATCACCGGCACGCCCGGCGAGGGCGCTCTCTACCCGGAGCTGTCGCCGGGCACGAGCGGCCTCACGAAGACGTCGTACGCCCTGATCGACCAGCTGCGGTCGATCGACAAGCGGCGCATCCGGCGCCTGTTCGGGCGCGTGACGCGGGACGAGCTGGCGGCGGTCGATCAGGGACTCGAGCTGTTCCTGGGGCTGGCTGAGGGGCCGTAGGCCTGCGCTGGCGGTGGCGATCACGCACGCCAACGCGACGGGGCTCGCGGCGCTGCTCAAGAGGGCCTGAGCGGCGGTAGGGGCGTGGGCGATGCTGCTGCGCGTGGTGGGGCACCCAAGGCCCGCCGGTAGGTCGCGAGGCCGAGGGAGTGACCGGCGACGTCGAGGAGGGGCCGTCGGGCGCCTACCAGCCGAGCTGTTGGAGCTGCGCGCGCATCATCAGCGAGAAGGGGCGGGTCGAACTGGAGAAGGCGCGGATGAGGGAGCGCTCGTCGGCGGAGACCTTGCGGCCCTCGTCATGGGCCCTCTTATAGACCGCGATCACGGCGAGGGAGAGTTCTTGCAACGCCTTCAGGCGCGCGCTGTTGAGGTCGCCCCGATCGAGGTTGTACTTGCGAATCGTCGACTGCCCCGTGGGTGAGTCGTCGCGAGCGACAATGCTCTCACCGATGAAGATCAGGTGCTCATCAGGGGCGACGCCGGGCGCGCAAGGATCGAGGCAGCTGGTGACCGGGTGGGTCGTGTTGGGCTTCTTGTCCTGGTTGCAGGGCTTGCAGCTCAGGTAGAGATTCTCCCAGGAGAACGAGTCCTGCGGACGCTCGGCCACCTCGACGTGGTGGTCGACCTCCTGCTCGCGCACCGTCAGCCCGCGCTCGCAGTAGAAGCACTTGTGGCAGCTCATGCTCCGGAGCTCGTGACGCACCTGCTCGTGGCCGTAGCAGCGGTGGTCAGGACGCTTCGACGGGTCGGTCTGTCGCTCCGCCAGGTACTTCGCCGTCCACGTGGCGGCCTTCTCCTGAAGGACGGCCGGAATCGGCCCGCGCACGAGCGGGACCATCAGCTCGCCTGTCGCAGTGCCTCGATCTGTCGATCGAGATCGAGGTAGCCGAAGTACGTCGGGTTGAGCGCCATCAACCGCTGCTCGACCTCGCGACGCTGGGCGTCGTCCTTCGCAGCGATGGCGACGCGGCGCGCCTCGAGGAGTTCGGTGATCTCGCGCCCGAAGGGCCCGGTGCCGTCGAAGGCCGACATCGACAGGATCTCGTCGACGGGCTTGTTCTGGTAGGCCGCAGTCTCTTCGGAGATGGTGGTGCGTCGCGTCGCGGGGTCGTACTGGCAGACGTAGACCCGCGCGTCGGGGACCGAGGCCAGCACGAAGGGCGAGTGGGTCGCGGCGATGATCTGGAGGTTGGGGAAGATGTCCCGCACGCCGGGTAGGAAGCGCTTCTGCCAGGCCGGATGCAGGTGGTTCTCCGCCTCGTCGATGAGCAGCAGGCCGGGCGCCTCGTGCAGCGTGGCAGGGTCGCTCTCGCGCAGCATGTGGAGGGAATACATGCGCCCGAGGAGGGAGATCATCCGCTGCACGAGGTAGGCGTTGCCGCTGCTGATGCTCGCGAGCGGGACGACGTGACCGCCCTGGCGCGCCCTCGGGGTGAAGGTCGATCGCTCGATGTCGACGAGCTCACCGTCGAGGAGGCTGAAGCGGATGATCTTCTCCGCGAGGGCGTAGAGCGCCTGGCCGGTGGCGCGCTCGGCGGGGTTGCGGCTGTCTCGCAGGTAGTCGAAGTGGCAGAGCAGGTGCGTGACCGAGGCGTTGGTGACGACGCCCTGGAGCGCGCCCTGATAGAGAGCGCGATGATTGACCGAGGTCAGGGACTGGATGCGCGGGTCGTCGTTGGCGAGCTGGGAGCGCCAGAAGTCGACGACCCAGGGTGGAGGCCTCGAGCCCGGGTTGTCGACCAACCACTGGGGAAGACGGTCGGTGAGGTCAGAGTACGGCCGCGCAAAGCTCCGATGGTTGCCCGGAGCGACGCACCGCGTCCTCCCGACCGCGATGCTGTCATCGGGCTGGAACGAGTGCCGAACCTCCACCACGAACGGGGAGTCCAGGCGCCATATCTCACGCTCCAGGTGGGCATAGTGCGGCCCGAAGAACGCCCGGATCGCGTCGAGGATGATGGTCTTCCCGGTCCCGTTCATCCCCGTGAGCAGCGTCACTCCCGGTGACGTGTCGCCCTCGGCGAGGAACTCCACCTCGGCCTCGTCGAAGGGTCCGATGTTCTCCAGCTTGAGCGAGTAGAGGCGCATGGCGTCCACAACGTTACCGCCGATGGCGCACCCGTGGCAGGTGCTACCGACCGCCCCCTCACCGCGCCGTGTCGCGCTCTGAGAGCCTCGCGACGTGGGCCAGCACCGCGTTCTATCGCCCGTAGCTGATCCATCCCGCCCACGTGGCCGCGTTGCCTTCCCCATGCGCTGTGCGTCTGCGAGCGCGTGTGCTGGGCAGTACGGCCGCCCGTACGCGCACGCGCGCGGTCTGAGCTTCGCAGAGGCGAGCCTCACGATGCGCTGTTCGGCCCTGTACACCACGCAAGCGACCGCGCGAGCCTCGCCGCATGCGTGAGCCGAGCCCCCTCGTACCGAACCGGAGGCGACGCACCGCGCGGGTGCTCCTCGCGCTCACGGTCATCGTGCTCGGGGCGCTTCTCAAGGTCGCCCTCGACGGCGCGCGGGCCTACGTCTTCGGCTACCCCCTGGTCATCATGGACGTGACCCGCGCCGCCGCGGCCCTCACCGCGGGCCCCGCGAACGCGCTGCTCCGCGTGCGAGCGTTTCCCGACGCGCGCTTTCGCGGCGTGGTGCGGCCCAATGTCGACACGCTCTACACCACGGCCTTCATCGACATGAACGACGGGCCCTTCGTCTTCGAAACGCCCCCCAACGCCGCGCGCTACGAGCTCTTCCCCTTCATGGACGCGTGGACCAACGTCTTCGCCTCGCCCGGCACGCGCAGCGCGGGCACCTCGGGCGGCCGCTACCTCCTCGTGGGCCCCGCGTGGCAGGGAACCCCTCCCGACGGGCTCGCCGTGCTCCGCGCGCCGACGCGCATCGTGTGGCTCATCGGTCGCACGCAGACCAACGGCGCGGCGGACTACCCCCTCGTGCACCGCCTGCAAGACGCCGTCATCCTGCGCCCGCTCACGCCGCGCGCGACGCCCGCGTGGCGTCCCGCCTCGCAGCGCCCCGCTCCGCCGGTGGAGCAGGTGCGCGCGATGAGCGCCGAGGCCTTCTTCACGCGCCTCGCCGCGCTCATGGTCGACAACCCGCCGACGCCCGCCGACGCGCCCATGATGCGACGGCTCGCCGCGCTGGGCGTCGCGCCCGGTCGCCCGCTCCGTTGGAACGCGCTCGACCGCTGGAGCGCGAGCCTCGGCCGCTGGATCGCCGACCGCGCCGTCGCGCGACGCCTGAAGCACCCGCCGAACCTCGTGCGAGGCTGGTTGACGCCGCCGTCGGTTCTCGGGCGCTACGGCACGAACTACGAGGTGCGCGGCGCGGTGGCGATGGTGGGCCTCGGGGCCAACCTCCCGGTCGACGCGATGTACCCCAACGCGCGCGTCGACTCCCGCGGCGACGCCCTCGATGGGAGCCATCGGTACCGCATCCACTTCGCGGTCGGTGCGCTGCCGCCCGTGAACGCCTTCTGGTCGGTGACGGCCTACGGCGCCGACGAGGCGCTGCTCGACACCGGCACCGGACGCTTCGCCGTGGGCGACCGCGACGCGCTGCGCCCCAACCCCGACGGCTCGCTCGACCTCTGGGTGCAGGCAACGCCCCCCGATGGAGAAGCGCGCGCCAACTGGCTGCCCGTGCGCGCGGGGACCCCCTTTCTCCTGAACGCGCGGCTCTACTGGCCCAGACCCGAGGCGCTGCGCGGCGCGTGGTCGATGCCCGCCGTCGAGCGGGTCGACTGAGGCGGTACACCGGGCGGCAGCGCACCGGCCGCGAAGCGAACGCGGTACCGATGGCTCCCATCGAGGGCGTCGCCGCGCAGCGCGAAGCCGTGCCTTACGGCCGACGCCCGGCGTGGGGTGAGGGCAGCCGTCGCCCCCTTTCGCTTCGCTCCGGGTGAGGCACAGGCCCGAGGACGTGAGCGGTGCTCGCGCGTCGCGCTACTTCACCGGGGTCGGCTCGGGGCTGGCGCCCTCGACCGCGGCGGTGGGCGCGCTGCGTCGGTACATCGCGTACCGCGCCCGCTTCGCCTCGTCGTCGCGAAACGCGTACTGCCCTCGCCGGGCGACCTGGCGATCGAGCTCGGCGAGCGCCCAGAACGCGCGGTTGCGGGCCCGGCGGGCGCCGCGCGTGGCCTCGTCCTCGGCCTGGGTGGTCGTGCCGGCGGCCGCCTGCGCGCCGCCGCGGGCGGCGGCGAAGAGGCCGAGCGCGCTGCGAATCGTCGCGAGGCGGGCGTCGGTGAGGTCGGTCCCGTCGAGGTCGTGGTGGTGCTTCTTCGCGAGCGCGAGCAGGCGGGTGGTGTCGCTGATGAGGTCGTCGTCGCCCTGCACGTCGCCGATGTCGTCGAGCGCCGACTGCGTCGTCGGGTTGGCGTCGGCGAAGGTGCGCAGCGCGGCGAACACGTGGTCGCGGCCCGCGCGCACCGGATCGCGGGTCGCCGCGACGACGCCCACGGCGCGCGCGTCCTGGATGACCAGCCACGCCTCCTGCGCGGCGTCGAGCGCGTCGGCCAGCGTCTCCAGCCGGTGGGCGTCCGCCGCGGCGACCTTGGCGTGAGCGAGCGCCGCCACGTCGACGCGAACCTGGCTGGCGAGCTTGCGCGCGTGCTTCGCCACGAGGGCAGGGGGCGCGTCGGGCCGCCTGGCCACCGGGGCCGGGGGCGCGTCGGGCCGCTTCTTCTCGGCGACGGGGGTCGGCGCTGCCACCGCAGGCGTCGCGGCGGCGGCGGCGGCCTTGCGGGAGGTGAACTTCACGGTGGCCTTGCGGGCAGCGGGCTTCTTGGGTTTCGCCATTGGGGGGGGTCTTTCTCCGTACGGATGGTCCGTGGAGCGGGAGAGTCACCCGAATCGGAGAAGCGTTTCGGCAAAACGCACGATCGCCCATCGGGAAGGCCGTGCGCACGACCCGGACGGCCATGCGCACGACCCGGACGCCCGTGCGCACGACCGGACGCCCGTGCGCACGACCGGACGGCCGCGCGCGACCCGGACGCCCGTGCCGTGAGAGGAGAGTGGGCCGGACGCTGAACGGCTCGTTCGAGGGGCGCAACCGTGGGTCCATGATGCGCTCCGGGGTGACGGTCATGGCGACGATGTGTCTCGCGTGGCTCATGGCAGGTTGCGGGGGGGCGCCGGGGCAGGCCCACGTGCCGCGCGCGAGCGGCTTCGCGGACGTCCCGCCGGTGTCGTTCGTGATCGACGTGCCGCGGACGGCGTCCGACGTCGTCCGGAGCGATCGCCCGCGCGCCGTCGAGTGCACCGCCGGGCGGAGGCACTGCGGCGAGGTCGCCGGGTGCCGCGACCTGGTCACGGACCGCGATCACTGCGGGGCCTGCGGCGCTTCCTGCGCACCCCTGGAGGAATGCGCCGCGGGTGTGTGCACCGCGCCGAGCGACCTGACGACCTGCGACGGCGTCCCGACCGACCTGCCACACCAACGCGCGGCACTGCGGCCGCTGCTTCAACGAATGCACCGACGGCCTGGGCTGCGTGGAGGGCGCTTGTCAGCGCCCTGCCTGTCCCCCGACCCACGCCACGTGCGGCTCCTCGCCGGAGTGCGTCGACCTCTCGACCGACCCGGCGAACTGCGGGGCGTGCGGCACGGTCTGTCCGACGGCGTGCTCGGCGGGTCGATGCGCCCACATCGACGAGGTGAGCGCAGGCGGGGAGCACACCTGCGCGCGCCTGAGCGACGGCACGGTCCGCTGCTGGGGCTTGAACATCTACGGCCAGACGGCGGGAGCTTCGTCGTCGGCCCCGATCGCTGGACTCTCGGACGCGGTCCAGGTCAGCGCGGGCCTCTATCACACCTGCGCCCGCACGGCTGACGGGCGCGTCCGCTGCTGGGGCTCGAACCGCAACGGCCAGACGGCGGGAGCTTCGCCGACGACGCCCATCACCGGGCTGGAGGGCGTCACGCAGGTCAGCGCGGGCGGCGCTCACGCCTGCGCGCTCCTGGGCGACGAGACCGTCCGGTGCTGGGGTCCATCCGACTTCGTCTCCGGCGGCTCCCCGACGACCTCGATCGTCGGCCTCACCGGTGTCGTCCAGATCGAGCATAGGCTAGCACACCTGCGCGCTGACGCCTGGCACCTCGTCGGTGCTGGGGCGACAACATCAACGGTCAGTCGAGCGACTCCCCTGGCTCCCCCATCGCGGGCCTCGCCGACGTCGTCGAGATCAGCGCGGGCGGCGACTTCACCTGCGCCCGCTTGCGCGACGGATCCGTCCGCTGCTGGGGGAGCCTCGACCCGTCCGCGAGGCCCCTCGCGAATCCGAGCGCTGCGCTGTCCAACGTCGTCGAGATCAGCGCGGGCGCCTACTACGCCTGCGCCCGACTCGCGGACGGCTCCGTCCGATGCTGGGGAGCCAACGAACACGGGCAGACCGCGGACGGCTCGTTGACGGCCCCGATCAGCTGGCTCGCGGGCGCGGTCGACATCAGCGCCGGGGCCTTCCACGCCTGCGCCCGACTCGCGGACGGCTCCGTCCGATGCTGGGGGTCCAACGCAGAAGGGGCCTGCGCGGGCAGGATCGCGACCGACCCGGGCGCTGCTCTCACCGACGTCGTCGAGGTCAGCGCTGGCTCACGACACACGTGCGCGCTGCTGAGCGGGGGCTCGGTACGCTGCTGGGGAGACAGCCGCGACGGGCGGACGGCGGGCAGCTCGATCACGACCCCGATCCCTGGCCTCTCGGGCGTCACCCAGATCAGCGCGGGCCGCGCTCACACCTGCGCGCGACCTCCCGCTGCTCGACGACGGACGGGTCCTTTCGCTGATCCCGGGGGCGTGAGCGCCGCGGCGCGACACGCGGCTCGGCGAGGCAGGCTCTTGCTCCGCGACGGAGTCCATCTTCCACGTTGCAATCGGGGTGGGTGACGTCACGCCTGCGCGCGAATCGACGCGGGCGGCTCTCACACCTGCGCCCGAATGCTCGACAGCTCCGTTCGGTGCTGGGGCGATGAGTGGCGCGGTCAGTCCGCTGGGCGGAAGTTCGATCACGAGGCCGGTCGCCCAGCCCTTCGACGTCGTCGAGGTCACCGCCGGCTTCCAGCACACCTGCGTGCGGACCAGCCGCGGTCTGGTCCGATGTTGGGGAGACAATTCGAGGGGCCAGGCGGGGAGTCCCTTCCCGGCACCCAGGATCACCGAGGTCGCCAACCTCACGAACGTCGCCGGACTCAGCGCGGGTTACCAGCACACCTGTGCACGCCTGACGGACGGCACGGTCCGGTGCTGGGGCGACAACGCCAACGGTCAGTCCGCACCATCGGGCTACCGCGTGATCTTCTGACTCCTCCCCCCCGGTCGACGCGCTCGATGCTCCTCGGCGTTCGACCCGTGATACACGGTGGCGATGTTGGGGGTCGCTCCGTCACGACGCCTGCGCGTCCGGGCCGCAGGGCTTCTCCGGGTACGCCGTGGCGCGTCGGGTCGGGGTGTATCGTCGCTGGCGGCATCACGGCGGAGTCCCGCGTGACGGGAGACGCCGCCCGTGTTTGTGAGATCGACGCCGTGAGCGAAGACGGGGCGGTTGCGCGCACCGGCTTCGTCCAGGTGACCGCCGGGGACGACCACACGTGCGCGCTGCACGCGGACGGGCGGGTGTTCTGCTGGGGCGCCAACGCGCTCGGGCAGCTCGGCGTGGCCGACCTCCAGCCGAGGCTGGTTCCGACGCTCGTGGCTCAGGCGTCGCCCGCGTCGATCGTCGTCGCGGGCAGGGAGCACACCTGCGCCCGCTCGAAGGAGGTGCTGTGCTGGGGAGCAAACGACGTCGGGCAGCTGGGTGGGGACAGCACCGCCCGCTGCGGCGCGAGGGCGTGTGATCCCAGCGGGGTCCGCTTCCCCCCCAACGCGACGAGCGCGGAGCTGCTCGCGGTCGGGGGGGTGCTGACCTGCGTCTCGAGCGGCCAGAACATCCAGTGCAGGGGGCGGGTCAACGCGGCCGGGTCGCCGCCATTCCGCGACCCGCCCTACAACTTCCTGGAGTTCGGCGCTCGGCAGCTCGTTTCAGGCTACACGCACTCCTGCGCCCTGCTCCCGTACAACGACTGGGTGATGTGCTGGGGCTTCGGTCCCGCCTATCCGGGACCGCCCTCGCGAAACCTTCCCGATCGCGTCAGTGGCATCACACGCCCGGCCGACCTCGTGGCGGGCGGCACGCACGGCTGCGCACGATCGGGGTGCGGGGAGGTCCTGTGCTGGGGTGGCAACGAGTACGGCGAGCTCGGCGACGGGACCACCACGGATCGCGCCATTGCCGCAGTCGTCCCCGGTCTGACAGACGTCGCGAGGGTCTGGGCCGGCGCCCGCGGCAACTGTGCGATCACGGGGGATGGAGCGGTGTCGTGCTGGGGAGACAACCGCGCGGGGCAGCTCGGTGTCGCGAGCGCCGGGGACTCATGCCGCGACGGCGCCGACTGCGCCCTGCGTCCGAGGGCCTTCCCTGCGCTTGCGGGCGTCCGGGCCGTCGCGCTCGGCGCCCGGCACGGCTGCGCGCTCGATGTCGCCGGGAGGGTCTCGTGCTGGGGCGCCAACGACCAGGGACAGCTCGGCGACGGAACGACCACCAGCCGCCTCGCCCCCGTGCCCGTGGCGACGCCATGAGCCGCCGTGTCTGCGCCGCGGCGCTGGTGCTTGCCCTGTCGGCGCTTCTCCCCAGACCCACACTCGGACAGGGCGCAGTCGCCGCGCCGGTCCCGACCCCGGAGGGAGTACTGCGCGCGCCTGACGCCGCGGAGCGTGACGCCATCGAAGCAGAGATCGAGCGCCACGAACGTCGCAGGACCATGGCATTTCGAGGGCGCGTCCGGCCATACCTGGAGGGCACGCTCGGGTTTGTCCCGAGGCGGAGCGGCACCGCGGGGGTCGTCGCGATCGACCAGCAGGGGGGCACCGCGGTGGGCCTGTCGGCTGGCGTGCGCTACGCCCTTGGGATGCGTGTGGATGTCCAGGCGTCCGTGGGCGTGCTGGGGCCGGTCTCCGTGAGAAGCACGGCGCGAACGTCGGGCGACTTCTGCGTCGGGGAGTTGGCAGAGGCCGTCGAGGCGGAGGCCCGCTCGACCGCGCTTCTGCACCTCGGGGTCGGCGCGCGGTTGCGACCATTCTCGCGGCTGACGAACTACCTCGGCGTCGGCCTCCGCATGGGGCTCCAGGTCGACGGCGTCGCTGACCGGATCGCAAACCGATGCG
>JADJAE010000042.1 GCA_016704445.1 Deltaproteobacteria bacterium
GCGCTACCAGCTCCGGCTGAGCGCCCCGGGGCACGCCAACGTGAGCGACGTCCTCGTGGCCGGCGCCGACGCCCGCATCTCCCGCGTGCTCGCGCCGCTCATCGCTCCTGCCGCCCCCGTACCTCCGACGGTGCTGATCCGCACCGCGCCGCCGGCTGCGCCCACGCCCTTCCCCTCGGTGACCCCGACCCCAGCGCGCCCGCACGATCGTCGTCACCCGATGATCGACCGCAACAACCCTTTCGAGTAGATCGGGCACAACCCTTCCCATGCGACTGCACCGAACCGCCCTCGCCCTCTGCCTCGCCCTCGGCCCGGCCACCGCGCTCGCGCAGCAGCAGCAGCCCCCTCCGGCCGCCATCGCCGAGGCCCGGGAGCGCTACCAGCGGGGCATCGACCTCTTCGAAGAGCGCAACTACGACGCCGCGATGGCGGAGTTTCAGCGCGCCTACGAGCTCACGCGCAACCCCGCGGTGCTCTTCAACATCAGCGCGACGCACGAGCTCACGGGGCACTTCGTCGAGGCCCTCGACGCCATGCTCGACTACGAGCGCCCCGCCCCCGCCGCCGCCGTGCAGCAGCGCCGGGCCGACGTCGACGCCGCCCTCGGCTTACATTCGCGCCCGCATCGGCACCATCGTGATCCGCTTCGAGGTTGCTGGCCTGATGTGCGTCGACGGGCTCCAGCGCCCGCGCTCGTCGGGCAACATCGAGCTGCGCGTCGCGGCCGGCCGTCACCGGGTGTCGCTCTCCGCGCCTCACTACCAGGCCCGCGAGGCGGAGTTCGACGTCGCCGGCGGGAGCACCATCGTCATCTCCGAGCCGCTCACGCCCGAGCGCGCCTTCATGGCCGTGGAGTGCAACGTCCCCGGCGCCGAGGTGCTCGTCGACGGTCGACCCATCGCGACCACGCCCGTCACGTCGCCGCTGCCGGTGCCCGAGGGGAGCCACCACGTGGTGGTGCGTCGCGCCGGGTACACCACCTACGAGACCGACGTGAACTCCGTCGGCGCCGGCGCCCGTGTGCGCGCCGACCTCGCGTGGGCCGACCCGATGCCGCGGGACGTGGGCGCACGGGTGACGGTGCAGGCCAACGAGCCCGACATCGTGGCGATGATCGACGGCCGACGCGTCGCCAGCGACGGCACCGCGCTCGTGCCTCCGGGCCGCCACACGCTGCGCGTCGAGCGCGCGGACTTCCTCCCCGACGAGCGCGAGGTCGACCTCGCCCCGGGGCGGGACAACGCGCTGTCGGTCTTCCTCCTCCCGACGCCCGCTTACCGGCAGTCGTATTCCGCCGGCCGCCGCCGGGCGCTCATCGCGGGCGGCGTGGTGCTCGGCGTGGGCGTCGCGGTGCTCGGCGGAGGCGCCGCGCTCTTCTTCATCAACGAGGGCACCCTGGGCGACGCGATCGCCAGCCGCGACGCCAATCAGTCCGAGCTCACGGCCTGCGCGCGCATGGCGGTGTGCTCGAGCGGGCGCAGCCCCGTGCAGGTCGAGCAGGCGCGCAACGACGCGAGCGTCGACGTGGACAACGCCACCACGCTGCGCTGGGCCTCGGTCGGCATCATGGGGGCGGGGCTCATCACGTCCATCGTGGGCACGGTGCTCCTCGCGGGCGCCCCGTCGGGCTCGCGCTTCGAGCGGCATGCCGCGCTGGTTCCGCGCGTGGGCTTCACCGCGCGCAACCTCCAGCTGGCCTGGAGCTTCTAGCGGGAAGGGGCCTCGGCTCGATCAGGCCAAGGCTCCTACCGATCTGGGAGATGTGGATGGGGGATGTGATCCCCGTTGGCGGGCGCTGGCGTCAGCGGGGGGAGATCTCGAGCACGCGGTCTTCGACCGAGTCGACGACGTAGATGCGGCCCTCCGCGTCGAGGGTGAGGCCCTGGAGGCCGCCCGTGCGCACGGTGGCCGAGAGGTCGAGCCAGTCGATGACCTGGCCTTCGAGGCTGATGGCGTAGATGCGGGAGGTCGCGTTGTCGGACACGTACAGCCGGCCGCCGGCGAGGGCGAGGCCCGAGGGGGCCATCATGCCCACGGTGGCGCCGTCGAGGAGCGTCGTCGTGCTGGCGCCCATCATGCGGCGCTGCGACGAGCCGTCGTAGTTGGGGCTGATGGACGTGGTGCTGCGCGCGGTCGACGGGTCGAGCACGGCGATGCGGTGGTTGCCGGGGTCGGCGAGGTAGACGCGGTTGGCGTCGCGGTCGAACTCGACGTGGCTGGAGACGCCCTCGACGTAGCTGATCTCGCCTTCGGCGAAGCGCTGCACCACCGCGCCCGAGTGGTCGACGCCGCCCGGCTCGTGCGGCATGCGGAAGTCGTAGCGGGTGAGCGCGTGGTGGTAGCCGTCGACGACCCAGTAGATGTTGTCGGACTCCCACGCGATGCCCTGGGCGTTGGGGCTGTTGTGGAGCATGTCGAGGTGCGAGGCGTGCCCGCCGTCGAAGTCGTCGTAGGACGAGGGCCAGAGGCTCGGGCCCATGAAGTCGGCGGGTGAGCCGCGCGGCGGCGGGCCCTGCGTGGGCTCGTCTTCCTCGTGGGCGGTCGCGAGCAGGCCCGGGGCCCCGAAGGCGAGGCACGAGACGTGGGGCATGAAGTGCGTGTGCTGAGGGCCGGCGCGGTTGTCGAAGTCCTGGTCGGCCGCGCCGGCGTTGCGGAGGATGGTCATCGAGCTGTCGCCGAAGTTGGCGACCCACAGTTCTCGCGGTGACTCCGGGTTGAAGGCGAGGTCGCGCGGCGTGGCGAGGGTGTGCTCGCCGGTCGCGATGACCCGCACCTGCACGGCGTCTTCGCGATGTGTGCCGCGGCCGAGCACCGGGAGCCCCATGGGGCCGGCGTCGACGGAGACGTCCGCGGTGACCGAGGCGTCACCCGCAACCGCAGGGGTCGAAGCGGGGTCGCTGCAGGCCACGGTGAGGCCTCCCATCAAGGCGAGCGTCCACGCGAAATGTGAAGAACGGTGCATCCAGTACATCTCCTCAGGGGGGAAAGTTGATTTAGACCAAGTCCGCGAGGCGAGCAAAGCGCGGCGCTGCGGCCACATCGTCGCGATCCGCCAACGGTCGAGCTGGACCTGCGCGGCCTTCGATCAGAGCAGGACGTCGTCGTCGACGACGGCGTCGACGGGCTCGACGTGCGCGTCGCTCGCGTCCTGCGCGATGCCCGCATCGGTCGCGACCGGCCGCGGCACCGCCGTCGCCGGGATGCGATCGCAGACGGTCATGCCGGCGTCGTGCGCGCCCTCGTAGCAGAGCACGAACTCCGGCGCAGGGGTTCGCACGCCGTCGCCGCCGAGGAAGAACACCGTCGCCATGCGCGAGCGCTGCAGCAGGTCGCCCTTGAGCCCCACGCGATCGCTGCGGGCGAGGACGTCTTCGGAGACGGCCTGCGCGGCGAGCTGCACCGAGTACATGGCGGGCAGATCGGCGGCCCCGCGCCAGGCGGTGTCGCAGTCGAAGCCCGCGCCGCCGACCGGGGCGGTCTGTCCGTAGGGGATGTTGCTCGCGAAGAACACGTTGACGAAGGACAGCGGGCTGGACGACGGCAGGCTGTAGTTGATCGAGAGGTTGATGCGCTCGCCGGCGGCCCCGAGGGAGGCGTGCACCGCGCGCACGTCGAGCGTGCTGGTGGGGCAGGTGGTGCAGGCCTGGTCGCTGAGCAGCCCGAGGACCCCGAAGAGACGACCGTCGCCGCCGTACTCGCTGGTGAAGAGCAGCGTCGACTGGCTCTGCGGGTTGACGTTCACCGTCAGCGACGCGATGGCCCCGCCCGCGACGGAGGCGCTGGCGCAGTCGGTCCCCTGAGGCACGAGCGCGAACTGCCAGCGGTCGTTGGGAGAGACCACCGGGCTGTTGAGCGAGAAGTGCTGAGAGACCATGGCGTACCCGACGCCGGTGCTCGGCCAGTTGTTGGCGGGCAGCGGCGCGTACGGTCCGTCGGAGTTCTGGCGGCGCATGCAGAGCCCGACGGGCCCGAGGCCCGCCGCCATGTGCGCGACGCGGATCATCGCGTTGCCTGGCGCGGCGCAGCGGGGGTTGGGCCCGTCGAGGGCCGGCGGGAGATCGGCGGCGGCAAGGTCGGGCGTGGGCGTCGGCTTGTCGACGAGGATCGGGCCCGCGTCGAAGCCCCCGTCGAAGCCCCCGTCGGTGACCACGCCGGTCTCCGGCGGCCCGTAGGGCACGCGGAACTCGTCGAAGTCGAGGATGCACCCGCTGGTGCACGCGAGCAGCGCGAGGAGGCCGCGCTTCACAGGGTTCCTCCGACGCGGAGGGTCGCGCTTCCGGCGGTGAGGCCGAGGTCGACCTGCAGCGGGGAGCGCTGCGCGTCCGTGGTCGATCGACCGCTGAGCCAGAAGAGCACCAGGCCCCCGAGGGCGAGGGCCGAGCCGCTCACGATCAGCACGTTGGCGAGGTCGCGGTGAAACTCGCCTCGCGTGACCAGCGACTGGTCCCGCTCCTGCTGCGGCAGCGGGCGGAGGGTCTCGTACTCCGACCAGGCGATCGAGCCGAAGACCACCCCGGCGGCGACCGCGCTCACGCCTGCGGCGAGCGCCGTGACCCCGAGGACGCGCGTCGTCGCCCAGGGGCGCGGTAGCTCGACGCGCCTCGGCGGAGGGGCCCGGGTCACCGCCACGCGTGCGGCCTCGACGGGCGCGGCGGCGGGCTCCGGGGGAGGGAGCTGTTCGGTGCGCGGCGCGATCTCGACGACCTCGTCGCCGCCCGGCGTCAGGATGCGGATCTCCCGGGCCGGGGCGTACCCTGGCGCGTCGAACTCGACGATCACCTCGCCGGGGACGACGGGCAGCGGGAAGCCGATGGCGGTGACTGGCACCTCCGCCCCGGCCACCCGGATCGATGCGCCCGCGGGAAGGTCCGGGAGCCGCACCGTGAGCAGCGCGATGCCCACCCGTATCTCGTCGGCCTCGGCCCTCGCGCTCTCTCGGGTGGCCGCGTAGCGGGGCTCGGTGACCGAGCGACGCTCGGCGTCGCTGGCGGCGCGCTGGAGGGTCGCGAAGGCCTCCGGGAGGCGACCGAGCCGACGCAGCGCGCGCCCGAGGTACATCCGGGTGTTGGGGCTGTCGACCAGGTCGAGCGAGCGGCGGAAATCATCCAGCGCCCCGGGGAAGTCCTTCGCGCGGAAGCGGTCACGACCCGAGACGTAGAGGTCCTGCGCGCGGGTCTCCACGGAGAGCGTCGGCGCGTCCGCATGGGGCGTCTGGGCGACCGCGCTCAGCGGTGCCAGTGACGCTGCCAGCAGGATGGGACACAGCAGTCGCATGGATGGATCAGACCATCTATACGCTGAAGCACCCTTCAGGACACGTAAACAGGCCGTGACTTAGATGCCGTCGGGGTCGTAGAGACCGGCGCCGACGCCGGTCGTACGGTGGCCCGATCGGGATCCCGACTCGGTCGAGCGGCGGTGTTGATGCCGCCCCCCTCGGGTGCGGCTGCGTCGCGCAGGCACGGTCGCCTCGGGGCCCTCCGCCTGCGGAACCGCAGCATCGGGCGCGGTGGCGAGGGGGCCGACGGGGGGCGACGATGGGGAGCGCGTTCGCCTGGGAGGGCGCGAAGGGGGGCGTTGACCGCGGGGCGCGAGGCGCGCGGGTGGAGGGGGTGCCGGGGGAGAGGCGGCTGACCGCGATCAGTCCCAGCGCGGCGACGAGGGCGATGGGGAGCACGACCCACCAGGAGGCGGCCCATGGGGAGCCCAGCCCCGGGGGAGGGAGCGCGGCCATGCCGCGGTGGGGGGTCTCGTCGACGGCGGCTCCGGAGAGCGAGGCGGCCGGGAGGACATCGAGGTTGGGCGGCGTCGGGTCGCTGCGCTCGCGCGGCACGCGGAGGGTGCCGCGGCCCTGGCGGGACGACGGGCGGGGCAGCGCGGAGGCGTCGGTCCAGGTGTCGAGGGTGCTCTCGCCGAGGGCCGTCGCGAAGGCGTCGGCGAGCGCGTGTCCGCTGGCGAAGCGGTCGGCGCGGTTGCGAGCGAGGGCGCGGGCGCACCAGCCGTCGACCGCGACGGGCAGCGCCGGGCGGAGCGCGGTGGGCGGAGAGATGGGGTGCGTGAGGATCGCCACCAGGAGCTCTGCGATGGCCTCGCCCTCGAAGGGGTGTCGACCGGTGAGCATCTCGTAAGCGAGGATTCCGAGGGCCCAGAGGTCGCTGCGGCCGTCGAGGGTGCGCGACGCGCGGGCCTGCTCGGGGGACATGTACCGGGGCGTGCCCACCAGGGTGTTGCTCGCGGTGGCGCCTCCGCCCGCGGCGAGCGCGTCGGTGAACTTGGCCACCCCGAAGTCGAGGACCTTCAGTCTCGGCGCCTCGGCGGGGCCGCAGAGGAAGATGTTCTCGGGCTTGAGGTCGCGGTGCACGATGCCCGCGGCGTGGGCGGCGTCGAGGGCCTCGGCGATCTGCTGCACCAGCGCGAGGGCGGCGCTGGGGTGCAGCCGCGGAGTGCGCGCGAGGCGGCGGGCGAGGGACTCGCCGCGGAGGAGTTCCATCACGAGGTAGGGGCGGCCGTCGCTGGAGAGGCCGTAGTCCTCGACGCGCACCACGTTGGGGTGCCGCAGCTTCGCCGCGATGCGCGCCTCGCGCAGGAATCGGTCGATGGCCCCCTGGTCACGGGTCATCTCCGGCAGCAGCACCTTCACCGCCACCGAGTGGCCGAGCACCTGATGCTCCGCGCGAAATACCTCGCCCATGGCGCCTGCATCGATCTTCTCGAGCAGCACCCAGCGGTCACCCAGGATGTCACCGGGCTGTGTCATGGCGGAACCCTTGGACTGTATCGGCCCGGGCACCCCGCCGCAAATCGCTCCGTTCGACGCGACTCGCGACCGCCGGTGACATCGGGTAGGAAAGTCCTCCCCGTGACCGATGCCTGACGATCGACCAGCGCCGAAGAAGGTCCGGTTCCGCCCGAGGTTCCGCTGGTTCTCGGCGCTCGCGCTCCTGGCGATCGTCGCGGCGGTGCTCGTCGTGCGCAGCGACCGCTTCGCCCGACGCGTCGCGAAGGAAGTACACGACCAGGTACTCGCCGCCTCGGGGCTCGACCTCACCTACGGGAGCGTCCGCTTCTCTCCGACCACCGTCGCCGTGCAGATCCGCGACATCCGCCTGCGCCGACCGCTGCCGGGGTGCGCCCCGCTGGTCACGCTGGAGTCGCTGGAGGTGATCCCCTCGCTCGGCGACCTGCTGCGCGGCAACGCCCTGCTCTCCCGCGTGGTCGTGGACGGAGGCTCCGTCGACCTCGATTTCCAGCGCCTCGCCGGGGGCGCGGTGGAGCTGCGCTGCGGCCCCGTCTCCCGCTCCACCGGAGGCGGAGGCGGCGGCGAGGTGCCACTGCGCGACGTGGCCATGAGCGACGTGCGGGTGCGGCTGCGCCACCCCGACGTGGGGGATTTCACACTCGGATCGGTCGACCTCGACCTGCTGAACCTCGGGCGCGAGCGGTGGTCCGTCGGGCTGCTGGCGGTGAGCTCGGTCGGGCGCTCGCCCTTCTTCGAGGGAGCCATCCCCAGGGTCGAGGCGAGGATCACCGCCGACCTGCGCACGGGCGTGGTCTACGTGGCCTCGGCGCAGCTCCTCGCGGGCCGCACCGCGCTCAGGGTGCGCCAGGCCAGGCTCGATCCCGCCACGAGGCACCTCAGCGTCGACGCCCGGGTCGAGACGCACCTCGAGGACGTGCTCGTGGGCATCCCGAGCGCGCCGAAGCTCGAGGGCGCGGTGACCCTCGACGTCGCGGGCGAGGTGGCCGACCTCGCGGCCCCGCAGCGGAGCTTCCGCGCCAGCGTGGCGCTCACCGCCCTGGGCCTCGGGCTGCACGCCCCCGATCAGACCACCGGGGAGATGCTCCGGTACAACCTGGGCGACCGCATCTCCGCGCGGGTGAGCGCCGACCCCTCGCGCGTGGTGGTCACCGACCTGAGCGGCGGCTACGCGGGCGCCACGCTGCGCTCCGACCGGATCTCCCTCGGGCTCGCGGCCCCGATGCCCATCGAGGGGGTGCTCTCCATCCGCGGGCTCGACTTCACGCAGCTCATGAGGGACGTCACGGTCACGCCCCGCACCAAGGTGCTCTGGACGCTCTCCGGCGACGCGCACCTGAGCGGCGGGCTCTCGCCCATGCGCCTCGTGGCGGACTTTCCGGACATGGAGACCCGTGAGTTCGCCATCCTCCGGGACTTCTTCATCGTGCTGCCGCAGGAGCCGGTGGTGCGCGTCCCGAGGGCGCGCATCAGCCTGCGCATGGAGGTCGACGACGTCTCGGTCTCCTGGAACGACTGCGTGGTCGCCTTCGGCCAGTCGCGGGCCACGGTGCGCCGCATCCGGGTGCGGACCACGCACGACACCGACGACTCGGACGGCCACGATACGGACATCAAGATCGAGGGCCTCGATGTGCAGCGGCTCCACCTCGCCGACCTCGGGAGCATCGCGGACATCCCCATCTCGGGCGAAGGCTCGGCGAGCGTGGCGCTCAGCAGCGACTTCGAGCACCCGAGGGTGCACGGCGTCGCGCGCATCCAGGGCTTCACCTTCAACACCTTCCCCTTCGGCGACCTCGCCACCGCCCCGGGGACGGAGTGGGTGCTGCGCGACGAGCGCCTCGACGCCGTGCGGATGGAGGGCACGCACCGGCGCTCGCGGTACACCATCCACGACGCCTACCTCGACTTCCGCCAGTACTCGCTGCGCGCGGGCGCCCGGATGCACTCCGACCCGATGGAGCTCGGGGATTTCTACAACATGTTCCATTTCGAAGGCGACCCGACCTTCACGCCCTACGACGGGCACGGGGTGGTCGACGCCGACGTCCACTACGTGCTCGGCCGCCCAGGCGACGACCGCGACGGGGTGATGACCGCGGACGTGTCGATCCAGCGGGCGCAGGCGTCGGCCTTCGGGGAGAGCGTCAACGACGTCGACGCGAGGCTCTCCTACGTCTGGCTGCGGCGTCGCGACGGCGTCGCCGGCGCCCGGGTGAACCTCGATCACTTCACCGGCACCAAGGGCGGCGCTCCCCTCCGGGCGAGCGGCGCGATGGACCTCGGGGCCCGCATGCACTTCGTCGCCGAGGTGCGCGACGTGCCCGTCGCCTCCTTCGACCTCGTGCGAGAGAGCCACGTCGCGGCGAGCGGCCGCGTGTCGGCGCTGGTCACCGTGGAGGGCACGCCCGACGCGCCCCGCTACATCGGCGACGCGCGCTTCCGCGACCTCGTGGTGTACGACCGGCCGATCGGCGACCTCGTGGCGCACCTCTCCCAGCTCCCCGAGGGGCCGATCCCCACGCGGCCCGACGAGCGCCCGCCCATCGGTCGCATCGACGTCTCCTTCGGGGCGCTCTCCGACCAGCTCCGCCTCGACCTCACCCTGCGCGTCCCGTGGGAGCCGGTGCGCTGGCGCGACGCCCTCGGCGTGACCCACCCGAGCTGGGAGCGCTCCTGGGGGCATTCGTCGGTGCACACCCACGTCGCCACCCGAGGCCCGGTCGACCTGCTCCCGTGGATGCCGGCGTCGATGCTCGCTCGCCTCGGCGCCGACGCGCGGGTGACCGCGGGCTTCGACCTCGCCGTGGACGAGGGGCGTCTCGACCAGATGGCCCTCTCGACCGGCCGCGCCACCCTCTCTTCGCTCGACGTCCAGGCGCGGGGGCTGCCGGTGGCCCTGGGCCCCGGGTCGACGCTGGCGGTGTGCTTCCGCGAGGGCGCGGTCTGGGTGACTCCGCCAGACTCGACAACCTGCGACGCTCGCGCGAGCGGGACCGCCCCGTCCGCCGCGGCGCCGGCCTTCGACCTCGCTCGCCCGCTCCTGGTGGGGCCCGACGGGACGCGGCTCTGGGTCGCCGGGTCGGCCAGCGTCACGCCCGCCTTCGGCATCGCGAGCTTCGACGTCCGCGCCCGCGGCGACGCGGACCTCTCCCGGGTCGCCGCCCGCGTGCCCCAGCTCACCTTCGGGCGAGGCGTCGGGGTCATGAACCTCCGCGCCCGCGGCACCCCCGAGCGCCCATCGGTGTCCGGGAGTGTGGAGCTTCACGACGCCAGCCTCGGGGTGTCGGGCCTCGCGTCGCCCCTCCGGGAGATCGAGCTCGACCTGCGCGTCGAGGGGACCGAGGCGGTCCTCCGGCGGGCGAGCGCGCGCTACGGCCAGGGGCAGATCGCCTTCACCCGCCCCGACTCGCCCGCGATGGTGCGCTTCGACGGGACGCGCCTCGATCGCCTCGACGTGCCCATCATCGTGCGCGACCTCTCGCTCGAACCCGGCGAGGGGATCGAGCTCGCCGCGGACGTCGACGCCCGGCTGCGCTGGCAGGGCGGCGAGGAGCTCCCGCTGCTCCAGGGGGTCGTGGACCTCACCCGGGCCCGCTACACCCGTCCCATCCCCCTCTCCGCGGACGTCGCGGGGAGGCTACAGGGGCGCCCCGCGGCGGCGCCCGTGGCCTACGACCCGGCGAGGGATTTCGTGCGGCTCGACGTGCAGTTTCGTACGCCGACCCCGATGCGCATCGCCAACAACCTCGCGGACGCCGAGCTGCGGCTCGACGAGACCCGGCCCTTCCGCGTGGTGGGCACCCTCCAGCGTCCCGGCATCGTCGGGAGCATGCACATCACCCGCGGGGTGCTGCGGGTCTACGAGAACGAGTTCGAGGTGCGCCGCGGCGTGGTCGACTTCGACAGCCCCGACCGGGTGGCCGCGCGCTTCGACATCTCCGCGCAGACCGAGGTGCGCCGCACCGGGGACAGCGCCCGCAGCCAGTGGCGCGTCGGGCTCCACGCGCACGGCACCCCGGAGCAGTTCTCCGTCGACCTCTCCGCCGAGCCCGCGCTCTCCCGGGAGGACATCGTGCTGATGCTCCTCTTCCGCCTCACGCGCGTGGAGCTCGAGCGCATCGGCGCCTTCAACGCCGCGCAGACCCTCGCGGTGGAGGCGCTCTCCCGCGGCCTCGGGCTCGACCGGCTCCTCGGGCGGGTGCTCCCGGTCTTCGACGACGTGCGCATCGGCAGCGCGTACAACCCGCGCACCAACCGCACCGAGCCGCAGGTGTTCCTGGGGCGGCAGGTCTTCGACTGGCTGCGCCTCGGCGGCTCGACCACCGCCAGCGAGAACCCCATCGCCCGCTTCACCGCCGACGTGCGCCTGCGCGGCGGCCTGGGCATCCAGGCCCTGGTCGAGAGCGCCAACAACCAGCTCGGCACCGTCAACGCCAACGCGGGCGCCGACCTGCGCTGGCGGATGGAGTTCCAGTGAGGGGGCTTCGCGCTCGACTGATGCTGTGCGCGGCGCTCG
Organism: Deltaproteobacteria bacterium; assembly: GCA_016704445.1. GTDB lineage: Bacteria > Myxococcota_A > Polyangia > Polyangiales > SCUS01. The sequence continues at coordinate 11,280 of JADJAE010000042.1, forward strand.
TCGGAGCGCCCGCGGCGGCGCAGACCGTGGCCGAGGAGGAGGTCGCCCCGCAGGCTCCCTCCGCGGCCCCGATGATCGGCGCGGCGGAGCTGTCGGGGCCCATCGTGTCGGTGCTCGTGGAGCCCGCGCTGCCCGGGGAGAACCCCTGGGTGCGCACGGGGCTCGCGCCCGGGGCGGTGTTCAGCGCGTCGCGCGCCCGGGAGGCGCTGCGCATCGCCCTCGCCAGCGGAACCTTCGCGGAGGCCCGGGTGAGCGCCCGCGAGGCGCCCGGCGGGGTCGAGCTCATCGTGCGCGGCGAGCGGCGCTACCGGCTGCAGTCGTACTCGATCCGCGGGGTGGGGGCGCGCCCGCTGGAGGACGTCGACGAGGAGCTCGGGCTGCGCGCCGGGGCGGCGGTGACCCCGTCGAGGGTGCAGGCCGCGCTGCTGCGCGTGGAGGCGGGCTACCGCGACGCGGGCTTCCCCTCGCCGAGGGTGACGAGCCGCTGGCGCGAGACCGACGTCCCGAGCGCGCGGGTGCTGGTGGTGGAGGTCGAGGAGGGCGCCCCGCATCGGGTGGCCGGGCTGCGCTGGCCGGGCGCTCCAGCCGACGTGATCGAGGCGCTGCGCGAGGCCTTCGACCTGCCCGATGGGGCCATCGCAGCGCCGTCGCGGCTACGCGCCGGGCTCCGCGCGGCGCGCCGGGCGCTGAGGGCCGCGGGCTACCTCGCGGGCTCCCTCGCGACGCCGACGGTGCGACCCGACGGGGCGAGGGTGGTGGTCGAGGTCGCGGTCGAGCCGGGAGCGCGCTACCGGCTGGCGTGGCAGGGCGTGCGGGTGCTCCCGGTGGAGGCCCTGCACGAGGCGCTCGACCTCGAGGAGGAGGGCATCGAGGGCGCCGGCATCGACGCCATCGTCGCGCGGGTGCGGAACTTCTACGTGACCCGCGGCTACGCGGAGGCCGAGGTCACGGCGTCGGTGGTGGACGAGGGCCCCGGCGCGAAGGTGCTGCGGGTGACGGTGCGCGAGGGCGTCCCGGCGCTGCTGGGCGCGCTGCGCTTCGACGGGGCGAGGGCGCTCCCCGCGGACGCCCTGAGGGAGACCTTCCTGGCGGCGGTGGCGGAGGCCGTGCCCACGGAGCCGCGGCCCATCGCGGGCCCTCGCGACGCGGGCCGGGCCTACGTCGAGGCCCTGGTCGACGGCGCGGCGCGAGACCGCCTGGTGCAGCGGCTGCGCGACCTCGGGTACCTCGACGCGACGGTGTCGGTGCCGACGCGGGTGTGGCGTCGCAGCGCGCAGCGGGGGCCCGTGGGCTACCGCCACCCGGACGTGGTCGACCTCATCTTCGCGGTGACGGAGGGGCCCCGCACCTACCTGGAGGAGCTGCGGCTGGAGGGCAACGTGGAGCGCGCCACCTCCGACCTCGCGGAGGCGCTCGGGCTGCGCGTGGGGGTGCCGCTGTCGCACCTCGCGATCGAGGAGGCGCGCATCCGGCTGACCGCGTGGTACCGCGAGGAGGGCTACGCCTTCGTGCGCGCGGAGCCCTCCATCGAGCGCTCGCCGGACCACACGCGCGCGCGGCTGCGGCTGGTGGTGCACGAGGGGCCGCGGGTGCGCCTCGGGGCGGTGGTGATCGAGGGCAACCGCCGCACGCCGGAGCACGTGATCCGCCCCCGGATGACGCTGGCCGAGGGCGACTGGTACCGCGCCTCGGAGGTGCAGGCGACGCAGCAGCGCCTGAGCGAGCTCGGGCTCTTCGGCGGCGTCAACGTCGGCCTCGAGGACCCCGACCTGGAGGCGCCGGTGAAGGTGCTGCGGGTGCAGCTCGTCGAGCGCCGACCGCAGTCACTGGAGCTTCGCGGCGGCTACTCCCTCGGCGAGGGCGTGCGCTTCGGCTTCGAGTACACGCACCTCAACGTCTTCAGCCGCGCGGTGTCGCTCACGTTCCAGGGGCGCGCGGGCTACCTGCTGCAGATCCCCAACGTCACCCCGACCTTCCCCCCGGAGATCAACCCGAGCTTCTCCGACCTGCTCAACTGGCGCGCCGCGGTCTCGCTGGGCTTCCCCTTCGTGCCGCTGCTCGGCCCCTCCTGGGGCGCCACGCTGGACCTCTCGTCGGTGCGCCAGCTCCAGCCGCCCTTCTACGCGCTCGCCTCGCACAGCGTCGGCGCCTCGCTGCTCTTCTCCGCGCTGCGGCACTTCACGATCACCTTCACGGGCGAGCTCCAGTACGTGATCACGCAGCCCTTCGGGGCGGAGACCATCGAGGCGCTGGTGCGCGACTACCCGATGCGCTGCCTCGCCAACAACAACACCCCGGAGGCCTGCACGGCCTTTCAGCAGGTGCTCATCCAGCAGCTGCTGCGCTACTCCGACGGCGAGTCGGTGCTCGGGGCGATCCGGGTGGGGCTCCAGTACGACCGGCGCAACAGCGCGCTCTCTCCCACCCGAGGCTTCGTGGCGTCGGTGACCGGCGAGACCCTCCAGGTGCTCTCGGCGTCGAACCCCAACCTGTCGCCCTTCACCTTCCACCTGACGGCGCGCGTGACGGGCTACGTGCCCATCCCCCTCGGGCGCATGGTGCTGCTTCTGAGCGGCCGCGTGGGGCGCAACTTCGGCGGCGGCGGCGACGCGCAGAGCACGCACCCGTCGCGTCGCTTCTGGATGGGCGGCGCCGACGCCATGCGCGGCTGGCAGCAGAACCAGCTCATCCCGCAGGACCTCATCGACGCGGCGCTCACGGACCCGTCATCGTCGAACCCCCTGGTGCGCGGCTCGTCGGGCGGCGAGTTCTTCATGGTGGCCGTCGCCGACCTGCGCATCCCGACGCCGCTCTGCACGCCCTTCGGGTGCGTTCAGCTCGGGGCCTTCGTGGACGTGGGCAACCTCTGGGCGCGCCCTCCGGCGCTCGACCAGCTCTACCGGTTGCGCGTCTCGCCGGGCTTCGGCGTGCGGCTCGACTCGCCCTTCGGGCTCATCTCCATCGACTTCGGCTTCAACCCGTGGCGCGTCCCCGAGGTGGGCGAGCGCACCTGGAACTTCCAGTTCTCGCTGGGCTCGGTGACCTGAGGGCTCCGAGGCTGCTGGAGAGTCTTGACGCTCGCTCGGCACCTCGCGCACCGTCGCGCCATGGCCCGTACCAAGCCCGATGCCCCGAAGAAGCCCGATGCCCCTGAGACCCCGGCGTCCGACCTGCAGAGGCGCCCCGCCGAGATGGATCCGGAGGTCGCCGCGGCCGCGAAGGCGGCGCTCGAGGCGGCGCGAGGGGCCTTCCGCGACGCGTCGCGGGGGATGTACGAGCTGGGTCAGGCGCTCGCGCTGCTCCAGCGGCCCGGGATGAGCGAGGCGGCCGGGCACGCGGGCTTCGAGGCGCTGTGCGCCGCGGAGTTCGAGCTGCACCCGCAGACCGTCGACCGGCTGCTGCGCGCGGTCGGTCACGTCTCCGGCGAGCTCTTCACGGCGCTCGGTCCAAGTCGGGTCAACGCGCTGCTCGACCTGGCGACGGTGACCGAGGCCGACGACACGGCGGCGATCCTCACGGGCGAGGTGGTGCGGCTCTGGAAGGGCGGGCCGAAGGTCGACCTCGCGAAGGTGCCGACGGAGAAGATCATCGAGCACACCAAGGCTGTGCGGGCGAGGGCGCTGGCGCTGGGGGAGTGGACCCCGGAGCCGCGCACGGCGACCGCGGAGGAGCGGGAGGCGGCGGAGGCGGCGACGAAACGGCTACACCACATGGGCATCGCCGCGACGGTGACGGTGCGGGCGACGGAGCCCGGATCGCCGTCGGAGTTCGACATCGTCGGGCTCGATCGGTCCGAGCTGGAGCGGGTAACCAAGGCCTGAAGACGCGCGGCTGCGCGCCCTCGCCGGGTCACTCCGACTTGCGGTAGTTGGGCGCCTCTTCGGTGATGATCACGTCGTGCACGTGGCTCTCGCGCAGCCCGAGCGCGGTGGCCTTCACGAAGCGAGTGCGGGTCTGCATCTCGTCGATGGTGCGGCACCCGGTGTAGCCCATGGAGGAGCGCAGTCCGCCGATGAGCTGGTACACGTTGGACGAGAGGCTCCCGCGGTAGGGCACCCGGCCCTCGATGCCCTCGGGGACCAGCTTCTCGTCGGCCGCGCCCGCCTGGCCGTAGCGGTCCTTGGAGCCCTTGCGCATGGCCCCCATGGAGCCCATGCCCCGGTACATCTTGTACGAGCGGCCCTGGTAGAGCACCAGGTCGCCGGGGGCCTCGTCGGTGCCCGCGAAGAGCCCGCCGATCATCACCACGTCGGCGCCCGCCGCGACCGCCTTGGCCAGGTCGCCCGAGTACTTCACCCCGCCGTCGGCGATCACCGGGATGCCCCGCTTGCGAGCCACGCGGGCGCAGTCCGAGATGGCCGTGATCTGCGGTACGCCCACCCCCGCCACCATTCGAGTGGTGCAGATCGAGCCCGGCCCGATGCCCACCTTGATGGCATCGGCGCCAGCGTCCATCAGCGCCTCGGCGGCCTCCGGGGTCGCGATGTTTCCTGCCAGCACGGGGAGCTCCGGGTAGCGGCGCTTGATGTCCCGCACCGCGTCGAGCACGCCCTTCGAGTGGCCGTGCGCGGTGTCCACCACGATGACGTCGACCCCCGCGTCGATGAGCCGCTTCACCCGCTCGTCGCGGTCGCCGCCGGGGCCCACCGCGGCCGCCACGCGGAGCCTCCCGCGGGAGTCCTTCGCGGCGCCGGGGAAGCGCTCGGCCTGGAAGAGGTCGCGCACGGTGATGAGCCCTGAGAGCGTGCCCCGCTCGGGGTCGACCACCAGCAGCTTCTCGATGCGGTGCTTGTGGAGCAGCGCCCGCGCCTCGTCGGCGGTCACCGTCGCGGGGACGGTCACCAGGCGCTCCCTCGGGGTCATGGCCTTGGAGACCGCCTGGTCGAGGTTGGTCTCGAAGCGGATGTCCCGGGAGGTGAGGATGCCCACCGGGCGGCCGCCCTCGACCACCGGGAGGCCGGAGATGTTGTGGCGCTTCATCAGCGCGACGGCGTCGCGCAGGCTCTCGTCGGGGCCCACCGTGAGCGGGTCGACCACGATGCCCGACTCGGCGCGCTTCACCTGCTCGACCTCGCGGGCCTGATCCTCCGGGGGTGAGGTTCTTGTGGATCACCCCGAGGCCGCCCTCGCGCGCCATGGTGATGGCCGTGCGGGCCTCGGTGACGGAGTCCATCGCCGACGAGATCAGGGGAATGCCCAGCTCGATGCCGCGACACAGCCGGGTGCGGGTGTCGACGTCCTTGGGCAGCACCTCGCTGTACGCAGGCACCAGGAGCACGTCGTCGAAGGTCAGGGCCTCGCGCAGCGGTTCTTCCAACATGAATTCTCCTTCGGGTCCTCGGGCCGTGGCCCCCCCTTCGGAGGGGGGCATCAGGTAGCGCACCCGCCCGGGCGGTGCGAGGCAGGGCATGCGCTCCGCGGACGGTCGTCCATGACGAGCCGCAGCTGAGCCGTTGGAAAAGTTACGCCGTCCTGATAGAAGGCCGGGAGTTTCGTGCGATAGTTCGTGCGGTCGCTCATCCCTCCACTTCCGCCCTCCAGGGTGCCGACACCATGCAACGTTCCAGCTTCCTTCGTGCGCTCTCCCTTTGTCTCGGTGTGCTCGTCGGCTGTGGCGCCGATGACCCCTCCATGGCTTTTCCGGAAGATGACGCCGCGGTCGAGCAGGACGGCGCGGTCGTCGAGATGGACGCTGGCGAGCTTCCCTCCTTCGACGTCCCGGGCATCGACACCGGCAACCCGAGCTTCGACGTGGGCACCGACCGCGGCACCCCCCGCGTCGACACCGGCAGCAGCACCGACCGCGGCACCACCCCCGTCGACACCGGCACGATCGTCACCGACCGCGGCAGCCCGATGGCGTGCCCGTCGTCCTGCGGCACCGACCTCGACTGCAACCCCTGCCGCACCTCCAGCGATCCTGACAGCGTCCGCTACTGCTGCCTGAGCGGCCTCTGCATCTCCATGACGGGCGTGTGCCCCTCCGGGATGCCGATGACCGGCTCCGACGGCGGCACCCCGGGTTCGGACGGCGGCGCGGACGGCGGACTCCCCGGCGCCGATGCGGGCGGCGGCACCGACGCCAGCGCCGGCGGCCCGGGCTGATCCACCGCTCAGAGGGCCGGCGGCACCCGTAGCTCCGCCGGCATCCTCGACATCGTCACCCGCACCATCCTCCCTCCCAGCAGCACCCACCACGCGTAGGCGTCGACGTCGGCCCCGAGGTCGACCCGAAGCTCCGTGGGATATCCCTCGCGCGCCGCGGTCACCGTGAGCGTCATGGCGGGGGTGACCACCCGCTGACCCACGACCATCGGCGACCCCCGGTAGGCCGTGAGCGCGATGGGCTCCACCAGCGTTCCGCCATCGCTACGGAGGAGCAGCGTGCGGGCGTCGGGGCGGGTGAGCGTGAAGGGGCGCCCCGTGGCGGTGAGCACCCGCCAGCAGCCAGAAGGGCGGGCGCCTGCCTCGCGCCAGATCATCGGCGGGTAGTGCAGCCCCTCCAGGTCGAGCGCGCCGAGGAGCACGTCGCAGCGCGGGGAGGGGGAGACCTCCGGGGCCGCGCGGATGACGGCGTCCCGGGTGCGGGCGAAGGTCGCCGAGAGCGCGCGCACGTCCACGTGGGCCTGCCACGGGACCAGCGCGAGGTGGACGATCAGCAGCGGGATGGAGAGCGCGACCGCGGCGGGCGTGGCGGGCGAGGGCATACCCCATCGGGTAAGGGGCGCGGCGCAGAGCACGGCGAGCAGGGCGGCGACGCCGGGTGCGCTCGGCAGCAGGAGCCTCGGGAGCGGCGGCGCGGCGAGCACCGGGAGCAGGGCGAGGGCGGCGCCGAGGGGCCAGGCGAGGGCGGGCGCGCGGAGGGCGGCGGGCCAGCGGCGGAGCGTGCGGGCGAAGGCGGCGGCGAGGAGGGCGGCGAAGAGGAGGGTGGCGGGGGCAGAGGCGGGGAAGACGGAGCCGTGGTGGTCGGGGCCGGTGGTCTGGCCGAGGAGGGCGGTTCCGAGGAGGGCGAGGGCGCGGCCGGGGCTCTGGGCGAGCCACGAGGCAGGAGCTCTCAGCGGGTCGAGGTACTGGGAGTTGGCGGCGCCGTAGTGGAGGGCGCGGGCGACGATCATCGGGGCGAGCGCGGCGGAGGAGAGGGTCGCGACGAGGCGGGCGGGCGAAGGGCGGCGGAGGGCAAAGACGAGGGCGTAGCCCAGCATCGGGAGCGCGTACTCGCCGGAGAGCGCGGCGAGCAGGAGGGCGGCGTGGGCGAGCGCGACGCGGCCGCGAAGGAGCGCCGAGAGGGAGACGAGGCCGAGGAGGACGGAGAGCAGGGCGTTCTGGTTGGCGACCCAGAGCAGCGGGAGGGTGGCGGCGGGGGTGAGCGCCAGGAGGAACGTGGCGGTCCAGGCGGCGGGGAGGGGGAGGGTCGCGCGGAAGAGGTCGCCGGCGACGACGACCAGGGAGGCGAAGAGGAGGGCGGAGACGGCGTGCGCGAGGCGGTGGCCGCCGAGGAGGAGCTGCGCGGCGAGGGAGAGGCTGGAGAGCGGGCGAAACATCGCGATGGCGAAGCGGTCGTCGGTCCACCAGGGGAGGAGGCCGTCGGCGCGGAGGGCGGGGGCCTCGCCAGGGCGCACGAAGGAGAAGAGGTCCCACGGGGCGCGGGGCAGAGGGAAGGCGCCGCGGAGCATGGCGAGCTGCGCGTGGTCGTCCTGGACGGGCGGCGAGCGGAGCGCGTCGAGGCGTATCGCGAGGCCCAGGATCGCGATCGCGAGAGCGCGGCCGTGGTCGCGCAGCGGCGACGACGGGGGCGCGTCGGTCACGGGTGCGGCGCCCAGCGGAGCAGCGCGAGGAGCGCGAGCCAGGTGAGGCCGAAGAGGGCGCGGAGGCGGTCCCAGGAGGCGTTGGCGCGCTCGGGGTCGAAGGGGACGAGGGCGCCGAGCGCGAGCACCGCGCCGAGCGGGTGGAGCAGCACGGCGGCGTAGACGGTGGCCGTGAGGATGAGGGCCCGGGCGATGACGGCGGTGGCGCGCGGCCCGAGGACGACGGCGGTGGTGCGGACGTGGGCGGCGCGGTCGGAGGGCTCGTCGCGCAGCACCTGCACGGCCTCGGTGACCATGGAGAGCAGCCCGAGGAGCCCGGCGTAGCGCCAGCCGACTGCGCTATCGAGGGGGAAGCCCACCATCGCCATGGAGAGGCCCCACGCGCCCATGGCCAGGAGGTCGAGGCCCGGCTGGTGCTTGAGCACGCGCGAGTACACGACGATCACGACGACGTTGATGAGCGCCGCGAGCAGCAGCCCCGTGGAGTGGAGCGCGCCCCAGGCGACGAGGCCGAGGGCGAGGGCGCCGACGGTGGCCCAGGCGGCGACGATGTGCTCGGAGAGGAAGCGGGTGCGCTCGTTGTCGCGGCCGGGGGCGCGCAGGTCGATGCCGACGTCGAAGCAGTCGTTGACCAGGTAGACGAAGAGGTTGAGCAGCGCGCCGAAGCCCGCGCGGGAGGCGAGGTCGCCCGGGGCGAGCCCGAGGGCGACGGCGAGCGTGAGGCTGGTCACGAGGTTGCCCATCTCGCGCTTGCGGAGACGGTAGATCGCGACGTCCGCGGCGATGCGCCAGGCGACGCGGACGGCAGCGAGGACCTCGTTCACGGCGCGGCGGAGGCTCGCACGAGGTCGGGGGCCATGGCCAGTTGGGAGTGAGAGCGTGTTCGGGACAGCAGACGCTGCGACGGAGGAGCCATCCCCACGCTCGCCTTGCCCCGCGCGGGATGCCGCGCATACCGTGAACCTCGTCTGCACACCGCGAGAGAAGGCCGCACCGTGATCGACAGCGTCACCCTCCAGAATTTCAAGGCGCATCGTGACACGCGGGTTCCGCTGGGGCGGATGACGGTGCTCGTGGGTCAGAACGCGGTTGGCAAGACGTCGGTGCTCCAGGCGATGAGCCTGCTCGGCCGGTGCTTGAGCTCGCCCACGACCGAGCTCTTCGCTGGGCGATTCGCGCTCCCAGGCGTCGTGCATCAGGGCGCGACCGACCCGCTGCTCATCGAGCTCGACGGCACCCACGGGACAGGGCGTCGGCGAGTCGGGCTGCGCGCACCCGCCGGTCGGACGCCGTCCGACGCCGCGGGGGTGCCGGCGACATTGATCGACGGCGACCCGGTCCTCCCGGAGTCGATCGATCCGGGGGCTGACACATCGCAGCTTTCGGGCCACACGCTGCTCCTCTGCGGCATCCAGCGCCGGGAGGTCGCGGCGCTCCGACCCCAGGTCGAGTCGCTGTTGCTGCGGCTCGATGAGGCGCGCCTCGCAGAGCCATCGTACGTCGAGGACGAGCACCCTCGGATGCAGGGCGACGGCTTCGGGCTCGCGACGGTCCTCTCGGAGCTGAAGCGCACGGACACCGCGCGGTTTCAGGCCTTCGAGCGCGCGGTGCAGGAGGTGGTGCCAACGTTTCGCAGCCTCGGCTTCAAGCGCACGATCGTCCAGAGCACCGTCCCCAGGGTGATGAGCGTCGACGGCCAGCGCGTGCTCGTGAACGAGAGCAATCGGGTCGTGGCCGACGAGATCCTCCTGACCTTCGCCGACGCCGCCACCCTCCCGGCGAGCGCGGCCAGCGAGGGGACTCTCGTTACGATCGGGATGCTCGCTGCGATCTACGCCGAGCCGAGGCCGCGGGTGCTGCTGGTCGACGACATCGACCGCGCGCTCCACCCCTTCGCACAGCGCTCGCTCATCGAGGCGCTCCGCAGGGCCCTGGAGGTCGCGCCCGACGTGCAGGTCGTCGCGACGACGCACTCGCCCTATCTGGTCGACGCGCTCGCCGCCGAGGAGGGTGGTCGTGCTCGGACGGTCCACGGAGGTCCGGTGCGAGCGATGCGGTTGACGAGCACCCCGCGCGCCGTCACCTGGAGTCGCTGACGACCGGGGAGTTCTGGAGCGCCGAGGGTGAGAGCTGGGTGGCGGCTCCGTGACGCTGCGGGTCATCGTCGTCGCCGAGGACCGGATGGGCATGGCCCTCGCGCGCGACCTCTGCGATCGGGTCGTCAGCGAGCGTGCTCGGGCGACGTGGCTCAAGGATCAGTGGGAGGATCCGAGCCTCCGAGAGCAGTGTCGCTCGTGGGCCGGCTTCGACCGCGCGGAGAGCTTCACCTCGTGGTCGGGGCTGAAGGCGGAGGCGTCGAGGTTGCGGGCCGTCGCGCATGGTCTGGGGCTGAGGGGCCCGGCGGCCGAAGCATACAAGGCAGCGAGGGTGGCGCAGCTCCAGAGCCCCGAGCGCAAGCCCGACCTGCTCGTGCTTGCCCGAGACACCCAGGGCGATGTCGACGCTCGCGCGGAGATGGTGCGCGGCGGCCTTCGGGCGAATCCTGGTGTGCCGATGCTCCACGCGATCGCGCATCAGGAGTCCGAGGCATGGGCCGTCGCTGGCTTCGAGGCGCGCGACGGGCGCGAGCGCTCGAAGCTCACCCTCGAGCGCATCCGCCTGGGCTTCGATCCCTCGCTTGCCCCTCACGCGCTCACGCCCAACAACCCGTCGGATCCGAGGGACGCCAAGCGCGTCTGCAAGAATCTTGGGCTCGGCGACCACCACGACCCGCGCACGATCGCGTGCTGGACCGAGACGCCTCTCCCCGTGCTGCGTCGGAACGGAGAGGCCGCCGGGCTGGCCGCCTACCTCGACGAGGTCGAGGCGGTGGTGCTCCCGCTGCTCGGCGACGTTCCGCCCCGATGAGGTCGAGCGACAGGCGCCGGCTGCAGAGCGAGCCCGCGCTTTCCAAACGCCCGCGCTCGCGCCACGATGTTGCTCCGAGCCGATGACCGTAGCCCTCCCGATGTTTCGCGAGACGACCGGCGCCGTCATGGTGGAGCGAGCCTCCGCGCGGCTCGTGCGCATCTCGCTCACCGACCGCTGCGACATGGCCTGCGTGTACTGCCGCCCGGCCGAGCGCTCGGCCTACCTGCCGGCGGAGGAGCGGCTGACGGTCGCCGAGTGGGAGTCGGTGCTGCGGGGGCTGCGCGACGAGGGCGTGCGGAGGGTGCGCATCACCGGGGGCGAGCCGCTGCTGCACCGCGACGTGGTCGAGGTGGTGCGCCGGGTAGCGGCGCTGGACATGGACGACCTCGCCATGACGACCAACGCGTCGCGGCTGGCGGCGCTGGCGGCCCCGCTGCGCGCTGCGGGGCTGCAGCGGGTGACGGTGTCCATCGACTCGCTCGATCCGGCGCGCTTCGCGGCGATCACCCGAGGGGGGGAGCTCTCGGGGGTGCTGGCGGGCCTCGGCGCGGCGGTGGCGCAGGGCTTCGACGAGGTGAAGACCAACACCGTGGTGCTGCGGGGCATCAACGACGACGAGCTCCCGGCGCTGGTGCGCTGGGCGTGGGCGCTGGGGGTGACGCCGCGCTTCATCGAGGTGATGGGCGTCGGGGAGGGCGGCAACATCTGGCGCGAGCGGCTGGTGTCGCGCGACGAGATGATCGCGAAGCTCGGCGGCCTGGTGGTGGCGGGCGACGGGGCGCGCGACGACGACCGCGGCCCGGCGAGGTACCTGCGCGCGGCGGACGGGAGCGGGAGGCGCGTGGGATTCATCACGGGCTCGACGGACACCTACTGCGCGGGCTGCGACCGGCTGCGGGTGACGAGCGAGGGAACCGTGCGCCCGTGCCTCGCCACCGAGGAGGGCGTGGAGCTTACCGAGGAGGGGAAGGCGGGGGTTCCGGGCGCGGTGGCGGCGACGCTGCGGGAGGCGTGGGAGCTGAAGCCCGACGCGAACTGGAAGGGCTGCACCGAGGTGACGGCCCGCGCGGTGTCGATGCTCAAGACGGGCGGCTGAGCGACGGTGGAGGCGGTCGACGATGCCCTCGCGGTGCCCGCGGAAACGGGCGTGGCGGGGGTGCTACGGCGCGTGGCCGAGGCGGCGGAGGGCGGCCGGGCGGTGGCGCTGGCGACGGTGATCGGGCGGCACGGGAGCACGCCGTCGACGCCGGGGCAGAAGCTGGCGCGCACGGCGGAGGGGTGCTTCGGAACCGTAGGCGGAGGCGCGGTGGAGGCCGCGGTGCTGCGGTCGCTGGAGGAGGCCCTCGCGAGGGCCGGGCGCGGTGAGGCGTCGGCGAGGGTGGAGACCTTCCGGCTCGGGGCGGGGCTGGGGATGTGCTGCGGCGGGAGCGTGGATGTGCTGATCGAGGCGATGGCGGCGCAGTGGCCGGTGGGGGTGGTGGGCGCTGGGCACCTTGCGGGGGCGCTGGTTCCGATGCTGGTGGGCCTCGGGTTCGCGGTGACGGTGGTGGACGCGCGGGAGGCCTACGCGCTGGAGGAGCGCTTCGCGGGCGCCAGGGTGCTCTGCGGAGAGCCGAGGGAGCTGGCGGAGCTGGTCCCGAGGCGGGGCGCGGTGCTGGCGATGACCCACGACCACCAGCGGGACCAGGACGCCGTCGAGTGGGCGCTGCGCGAGGGCTACGCGTACGTCGGCGCGGTGGGGAGCCGCGCGAAGGCCGCGCGTACGGCGACGAGGCTGGAGGCGAGGGACTTCAGCGAGGCCGACCGGGGGCGGGTGCACATACCGCTCGGGGTAAAGATCGGAGCGCGCTCCCCGGCGGAGATCGCGGTCTCGATCGCGGCGGCGATGGTGGCTTGGAGGGCGGGCGCGGGGGACTGAGCGCGGGGGGAGGGGAGCGGGTCAGTCGCGGCCGCGGCCGTTGCCGTTGCCGTTGCCGTGACCGTTGCCGCCCCTCTGGCCGGGCGGGCCTCCGTGGGGATGGCCGCGGCGACCCCCGCCGTTGCCCTGGTAGTACCCCCGGTCGTTTCGTACGAGGCAGCCGGAGAGGGCGAGCGACGACGCCAGCACCGAGAAGAGCAGAGCGAGTCGGAGGAGTACGGTCATGGCGTCACCATAGGAGCGCTGGGGTGAGCCGGTCCATCGCACAGGCCCCGCGGCAGACCTACGCGGAGGCGCAGCGCGGGCTACCGCTCTCGACACCGGAGCGCCGAAGGATCTACGGTCTCCAGGTCGTCCCGCCGAGGCTTCGGCGCGGGCGCATCAGCGTGTAGTTCAGCAGCAGAACGCCAGGCTTGAGACCTGGAGGGCGCAGGGGCAGCACCTGCCACGCTGGCCGACCGCGACGCCCGTCGCGACGGAGGGAACCGATGAGCGACGACACCACGCGGATCACGCCGAACCCCGGCTACGTGTCCGGGCTGCTCTCCCGCGCGCTGACCACGGCCCGCTCCCACGAGGACGCCGGCACGCGCGCCCGCGCCGAGGAGAAGCTCCGTCGCTTCTCCGCCGTGCTCGACGGGATGCTCGACGGCAGCCTCGCGATCGGCTCGCGCACCCCCGTCCCCGCGCCCGCCTGGGCGACGCTTGAGGTCGTGACGGGCGGCTTCGCCACCGGCGCGCTGCTCGCCGGCGGGCCGCTCCTCGAGCACGAGCGCTCGCTGCTCCGCTCGCTGGGTCTCCCAGAGGGCGCCGACGCCCGAGCGCGGCTCAACGCGTGGCACCTCGGCGAGGAGGGGCTCGCGGCGCTCCGCGACCGGCTGCGCGACGGCCGCTACCGCGTGGACGTTCCCGAGGAGGGGGCGCTGCTGGTGGCCGCGTGGCTGCTCTCCCACGACCGCCGCGCCGAGGCGCACGACCTGCTCGACCAGATCGCTCCCTTCTTCGACCGGCTGCGCTTCTACCCCGCTCCGCAGGAGAGGGCGCTCAGCGGGAGCGCGGTGGTGCGGCTGCAGCCGCTGAGCGCGACGGTCGCCTCGCTGAGGGCGGTGAAGCCGTCGCCGCAGGTGGCGCGGATGAACGAGGCCCTCGCGGTGTGGTCGCCCTACGAAGACCGCCTCGTGGCGCTGCTGCGAGAGACCTTCGAAGGCGACGCGCCGTGCCGCCGCTTCCCTGACGGTTGGGCCGCGAAGGCCTCCGCGGCGCTCGACGAGTACCCGCGGCTCCGCGCGGCGCACCCGCTCTGCCGACGACCCGACAAGCCCGGCGAGACCCTTGCGATCCTTCGTCGCACGGTGTCGCGCTGCGTCGCCGACCCCTCCTCGCTCGCCGAGCGCGAGCTCCGCGCGCTGGGCGAGCTGCTCTCGTCCATCGCCCGCAAGCGCGGCGCCCCGGGCTCCACGGAGCCCCCGTCCCTGCGGGCGACGCAGTCCTCCGTGGCCGCCCTCCCCACGCACGACGCCTTCGCCCGGGTGCTCGTCGACCGCCTCGCGCCCTTCCCCCTCGACGGGGGCATCGCCTCGCTCGACGCCGTCGATGGTCCGCTGTCCTCCGCCGAGGCCGGGCGCGCCGGGGCCTTCGAGGGCGCGCTGCCGCCCGTGCGCTTCATCGCGAAGCTCGCTCGCTCGCTCGAGGCGCCCATCGAGGAGCTCGTCGAGCGGGGGGTGATCCCGTCGAGCGAGGTGCTGGCGGCGGTGGCTCCGCAGATCACGTCGCAGGTGCGCGCCGCGGGCATCGACGACCCATCGCTGCGGCTGCTTTACGGGGCGGTGTATGCGGCCTTCCGCCGTCGGCGCTCGCTGCTGCTGCTCGACCTCGCCCACCAGGTGCGCCTCGAGGAGCTGCCCTGGGTGCGGGCCATCGAGGGGCTGCGCCGCGCCGGGTCCGACGCGACCGCGGCCTCGCGCGTCACCCTGGAGCAGCTCTCGATGCTGGCGATCACGTCCTATCCAGAGGTGATCCTGCCCAACAAGCTGTTGCAGGAGCTCAGCGCGCTGGCGAAGGGCGCCGGGCTCGACCTCCCCCTCGTCGAGGAGCTCGCCGCCGACATCTTCATGGGAACCTTCTCCCCGAAGTTCGTCCGCGCCGCGAAGCGCGCGGCCTCGATGCTCCGCGGCACGCTCTACGAGCGCTACTACGACGTGCCCACCGAGCGGGTGCTCTCGCTGAAGGAGGTCGTCACCCCGAAGCACGGCCGCCCCGGCGCCACGGCTCCATCCCCCGCCTTCGCCGCGCTCTGCACCGAGCTCGCGGGCACCCTGCCCGGCGCCGGCTGGTCGGTCGCCCGCAACGGAACCATCGTCGAGCAGGAGCAGATCCTGACGACGCACAACCTTGCGGTGCTCTTCGAGGCCTTCGCCCTCTCCGAGCGCCTTGGTGACCGTCTGCCCGAGCTCGCCCGCCGCTGCTTCACCCGCATCTGCCGCCAGCAGTCGCAGCGGGTGACGGCGTGGCGCTCGCAGCTCCAGCGGGTGAAGAACCACGCCTACGCGTGGCGCCAGATGGTGTTCTTCCTCTCGGTGGCTCCGCCCGGCTCGGTGGAGGACTTCCTCCTCTGGGCGGAGGAGCACCTCGCCGAGCAGGGCGACGAGCTGCGCGCTCGCCTCACCCCGGTGCTGCGAGGGCTGCTGGCCGTCGCGGTGGGGCAGGCGCCGACGCCCGAGATGCCGCGCTTCCTGGGATGGAGCGTGGGCCGACACTGGCTGCTCCCCGCGCGCTCGTGAGCGGCGAGCGAGGGAGGGAGGAGAGGGAGCTGGAGAGGGGGAAGGGAGGGGAAGACTAGCGGCTGCCGAAGGGCGTGAACTGCGCGCCGAAGCCCGCGGGAGCCTGGGCGGCGGGCATCGCGGCGGGAGCCTGCGCGCCGCCGAGACCGAGGGCGCTCGCGGCGCTGCCGAGGGCCCCAGCGATGCCGCCGGCGCCGGCGCCCTGACCGAGGTTCATCCCCTGGATCTTGTCCCAGAGGAAGTCGATCATCAGCGGGGTGACGATGGCGCCGAGGACGCCTGCGACGCGCTCAGGGAGGCCGCAGCGGGAGGCGATGACCTGCGCGACGTGGCCGCCGACGACGCTCTGCAGGCCGTCGACGGCAGCGCCCTTCATCCCCTGTCCGCGCACCAGGCCGCTGACGGCGCCGGTGAGGAAGTTCATCGCGTAGTTGCTGTTCTTGATGTCGAGGAGCCCGAGCTGGCCGTTGTTCGACTGCATGGCGCTCTGCATCGCGGTCACCGCCGCAGGAAACGCCGTCGTCAGGATGCCGGCCGACTGCGTGGGCGAGTATCCCTGCGCCTGGAGCGCGGAGTACGCCTGCTGGCCCTGCGGGGACTGACCGAAGAGGTTGAGGAGCTGGTCGAACATCGTGGGGTACCTCGCCGACGGTGGAGTGTCGCGACGCTCGCGACGACGGGCGAAGGTTCTCGCCGGGGGGAGCGTTGTCAAGCGCATCGAACGCTCCCCGATTTCACCTACCATCGCGCTCCATGCTCGCGCCCTCCCGACGCCATCTCGCCGCCGCGCTCGCCGCCTGCCTCGTCGCGCTCCCGTCGCTGGCCTCGGCGCAGACGCCCATCGTGCTCGACGGCCCGATCCCCGACGGGACGGCCCGCTACTTCGCGGTGCCCTTCACGGTGCCGGAGGGCATCCGCGAGATCGAGGTCCGCCACGATGACCAGTCGGAGATGAACATCCTCGACTGGGGCCTCGCCGACCCGACGCGCTTCCGCGGATGGGGCGGCGGCAACACCGAGGCCGCCGTCGTCTCCGTCGAGGCGGCCTCCCGGAGCTACGTCCCCGGCGCCATCCCCGCGGGTACGTGGTCGCTCCTCATCGGCCAGGCGAAGGTGATCGAGCGGCCCGCGCGCTACCACGTCGAGATCTTCCTCCGCCCGACCCCCACGCTCTCTCCGCAGCCCGAGCGGCGCCCCTACGCCCACGCGCCCGCGCTCTCCACCGGCCCCCGCTGGTACGCGGGCGACTTCCACGTGCACTCCAGGGAGAGCGGCGACGCGAGCCCGACGCTCGACGAGGTGGCCACCTTCGCCCGCAGCCGCGGCCTCGATTTCGTCGAGCTCAGCGAGCACAACACCGTCTCCGAGCTCGACCTCGTCGGCGCGGCGCAGGCCCGCCACCCGGCGCTGCTCTTCGTGCCCGGCATCGAGGTCACCACCTACTCGGGCCACGCCAACGCGATCGGCGCCACGCGCTGGGTCGACTTCCGCGTCGGGTCCGCCGACCCGATGGTCACCGTCGACGCCATCACCGCCGCGGCGGCCTCGCAGGGCGCGATCTTCTCCATCAACCACCCGGTGCTCAACCTCGGCGACGCGTGCATCGGCTGCTCGTGGTCGCTCCGCGAGCCCGCCGGGAGCGTCGGCGCCGTGGAGCTTCAGAACGGCCAGTACTCGGTCACCGGCGCCCTCTTCTACGCGCGCTCGGTGCGCTTCTGGGAGGCCTACCTCGCCCGCGGCGAGCACGTCGCCCCGATCGGCGGCAGCGACGACCACCGCGCAGGAGAGGACCGCGGCTCCCTCGCCAGCCCCATCGGGGGCCCGACCACCATGGTCTACGCGACGGAGCTCAGCGTCCCGGCGATCCTCGCGGGGGTGCGGGCGGGGCGCACGGTGGTGAAGCTCCAGGGCCCCGACGACCCGATGGTGGAGCTGCGCGCAGGCGACGCCGCGATGATCGGCGACACGGTGCGCGCCCGGCGGGTGACGCTGCGGGCGACGGTGACCCACGGCATGGGCGCGACGCTCTCCTTCGTGCGCAACGGCGAGGCCACCGACCCGGTGACGGTGGGCGCCGATCCGTTCACCGCGATGCTGGAGGTGGACGCGCCGCCCGGCGCCGCCGACGACCGCTGGCGCTGCGAGCTCGCGGTCAACGACCGACCGCGCGTCGTCACCGGGCATGTCTGGATCGCCGCGACCGGAGTGGCCCCCAGCCCGGACGCAGGCGTGGCCGTCAACCCGACCACGACGAGCGACGGCTGCGGCTGCCGTAGCGCTCCCTCACCGGGAGGAGCGGGCCTCGGGGCACTGCTCACCGCGATGGCGGCGGCGCTCACCCGACGGCGTGGCGTCCGGCGAAACAGCCCGCCGACCCGATAGGGCATCGACGCGGCGCACGAAAGCGGCATCTATTCGGTCCGTCATGGAGCCCTCGACCGCACCCCTCGTCTCCCCCGTCGCGCGCCCCGCGCACTTCGACGACCGCGCCCGCTGGAACGGCTTCGTCGAGCGCCACCCCCACGCCTCGGTCTATCACCGCTGGGAGTGGGGCGAGCTCTTCCGCGACGTCTACGGCACCCGCTGGCGGCCGCTCGTCGCCATGCGCGGCGCGCGCGTCTGCGGCGTGCTCCCGCTGGTGCGCCTCTCGTCGGTCCCCTTCGGGACGCAGCTCGTCTCGCTCCCCTACTTCGGCCACGGCGGCGCCATCGCCGACGACGACGAGACCTACCGCGCCCTCTTCGCCGCGGCGCGCGAGCTCCTCCCCGTCGAGGGAGCCGCGCGCGTCGAGCTGCGCCACGCCCACGAGGTTCCGTCCGATGGCCTGGTGGCGAGGGGCGACAAGGTGCTGATGCAGCTCTCGCTCCCCGACGACCCCGAGGCGCTGCTCAAGGCGCTCGGGCCCAAGAACCGGGCGGACATCCGACGCCCCGAGAAGGAGGGGCTGACCGCGCACCTCGGCGGCGAGGAGCTGATCCCCGAGTACCACTCGGTGTATTCGTCGGTGATGCGCGACCTGGGCAGCCCCGGGCACAGCGCGCGGCTCTTCCGCGAGGCGCTACGACGGATGCCCGACCGCTGCTGGGTGGCGGTGGTGCGCTACCAGGGGCGTCCGGTGGGCGGCGGCTTCCTCGCGGGCATGGGCGACACGCTGGAGATCCCCTGCGCGGGCTCGCTTCACGAGTTCACCCGCCTCCGCGGCAACATGCTCCTCTACTGGACCATCCTGTCCGAGGCGATTCGCCGCGGGTACAAGACCTTCTCCTTCGGGCGCTCGTCGCTCGACTCGGGCACCTACTCCTTCAAGAAGAACTGGGGCGCCGTCCCCTCCGCCCTGACCTACCACTACCTCCTCGCGCAGGGTCAGTCGCTCCCCGAGCTCAAGCCCGACAACCCGAAGTTCGCCCGGGTCATCGCCGCCTGGCAGCGCCTCCCGGTGCCCGTGGCCACCGTCGTGGGGCCGCGCGTGGTGCGATGGATCCCGTGAGGGCGGTTCGCACGCTCGCGGGGCTGTACTAGTCTTTGTCCCCCGCCATGACCATCAACGCGCTCACCGTAGACGTCGAGGAGTACTTCCAGGTCGAGGCTCTCGCCCGCCTCGTCGACCGTGACGAGTGGGACCGACTGGAGTCCCGCGTCGTGTGGGAGACCTCGCGCCTCCTCGACCTGTTCGCGAGGGAAGGCATCCACGCGACCTTCTTCACCCTGGGGTGGGTCGCTCGTCGCCACCCCGCGCTCATCCGCCGCATCGTCTCCGAGGGCCACGAGCTGGCCTGCCACGGCGACGGCCACCGGATGATCACCCAGATGTCCCCGGCGGAGTTTCGCGAGGACATCCGCGCCGCCAAGGCGACCCTCGAAGACATCGGCGGGGTGCGCGTCGACGGCTACCGCGCGCCGACCTTCTCCGTGGTCGAGGGCACCCGCTGGGCGCTCGACGTGCTGCGCGAGGAGGGCTTCACCTACGACGCCAGCATCTTCCCCATCCGTCACGACCGCTACGGCATCCCCTCGGCGCCGCGTGCCCCGCACCGCATCGCCACGGGCCAGGGGGCCGGGTTGGTGGAGTTCCCGAGCAGCACCATCCGGGTCGCCGGTCGCAACCTGCCGGTCGGCGGCGGCGGCTACCTCCGGCTGCTCCCGATGGCCTACACCCGCTGGGCGCTCGACCGCATCGCGGCCGAGGGATCGCCCTTCATGGTGTACCTGCACCCCTGGGAGATCGACGCGCAGCAGCCGCGCTTCCCCCTCGGGCGCCTCGCCACGCTGCGCAGCTACCACAACATCGACGACATCATCCCCAGGCTCACCCGGCTCATCCGGGCCTACCCCTTCGGGCCCGCGCGCACGGTGCTCCAGTCCCTCGGCCTGCTCCCTCGGGCTGAGGCCTCCCCCACCGTCCCGGTCACGGCGTAGCGTCCTCCCATGGCCGAGCCTTCGTTCATCGTCTTCGGCGACGACTGGGGCGCGCACCCCTCCAGCGTGCAGCACGTCTTCAAGCGCCTCGCCCGCACCCACCGCACGCTCTGGGTCAACACCCTCGGCCTGCGCCCGCCGCGCCTCGACCGCCGCGACGCCGCCCGCGTCGTCCGCAAGGTGCGCTCGATGCTCTCCCCCCGCGCCGGCGCCCCCGAGGCCGGTCCTTCCCCCGACACGGGCCTCGACCTCCACGTCGTCGCGCCCCCGATGCTCCCGTGGATGCGCCCCGCGCCGCTGCGCCTCGTCAACCGGGAGAGCGTGCGCCTGCTCGTGGGCCGCGAGGCCTCGCGCCTCGGGATGCGCGACCCGATCGTGGTCACCACCGTCCCCAACGGCGTCGACGGCCGCGGCCTCGCGGGCTCCCGCTGCCTCGTCTACTACTGCGTCGACGACTTCACCAACTGGCCCGGCGTCGACCGCGTCGCGGCCTCCGACCTCGAGCGCGAGCTGCTCTCCGTCTGCGACGCCGTGCTCGCCACCAGCCAGAACCTCGCGGACACCCGCCGACCCCTCCGCGGCGAGGCCACGCTGCTGCCCCACGGCGTCGACGTCGAGCACCTCGCCAGGGCCTGCGACCCGAGCACCCCGACGCTCCCCGGGGTGCGCCGCGGAAGGCCCGTGCTGGGCTACCTCGGCCTCGTCGACGCCCGCCTCGACGTCGAGCTGGTGATGGGCGTGGCCCGCGCCCGGCCCGACTGGGACCTCGTCTTCGTGGGCCCCACCGACACCGCGCCCGACCCGAGGCTGCGAGGGGACAACGTGCGCTTCGTCGGGGCCGTCCCGTACGAGCGGCTGCCCGAGGCGATGGCCTCCTTCGACGTGGCGCTGCTCCCCTACGTGCGCTCCGAGCTCACCCGCTCCATCAACCCCCTCAAGCTGCGCGAGTACCTCGCCTCGGGCCGCCCCATCGTGGCCACCTCGCTCCCCGAGGTCGCCCGCTACGCCCCGGAGGTGCGCCTCGCCGACACCGCGGAGGAGACCATCGCCGCCGTCGAGGCCGCCCTCGCAGGGCCCTCCGACCGGCGCGCCGATCGGGTCGCGCTCCTCGCTGGCGAGACCTGGGACGACCGGGCCCGTACCTTCCTCGACCGCTGCCTCGCCGCCCGCGAGGCCAAAGCCCCACCGATTACGAGACCCGTATGAGCCCACCCTGGTACTCCCGCGCGCTGGAGCGCGTCGACCGCCGCAACGCCCACCTCTGGGCCCCCGACCTGGCCGCCTCGGCGCTGCGCCGCGAGGCCCCCGTCGAGGGCTTCCCGGTGCACCTCTACGTCTGCGTGACGGACCACTTCGAGCCGCGCTGGCGCAAGCCGTCGCTCGACGAGGAGCGCCGCCGGGTGCGCCTCTGGGCCGATGGGTTTCCGGCGCTCGCCGCTCGCCACCGCGACAGCTTCGGCCGCGACCACCAGCGCACGCTCTTCTTCCCGGTGGAGGAGTACCGACCGGAGCACCTTCACGCGATCAACGAGCTCGTCGCCAAGGGGCTCGTCGACGTCGAGGTGCACCTCCACCACGACAACGACACCGCCGACAACCTGCGCACCACCCTCGTGGACTTCGCCACGCTGCTCCACGAGGAGCACGGCCTCCTGCGCAAGGACCCGGTGACGGGGAAGGTCACCTGGGCCTTCATCCACGGCAACTGGGCGCTCGACAACTCGATGCCCGACGGCCGCTACTGCGGCGTCGACGACGAGCTCTCGGTGCTGCTCGACGCGGGCTGCTACGTCGACATGACCATGCCCTGCGTGCCCTCCCCGGCGCAGGGCCGCGTGGTCAACCAGGTCTACTACGCGCGCAGCTCTCCGGGCCGCTCGCGGGGCCATGACACCGGGCGCGAGGTGCGCGTGGGGACGGCCGCCCGAGAGGGAGAGCTGATGCTCATCCCGGGGCCGCTCGCGCTGCACTGGAGGTCACGCGCGATGGGCCTCGTCCCCCGCGTCGAGGCGTCGATGCTCGAGCCGGAGAACCCGGTTCCCTTCGAGCAGCGGGTCGAGAGCTGGATGGAGCACGGGGTGAGCCTCCGCGGCGCGCCCAACCACCGCTTCGTGAAGCTGCACGCGCACGGCTGCAACGGCGACGCGCCGGAGTGGTTCCTCCGCGAGGGCGGGCCCTTCGACCGGCTGCTCACCACCCTCGAGCGCGCGACCGACGACACGCGGCGCTGGGTGCTCCACTACGTCACCGCGCGCGAGCTCTACGAGACCGTGAAGTCCCTCGAAGACGGCACCCTCTCCAACACCTGAGACCTCATGCGCACGGCAATCGGCTACGCGATCCTGCTCACCACGGTGCTCATCGCCCTCATCCGCAACCCGCGCTTCGCGGTGTTCGGGATGGTGGCCTGCGACACCATCCGGCCCGGCGACGAGTTCATCGAGTTCGGGATGGAGACCGTCCGGTTCTCCATCACCTACTACGCCGTCGCGCTCGGGCTGCTGCTCATCTTCTACAAGCGCTACCGACTCACGACCGACCGCTTCCACTGGGCGATCTTCTTCCTCTTCATGAGCGTCGTGAACTCGGTGCTGCACGCGCCCTGCTTCGGCCCCGGGCTCGTGCAGATCGACAACTATTACAAGATGCTCCTGCAGTACTACCTGATCTGCGCATTCATGAGGAATGACGCGCACCTGCGGGAGCTGTACTGGGCCATCTCGACCGCCAGCGTGGTCGTCGCGCTGCGCTTCGTCTACGGCAAGTTTCACCTCAACGAGCGCGCCTTCGAGGGAGCCACCGGCGACCGCAACGAGATGGCGATGACGATGGTGATGACCGTGCCCTTCCTGTTCATGCTGGGGCTCACGGCGAAGCGCCACTACCTGCGGCTGTTCGCGTGGTTCTGGATCATCCCGCTGGCCCTCACGGTGCTCTTCAGCCTGTCGCGCGGCGGCATGCTGGGGCTCGGCGCGGTCGGGGGCTACCTGCTCTACCGGCTGCACCACAAGCGCTGGCTGGTGGTGGTCGGGGTGATGGTCGCGCTGGTGGGCCTGGCCAACCTGCCGACGGAGGTCACCGCGCGCTTCATGACCATCGGTCGCGCGTCGAAGACCGACGCGAGCGCCATGGGCCGCCTCAACGCCTGGGCCGCCGCGCGCAACATGGCGAAGGACCATCCCCTCTGGGGCATGGGCAGCGGCAACTTCCTGGTGCGGTTCCGGCAGTACGCGCCGGTGCCCAACGACATCCACGTGGCGCACTCGTCGTTCTACCAGCTGCTCGGCGAGCAGGGCTTCGTGGGCCTCGGCATCTGGCTCTACCTGGTGGTGATGTGCTGGCTCGTCGCGAGCTGGTGCGAGATGCGCCTGGAGCGCATCCACAAGAACGAGTGGAACGAGCCGCGCTACATGCTCGTCGCCGTGAAGGCCTCGTGGATCGGCTACGTGCTCTGCGGCGCCTTCCTCTCCCAGGAGGACATGGACTTCTTCTATCACCTGCTCGCGATCACCTCGCGCTACACGGTGTTCGTCGGCGAGTACGAGAAGATCTACTTCCAGGAGCGGTCAGTGCAGCTCGCGGAGCAGCGCATGACGCTGCCTGAGCCCCTCAACGAGCGGCTGACGAACCCGCTCCTCGGACAGGCGGGCTGAAGGGGTCTCTGGGAGGAGGAAGGCCCCACCCGCGGTAGCGAGCGGGGCCCTTCGGAGGGAGTGCGGGGGGGAAGCCTACGGGCGGCTGTAGCGGAGGGTGTACGCGCCGCCGCTGCCCGCCGTGAAGGCGTCGACGAAGAGCGCGTGCAGCCGGGCGGTCTGCGCGTAGGTCGAGCTGAGGTCGGACTGGAGCCCGCAGGTGCCGCCGCCGTTGTCATTGCAGGCGCGGACGCCGTTGCCGTGCATCACGTTGAGCACGGTGTCGAAGGCCGCGGAGCCGCAGGTCTGCGCCGTGACGGTCGAGGTCGCCGCGCCGGGGCAGGTGCGCCACCAGTAGGCGTTCTCGAGGCCCGCGCCGCCGCAGGTGCCCGAGGTGACCGTCCCAGAGGCGGGGCTGGTGGCGAGGACGCCCGCCGTCGAGCCCACGCCCTGGGCGAGCGCCGCGAGCGTTCCGGCCCCGGCGGGGACGTGCTCGAGGTGCACCGTGGCGGTGCCGGTGCGGGTGGCATAGCCGCTCAGCACCAGGTACCAGGTGCCCGGCTCGAGCACGGTGACGACCATGGAGTTGAGCCCCTGGCCGGTGCAGAAGCCGCCCGCGTCGTCGTTGCAGACCGTGTCGCCCGCCGTGCGGCTCGCGGACACCGGGACGCCCGAGGCGTCGGTGAAGTACAGCACCGTGTCGTAGGCGCTGCCGAAGGTGTCGACGTAGACCAGCTCGCGCTGCGAGAGCGTGAACTGATAGAACAGGTCGGCGCCGGTGTTCACGCCCGCCGAGAGGCAGGGGACCGTCGACTGGTTGGTCGCGCTGCGGGTGTCCGCGGTGAACTCCACCGTGGGCTGCGCGAGGCTGAGCACCGTCGCCCCGGCGCGCGTGTCGTTGGGCGGCGGGGCCGCGACGCAGGCGCCCGCGGTGCAGGTCTGGCCGGCGGCGCAGCGGGTGCCGCACGCGCCGCAGTTGGCGGTGGAGGTCCGCAGGTCGTGGCAGCCGCCGCTGCAGAAGGTCGTGCCCGCCGGGCAGGCGGTCACGCAGGCGCCCGCGGAGCAGGCCTGGCCGACCGCGCAGGAGCGGCCGCAGGCGCCGCAGTTGCGCGAGTCGGTGCGCAGGTCGAGCTCGCAGCCGTTGCTGGCCACGCGGTCGCAGTTGCCGAAGCCCGCGGAGCAGGCGCCGACGGCGCAGGCGCCCCCGGTGCAGGCCGCGGTGGCGTTGGCGAGGTTGCAGCGGTTGCCGCACGCGCCGCAGTTGGTGACCGTGTTGAGCGCGCTCTCGCAGCCGTTGGAGGCCGCGCGGTCGCAGTTGCCGAAGCCCGCGGAGCAGGCGCCGATCTCGCACGCGCCGTTGCCGCAGGCGGCCGAGGCGTTGGCGAAGGCGCAGCGGTTGCCGCAGGCGCCGCAGTTGGTGGTGGAGGCGAGCAGGCCCGTCTCGCAGCCGTTGGCGAGGCTGGCGTCGCAGTTGGCGAAGCCGCGGTTGCAGGCGAGGGCGCACGCGCTGGAGGTGCACGACGAGAGCCCGTTGGCGGGCGTCGCCGGGCAGCGGACGTTGCAGCCGCCGCAGTTGTTGATGTCCGACTCCGGGTTGACGCAGGTGGCGCCGCAGATGATCGCCGGGGTCGAGCACACGCTGGTGCAGACGCCGCCGACGCAGGCCGCGTTGCTGGCGCAGGTGACGCCGCAGCCGCCGCAGTGGGCGCGGTTGTTGGTGGTGTTGGTCTCGCAGCCGTTGGCGAGGTTGGCGTCGCAGTTGGCGAAGCCGCGGTTGCAGCTCCCGATGGCGCAGGCGTTGCCCACGCAGGCGGGCGTCGCGTTGGCGAAGGAGCAGCGGTTGCCGCAGGCGCCGCAGTGGGTGACCGAGGTGGCGAGGGTGACCTCGCAGCCGTTGATGTTGGCCCCGTCGCAGCTACCGAAGCCGGCGAGGCAGGAGATGCCGCAGCCCGAGCCCACGCAGACCGGGGCGGAGTTGGCGGGCGTCGGGCAGACGGTGCCGCAGGCGCCGCAGCTGGTGGCGGTGTTGGTGGTGTTCACCTCGCAGCCGTTGGCGGGGTTGGCGTCGCAGTCGGCGGTGCCCGCGGGGCAGACCGTTCCGCAGACGCCGGCGGTGCAGCGGGCCATGGCGCCGCCGCCCGCGACGCACGCTCGGCCGCATGCGCCGCAGTTGGCGGTGTCGTTGGAGAGGGCGGTCTCGCAGCCGTTGGCCGCCATGCCGTCGCAGTTGGCGAAGCCCGCGGAGCAGGTGCCGACCGCGCAGGCGCCCGCGGTGCAGACGCCGGTGCCGTTGGCGACGCTGCAGCGGGTGCCGCAGCCGCCGCAGTTGGCGACGTCGCTCGCGGGGTTCACGCAGGCGCCGGTGCAGCAGGTCGAGCCCGTGCCGCAGGCGGTGCCGCAGGCGCCGCAGTTGGCGCCGTCGTTGTTGGTGTTGACGCAGGACGAGCCGCAGCAGGTCGAGCCGGCGCCGCAGGCGCGGGTGGGCGAGCAGCCGGGGACGCACATGTTGGTGCGGCAGATGGTGCCGATGGCGCAGTCGCCGTCGGCGGTGCAGCCCACGCAGGCGTGCGCGGCGGTGTCACAGACCGATCCGCCCGCGCAGTCGCCGGCGTTGCGGCAGCCCGGGGCGCAGCGGTTGGACGCGCAGTAGTTGCCCACCGGGCAGACGTCCTCCGCGGTGGTGCAGGGCACGCAGCGGTTGGTGGCGAGGTCGCAGACCGGGCCGCCCATGGCGGTCGCGCAGTCCGACGAGGCGCGGCACTCGACCATCGGACCGGCGTCCGTGGGAGAGCCGGTGTCGTCCGGGGCGCCCGTGTCGGTCGGGGCGCCCGTGTCGTCGGGGCTGCCCGTGTCGGTGGGAGTGCCCGTGTCGGTGGGAGTCCCAGCGTCGTCGGGGGTGCCGGTGTCCCCGGGGACGCCCGCGTCGTCGCCGGTGTCGTCTGGGGTGCCCGTGTCGGTGGGCTCGCCGGTGTCTTCGGGGGTGCCGGTGTCCCCGGTGACCGGCACGTCCGTGCGGCCGTCGTCGGTGGCCACCGGAACGTCCGGCCTACCCGAGTCGACGACCGGGACGTCCGCGTCGCCGACGTCGGCCACGACCACGTCCGAGGGGGAGGCGTCGCCTCCCACTACGGACGAATCATCACAGCCCGCCACGGCGAACTGCAGCGCTCCCACGAGCATCGCTCCATGGGCAAACCTCCATCGAATCATAAGAGAGGATCCTTTCTTCTGGGTGTGGACGCGCGCCACGCGAGCCCCGGCGCTTCCGGCACGCACGCTACATCGACCCGGCCGCGCCCGGGGGCGGGTCGTCGTTGTGCCCGCGGGCTCCTGATCCCGCTGGTCGTCGGTTGGGACGGGCTCCATGAGCGTCAAGGGTCGCGGGCGGGGGCGTCATGACCCGCGTCGCCGGTGAATCCTTCGACCCCCTGGCGACGTCTGTGGACTCCGTGACGTTCGGAGGTACAAGCCGATGATGATCCTTGATCGACGTAGCTTTGGGGGAATCCTGCTTTCCGCAGCGACGGCGCTGGCTGCGGTTCCCGCGTTCGCGCAGCCGGCGGGGCCCGACCCCCGGCGCTGGGTGGAGGGCCGCCTCGGCGCGGTCTCCCGGCTGCTCTCCCAGGGTCGCGACGGAGGCGTCGCGGCGACCGAGGCCCGCGACGCCCAGGTGGCCCGCATCCTCAACGGGATGCTCGACATCGAAGAGCTCGGCCGCCGCGCGCTCGACCCCTACTTCGGCCAGCAGACCCCCGCCGACCAGGCGACCTTCGTCTCGCTGCTCCGTCAGCTCATCGAGCGCAATTACCGGCAGAACCTGGAGTCCACCCTCGACTGGGCGGTGACCTACGGCCCGTCGGCCAGCGCCGCCGACGGCAGCGCGGTGGTGCCGACCACGGCGCGCTCCCGCACCAACGCCCGCGCCGAGCCCGTGACCATCGACTACCACCTGCGCCGCCGCGACAACGACTGGATCGTCTACGACATCGTGACCAACCGCTCGTCGCTGGTGCAGTCCTACCGCGACGGGTACACGCGCATCGTGCGCGACCGGGGCTTCGCCGAGCTGTTGCGGCGCCTGCGACAGCGGGTCGCGGCCCTCGGCACCCGGGCGGCCGTGAATCCGTGACCCGTCGGCCGGGAGGGTGCACTCGTGCGTTGACACCCGGCGGGGCTGCGGGGCATACGATTTCGGCTGCATGAAGCTCTATTCCAGCAAGGTACCGGTCATCGCGATGGACATCGTGCGGGTGCTCACCGCCGACAAGGACATCGAGGTCACCAGCGCTCGGGAGGTCGAGGCCGACATCGAGGCCGTGCTGCGGGAGTACCTGCGCATGGAGCGAGACCTCACCGAGAAGGCCAAAGACCGGGTGGAGCAGGTGGGCGGCGGCCGCGAAGACATCGCCCGGGTCAAGAAGACCATGGCCGAGGCGAAGAACATCGGCCTCGGGGGGGATGCGATCTCGTTCATCCTGAACCAGATCATCGTGATGCTGATGCGCTCGCCGCACGTCGACGAGGTCTTCTCCGAGGACGACGTGATTCGCCGCAAGGCGAAGAAGGTTCTCGAGCGCCACATGGCGGCCGACGAAGAGCTGGACAAGGAAGTCCGCGACCAGATCAAGAACCTCCAGGAGGGCACCCGCACCTGGGAGGTCGAGTACCAACGCGTGACGGAGCAGGTGAAGCGCCGTCGCGGCATCACCTGAAGCGAAGGGCTACAACCCAGCCATGTGGATCCCGAAGGTCGAAGAGAAGAAGCACTTCTGCCACAAGTGCAAGAACGAGCTGGTCTTCGAGGTGAAGATGGGCCGACGAGACCAGTGCCCGCACTGCGGCGCTGATCTCCAGTGTTGCAAGAACTGCGAGTTCTGGGACGTGAGCGCGCACAACCAGTGCCGCGAGAAGATCACCGAGTACATCCCTGACCGCGAGGCGGCGAACTTCTGTTCGTTCTTCACGTTCAAGAACGGCGAGCCCGGCAGCAACGAGGGCGAGCTCAAGGCCAAGTCGAAGCTGGCGGCGCTGTTCGCCCCGAAGAAGTGAAGAGGTAGGCGACCGTGAAGGTGCTGGTGACGGGCGGGGCGGGCTTCATCGGCGGACACCTCATCGATGCGCTCCTCGCGCAGAACGCGGAGGTGCGCGTCATCGACAATTTCTCCACGGGCAGGCGCGAGAACATCGACCGCGTCCGCAATCGCATCGACTTCATCGAGGCCGACATCTGCGGCCCCGAGGCCATCGCCCGGGCGGTGCACGGGGTCGAGCTGGTGTTCCACGAGGCGGCGATCCCGAGCGTGTCGCGCAGCGTGGCCGACCCGGTGGCGAGCAACCAGGCCAACGTCGGCGGCACCGTGTCGGTGCTCAACGCCGCCCGCCTCGCGGGCGTGCGCAAGCTGGTCTACGCCGCGAGCTCGAGCGCCTATGGCGACACGCCGACGCTCCCGAAGATCGAGACGATGACCCCGCGCCCGATGAGCCCCTACGCCATCAGCAAGCTCGCGGGGGAGCAGTACGTCACGGTCTTCGGCAAGCTCTACGGCTTCGAGACCGTGTCGCTGCGGTACTTCAACGTGTTCGGCCCGCGGCAGGATCCGAAGAGCGAGTACGCCGCGGTGATCCCGCGCTTCGTCACCACCATCCTCGCGGGCCAGCGGCCGGTGATCTTCGGCGACGGCGAGCAGACGCGGGACTTCTGCTTCATCGAGAACACCGTGAGCGCCAACCTCCTCGCGGCGAAGGCCACCACGCACGGCGAGGTGGTCAACGTCGCGTGCGGCGCCAGGGTCTCGCTCAACGCGCTCATCGGGCTCATCAACGAGGAGCTCGGCACCGACGTGAAGCCCGAGTACGCCCCTGGGCGGCCGGGCGACGTGCGCGACTCCCTCGCGGACATCACCGCCGCGCAGAAGCTCCTCGGCTACGAGGTGCTCTTCGACCTGCGCGCGGGCCTGAAGAAGGCCATCGACTGGTACCGCGCGAACCCCGTCGGCGCGTAGCGGGAGCGCGGAGCACCCCGTGCGGAGCATGACGGGCTTCGGCGCGGGGGACGCGCGCCTCGGCGGGGCGAGGGTCTCGCTGGAGCTGCGCTCGGTGAACCATCGCTACCTGGAGGTGCGAGTGCGCCTCCCGAGGGAGCTCACGGAGCACAGCGTCTTCGTCGAGCAGCAGGTGCGCGCACAGCTCGGGCGGGGTCGCGTGGACGTGAGCGGTCACATCGAGGGCGCCGTCGCCGGGGCGAACGCCTTCGACGAGGAGCGGGCGCGCTCGGTGCTCGCCTCGATGCAGCGCATGGCCGACTCGCTGGGCTACGCCGAGCGGGTCCCGCTCTCGGTGCTCGGGGCGATGCCGGAGCTGTTCACCAGCGCGGGGGCCTTCGCGCCCTCGGAGGCCCGGGAGGCGCTCGAAGGCGCGCTGCGCGGGGCCGTGGGGCGCTTCGAGGAGAGCCGCGCGGCGGAGGGCGGTCACCTTCGGGTCGCGATGGAGGCGCTGCTCTCGGGGGTCGAGGCCGCCGTCGAGGCGGTGTCGGCGCTGGCCGAGGGGATGACCGCGCGGCTGAGGGCGAGGGCCCGGGCGAGGGTGCTGGGCGCGCTCGGGGAGCAAGGCATCGACGAGGCGCGCCTCGCGCAGGAGCTGGTGCTGTGGAGCGAGCGCTCGGACGTGAGCGAGGAGCTCACCCGGCTGCGGGCGCACGCCTTCGCGATGCGGGCGCTCCTGGCCGAGGAGGGCGCCATCGGGCGGCGGATGGACTTCCTGCTCCAGGAGATGGCGCGCGAGGCCAACACGCTCGGGGCGAAGGCGACGGACGCCGCGGCCACCACCGGGGTGGTCGCGTTGAAGGCAGACCTTGAGCGGATGCGAGAGCAGGCGCAGAACGTCGAGTGAGCGGATGGACGGCTTTCTTCACCTGATCGTGACCTCGCCTTCCGGCGCCGGGAAGACGACGATGGTGCGCGCGCTGCTGGAGTCCTTCCCGCAGCTCGTGCAGAGCGTCTCGAACACCACCCGGGCTCCGAGGCCGGGCGAGGTCGACGGGCGCGACTACCACTTCGTCGAGGCGTCGCGCTTCGACGAGATGATCGCCGAGGGCGACCTCTGCGAGTGGGCCGAGGTGCACGGGCACCGGTACGGCACGTCCATGTCGAGGGTGCGGCTCGCGAGGGAGACCCACCGCGGGGTGGTCTTCGTGATCGACGTGCAGGGCGCCCGGCAGGTGAAGGCCGCGATCCCCGACGCGGTGGCGGTCTTCGTGCTGCCGCCGTCGTGGGAGGCGCTGGAGAGCCGCCTGCGGGGCCGTGGCACCGAGCGCGAGGAGGTCATCCAGCGGAGGCTCCGCAACGCGCGCGAGGAGGTCGCGCACTACGGCCTCTTCGACTACCTGATCATCAACGACGACCTCGCGACGGCCATCGACGAGCTGAAGGGCGTCGCGCAGGCGACGGTGGCCCAGCGCTCTCGAAGGGCCCACCGGGCCGAGTCGCTGCTGCGCTCGGGCTGAGCGGCAAGAGGCCCCTTCTCCCGGGCGCCGATGGCGAATCATCGCGCGCGGCCCAACGTATCTCCCATCTGATGGGAACGACGCCGCTCGCGCCCGGGTCTGTATTCGCCGGTGACTTCGAGGTCATCCGGCTCCTCGCCGACGGCGGCATGGGCTCGGTCTACGTGGTCGAGCAGCGCTCTACGGGCAAGCGCCGCGCGCTCAAGGTGATGCACCCTCGGATGCTCCACGACCCGACGCTGCGCGAGCGCTTCACGCAGGAGGCGAGGCTCGGGGCGAAGATCGCGAGCGACCACGTGGTGGAGGTCGTCGGCGCGGGCGTCGACGCGGAGACGGGCATCCCCTGGATGGCCATGGAGCTCCTGCAGGGCCGCGACCTCTCCGCGGCGCTCGCCGAGCGGGGCGCGTTCTCGCTCCTCGAGGCGAAGGGCATCCTTCGTCAGGTGGGCCATGCGCTCTCTCGCGCGCATCGGCAGGGCATCGTGCACCGTGACCTCAAGCCCGAGAACCTCTTCCTCGCCGACACGAAGCACGAGGGCGCCGGGGCGATGGTGAAGATCCTCGACTTCGGCATCGCCAAGGTGATGCAGGAGACCCGCGCCACCGGCGCCACCATCGGCGGCCTCGGCACGCCGCTCTGGATGGCCCCCGAGCAGACGCACGGAGGGAAGATCACCCCCGCGACGGACGTGTGGGCGCTCGGACTCATCGGCTTCGCGCTGCTCGCGGGCCGATCG
This sequence comes from Deltaproteobacteria bacterium, assembly GCA_016704445.1. Lineage (GTDB taxonomy): Bacteria > Myxococcota_A > Polyangia > Polyangiales > SCUS01. Next base: position 42,979 of record JADJAE010000042.1, read on the forward strand.
TACTGGAGGTGCGGGGCGGACGACGTTCCGCTCACCGTGGTGCTGACCGAGATGTTCGCGGCGCCCCTGGTGGCGGCCAGCGAGAGGGTCGCCGAGCTGGGTCTGTCGACGAGGCTCCCGACGGGCTTCGACCAGTGGTTCGCGCAGTGCGTGGCGCGCGAGGCGAGCGAGCGCTTCGTGAGCGCCGAGCCCTGCATCGCCGCCTTCCTGGCGCTGGGCGCCTCGTCCGCGGTCGCCGCCTCGCCGACCATGGTAGGTGCCCCGTCGGTGCCCGCGGGCCCTCTGCCCGCAAGCCCGAAGCGTCGCCGCGGTTGGGCGCCCGCGCTCGTCGCCGCGGCGGTGCTGCTACCGGCCCTCGGCCTCGGCGCGTGGATCGCCGCGCGCCCTCCCTCGCGCGACGTCGCCGCCCGCCTCGCGCCCACGCGCGCCGCCGTGGCCGAGAGCCAGCGAGCCACCGACGAGCCCCCTCCCGCTCCGGTCGTCGCGAGCGAGCCACCCGCACCCGCGCCCGCAGCCGCAGCAGCGCCCGCGTCGCAGCGCACCGAGCCTCCGGTCCGGCTCCCACGCCGCGCCGCCGTGACGCCGCGTCGTGCGACGCCGCGAGCGAGGCCCGCCGATCCGCCCACGGTGCCGGCGTGGTCGGCCGTGCGCGAGGCGCCCGAAGCGCCGGCACCGAGCTACGTCCCGCCGCCGCCCGTCGCGCCGCAACCGAGCTACGTCCCGCCGCCCGTCGCGCCGCAACCGAGCTACGTCCCGCACGCTCCGGAGTATCCCCAGCACGCTCCCGTGGCGGTGCCCTCGCACCCGCAGCCGACCCCGGCGCCCGCGAGCGGCCCGTCGTGCGCGCCCTGCGCGCAGGGGATGACCGAGCGCTGCAACGGCTGCGACGACAACTGCAACGGCATGGTGGACGAGGGCTGCTGAGGCGCCCCGCGGAGTGCCGTCCTACGAGGGCGTGACCCGGAGCTCGACGTGGGCGGTGCCGCCCTTCGGCGGAGCGACGGTGATGTCGAGCGCTCCGTCGGCCCTGCGCCACGCCGACACCACCACCGACGACGGCAGCGGAACCGGCTTGCGGAAGCGCACCTCCACCACGCGAGGCCGCAGCGGAAGGTCGTCCTGGCACTCCGCGAGGGCGCGAGCGACGGTCCAGGTGCCGTGGACGATCGCGGTGCGAAAGCCGAAGGGCCGCGCCAGCCACGCCCGCTGGTGGATCGGGTTGAGGTCCCCCGCGATGCGCGCGTAGCGCCGGCCGGTGTCCTCGGGCACCCGCACGATCACCGAGCGCAGCGGCGCTCCCTCGACGCCCGCCGTCGGGGCCTCTCGCTTCGGCCTCTCTCCCGACGCCTCGCCTCGCCGCCGCGACAGCGCCGTCGTGGTGGTCTTCCACGCCAGCGCTCCCGCGAGCGTCGCCTCGGTGACCAGGTCGATCTCCACGCCGAGCGCGGTCTCGCGGCTCCCGGCGACGCGCGCCACCAGGTCGAGCGCCGCCCCGTCGGGCAGGCGCACCCGCTCCTCGGTGCGGTTGGCGACGTGCACGATCCCCATCGCGGCGATGGGAAAGGCCGGGTCGGCCAGCAGCGCCAGATGCAGCGGCGCGGCCATGAGCTGCGGCGCCAGCGTCGGCAGCGAGCCGTCGTCGGCGAGGCCGCACACCCTGCGGTAGTCCGAGAGCCAGGTGGGGTCGGCGACCACGCCGCGGGCGCTGCGCTCGAGCGTCGGGAGCGTCGCGCCTCGGGCGAGGCCGGGTCGGCGCGCCGCGAAGAGCTTCGCGTGGGCCGCGAGCAGCGAGGCGAAGGAGGCGGCGCTCACCAGCTCACCTCCTGCGACCACGAGGAGGGCCACGCCGAGCCGCGGTTGCCCGCGATCTCCCGGCCATCGGGGGCGGACACGAAGTTGCCCACGTCGCCGAAGGCCCGCTCGGCGTTGAGCCTCCCGTCGCGCGATCGCATCGGCGTGAGCTGCGCTCCGCGGCGCAGCGAGACCACCTCGTGCGGACCCGGGCGCAGGTCGACGAGGGCGCCCTTGCGCGAGGCGTCGAGGAGCTGCTGCTCGTTGCCGATGGGGTCGGCGACGGTCTTGGCCTTGAGCGTCCACACCAGCAGGCTCGTCGGATCGCGGTCGGGATGGGCCTCGGCCAGCAGGTCGCTCGCGCCGTGAAACTGCTTGCCGATGTCGTTCTGGTTCACCGGTCCGGCCATGAGGCACACGCCCGCGAGGAGGTCGCACCCGGCGGGGATCTCCGTGGTGCCCGACAGCTCCGCCACCAGCGCGCTTCGGGCCGCCGCCGCGCCGAACGCGCGCACCGCGAAGTCGAAGGGAAGCCCCGAGGCCTCGACGTCGCGGCGAGAGAGCCCGCCCACGTAGATGCGCTGCCCCGCGAGCGCGAAGGCCTTGCGGCCGCGGGCGGCGTTGCGGCTGAGCGCGCGCCCGGTCGGCAGGTCGGCCCACAGCGGGATCTCCTTCACCACCCGATCGGTCACCTCGGCGAGCTGCGTGCGAACGGCGCGCAGACGGTCCTTGCCGCCGGGGGTGAGCACGTCGATGCGCTCCAGCAGGAGCAGCTCTCTCGCGCGGTCGCGGTCGACGCCGGTGAAGTGCGCGAAGGCGTTGTAGGCCGCGCGGCCCGCCTGCTCGGTGAGCGCGTCCGAGACGTCCATCGCCTGGCGCTCCTGGTAGGGCGCGGGGGCGCTCTCCTCGGCGTTCACCCCGGGCTGGATGCGCTCGCTGCGCAGCGCCAGCAGCGCTGCCCCGATGCGCCGCGCGGACGACGGCTCCATCGCCACCCGCTCACCCGTCGTCGCGTACCCGACCTGGGCCACGAGGCCGATGCGCCAGCCCAGCGCCCGCTCCTTCGCGCCGAGGCCCGCGAGCGCCTCGAGCTCCCGCAGCGCCTCCGGGTCCGCGGGCGCGTCCATCGGCCGGAGGAACACCTGCGCCCGACGCCTCCCCGCCGAAGCGACCACCGCCGCGCGCTCCATCGCATCGGCGAGCACGCCGAGGTGCAGCTCGGTGAGGTGCCCGATGGTCGGGATGTCGTCGGCGTGGCGGAAGCGCTTGGCCCACGCGCGCATCGGCACCGTCGCGAGGCTCGACAGCGCCCGGTGCCCCACGAAGGTCAGCAGCAGCGTGAAGGCCGTGCGGTACGGCCTCGCGAGCACCACGTGGGTGTACGCCGCGCCGTCGAGCACCGGCACGCCGGAGGTCCCGATGCGCCGCAGCAGCGCCGCCGCGCGGGCCGAGTCGTCGGGGCCGAGGAGCACGTCCCGGTGCCCACGGAAGTTCGTCGACTGGCGAGCGGTCATCACCCCGAGCGAGCACTCCTCGAAGAGCTCGGACTCCGCGGGCGTCGGGCCCGGGACGAAGCCCGTCGGCCGCGGCAGCGCGAGCACCGAGAGCATCGTCTCGGCCTCCGCCCTGGTGAGCGAGACGCGCGTGCGGTAGCCCACCGGCGACGACGAGTCGAGGCGCTCGGGGAGGTGATAGCGGCTGCGCTTCTCCCCCGCGCCGGCGAAGGTCGCCGAGCGCGAGCGGCGCTGCTCCGCCGAAGGGGCCTCGACGGGAATGAACTCGTGGGGCTTGCTCGACCGTGGCGGAGCGGGCGCTTCGACGGAGGCGGCGGGCGTCGTCATACCGGCGGACATATCCCGCTGCGCCTCCAGGGTCACGCGTTCTCGCCGCGCGAATTGCACGGGAATCGCCGCGTAGAATGAGCGCGCCTGCGTCGCCCGCTACGCAGCCCCGGCGCCCGGGCGATGGGCTCGCGGGCGGTGTCGGTGCATCAACACCGATGCTCCCAGAGGGTGCGACTCGCACCGACCATGGATGAGATATCGGTTATCTCGGCGTGGCAGGAGAATGTCGGCATATCGGCTGAATTCAAGACGATTCCGATGGTTTGCAGATATGAAAGGCAGTCGCCCATTGCGGGGTTGATACGACTCATCGCTCCGCGGAATAATTGCCTTGTCGGGTTGAGTGGGAGTCCGCTTCTCGTGAATGGTCGCGGGATGCAGGCTCCCTCTTTTGCCTTGTTGAGAGTGCTGATGGTGGCCGCCGCCATCGCCTCGTGCAGCGACCAGTCGGTGGTCTCCTCGACCGACGGCTCCGCCGACGGGACCTCCGTCACCGACGCGGTGGTCTCGGACGTCCCTCGCCGCGGCTGCGGTCTGGTGACCTGCGCCAGCGCGGGCGCGACGTGCGGACCCATCGGCGACGGCTGCGGCGGAGTGCTTCACTGCGGCGACTGCGCGGCGCCGCAGACCTGCGGCGGCGGCGGGCGCTTGAGCCAGTGCGGCGGCTCCTCGGGCTGTGTCCCTCGCACCTGCGCGGCGCTCGGCGTGAGCTGCGGCCCGGCGGGCGACGGCTGCGGCGGACTGCTCGAGTGCGGGAGCTGTCCCGACGGGCAGAGCTGCGGCGGCGGCGGACGGCCCGGGGTCTGCGGCGCGGGCGGGGCCTCGGACGCGGCGGCGGCGTGCGCTCCTCGCACCTGCGCGAGCGCGGGCGCCACCTGCGGGGCGGTCTCCGACGGCTGCGGCGGACTGCTGATGTGCGGCTCCTGCCCGGCGGGCCAGAGCTGCGGCGGCGGCGGAGTGCCTGGCCGCTGCGGAGGCAGCGCGTGCGTGCCTCGCACCTGCGCGAGCGCGGGAGCCACCTGCGGCCCGGTCGCCGATGGCTGCGGCGGACTGCTGATGTGCGGCACCTGCGCGGGGGCTGAGGCCTGCGGCGGCGGCGGGCGCGCCAGCGTGTGCGGCGTCCCCGGCGGCAGCAGCGCGTGCGTGCCTCGCACCTGCGCGAGCGCGGGCGCCACCTGCGGACCGGTGTCCGACGGCTGCGGCGGGCTCCTGATGTGCGGCACCTGCCCGGCGGGCCAGACCTGCGGCGGCGGCGGCCGGCCGAGCGTCTGCGGCGCAGGCGGATCGGCGGACGCAGGGAGCGCGTGCGTTCGACGTACCTGCGCGAGCGCCGGCGCCAACTGCGGTCCGGTCTCCGACGGCTGCGGGGGACTGCTGATGTGCGGCGCCTGCGCGGCGGGCACCACCTGCGGCGGCGGCGGTCGCGCCAGCGTGTGCGGCTCGGGCGGAGCGCCGGACGCGGGGCGCAGCTGCGTGCCTCGCACCTGCGCGAGCGCGGCGGCCAACTGCGGCCCGGTGTCCGACGGCTGCGGCGGACTGCTGATGTGCGGCACCTGCGCGGCGGGCACCACCTGCGGCGGCGGCGGCGTGGCGAGCGTCTGCGGCGCGCCCCGATGCGTGCCTCGCACCTGCTCCACGGCCCGCGCCAACTGCGGCCCGGTGGCCGACGGCTGCGGCGGGCTCCTGATGTGCGGCTCCTGCGCGCCGGGCACCACCTGCGGCGGCGGCGGGATGCCGAGCGTCTGCGGCGCGCCCGGAGGATCGTCCGCGTGCACCGGCCTCTGCCTTCGCCGGGCGATGTGCTCGGGCGGAGCGACGACCACCATCTCGGGCACCGTGGTGACCCCGGCGCTGACCGCCCCCGACCCGCTCTACAACGCCGTGGTCTACATCCCCAACGCGGCGGTCGCTCCCTTCGCGCCGGGCGTCTCGTGCGACCGCTGCGGCGCCGCGACGTCGGGCTCCCCGGTGGTGAGCGCCGTCACCGGCCCCGACGGGCGCTTCGTGCTCCGCGACGTGCCGGTGGGCGCCAACATCCCGCTGGTGATCCAGCTCGGTCGCTGGCGTCGCCAGGTGACCATCAGCAACGTGGCGTCGTGCGTCGACAACGCGCTGCCCACCACGCTCACCCGCCTGCCTCGCAACCGCACCGAGGGTGACATCCCCCTGATGGCGATGGTCACCGGCAACGTCGACGCGCTCGAGTGCGTGCTCCGCAAGATCGGCATCTCGGACTCCGAGTTCACCACCCCGGCGGGCGGCGGCCGGGTGCAGCTCTACGTCGCCAACGGCGCCGACGCCGGGCGCAACACGCCCCCCGCGAGCGACCTCTACAACACCCCCGCGACGCTCTCGCGCTACGACATGGTGCTCTTCGCCTGCGAGGGGGCGCACATCGAGAAGCCCCCCGCGGCGCAGCGCAACCTGGTGCAGTACGCCAACGCGGGCGGGCGCGTGTTCACCACGCACTTCAGCTACACGTGGCTCTACAACATCGCGCCCTTCTCCAGCGTCGCGACCTGGCGCATCCGCCAGTCGAACCCGGGCGACCCCCTCACGGGCATCGTCGACACGTCGTTTCCGCGAGGCCAGGCCTTCTCGCAGTGGCTGACCATCGTCGGCGCCTCCACCGGGCTCAACCGGATCTCCATCAACGAGCCCCGGCACGACGTCGACGCAGTGGTCGCCCCGACGGCGCGCTGGATCTACTCGAGCACGCCCTCGACGGTGCAGCACCTCACGTTCAACACCCCCGTCGGGGTCGCGCCGGAGACCCAGTGCGGGCGCGTGCTCTTCAGCGACTTCCACGTGAGCAACGGGCGCACGAGCGGGCGAACCTTCCCCTCGGAGTGCTCCGGGACGACCCTCACGGCGCAGGAGAAGGTGCTGGAGTTCATGCTCTTCGACCTCGCGTCGTGCGTGAGCCCCGACCTGCCGCGCCCGACCTCCTGCGCGCCGCGCACCTGCGCCGCGGCGGGCGCCAGCTGCGGCCCGGTGGGCGACGGCTGCGGCGGGACCCTCAACTGCGGCACCTGCCCGGCGGGCACCACCTGCGGCGGCGGCGGCGTCCCGAGCGTGTGCGGCACCACGACCTGCCGCCCGCGCAACTGCGGGGACCAGGGCCTGAGCTGCGGCCCCGCGGGCGACGGCTGCGGGGGGATGCTCAACTGCGGATCGTGCGCGGCGGGCATGACCTGCGGCGGCGGCGGAACCGTCGGCGTCTGCGGCACCCCCGCGTGTCGACCGGTGACCTGCGCGGCGCAGGGCCTGAGCTGCGGCCCCGCGGGCGACGGCTGCGGGGGCCTGCTCAACTGCGGCGCCTGCGCGACCGGCACCTGCGGCGGCGGCGGTCGCCCTGGCGTGTGTGGCTCGCCGTCGTGCACGCCCACCACCTGCGCGGCGCAGGGACTGCGGTGCGGACCCGCGGGCGACGGCTGCGGCGGCACCCTCGACTGCGGCGCCTGCGCGGCCGGGACCACCTGCGGCGGAGGCGGGACGCCGGGCGTCTGCGGATCGACCCCGTGCCGCCCGCAGACCTGCGTGGAGCAGGGGCTCAACTGCGGTCCGGCGGGCGACGGCTGCGGCGGCACCCTGGAGTGCGGCACCTGCGCGTCGCCGTTGACGTGCGGCGGCGGCGGAACCCCGGGCGTCTGCGGCACCACGACGTGCAGGCCGCAGACGTGCGAGTCGCAGAGCCTGCGCTGCGGCCCGGCGGGCGACGGCTGCGGCAGCACCCTCGACTGCGGAACCTGCCCGTCGGGCATGACCTGCGGCGGCGGCGGCACCCCGGGCGTCTGCGGCTCGGGCTCGTGCCGGTCGCGTAGCTGCGCCGACCAGGCCATCCAGTGCGGCCCGGCGGGCGACGGCTGCGGCAACCTGATCCAGTGCGGCAACTGCACGGCGCCGGATAGCTGCGGCGGGGCCGGGATGCCCGGCGTCTGCGGTCGTGGGCCGTGCAGCCCGCGCACCTGCGCCGCGCTCAACGCCGAGTGCGGCCCGGTCGCGGACGGCTGCGGCGGCCTGCTCGACTGCGGTCCCTGCCCTGCGGGCCAGGCCTGCGGTGGCGGCGGCGTCGCCAACCGCTGCGGCGCCCCCGGCTGAGCGAAGGGCCGGTCCTTCGACCGGCCACCCGGTCCAGTGCTACGCCTGCGGGCGAAGCCATGGACCTCCGCAAGAGCCTCTTCATCCTCCCCAACCTCTTCACCGTCTCGAGCATCTTCTGTGGCTTCAACGCCATCCGGCTGCTCTCCACGGCAGAGTCCCCCTCGGTCGACCCAGCGCGCTACCAGTCCGCCGCGCTGCTGCTGGTCTTCGCGATGTTCTTCGACATCATCGACGGCCGCGTGGCGAGGCTCACCCGCACCCAGTCCGCGTTCGGGCTCCAGTTCGACTCCCTCGCCGACGTCATCTCCTTCGGCGTCGCCCCGGCGCTGCTCGCGTGGCGCTGGGCGCTCGCGCCGCTCGGCGACCTCGGCGTCGCCGTGTGCTTCCTCTACGTCGCCTGCGGGGCCATCCGGCTCGCGCGCTTCAACGTGATCGCCACCCGCGAGGCCGGCGTCTCCACGAAGCCCGGCAAGTACATTGTCGGGCTGCCGATCCCTGGCGCCGCGGGGATGCTCATCGCGCTGGTGCTCGCCAACCACTCGGTGCACGGTCGGCTCTTCGCGCACCCCGCCGCGGTGGCCCTGCTCATCGCGGTGCTCTCCGCGCTGATGGTGAGCACGGTGAACTTCCGCTCCTTCAAGGACGTGCGCCTCACCGGCTGGCGGCCGCTGGCCATCATCGCCGCGGGCGTCTCCAGCACCGTGCTCGTGGGCGCCTGGCTCGGCCCGGCCTTCGCGCTGCCGTGGCTGCTCGGCTGCTATCTCACCTTCGGCCTCGTCGAGAGCGCCGTCACCGTCGGCCGCAGGCACCGCCGTCGCCGCGTCGAGCGCACCTCCCTCAACGACTGATCCTCCGAGGAGGGCTGCGGTCGGGACGACGGCCACGGCTGTCGCAGCCCGATGGGCCGCGGTCTGGCGGATGTGGTCGTCGTCCCGGCCGCAGCCAGTGATCCCCGTCTCAGAAGTGCGAATGCCTCTCCTGATCGCGGCCCTGTGTCAAGCGGTCCTCGGGAGGATTCGCGCTACGGCGACCGTCCGGGCGGCGCTGGGCGTCGATCATCGCGCGGAGCTGGTCGCGCAGCCGGGTGAGGTCCTCGCGCTCCTTGATCGGGAGGAAGCGTGAGCGGGCTCCGTCGCGCTCGACGTGCAGATAGGCCGTTTCGTTCCACCAGGTGAGCTCTCCGATGAGGCGCTCGAACTGTATCGCCTCGCGCCCGTCGACCTGCTTCGTGACGACGCACCACGTCCACGGGTGCTCGCCCTCCAGCGCCTCGAGGTCGATCCAGAGCGTGTTGGTGTTGAAGAGCGGAAAGGCCTCGTCGGGGAAGGTCCCGGGCAGCCGGAACGTCTCGGCCAGCACCAGCCTCCCGTCGCGCAGCACGGGCAGGCCACCCCGGTCGCCGGTCACCTTGGAGACGAGCTCCACGGAGATCTTCGCCCCGCTCCGTCGGTGCATCGCGTAGAGCGCCGGGTCGATCGTCGCGCCCAGGTTGTCGACGTTGGACACCAGCACCGTGCGAACGCCCGTCCGGCGAAGCTCTCCCAGCACCCCGGCGAGCTGCAGCGCCTCCGGGAGGTCGCCGTGCCCGGTGGAGTAGGGCGAGGGCATACCATCCCGGGTAAGAAACAGATCGCCCGTGGAGGTGACGCGGAGGCTCACGAACTGCGGCGCGAGCCTCACCCGAGAGCGGGAGCCGAGCGCGCTCGCGATGGCGTCGTGCGTGGCGAAGCTGGTCATGAGGACGGCGGGGACGGCGCCGTCCCAGCGGCGCACGTCGTCGAGCTTCAGATCGAGAAAGCGGGGGTCTCCCGGGTACGGCACCGTGGCCAGGGCCTTCACCGTCGAGCCGAAGCGGGTGGCCATGCCGCCGGCGAGGATGACCACCGCGAGCTCACCCCGGAGCAGCGCGGCGGTGCCTTCGGCCTCCAGGGTCCGGCGTTCGGCGGAGCCCGGGCGCGGCGGACGCTGCGCGCAGTCCGAGGGCGGCACCGAGATGGGAGCCCGGATGCGGTGTAGCGACGAGAGGTCACCCCCGGCGGCGCGGAGCTTCTCGCAGAGGGCGTTCATCGGGATGCGGTCGGAGTGGAAGCGCTCGAGGACATGCGCCAGGTCGAACGGAGAGGTTCCGGGGGGCGGTGTTCCCATCAGGAAGGTCCTTCATCGGGCGGGTTGAGGGCTCCGGGGGCCACGGTGACGCCCGTATGATCGAGCGCAGTGCACAGGGCGGACCGAAGCGCCCCAGGCCGCAGTAGCAGGCGAGCAGCGCGTGCGGACCGTCGGCGCTTTCGCCACGGGCGCCCGCCCCGCAGTCGCAAGGTCGCCACAGCCGCGGCCTCGCGGAAGATGATGGACGCCGCTGGCCGGGACCGGCGCCCGGCTCGATAACTGCGGCCGATGAACGCCCGGGGCTCCGACTTCGCGCAGCTCTTCGACCGATCACCGACGCCGTACGTGGTGCTCGATCGCTCGCAGCGCATCGTGACGGCCAACGAGGCGTACCTCCTGGCGACGGGGCGACGCCTCGACGAGCTCGTCGGGCGTCATCTCCGCGAGGTTCTCCCTGACGAGCACGACGACGCGAGCGCCGCCTGCCTTCGAGAGTCGATGGAGCGCGAGCACGCGGCGCGCGCCGCCGCCGAGCGGGCCAACCGGCTGAAGGACGAGTTCCTGGCGACGGTGAGCCACGAGCTGCGCACGCCGCTCACCTCGATGCTCGGCTGGGTGCAGATGCTCCGCGTGGGTAAGCTGTCCGAGGAGCAGGGGCGGCGGGCGCTGGAGACCATCGAGCGCAACGCGCGGGCGCAGGCCCAGCTCATCGACGACCTGCTCGACGTGAGCCGCATCCTCGTGGGCAAGCTCCGGCTCGACGTGGCGGACGCCAACGTCGGCGACGTGGTGGAGTCCGCGGTGGAGTCCGTGCGCATCGCCGCCGACGCTCGCGGCGTACGGCTGCACGCGCTGCTCGACTCATCGGCGTACGTGCGAGGCGACCGCGCGCGGCTGCAGCAGATCGTCTGGAACCTCCTCTCCAACGCCGTGAAGTTCACCCCCCGAGGGGGCGCGGCGAGGGTGGTCGCGGCGAGGCTCGGAGCGATCGTGGAGATCACCGTCAGCGACTCCGGGCGGGGCATCGCGCCGGAGTTTCTGCCGCACGTCTTCGAGCGCTTCAGCCAGGAGGAGGGCAGCACCACGCGGCGGCACGGAGGGCTCGGCCTGGGGCTCGCGATCGTGAAGCACCTGACCGAGCTCCACGGCGGCAGCGTCATCGTGCAGAGCGAGGGGGAGGGCCTCGGGAGCACGTTCACGCTGCGCCTGCCGCTGGCCGCGCGGAGCCCGGGGCTGGAAGGCGCGGGGGTGTCCCCGGCGGGGGAGACGCTCGACCTCGCGGCCTCCGGGGCCCTGCGCGGGGTGCGCCTCGTGGTGGTCGATGACGAGCCCGACACGCGCGACCTTCTGCGCGCGCTGCTCGAGCGCTGCGGGGCCGTGGTGGAGGTCGCGGGATCCGCGGCCGAGGGGCTGACGCTGCTGCGGCGCACGAAGCCCGACCTGCTGCTCTCGGACCTGGGGATGCCCGACGAGGACGGCTACGAACTCATCCGCAAGGTGCGCGCGCTCCCCGCGGCCGAGGGCGGCCGTACCCCGGCGGTGGCGCTCACCGTCTGCGCCCGCGCGGAGGACCGCACGCGCGTCCTGCTCAGCGGCTTCCGGGCCCACGTGCCGAAGCCCGTCGAGCCGGCCGAGCTCGTGGCGGTGCTTGCGTCGCTCCTGCCGCCGCGCGAAGAGGTCTAAACCCAATGACCCGCACCTGGTCCCAGGACACCGCCGCCGGCGACACCATCACCGTGACCATCGACCGGGTGGGCGTCGCCGTGTCGGTGCTCGCCATCGACGGCCGACGCGAGGGCTACACCGGCTCGCTGGAGTCCTTCGAGGAGGAGTGGGCGGCGTGGCTGGGCGCCGCCTTCGCCGACGTGATGGAGGAGATCCGCGAGGCCGTCGACGTGGCGCGGGGCGCGGCCGACGACGACGACGACATGATCCCGTAGGGCGGCGATGGGGCCCGCGTCCCGGCTCGCCGCTGGCGTAGACTCCGCCGCCGTGGCGACGTCTCCGCGCACCTCCAGTCCCCCAGAGTCCCCCGAGGCGGCGTGGCAGTCCGCGCTCCTGCGCTCCGCGCAGCAGGGCATGGAGGACATCGCGCTCACCGGCGCCGCCGAGGTGCTCTTCCTCCGCGCGAAGCGGGCCTCCGCGGCGAGCGCCTGGTTCGACGCGCTCTCCGACGCGGCGTGGACCCGCGGGTTCTGCGTCGCCCGGGTGAGCGTGCTGGCCGACCGCTGCTTCGACACCCTCGACGGCCTCGTGCGCAACCTCGTGCTCTCGCTGCGCGCCCCCGGCGCCGGGGAGCGCGACCGGGGCTGGGCCCCGCTGCTCGACGCCTTCCTCGCAGGCCACGACTCGCCCGCCGCGGCGCTGGCCGACTTCGACCGCGGCGCGGCGGTGTTCGGCACGCACGGCGACCTCGCGGTGCTCACCCGCGAGTACCTCGAGGCCGCCGGTCGCCCCGCGCGCCCCGCCTCCCGCATCGACGCGTGGCTCGCGGGCACAGACCTCTCGCGCGTCGAGTCCCGCGGCACCGCCCTCGCGGCGCTCTCCGCTCCCACCGCGCTGCGCGCCCTCGGCGAGTGCTCGCGCCTCGCGCGGGCGCTCGGCCACCGCGGCCTCGTCCTGATCTTCGAGGGCGCGGAGGTGCTCACCCGGCTCTCGGCCTCGCGCCGCGACGGCGGGTTCACCGTGCTCCGCGAGCTCATCGACAACGCCGACGGCGCGAGGGGGCTCGTCTCTGCGCAGCTCTGGGTGAGCGCCACCGCGCTGCTCTACGACGGCGCCCGGGGCATCGCCCTCAGCGGCCCGCTCTCCTCTCGGGTGCTCGCGCCGACGAGCGGGTCCGCCGACCTGCCGCCGCCGCACCGCCCCCTCGTCGACCTCTCCGCGCCGTCCGGGTGGCACGCGCCCGCGATGCTGCCGATCCCGCTCCCGGCGGTGCGCGGCGAGGCCGCGGGGCTGCGGGCGATCCTGCGGGCGGCGCACGGCCTGCCGCCGGTCGACCCGGACGTGGGGCTGAGCGTGGGCCACGAGCGCATCGACGCCACCATCGACGAGCTCTTCCGCCACGCCTCGCTGGAGAGCTCGGTCTTCGCCCTCGTCTCCGGCACCTACGGATCAGGCAAGTCGCACCTGCTCATGCACCTCACGGCGCGCTCGCTCGCCGAGCGTCGGCCCGTGTTCCGCCTGTCGCTGGAGTACCTGGACGCCGACCTCGGGCACCCGCAGCGCCACCTTCACCGGATGCTCGACCAGGCGGTGCTGCCGCTGCCCGGCCGCCCGAGCGCGCTCGACCGGCTGGTCGCGTGGACCCGCACGCCCGCTGCGCTGGAGGCGCTCCGCGCGCTGCTCGGGTCCATCGCCGAGGGGGCCGGAGACGCGGCCTCGGCGGCGACGAAGGCCCTCGCCAGGATGCGCCGCAGCAAGCGGCCCGGCGCCGTCGCGGAGAGCTTCCTCTCGGCCTCGGACCTTCGCGCCCGGCCCGCCTCGGCGGCCTACCGGCGGGACGCCTACCAGCGATTGCTCCTCTGGCTCGAGCTCCTCGAGCGCGCCGACGGTTGCCGCGGCCCGATGATCCTCATCGACGAGGCGGAGAACCTCTTCCGCGCCTTCACCGCCCCGCAGCGGCGCGCGGCGCTTCGTTCGCTTTCGTACTACTGCGGCGGAACGCTCCCCGGGAGCTGCGTGGTGCTGGCCATCACCCCCGACGCGCTCGACCGCCTCCGAGGCGAGGCCGACGCGCAGCTCGCCGACGTGGCCGAGCAGCGCACGGTGCTGCCCAGCGAGGACGCGGCGATGCTCCGTCGGCGGCTGCATCAGGTGCGGCCCATCGAGGTGCCGACGCTCGACGAGGCGCAGCGCGTGGTGCTGGCCTTCAAGGTCCAGGCGCTGCACCGGCGGGTGCGGGCTCCGACGAGCGATCCCCGCTGGGCGTCGTGGATCACCGAGACGATCGCGAGCGCCGCGACGCCGCGCGAGCTGGTGCGCCGGGCGGTCGACCGGCTGGAGGGCCTCTGGTGGCGCTCCACCGCCTCGGTCGGCGACGAGGACTGAAGTGCTATTGGTCCCGTCGATCAGCCGACGGGCGTCGCGGGCTTCTTCTTCGCGGGCTTCTTCGGCGCCGCGGTGCTCTCGAACAGCGCCGCGAAGAGCCCGACGGACCCTTCGTCCTCGGCGGCGCGGGCCCCGCGCTTGAGCGACGCGAACGACGTCTCCCACGGCTGCACCAGCGCGTCCCGGCGGGTGCGCGCGCCGTCGGACTTCCTCTTCGCGGGCTCGACCGCCGCGAGCGCCGCCGTGACCGCCTTCGCCGCCTTCTCGGCGGCGGTGAGCGTCGCGAGGGTCCTGGTCGACAGGTCCTTGCGCTTGCGCGCCCTGGCCGTCAGCGCGGCGAGCGCCTTCGCCTCCGCCGCGTAGCCGAGGGACTTGAGCGTCGTCGGTGAGCTCGCCGACAGCGCCTTGAAGGGGTTCACCCGCGGCAGGCCGTCGCCGATGAGCGCCGACGCCACGCGGTCGATGCAGTCGTCCTGGTCGACGTCCCGCTCCGCGACGCGCTCGCGGCGCGCGCTCAGCGTCGACTCCGCGGCGTCGAGCGCCTGCTGCGCCTTCGAGAGCGCGCGGTGCGCGGCGGCGAAGTGCGCCAGCCGCGCCTTCACCCGGCCGGTGTCGTGCGCCGCGGCCGCCTCCAACAACGAGTCCCCCGCCGCGATGCGCCCCTCGTGTGACTTTGCTGCGAGCACTGGCATGTGGATTTCGGATCCCCTTTCGAGACCATCGCACCGCACCCGCGAGCGAGGCGTCAACAATTTCTTCGCAGGGCCCGCGCGGAAGGGCTGCGCGGCCCCACTCGTTCGTCGAGCGGGCTCGCGCAGCGGCTCCGGGGACCGACTCGTTCGTCGAGTGAGCTCGCGCAGCGGCTCCGCGGCCCGACTCGTCCGTCGAGTGGGCCCGCGCAACGGCTCTGCGGCCCGACCCGTTCGTCTGGTGCGCTCCGTGCGCGGTGAGAGAAGAACCGCAAGGGCGCAAGGGTCGCAAGGGCTCGAAGGCATGGGCAGTGGAACGCTCGCGCTCTTCGCCGCGTCCCCCCTTCAGGGCCCAACGATCTCCTCCTCCTGCTCCTCCTCCAGCCTGCTCCTCCTCCTTTGCGACCCTTGCGCCCTTGCGGTTCTTCTCTCACCGCGCACGGAGCGCCCGACCGTCTCGACCCATCAAGTCTCCTGTGTCGAGGTACTGGTGCGCTCCTAGCGAAGCCGTCGTCACCCCAGCAGGTAAGCCACGCCGCTGCGGGAGACCCGGTAGAAGGGCTCTCCGCGCGCTCGCAGCGCCGCCTCGGCCGCGGCGGAGCCCTGCGCCGTGAGGTGCGCGGTGTGGGCGCGCACGGTCTCCAGCCGCCGCCGCGCGTTGTTGCGCTGCGCCGACGCGAGCAGGGCGTTCTCCTCCGCGCCCGGTGCAAATGGCTGGGTGAAGAAGGCCAGCACCTTGTCGACCGCGCGCCGCGGCAGCGCCGTGGGGATCTCGTCGGCCACCGGCAGCAGCACCCACGTCACCGTCCCCGCCGACGGGGGCGGCAGCGGCGGCAGCGGCAGGAACCTCGCCGTCACCACCACCATGGCCTGCCCCCGCTCCAGCGCGTCGCCCACCTCGTGGAAGTCCGTCGCCGACTGCCACTGCACCCGCGACCCGAGCTCCAGCAGCCGCGGCTGCGCGCCCCGGGTGAGCTCGAGGGTCTCCGTGGTCCGGGTGGCCTCCCCCGTCGCCACGGCGAGCTGCACCGACTCGCCGCGCTCGGAGAGGGCGCGGGCGAGGGAGATCCAGAGCTCGACGAGGCGGTCGAGGACGTCGCCCAGCACCAGGTCGACCTCCTCGCCCTGCGCGTGGGCCGCGGGCAGGTAGTTGTCGAGCACCACCCGCACCCGCCGCCGCACCACCGGGACCGTCTCCGGCTGCCGCACCTGCAGGTGCCCGAGCTTCACGCTGAGCTTCCAGTGGATGCGCCGCGTGTCGTCGCCCGCCATGTACTCCCGCACGCGAAACCAGTCCTCCGTCGGCGCTCGGCGCAGCACCGAGAGTACGCCCTCCTGCGGGGCGAGGGTGCGCGGCGTCGACGCGAGCGCCACCGGGTAGAGCCGTGGGAGCACCCGCAGCCGGGCCTCGGCGGCCTGCGCGATGGCGACGCGGGTGAGCCCGAAGAGGTCGGTGAAGGCCACGCTCGCCGGGGGGATGCGGTAGTCCCCGCGCGGCGTGCGGTGCAGCGGTCGCGCGAGGGTCACCCGGCGCATGGAGACCGCCGCCCCGACGACGTGTCGGCTCTCCGTGGCGAGCCGCGCGGGCAGCCGCTGGTAGACCTGCACCACGAAGCCCCAGGGGACCGGGACGCGCTCGAAGTGGAAGATCTCCTCGACGCTCTCGCCGGACTCCACCACCACCGGGACGAACTCGCGCCCGATGACGCCGCCGCGGGCGGCGAGGCGCTCCTCGTAGCGCTGCGCGACGAAGGTGCTCAGCAGCACACCCACGGTGACCACGGCGTAGAGGGTGCTGAGCCCGAGCACGGCGATGATCCCGAGCTCGGCGAACTTGAGGGTGAGCGAGAGCACCACCGCGGCGAGCGCGCCGAAGAAGAGCCCGAGGCCCTTGTCGGTCATCACCCGGGTGTGCCGCAGCACGCTCTCCAGCAGCGCGCGGGCGGAGGGCGCGGCGTCGGTGAGGGAGAGCTCCCGGCGCACCTTCACGAAGACGCACACGCCCTGCACCACCAGCAGCGGGAGCAGCACCACCGAGGCGCGCTCGATGAGCCTCGGGAGGGTCTCGCTCACCTGCGAGACCTCCGCGAAGAAGCCCGCGAGGCCGCCCGCGATGAAGGGCAGCGCCGCGAGCAGGGTCGTGTGGAAGAGCACCCGCGCCACGAGCAGCGCCCCGCTCCTGGCGCGCGGCGCGCTCATCGCGGCACGGCCACCCGGTGCAGCGCCTCGACGACGAACTCCCGCCCCGCGCGCCCGTCCGCGAGCAGCACGCGGTGGCCCATGACGTCCGGGGCGACGGTCTGCACGTCCTCGGCGACGACGTAGTCGCGGCCTCGCAGCATCGCCCTGGCCTGCGCCGCGCGCGCGAGCTGGATGGTGGAGCGCGGTGAGATCGACTGCAGGTTGCGCGGGTCGCCGCGTAGCGACTGCACCACGGCGACGGTGTAGCGCTTGAGCTCGTCGCTCAGGAAGATCATCGGGACCGTGCGCTGCCAGCCGAGGAAGTCGTCGCGGGTAATGACCGGCTGGAGGCTGCGCGAGGGGGGCGTCGGGCTGCAGGTGCACGTTGAGCATGTGCACCTCCGCGGCCTCGGCGGGGTAGCCGAGGGAGAGCATCACCATGAAGCGGTCGAGCTGCGCCGCGGGGAGGGCGTAGGTGCCCTCGTGGTCGAGCGGGTTCATGGTGGCGATGACCTGGAAGGGCTCGTCGAGCTTGTGGGTCTCGCCCTCGACGGTGACCTGCCGCTCCTCCATCACCTCCAGCAGCGCGCTCTGGGTCTTCGGCGGCGCGCGGTTGATCTCGTCGGCGAGCAGCAGGTTGGTGAACACCGGCCCCCGCTGGAACTCGAACACCCGCCGGCGCATGTCGAAGACGTTGGACCCGGTGACGTCCATGGGCAGCAGGTCGGGCGTGAACTGGATGCGCTTGAACACGCACGCCATGGAGGCCGCGACGCTGCGCGCGAGCATGGTCTTGCCGACCCCCGGGACGTCGCGCAGCAGCACGTGGCCCCGCGCCGTCATGGCCACGAGCAGCCGCGCGATCACGTCGTCCTTGCCGACGATGACCCGGCGCACGTTGTCCATCACCAGATCGAACTGCTGCTGCACGCGCCCGATGGAGCGAGCCACGCTGTCGCGCTGCGCATCCGCGCCCCCCCCAAGGCCCGCCGTGGTCTCGCTCATCGCTGTTGCGGCGGATGGTACCGCGCTTAACCCGCCAGGAAGAACGACCGCAGCCGATCGAGGAGCCGCTGCTGCCGCGAGCGCCGCGCCGTGCGGTAGGTCTCCAGCCAGCGGTCGACCTCGTCCTGCGAGACGCCCCAGGCGTCGGCGTAGGCCCGCACCACCCGCACCTCGCTGGGGTCCGCCACGCCGTCGGAGTAGGCGAGCTGGGCCATCAGCGACACGAGGCCCTCGCGCCGCTCGACGGGCACCCGCGCGGCGATCTCGACCGGGCGATGCACCCGGAGCTCCTCGTTCGACAGCGGCGCGAGGCCCTCGGCCTTCAGGAAGGCCTCCACCAGCGGCATCTCCCTCGGGTCGCGCTGCCCGTCGGCCATCAGCACGCTCACCAGCGCCAGCAGCATCGCGCGGCGGTCGTCGGCGATCGTCGCCGCGGGCCTCGCCGCCCCGGCCCCGCGCGCCTCGGGCGTCGCCCTCGACACCGCCCCAGACAGGAACCCGGTCCCCCCGTCGAGGCTCGTGTCCACCGGCAGCCCCAGCGCGTACCGCCCCGCGAGCGCCGCGAGGTCACCCTCGCCGAAGGCCCGCTGGACGAAGCCCGCGAGCTCGTCGTCCCCCTCGTCGGCCATGAGCGCGCGCACGGCCCGCTCCAGCGTCGCGACCTCGCCCAGCTCGGCGCCCGGGCGCACCCGCTCCATCGCAGCGCTCGCTCCGCAGCTACGGCACACGTGCGCGGCGACCTCGCCCTCGTCGAGGAGCTTCGCGCAGCAAGGGCACTCCCCGATGGGCCTCGGAGCGCGCAGCGAGGCGGTCCCAGGCGTCACGCGCCCCGCGTGCTCCGCGCCGCACAGCCGACACCGCGCCTCCGCGGGGAGCCCCAGCGCCGTCGCGGGCATCGCCGGGTCGTACAGCTCCAGCCAGACGCCACGGGTGCGGCACTCGGGGCACTCCGAGGTGAGTTCGACCTGCGCGCGCACGAGCGGTCCGCGGCCCCGACCTTAGCGGGACTCCGTGGGAGCGGGTCGGGAGGACACGCGCCGCCGACGGCCGTCGGAGTTGGGCCATCGCAGCATCAGGTACTCCTCGCTCACGGCGAAGCGCAGCAGGTCGCGCAGCGGCTCCCACTCGACCAGCGCCCAGGAGAGCGAGCGCGGAACCTCCAACGGCGCGCTGGCGAGCAGCCACCGCGAGGCCTCGAAGAAGTCGCCGGACACCAGCAGCCCGGCGCGGGCCCTCGCCTGGTCGATCACCGCGCGCCACCGGGCGGGCGTGAAGGAGGGTCCGAGCTCCTCGACGTAGGCGCGGAGCTGGCGGTGCAGGCGCGTCGGCGTGGCGTCCATGAGCTGCGCCGCGGCGGCCGCGACCGAGGGCTCGACCCGCTCGGTCATCGGCGCGCCGAACGCGAAGGTGAGCGCCCGCACCATGCGATCGGCCACCTCGGGCGAGAGCGCCGTGAGGGGCAGGTGCCCGACGCGGGCGCCCTCGAGGTGGAAGCCCAGGGCGAAGTGCCCGGCGGGCGTGTCCGTCGCCTGCTCGAGGGACATCACCAGCGACGCGGGCGTCGTCGCCACGGAGAGGGTCGGCGCCGCGATGGGCCCGTCGCGCAGCAGGAGCGCCGTCGTGCGCGGGAGCTGGAGCAGCCGGAGCGCCGCCTGGAAGGGCCGGAGCACCGCGGAGGTCGGGGCGAGGCGGTAGCCCTCGTCGCGGAGGGCGGAGCGCTGGAGCTCGCGGCGCCAGGTCACGCCGACGCTCTCCCAGAGCAGGGCGCCGAGCTCCGCGAAGGGGCCGAGGCGCGTCGGGAGCAGCACCCGCGCGACGCCGTCCGGCGGGTCTTCGAGCTCCACCGGGTGCAGCGGATGCAGCTCCAGGGCGTCGCCCCGCAGCACCGAGCGCACCTGCGTGAGCCCGAGCGTCTCGCCCCGCTGGTCAGCCTGCGTGGCGAGCGCGATGAGCGCGTCGAGGGCGTCGAGTCGGGTCGGGTCGGCGTCGAAGCGCGCCCGCTGTATCACCACCGCTTCGTGGGCCCGCTCGGGGTCCGCGGCCAGCCGCTCGGCGAGGATCACGGCGGCCTCGTCGTCGTGGCGCGCCATGCGCTCGCGCAGGACCCCCTCCGGGTCGGCGCCCGTCACGCTCGCTGCAGGCTCCTGCGCTGCAGGAGCCTGGGGTTCCTGCGCCGCAGGAGCCTCGGGCTTCGGGCTGGGGCGCCGCGCGGCCACCGGCTGGATCGAGGTGATGAGGAAGGAGTCCACCTCGCCCTCCTCCCGACCGTAGGCCTCGAGCCTCGGCTGCAGCGTCTGCGGAACGACGATCGGCGGAGCCTCGACGCCGCTCGCCTTCGTCGGAGCGAGGGTGACTGGCTTCGGCTCGGCGACGAAGGAGATCCACTCGTGGCCCTCCTTCGGAGGGCGAGACGGAGCGACCGGCGCGGGCGTCGGGGCCATGGCGCGCTCCAGGCCGTCAGCCGAAAGGTCGTCGTCGAGGACCAGCTCCAGCGTGGCCCCGCGCGACGGAGGCCGCGTCGGGTTCGGGTTCGGGGTCGGGGTCGGCGGCGGAGGCGGGGTCGACGAGAGCGCGGACGACGCGCGCAGCGCCCGCTGCAGCTCGGGCGGAACCGAAGCGCGGCCGATCATCTCCAGCACGGTGCTGCGGGCGATGCGGGGCGCCTCGTGCTGGCGCAGGTAGAGCTCGATGGCAGCGACGGCCCGATCATGGTCGTGGGCTTCGGTGAGGGCGCAGTCCAGGGCCTGCAACGCGTGAACGCCGCGGACCGAGTCGTCCCAGGCCTGCTGCGCGGAGGTGAGCTCGCCGTCGACCAGGGCGTGGATCGCCTCCGTGGCCGCGGCGGGGTGCGTCGCCCGCAGCGCGTGGGAGCGTTCGATCACCCGATCCCAGAGCGCGCGAGAGCGGCTGACCTGCCAGGCCTGGACCTCGAAGCCGAGCGCCCGCTCGGCCGACTTGAGCCGCGAGCGCGCGATCTCCGCGCAGCGCAGCAGAAACTGCAGCTTCGCCTCGGACGAGGGCGCCTCCGCCGCGAGGATCTCGAAGGCCTCGAGCAGCGGCTCCCAGCGCCCGGACGCCCCGGCCATGCGCTCGATCGCGTGCAGCGGCGCACCGATGGTCCGCAGCTCACGGAAGAGCGCGAGCTGCGCCTCGAGGGCCTCCGCGGCGCGCCCGCCGTGCTCCAGCGCCAGCGCGCGGCGGTAGTGCAGCGCCTGCCGACCGTGCACCCCAGCGGCCACGCCCGAGGCGTCGTCGTAGATCGCGAGCAGCCCGTCGAGCTGTCCCGAGCGCCGTCCGATGAGGTCCGCGTCCTGGAGCACGTCCGAGGTGTCAGCCTCCGCGCGCAAGGCGTCGCGGAGGAACTCCAGCGCCCCTTCTCCGTCCCCCTGGAGGTCCCACGCCACGCGCGCCGCGCAGCGCAGCCGCAGCCCTGCGCCCGGTTCGGATCCCCTGGCCGCCGCCCAGCGGGAGAGCCATCGGAGGGACACCTGCGGCAGCCCGTTGGCCACGGCGCACCGCACCCAGCGCCCCTGGGCGGCGTCGTCCGTCGCTCCGTCGGCGAGGGCGTCGAGCTCCTCCTCCTTCGCTCGCCCGCGTGGGGCCCGCGCACCCTGGCGCCCAGCGCACCGATGGCGTCGCCCGCGGCCTCGCGCAGCCCGACGAGCCGGGCGATCCACGCGGGGTCTGGCGAGTCGCTCGCGGCGATCGCGATCTCCAGTCGGCGCACCAGCACGTCGCCGTGCGGGCGAGAGAGGGCGAGCTCCGCGAGAGCCGGGTCCGCGAGGAGCCCCGCGTCCGTCGCGGCGTCGAGCACGTGGTGGACGGCCGTCTCGTCGCCGAGCGCCGCGAGCCTCGCGACGGCGCCGCGAACCAGCGAGGCGAGCTCCGGGAGCCGGGCGCACGACCGCAGCGCCGCTCGGATGGCCGCCACCACCTCGGCCCCGTCGTCACCGAGCCGGGTGAGCCCTGCGAACGCGAACACCGCCTCCGGGGACCACGGCGCGGCCTCGACGAAGCGCCGCGCCACGGCGAGGCCCTCCCCGGAGTGCCCGGGGACGCCATCAGGGCGCGGGTGCGGAGCGAGAGCAGCGTGACGCTATCGCCGACGAGGTGGTGCAGCCGCCGCAGCCGATCGCCCCGCCCCGCCGAGGGGACGGGCTCCTCCGTCGCAGCCCCGAGGGCCTCGAAGGCCCCGCTGCGCACGCCCACGAAGCGGAGCAGGATGTCTCGCTCGGTCGGCTCCTGGCTCGCCATCGCGACGGCGCGGATCGCGTCGCGCGTCAGCTCAGCGTCCGCGCGCTGCTCCGCGAGGGCCGCGAGGGCTGCCGCGGCGGTCGTGTCGCCCGGCAGGTCTTCGAGGAAGAGCCGGAGCAGCTCTACGGCGTCGGAGCCCCCTCCCGCGGAGAGCCTCGGGGAGGGTGAGGCACTCCAGCAGGGCCTCGCGCCGCGTGGGAGCGAGCTCGCAGCGGGTCGCCAGCCTGCGGAGCACGGCCGCGAGCGTGGCCCGATCGGCGGAGCGTCGTGCGGCTCGCACCCAGAGCGCCGCCGCCCCGGCGTGGTGGAGCGAGAGGCCCGCCAGCGTCTCCAGCGCCGAGCCCGCCGCGGCCATCGCGCCGGGCGTCGAGGCGCAGCGCGCCACCGCCTCGTCGACCCGACCCTCGCGCGACTCCGCGGCGGCCGCGGCCAGCGACCCGAACTCCGTCTCCGCCTGCGCCACCTGACGCGCGGCGCCTTCGTAGACGCGCCCGAGCCCCTCGAATGCCTCGGGCACCGCGCCCTCGATGCTCGCGTACGCGCTCTCCGCGGCGGCGAGGTCGCCGGCGGCCTCCTCCAGCGCGCCGAGCCACAGCAGCAGCTCTCGTCGCCGCGCGGGGCTGAGCTCGGGCGTGCGCACCAGGCCCCATACGGCGTCTCTCGTCGCGCCCTCGACGGTCGGCTCGGCGGCCAGGGCGCGCAGCAGCGCCAGCGCCTCGGCGTCGTCAGGCTGGGCCCTCAGCCCCTCCACCAGCGCCCTCGTGGCCAGCAGCGGGTCGTGCGGCAGCTCCATCGCGGCGACGCCCTTCCAGGCCGCGGCGCGAGACGACTCCGGCGCCGACCACGCATCGATCCGGAGCCTCACCGCGAGCTCCGCGCTGCGACCCCGATCGGCCAGCAGGTCGCGCAGCGTCTCCCGGGCGCTCGCTGCGTCGGGTCCCGGGAGGAGCGCCCGTAGCGTCCACACCGCCAGCGCATCGGCCTCGCCGGTGGCCAGCTCGGTGGCGCGATGCAGGCTCGCGTCGCCGCCTGCGAGGTAGGCGCGCGCGGCGTCCTCGAGCGCGACGTACATCGCCGCCCCGGACCGTCCGCAGGCACGGAGCGCGTCGACGAGCCGGTCGGCGCCGCGGGCGCCCTGCGCGTGGATCCACGCGTCCAGAGAGAGCGAGCGACAGGCCTCCGTCTCCCCGTCGCGCTGCGCCTTCTCCGCCGCGGAGGCCAGCACCTCCTCGCACTCCGCGGAGCGAGCGAGGTACGCCGCGGCGACGCGAGACGGATCGCCCTCCCTCGCGAAGCGCCGAGCGTCCTCGGGCGAGCCCGCCGCGGCCCAGCGGCTCCAGGCCACCGCGCGACGTTCGGGCGTGTCGTCGTGGGCAGCGAGCGCCTCCGCGGCGCGGGCGGCGTCGGTCCAGCGGCCGGTCTCGATGTACAGGGCCAGCAGGCGCTCGATGGCCGAGGGCGTCGGGGCGCTCTCCCGGGCCAGCGCGTCGCGCTCCAGCCCCACCGAACCCGTGGTCGACCACGCCTCCGCGAGCCTCGCGGCGGCCTCCTCACGGGCCTCCTCGCTGGTCGCTCGCTCGCTCACCCCGAGCAGCCGCAGCACCTCCAGGAGCGATCCGTCGCCCGGCTCGGACGATCCCTCCAGCTCAAAGGGGCCGAGCGGTGCGAAGCCCTCGTCGTCCAACGCCGCCGCGGTCATCGTCAGGGGCTGGTCGCGGCGTCGGCGCCGGAAGTCTCCGGGCCCCGGGCCGCGCTGATACGCTCTTGCAGCGACTCGATCTGTCGACGCGCCATCTCCGAGCGCGAGCCGCCCGGGTTGATCGCGAGGTACTGCTGGTAGGCCTGCACCGCCTGGCCGTAGCTGCGCTGATGGCTATAGGCCTCGCCGAGCCCGATGTAGGCCTCGGAGTACCGGGGGTTGCTGGCGAGCGCCTGGCGAAACCGCGAGATCGCGGCGCTGACGGAGTTCTGGTCGAGCTCGACGAAGCCGAGGCCGGTGAGCGCCTCGGAGCCCGTGGCGCGCACCGCGAGGGCCTGCTGGTATCGCTCGCGGGCGAGGGCGGTGCGCCCGGCGTGCTGGAGCAGGTCGCCGTCGCGTACGAGCCGGTCGTAGTCGCGCGTCGGCGCCATCGCGGCCGCCACGACGCCGCCCGGGTCGCTGCCGTTGGAGCGGCGTGGGGTCGTCGGCGCCGCGGCCGTAGCAGGAGCCGCCGGAGGCTCAATCACCGGGGCGACCACCGGGGCCACCGTCGGGGCGACCACCGGGGCCGCTGCGGCCACCGCGGGGGCGCCCGCATCAGCCGCGATGTCCGCTGGCGAGGCAACGACGGTGGTGGACCCTAGCGCTCGAGAGATGCCCAGCAGCGCCTCGTGCTCCGGCTCGGCTCGCAGCGCCTCCGCGAGGAGATCCTGCGCGCCGCGCACGTCGCCGCTTCGCTGGAGCAGCCGCGCCAGGGCCACGCGGGCCCGCTGGTTCTGCGGTTCGGCGCCGATGGCGGCGCGGAGCCCGGAGATGGCAGAGGCGGCGTCATCGGGCAGCGTCGCGAGCGCGAGGTAGAGCGAGGTCTCGCTGGTGGGCGGGGCCCGGCGGGCCGCCTCCAGGTGGTTGGTGAGCGTCGGCGAGCCGACCACGCGGGCCACGTCGGCGAGTCGAGCCTCGACGACCCCGCGCTCGGCGGGGGCCACCGAGTCGAGCGCCTCCTCCGCCGCCCGGAGGTCGGTACGGGCCCGCTCCCTGCGCGCCACGCCGTCGCGGCGCACGAGCTCGGCCGAGGCGCGAAGCCGCGGAGAGTCGGCGCCCGGCAGGGCGGCCTGGGCCTCGAGGTCATCGGCCTGCTGGGTGAGCATCTCCGACCAGGCGGCCAGCACCTCGGCGCGCGTCGCCACCAGCGCCGCATCGTTGGGGCGCAGCGCGATCGCGGCGGAGAGTTCTTCCCGCGCCTCGTCCATTCCGGCGGCGGTGAAGCGCCGTACCCGCTCGGTGGCGTCGGCGATGACCCGATCGCGTCGGGCGGTGTCCTGCGCGGCCGTGGCCGCGGACGGGGGAGGGGTGTTGGTGCCGAAGACGCCCGAGCGGTAGGAGACCAGCAACGCGCCACCCGCGATGAGCGCGCCGGCCACCAGGCCGACGCCGAGGCCACCGCGACGGTTCGCGGGGGGAATGCTCCGCAGCCCGTGAGGGTCGGAAGAGATCGAGCGCGTCGGGGCCTGATCATCGACGAGGTCACGCGGCGAGGCGGTGAGGGCGGGCAGCGGAGGCAGCACCACCTTCGGAGGCAGGCTCGCGGGGCGGGGGCGGGCGCGCTCGACCTCGTCGGCCAGGGGTTCGTGCCGATCGGGGCTCGGCAAGGGAGACATCGGGCCCATCTCCGCCGGCATCTTCGGCGGCGGCGGGATCTGCACCATGGTGTTGGCGTTGGCCGGCGAGGCGGCGCTCTTCACGGCCGACGGCCCGCGGAGCACGCTGGGCACCGGCGGAGGCGTCCCGCCGTGGGAGGGCGCGCGCAGCGAGACCGGCGGGGGAGGCGGAGCGGCGCCGCCGGGACGGATCGTGGGAGAGCTCAGCGCCGGGGTCGGTCGCGAGGGGTTCACCGTGACGGAGCGGTTGTATCCAGGGGCGGGCGTCGGGGCGCGCACGCCGCTCATGCTGGGAAAGCGCTGACCCGATCGCCCTGGAGCGTTCTGCGAGGCGCGCAGCTCGGCGGTGGCGAAGAAGCTCTCGAGCTCCGCGATGGCGCCGAGGCTCTTCCAGCCTTCGCCCGCGCGGGAGATCTCGTCCATCTTGCTGACCTTGCCCTCGAGGATCCATTTCTGGAGCACCGCGAGGGAGTCGAAGGGGATCACCGTTCCGTCAGGTCGCCGGAGGTTCCACACCTTGGCGGCGTCGGTCTCGGACGTGGGGCGGAAGATCTTGAACTGATGGCTGCAGTTCGTGCATTTGACGGTGGTTCCACGCTCGGAGACCAGCGCGTCGTCAAATTCGTACTCTGCCTTGCAGCGTTCACATACGACGTCCATGCGCTTGGTCTGCCCTCTTCTCCCGGCGGCGCGGACGATAACAGACTGCTCTCCGCCGTGGCGAAACAACTACAGCGATCCCGACGATGCGGTCGCGCGGGCGGCAATCGTTCACGGGGGCGCTATGAACACGCATTCACGCCGCTCGGAGAGCTACCCGATGGAACGATTGCCGCGACTTGAGTCCCGGCATGGGAGATGCTGAAACGGTCCGTCGTACCGAAGCTAGAAACCACTAAGGCACCCGCGAGACCATCTGCGGTGGACCACTGTTCCGGAGGCGTCGCTATGCGCAAGCACCCCATCACTGTTCAATCCTTCATGATCGTCGGCTCGCTCGGCGCGTGGCTGCTTGGTTGCCCGGTGTGGAGCGAGCATGACGACGGCCCCGACGGCGTCCCCGTGGTCGACGCCGGCACCACCGACCGCCCCCCGGTCGTGTTCGACACCGGCCCCCGCGTCTGCACCGTCAACCGCGACTGTGCGAGCGGCTACTGCGACCCCACCGGCCGCTGCGCCACCACCCAGTCCTGCACCAGCACCGCGGGCTGCCCGAGCGGCTCCTACTGCGAGACATCGCGCGGCACCTGCGTCCCCGGCTGCAGCGCCAACGCCGACTGCGCCCGGGTCGCCGCGAACCTCGTCTGCGACACCGCGGCGCGGCGCTGCGTCCCCGGCGGCGGATGCACCGCCGACGCCCAGTGCGCGGCGACGCCCGCGACGCCGGTGTGCCTCGGC
Source organism: Deltaproteobacteria bacterium (assembly GCA_016704445.1). Classification (GTDB taxonomy): domain Bacteria; phylum Myxococcota_A; class Polyangia; order Polyangiales; genus SCUS01. Next base: position 69,758 of record JADJAE010000042.1, read on the forward strand.
GGAAGCTGCCAGCCCAGGGCCAACCAGTGCCAGTTCGACTACCAGTGCACCGGCTCCGGCCAGTCGTGCGTCGACGGCCAGTGCATCGTCGGCTGCACCACCGCCAACGCCGCGACCGCCTGCGCCGCGGGCCAGGTCTGCACCAACAGCCGCTGCACCTACCCCACCACGGGCGCCGACTGCGGCGGCCGATGCACCGCCGCGCAGCTCTGCGTGAGCGGCACCTGCCTCGCGACCTGCACCGCCGACGCGACCTGCGGCAGCAACCAGGTGTGCGTGGGCGGCGTGTGCCGCGTCGACACCCGGCCCCGCCCCTTCTGCACCATGGACTCGCAGTGCAACGCGAACTCCGTCTGCAACAACGGCGCGTGCCGCCGCCTCTGCCCGACGCCGTCCACGATGCCTGACGGCGCGTGCATGACCGTCGACGTGCAGTTCAACCTCTGCGCGACCGACACCATGGGCCGCTCGCTCTGCACCAGCACCAACGAGCAGCGCCCCGAGTGCGCCCGCTCGTCCAACTGCACCGCCGGCCGCACCTGCGTCAACGCCCGCTGCCAGTGACGCTCAGCGCGCCGTGATCGTCACCGCGCGCACCGCCTCTCCGCCCCGCTGATCCCGCAGCACGGCCCACACCCGGGCCACCTCTCCCCCAGACAGCACCCGCCCCGGAGTCCAACGGAAGGCCATCGGCGCCACGACGCCGGGCTCCGTCACCACCCGCGGCGGATCTACGCTCCCGGTGCTCACGTACACCGAGGCCATCAGCGACTCGGAGCCCCCGTCGAAGGCCTCCGCCGCGCCGTCCGGGGGGCGTCAGGGGTGAGCGTAGCGCGGGCCAGCCCCGTCACACGCACGCGCGGCCCGACCGAAGGGGTCGGTCCGCCCGGGGTCGATGACCCGCGCGTCCAGGCCGCGATGGGGGGCGGGCGGTTGAGGGCCCCGGTCGCTCTCACGGTCACCCGGCGAAAGGCCTCGGAGCCGACGCCCTCAGGGCACACCAGCCGCCCCTCCCGGGGGTCGATCACCGCGTCCAGCGAGGGGCACGCGATGGCGTAGACCACCAGGGTCCGCTCGGTCTCCGTCCCCCGCAGCGAAAGCTCCGCCGCAGGAAGCTCCACCCTGTCTGTCTCCCCGGACCCCAGCTCGACGCTCCCGGAGGCCCTCGCGCACGCCCTGGGGTCGTCCACCGCCCCCGGGTCGCAGAGCCTCCAGCGCCAACGGAGGCCTCGTCCCCCCAGCGGGTCGTGCCACACCGCCCTCACCGCCAGCGCCTCGCCCGGCCGCACCTCCGGGGTGGCCGTGCTGAGCGCGAGGATCCGCAGCACGTCAACCGTCGAGGGCGAGGGCAGCGGGTCGGCGCAGCCTCCCAAGCCCACCAGCACGAGCCACCGCGTCCTCATCGGCCGGGAGCATCCCATGCCCGACGCGATCTGGTGGTAGACCCTCTTCCCCTATGAGCGAGCTGGTCCTGATCGGGTCGACGTTGACGGTGGAGGATCTCGTGGCGGTGGCGCGTCGGCGCGCCCCGGTGGGCTTCGATGACGAGGCCCGCGACCGGGTCTCCGCAGCGCGCGCTGCCATCGACGCGGTGGTCGCCGGGGGCGACGAGTCCCCTCGGGTCTACGGCGTCAACACGGGCTTCGGCGCCCTCGCCGAGACGCGCATCTCCCCCGCCGACATCCGAACGCTCCAGCACAACCTCCTGCGCAGCCACTCGTGCGGCGTGGGCGAGCCGCTGCCCGCCGAGGTGGTGCGCGCCATGATGCTGCTCCGCGCGCAGGTGCTCGCGCTCGGCTACTCCGGCGTGCGCCCGGTGGTGGTCGACACGCTCGTCGCGATGCTCAACCGCGGAGTGCACCCGGTGATCCCGTCGCAGGGGAGCGTCGGGGCGTCGGGCGACCTCGCCCCGCTCGCGCACCTCGCCTCGGTGCTCATCGGCGAGGGCCGCGCGGAGTTCGACGGCAAGGTGTACCCGGGCGCCGAGGCGATGTCCCTCGCGGAGGTCGCGCCCATCGCGCTCGAGGCCAAGGAGGGGCTCTCGCTCATCAACGGCACCCAATACATGCTCGCGTATGGCGCCCTCACGCTGTTCGACGCCGAGGCCCTCGCGCGCTGCGCCGACGTGGCCGGGGCCATGTCCCTCGAGGCCCTCAAGGGGAGCGGCAGGCCCTTCGAGGAGCGCGTGGTCGCGGTGCGCCCGCACCCCGGCGCGCTCGACGTCGCGCGCAACCTCCGCACGCTGCTCTCGGAGAGCGAGATCGCCGAGAGCCACCGCGACTGCGGCAAGGTGCAGGACCCGTACTCGCTGCGGTGCATGCCGCAGGTGCACGGGGCCTCCCGCGACGCGATGCGCTGGGTGCGCGAGGTGCTCGCCCGGGAGATGAACAGCGTCACCGACAACCCCCTGGTGTTCGTTCGCGACGGCGAGGCGGACGTGGTCTCTGGCGGCAACTTCCACGGGCAGCCCCTGGCCTTCGCGCTCGACCTCCTCGCGATGGCCTGCGCCGAGCTGGCCAACATCTCCGAGCGCCGCGTCGAGCAGCTCGTGAACCCCGCGCTCTCCTCGGGGCTGCCGCCCTTCCTCGCGCCGCACACCGGGCTCGACTCGGGCTTCATGATCGCCCAGGTCACCTCGGCCTCGCTCGTCACCGAGAACAAGATCCTCTGCCACCCCGCCAGCGTGGACTCGATCCCCTCGTCGGCCGGCCGCGAGGACCACGTCTCCATGGGCGCGACCTCCGCCCTCAAGGCCTCGCGCGTGGTGCGCAACGCCCGCATGGCGGTGGCCATCGAGATGCTCGCCGCCGCGCAGGGCCTCGACTCGCGGCTCCCGCTCAAGCCCGGCCGCGGTGTTGCTGCGGCGCACGCGCACCTGCGCTCGATCGTCCCGACGCTGGTCGCCGACCGTGCTCTCTCGCCGGACTTCGTGCTCGCCGATGACGCCATCGCGAGCGGGGCGCTCCTCGCCGCGGTCGGGGCCGCCATCGGCGCTCTCGCCTAGGCGATGGAGCTCCAGGTCACCGCCGCCCTCGTCGCCGCCGCCTTCGCCGCCGGAACCATCGACGCCATCGCGGGCGGCGGAGGGCTCATCACCCTGCCGTCGCTCCTCGCCGCGGGCCTCCCCCCGCAGCTCGCGCTCGGGACCAACAAGGGCCAGTCGACCTTCGGCAGCTTCAGCGCCCTCGTGAACTTCTGGCGCCTCGGCGTCATCGACCGCACCCGCGTAGCCGCCTCCTTCCTCTTCGGCTTCGTCGGATCGCTCGCGGGCGCATGGCTCGTGCTGCAGGTTCCGCCCTCGCTGCTGCGCCCGGTGGTGCTGGTGCTGCTGGTGCTCGTCGCCCTTCGGCTCACCTTCCGCCGCGACGTGGCCGCGCCCGCCGAACCGCTCCCTCCAGGGGCCTCGCCGCAGCGCCGCGCCATGGCCATCGCCCTCGTCATCGGCACCTACGACGGCTTCTTCGGCCCCGGCACCGGGACCTTCCTGATCCTCTCGTACGTGACCTGGCTGCGGGAGGCGATGGCCCGCGCGAGCGCCAACGCCAAGGTCGTCAACTTCGCCTCCAACCTCGCCGCGCTCGCCATCTTCGCCTCGCAGGGCGTCGTGCGCTGGGACGTCGCGCTCCCGATGGCGGGGGCGCAGTTTCTCGGCGGGGCCTTCGGGGCGAGGCTCGCGGTGCGGCGGGGCGATCGCTTCGTGCGCTGGGTCGTGCTCGCGGTGGTGATCTGCCTCGTCGTCAAGATTGCGGTCGACCTCGTTCGGGGCTGACGTCGCGAACTTCGGGTGCCGCCCGCCGGGCTGCTACGTCTGGGGGCGCTGTGATGACGCTCCCCTCCAGGCTCGGTGAGACCACCCTCGGCGACCTGCTCGCCGCGCTCCGCCGCGCCCACGCGACCGGCACCCTGGAGCTCATCGAGCCCGACCAGGTGCACCACCTCCACCTCCGCGCGGGGGCCGTGCAGGCCGTCGAGTCGAGCGCCGATCCGCGGCGCTTCGGAGACCTCGCCGTCGCCGCGGGCCTCGCCTCGCGACACGCCGTGGAGAGCGCCTGGGGAGTCGGTCGGGCGAGGGGCTTCCGCATCGGGCAGTCGCTGGTGTGGAGGCGCGTGGTGAGCTCCTCCGCGCGCGACCGGGTCCTCGACTCGCAGCGCCTCGCGAGGCTCGATTCGCTCTACCGGGTGCGAGACGCGGCGCTGCGGTTCCGCTCGGCGAGGGCGCTCCCCGAGGGGACCGCCGAGCAGGCGCCGCTCGGGGCCAGGGAGACCTTCCACGGCCGGCCGAGGAGGCGCGACCATGGGCGGAGCATGGTGGATCCCGCGCGCGTCGAGGCGCTCGCGACGCTGGGCTTCGACCACGACCCGGGGGTCGTGCTGCTGCGCCGTCGCTTCCAGGAGCTGGTGCTGACGCTGCACCCCGACCGCCACCCGGAGGATGCCTCCCGGGGGCGTGGCGACCGGCTGCGCGCGGTGATCGCCGCGTACCGGCTGCTTCGAGGGTGAAGGGGAGTCGAGACTAACGGGAGACGGGCATGAGCCCGCCTGCGGCGGGGGACGGCGAGGCGGAGGCGCCAGAGGTGTCGGCCTCGATGCGTCGGAGCGAGACGGGGATCGTCACGATGGCGCCGGTGAGGCTCGGGTGGAAGTGGAGCTGCCGCCCGAGGGTCACCACGCAGTCGCGCATCGGCGAGGGAAACTCCGCCGGGGTGATGTCGAGGCGGTTGACGTTGCCCGAGGGCTCGACCGCGACGCGCAGGGTGAAGTCTCCCTCCGCGGCGGGGTTCACCACGAGCGTGGCGGCGTAGCAGGTGTCGGCGAGCGTCTGCACGTCGGGCACGACGGCGTCGACGAGCTCGCGGGTCATCACGTGCGCCGGGGTGCTGGCGGGGATGAGCGCCGGGCGCCACGGGCGGACGGTGATGTTCTCGGGGTTGGGCACCTGCATCTCGCCGGGGCGGGGCGGCGGGAGCGTGGGCATCGGCACCGTCTGCCCGCTGATCTCGCCGCTGCGGAAGCTGAACGGGAAGGACACCAGCGAGGGGGCGCCCATCCCCGGGAAGCGGCGGGTGCGGAGCGCCGCGAGGACGCACTGCGACATGATGGCGAGCGAGGGGTCGGGCGAGCCGATGGTCTCGACGTCGTCGATGGAGCCCGATGGGCCGATGCGCATCAGGGTGACGATGGAGCCGCCGGCCTGCGGGGAGAACGCGAGGAAGGCTTTGTAGCAGGCGCGCACCGGCTCGTTGGTCGACACCAGGATGGGCTGCGCGAGCTCCAGGGACATGGAGCCGCTGCGGCGCGATCCGCGGCGCGGGGGAGGGGGCATCTGCGGCGGCGTGGGCGAGATCCACTGCGCGTGGGAGACGCGCACCTCGGGGAGCGAGATGGCGATCGGGTCTGGGGGATGCGGGGCCGTGAGCGGGCGAGGGGGTGGGCGCGACGAACAAGCCGCAACGAGCCCGAAGGCGAACACGATCGAGGACGCGCGGACGGAGTACATCGCGCGCAGGATGCCAGAGTCCCGAGGGCGGGCTCAACCCTGTCGCGCGATCGATCGACCGTCGGCGCCGCGAACCGTAGACTGCGCGGCCTGATGCGAGAGGAAGAGCTCCGGGCGCGGCTCGACACGCTGCCCACGTCCCCCGGCTGCTACCTGTTCAAGAACAAGAAGGGCGTGGTGGTCTACGTCGGCAAGGCGCGCTCGCTGCGGCAGCGCGTGCGGCAGTACTTCCAGGCCAACAGCTCGGACTACCGCTACTTCATCCCGCTGCTCGACCGGGTGCTGGGCGACATCGAGACCGTGGTCACCGCCACCGAGAAGGAGGCCGTGCTGCTCGAGAACTCCCTCATCAAGCAGCACCGACCCCGGTACAACGTCCGCCTCCGGGACGACAAGGACTACCTCTCGGTGCGCCTGGACAAGCGCGTCCCGTGGCCGCGGCTGGAGATCGTCCGGCGCCCGAGGGTCGACGGCGCGGTGTACTTCGGCCCCTACCCGAGCTCGACCGAGGCGCGGCGCACCCTCAAGACCATCAACCGGCACTTCCAGCTACGCACCTGCGACAACGAGGAGTTCGCGTCTCGCACGCGGCCGTGCCTCGAGTACCAGATCAAGCGCTGCTCCGGGCCGTGCGTGCTCCCGGTGCCTCCCGAGGAGTACGCGGCGCAGGTCGAGTACGTGGAGATGTTCCTCGGGGGGCGCACGAGGGAGCTGGTGGGGTCGCTGGAGCAGGAGATGCGCGCGGCCTCCGCGGCGATGGAGTTCGAGCGCGCGGCGCGGCTGCGAGACCAGATCAACGCCGTGGCAAGCGTCACCGAGGCGCAGCGCGTGGCGGAGGTGAGCGACGTCGACCGCGACGTCGTGGGGCTCTACCGCGAGGGCGACGGGGTGGTCGTCACGCTGCTGCTGGTGCGCAACGGCTTCGTGCGGGACACGCAATCGCTGGTGTTCGGCCGGGCCGAGCTGCCCGACGACGAGCTGGTCTCGCAGGTGCTCACCGGGCGCTACGGGGGGAGGGGGCCACCATCCCCGACGAGGTGGTGCTGCCGCTCGAGCCCGAGGGCAGCGCGGGCGTCGCCGAGTGGCTCACCGAGCTGCGGGGCAAGGAGGTGCGCATCGTGGTGAAGCCGGAGCCCGGAGAGGGGAGCGCCGCGCCGCTGCTGGCGATGGCGATGGAGAACGCGCGGCACGCCTTCCGGGAGAAGCGCATGGCCGTGGCGAGCGCCGGGGGGCAGGCCGAGGCGCTGGCCCGCGCGCTCGACATGGAGGAGCCGCCGCGCACCATCGAGTGCGTGGACATCTCGCACCACGCGGGCGCCGAGACCGTGGGGGCGGTGGTGTGCCTGCTCGACGGCGTGGCCTACAAGCCCGGGTACAAGGGCTTCCACGTGCGCACGGAGAACACCGGCGACGATTACCGGGCCATGTATGAGGTGCTCTCCCGGCGCTTTCGCCGGGGAAGAACCGGGAGAAGGGCTGGGAGCTGCCGGACCTCTTCGTGGTCGACGGAGGCCGAGGCCAGCTCAACATCGCCGTGACGGTGCTGCAGGAGCTCGGGATCACCGACATGCCGGTGTGCTCGCTCGCCAAGGAGCGGGAGAACGTGCTCGGCGAGAAGGTGGTCGACCGGGTGTACCAGCCCGGGAGGAAGAACCCGGTGACCATCCGCGACAACGGGCCGGCGCTGGTGCTGCTGGCCAGGGCGCGCGACGAGGCGCACCGGTTCGCCAACAAGACCCGGGAGGCGCTGCACCACAAGAAGCGCCTGCGCAGCGAGCTCGACGGGCTGCCGGGGCTCGGGCCTGTGGCGGCGAGGGCGCTCTTGAGGAAGTTCGGGAGCGTGGCGGGCGTAGCCGAGGCGACCTACGCGGAGATCGCCGCGGTGCCGAAGGTGGGACCGATGCGCGCGAGGGCGGCGTACGAGCACCTGCACCCGGGGGTGCTGCAGCTCCCGGAGCACGAGGACCCGTGAGGGCCTTCTCCGCGGCTTGACCCGGCAAAGTGCGCGGTGATAGAAGCGCGCCGATTTGGACGCCTTGAAGGGCCCGTCACCTCGCCACAGGAGAGCCGAGCGGATCGTATGAAGCTCCCTCTCCGTGACATGGTCGGTCTCTCCCTCGGCCTGGAGTTCGTCATCTCCATCGTGGTGATGGCCGGTTTGGGCCGATGGATCGACAGCCGGTATCACACCGAGCCCACCTTTCTGCTGGTGGGCTTCGCGATCGGGGCGGCGGCGGGGTTCCGATCGATGTACCGATTCGCCACCCGCGACGACCCCAAGCCCGAAGAGCCCAAGAAGAACGACCCGAAGCCACCGACGACCCCGTGAGACCTTCCCCGACCGAGCCTGGCGCAGCGACCCCGGAGTCCATCGGACCCGACGGCGACCTCGCGCGTCGCATCGGCGTGGTCGCGCTCGCGGCCGGCCTCCTCAGCGCGGTGGTGATGGAGCGTCAGTTCGGCCCAACGGGCGCGTACTCCTCGGTGATCGGCACCGCCGTCGGCCTGCTCAACCTCTGGGTGCTCGCCCGGGTCGTCACCCGGCTGATCGACCCGAAGGTCTCCGCGGGAAAGGGCGCCGCGATGGCCTTGCTCCTGGCGAAGACCGCCGCACTGTTCCTCGGTGTGGGCCTGCTGATCTCGCGATCGTGGGTCCACGGCGGGAGCTTCATGGCCGGCATCACCGCGGTGGTCGTGGCCATCGCCGGCGGCGGCCTCTGGGACGCCGTCAGCCCGAAGCCCTCCGAAGATTCCGTCTCCTCCGACTCCGACGAAGGAAAGCGCTGATGCCCGACCACACGTCATGGTTCACGTACCTCCTGGCGCTGCCGAATTTCCGGGCGCTCTGGGCCATGTTCAACCACTACGGCTGCGTGAACGCCGAGGGCCAGCAGACCGCCATGGAGGCCGGCGGACTCTGCGCTGACGGCACCGCCGCGCAGGAGCTCCCGAACCACTTCAGCTACCCCGCCAACACGCCGGTGACGCTCGAGTACACCACCATCGCGCTCTTCGTGGTGCTGCTCATCGCGGGCTTCGTGCTCGTGACCCGCGGCCGCATCGCCAGGACCAGCGAGGCCGTGGTGCCCGAGGGGTCGCTCACCGTCGCGTCGTTCACCGAGAACTTCGTCGAGACCTTCTATGACCTCCTCGCCGACGTGCTCGGCAAGAAGGAAGCGCGGCACTTCCTCCCGATCATCGGCACCTGCGCCCTGCTGATCTTCTTCTCGAACGCCCTCGGGCTCATCCCGGGCTTCGCGCCGCCGACCAGCAACTTCAACGTCACGCTCGCCTGCGGCCTGGTGATCTTCTTCGCCACCCACTACTACGGGCTCAAGCACCAGGGCGTCGCGTACCTCAAGCACTTTGTCGGCCCGATGCCGGCGCTCGCGCCGCTGATGCTCCCGCTGGAGATCATCTCGCACCTCGTGCGCCCGCTCTCCCTCGCCATCCGCCTCTGCGTGAACCTCTTCGTCGACCACATGGTCGTGAGCGTGTTCACCGGCCTCGCCTTCCTGCTCGTGCCCGTGCCCATCATGGTGCTCGGCGTGCTGGTGGTCGTCCTGCAGACCTACGTGTTCTGCCTGCTCGCGACGATCTACTTCCAGCTCGCCATCGACCACGGTGACGACCACGGCCACGACGCCCACGCCGAGCACGGGCACGCCGCCCACGAGCACGCGTGATTCCTAGGGTGTTCCATCGCCCCGCTGTTGGGGCACTGAACTGTTCGAACGACTGAAGGAGACCATCACCATGAAGAAGATCACCGCCCTCTCGAGCGCGCTGCTCGTCACGTTCTACACCTTCGCCGCGTTCGCCCAGGAGGCCGCCGCGGCCCCCGGCTCGAACTCCTTCGACGCCCAGATGATGGCCGCCCTCGGCGCCGGCATCGCCATCGGCGTCGGCGCCCTCGGCGGCGCGCTCGCCCAGGGTCGCGTCGCCGCGGCCGCCCTCGAGGGCATCGCCCGCAACCCGGGCGCGGACGCCAAGATCCGCACCCCGATGATTCTCGGCCTCGCGCTCATCGAGTCGCTGGTGCTCTACGCCCTCCTCATCGCCTACTTCCTCCAGGGCAAGGTCGGCGGTCACTGATCGTCGCCTCCCCCTCCGTCTCCGCCTCCCTCCCGCTCCCCTCCTAACGATCATCGCCGACGGGAACTTGCCCACAAGGGCACTTTTCTGCCACCGCTCGGCCCTATGCCCCGCGCGCTGATCCGTTGCGTGTTCGCCGCCCTGTCGCTGTGCGCGCCGTCCGTCGCGACGGCCCAGCCGCGCCCCGCCCCTGCGGCTGTGCCCGCGGCCGCCCGGGCGCCCGTGACCCCGAGGCCCGTCGGCCCCGGACGGCTGGCTCTCGCGGCGGCGCAGAGCGCGGTCGACGAGGTCATCCTCCCTCGCATCGAGGTGCGCGCCCGGCGGGGCGCTCCGGTCGAGGCCGAGCAGTCCGTCCGCGGCGCCCGCAACGCCCGGCTGTGCCTGCGCCCGGTGGTCACCGTGCGCCGCCTGCGCAACGGCGAGATGCCCACCTGGACGGGGCCGCTCACCGACTGCACCGGGCGCCCCACCCTCGCCGCGCTCGCCGCCGTCTCGCTGCTCGCCCAGCCCGGTCGCTTCACCGACTTCGACGTCGACGCCGCCATCCGCGAGCTCCGCCGCGTGGCGCCCGCCGCGGGCCTGAGCCTCGCCGACGAGACCGCGCCCCGCGCCCGGGCCCGGGTCCGCGGTCGAGGGGCGGCGCCCGCCATCGAGCGCGACCGGCTCACGCACGACCCGGTGATCATGCTCACCCGCAACGCGAGGGTGCTGCACCCGCGGGTCATCCAGCTGATGCAGGGGCTCTTCGATCGCTTTCCGGGGCGCACCGCGGAGATCGTCTCGGGCTACCGACCGGGGGAGGGGCGCAGCCGACACGCGCACGCCCGCGCCCTCGACCTGCGCCTCCGGGGAGTGCGCCACGAGGACGTGAGGGACTACGCCCGGACGCTTCCCGACGCGGGCGTCGGGTACTACCCCAACAGCGTGTTCGTGCACCTCGACACCCGCGACGCGCAGGAGGGAGGGGCCTTCTGGACGGACTTCTCCGGCCCGGGCGAGGCGCCGCGCTACGGGCACTGGCCGCCCACCGACCAGGAGGTGAGCTCCGAGGTCGGGTGGATGGTCAACGACCGCGAGCCCGACCTCACCACCGCGCGAGAGAGGGAGTGGTCTCCGGAGGCCGTGCACCTGCCCGCGCCGACCCCGTAGGCATCGTCACAACACGGCCTTGAAGATTGGCCCGCGGTGCATCATGGTGAGAGTCGTCCCTCTGCCGGACAGGTGCTGGATGCGTATAGAATCCCGCTTTATCTACACGAATCCGGGGGTCAACCTCGTGGTGGTGTGCAGGCCCGGATCTTTCACCGGGGAGCCTTAAACCGCGATACCCGACTCCCACCTTGGCGTGTCCAAGGGGTTCACTACGGTCCCACGGTCCAAGTGGTACGGACGCTTTCCGAGGGGCGATGATCATCCCAAGCGATCATCGCCCTTCCCTTTTGCCCGCAGATGTGGCTGTGTCTCCGTAGTCGCACCCCTTCCGGTTCGCGTCGGGCGCAGCGCACGGTTCAAGAGAGAACAGAAGGAGACATCATCGTGACTGGAGTCTGGACCCACCGCTTCGAGGTCGTCATGCGTCCCCTGCGCGATCTCGACGCGCCGCCGACCCACGTGTTCATCGAGACCCGCACCGCGGCCCAGGCCGCCCGCGACGCGGTCACGCAGCACCCTGATATGAAGGTTCTCTCCGTCACCCGGGAGACCGCCACCTCGGGGGTCTTCTCGACCGTCAAGGGCGCCGAGCGCGCCGAGCCCGCCGTGGTGGTGCCGCTGGCCCGCGTGGCCGGACGGCGCTGACGCTCTCAGGCCTCGACCCGCACCCGCACCAGCCGTCCCGCCTCGCTCGCGCCATGCAGCGTGAAGCGCATCGCACCAGGAATACCCGGTACGGTAAGCTCGACCCGCACCGACGCGGACTCGATGGCCACCACCGCGTAGCGCACCTCCCCGTCGCTGCCCGAGAACATCGCCACCACCACCTCGGCACCGCGGTGCTCGGTGCCGTCGCCCTGCACGAACACCACGTCGGCGTGCAGCGCCTCGGCCACCGAGCGCGCGTCGCCCTCCACCAGCACCCGAAGCAGCGTCGTCGTCTCGTCGCTCACGGAACCCTCCACGCCTCCAGCGTCCACAGCCCGGTGCCCGAGGCGCTGTCCTCGACGCCGTAGGTGCCGCGCAGCCCTAGGACGTCCGGGAGCAGACGCCCCCGGCCCCTCGCCACCGTGTCGCGCGGAGACACCTCGCGCCAGCGGATCGTGAGCCCGCCCCCAGGGATGGGATCGCCGTCGAAGGTGCCCTCGCGGTCTTGATAGCGGTAGGTCGCGCGCCACCGGCCGTCGTCGAGCGGGGTGAGCAGCGTCTCGACCGCGACGCCCGTGGGCAGCCCCGTCCAGCGCCCAAGCCAGAGACCCGGGCGAAGCGTCGAGGTCGGGTGCCCCGCCCGCTGCAGCACGATGGGCTCGGCCCCCGGAGGGGCCTCCTCGCGGAGGGTTCCGTCGCGCGCGTCCCGCCGCAGCCGCACCCGACGCTCTCTCCCCTGCTGGATCGCGACGGTGCCCTCCTCGCGCCAGAGCCCGTCGTAGCCCTCGCCGTCGCGCACCGCGGCCAGCTCTCCGTGCCACGGGGGAAGGTCCCAGCTGCCGCGCAGCACGTGGCCGTCCTCGTGCAGCCACACCGCGACCCGCATCCCCTCGGGCACCTCGGGCCAGCGCCCCCAGTAGAGCCCATGGGTCGCCGCCGCCGCCGCCGCGGGAGCCGTCGGCGCAGGGCGCATCTCGCGCGCTCCACAGCCTGCCGCGACCGCCGCGGCCAGCACCGACCACGCCGCCTGCTTTCGTCCTCGCGCTCGCAACGCGCGGGAAGATGCAGCATCACCCCACCGATTGACTATCCTTCCCGCACCGGATGGCTCTCCCCCCGATCGCCCTCACCATCGCCCGCCCCGTCCTCGGGGTGTGCGTCCCGCTCGGGATCATGGCTGCCGTCGCCCCGTGGGTTCCGCTGGGTCCGCTGGGCTCCACCCTCGTCGCCCTCGCTGCGGTGGCCCTCGCCATCGTGGCCGGCGTCGCACTCGCCCCCGCCGCGCCCCTGCACCCTCGCGTGGGTCTCCCGCTCGCCCTGCTCGGCCTCGGCCTCGTCGCCCTCGCGCTGGCGCTCCCCCCGGTGGCCTCCGGGCTCGTCGGGGCCCTCGGGCTGCTCTCCGTCGCCCTGGTCGTGGGCGGGGCCATCGGGGCGCGCATGGAGTCCTCCGGTCACCTCGCCGCGGTGGCCCTGGTCTCCGCCGCCGTCGACCTCTGGAGCGTCACCTCGCCCTCGGGACCCACCCACCACATCGTCCAGTCGCCCGCCCTGGTGCGGCTGCTCACCGTGAGCGTGGCCATTCCCCCGGAACGCGCCCCGAGGCCCGCCATCGGCTTCGGCGACGCCGTCTTCGTCGCCCTCTACCTCGCCGCCGCGGCGCGCTTCTCCATGCCCCGCCCCCGCATGACCGCCGCCCTCTGGGCGGGCATCTTCGCCGCCGGAGCGCTCGCCATCGCCCTCGACCGGGCGGTGCCCGCGCTGCCCACCATCGGACTGATGGTACTGGCGACCCAGCCCATGGCGCGCGATGTTCCGCCCGCCGACCGGCGCGCCACGATGCTGGCCGCGGTGTTGCTGGCCGCGTCGGTGGCTCGCGCCCTCACGCGCTGAAGGGGAGTGTCGCCAATGTTCGAAGCCTGGGGACGATGGATCTACGCGCACCGCCGAGCCGTCCTGGCGGTGAGCGCGGTCTTCCTGCTGGCCTCGCTCGCCGCGCTCCTCGTGGGGGGACGGCTCACCACCGGGCGCATCCACGGCATCGAGGGCGACACCGCCGCCGAGCTCATCGACCACGAGCTCCCGCAGGCCGGCGCCTCGGGCCTCACCGTCGTCCTCGCCCACCCCGAGTGGAGCACCGACGAGCCCCGCTTCCAGCAGGCCGCGCTCGCCGCGCTCGCCCCGCTGCGCCGCCACCCCTCGGTGCTGCGGGTGCGCTCGCCCTTCGACCCCGACGTCGAGACCGTCGAGGCGTCCACCATGCAGTCGCTCGACACCCACCACGCCATCGCCACCGTCGCGCTGCGCCGCGAGGCGACGGTCGACACCCGCGGCTACCCCGCCCTGCGGCAGCGCATCGCGCCGGGCCCGCTCACGGTCACCGTCACCGGCGTCGGGGCCTTCCGCGCCGACCTCGACGGGGTGCTACAGCGCGACCTCCAGCGCGCCGAGGTGCTCTCCGCGCCGCTCACCCTCATCGTGCTGCTGCTGGTCTTCGGGTCGGTGGTCGCGGCCCTCCTCCCGGCGGGCGTCGGGGCGCTCGCGGTGGCGGGCGGCGTCGCCGCGGTGATGCTCCTCTCGCGCCGCATGGAGGTCGCGCAGTACGCGATCAACATCGTGTCGCTGGTGGGCCTCGGCGTGGCCATCGACTACTCGCTCTTCATGGTCAACCGCTTCCGCGAGGAGCTCGCGGGCGGCAACTCGGTGGAGGACGCCGTCGCGCGCACCGTCTCCACCGCCGGCCGCGCGGTGGCCTTCTCGGGCCTCGCGGTGGTCATCGGCCTCTCCGGGCTCTTCTTCTTCCGCGGCTCGTACCTCGCCTCCCTCGGCCTCGGCGGAACCCTCGTGGTCGCCTTCGCGGCGCTCTACGCCCTCACCTTCCTCCCGGCGCTGCTCGCGGTGCTCGGCCACGGCGTCAACCGCTGGCGCATCGGCTCGCTGGGCACCGGCGGCCGCGACGGCTTCTGGCGGCCGCTCGCCACCTGGGTGATGCGCCGCCCGCTCTGGGTGCTGCTCCCTACGCTGACCATGCTGCTGGTGCTGGGCCGACCCTTCCTCGACCTGAAGCTCGCCATCCCGGACATGAACGTGCTGCCGGCGAGCACCGAGACCCGGCGGGGCAACGCGCTGATGAGCGAGCACTTCGCCGAGAGGGCCGCGACCCGCGTGGTGATGGTCGCGCGCTTCCCCGGCCCGCCGCTCGCGCGGAGGGAGCGGGTGCTCGCGCTGCGGGAGCTCAGCGCCAGGGTGGCGACGATCCCCGGCGTCGACCGGGTGGAGAGCCTGGTCGACCTCGACCCCTCGCTCGACGCCGAGGCGGTCGCCGACGTGGTGATGGACCCGACGCAGCGCACCGAGGGGCACCAGCTCTTCGTGCGGGACACCGTCGGCGCGCACATCGTGGTGCTCTCCGCGATCACCGAGGCGGCGCCCGCCTCGGAGGCCGCGAAGTCCATCGTGCGCGCGGTGCGCAGGCAGCGGCGCGTGGCCGACGGCGAGCTCCTCGTCACCGGCCAGACCGCCATGGACCTCGACACCGCGAGCTACCTCCGCGCCCGCGTGGGCGGGGCCATCGCCTTCGTGGTGGTGATGACCATGCTGGTGCTGCTGCTGCTGCTCGGGAGCGTCGCGCTGCCCATCAAGGCCGTGCTGATGAACCTGCTCTCCATCACCGGGTCCTTCGGCGCCCTGGTGTGGATCTTCCAGCAGGGCCACCTCGCAGCGTGCTCAGGTTCACGCCCGGCCCCATCGACCCGTCGCTGCCCATCGTGATGTTCTGCGCCACCTTCGGGCTCTCGATGGACTACGAGGTGCTGATGCTCACCCGCATGCAGGAGGAGTACTCCCGGCACGGCGACAACACCCGCGCCGTGGCCGAGGGCCTCGAGCGCTCGGGGCGCCTCGTGACCAGCGCGGCGGCCATCATGGTGGCGGTGTTCTCGGCCTTCGCGATGGCCGACATCATCCTGCTGAAGGCTCTGGGCGTGGGCATGGCCATCGCCGTAGCCCTCGACGCCACGGTGGTGCGGGTGCTCATCGTCCCCGCCACCATGCGCCTCCTCGGCGACTGGAACTGGTGGGCCCCCGCCATCATCCAGCGCGCCCAGCGCCGGCTGAGCCGCAGCGGGCACTGATCCCCTCCCTGCGCGCGCTGCTCCGCACCTCGACGGCCACCGTGTGATCCGGTAGCTCTGCGGACCATGCAAGCACCCCAGCGCCAGCATCTCTGGCTCACCTTTCTTCTCACCCTCTTCGGCTGTACCAGCAGCCAGCCCATCGTCGGCGGCGACGCGGGCACCATGGACGTCCCCGTCGACGTGCAGTGCTCCGCGGGCCAGCAGGTCTGCGGCAGCGCGTGCTCGACCCTCGCGGACGACCCCCTGAACTGCGGCGCCTGCGGCACCGTCTGCCCGCGCACCCAGGTCTGCGTGGCCGGCGCATGTCGCCAGTCGTGCCCCTCGGGGCAGCAGCTCTGCGGCGATCGCTGCGTCAGCGACGACACCGACCGCGCCCACTGCGGCGCCTGCGGCGCGGCGTGCTCCGCGGGGCTGGTGTGCGCCATGGGCCAGTGCGCCCTGGAGTGCGGCCCGATGCTGGCCCAGTGCTCCGGGGCCGCGGGCGACGCGGGCACCGACGGCGGCGGCGCGCGCTACTGCGCCAACGTCAGCAACGACCGCGAGAACTGCGGGGCGTGCGGAACCGTCTGCGCCGCGGGTCAGATCTGCACCGCGGGCGCCTGCGTGACGAGCTGCGGGGCCGGGACGACGGCCTGCAGCGGCGCCTGCCGCGACCTGCAGACCGACCGGCTCCACTGCGGGGCGTGCGGCAACGCCTGCGCCTCGGGCCAGCGCTGCGAGGCCGGGGCCTGCGTCATCACCTGCCCGGCGGGGCAGACCGTGTGCGATGGGCGCTGCGTCGACCGCCAGACCGACCTCGCCCACTGCGGCGCATGCGGCAACTCCTGCGCCCCGGGCCAGGTGTGCTCCATGGGCGCCTGCGTCGCGAGCTGCGGCGCCGGGCTCACCAACTGCAGCGGCTCGTGCCGCAACCTCCAGACCGACCCGGCGGGCTGCGGCGCGTGCGGGACGGTGTGCCCCGCGCCGGCCAACGGCGCGGCGTTCTGCACGGCGGGCCGCTGCGGCGTGGAGTGCACCCGCGGCTTCGGCGACTGCGACGGGATGGCGGCCAACGGCTGCGAGGCCACCCTCGACACCCTCTCCAACTGCGGCGGCTGCGGCGTGACCTGCCGCTACCCCAACGCCTCCGCGAGCTGCACCAGCTCCGGCTGCGCGAGGGGCGCGTGCAACGCGGGCTTCGCCAACTGCAACGCTGACGACGCCGACGGCTGCGAGGCCGCCACGCTCACCGACAGCGCCCACTGCGGCGCCTGCGGAACCCGCTGCGCGGCGGGCGAGAGCTGCGTCGCCGGGAGCTGCCAGCCGAACTGCGGCGCCGGGCTCACCGACTGCTCGGGCTCTTGCCGCAACCTCGCCAACGACCCGGACAACTGCACGAGCTGCGGCAACCGCTGCGCCCGGCCAGCCAACGCGACGGCGTTCTGCGCGTCCCGCTGCGGCTTCGCGTGCAACGCGGGCTTCGGCGACTGCGACGGCAGCGCGGGCAACGGCTGCGAGACGGCGCTCAACTCGCTCACCAACTGCGGCGCGTGCGGGCTGCAGTGCCGCTTCGCCAACGCCGCGGCGGCGTGCACCGCGGGGCGCTGCGCGATCGGCGCCTGCGCGTCGGGCTTCGTCAACTGCGACGGCGAC
>JADJAE010000043.1 GCA_016704445.1 Deltaproteobacteria bacterium
ATCCTGAGCGGTGTCCCGAGGTGAACCGACCACGGCGGTGGAGGTGCGACCTCCGCGGACATGGACGCCCTGGATTGCAGCGCTTCCTTGGACTCCGCTCGATGCGCTGCGCAGACTCGGCGGGCAGTGGACGCCCCGGAGTCGATGACGGCGATCGGAGCCCCGGGCGACATCCTCGGCGGTCGGTACCGGCTGATCCGCGAGCTGGGCCGCGGAGCGATGGGCGCCGTCTACGAGGCCGAGCACCTGCGCACGAGGCGCTGGGTGGCGCTCAGGGTGCTGCGCTCCGACCCGGCCGGCGGGAGCGCGGAGACGATCACCCGCTTCGAGCGCGAGGCGAGGGTCGCGGAGCGGCTGCGGCACTCCAACGTGGTCGCCGTGCTCGATTGGGGCGACGACCCGGAGCGGGGTGGCCTTCATCGTCCACGAGCTGCTGGCGGGAGGCGACCTGGGGCATTGCCTCCAGGCCGTGGGGACGCTCGCTCCTCGCGTGGCCCTGGCGACGCTGCTCCCGGTGATGGACGCGCTTTCGGCCGCCCATGCGAGGGGGGTGTTCCACCGGGACGTGAAGCCGGAGAACATCTTCCTTCACGCGGGCTCGTGGGGCGTGACGCCGAAGCTGAGGGGCTTCGGCCTCGCGACGGTCAGCTCCCTGGACGACGACCGCGGCGTCGACGGGCGCGAGGACGTCCTGTCGATGGGGATGGTGCTCCGCCGGTGCCTGTCGACCCCGGAGGCGCACCCGGCGCTGCCGGCCGATCTGGTCGCAGCGATCGAGAGGGCCGTGGAGGACGACCGGGAGCGGCGCTGGAGCTCGATGGAGGACTTCGCCGCGGCGCTGCGCGGGTGCGCGCTCTGGCAGGGGGTCGACGAGGCGCGCTCGCAGCGGTGGGTGGTGAACGCCCTGGGTGAGACGGCCGAGCCGCCGCCCACGATGGGGAGCGACGTCACGGCGCCGCTGACGGCGGTAGCGCCGAGGCGAGGCGGGCGCTGGAGACCGATGGCGGCGATGGCGGCGATGGCGCTCGCGGGCGCGGCGGCGCTGTGGCCGGGAGAGCCCGCGGTGGAGCCGAGGACCGCGAGGCCGAGGGTGGAGGCGAGCGTCACGAGGGCCGAGAGACCGGCCGAGGAGCAAGAGCTAACGGCAGCGACGGTGGCGGCGGCGACGCCCCGACGGACGTAAGGGCCGCGACGGCGACGGCGGCGCTTCGTCGAGGAAGCGCGGCAGGTGAACCCGGTGATCCGGCGGGGTCAGGGGCTGAGGGCTCCGTCAGGCTGGGCGTCCGGGGTTCAACGGAGCGCCCATCATCGAGTAGGGCTGCGCGGGGCCGCTGGTCTTATGCTCCGCGGCCCTGTGTCCCCTCTCCCGCCACGACTCCGCGCGGCGCTCGCCGCAGCGACCCCCGCGATCGCCCCGGTGATCATCGCCCTCTCGGCGCTCTCGCTGCTCGTCGTGAGCCTCTCCGAGCTCGGCTCGCACTTCCTCCGCTCTCCGCTCGCTCGCGACCCGGCGCAGTTCCAGTTCATCGCGTGGGCGATCTCCCGGGGCTCGGTCGACTACCGCGACCTGCGTGACATGAACGCCCCGCTCTCTCACGCCATCCACTGGCTGTTCATGCACCTTGGCGGCCTCGACGAGGGGCGCTTCCGCCGCCTCGAGCTCGGGCTCCTCGTGGCCGCCGCGGGGGTCGCGGGGTGGTTCCTCCCCCGGCTCGCTCGCTCCGTCGCGCTGCGCCTCGTGGCCTCGCTGGGCGTCGTCGCCGTGGTGGTCGCGGAGTACCTCCGAACCTTCCCCTGGCACCTCTCCCAGCGCGACGGGATGGCCCTGTGGTTCGTGCTCCCGGCGACCGCCCTCGGAGCCTATGCGCTCGACGACGCGCCCGCCGCATGGCGACGACGCGCCCTGCTCTCGGCCGGCGCGCTCATCGGGCTCGCCACCACGCTCAAGCCCTTCTTCGGCCTGATGGGAGTCCCGCTGATGGTCGGGGCGCTCGTGGTGCTCCCTCGCGACCAGCGCCTCCGCGCGGCCCTTCACCTCCTGCTCGGCGGCCTCGCCGGAACCCTCCCCGCCCTCCTCTTCACCCTCCTCCTGGGCAGCCTCCCGGACTACCTCCACGAGGGCTTCGTCAACGGCCCGCTCTTCTACAAGGGCATCTACGACCGCCCCCTGCGCGACATCCTCCAGGACCCGATGGAGCCCTTCCACTGGCTCCGCGCGGGCGTCGCCTCGACGGTGCTGGGCCTCGCCCTCCTCGGCCTCGGAGCCCTTCCCCGGCGGGACCTCCCCCTGCTCCTCGCCCCCGCCGTGGCCGTGGCCATCGTGCTCATCCAGCACAAGGGCTTCGCCTACCACGTGCACCTCGCGACCGGCGTCACGCTGCTGCTCTGGGTGCACCTGCTCCTCACGGCGGTCGAGCGCACTCCTCCGAGGGTGCTCCCCTCGCTGGCGGTGGGCCTCGCCGGGGCGTCGCTGGCGCTCTGGTCCGCGAGCCTGCTTCGGAGCAGCGCGCTGCTGCTGCCCGAGTGCCTGGAGTACGAGCGCATCGCCGACGGCGACCTCGCCTCGCTGCCCCCCGGCCCCGCGCTCCGCATCCCCGACTACTTCCCCCGCGAGCTGCGCCTGGGCGCCTCGTGGCTGCGCGCGCACACCCCGCCCGACTCGCGGATCTACGTCTACGGCCACGACGTGTCGATCCTGCTGTACGCCCGCCGCCGGCCCGCGACCGCGACGCTGGGCAGCGCGGGCATCGACCTCGCGGGGCTGCTGATCCCGCCGCAGCGCGCCGGCCTCCCGGCGGACAGGGTGCGGGGCCTCGAGGCGATACAGCGACGCAACATCGACGACGAGCTGCAGCGCCTCCGGAGGGACGGCGCGGCGGCCTGCGTGCTCATCGACCGCTCGCCCTGGATGACCGAGCCCACCGCCCTCGACGACCTGCAGCGCCACGCCCCGGCGCTCGCGGAGCACGTGCTCACCCGCTACGTCGAGGCGGCGAACTTCGGCCCGGTGCACATCTGGATCCCGAAGGAGCGCTGAGCCCGCTTGACGCCTTCGCCCTGGGGCCACAAACGCCTGGATTCCACCCATCGAGGCGCTTCCCATGGCCGAGACATCGACGCTGCAGTGTGACTTCGACCGGGTGATGTCCCCGGCGCACCAGGCCCGCTTCATCGCCGAGGTGGCCTGGCGAGACCGCGACGGGATGCGCCTCGATGACACCGACCTGCGAGAGCGCTTCGCCCCCCGCTTCGCGCAGCTCCGCGCGATGGAGGTCTGGGGCGAGGTCGAGTCCGTGCTCCGGCGCTACGTCCGCTCGGCCGTCCCTGCGCCGAGGCGCAGCGAGCGGGCGTTCTGGAGCTGCGCCTGCCTCCCGGAGTCCGACGAGGCGCTGGTGCTGGCGCGCATCGACGTGGGCAACGGCGAGGTCTGCACCGTCACCGCCGACGACTCGCTCACCTTCTCCTTCCGGCTGGGCTTGAACCCCCTCGACCTCCCCCGCTTCGCCACGCGCCCCGGGCTCTCCGTGGCCGACCTCCGCACCCGCTCCGACGGCGACATCGAGGTGGTGCTGAGCGCGGTCGGAGGCGACGCCGCGATGGGCCTCTTCGACGACGAGGTCATCGTGCGGGGGATGCGGCGCTTCACCCTGGCCCTCGCTCGCCAGGGTCCCTGCTCCAGCGGCCACTGGCACAGCCTCCAGCTCGCCGATGTGCTGCTCTCCGAGCCCGAGCTGCCGCCCTCTCCCTCGCCTGGCGACGCCGTCTACCGCGACCCCTCCGTCCCGCCGCCGCCCGCCCCCATCGACGACGCGATCGCCGAGGTCGACCGCCTGCTCGCCGCCTCGCACTACGCGGAGGCGCGCGAGGCCCTGGTGACGGCGCTCTCCCTCCGGGGCTCGGAGCTCGCCGACGCCGTCGACCCCGAGCACGGCGCCTCGGCCCTCGACCGGGCGGCCGCCGCGCTGGCCGAGCTGGTGGGCGCCCTCCCCGACGACGACGCGGCGGTGCTCTCGTGGGTGCCGCGCGCCAGGCTTCTGGGAGACGCGGGCGCCGCGGTCTACAACGACCTGCTGGTGCTTGCCGGGCGCTTCCACCGCCGCGCGGAGAGGCCCGCTCGCGGCATCGAGTTCGTCGCCCGCGCCCTCGGGCAGCTCGAAGAGCGCCACCCCTCCATCGCGCTGCTGCTCATCGAGCTCGCCCGCTGCTACACCGCGCTCGGCGACGGCGACGCCGCGAGCGCCCACCTCGCCGTCGCGCTGCGCCACGCCGACGCCGAGCCCGCTCTCTCGACGCGCCTCGCCGCCCGCGCCTCGCTCGCCGAGCGTCACCTCCGGGCGGGCGACCTCACCCCCGCGGCGAGGAGCCTCGCCGACGCCCTCGACCTCGCGAGGGTGCACGGCCGCGCCTCGCTGCTCCCCCACCTCCTGGCGCCGCTCGGGTGGTGCGACGAGCGTCGAGGGGCGCTCTCCGACGCCGTCGCCCACTACGCCGAGGCGCTCGCCCTGCTCGACGACGACGCCCCGCCGGGGCTGCGCCGGGGGGTGCTCGCGGGGCTGGTGCGCTGCCACGACCGGCGTGGCGAGACCGCGGCGGCGGACGCGTACCTGCGCCGCGCCGAGGCCATGACGGAGAGCGCGTGGCCGGGTGAGCGGGGATGGCCCTTCGAGCCCCTCATCGACGCCTGTCTGGCCACGACCGCTCCGTCGCAGCACCATGCTCCGCCAGCATGACCCACCACCCCGATGACCTCGTGCGGCTGCTCGAAGGACGCCGCGTGTGCGCGCTCACCGGCGCGGGCATCTCCACCGACTCGGGCATCCCCGACTACCGCGGCCCGTTGACGCGGGCGAAGGCGCGCAACCCGATACAGCACCGGGCGTTCATCACCGACCCGGCGACCCGGGCCCGCTACTGGGCTCGCAGCACGCTGGGCTGGCCGAGCTTTCGCGCCTTCGAGCCCAACGCGGCGCACCACGCCTTCTCGGCCCTGGAGCGCGGGGGACGGCTCACTGGACTGCTCACGCAGAACGTCGACCGGCTCCACCGCAAGGCAGGCAGCCGCGACGTGATCGAGCTCCACGGGGCGCTCGCCGAGGCCCGCTGCCTCGAGTGCGGGGCCATCGAGGACCGCGACGCACTGCAGCGCCGGCTGCTGGCGCTCAACCCTGGAGCGGGGGAGCGAGCCCACACGCTGGCGCCCGACGGGGACGCGGACCTCGACCCTGCGACGGTGGCGGGCTTCGCGGTTCCGGGCTGCGTGGAGTGCGGCGGGGTGCTGAAGCCCGACGTGGTGTTCTTCGGGGACAACGTCCCGAAGCCCAGGGTGGAGGAGGCCTTCGCGCGCCTCGACGCGGCCGACGCGCTGCTGGTGGCGGGGTCTTCGCTGACGGTGCTCTCGGGCTACCGCTTCGTGCTGCGGGCCGTGGCGCGGGGCATCCCGGTGGCCATCGTGAACCTGGGCGAGAGCCGCGGCGACGAGCACGCGACGGTGAGGGTGGACGCGCCCGCGGGCGTGGTGCTGCCCCGGCTGGCGGCGGCGCTCAGCCCGTGAGCGCGGCGTCGATGCGGGCCATGACCTCGTCGGTGAGCTTCGGCAGCACGTCCATGGCGCGGAGGTTCTCGGTCACCTGCGAGGCGCGGCTCGCGCCCGTGATCACGGTGCTCACGCTGGGGTTCTTCACGCACCACGCGATGGAGAGCTGCGCCAGGGTGCAGCCCAGCGACTCCGCCACCGGCAGCAGCCGACGCACCTTCTCGGTGCTGTCGGGGTTCACCAGATCCTTCTGGAGCCACTCGTATCCCTTGAGCGTGCCTCGCGACCCCTCGGGGATGCCGTCGAGGTACTTGCCGGTGAGCAGCCCGGAGGCCAGCGGCGACCAGGTCGTGGTGCCCATGCCGAGGTCGCGGTAGAGCGGACCGTACTCGTCCTCGACGCGCTCTCGGTGCAGCAGGTTGTACTGCGGCTGCTCGACCACCGGGCGGTGCAGCCGCCAGCGGTCGGCGAAGTCCCACGCCTCGCGAAACTCCGCGGCGCTCCACTCGCTGGTACCCCAGTAGTGGGTCTGCCCCCGGGAGACGAGCTCGTGCATGGCCAGCACGGTCTCGTCGACGGGCGTCTCGGGGTCGGCGCGGTGGCAGAACACGATGTCGACGTGGGAGAGACCGAAGCGCTCCAGCGAGGCGCCCATGGCCTCGATGAGGTACTTGCGGTTGAGGGTGTTCTGCTCGTTGGGGCCCTTGTTGAGCCCCCAGAAGAACTTCGTCGACACCACGTAGGACGACCGCCGCCAGCCCAGCTTGCGCAGCGACTGCCCCATCACCCGCTCTGACTCTCCGCGGGCGTAGACCTCGGCGTTGTCGAAGAAGTTCACCCCGCCCTCGCGCGCGGCCTTCATGCACTCCGTGGCGAGGTCTTCGTCGAGCTGATTGGAGAAGGTCACCCACGACCCGAAGGAGAGCGCGGAGAGCTTGAGGCCGCTGCGGCCCATGCGTCGGTATTCCATCATGGGCGCGAGTGTGGAGTCGCCGCGCGCCGGTGTCATCGCCCCTGGCTACGGGCCAGGCTCTGTCTGACGAAGCTGGGTCGTGGTGCTGCGAGGTCGGGGGCCCCCTTCCCCGCTGCCGCGCGCCCTGACCCCGCCTCGGCCCCGTTCGGCACACATCTCACGATTCGCCTGGATTTCAGGCCGATGCGTGCGATGGATGGCGGTGCCCGCTGTGCCCGCGGGTTGGAAACCCTTTCCCTTCTACACATCGTTGGAGCGTGGCAGCCCGCCGCGTCGCTGGGGTTCGGGCGTTGGCCCTCACCCCAGGCAATAACAGGATGGCGCCCCGGGCATTGCCCGGGGCTGTCGGCAGGGACGCCGATTCGTTCCAGCCCTCGCGGCCTCGATCGAAGCTTCCGGAGGGTCCATGGAGTTTCGGTTCGACGGCCCCGGCAATGCCCAGGGCGCCGTCCTGTTATTGCCTGGCGGGAGGGCCAACGCCCGAACTCCAGTGACGCGGCGGGCTGCACCCCGTCCGAGATCTGTAGAAGCGATAGGGTTTCAACCCGCGGGCACAGCGGGCACCGCCATCCATCGCACGCATCGGCCTGAAATCCAGGCGAATCGTGAGATGTGTCCTGAACGGGGCCGAGGCGGGGTCAGGGCGCACGGCAGCGGGGAAGGGGGCACCTCCACCTCGCACCGACCAGCTCCGCCTTCGATAGACAGACCCTCAGGGGTCCGCGGGGCCGTCGTTGAAGACGACCGCGCGCACGTGGGCCAGCGTGGCGAGCGTGAGCAGGTTGCGGACGTTGTACCCATAGGCCAGCGCCGCGGGGGTGAAGTACGCCGCCTCCGGGCCGCCGCCGGGGAGGCGATAGAGGCTCGGGTGCACGCGGTCCTCGCTGACGCCGCGGCCGGGCAGCGGCTGGAGCGCGGCCCAGTAGTCGACGAGGGGAATGCGCTGCGCGGCGGCCACCTCGCGGACGGCCGCGACGAAGGACGGCCCCAGCGCCACCGTCGTGGGCGAGTCCGTCCGATCGGGGATCGTGCTCAGCACCGGGATCACGTTGGCCGCCAGGATGATCTGCACCACGCGGGTGAGGTTGGCGCGGTAGGTCGCCAGCTCGGTGACCTCGACGTCCGCGCTGCCGAACATCACCACCGCGACCGCCGGGCGCAGCGCCGTGAGCTCCTGACGCAGCAGCGCCGCGCCGTCTTCCAGGCAGTGCCCGGCGGTCCATCCGGTCATCGCGGCGAGGCTCGGGCGATCGAAGCTGGAGTGCACCGCGTCGACGAGGGTGGCGTCGAAGTACGCCCTCGTCGGCTCGAAGGCGTTGTAGCTGCCGAGGTTCCAGCTCGGCGTCCCCGAAGATGGACCGAAGTCCGTGAGGAAACTCTGCGACTCCGTGATGCTGTCGCCGATCTTGGCGAACACCGCGGCGCGCAGACCCGCCGCCTGCCCCCGGAGATACACCGCCCGCATCGCAGCCTTGAGCGTCGCGTCGATGCGCGGAACCCCCGTCACCCTCGGCAGGGCGACCACGTCCACCGGAGGCGGGCCCGCATCCCGAGGAGCGACCACGTCCACGAGAGCGACCACGTCCACGGGAGCGACGACATCCTCCGCCTCGACGACGTCCTCCACTTCGACGACGTCCTGATCGCTGGAGGTATCGATCGCTTCTACCTCGCTGCCGACGTCTGTCCCTGGCGTGGGAACGTCTCTCTCGTCTCCGGGCGGTCGAGGGAGCGGCTCGTCCTGCGTGGCGACATCCATTGGCGCGACCCCCATCAACGGGTCGCTGCCACACGCGGTCAGCGCCAGTGCCATCAGCACAGGCAACAGCCCACCCTTCCGTGTCGGCCATGGCTTCATGCACGCGGACCTAAGCAATCCACGTGCACGAGGAGGGAGGAGAAGAGCGGAGCCGGGATCAGCGGTTGGTGGTGCCGGTCCTGGGGCGGGTGGGCGTCCTGGTCGTCGTGCCCGTCGAGGTGGGAGGCGTCACGGGGATCACGCCCGGCGAACCAGGGCTCGCCGTCGTGCCCGTCGTACCCGTCGTGCCCGTCGTGTCGCTGCCGGTCGCGCCGGTGTTCAGCGTGCTCGAGGCGCCGGGGGTGGTGGGATCCAGGTCCGTGGGGCTGAAGCCTCCCATCCCGGGACCGCCAGGCGGATAGGTGCCCGTCGCTCCCGGCGCGTTGGGGTTCGGGGTGTACGCGTTGGGGTAGTTGCCCATCGGGTCGGGCGAGGGCGCCGGCTGAGGGGTCGGCGTGCTGACAGGGGTCCCGAAGGACCCCATCCCGGTGCCGCCAGAGGTGATCTGCGCGGCGGGGCGGGTCATCGGCGGATAGGCGGTCGCAGGCTCGCTCGTGCCGCACGCCATCACGCCCACCAGGGCACCGGTCACCATCAGAACGGAAGCGATCCGAGTTCGGGTGTTCATGTCCAAGACCTCCTGTTGCCCGCCTCAGGTCCCTTCGAAGAGGGGATTGGGAGGGCTTCGCTGAGCCATCCGAAGGCGTTCATGGTCCAGCCGCGACACGCGGCGGACGGATCCATCGGAGCAGGGGCCGTGCCTCCGAGGGCTTCCTCGCGACTTCACGACGGAATCCGCCAACTCCCCACCCCAGGAAGCGCTCCTGGCGATCGCGGCGATCTGCCCCTCTTGTGCCATGTACGCCACAACCACGGCGGCGCACCCACATCCCCACGGGGCCAACGACCCTTCCCCATGATCAGCCGCATGCCTGACCCGCTCATTGCGGCCTCCGCCTCGACCGCCCGGGAGCCCTCCAGCTATGCGCAAGGACCCCCTCGATGCGCCGACGCGCCCTCCTCATCGCGACCCTCCTCGCCTCCCTCGGCAGCTACGCCGTCACGCCCCGTGAGGTCGGGGCGGAGGTCCTGGCCGAGCCGACGACCGGGCTCCGCATGGCCTCGCTGGAGGTCCTCCACAGCCCCTTCGCCCACCAGCAGGCGACCCGCTGGTGCTGGGCCGCCACGGTGGCCAACGCCTTCCGCTCGTCGGGCCACACGGTGTCGCAGGAGCGCATCGTGCGCGAGGTCTACGGCGAGGTGGTCAACATGCGCAGCGGACCCAACTCCAACGTCACCGCGCTGCTCGACCGCGCCTGGGTCGACGACGACGGCGCGAGCTTCCGCGCCCGGCTCATCGGCCTCTTCGACGCCTCCGCCGGACGCTACGACCTCGACAGCCGGGCCGTGGTCGCCGCCCTGCGCTCGGGCCGCCCCCTCGTCCTCGGCACCACCAGCCACGCGATGCTCCTGATCGGCGCCGCCTACCGCGAGACCGAAGGGCGGCTGAGCATCGTCGAGGCCACCGTCTTCGACCCGTGGCCCGGCGTCGGAGTGCGCACCCTCCGCGCCGACGAGATGACCCCGCTGGCGCACCACGGTTCGCTCGCCTTCATCGCCGACGTCGTCGTCACCGACTGACGCTCACCCACCACTCACCCGTGGCAGCGCCCGATGAAGCCGCAGCGCAGCCCCTCGCACACGTGCCTCGGCCTCCCCTCCCAGCGCCCGCTCGCCCTCGACACCACCAGCCCCCTCGCCAGCTCCAGCGCGCGGGCCTCGATCACCCCGTCGTCCCACCCGGGCAGCACCACCGCCCCCGCGTCGCCCTCCTCGCTCAACACCACCACCGCGCCCCGCACGGCGCTCGCCCCGCCCCCGCCGCCCTCGCGCATCCGCTGCCCCAGGGCCCTCCCTCCCAGCGCCAGCTCCAGCGCCGCGTCCAGCGGACCAACCCCGCCAGGCAGGTCGCCCTCGTCGAGGTCCACACCCGTCGCGACGCGCGCCACCAGCACCTCCGCGCGCCCCATCGCCTCGCCCCGCAGCACCAGGTCGAGCTCGCCCGTCACGCTCAGCTCCGTCTCCCCGTCCATCACCCGTAAGCCCCACGGGACCAGCTTCCCCACCACCAGGCTCTCGTCGGCGGCCACCGCGCGGGCCAGCTCCGTCTTGGCAAAGCGCTTCAGCATCGACAGCGCCCCGGCCGCGCCGACGCCCGAGGCGTGCAGCCCCCCCGCCGCGCACACCCTGCGCAGGGCCTCTTCCGGGTCGCGCACCACCCGCCCCCACGGCAGCGTCAGCAGCACCCGCCTCGCCAGCGCACCCGCCTCCTCCGACACGCCCTGCGTCGCGCCGTGCTCCCTCAGCCCCAGCTCGTGCCTCGCGTGAAACCTCCGGGAGCACCACGCGAGGTCCTGCATCGCGCCGCCCAGCAGCGCCAGCCTCCGACGCCCGCCGATCGAAGCCACGGCCTCCGCGGGCCTCGGTCCGGCGTCGTCGTCCTCGGGCTCCTTGCGGGCGCGCACGGCCACCGCGTCGCCCTCCTCGCCGGGTGACCACACCCTCACCCTGAAGGGAGCTTCGCCCTTCAGCGCCTCCCTCAGCCGCCCCCAGTCGCCCTCTCCCCCCTCCAGCGGGCCGCTCACCACCAGCAGGTCGCGCGCCCTCGTCAGCGCCACGTAGAGCATGCGCCGGGCGTCGTCCTCCTCGGTCGCGTGGGCCTCCTTGCGCAGCGCCTTGAAGCGCTCGGAGGACTCCTCCCCGCCGGGCATCACCACGAAGCGACGCTCCCCGTCCAGCAGCACCCGCTCGGTGCGAGCGGGCGGCCGTCGTGCGGTCTGCGCCACGAACACCACCGGCCACTCCAGTCCCTTGGCGGCGTGGATGGACAGCACCTGCACCGACCCGTGCACCTCCTCGACGTCGGCCTCGCTCTCCCGCTGCGACGCCGCGCGCATCCGGTCGACCCAGCGCACGAAGCCCGGCAGGTCGGACCCTTCGCCCCCGCGCTGCTCCGCCGCCGCCGCGAGCCCGAGGAGCTTGTCGACGTTGGCCACGCGCTGCGCCCCGAAGGAGAGCTGCGCCATCACCGCCGCGAAGTGCCGCTCGGCCAGCGCCTGCCGCAGCAGCCCCGCGGGCCCCAGCGTGGGACCGAAGCGCACCATCCGCCGCAGCGAGGTGCGCGCCTCGTCGAGGCGGGTGAGGTCCTCCGGGGCGAGCGCCGCGCGCAGCGAGGGCGAAGGGTCGAGGATCTCCTCCAGCCCCGAGGCGCGGGAGAACAGGTTGGCGAGGCCAGCGTCGGAGAGGCCCACCAGCGGACCGCGCAGCAGCGAGGCCAGCGCGAGCCGGTCGCTCGGGTCGGCCACGAAGCGCAGCAGGGTCAGCAGGTCATCGACCTCGCGGCGATCCCAGAAGCCCGGGCCGCCGCGCAGCGCATAGGGAATCCCTCGGGCTTGGAGGGCCCGCTTGATGGGCTCGAGGTGCGACCACGTCGGCACCAGGATCGCCACGTCGTCCATCCTGGGAGCGCGCCACCCCGGCGGGTGATCGGCCGCGCGGGAGAGCGCCGCGATGCGCCGTGCGATGGCCTCCGCCTCGGCGCGACGCTGGTCCTCCGCGCGACCGTCGGCCACGAGGAGCAGCTCCACCCGTGGGTCTCGGGTCTCCTCTCCGGGCCTCGCCCTCAGGGCGTCGCGCTCGGGGTCGTAGAGCCCCTCCAGCCGACCCCCGGAGCCTCCCAGCAGGGCCGCGGTCACCGGGTTGATGGCGTCGAGCATCGACCCCAGGGCGCGGTGGCTCTCGGTGAGGTCGAGGCGCTCTCCTCCCGCCGCCAGCACCTCCCTCTCGGTCTCCAGGAACACCGCCACGTCCGCCCCGCGGAAGGCGTAGATCGACTGCTTGGCGTCGCCCACCACCAGCAGCCCGGTGGGCTCCAGCTCCGCCGCCGTGAGCGACTGCCCCGGCGCCAGCGGGTGCTCGATGTCCCGCCGCTCCCGCAGCAGATACAGCAGGTCGCGCTGCACCCGGTTGGTGTCCTGGAACTCGTCCACCAGCACCGCGTCGTACCGCTGCTTCCACTCCCGCCGCAGCGAGGTCTGGTCCCTCAGCGCGTCCCTCAGCCTCCGCATCAGGTCGCCGTAGTCCAGCGCCGCCCGCTTCGTCTTGGCCCTCGTGTAGCCCGAGTGCGCGGCGCTCACCACGCCCCGCATCACCTCGCCCAGGTGCAGCGACACCATCGCCGTCGCGTCCTGCGCCAGCGCGGCCCACTGCGACCGCGCCCGCTCGGCCGCGGCCTCGATGCGCCGGGTGCGCGCCCTCGACGGCAGCGTCCCGAGCCCTCGCAGCAGCCGCATCCGCTCCAGCGCGGCCTTGGGCGACGTCATGGGCCCGAGCTCCGCCACCGCCTCGGCCAGCGCGAACACCCTCCGGTCGCTGCCGTCTTCGTGAAGCGCGGGCACCGTCGAGCACGCCTCCGCGAACTCCCTCAGCGCGTCCGCCACGATGCCCGCGCTCGCCTCGGTGCGCTCCGCCGCGCTCGCCACGCCCGACCGCGAGGGCGACACGCCCTCCTCGTCGAAGCGCCTCGCCAGGCCCGCGATGAGGGTCACCAGCCCCCGCTCTGCGGTCTCCCCGAGGCCCCCCGCGGTGGCCATCAGCTCGACCACCGCGGTCACGTCGCGCTGCGCCCAGTCCGACAGCGCCGAGAGCGAGGCGCTGCGAAGGAGCTGGTCGGCCTCCTCCTGCTCCAGCACCGCGAAGGCCGGGTCGAGCCCAAGGTCACCCGCGGCCCGGAGCAGCACGCCCGCGGCGAAGCCATGGAAGGTGCCGATGTGCGCGCTGCCGAGGCTCCACGCGATGCGCTGCCAGGTCTCCGGCCCCGGCAGCGGACGGCCGTTGCGGGCCGCTCCGTCGGCGAGCGCGAGCACCCTCGCGACGACGGCCTGCGAGGCCCCCCGGAGGCGTCCCCAGCGCTCGGCCGCGGCGCGCCGCTCGGCCGCGTCGAGGGACTCCAGCGCCCCGGGGAGGCGCTCGGTGGCGAGCAGGGTGACGGCCTCGGTGATGCGCTCGCGCATCTCGCGCGCGGCCTTCTCGGTGAAGGTGAGGGCGACGATGCGCTCGGGGGTGACGCCGCCCTTGCCCCAGATGTCCGCCGAGGCGAGGCCGCCGACGAGGTGCAGGTACACGGTGGCGAGCGCCTCGGTCTTGCCGGTGCCGGCGCCCGCGCGCACGACGGTGTTACGTTCGAACGCGAACCATCTCCCTCGGCCGTCGCTCACGTCTCGGATCTCGTCCGTCTCCTACCGCAGCGAAGGTGCCGCCGCCACCGCGCGAGGGCGATGTGGAAGAATGCTCCGCCATGAGCACGGAAGCGGTCGCCACGTGGAGCTTCGCGATGGTGGTGGTGCGGCTGGGGAGGCGCTTCCTGGTGGTGAAGGAGCGCAAGCACGGGCAGCTCTGGTACCTGCCCGCGGGGCGCGTGGAGCGGGGCGAGACCTTCGCCCAGGCGGCGGTGCGAGAGACGCTGGAGGAGGGAGGCGTCCCGGTGACGCTCGAAGGGGTGCTGCGGGTGGAGCACTCGCCGACGCCCGAAGACGCTCGGATGAGGGTGTTCTTCGTGGCGCGCCCGAGCGACGACACGACCCCGAAGAGCGCGGCCGACGAGCACACGCTGGAGGCCCGGTGGGTGACCCTCGACGAGCTCGCCGAGCTGCCCACGCGGGGCGACGAGGTGCGCGCGGCCTTCGAGTACGTGCTCTCCGGCGGGCCGGTGTACCCGCTCTCGGTGCTCACCGCCGAAGGGGCCCGTTGGCCGTCGCTGGGGTGAGCGGGGTGGCGGGCACCTCCCGCCGTCCGCGTGTATGGTCTCCGCCCCGTGAGCCCCACCATCCGCGCCGTGCTCTTCGACCTCGACGGCACCCTCGTCGACAACATGCCCTTCCACATCGACGCGTGGATCGAGACCGCCCGCTCGCTCGGCCGCGAGATCACCGCCGCCACGGTGATGCGCGACTTCGCCGGGCGTCGCAACGAGGAGATCCTCCCCGCCCTGCTCGGGCGCGCGATGTCTCCCTCCGAGGTCGCCTCCATCGCCGACGCCAAGGAGGCCCGCTACCGCGAGCTGTTCGGCCCCCACGTCGCCCCGCTGCGAGGCGCCGTCGCCCTCCTCGACGAGCTCGCCGCGCACGGGGTGCTCTGCGGCATCGCGAGCGCCGCCCCGAAGCCCAACCGCGACTTCGTGCTGGAGGCCCTCGGTCTGCGAAGCCGCTTCCGCGCCGTCGTCGGCGCCGAGGAGGTCACCCGGGGAAAGCCCGCGCCGGACCTCTTCCTCCTCGGGGCCTCGCGCCTCGGCGTCGACCCCCGCGAGGTGCTGGTCTTCGAGGACGCCCACCTCGGCGTGCAGGCCGCCGTCGCCGCGGGGATGCTCGCCTGCGGCGTCACCACGGGAGAGCCCTCGGAGGTGCTCACCGCCGCCGGGGCGATGACCACCGCGCCCGACCTGGAGGCCCTGCCCGAGGTGCTCCGCGCCCTCTGGCGGCGGGTCGCGTAGAGCGGTTCGCCTCAGCCCACCGACGGGTCAAGCACCCACGCGCGCACCCTCGGCGCGTCGCCCAGCATCGCCGCCAGCGCGGGGTGTCCGCCTCCGGTGATGGCCGCCTCCACGGCCGCCCTCGTGCGCGGGCCCATCGCCAGCAGCCACGCCGCGCCCAGCGCCCGCTCGGCCGTCGCCGCGTCCTGCGCCGCGAGCGCCGCCACCGCCGCGACCACCGCCTCCAGCGCCTTCCTCAGCGGAACCCCATACAGCCCGTGCGTCGTGTCGACGCCCCGCTCGACCAGGGTCTTCAGCACCTTCGCGGTCGCCCTCAGCCGCCGCAGCTCGGACTCCGCGCCCAGCGTGGCGTCATCCCAGAGCCCCGACGCAAGCTGCCTCCCGAAGAGCGCCCCGAGCTCGTCGCCCCCGCGCTCCATCATCGGCGCGGCCTCCTCCGCCATGAAGTCCATCTCCGCCCTCTCCATCATCTTCCCGGCCTTCGGCGGAGCCATCGGCGCAGGCGCAGGCGGCGGCCCCATGGCGCTCGCCCTCGCTGCGACCGCGCCCGCACCCTTCGGCGGCATCGCGCGCTTCTTCGCGCTCGGGGCCATCCCCCCGAGCATCGGCGCCGGAGCGCCCGTCCGCATCGGGCCGGTCTTGTTGACGTTCTGCCCGCCGTAGCCGCGCCTCACGGACTCCTCGGGGGCGCGCTCCTGATCGAACATCGCCCACCCCGCGGGCAGCCCCACCGGGACCACCACGGTCTCGGGCATCCCGCTCACCCGGCGGTCGCCGCTGCGCTGCTCGACCACCACGAAGGACGTGTAGCGAGAGGCGATCCCGTGCTCGACCGCCAGCGCCGTGATGCGCTGCCTCATCGACTCGGCGCGCCGGCCGTCCACCCGCGCGTCTTCCAGGTCGCGGATGCGCTCCGCCGCCCAGAGCTTCGCCACCACCGGCCTCGACACCTCCTCCGGCAGGTCCAACGCGACCCTCATCGCGAAGGCCTCCCCCTGCCAGCGCCCGCTGATCTCCGCGGTGCCGCCGCCTCCGCGCGTGTACCTCGCCAGCAGCGACCACGGCTCTCCGTCCACCAGGTCGGGCGTCCGCGACGGGGCCACCTCGCCCACGTCCACGCCCACGAAGCGCACCGTCACGTCCGTCACCCTGGGCGCCACGGCCCTCGAGAACTGCGCGACCACCTTCTCGTCGATGCGCTCTCCGGGGTGGATGAACTCCACCGCAGCGCCGGTCTCCCTCGCCAGGTCGCGCAGCAGCGCGTCGCTCACGTTGGTGCCGATGCCGAAGGAGTACACCCTCGCCCTCGACTCCCCGCGGCGCCTCAGCACCGCCTGCAGGATCTCGTCCTCGTTGCCCACCTCCCCGTCGGTGAGCAGCATCACCACGCCGCCGCTACCCGCCATCGTCGTCGCCAGCACCAGGGGCTCCAGCAGCTCGGTGCCTCCCTCCGCCGAGAGCGAGTCGACCCACCGGTCGGCGCTCGCCATCGAGGCCTGGGTGAAGGGCACCGGCTCGCGCTCGAAGGACGAGTGCGAGTTCGAGAACGCGATCACGTTGAAGCGGTCGCCCGCCCTCAGGTGGCGCAGGCACAGCCGCAGCGCGGCGCGCGCCTCGATGATGGAGTCGCCCGCCATCGACCCGGAGACGTCCACCACGAAGATCGCCGTCACGCCCTTCGCCGCGGCGGCGCCTCCATCGCCCGCAAGGTCCGGAACCACCGACAGCGCCAGGTACCCGTCGCTCCCGAGGGCGCGGTGCGCGACCACGCCCGCCGCCTGCGAGGCCAGCGAGCCCGGTGCCCTCGCGGTGAGCACCACGTCGCGGTCGAGCGCCACCTCCGGCTGGGCGAAGCGCACCCTCACCCTCGCGCCCTCGGTGATCGCGGTGATCGCGTGCGAGGGCGACTCCACCTTCACCGCCCGACCGAGGTCGAAGAGCAGGTCGAGCTTCAGCCCGTAGCCCACCTCCGCCGCCCGAGGCGGCGTGATGCGATCAGCGTCCGGAACCCGGTCCGTCGGGGGATGCTCCCCGTGCGCCGTGCGGTCGCCCCCGGGAGAGCCAGGGATGTACCGCGGGGCCACCAGCGTCGGGATCATCCACCGCAGCGAGCCCTCGTCCGCCGTCACCCGCTGGACGTACTCCACCTCCACCAGGGTCTCCTCGCCCGGCAGCAGGTTGCCCACCGTGGCCGTGAACACGTTGCTGCGCTCCTGCTCCAGCAGCGCCGCGCCGTGGCCCGCGACCACCGCGTCGTCGTAGGCCGGAAGGCCGCCTCGCGCTCCTTCACGCTGCCCTCCAGGCGGCGTCCGGCGCAGGTCATCGCGAAGGCCGTGAGCGTGGCGTCGGCGGGCAGGGGGAAGGTGTACACCGCCTCGACGGCGCGGCCCGACTCGTTGCAGTAGCGCTGGCGCACCCGCACCCTCGCGTGGGCGCCGAGCACCTCGCCGTCGACCTCGACGCCCTTCAGGGGAATGGCGTCGCCGCGCTTCGAACAGAGTCCTGTGTGGTTCATCGTGTGCCTCGGGTGTGCGCGGCCTCGCGCAGGAGTGAGTCGGCGAGCGCCCGCACCTCGGGCGACGCCTGATCGGAGACGTGGAGCTCGAGCCCCGGAGCGAGCGTGTGACGGGTGATTCTCTCGACCGTCGAACGTGACACCGCCGGTGTCGCATCGACCGCCGCCGGGGCCTTCCCCCGGGCGATGCGCGCGATCTCCTCGGGAGACTTCCCGGCGAGCGCGGCCTCGATGGCGTCGAGCGGCATGTGCCGCTCCTGAAGCGCCCTGATGGCCTTGAGCCGGTGCAGGTGCTCCTCGCCGTAGGCCGTATCCGGCCCGCGGAATTCAGGAGCCGGGAGCAGGCCCCGCTGCACGTAGTAGCGCACCGTGCGGGCGGAGACCCCGGCCCGCTCCGCGAGCTCGTCGAGCTTCAATCGTTGGGGTCGCCGTTCGTCCATCACGAGGCCCAGCCTGCAACCAGACAGCGATGCTGTCAAGTAGACAGTGAACGATGAAGGAAGCGGCGGATGGCCCGCCGCGCGTGGCCCCTCGCGGGGGGCTGATGGTTGACCTCATCTCGGGGAGCGACCGCGACGCCAGCCCAATGCGCCTCACCGTCGCGAAGCGACGGGGCTACCGCAGCGCCAGCTCAATGCGTTCTAGCGCTCCTACCCACGAGTTGCGCAACCCGGGTCGGTTGGAGGTGGCGCAACCCGCGGCGTCCCTGGGGTTTGGGCGTTCGCCCGCACCCCAGTCTAACGAAGGCGTGCGCCCGCTCCGCGGGCTGCCGGACCGCAATCCGATGGATCCCCGAGAGGCGATTCTGGAGGGCCGATCGAGTTCCTGTTCGGAAGCCCCGCCAGGGGCGCACGCCTTCGTTAGACTGGGGTGCGGGCGAACGCCCAAACCCCAGGACGGCGGTGCGCACCTCCACCACCGGGTGCGCATCTTGGCGGGAGCCCGTCGCTTCGCGACGGTGAGGGCATTGGGCTGGCGCCGCGATCGCTCCTCGAGATGAGGTCAACCATCAGCGCGGGGGGGGAGTCAGCGCCCGACGAAGCGGGTGTAGAGCAGGGCGGTGAGGAGGGAGGAGAAGGCGAAGACGGCGATGCTGCCGACGAGGGTGGCGGCGAGGAGCGTCCCGAGGCCGGCGCCGATGACCCAGAGGACGGCCGTCTCGGCGAGGTGGTCCTTCACGAGGCGGAAGCTCTCCTTGGCGATGTCGACGGGCCCGAGCTCGGGGCGGTCGTACTGCACGCAGAAGACGTAGGAGAGGAAGAAGCCCGCCACGAGGGCGCCCACGCCGAGGGCCAGCGAGCCCAGCAGCGCGGCGCCCAGCACCAGCAGGCCCAGCACCAGCGACGCCCCGAAGCGCTCCATGCCCTGGAACGACTCCCCGATGCTGACCTTCTCCCCGCGCATGATGCGCATGCACATGGCGGTGTACCCGAGCATCAACGGCGGGAGCATCACCCCGAAGGTGCAGGCCCCGAGGGCGGTCACGATCAGCGCGTCGACCAGCAGCGGGATCAGGTTGTCCGTGCTGGAGAAGCGGGCGAAGGTGTCCTTGAGCGTCGCGACATGGTCCGTGGGATCGGTCTGCATCGATGCCATTGCCTCCTGCGCGCACCGGCGACGCTCTTCAGGTCTCCAGCGTCGGTCGGTGCCCGCGGGCGGGACTGTAGGTCGTCTTTCTTCGCGCGCTCCCCCGAAATTCACTCCACTCCTCGGTTAGGGTTTCGCCATGACCAGCGAACGCGTCCAGGTGTCCGTCGACCAGCACGTCGCCCACGTGCGCCTCAACCGGCCCGACAAGCGCAACGGGCTCGACCTCCCGATGTTCGAGGCCCTCGCCGCGGCGGGCTACCGCCTGGCCCACGAGTCCGGCGTCCGCGCCGTGGTGCTCTCCGGCAACGGCAGCGTGTTCTGCGCCGGGCTCGACTGGGGCTCCTTCCTGGCCCACGGGGGCAACGCCTCCGAGCGGCTGCTCGAACGCCCGGACGGGCGTCGGGACAACCTCGCCCAGCGGGTCTCCCGCACCTGGGCCGACATGCCCGTCCCGGTGATCGCGGCGCTTCACGGCGTGGCCTTCGGCGGGGGGCTGCAGATCGCGCTGGGCGCAGACATCCGCTACGCCCACCCCGCGACGCAGCTCTCGGTGATGGAGATCCGCTACGGGCTCATCCCCGACATGGGCCTGAGCACCCTGCTGCCGCGACTGGTGCGCGACGACGTGGCGAGGGAGCTCACCTTCACCGGCCGAAGGGTCTCCGGCGAGGAGGCCGCACGGATCGGGCTGGTGACCCGCGTCTGCGAAGACCCGCTCGACGCGGCCCTCGACACCGCGAGGCTGATCGCGGCGCAGGCCCCGAGGGCGGTGCGCACCGCCAAGCGGCTGCTCGACGAGTCGCGGGGGCTCAGCGTGGCGGCGGCGCTACGGCTGGAGACCGAGCTGCAGCGGACGCTGCTGGCGGGGTCCGAGCAGATGGAGGCCGTGATGGCGGTGATGGAGAAGCGCCCGGCGGTGTTCGAGGACCCATAGCGAGCGCTACCCGGCCACGAGCCAGACCAATGGTCACAATTTGGCGCAACCCGCTTACAGGCTGGGGTTCCGCGCGATGGCGCGTCACCCCAGGCAATAACACGATGGCCGCCCCGGGCATCGGCCCGGGGCTCCGGTCGGACGTCGCTTGGACCGGGTCGATCGTGATCTACGATCGAGCACCGCGATGTCGTCGACCTACGCCCGACTTTACGTTCATCTAGTCTGGGCGACGAAGGGGCGGGAGCCATGGATCACCCTCGACGTTGCACCGCGGCTGCACGGGATGATCGCCGGGCGCTGCGTCGCCCTCGGCTGCGTGGCCGTGGCCATCGGTGGCGTGGAGGAGCACGTCCACGCGCTCGTCGGGCTGAAGACCGATGTCGACGTGGCGCGCCTGACGCGCGAGCTCAAAGCCGGCTCGTCCGCCTTCATGCACGGCGAGATCGGCGTCGAGCGCTTCGGGTGGCAGGAGGGGTACGGCGCGTTCACGCTGCGCGACACTGAACTCGACACCGCGCGTCGCTACGTCCGAGACCAACCCCGTCACCACGCAGACGGGACCACGCTCGACGACTGGGAGCGCAGCACGCCCCCGCGTACACGCTGAGTCCACGATCGACCCGGTCCAAGCGACGTCCGACAAAACACCCCCCACCCGGGGCCTCGCCGATGCCCGGGGCGGCCATCGTGTTATTGCCTGGGGTGACGCGCCATCGCGCGGAACCCCAGCCTGCAAGCGGGTTGAGCCAATTGTGACCCATGCTCAGCCCTCGAGGGCCGGAGCGCGCCCGAGGCCCGAGAGCACCCGGCATCCAAGCTCCCTCGCCGTCGCCTGGTGACGCCACGCGAACATCCGATCGAGCTTCGCGCGCACCCAGCGGCCGACGAGCAGCCGGGCCAGCGCGTCGAGCGGGAGCTCGTACTCCACCCGATCGATGAGCCACGCCCCTCCAGCGGGATCAGCCTCGACGCGGTGCAGGTGCTCCCATGAGCGAAACGGCCCCGACTCGGCGCGGTCGACGAACTCCACGCCCGCGATGTAGCGGGTGTGCACGGCGGTCCAGCGCAGCCACGCGGGGCCCACGCGGGACTCGATCACCACCCGGGCGCCCGCCTCGATGCCGCGCCCCTCGCGCGACACGACGCGCACCCGCTCCCACGGAGGAGTGAGCGCCTCCAGGGCTCCAGGGCGCTCGTGGAAGGAGAAGAGCGCCTCGGGGGTGGCGTCGTAGCGGGAGCGGTACTCGACCGTGGTCATGCGTCGCTACGATGCTTCATTGGGCCGCGCGGTGGCAGAGGCCCTCTCGACCTTCCTCTGTGCGATGGTCGCGCGCCTCGGCGTCGACGACGCCCTGAAGGTCGCGATGACAAGCCCCGAAGGAACACCCTCCCCCATGACGACGAACCAGGCGGACGCTGAGCAGCGGAAGCTCCAGGCCTTCGTGAGCGAGTATTACGGTCGGCTGCTCGCATCGAGCGCCGACCTCAAGACCAACGCCTGCTGCGCGGGCGGCGCGCCTCCTCCGTGGATCACCTCGCGCCTGGCGAAGGTCCACCCCGACGTGGCGAGCCGCTTCTATGGGTGTGGCTTCCCGATCCCGCAGGGGCTCCGGGGGGCCACCGTCGTCGACCTGGGCTGCGGCACCGGCCGCGACGTGTTCGTCATCGCGCAGCTCGTCGGCCCCGACGGCCTCGTCCATGGGATCGACATGACCGAGGAGCAGCTCTCCCTCGCCCGCGACACCTCGGGGTGGCACGCTGAGGGCTTCGGGTACCCGAAGCCCAACACGGCCTTCCACCGGGGCTACGTGGAAGACCTGCGGAGCGTCGGAATCGCCGACGCGAGCGTCGATGTCGTGGTGTCCAACTGCGTGGTCAACCTCAGCCCCCGGAAGGACCTGGTGCTCGCGGAGGTGTTCCGCGTGCTGAAGCCCGGCGGCGAGCTGTACATCAGCGACGTGTTCGTCGACCGGCGGCTGCCCCCGGAGGTCGCGACCGACCCGGTGCTCTACGCCGAGTGCCTCGGGGGCGCGCTCTACCAGGCCGATTTCGTGTCCCTCGCCCGGCGCGCGGGCTTCCTCGACCCGAGGGTCGTCAGCGCCTCGCCGATCTCCATCCAGCACGACGAGATCTCGAGCCGGGTGGGCGCGGCGCGCTTCTCCTCGGTGACCTATCGCCTGTTCAAGCTCGATGGGCTCGACGAGCAGTGCGAGGACTACGGCCAGTCCGTCGTCTACCGCGGCGGCATCGAGGGGGCCGAGTCGGTGTTCTGGCTCGACGACCACCACGCCTTCGAGCGCGGTCGCCCGGAGCGGGTCTGCGCCAACACGTCAGCCATGCTGTCGAGCACCCGCTTCGCTCCGTGGTTCGATGTGATCGGCGCGAGAGAGACGCACTACGGCGTGTTTCCGTGTGGTCCGACGATGGCGGCGGCGCAGTACGCCAGCTCCGGCCCGGCGGCGGGCGGAGCGTGCTCCTGAGCGGCGCGGGGGAGGGTCGACCGCCCAGCCCACCCAGCGCGTCCTCACCCGTAGCGAATCGGAGGGGCGCGGCCGCTCACGTTCCCCCTCCGTCGGCGGAGGAGGAACGGCGCGGGGCGGGTCAGCGGCAGTAGCCGGCGCTGCAGTAGCCCGAGCAGCAGTCGGAGGTATACGTGCAGGTGTAACCGGCGGAGCGGCAGGAGCTCGATCGGCAGGTCGAGCCCGAGCACCGGCTGGAGCAGCAGTCGGAGCTGTAGGTGCACGAGGTGCCCGTGCCTCGGCACGAGCTGGTGCAGTACCCGCCGCTGCAGGTGAGGCCCGAGCAGCACGGGTACGAGCTGGAGCACGACGTGCCCGAGGTGCGGCACGTCGAGCTGGTGCAGTACCCGCCGCTGCAGGTGAGGCCCGAGCAGCAGGGATACGAGCTGGAGCACGACGTGCCCGAGGTGCGGCACGTCGAGGAGGTGCAGTACCCGCTGCTGCAGGTGAGACCCGAGCAGCAGGGCGACGACGACGAACAAGACGTGCCCGACGAGCGGCACGCGGTGGTGCAGTAGCCGCTGCTGCACATCAGACCCGAGCAGCAGGGCGACGACGACGAACAAGACGTGCCCGACGAGCGGCACGCGGTGGTGCAGTAGCCGCTGCTGCACATCAGGCCCGAGCAGCACGGCGACGAGCTGGAGCACGTCGTGCCCGAGGAGCGACACGCGGTGGTGCAGTAGCCGCTGCTGCACATCAGGCCCGAGCAGCAGGGATACGTGGCGGAGCACGTCGTGCCCGAGGAGCGGCAGGGGTTGCCGCAGTAGCCGCTGTTGCAGGTGAGGCCCGAGCAGCACTCCGAGCCGGTGCCGCAGGTCTGGCCGGACGAGCGGCAGACGGGCGGCGGGAGGCACACCCCGGTCTGGCAGGTGAGGCCCGAGCAGCAGCTCACGGAGCCGCCGCAGGAGCTGCCCTCCGAGGCGCAGGTCGGGAGCGGCGCGCAGACGCCGGAGGTGCACGCCAGGCCGCCGCAGCAGGTCGAGCCGTCAGCGCAGCTCTGGCCCGTGGTGCGGCAGGGGACCACGCAGACGCCGCCGATGCAGGAGGTGCCCGAGCAGCAGTCCGCGTTGGCGGCGCAGGTCAGCCCGGCGGACTGGCAGGCGCATCGGCCGCCGGTGCAGGCCATCAGGCCGCAGCACTGGGCGGCGTCGGTGCACGAGCCGCCGGCCTCGCGGCAGCAGAGCGACGTGGTCGGGGTGGGGCGGCACGAGGCCCCTTCGCAGCACTGCGAGGCGGTGGTGCACGGCGACTGGATCGCTCCGCAGGTGGGCGCGTTGAGGCAGACGCCGTCGAAGCAGACGAGGCCCGTCGCGCAGGGCACCAGGCCCTCACAGCACGCCGCGCTGAGCGAGCCGCAAGACGGACCCGTGTCGGGGGTGACCGGGGGAACATCCTCGCCCACCGGGGGACGTCCTCGCCCACCGGGGGACGTCCTCGCCCACCGGGGGAACGTCCTCGCCCACCGGGGGGACGTCCTCGCCCGGGAGCACGGTGCCCTCGTCGCCGGTCGCGACCGGCTGATCGCTGGTCGTGGAGGCGTCGCCGAAGCCGAGGGGGTTGCCGCTGCCCCCGCGCGCCGAACAGGCGCCCACGGTGAACGCCAGCACGCACAACCACTGTCCGAAGCCCCGACTCGTCGCCATCGTCTTCCTCTCGCTGCCGGGCACCACCGCCCGGCCCATGCGCCCGATACCACGGCCCCCGTCGGAGGACATCATCCCGGCACTGCGCGCCGTCAGCCGGTCCCCGGAGCGCTCATCTCCCTCGGAGGAAACACGGCCCTCGCGGCGCCCGCCACCTCCGCCGCCCCATCGGCCTGGAGCGCCCGCAGCGCCGCCAGCCGCTCCGGCGTCCAGCCCCGCTTCGGGCCCGCGTCGCGCTCCAGGGCCCACACCGCCGCGCGCCGCAGCGCGGGCGCCCGGCTCGCGCTCCACCGCTCGACCACGCCCCTCAGCGCCGTCACCGGCAGCGCCGCCACGCCGGCCTCGATGGCCCGCAGCGTGTCCGTGTCCGTCGCCCCCTCCTCCACCAGCGAGAGCACCCACTCGCCCCAGTCCGCGGGGGTCCTCCACGCGCTCGCGCACCGCACCCGCAGCGCCGTCAGCCGCCGGTCGCCCTCCAGCGCCCGCTCCGCCGCGGCGCCCGCCTGGGTCCACACGGCGCGGCTGCGCAGGGGGAGGAGAGCAGCGCGTCGAGGCCCACGGTGAGCGCGCGCACGTCCTCGCGCACCGCGGCCACCATCGGGCCCAGCGCCGCCATGTCGCCCTCGTCGGCGCGGCTCATCAGCGCCGCCATGGCCGCCCTCACCTCGTCGTCGTAGGGAGACCCGAGGCGCTCGCCGCAGGCCCGCAGGAAGAGGCGGTCGGGGTCTCGCACCGCCAGCGCCGACGCCCGCTGGAGCAGGTCGATGCGGGCCTCGGGCTCCGGTCGGTCGAGCACCTTCGCCAGCAGCGCCGAGAGCCGCCGGTCGGAGCTCGCCGTGAGCCGATCGGCGGGGATGTCCCCCAGCCGAGAGGCCATCACCCAGTCGTCGGCCGCCACCGCGCGGGCGAACACCGCCCAGGTGGGCTCGCGCTCCAGGTGATCCCAGAGAGCGCGCAGCAGGGCGATGCGCACGTCGCGGTGGATGGTGCGCCCGTCGACCTCCAGCAGCAGCGCGTAGGCCGCGTCGTGGCGAAGCTCACCGAGGATGCGCAGCACCTCCTTGGCGACGGTCACCTTGCGCAGCGGGACCGCCGACAGCAGCGCCACCACCCTCGCCGGGGGAATGTCCTTGAGCGCCCTCCGCAGGCCGTAGATGGCGATGCGGGCCCTCGCGTCGTCGAGGCACTGGAGAAGGGTCGGAACGCCCTGCCCCGCGTCGCAGCGGGCCATCACCCGGAGGGCCTTCTCTCGCACCGCGGGGCGGGGGTCGTCGGCGAGGGCGCAGAGCGCGTCGGCCGGCGCGTACTCGAGCCTCGGGAGGATCGCCAGCGCGCGAAACACCGTCGGGGTGTCGCGGTCCTGGTCGGCGACGAGGCCGGAGAGGGTCTCGTGGAAGCGGGCGCTCTGGGCGGGGTTCCAGCGATGGAAGCCGCGGTCGAAGGGGAGGATCCAGCGGGTCTTGCCGGTGGCGAAGCGCCCTGTGATGACCCGGTGACCGAGGAAGGGGTCGAGGAGGTCCTGGCGGCGGGCGTGGAGGTGGCGCTGCACCTCCGGGAGGCACACGAGGCTCTCGTCGGTCTTCACCATGGCCTCGACCACCCGGTCGAAGCGCCGCACGTCCCGAGCGCGCAGGGCGATCAGCGCCTGGTGGATGTGCCCCACCAGCCAGTTGCCTCGCGCCACCCGCTCCACCGCGGCGCCGAGCTCCTCGGGCAGGGGCTCTTCCTCCCACGCCTGCGCCAGCGCGGTGATCGAGCCCACCCACCCGAGGTCGTACCAGCGCCGCGTGGTGGCCCCGAGCAGCGCCTCCATCCGAGGACGATCGAAGGCCCGCAGCACCTGCGCGGCGTCGAGCGCGTGCCACTCCCAGGTCGACGCGGCGAGGCTCTCCGCCACCAGTTCCCCGAGGCCCGGAACCATCCCCATCCGCTTGCCGACGCCGCGGGCGAGTTGGAGGAGGGGCGCTCCCCGCTCGCGGTCGGCCCACTGCCGGGCGACCTCCATCAGCGACGGAGCGGCGACGGCGAGATCGTCGTCGGAGAGGTGCCGCGCGAAGAGCGGGTCGTGGATGCGCCCTCGCTCCTTCACCAGCGTGAAGAGCCAGCGCGCCGCCCACGAGGGATCGAGCCGGAAGCGCCGCACCACCAGCGCCTCCAGCGAGGCCGCGGTGCCGAGGGAGCAGTCCGACGCGTCGAGAGCGTCGCGCACCATCTGCCCGATGGGCTCGAGGTGCTCCGCGCGCCAGAGGCCCTTGGGCCACGCGAGGAGGGCGAGGGCCATGGCGCCTCGCACGGGGTCCTGCTCGTTCTTGCGGGCGACGACCAGCGCGAGGCAGCGGTCGGCCAGCGAGGGCTCGTCGGGCCGCATCCCCGCGACGGCGAAGAGGGTGGTGAGCGCCGCCCCTCGCATCTCCCCCTCCGGGTGCCCGATGAACAGCCGAAGCGCGCTCTCGGCCTCTTCCCAGGGGAGGAAGCGCGCGTACCGCAGCCTCACGGCGGGCTTCGTCCCGAGGGCCACCACCCCGAACAGGTGCCGCCTCCCCTCGCGCTCC
The DNA here is from genome assembly GCA_016704445.1 of Deltaproteobacteria bacterium. GTDB lineage: Bacteria > Myxococcota_A > Polyangia > Polyangiales > SCUS01. The sequence goes on from JADJAE010000043.1 coordinate 26,611, forward strand.
CGGTACTCGGCGGGGAGCTTCGCGACCTCCTCGATGGGGATCACCCCGTCGCGGTCCCGCGCCCCCTCGCTCCAGCGGTCGTAGGAGAAGTCGCGGTGGTTGCGGTCTTCGATGTGCCCGAGGAGCGCTCGACCCCAGTAGAGGAGCCCCTCGTCGAGCATCCACCGGCGGTGCCCGGAGAGGCGCTCGACCCAGGCGGCGACCACCGCGCGACGCCCGTCGGGGTCGAGGCGCTCGAAGAGCCTGTCGGGCTCGCCGAGGGCGCGAGGCGCGAGGCGCACCAGGGTGGAAAGGGCGGCCGGGGAGAGGGCTCCCGGGTCGCGAGAGAAGAGCCCGTCGTCGATGGTCACGTCGCAGCGCTGCATCACCGAGAGGGTGACCGTGGGGCGACGGACGGCGAGGCGCTTCCACACGGCGGGCGGGCTGTGGATGCCGCGGGAGTGAAGGAGCTCGACGAGGGTCATGGCCGTGTCGGGCGCGGCGTCGGCGATGCGGAGGAGGTGGCGGTCGAGGAGCTGGCGGTGCACGGCGTCGAGCTCGCCGGAGACGGCCCGGAGGCGCTGGGCGAAGAGCTCGCCGAGGGCGTCCGGGGCGTAGCGGGCGAGGCGCTTCCAGAAGAGGGCGCTGGGGCGATCGAGGGCCTGCGCGAGGTGCTTGCGGATCGCGGCCGGGGTGCCGAGCGGGACGAGGTCGGCGAAGTCGTGGACGTCCTTGCGGGGCGCGAGCCAGTCGAGGTGCCGATCGATGACCGGGCGGCGGTCGTGGGCGCGGAGCAGCGCCGCGAGGGTGCGGTCGCGGCGCAGCGAGAAGGCGACCTGCAGCGCCTCCAGGGCCTGCGGATCGTCGCAGCAGAGCGGGACCAGCGTGAAGGCCAGCGAGCGCACCCGCCGCGACGGGTCTTCGAGGGCGCGCAGCACCCTAGGCCCGTCACGGAGGGTGTACTCCGCGATGAGCCCCAGCCGGCGCTGGTAAGCGTCCCCTGCGGAGAGCCCGTCGAGCAGGGCGCCCGCCGAGGGGCGCGAGGCGGCCTCGCGGCCGAGGTCGAGCGCGCGGGCAAGGCGGCCAGCGTCGTGGGTGGCGTCGAGCTCGCGGCAGAGGCGGGTGAGGTCGAGGGAGTTCATCGATGGGGGGAGCGACGATGCACCCGCGACGGGACGACGGGCAACGTACGGGGCCCCGCAGGGCAGCTCACCCCTCCTTCGCCCCGCCCGGCGGCGCTCCGCCCTCCTCGTCGGGCGGCTCGTCGTGCGCCTCGACCCGGCACAGCGACCGGTACTGGCAGAACTGGCAGTCCCTCGGCCTCGGCTCGAACCGCCCCGCGCGCAGCGGCGCCACCACCGCGCGCACCGCGTCGCCCAGCCGCCCCTCGCCCGCCGCGCCCTGGGTGATCAGCGCGTCGATGTCCCACGCCGTCTCCGACTGCCTTCGCGGCTTCGACAGCGCGTCGCGCAGCCCGTGCTCGCTCAGGTCGCGGAAGCCCACGTAGGTGCCGTCCACGCTCGCGGTGTCGGCGTCGCCCACGAGGCCCGCGGCCCGCGCTCGCTCCAGCGCCGCCGCGTACACCACCAGCTGGAACTGCGTCTCCAGCGCCCCCTGCTGCAAGCGCCGTCGATACCCGTCGCCGCGCCCGCTCTTGAACTCCACCGCGCGCAGCACGCCGCCCATCCGCTCGACCCCGTCGATGCGCCCCCGGATCGCCACCGGAGGGCCCTCCGGCATCGCGATCTCCACCGCGGGCCACCGGTGCTTCGGCCCGAAGCCCACCTCCGAGGCCAGCATCGTCCAGCCCTCCGGGGCGCTCAGCCGACGCCCCAGCCACAGCTCCACCTGCCGGCGTATCGCCCTCAGGTCGGCCTCCAGCAGCGCCGCGTCCACCTGCCCCGCCTCCAGGGAGAAGCGCGCTCCCGCCTCGTCGAGGCTCTCCTGCACCGCGCTCCAGCGCCCCACCGGGTCGCCCGCGTCGGCCTCCTTCAGCGCGTCCTGCCCCGCCTCCAGCAGCGCGTGCAGCAGGTGGCCGCGCTCCTTCTCGTCGAGGGTCTCCCGCATCTCCGGGCGCTCGTCGATGCGCAGCACCTTCAGCGCGAAGGCCTTGTAGCCGCACCTCGCCGCGCGCTCCAACGTGGTCGTGTCGAGCGGGTCGCGGGCGTCGGCCCAGCGATCGAGCTCCAGGTGCTTCCTCAAGGGCAGGTCGTGGTCGACCCGGCCGTTGTACGCGTCGCCCGGACCGTCGACCCTGGCGAAGAAGGCCTCCCTCCGCTCCTCGATCGCCGACCGCTCTCCCACCGAGCGCAGCGCCGCCGCGATGCCCGCCCCCGCCCCCTCGTCGCCCGTCGCCCGCTGCGCCGCGAGGCCTCGCAGCACCCGCTCCGCCCCTCGCGCCGGAACCCTCCTCGACCTCGCCAGCGGATCGCTCCCGATGTGCTCCACCACCACCCCGGAGGCCCGCTGAAGGTCGCCGAAGAAGGCCGCCGTCGCCCTCGCCCTCCCTCCCGAGTCGTGCCTCGCCGCGCTCGCCGCCACCGCCCTCGTCGCCGTCGCCAGCGCCGCCAGCAGCAGCCTCGACGACTCCTCCCTCCCTCCCCCTCTCGACAGCGGCAGCTTCTTCGCCTTGGAGACCGCGCGCCGCTCGCTCTCCCCCCACAGCGGCGCGTCGCCCCGCACCGCCGCCGCCCCCTCGTGCAGCCCCGGCAGCGCCACCGCCGCGAAGCTGCGCCCCACCGCGTCTCGGGCGTCGAGGAGCTGCACCCCGCCGCCCGCCCCCGGGGTCACCGTCGGCAGCGTGCGGGAGCGCGCCAGGTCGAGCAGCATCTCCCCGAACTCCCCGGCGCTCATCGGCCCCTCGCGACCCGCCGCGCGAGCGATGGAGGGCAGCTCCGCCAGCAGCGCCGCCGCGCCCGCCACGCCCGCCTCGTCGCGCGCCAGCGCCCGGAGGATGGCCTGCGCGCCCGGGGTCGATGTCCGCCGTGGCCATCACCGCGCGGGACTCCTCCACCAGCCGCCCGTCGCCGCCCGCCCGGTCGATCCAGCGCGCCAGCCGATCGGACTGCTCGGCCACCGAACCATCCTGCGCCAGCGCCCAGAGGTCCCTCGACAGCGCGTCGATGGAGGCCACCACCGCGCCGGTCACCACCGCCGGGTGGTGCCTCCGACCGTGCTTGAAGCGCGCCCCCAGCTCGGTGTCGAAGAGGCTCTCCACCCCGAGCACCCGCAGCGCCTGCGACACCCTCCACGGCGCCGGCTCGCCCGCCCTCGGCGCGTTGCCCTGAAGCACCGCCAGCGCCCGCAGCACCTCCTCGCGCTCGGCCCCCCGGGCGACCATCTTGGGCAGCGCCAGCAGCGCCCTCGCCACCGGCGACGACAGCAGCCCCTCCGGCCGCGACGCGCTCCACGGGATGCGCGCCTCGTCGAGCGCCTGCCCCACGCAGCGCCGGGTCTCCGGGTCGTCCCCCGCGAAGACCACCGCGATCTCGTGGGAGCCGAGGCCCTCGTCGATCCAGCGGGCGACGCGCGACGCGACCCAGCGCGCCTCGTCGTCGGGGCCCTGCGCCTCGGCCAGCGTGACCGCCCCCCCCACCACCGGCGAGCGATCGACCGAGGCCGACGGGTCGGTCAGCGCCGCGAGCCACCGTTGCAGCGGCTCATCGGGCGCACCGGCGCCAGGGTCGCGGAGGCCATAGCGGAGCTCGAGCCCCTGCTCCTGGGCTTCGAGGGTGCGGAGCGCCCGGTCGAGCGGAGGCGGCATCTGCATGCGCCTCGGCTCGCAGACGACCTGCATCTCGAAGCCCCCGCCGTGCGCTCCGAGCCAGCGGGCGAGCGCGACCGCGAGGCTCACCTTCGACGGATCGACGTCCAGGACGTTCCACCAGCGCACCAGCTCCGGGAGGCCGAAGGACGATGGGCTACGGCCCTGCTCTCGGGCGCGGTCGACAGCGAGGGAGAGCAGGGTGCAGAGCGTGGCGCCCGGGTGGAGTCCGGCCGAGGCGAGCTCGCGGTCCTGCCAGGCCATGACCTCGGCGAGGGCGCGGAGCCGGGTGCGGGTGCCCTCGTCGCCGTCCTCGGTGAAGGCCCGGGCCTGCTCGATGACCTCCGGGCCGACCTCGTGGCGCCTGAGGGAGTCCAGGGTGTGGGCGAAGCCGTCGACGGTCTCGGCGCGCTCGGTGAGCGCGGCGTCGTAGCGGGGGAGCACCGCCCTGGTCGCCGCCGAGAGGGTGAGCCGCTCGACCTCCCGGGAGGCCATCGCCCCGTCGCAGAGCGCCAGCGACCACTGCGTGAGGAAGGACTCCCAGGTGACCGTGCTGGGCGCGACCGCGCTCGCGTTGTGGGGACCTCGCATCGCGCGGCGCAGCCGCTCGTCGAGGTGCCCCCGTGTGCCGACAACATCCAGCAGGGACAACGTGGTTCTCCGGGAAACCAGCGATCATCCTGACACCCGGCGACCGGGCCCCGCAACGTCGGAGGGACGTTGCCTGTCCCGCCGACGGGCCGCGGCGCCCCCGGCGGCCTGGGCCGCTCAGCGGGCGTGGATGGACACGGTCGGCGCGAGCGGCGGCGGCGGGAGCGGCGGGGGCGAGGCCCACGGGGAGTCCTGCGACGGAGCGACGGGCGGCGGCGACGGCGGCGGAGTGGCCACGGGCGCGGAGGCGTTGCAGTCGCGCAGGGCGTCGCCCGGACCGCAGAGGCTCATGTGCGCCCGGATGGCGCCGTCGAGTCCGACGTAGACGGCCTCTCGGGCGGCGGCGGCCGACGGCCCGAGGCCCCAGCGCCCCACGCCGGTGGCGATGGAGCCGCCGAGCGCGATGCCGAAGCCCGCCCAGAAGGGCGTGCCGAAGCCGTCGTAGGGGTCCGAGCCGATGGAGGTGAGCATGATGATGCTGCCCACCACCGAGGCGGCGACGCCGCCCCAGGTGAGGCCGCTCGCGACGGCCTGGGCGTTGGTGGCGCGGCGCACGGAGCCGGCCAGGGGAGCGTCGGGCCCGACCATCTGGAGGAGGTCTTCGGGGTCGGAGACGACGGTGCCGTTGGCGAGCACGACGTGGTCGACGGAGGTCTGCAGGGCGGAGTATCCGCCGAAGGTGCCGAAGGTGACCTGGGCCATGCCGGAGGTCGCCCGCGGGCGGTACTGGTTGTAGTAGTGGACGCGCTCGGCGAGCGGCGCGGCGGGAGGCGGCGCCAGCGGCAGCGGGACGTGGGCGCTGCAGCCCAAGGCCGCCGTGAGGGAGAGCGCGAGGGCGAGTCGGGGGACGGACATCCGGCGCTTCCCCTTCACTCGTCGACGGTGATGTGCGCGGCCTGCGCGGCGGGGAAGGTGCCGAGGGTGCCCGGCTCGCGGTAGATGCTGCCGCAGGCGGCCTCGCCGGTGCCGGGTCGGGGGCGGCAGACGTACTCCGCGGGGCAGGCGAGGGAGGCTCCGGCGCAGGCCAGGCTCAGGGCCACCGGCACCGCGTAGACCTTGCCGTCGACGAAGGAGGTCTCCGCGGCGGTGGCGAACACCAGGCCCTCGGAGGTGCGCGCCGTCACCTCGATGCGGACGTGGTCGTCGGTGCGGCGGCTGTCGACGATGCCCAGCCTGAACTCCGTCATCTCCGAGAGAGGGATCGGCGGCGGAGGCGCGATGCCCACCGCGTTGCAGTCCGATCGGAGGAAGGTCTGGTCGAAGGTGGGCACCGGCTCCGACCCGCGGGAGATGCGAATCTGCACCCGGTCGAAGATGGTGCAGCTCGCGTCGGTGGAGAGCACCAGCATCACCTCACGGCGGGAGAGCACGCAGCCCCCCGGGGCGAGCGTCAAGAGAGCCAACCCGAAGCCCAGCAGCGCGGCGCGCGGTCCCATCACGCCGCGCACGGTAACCCCCAAAGGCTTTCCCCTGCCAGGGGGTTCAGAGATGCTGACGGCGGTGGTGTGGTTGCTTGTCGCGCCACCCTCGAAGCGATACCGTCCGCGCGGAGATCGACAGGAATGCCCGAGGCACGCTACGAGATCGTCCGACAGCTCGCCTGCGGCGGAATGGCCGAGGTGCTGCTCGCTCGTCAGAACGCCGACGACGGCAGCATCAAGCTCGTGGTGCTCAAGCGGGTGCTCACGCACCTCGCCCAGAACGACGGCTTCCTCAAGATGTTCGCCCACGAGGCGCGCATCGCCTCGCAGCTCCGGCACCCCAACATCGTTCAGGTGCTGGAGGTGGGCGAGCACGAGGGCCTGCCGGTGTTGGTCATGGAGCGCCTGGAGGGCGCCGACCTGCTGCGGCTGCTGCAACAGTGCGTGACGCGCCGGCAGAGCCTGGGCACCGCCGTGAGCATGGCCATCCTGGCGGGCGCCGCGCGGGGCCTCGGCTACGCGCACCGGGCTCGCTCCAGCGACGGCAGGGCGCTGCGCCTCATCCACCGCGACATCTCCCCCCACAACGTGTTCATCACCCGCGACGGCGGGGTGAAGCTCCTCGACTTCGGCATCGCCAAGAGCGCCGCGCACGTCGGCCTCACCAGCACCGGCCAGGTCAAGGGCAAGATCTCGTACATGTCCCCGGAGCAGATCCGCTCGCTCCCCATCGACGCGCGCTCCGACCTCTGGTCGCTGGGCGTGGTGCTCTGGGAGACCCTCGCGGGAGAGAAGCTCTTCACCCGCGACAACGACGCGGCCACGCTTCACGCCATCCTCCACGACCCCATCCCCCTGCTCAACCGCCGAGAGGCGCCCGGGCTCGACGACCTCATCGCCCGCATCCTCCAGCGCGACCCCGCCGCCCGCATCGGCACCGCCGAGGAGATCGCCGCGGCCCTCGAGGGCATGCTCGAGGCGATGCGCTCGGGCCCGCCGACGAAGCTCGTCGCGCAGCGCGTGGCCTCGCTGGTCCCGGCCATCAGCCCGGAGTTCGACCTCGCCCGCCCCGCCGCGCCCTCCCAGGAGGTGGTCACCCTCGCCGTCGGCCCCGGGGGTACGCCCCCCGCGAAGCGCGCTCCCACCCTCGCGGCGCAGCCCGTGGCGCCCGCGCTCAACCGCTACAGCAAGCAGCAGCAGCCCCCGGCCCGCTCCTACGACGACGACGTGGCCGTCGACGAAGAGCCCACGCAGATGGACATGCCCACGGTCACGGCGACCTCCGCCCCGCCGGAGGACGAGGCCACCCGCGCGGTGCCGCTCCCCGGGTACGACGAGGAGCCCGTCGCCCGAGCGCCCTCGCGCCCGTCGCAGCTCCCGCTCTCCGCGCCTCCGATGTCGATGTCGATGGCGCGACCCGCCACGACCCCGCCGCCGCCGCCGCGCAACGCGCAGCCCTCGCGGCCGCCGCCCAACCCCGGGCCCGCGCGCCCGCCGGTCAACCCCCGCTCCCGCACCTCGACGGTGATGGGTACCGGCGCGGTCCCGCCGCACATGGCGCACCCCTCGATGCTCGCGGACGAGGTCGACCCGCCGACCGCGCAGCTCGCCCGGCCGGCCACCCTCGCCCCGCCGAGGGCCGCCGCGCCGATGCCCTTCGCGATGGCGTCGTCCCCGATGCACTCGTCCCCGATGCACTCGTCGCCGCAGCCGCCGCCGAACGACCTCTTCGGACCGGTTCCGTACCAGGGCCCCGATAGCGTGCCGCCCTTCGATCCGCAGGGCGTCCACTCGCTCCGCCCGGGCGCCCCGTCTCCCTTCAGCAACAACCCGCTGGCCGGCTTCGCGGCGCGATCGCCCGACACCTTCGTCGCCGCCGAGATCGCCCGCCCCGCCCCGCCTCCGCCCGCGCGCCCCCTCCGCTGGCTCGCCGCCGCTGGCTCGCTGATGCTCGCGGCCGCCCTCGGCGTGGTGGTCACCCAGCGCCTGCGCTCCACCCCGACGCCCCGAGCGCCGATGGCCGTGAGCGAGCCCATGCCGGTGATCCACGTGCCCGAGTCGACACCGCCCGTCGCTGCACCCGTCGCGGTCGCGGCTCCTGCTCCTGCTCCTGTCGCGGTCGCGGCGCCTGCTCCTGCTCCTGTCGCGGTCGTGGTGCCTGCTCCCGCTCCCGCTCCCGCACCCGTCGCGGCCGTTGCCCCGTCGCGGTCGCTGCTCCCGCTCCTGCTCCTGCACCCGTCGCGGTCGCTGCCCCCGTCGTGGTCGCTGTTCCTGCTCCCGCTCCCGCTCCTGCCCCCGTCGCTGTTCCTGCTCCCGCTCCCGCTCCTGCCCCCGTCGCGGTCGCTGCTCCCGCTCCTGCACCCGTCGCGGTCGCTGCGCCCGTTCGACCCGCTGCGGTCGTCCGCCCCCGCGTTGTCGCCACTGCGCCCGCGCTGCTGCGCCTGCGGCGCCCACCCGGGTGGCCGCGGCTGCGCGACCGACCCCTGCGGCCCGTCCGAGCCCGCTGGTCGATCCCTTCGACACGCCCGCCGCCCCGGCGCGGCCTCGCACCGCACCGACGCCCGTCGCGCGTACCGCCGCACCGACGCCCGTCGCGCGTACCGCCGCGCCGCGCGCCGCCGATCCCTTCACCAACGTCTACAGCGACCCCACGCAGCGTCGGCCCGTCGCCCGTCCGCGGGTGCAGGCTCCCCCGTCGGCCCACACCGGCGCGATCATCACCGAGTTCTGACCCGAGACCCCTCTGGGGGTGCTCCGTTCGGCACACGAGCCCGCATCGGGCTGACGTGGTCGGTCGCTCCCCTCCGGGCGAGGCCGCGCTGGGCTGACGTGGTCGGTCGCTCCCTCGCCACCGCCACCGCTCTCTCCATCCCCTTCTGTCGCCGCCCTGCGATAGCATCCGCGCACCATGGGACCCATCCGACGAGACGCCCTCGCGCTCGCGCTCCTCCTCGCAGCGCCCCTTTCGTCTGCGCAGCCCCGGCGCGTGCCGCAGCCGCAGGACGAGCCCGCGACGGAGCCGGCCAACCCCACAGCGGCCTTCCAGCAGGCCGAGGCGCGCACCCACTTCCAGACCGGCGTCGGGCACTACCAGGCTGGGCGCTTCACCGAGGCCATCGCGGAGTTCCAGACGGCGCACCGGCTCTATGCGTCGCCGGTCATCCTCTTCAACCTCGCGCAGGCCTACCGCTCCGACGGGCAGCTCTCCAGCGCCATCGCCACCTTCCGCCGCTACATCGAAGAGAACCCGCGGCTCACCGCGACGCAGCGCGAGGACGTCGAAGGGGTCATCCGCGAGATCGAGACCACCCGCGCCGTGCTCTCCTTCGAGGTCGAGCCCTCCGGCGCAGAGATCACCCTCGACGGCCGCGTCCTCGGGACCTCTCCCCTCCCCCGAGGCGTCGAGGTGCTCCCCGGGCCCCACGAGATCTCCGTCACCCTCGCCCAGCACGAGCCGCTCCGACAGACCATCAACGTCCACGCCCACGAGCGGAGGCTCTTCCAGGGCACGCTCCACCCGGTCGAGCTCAACGCGCGACTCGTCGTCAACGTGCTCCCCGCCAACGCCGAGATCACCCTCGACGGCGCACCCGTCGGCCGCGGAACCTTCGACCAGCGCGTCCGCCCCGGCGCCCACCAGCTCACCTTCTCCGCCGAGGGCTACCAGCCCCGCAGCGAGAGCGTGCGCATCAACGTGCTCTCCGAGGAGACCGTGCGCGTCACCCTCGACCCGCGCTCCCGCAGCCTCTTCACCCGCTGGTACTTCTGGGCCGCCGTCGGCGGCGCCATCGCCGTCGGGGCCACCCTCGCGGTGGTGCTCAACCCCATCGAGCCCACGGCCATCCCGGGCAACGGCAACCCCCAGGTCGTGCAGAGCGTCCTGAGCTGGTAGCAGCGCCCGCGAGCGATCGCGCGTACCCTCCGCGGCACCTCCCATGTCCCTCGCCAACATGACCCAGGCGGAGATTCGAGCCCTCGGCGGGCTCGCGCTCTCGTGCGCCGGCGCCGACGAGTCCGCCCTCGGGATGCGCGCCCTCGCCTGGTACAACTCGCTCCTCTCGCTGGGCATCAACGTCCCGCTCTTCGTCGTGCTCGACCTCGGCGCCGCCCTCCTCGGCGAGCGCGCCGAGCTCGCGCCCCCCAGGGAGACACCCCGCCTCCCCGAGGGGATCAACCCCGCCGAGGTCGCCGCCATGCTGCGCGACTACGCGGCGCTGCTCACCGAGGTCAGCGGCACCGACATCGCCGCCGGGCTCAAGAAGACCCGCCTCGACGACGGCGTGCTCAGCACCCTGCTCACCCGCGCGCTCGGCCCCGTCGTCGACCGCTGGCGCAGCAGCAACAACCTCTTCGAGCCCATCCCCGTCAACGCCGAGTCGCTCACCCGCGCGATGCTCAACCTCCCGCAGGCCTGGGCCGCCGTCGACCGCCGCGGCGAGCTCGCCTTCCTGCGACACGTGCTCCAGCACCGGCTGCACCTGCTGCTCGGCATCGAGCAGATCGACCTCGACACCGTCGAGCTCCTCGGGCTCATGGGCCAGGAGGGCTCCATGCCCGAGACCGAGCTCGTCGACCTCCTCGCGGTCTTCAACAGCCCCGAGGCCAACGACGTCGTCAACTTCTCCCTCGACATCCTGCCGAGCGTCCTCGAGACCAAGCGAGGCGGCGGCCAGCAGGTCTTCGCCGTCGACGGCTACTCCGGCATCGTCTCCTCGGGCTCGCTCGACTCGCTCTTCCTCAGCGAGCTCGCCTACGACGACGAGCTCTTCGAGCAGCGCTTCCTCGACAACCAGATGCTCTACTACGCCCACGAGGCGCAGGACCGTCCGCCCCCGCGCAGCTACCAGATCCTCGTCGACGCCAGCGCCTCGATGCGCGGCGCCCGCGCGGTCTTCGCCCGGGGCCTCGCCATCGCCCTCGCCAAGCGCATGAGCCTCCTCGGCTTCGAGGCCACGGTGCGCTTCTTCGACTCGCGCCTCTACGAGCCCATGCGCCTGCGCCGCGGGCGCTCGGGCCTCCACGGCAGCGGGTCGCTCCACGTCGCGGGCATCCTGGCCTTCAAGGGAGAGCGCGGGCGCAACTACGCGCGGGTCTTCTCGCAGCTCGCCTCGGAGATGGAGCGCCTCCGCGAGCGCTCGAGCGTCACCGTCTACATGATCACCCACGCCGAGTGCCACGTGCCCATCGAGCTCATCCGACGGGTGAGGGAGAGCGCCGAGCTCTGCGGCGTCTTCATGCTCCCCTCCCGCGGAACCCTCGACCTCGAGTACCTCCCCGCCCTCACCCTCCACGAGGTGGTCACCGACGCCGCGCTGCGAGACCGCTCCGAGCGCGCCAACCGGGCGCTCTCCATCGTCGAGCAGGCCTCCTCGAAGACCCCGAAGGCAGGCTCGCACCGCGTCGACGACGACGAGCTTACCTGATCGGTTACCCGACCGACGCCATTGACCCTGGCCGAACATGGACTATAAGTCACAAAAGATGACGCACGGCATGCCTACAGGAATCAGCCTCTTTTCCGGTGGTGGAATCGGTGACCTCGCCATGCGCGCCGCCGGGATACAACTGCTCGTCGCCAATGAGCTCTTGGAGGATCGCTCTCAGGTCGTGGCGGAGAATTTCCCTGAAGCGCAAGTCGTCAGCGGTGACATTGCCGAGAAGAAGCAAGAGATCATTGATCGGACCCGGAAGCTCTTGCAAGGCAGTGCATTGGATGTCGTGTTCGCAACACCACCATGTCAGGGGATGTCGAAGAACGGTCGAGGCAAGCTCCTCAACGGCGTCCGGAAGGGGGTAAAGCCTACGCTCGACCCCAGGAACCAACTGGTTCTGCACGCGGTCGAAATCATCAACGCACTCAAGCCAGAGCTCGTGGTTTTCGAGAACGTGCCCGAAATGGAGAACACGCTCATCACGGCGCGGGATGGGTCGATTCGCGGGATGTTGGACGTCGTCCGCGATGAACTCGGTCCGGATTACGCGGGGCGTTGGGAGGTCGTCGAGTTCGCCGACTACGGCGTGCCCCAGCGGCGTCAGCGGCTCATCACGGTCTTCGGACGTTCACAGTCTGTTCGCGATGCCGTCTGTCGTGGGCATTCCCTGCTCCCGGCTCGTACGCATGCGCAGTCTCCCTCCCTCTTCCAAAGGCCGTGGATCACCGTCGACGAAGCTCTCCAGGGAGTGCGTCCACTGGACGCGCGCGACCCGACGACGGCCCTATCGTCCATCCCATTCCACGTTGTGCCCGTGCTGGATGAACGGAAGTATTTCTGGGTCTCGAACACTCCTCCGGGCAAGGGTGCTTTCGACAATCAGTGTGTGAATCCTGCCTGTCGATTTCAGGCCAATCCTACCCACGGTTCACAGCACAACTCCCTAGGCATCAACCGCTCCCGCACGGACACACCTATACACTGCGTTCGCTGCGGCGCACTTCTGCCCCGGCCTTCTGTGGAACAGCACGGCCAGCCGCGATTAATGGCGGGCTTTACGAGCGCCTACAAGCGAATGCGTGGAGACATGCCGGCCAGCGCCCTCACACGCAATCTCTCCTACGCATGCAGCGATCAGAAGTTACACCCCAGGGAGAATCGCGTCCTCTCCCTCTTTGAAGCGTTTCGACTCCACACCGTCAGTGACTTTGACTTCACATGGCGACGTGCCGACGGGAAAAAGCTATCTGACAAGACGATCCGGGAGATCATCGGAGAGAGCATTCCCCCACGCGGATTGCAGAAGATCTTCGCTCACCTCTGCTCCCTCTACCTCACGACGGTGGCGGTGAAAGCCCCGCGCGAGGGAGGGCGTCAGCGCCTGCCTCGAAAGGCACCGCTGGTCGCCTGAGATGCTGGCATCGAAGTGCCCTGGTTGTAGTGATTGAAGAACCCGCTGTACCGCCGATCATCGATCACAACGACCCAGCCGTCGTACATCTTCTTGATGCCGGGCCGCGTCATGATCGAGACCGACGTCGTGCGACCGCCTCCTTCAGTGGGAGTGACGATCTTCCCCCAGTCGCCGTAATCGAGCGAATCCGAATAGAAGACCGCCACGATGCTGGGTACCTCGTCGATGAAGTCCCAGACGATCCCGAGGAGATTGTTGGTATCGCGGTGATGAGCTTTCCAGTCGTATCCCTTCAACAGTTCGATCCGCTGATCACCGAGGTCGGGCCGCTGTTTCTGCGCCCTCCGGCACTGTTCGGGGCTGGGTACCGATCCGCACGTTGCCTTCACCTCTAGGCCCCCGGTCGCGAACGGGCTGAATGGTTTCTTGTCCCCCGCCTGTCCCCGGAGACTATCCCACAGCGATTCTCCGGATCGGTCCATCAGGAGGAGATCGGGATATCCATCCTGGTGAGGGTTCTTCCGGAACATCCCGTCAGTCACTTTGATAAGTGATGCCGCAAACGCCTCGCCGACAAAGGAACTGAGATTCCTCATCCCAAGCAACGCAAACACATCGACCTCGAATTCCCCGAGCCTGTGCATGAGATCACGGGTCTTATGGACGGCGTCGAGAATCGAGATGACCGGGAGCGTGCCTCCCCGCGGCATGTTGGCAGCGGCGGCTTCGTTGACGACATACCGGATCTCAAATATTTCAGTCTTCTTGACCGTCACGAATTCGTCTCACTGTCTCTTCGAGGAAGTCATCCGCGCGCACGCCAAGCCCGTGCAACAGACGCTCAAGCGAGTCGAGCGTCAGGTTGCGATGTCGACGCTCGACGCTGGAGACATAGGTCCGGTCCAAGCCCGCGAGCACGGCGAGCTCCTCCTGACTCATCGAAGCCCGCTTGCGCAGGGCCTTCAGCGTGTCAGCCACGACCTCTCGAAGACTTGGTGGCTTGGCCCGTGGCACTTCACGAGACTTCCCCACCGCGACTTTTAGATCCACGGACTAAAGGTCACATCTCTAAAATGTGGTGGTCAACCTGCGACGGACACAACCTGTTGATCGCTCGATCGATCAGCTGGCTTGCACTCATGGCGCAACATCAAGCGCCGCAAGTGCTTGCTCGGGTTGCGCCTCTACGAGCCCATGCGACTGCGCCGCGGGCGCTCCGGCCTCCACGGCAGCGGGTCGCTCCACGTCGCGGGCATCCTGGCCTTCAAGGGAGAGCGCGGGCGCAACTACGCGCGCGTCTTCTCGCAGCTCGCCTCGGAGATGGAGCGGCTGCGCGAGCGCTCGAGCGTCACCGTCTACATGATCACCCACGCCGAGTGCCACGTGCCCATCGAGCTCATCCGCCGGGTGAGGGAGAGCGCCGAGCTCTGCGGCGTCTTCATGCTCCCCTCCCGCGGAACCCTCGACCTCGAGTACCTCCCCGCCCTCACCCTGCACGAGGTGGTCACCGACGCCGCGCTGAGAGACCGCTCCGAGCGCGCCAACCGGGCGCTCTCCATCGTCGAGCAGGCCTCCTCGAAGACCCCGAAGGCAGGCTCGCACCGCGTCGACGACGACGAGCTTACCTGACCGGGTAAATCCGCCGCCCCCCATCGGGTATCGTCCGCCCCGTGGAGCCCACTGCCCCGCCCCGCTGGCGCGTCGTCCTTCCGGCGCTGGTCGCCCTCCTCGCGCTCGCCCACTGGCCCCTGTTCGCAGGCCGCTCGGTGATCTTCCGCGACACCTGGCTCTGGGTGATCCCCGCGCGCGCCCTCGTCCGCGACGCCCTCCTCTCGGGCCGCCTCCCCCGCTGGAACCCCTTCGTCGGCCTCGGCTTCTCCGTCCCCTCGGAGCCCCTCTACGGCCTCTTCTACCCGCCCCACCTCGCGACCACCCTCCCCTTCGCCGACGTCGCCTGGGGCGCATCCCTCGACGCCTGGCTCCACCTCCTGCTGGGCGCCCTCGGCTGCGCCGCGCTCGCCTCCCGCCTCGGCGCACGCTCCCTCGGCGCCGTCGTCGCAGGCCTCGCGTGGTCGCTCTCCGGCCCCACGCAGTCCACCTGGAGCCTCGGGGTCATCCTCTATGGCTCCGCGTGGATCCCGTGGTGCGCCGTCGCCGCCCATGACCTCTCGACCGCTCCGCCCGGAGCCCCGTGGCGTCGGGCCCTCCTGCTGGCGATGGTCCCGCTGGCGATGGCGCTGCTCGTGGGAGAGCCCTTCATCGCCCTCTTCGGAGCCCTCGCCGGCGTTGCGATGGCCCTCCCCTCGACGCCTCCCCGGCAGTGGCCCCGGTCGCTCGGAGCGTGGGCCCTCGCCTCCGCCGGAGCGCTCCTCCTCGCGGCCCCGACCCTCGCTCCCATGCTCGCCGGCGCGGCCAGCTCCCAGCGCGCGACGCCCCTCAGCCGGCTCGTGGCCGAGCAGATGTCCATGCCCCCGTGGCGCCTCCTCGACCTCGGGGTGTTCGGCGGAGTGGGCCTCGCGTGGTCGCTGCGCATCGACCCTGCGGTCAACGCCCTCCTCGACCCGGCGCCGCTGTTGGAATCGATGTACCTCTTGTCCGCCGTGGTCCTCCTCGCCGCCCTCGGCCTCGGTCGCTCTCGCCCCCGCGTCGCCCTGCTCTCGCTGGCGCTGCTGGGCGTCGCTCTCTCGCTCGGCCATCACACGCCCGTGCATGGAGTCTGGCGCGTGGTGGCGCTGCCCTTCCGCTACATGCGCTCGCCCGAGAAGTACCTCGCGCTCACCACGGTGGCGGTCGCGGCCCTCGCGGGCCTCGGCGTCGACCGGCTGCTGCGAGAGCGACGCGCGGCCCTCGTCGCCACGGCCTGCGCGGCGGGCGTCTACCTCGCGCTGTGGGCGAGCGCTCGCGCGTGGATGCCCGTGGGCCTGTCGCGGGTGATCCCCCAGGGCGCCGTCTTCGGGGTGGCGTGCGCGGCGCTGCTGGCCGCGGCGGCGCTGCTGGCCCGACGACGACCGACGGCGGCGGCCGCGCTGGTGGTGGCCGCGGTGGCGCTCGACCTGGGAGAGAACGTCCGGCGCTTCCCCCGCTGGGGCGACTGGGCGGTGGCCGGACGCGAGCCCGCGATGGCGGCGGCAATGCGCTCGGTGGGACCTCGGGGCCATCCTCCGAGGCTCTACCGAAGCGACGCGCTGGAGCGTTCGAGGCGCTCCTTCGGCGAGGCGACGGGCTTCCTTCGGGAGACGATGCGGGCGAACACCAACGGGCTCTACGGGGTGGCCGAGCTCCCGGGCTACGACGTGGGCGTCCCGCTGGAGACGACCGCGCTGGTCGAGCGGCGGCGCATCGACGCGCTGCGGGTGCTGTCCGTCGACGCGGCGCTGATGCCCACCCGCTCGGGCGCTCCCCCAGCCGGGCTGCAACGCCTCTCCGAAGTGGCCCCCGGCGCGACGCTCCATCGGGTGCTCGACACGCTGCCGCGATCCTATGTGGCAAGAGAGTCGGTGGAGTTGTCGCTTGAAGGGCGCGCGCGAGCACCTGCTCGACCCGGAGGTGGTGCGCGGGGGGCGGGTGCTGCTGCTGGGATCACAAAACACGGTCATTCCGGCGGGCACCGGGGCGAGGGCGGTGCCCTGTCGATTGGTCTCCACGGGCGACGGAGAGCGCGTGGTCGACTGTGACGCCCCCGATGGGGGATGGGCCGTGTTCATTGAACAATGGACCCGAGGGTGGAGCGCCACCGTCGATGGTCGCCCAACGGGTACGGTGCGTCAGGCCAACCTGGTGGGCCTCGCGGTGAGGCTCGGCCCGTCGGCCCGGCCGCAGCGGGTGAGGGTCTGGATCACACCCCCAGGGGAGCGCGCCGGAGCGTGGCTCGGCGCTCTCTCCTGGGGGGCGCTGTGCGCGGGCCTCTACCTCAGTTGGCGAGCTCGCGGGCGAAGCGCAGCTCTCCGCCCACCCGGGTGATCTTGATGGTCTCCCCGGGGGCGAAGTCGCCCTTCAGGAGCTTCTGCGCCAGCGGGTTCTCGATGTGCTGCTGGATGGCCCTCTTCAGCGGCCGGGCGCCGTAGACCGGGTCCCATCCCACCTCGCCCAGCCAGTCCTTGGCCTCGTCGTCGACGCTCAGCTTGAGGTCGCGGCGCGAGAGGCGCGACTCGAAGCCCTTGAGCTGGATGTCCACGATCTGCCGCAGGTCTTCCCTGCCCAGCCGGTGGAAGACCACCGTCTCGTCGAGCCGGTTGAGGAACTCCGGCCGGAAGCTGCGCCGCAGCTCCTCCATCACCATCCGCCGGGCCTCCTCCTCGCTGCGATCCTCCAGCAGGAAGGCGCTGCCGACGTTGCTGGTCATGATCAGCACCGTGTTGCGGAAGTCGACCGTGCGACCCTGGCCGTCGGTGAGCCGCCCGTCGTCGAGCACCTGGAGCAGGACGTTCCAGACGTCGGGGTGGGCCTTCTCGATCTCGTCGAAGAGGATCACCGAGTAGGGCCTTCGGCGCACCGGCTCGGTGAGCTGTCCGCCCTCGTCATAGCCGACATACCCGGGCGGAGCGCCGATGAGCCGCGAGACGGCGTGCTTCTCCATGTACTCGCTCATGTCGATGCGGATCATCGACTTCTCATCGTCGAAGAGATAACCCGCCAGCGCCTTGGCCAGCTCGGTCTTCCCCACGCCCGTCGGCCCGAGGAACAAGAAGCTCCCGATGGGCCGCCGCTCGTCTCCGAGGCCCGCCCGCGCCCGGCGCACGGCGTTGCTCACCGCCACGATGGCGTCCTTCTGGCCGACCACCCGCTCGCCCAGCACCTCCTCCATCTTCAGCAGCCGCTGCTGCTCGCTCTCCAGCATCTTCGACAGGGGGATGCCGGTCCACTTGGCCACCACCGCCGCGATGTCCTCGGAGGTGACCTCCTCCTTCAGGTATCCGCGGCCGCCCTCCTGCGCCGCGGTGATCGCCTGCTGCGCGCTGGCGAGCTCCTTCTCCAGCTTGGGGAGCACCTCGTACTTGATGCGCCCGGCGTCTTCGAGCTTGCCGGTGCGGGTGGCCCGATCGAGGTCGACGCCCGCCGTCTCGATGCGCTGCTTCACGCCGCGCACGCCCTCGATGAGCTCCTTCTCCCGCAGCCACTGGGCCTTCATTCCCTCGATGGTCTCGCGACGCTCGGCGATCTCCCGGCCCACCTCCGTCAGCCGTGCCTTGCTGGCGCTGTCGGTCTCCCGGGTGAGCGCGTGCTTCTCGATCTCCAGCTGCGTCAGCTTGCGCTGCGCCTGGTCGATCTCGAAGGGCATCGACCCCAGCTCCATCTTCAGCCGCGACGCGGCCTCGTCCACCAGGTCGATGGCCTTGTCGGGAAGGAAGCGCTCGGTGATGTAGCGGTTGGACAGCGTCGCCGCGGCCACCAGCGCCTCGTCCCGGATGCGGATGCCGTGGTGCACCTCGTAGCGCTCCTTGAGCCCTCGGAGGATGGCCACGGTGTCCTCCACCGTCGGCTGCCCGATGAACACCTGCTGGAAGCGCCGCTCCAGCGCCGCGTCCTTCTCGATGCGCTTGCGATACTCGTCCAGGGTGGTGGCGCCGATGCAGTGGAGCTCGCCGCGCGCGAGGGCGGGCTTGAGCATGTTGCTCGCGTCCATCGACCCCTCGGAGGCGCCGGCGCCCACCAGGGTGTGGAGCTCGTCGATGAAGAGCACCACGTTGGCCGCCTGCTCGACCTCCTTCAGCACGGCCTTCAGCCGCTCTTCGAACTCCCCGCGAAACTTCGCGCCCGCCACCAGCGAGGCCAGGTCGAGGGAGATGATCCGACGGTCCTTGAGCGACTCCGGGACGTCGCCGCGCACGATGCGCTGGGCGATGCCCTCGACGATGGCGGTCTTGCCGACGCCCGGCTCGCCGATGAGCACGGGGTTGTTCTTGGTGCGGCGCGAGAGCACCTGCATCACCCGGCGGATCTCCTCGTCGCGGCCGATGACCGGGTCGAGCTTGCCCGAGCGGGCGAGGTTCGTGAGGTCCTTGCAGTACTTCTCCAGCGCCTGGAAGGTGCCCTCCGGGTCGGCCGAGGTGACCCGCTGGCTGCCGCGCACCTCCTTGAGCGCGGCCATCACCTTCGCCTCGTCGAGGCCCCTGCGGCGCAGCACGCCCGCCGCGTCGCGGTCATGCTTCACCACCGCCAGGAACAGGTGCTCGACGGAGACGTACTCGTCCTTGAGGGCCTTGCTCTCGTCCTCGGCCTTCTGGAGCAGCACCCCGAGGCGACGGGACATCCCTGGCTCGCTGCCGCCGGTGACCCTCGGGTACTTCTCCACGGCGGACTCGAACTCCGACGCGAGCTCCCTGGGGTTGGCCCCGGCCTTCTGGACGAGCGCGGGGATGACCCCGTCTTCCTGTTGCAACAGCGCCAGCAGCAGGTGCTCGGGGGTGAGCTCGGGGTTGCCACGGCGGGTGGCCTCGGACTGCGCCTGGGCCAGCGCCTCGCGGGACTTGGTGGTCAATCGCTCAACACGCATCGGAGTGCTCCTCGGTAGGTAATCTGCTCGTTTTGGGATCCATAAGACCCGAACCACCGCTCCGCCTCCGTCAAGTGCGGCCCGATGAACAATCTGGCGATGGGGGACGGCGGACCCCCTCGGGAGCGGTGCTACCGTCCGCGCGCCATGGAAAACCCCACCCAAGACCGCCCCTATCGGATCGTCGTTCTGGGGGCCACCGGGTTCACCGGTCGCCTCGTCGCCGAGTACCTCGCCCGCTCCATCGGGGCGTCGCTCCCGTGGGCGATCGCCGGCCGCAGCGTGGCGAAGCTGGAGGAGGTCCACCGCGCCCTGGTGGCCATCAACCCCGAGTGCTCGAAGGTGGGCGTGGTGCAGGCCGACGTGGGCGACGCGCCGAGCCTCGACCGCCTCGCGGCCTCGACGGCCGTGCTGCTCACCACGGTGGGCCCCTACGCCCGCCACGGGATGCCGGTGGTGCGCGCCTGCGTCGAGCAGGGGACCGACTACGTCGACATCACCGGCGAGCCTGCCTTCGTGAAGGAGACCATCGAGCGCTACCACGAGGCGGCAAAGGCGAAGGGGTTGCGCATCGTGAGCTGCTGCGGCTTCGACAGCATTCCCCACGACCTCGGTGTGCTCTACACGGTGCTGCAATTGCCCGAAGGGGAGCCCGTCTCCATCGAGGGCATGGTGCGAGCGAAGGGCGGGGTCTCGGGCGGAACCTGGCACAGCGCCATCAACGCCTTCAGCGACCTTCGCTCTGCGATGAGCGCGGGGCGTCCCTCGAAGGAACCTCTGCCGGGTGGACGGAGGGTGCGGGCCTCGAAGGCGGGGCTCCACTTCGACAAGGCGCGCTCGGCGTGGCTGTGCCCGCTGCCGACCATCGATCCGTGGATCGTGCTTCGCAGCGCCCGGGGCCTCGACCGCTACGGCCCCGACTTCCGCTATGGGCACTTCGCGGAGGTTCGCTCGACGGCGGTGCTGCTGGGCGGCGCCGTGGGCATCGCCGGGGTCGCGGCGATGGCGCAGTTCAAGCCGACTCGCGAGTGGCTGCTGGGGCGCATCGCTCCGGGCGAGGGTCCGAGCGAGGAGGTTCGGGCGAAGGGATGGTTCACGGTGACCTTCCGGGCGAGCACCCGCTCGAAGACGATCGAGACGCAGGTGAGCGGCGGCGAAGCGGGCTACGCGGAGACCTCGAAGATGGTGGCGGAGTCGGCGCTGTGCCTGGCGCTCGACCGGGACAGGCTGCCGCCGCACATGGGCGTGGTGACCACGGCGATGGGGATGGGCGAGGCGCTCATCGAGCGGCTCCAGCGCGCGGGCATCGTCTTCAGGGTGCTGTGATGCGGTGCTCGGTGATACCCGCGTTGCTCGGACCGTGTTCGAGGGCCCGCGGCGGGCGGCGGCCGACCTGCCGGCGGATCTCGGCAGCCCGATCGGCGTGCGTGCGCGCCTCCTCGCGACGTCCGAGGGACCGCGCCGCGGCGGAGAGCCGCAGGAGGGCCTCGATCTCCTCCTCGACGTAGCGGGTGCGATCGGCGATGGAGAGCGCGTCGCGGGCGGCGTCATAGCGGGTGAGGTCGATGTCGGCGGCGGGGGGGAGCGCCGCGATGGCGATGAGGAGACGGAAGCGCTCGTGGATGAGCCCCTCGGCCTCGACGGAGGCGAGCGCGCCCTGGAGGGTGCGCAGCGCTGAAGAGACGTCGCCGCGGGTGACGAGGAGGCGGGCCTCCAGGCGACGGATGCGCCCGAGGCCATAGAGTGAGCGGAAGTCGGCGTCCTCGGCGGCCCAGGCGTCGCGCGCGACGGAGAGAGCGGCCCCGGCGGCGGGGAGATCGTGGTGGGCGAAGGCGCGCTCGGCGCGGTCGAGGAAGCGGTTCATGCGATCGAGGGGCAGGAGCTTGTCGTCGGGGATGGAGCGCGAATCAGTCCCTCGCCCCCTGGCCTTCGCTTGCGCACGTAGCGACGCCGCTTCATCTCGCAGGCCGATCGCCTGATAGAGATTCGCAGCGAGGCGCTGCACGATGGACGTCATCGCCTCCGCCTGCATCTGTGCGAAGTACCAGACGGCGCCGTGGAGCCTGCACAACGCGTCGAAGGTTTCTCCGGACTCCTGCGCCATCAACCCTGCGTGATAGTCCAGGAACGCAAGGTCTGTGAGCGCAGCATGATCACGTTGAACCCCACTTACTGAGCTGACCTGCGCCAGTGACTCCATGACCCGCGCTGCTTGCAAACGCCCCCGGTCGAGGCAGTCACCGGCGAGATTCAACAGGGCCGATGGGTCCGACATTGCCACTGCCGCGAAGCGACCCATTCGGGAGTCGGCTTCCATACGATGACGCATGACCACCGCACTGGTGACATCGGCGCTCTGCCAGATGGGATCGGCGGCGTACTTCTCGATGGTCTCTCGAAAGTCAGCGCTCTGCCTTCTCGGATGGAAATAGAGAAGAAGGCTCAGTGTTCGATGAAGCGGCTCATCGCCGATGGCGGGATCCTGATGGACCAGCGCTTCTGCCTCGCGCAGGTATCGCTGAGTTCGCGGCATCAGCCCAAGCTCGGCCGCCGCCTGGGCCGCGTCGAGGAGCGCGCCCAACCGCGTCGCCCCCGACGCCCACTTCAGCCGCCCCTCCGCCTCCCGCAGTTGCACCCGATATCGCGTGCTCGCCTTCGTCGCGACCGCCCTCCTCCGGGCCGCCTCCACGAAGTCGGCGCTCCCCGGCATCCACGCCACCGAGCGTCGGTATGCCCATATGTCCGGCATCCACTCTGTCAGGTCGGGCACCCGTCCGAGCGTCGTCCAGAGCACCACCCGCCAGCCTCGCCCCGGCGCGATCTCGCGCCCGACGTTGAGCCGTCGCAGCAGCTCCACCGGGTGCCGCCCTGGCGCCTCGTCCTCCCCGGTCGCCACCACCGGGAGCTCGACCACCATCACCAGCGACGCCGCCTTCTTCGCTCGCAGCGCCTTTGCCCCCAGGGTGCGCCACGGGCCCGGTTCGTCCGCCGACAGCCGCACCGCCAGCACGTCGGTCCCCTCCAGCTCGCGCCGTAGCAGCGCCAGCACCGCGCGCCGCACGCCCGCGTCGGCGCCCACCGCGATCCAGTACCCGCCCGAGCGCGCCTCCCGAAGCTCCTCGGCCAGCGCGAGCGCCTCGCGCCGGTGTGGATACGCGAGCCGTACCACCCGCCCTGCCATCAGGGCCTGCGGTACTCCGCGGCCAGGGTGTCCTCGATGAGGCCCTCCTCGACCTTGCGTCGCCGCTAGCTCTCGCGGTTGGTGGCGACCCACTCCGCGACGTCCTTCGCGATCAACGGATTGACCGCGTACCAGGGCTTCCCGTTCACGTACTCGACCACATGGAGCGAGTCGAGCAACGGCCAGAACGGGTCGTCCAGCCGATGCAACAGGTCGACGAACTTCAACCCACGACGGATCTTCTCGCTCTGCGCCGTCGTCAGATAGTCGATGGCGAGGCGCCGCGATCCCTCCTCCAGCGCCTTCACGTCGAGCCGAGCCGCGCCCAGCTCCCGAGCGCGCGTGAAGCCCGCCTTCAGGATGCGAACGAACTCCCTCGGGATCCCAGCGCTCAGCCGCGCCGCCTCGTCGATCGTCGCGTCTCCATCCAACAGCTTCGGATCGACCAGCCTGGCCGCCATCTTCCGGAAGAACACCTGCGCCTCTGGCAGCACGCGCTTGCGATCGCCCGGTGCGATCACCTTCACGTTGGGCAGCACCGTACGCTCGTCCGCCGAGGCCACCGCCGCGAAGCGCGCGTCGAAGTGCAACCAGTAGGGGAAGGTGAAGACCGCCGCCGCGTTGAGCGACAGCAGCGTCGATCCGCCGCGGATGAACAGCGCGTCCGTCTCCGTCGACGAGGCGTACTTGTCTCCATCATCGACCAGCAACAGCACCCGACGCGGCTGATGACTGCGATCGAGCGGGGCGGGCCGCGGGTGCCTTCTCGCCCAGCAGCGGCAGCCAGTCGCGCAGCCGGGTCGTCAAGGCAGCCGGCAGACCCGCGACCGCCTGCTCGGAGTGGAGATCCTTCTTCGACAGCTCGTGGGCCACGGCGCCCGCGATCACCAGCAGCAGGAGCCGGACGTCCGCGGCCCCGACGGGCAGCGTCTCCGTGGCGCGCACCACCACCGGGAGATAGTGCGTACGCGTCCAGCGGTGATCGCGGATGCGCCGGAGGGCCATGGACTTCCCGGCGCCCTTCTGCCCGGTGACGAACGCGCGCTCTGGCAGCGTCGAGTACTCGAAGCGCTCGATCAGCCGCTCGGCGGGGTCGTCGTGGCCGCGCTCCACTGGGACATGACCTGCTCGAAGGTCGGCAGGTCGTGGCCCTCGTACCAGGCCGTCTCGTTGGGCCGGAGCCAGAGGTGGATGGCATCGAGCACGGTGGTCGCAGGCATTCGGTCGATGGGTCTCCTGGGCGCGATGATGGGACGGCGGTCCCTCTGACACAACGTTCGCGCACGAGGGCGGGTGGGTGCGCTACCCGTGGGCACCGTCACGGAGGCGGCAACACCGAGCTTCGGCGTTGGTTGAGGTAGGCCCGCACCATGGCGGAGTACTCCTCGCTCGCGGCAGTCATGCGCCGGAGGAAATCCTCCGCCTTGATGACCGTCGGGTGATCGCCGGGGAGTTCTTCTATCGCATCGAGGAGCACCTCGATGGCATCGATAACGCGACGTCGAGCGGTCAGGAGCGTCCTGCGATTGAGGCCATATCCACGAATCGAGCTCCTCCCGCGGGGCGCACCGGCGACGGCAACGGCCCGATGCTCGTGGAAGGTGATGGAGGCCGCGGGATCGTCGACCGCCGGGTTCACCAGCAACGGGCGCTCGCGGGAGAGGTCGCCCTTCGGTCCGCGCACCCGCGTCGAGCGGTGCTCCAGCGGGAACCAGTTGCGCTTGAAGCGCCGGTTGCAGAGCTCGCACGAGACCAGGAGGTTCTCCCAGACATACGCGAGCCAGTAATATCCGGGCCGACGCAGGGCCCCGCGGCGACGCTGCCGGATCCCCCCTTTGGGGCGGAAGTGCTCGACGTCGCCGTAGGAGACACGGGCGAAATTCGACTCGCAGAACGCGCACTTCTCATGCTGCGCCTGCACGAGCACCTGCTTCACCGACGGGTCGCGATAGATCGTCTCGTCGAAGGTGACCTTCTTCGCTCCCGCGCGATGCGCCGCCGGGTGCGCGCGGACGTCGGTCACCCACCGGGCGGTCTCCGCGTGTCCCTTCGACAGCACCGCGGGCGCCGTAGCCGGGCGTTGGACCCGGATCACGCCTTCTTCCTCTTCGCACCCATGGAGCCGTTCTTCTTCACGGCCTCCGTCTTCGCGCGGGTGAGCTCCAGCAGGAGTTCTTCCGCTTCGAGCAGGGTCGGCGACTCTCCCGCGGGGTGCGCGCCGATCTCCGCCCGCAGCGCCGCCAGCCGCGACGTGTCCTTCGCGGAGGGCTTCTCCTTCGCGAGGAGGCGCTCGCGCTCTTCGATGAGCCCGTCGAGGGCCGCGGGCCTGGCGCTGGGCAGTCCGAAGAGGTCACTGGTCAGGATCTGGTCGACCCGCCAATTGCGCACCGATTCGGGCGCCCGGTCGATCACCACCCGCTCACCGTCGCGGCGCAGCACCACCACGTTGGCGTCGGGCGCGGCCTGAACAATGAGCGGGCTGTGCGCCGTGGCGACGAACTGCACGTTGGGAAAGCGCGCGGAGAGCTGCTGGAGGAGCACCCGCTGCCAGCGGGGATGGAGGTGGAGGTCGATCTCGTCGACGAGGCAGACCGCGGGCTCCTTCAGGGGATCGGCACTGTCGGGATACGCGGTCATCATCCGCACGGCGAGGTCGACCACCCACGCGAGCGTGGACTGCATCCCGAAGCCGAGCTCACGGAAGGGCACGGTGCCGTGTGCGGTGACAGCGTAGAGACGGATCTGCCCCGAGGGTCCGCCGGTCGAGCGGGGGACGAGGTCGGTGACGCCGGGGAGGATCGAGAGCACGGTCTCCCTGGCGATGGCGAGCCAGCGACGGGATTCCTCGCGAGCAGCGGGCTCGGTCGCGTTGCTGGACGCCGCGTAGTCACGCTGGAGGAACCACTCCTCGACGTCGAGGCTGGTGACCTTGCCTTCGAGGAAGTCGATGACTTCGTCCTTGCGCGTGTCTACGGCACCGAGTCGAGCGTCGATCGAGCGACATCGGGCCGTATGCGCACAAGAGGCTCGCAGGGAGACTCCACATCATTCTGGAAGGTGAATATGACGGGAGCGTACAATCGCTCTAACTCTGTCAACTCGAAGAAAGCGTTCGCACCATACCTCACACTCTCCCCGGGTCCCGATGCCACCGTGATCGCACCACGCAATCGCTTCGGGTGATCTGCACTGGAGGGCGACGTCAGTTCTGACCATCGCCAAAGAGACTTTGTATATAGATTCTTCAGTTCACTTGCGGCCGGTCCCACTCTGACATCGCGCACGCTGATCGCAGCCAGCGCCTGCAGCAGCGTCGTCTTCCCCGTGCCGTTCTCCCCCAGGATTAGCGTCCAGTGATACGGGCGCCCCTTCTCATCCGACAACGGAAGCGTCTGCGCGTCGGCGAAGCAGCGCACGTTCTCCACCGTCAGTGACCGGTAGTACACGCCCAGTTGCGGCGCCTCTTCTCGTCACCCTGCTTCGTCGCCGACGCCATGCGCTGCCTTCTACCTCGCCCCGCGCCCGCTGCTCAATCCGGCAGGTTGTTGAACACGTTGCCGCTGCGGTCGCTCGCCCCGTTGATCTGCGTGCGGAGGAAGTCCACCCGCCGGGTCTCGCGCATCCTTCCGCCCGCGAGGCTCCCCTCCACCAGCTCGTAGCCCAGCAGCGCGAACACCCGGCTGCGCCAGAAGATCGGCCGCGCGTTGCCGTACCAGTCCGCGCACGACGCCACGCAGCGGTCGTCCACCCCCGCGCCGCTCCCGCTGCGCAGGGCGCCCAGGTCGCGGAAGCGCAAGCCCTCCACCCCGAGGAACATCACCGAGCTCGACACCCCGCGCAGCTGCTGCCACCCGCTGCCATCGCCGCCCACCGTCACCGGCAGACCCAGCATCCCCCGGCGATCTCCGTCGGGCAGGTAGAAGTACCCGTGAGAGCGCGTCTCGCCCTGCGACGCGTTGCGCACCGTGTGCCGCCCCGCCACCGCCGGCGCCTCGTCGAGCGCCACCGCGCTGAAGGTCAGGCCGCCGCGCTCGTTGCCCACCACCAGCGCGTCGCGGCCCATCGGCTCGATGCGCTCGATGGAGTGCGTCACGTCCACCCTCGCCGTGCGGTCGTGCGCCACGTCGTAGACCCACACCGGCTGCGGCGCCGCGTCGCCCGCCGCGCGAGGCGACCACCCGCTGCCGCCGCCGTAGAGCAGGTGGTCGCCGACGAAGCGGTTCTGCATCGCGCGCGCTCGCCCGTCGAGCCTCGGGAGCCCCCGGTACGCCGTGCGCTCCATCGTCGGAACCTCCTCCCCGAAGCGCCCCACCGGCACCCTCAAGAACCCGATGTCCCCGCTCGTCACCTCCGCGGACCACATCGACTCGCCTGATCCTTCGGCGCGCACCAGCACCCGGAGCGTCGCGTCGCGCTCGTCGAAGGAGAACTGGTCGAGCGGCGCCCCGCGGGCCTTCACCGCACCAATCTCGCTGCAATCCAGGGGCATCCGGTACAGCACCGCGGGCGGCGGGAGGTTGCCCTCGGTCGGCGCGCTGCCGTACCCGCGGTTCCGCTGCCCGTTGACCCAGAGGTACACGGCCGATCCGCTCACATAGAAGTTGCGCCCCGAGGGGCCCACCACGCCCACCGCGCGGCAGTCGAAGCCGCGGCCCGAGAGGTCGCAGGACATCACCGTGTGCACCACCGGCCCGTACCCGACGGCCTGCACCGGGCGGTAGAGCCGGGCGTAGTCCATCACCGTCTCCCACGACGCGTCGGGCGAGTGGCGCACCGCGGCCAGCGACAGCGCATCGCCCTCCAGCCGCAGCGGAACCGGCATGTACATCACCAGGTGGTGCCCCACGAGCCGGCTCGCGTAGTTGCGCGACGAGTAGTAGTCGCTCGACCGCACGAAGAGCGTGTCGCGCCAGCGGATGGCGCCCTCCGCGTCGATGTCGAAGAGCCCGACCTCCGTCGCCCTCGCCCGGTAGCTGTAGCCAATCACCACGATGGTGTCGCCGTCGACCAGCATCTCGTCGTACCAGCCCCCCGGCGCTCGACCGCGGCCGTAGGCGTCGACCATCGACACCGGCGTCACCGCCGTCGCACCGAGGCGCACCGAGAACAGCCTCCCTCGACGGAGGATCACCAGGTGCTCGCCGTGGGTCTTCACGATGTCGCCCTCGTCGACGCCCTCCACCTGGTTGTTGGTGATGGAGTCCGTGGCGCCCACGCGAGCGCCAGGCCCACCAGACGGAGCGCGCGCGACAGGAGCAGGAGAAGGAGCCGCCGCGGAGAGCCCCGCCCCGGCGCCTGATCCATAGCCCTGTCCGGAGCCGGTTCCGGCCCCAGAGCCGATGGTGCCGACGTTGCCGAGGCCGATGGTGCCCTCGGCCGCGCCGCCTCCGCCGAGGCCGGTGCCCGAGGCGCCAACGCCGTCGGCGCTCGCCGCAGACGGAGCGGTCTGGATGTTCGTCGGCCCACCCGGTCCACCGCGGCGACGGCTGCCCTGGGTGCTCTGGTAGGTGTTGATCCAGGTGCGCACGGCGTCGGCCGAGCCGAAGGCCACCAGGCGAGAGAGCGGGAGCGTGGGATCACCCGCGTCGGCGGCCGTGGCGCGCGTCGCGTCGGTGACGCGAGGGACGTCCGTCGCCGGAGGTGTCGGCTGCGCCGGGACGGGGCGCTGGCAACCACAGAGGACGAGGACGAGGGCGAGGGTCGAGTGCCTGGTCATGGTGTTTCGCATCGCGGTGGGTGGACGACTGAGGGGCGGAGAAGTTCCTGAGGATCGCATCGATCAGCGCATCCACGCGACGAGGCGGTCGGCGAGCTCGGGGCCGACGTCCTCCTGGAGGAAGTGACCCGCCCCTCGGAGCAGCGCGTGGGGCTGGGCGCTCGCTCCAGGGATGCGCGACTGCAGCCGCTTCTCGGCGCCGCGGGTGATGGGATCGTTCTTTCCGAAGAGCGTGAGGAAGGGCTTCTTCCACTCTCGAAGCGCCTCCCACGCCCGACGGTTGGCGGCGCTCGCCGGGTCGTCGGGCCTCGTCGGAACCAGCGACGGAAAGGCCCTCGCCCCGGCCTTGTGGCGCTCCGTGGGGAAGGGCGCGTCGTAGGCCGCCCGCGCCTCGGGGGAGAGCCCCCGCACGCAGCCCGACCCCACGATGCGACCGATGGGAAACACCGGCGTCCACCGTGCGAAGGCCCGCCACGCATGGAAGGCCGGAGGCACCCTCTCGTCGCCGGTGGGCAGGTACGTGTTGCCCGCGCAGACGCGCGCGAAGCGGTCGCCCTCCTCGGCCGCGAGGCGTAACCCGATGAGCCCGCCCCAGTCCTGGCAGAAGAGGGTCGTGTTGCGCAGGTCGAGGCCCACGAGCACCGCGCGCATCCAGTCGACGTGGGCCTGGTAGCTGTACGCGCGAGGGTCGGCGGGCTTGTCGCTGCGGCCGAAGCCCACGAGGTCGGGCGCCACCACGCGATGCCCCGCCGCAAGAAGCCCGGGGATCATCTTGCGATACAGGAAGGACCAGCTCGGCTCGCCGTGCAGTAGCAGCACCGGAGCGGCGTCGCGCGGCCCCTCGTCGAGGAAGGCGACGCGCAGCCCGCCGACGTCGAGCGAGTGGGGCTTCCAGGGGAAGTCGGGCAGCGCCGCGAAGCGCTCATCGGGGGTGCGGAGGATCGCGTCGCTCATGGCGAGCGACGGTACCATCGACGGATGCGCGAACCCGGATGAGCCGATGCCGAGCTGACCCGTTCAATCGACGAAGCGCACCGCGTCGGACTCCAGCGAGTAGGAGTAGCGCGCGAACGCCGGATAGACGTAGCGGATCAAGAGGGGAGGACGATGGCTTCCTGGGTCGAAGAGCGACGGGTCGCTCCACCGGAGGCAGTTGATTCCGCGAGGTCGGGCGCAGACGTGCAACAGCCGCAGCGAAGACAACTCAGCGAAGCCCCTCGGCCACCGGCCGCGCTCGGCGTGGAAGCGACGCGCGGCGACGCGCACCGCTCGCACCTCGCGCTTGATGCTCCAATCGAGGGCGCGCTCGGCTAGCGGTAGGAGACAGAGCACCAGCGACGCGGCCGCGAGGTTGGATCGGCACAGCCGTCGTCGCCTCCAGAGCACCGTCGCGCCCAGCATGGAGCCCCCGACCAGGAGCATCGGCAACGCGAGCCACTGGACGAAGATCGGAGCACAGCCGAGGGCCAGCGCCCCGATGCTGCCAATGCATCCGAGCGAGGCCAGCGCGCTCAGATCCCTCGGAGGCCTCGGCGGTGGGGAGATCGGCGCGCTACGAAACGGCGTGGTCCCCGACGGGTTCATGGCGCTTCCATGATGCCCGAACGAGGGCCGAAGGGGGGTCCCTGGGCGGCGTCCTCAACCGCGCTTGAGGACGCCGCCCTGAGTGGGGTCCAGAGCCCTATTTCCACGCTCTTCCATGCTCTCATGGCGGCTCGCGTGTTGATGTGAACCACATCGACCCATCAAACAGCATGAACCACCGCTCGCGACGCGTGGGCGTCATGGCAATGGCGTAGCGGATGTTCCACACCGTTGGACGATGAAGCGATCGTCCCTGCTCCTGAGTCTGGTACTGCTCGCGCTCCCCGCCTGTCAGCGTCGCGCCGCCGACGCCGCCCCCGCGGTCGTCTCTTCCGACGCCGCTCGCGGCGCCCTGGCCGAGCACGGCGGCGTGCTCGCCCTCTCCGCCAACCTTCGCGCGGAGGTGCTCGCGCAGCCCGATGGTCGCGTGCTCACCTACGTCACGACCCCGCAGGGCGCCCCGATGCAGCCGAGCTCGGTGCGCGTGGGGCTGCGCAAGCCCGACGGCCAGGTGCAGTCGGTGCCGGTCACCTACGACCCCGCGGCGCACGCCTACGTCGGCCGCGCCGCCGGGGTGCCGCCCGGGCAGTACCCGGTCGAGGTGTCGGTGCAGCCGTCGCCGACCGCCGCGCCGGTGCAGATGCTCACCGGCCCCGTGGCCTTCGCCTCGACGGTGCAGCCCCCGGCGCCGCGGCACGGCGGCCAGGTGACCGTGGTCGGCGACCGGGCCGTCGAGGTCGCCATCGCCCGCACCGGCGACGTCGCCACCTTCTGGACCACCCTCGAAGGCGAGCCCATCGCCCCCGCCCAGATCGAGGCGCCCTCGCTCGTCGTGAAGGTCGGCGGCCGCGACCGCCCGGTTGCGCTCCGCCCCTCCGGCGTGGCCCTCGTCGGGCACTTCGACGTCGGCGCCCACACCCGCTTCGAGGTCGGGCTCCCCAGCGTGTCGATCGGCGGAGCGGTGTACCTCGGCGCCGAGGCCCCGAGCGTCGTGGTGGTCGCGACCATCCCCGGCGTGGTCTTCGTGGAGAGGCCGGTCGCTCGCCCCGCGGTCGTGGTCGCCCGCCCGGCGCGGCCGACGCTGGTGTTCGCCGAGCCTGCGCCGAGCGTGCTGCTGCTGCAGCCCGCCGGCTGGGCGCGCCGCGGCCGAGGACACGACGACCACGACGACAACGACGACAACGGACGCCACCGAGGGCACGGCGGCGACGACGATCGAGGACACGGCGACGACGATCGAGGACGCGGCCGAGGACACGGCCGAGGGCGCTGAGCCTCCCTCAGGCTCCGACAGCGGCCGAGGGCGAGCTCAAGGCCCACCCCACCCATTGCCATTGCCCCCGCGCGGGTGAGATCACCTGCGCCCATGATGAAGCACCCGAAGCCCCTCTCCCGGCTCGACGGCAAGGTCGCCGTCGTCACCGGCGCATCTGACGGCATCGGCGTCGAGACCGCCCGCTACCTCGCCGACCTCGGCGCCACCCTGGTGCTGCCGGTGCGCAACATGGAGAAGGCCGCCGCCGTGCGCGACGACCTCGCCCGCACCACCGGCAGCGACCGCATCGAGCTCATGCCCATGGACCTCGCGTCCCTCGCCTCGGTGCGCGCCTTCGCCGCCGCGCTGCGGGAGAAGCACCCGGTCGTCGACGTGCTGGTGCTCAACGCCGGGCTCTCTCCCACGAAGCGCTCGCTCACCGCCGAGGGCTTCGAGACCACCATGGGGGTCAACCACCTCGGGCACTTCGCGCTCACCCTCGAGCTGCTCCCGGCGCTCAAGGCCGCGCCCAGGGCGCGCGTCGTGGTGCTGTCGTCCAAGCTCCACACCAGCGGGCGCATTCCCTTCGACGACCTCCAGTACGAGAAGGGCTTCACCGGCAACCTGATGCGCGGCCCCTACCCCGACTCCAAGCTGGCCAACGCCCTCTTCGCCGTCGAGCTCGCCGAGCGCCTCAAGGGGACGCAGGTCACGGTCAACTTCGTCCACCCGGGCGTGGTCAGCACCGGCCTCGCCCGCGACATGAACGCCTTCTTCCGCTGGGCCGCCCGCACCTTCCTCATCACCCCGGAGAAGGGATCGCGGACCAGCGTCTACGTCGCCGCCTCGCCCGAGCTCGACGGCGTGACCGGGAAGTACTTCGACGACTGCAAGGAGGCGAAGCCCTCCGCCCAGGTGCGCGACGCCGCGCTGCGAAAGCGCCTCTGGGACGTGAGCGAGTCGCTCACCGGCGCCCGCTTCGGGGCGTTGAGAGTCCGACGCTGGCCATGGCGCGTTCGGTAGTATCGTCCGCGCCAGCCATGCCCGACGCCACGACCGACCCCGCCGCCCAGAAGAACGTCCTCGGAGGTCCGCTCGAGGACTGCTCCCATGATCCCAAGACGGGCTTCTTCCGCGATGGGTGCTGCCGCACCGACGACCACGACGAGGGGCGTCACGTGATCTGTACCAGGGTGACCGAGGAGTTTCTGGCCTTCAGCCTCTCGGTGGGCAACGACCTCTCCACCCCGAGGCGCGAGTTCGGCTTCCAGGGGCTGCGCCCCGGCGACTGCTGGTGCATCTGCGCCCTCCGCTGGCGCGAGGCCCTCGAGGCGGGCGTCGCCCCGCCGGTGCGCCTCATGGCCACCCACGAGGCCGCCCTCCGCTACGTCACCCTCGAAGACCTCACCCTCCGCGCCATCGACGTCGACTGACGCGGCGCTTCAGCCCGCGGGGGTGTCGGCGTTCTGGATGCGGATGTTCCAGCGCGCGGCGAGCCAGTCGAGCACCGACGACTCGCCGGTGGTGATCGTCTCCGTGGCGGAGATCTCGTAGAGCGCCCCGTAGATGGCGTCGCGCGCCTCGGGGCGGGTGACCTCGTCGGCTGCGGCGCGCACCGACTCGTCGTCCTTGTAGCGCTCGGCGGAGCGCTCGAGCAGCGCCGCCAGCACGTCCCCGACGTTTCCGCCGGGCGGAACCTCGATGAGGTCGGCCACGACGCTGTGCACCACCTCCTGCTCGTCGGGCGTGGTGTATCCGCCGAGGCGGATGAGGGTGCGCAGCAGCGCTCCGAAGGTCAGTCGCTCGGACTCGTTCAGCGTCACGTTCATGGCGCGAACGCTATCACGCCATCCCCTCACGGGAGCTTCAGCCCGACGCCCGCCGCGCGGCCCTTCTTCCACGCCGCGGCGTCGACCCGCAGCCCCTTCGCCCGCCCGAGGGACAGGTGCTCCTCGGCGAAGCGATCGAGGGCCGCTCGCTCGGCCTCGATGGCCCGGTCGATGATCGCGAGCGCCGCTCCCTGCGCCTCGTCGTGCGCCGCGGCATCCGTCGCCCGCAGCCGCTCCGCGATGGCGTCCACGGCGCCCACCCGGAAGGCCTCGTGCCAGCGCCTCGGGCGGCCCTCCCCGTGCGTCGCCGAGAGCCACTCGATGCGCTTCAAGAGCCACGCCCACAGCGTCGCCACGGCGGCCCGGTCACGGCCTCGGCCCACCAGCACGATGGCCTCGTCGGAGCCCCTCGACAGCGTGTACGCGAGGCACCCGTTGACCTCCGCCAGGGCGACCGCGAGCACCACCTTCCAGGGGCGCTGACGGCGGGCGACGTCCAGGGGCTCCGTCCTCGCGTCGACGATGGGGTCGGGGTCTTCCTGGACGCCTCGCTCCGCGTCGAGCCACTGCTCCAGCCGGTGGCGGGTGATGAGCTCCTGCGCCTTCGCCGCGGCCGAGGCGGCCTCGTGCACGTTGGGCGAGGTCGCCAGCGCCAGCAGCTTCCGAACGCGGTCGAGGGCCTTCTCCGGGGTCACGGCGCGATCTCTGGCTACGCCCCGGCGAGGCCGTCGCGGCGCACGAAGGGCCCGGCGTCGGCGCGGCCCAGCAGCGAGCCCATGCGCTGCTCGATCGCCCCGACGGGCTGGGCGTGGAGCTCGCTGGAGGAGAGGTTCCAGCCGAAGAGGGCGCGGCGAAGGAGGGCCTCGGCGGAGGCGTCGGCGAAGGCCGCGGAGAGGGCGCTGTAGATCTTGGGCTCGGTCTCCGAGAGAGAGCGCCCTGAGGGCTCGGCGAGGGTGAAGTACGCCCCGCACGGCGCCTCGGCGATGCGCACGAACACCTGCTGCGACCGGCTTCCCCCGCCGCCCACCCAGCCGATGCCCACCACCGCCAGCATGGCGAGGCCCACCACGCTGGAGGCGATCATCCGGCCGCTGCCGCCGCCGGTGCGCAGGTCGTACTCCAGCACCTTCCCCCCGTGGACCCAGTGCTGCCGCATCGGCTGGCCGAGGCACTGCCAGAGCAGGAACTCCATGTCCACGACCGAGAGCGGCGAGACGCTCGCGGTCGCGTGGCGCGCGTGGCCCTGCCGCAGCGCCTGCTGGAGCAGCCTGGTGCGCACCACCAGGTCGCGCGCCGCCTCCAGCGGGACGTCGCCCCTCGCGTGCGCGGCGTGCACCAGCTCGAAGAGGGTGGAGACCCGAGGGTCGGGCCACGCGAGGGCGCGCAGCGAGGCGAGGGCGCCGGTGGGATCGTCCGCGCCAGGAGGGGCCGCGGGCGCGGCGCGGCGGTGCTCCGGGGGGAGCTGGGTGACGTTGTAGAGGAAGGCCCCCATGGCCTGCG
Source organism: Deltaproteobacteria bacterium (assembly GCA_016704445.1). Classification (GTDB taxonomy): domain Bacteria; phylum Myxococcota_A; class Polyangia; order Polyangiales; genus SCUS01. The sequence continues at coordinate 60,829 of JADJAE010000043.1, forward strand.
CGGCCTCGTGCGAGACCACCGTGGGGACCTCCACGCGGTGCCCCGCCACCACCAGCTTGAGCGCGTGGGAGACCAGGCCCTTGAAGACCTCCACGGACTGGATCTGCCCGTAGGGGATCTGCATCGGGGAGGAGCCGCTGTTGGTGATGATCCGCCGGTCGGTGAAGGCGATGGCGCGGGTGCCGTCGCGGCTCACGGTCTCGTCGACGAGGCCGAGGAGCTCTTCGTCGGAGTCCGGGGCGATCCAGTCGGGGAGGCACCCCGCCGCGACGTGGAGCGCCGCCGTGGGGATCATGGGCTGCGCGGCGATGCCCTCCGGGCGCAGCCACTGGGCGGCGATGGCCCCCACGGGCCCGGCCGCGGCGCCGTGGCCGACGGCGAAGCGCCCGCCGCTGCGCACCCACCAGGCGAGCGCGCTCAGCAGCCTGGCGAGCGCGGCGGAGGTCTCTTTGGTGGGCATGCGAGGGAGCATCACGGCGCCCTGCGCGGTGTGCAGCACGCCGGCCTCGGCGAGCCCGCGAGGGAAGGTCGGCTCCCACTGGATGAGCTCCAGGGGGATGCGCTGGCGGGGAGAGTCGAGGTGGAGCGCGAGGGTGGTCAGCAGCGCGCCGCCCTTGCCGGACTGCATCACGGTGCTGTCGAGCAGGGCCACGGGCTGCTCGTGGGGGGCGACCTGCGCGAAGGAGAGGGAGCCCTGGAGCTGCTTCGGGGGGATGTCTGGCGCGAAGCGCAGCTCGGTGACCCCGGCGGACCCTGCGGCCAGGCGGAGGAAGGCGGGGAGCGTGTCGACAGGCAGCGCGTTGGAGGGGTCGCGGTACATGGGGAGGTGCAGGAGAGTAGCCGAGCCGGGGGGGCTCAGGAGATGAGGCCTGACGGGTGAGGGGCGCGCCCGCCCACGCCGTCAGTGCCCCCGCGCTACCGGGTGCCGGGGATGGGGAGGTTGCCCGGCACCGGCAGCGGGATGGTGTTGCCCGTCGGCTGCGCGGGGATGCCCGGGAGGGGTACGCCCGGGATGGGCCCCGCGTTGGCGCCGGTGTTGAAGCCCGGCAGCGACGGCGTCGGCAGGGCCGGCGGCCTCGCCGAGGGGCCGGTGAAGAACCAGTTGCGGCCGGCGGCGCGGGCGCCCGCGTAGACGGTCTGCGCGGCGAGGAGGCAGGGCGTCTCGGTGAGCCCACGGTGCTCGCCGTGGCAGAGGCTGGTGAGGTCGTCGCGGAGGCGGTCGTCGACGCGGGTGCGGCGCGCCTCGGTGGTGTCGAGCGCGAGGCCCCCGGCGCCGTAGTTGCGGTAGCCGAACTCGTGGCGGGCGCAGGCCCGGTCGAAGCTGTCGCGGAAGGGCCCGGAGATCTCCCCGAAGGAGCAGCCGCGGCTCTCCCAGTTGTAGGGAGGCGGGCGCACCCCGCGGAGGTTCTGGAAGGTCTGTAGCGGGAGCTGCATGTAGCCGTCGGCGGTGGCGGTGAGCAGCGCTCGGGGCGCGCTGGCCGAGAGGGGCGTCGCGGCCGGGGCGTTGCGGACGCGGCGACGGGAGCGGGAGCTTCCGCGCTGCGAGGGCGCGTTGCCGAGCAGGCCGCCGAGCGCCGTCTGCGCGGCGCCCACGGGGTCGGCGGGGGAGTCCTGCGCGAGGGCGAGAGCCGGCGAGCTGAGACCAGCGAGAGCGAGCGCGACACACACGTGGAATCTCATCGGGCGACGGTGCCCCAGGCGCCCGGCGGCCACAAGCGGCGGCGCGCGAACTCAGCCCTCGGGCGCGGGCGCCCGGGGGATTCGCAGCGTGAAGGTCGCGCCGCCCCCTTCGGTCTCGGAGTAGGTGACGGAGCCCTCGTGCGCGAGCGCGACGTTGCGCACGATGGCGAGGCCCAGGCCCGTGCCCGCCGGGCGGGACGAGTAGAAGGGCGCGAAGACCTTCTCCCGCAAGGCCTCGTCGATGCCCTCGCCGTCGTCGGAGACCCGCAGCGTGAGCGCGTCGCCGTCGTCCGTGGCGCTCACCCGGACGGCGCGGCAGCGAGGCGCGCGGAGGGCGTTGTCGATGAGGTTGATGAGCGCGCGGCGGCAGAGCTCGGCGTCGACGTGCTCCCAGGCGAGGTCCGGCGGGACGGTCTGGGTGAGGGCGGGCATCGGGGAGAGGTCCGCGACGCCCGCGCGGGCGGCGTCGACGGCGGTGGCGACCAGCGCGAGCACCTCCACCCGAGAGCGGCGGAGCGCGCCGGGGCGGCTGAAATCCAGCAGGTCGGTGACGAGCCGCTGGAGCCGCCGGGCCTCCTCGTCGATGATCTTCAGGAGCATCGACTGCTGCTCGTCGAGCGGTCCGCGGCGCACCGTCGCGAGCACGTTGAACATCACCGCGAGGGGGTTGCGCACCTCGTGGGCCACCATCGCGGACATCTCCCCGAGGGCCGCGAGGCGCTCCTGCCGCACCAGCGCCTCGCGGGTGTCGCGCAGCGCGCGCAGCGCCGTCTCCAGCGCGCGGGCGTTCTGCACGAAGCGCGCGACCACGCTCACCCCGACGCCCACGATCACCGCCAGGAACCCGAGGCTCAGCAGGTAGGGCGCGGCCAGCGCGAAGGAGAACACCACGGTGTCGTGCAGGGCCGTCGCGGCCAGGAAGAGCAGCGCGGCGCCCTGGGCCCTGCCGCCGGGGCCGGGGTCTCGCAGCGTTCGCACGCCGAGCACCGCGAGCGCGAGGACGTAATAGGTCGGGATCGCGCCGCCCAGGGGCGTAGGGATGACGTCGCGGTAGGTGAGCGCGAGCCACGAGACCTCACGGGCGACGATGCGGTCGGTGACCGTGAGTCCGGGGATGAGGTTCGCGAGCGCCGCGACGAGGGCGACGCCGACCACGGCGCGCTCCCAGCGCGCGAGCTTGCGGCCCCGCTGCGCGGCGTCGAAGAAGAACCAGCACGCGCCGTGGAGCCCCGCGAGGAACATGTTGAAGCGCGCGAACCACGCGTACCAGTGCCCGGGCACCGCGAGGGTGGTGATCGCGTCGCCCGCGGTGAACATCGCCGAGAGCACCGCAGCGAGCGCGTACCAGCGCAGCGAGCGCCAGCCGGGCGCCGTGGAGAAGCCGAGGCTCAGACCCGCGAAGGTGAGGGCCGAGAGCGCGGCGCAGAGGGCGATGAGTGCAGGGAGTGACAGAGCGCCGACGATACTCCGCAACGGCGGGCTTCACCCCCGCCCCGGCTCACCCCAGCACGCGCACCCCGAAGCCCTCCAGCAGCGCCACCACCCTCGTCAGCGGCAGCCCGATCACCGCCGTGAAGTCGTCCCCGCGCACCCGCTCGAAGAGCGCGATGCCCAGCGACTCCACCCGGTACGAGCCCGCGCAGTCCAGCGGCGCGTCCCTCGCCACGTAGTCCGCGATCGCCTCGTCGGTCAGCGCCCGCATCACCAGCGAGTGCGTGTCCACCAGCGTCTCGGTGCGCCCGCTCGCCCGGTGGTGCAGCGCCACCGCCGTGTGCAGCCGGTGCTCCCTCCCCGCCATGCGCCGCAGCTGGGCCCGGGCGTTCTCCGCCGTGTGCGGCTTGCCCAGCGCCTCCCCGTCGAGCTCGCCCATCTGGTCGGAGCCGATGATCACCGCGTCGGGGTACCGCTCCCCCAGCGCCTCGGCCTTGCCGATGGCCAGCGCCCTCGCCCGCTCGGCGATGGGAAGCGCGCTCAACGCCTCCTTCGCGGCCTCCTCGTCGAAGGGCGACGGCATGCATGTCACCGTGATCCCCAGGCGCCCGATGAGCTCCCTGCGGTAGCGCGACGTCGAGGCGAGGATCACCCCGCTCATGCCAGCGGGTCGTCCACGTCGACCTCGACGGCCCGCTGCCGCCTCGCCTCCAGCCGCGACTGCACATAGCCCACGAGCGGACCGACGTAGTCCTCGAAGGCGGGGCACTCCACCCCGTGCGCCGCCAGCAGCGCCCTCGTCCCGGAGTTGGCGTAGCGAGCCCGGGTCGCGAGCCGATCGACGAAGGCCCTCGGGCTGCGGGTGAGCCGCTCGAAGCCCGGCGTGTTGAGCAGCGCCCGAGAGAGGTTCACCGGCACCATCCCCCGAGGAACCCTCCGCCCCGCCACCTGCGCGATGCGCTCGAAGGCGTGCTTCGTGGTCGGCGGCGACGGATCCACCACGTGGAAGGTGCGCCCCGCGGCCTCGCGCATCACCCCCAGCGTCACCCCGGCGCGCGCCACGTGGTCGACCGGCACCATGTTCAGCGGCAGGTCGCCGCCCGCCGGCAGCGGCAGCCGCAGGTCGACCGGCGAGCTCAACATCAACATGATGAACAGGTAGGGCCCGTCGAAGAGGTCGATCTCCCCGGTGTGCGAGTCGCCCACGATCATCGACGCCCGCACCACCGTCACCGGCAGCGTGGCCATCGCCTGGCGCAGCAGCTTCTCGGCGCTGTGCATCGTCTCCTCGGCGGGGGAGCGCAGCCGCTGCCCGAGGTCGAGGTCGTCCTCGCGCAGGAGGCCCTCCGCGCCGCCGAGGGCGAGCACCGAGCTGTACGCCACCACCCGGGGCGCGCTGCCCTGCTCCAGGCCCGCGCGGGCGAGCTCCAGCACCTCCCTCGTCCCCTGGATGTTGAGCGCCCTGATGGCAGAGTCCCCCACCTCCAGGCTGGTCGAGTAGGCCGCGTGGTGCACCACGTCGATGCGCCTCGCCAGGTCGAGGAACTCCCTCCCCCCGAGCCCCATGTCGATCGCCGTCACCTCGCCCTCGAGCACCTCCACCCGCCCGGCGTCGGCCCCCAGCGTGGCCGCCCAGCGCCGCGCCTCCTCCAGGAAGCGCCCTCGCACCAGCATCACCACGCTCGCGTCCGGGTCGACGAGCACCTCCGTCGCGATGCGCCGCGCCAGCAGCCGGGGGTAGCCCGTGACCAGACGCGTGGTCACATCCGCTCCACGACCTCGATGCCCAGCAGGTCGAGGCCCCGCCGTAGCACCGTCGCCACTCGGTCGCAGAGCGTCAGCCGCGCGGCGCGCACCGCGGGCTCCGCGTCCTTCACCGGGCAGTCGTTGAAGAAGCTCGAGAAGGCCCCCGCGAGCTCGAAGAGGTAGTCGCAGAGCGCGTGGGGCCGCGACGACATCGCCACCTCCTCCACCGCCAACGGATAGCGCAGCAGGGTCATCACCAGCGCCCGCTCAGTGGGCTCCAGCGCCACCAGCGGCCCCGGCACCGCGCCGAGCTCGGCCACCTTGCGCTGGATCGATCGGATGCGCGCATACGCGTACTGCACGTAGGGAGCCGTGTTCCCTTGGAGCGAGAGGGCCTTGTCCCAGGTGAAGGTGATGAGGGTCTGACGGTCCTTGGAGAGGTCGTTGTACTTCACCGACCCGAGGCCCACGACGCGCGCCACCTCCGCGAGCTCGGCCTCGGCGAGGTCGGCGTTGAGCGAGCGGGCCACGTCCGCCGCGCGCTTCTCCGCCTCGTCGAGCAGCGACTCCAGCGAGATCACGTTGCCGTCGCGGGTCGAGAAGGTCCCCTCGGGAAGGCGCATCAGCCCGAACCACACGTGCTCCAGCCGGGCGGGGACACCCAGCCGACGCGCCACCGCGAAGAGCTGCCGGAAGTGCAGCTGCTGCCGCTCGTCGGTCACGATCAGGATGCGCGAGGGGCTCCAGCGCCCCATGCGGTAGCGCATCGCCGCGATGTCGCTGGTGCCGTAGAGGAAGCCCCCGTCGGCCTTGCGCACGAGCATCGGCGGCATCGCCTCGCCGTCGCGCTCCTTGGTGAAGGTCACGATCACCGCCCCCTGGCTGTGCTCCGCGATGCCCTTCTCCAGCAGCTCGTCGACCGTCGCCGCGAGCATGTCGTTGTAGAAGCTCTCGCCCAGCACCTCGTCGAAGCTCACCCCGAGGCGCTTGTAGGTCCGGTCGAACTCCGCCATCGAGACGTCGACGAACTGCTTCCACAGCGCGACGTTCTCGGGGTCGCCCGCCTGCAGCTTCACCAGCTCGGCGCGCGCCTCCAGCAGCAGCGCCGGGGCCTGCGCCGGGAGCGGGGCGTCGTCGTCGTCGCCCTCCTTCACGGGAGCGCCGAGCGCGAGCTTCTGGGCCTTCTCCTCCTCGCTGTACTTTACATAGATGCGTAACAGCTCGCCCACCGGGTCGCGCTCGTAGGCGGCCCGGTCGAGGTAGCGGCGCCACCCGACGATGAGCTTGCCGAACTGCGTCCCCCAGTCGCCCAGGTGGTTGTCGGCGACGACGGTGTAGCCCACCGCGCGCAGCACCCGCTTCATCGCCTCGCCCAGGATCGTCGAGCGGATGTGCCCGATGTGCATGGGCTTGGCGACGTTGGGGGAGGAGTAGTCGAGCACCACCGTCTGCCCCGCGCCCACCGGGCGGTGCGTGAGGGCGTCGTCGAGGTGCTCGGCGATCCAGGCGTCGCGCAGGGTGACGTTGATGAAGCCCGCGCCCGCCATCTCGGCCTTCTCGACCGCGGGGTGCGCGAGCACCGAAGGGAGGATCGCCGCGGCCAGGTCGCGCGGCGGCTTGCGCAGCGCCTTGGCGAGCTGCATCGCGGCGGTGCACTGCACGTCCGCGCGGGGCGACGGCTCGAACACCAGCGAGGGGGGAACGCCCTCCGCGCCGAAGGCCTTTACCAGCGCCGCCGAGGCGGCCGATCCCAACTCTTCCAATAGCGCGTGCATAAGGGCCGCGGAGCCTACACCAGCGACGCTCCCCTCAGGAGGCGCTCAGCGCGTGGCGAACCACTCGTGCCAGACGGTGCAGAGGTACCAGCTCGCACCGGGGGCCTGTTCGCAGAAGGCGAAGCGCCCCGCCTCGGGGCCCTCGTGGGCGCTCAGGTCGCGGAGGAAGAGGGTGAGGCAGCGGGAGTCGTCGCTGAGGATGGCGCGCATCCGGCGGAGCTGGCCGTGGTGGACCTTGTCCACCGGGAGGAGCACGTCGTGCCCGTCGACGGAGACGAAGTCCGGGGCCTCGGGGTGCACCTCCCAGCGAGGCAGCACGTCGCCGGAGGAGCCCGGCTGCAGGCGGTCCCTCCAGGAGAGCGGGCCCTCGTGCTTCCCGACGAAGTGGTCGTAGCGCTGCTCGATGAGCCAGGTGCGCACGGGCTCGTCGAGGTCGGCAACATGCAGCGTGGCAGGCGACAGGAGGATGCTCATGGGCTGACGATGGTGCCGTTGCAGGGCGCTCCGCAAGGTGCGCGTTCACACCCCGCCGCAGGCCGGGCAGCGACCGAGCTCGCCCGCGTAGACGGCGTGGCAGGAGCCGCAGACCCGACGACCCAGGGCGGCCCCCTCGTCGAGGCGCGCCAGCTCGGGGTAGAGCACCTCCAGCTCGGCGGAGGACATCGGGTCGCCCTCGTCGGCCGGGGACCACACGACCTCCAGCGCGGCGAGCTGCTCGGCCCGAGGGGGGATCATCCCTTCGAGCGCGGCCATGAGCGCCGGGAGGCTCATCCCCGGGGGCAGCGGAGGGAGCGCGCCCTTCGAGGCCACCAGCAGGCTCACCACCACGAGGCCGGGGCCCTCCTCGGAGCTCGCCCGGAGCTTCGGCCCCGCCACGCGCCGCGCGTTGTCGATGGTCTCGACGGTGTACCTGCCCCGCAGCGAGTCGGCGACCCTCCCGAACACCTGCTGCCCCTGCGCAGGGTCGAGCGCCCAGCTCTGGAACACCCCGTACCGGGCGCCCCGGTGCGCCGCAGCGAGGGCGTCGCGGGCGAGCGTGGCGGCGGCGTGGAGCCCTTGCGGAGAGCTCGGGTCGATGCCCCCCGCGGCCCGGGAGAGCGCGTGCTGGATGGAGGCCCGGGCGGTCCAGTCGAAGGCGATGGAGACGCGGCGCACCTCGACGCCGGGGTGGCGCATCGGGACGGGCGCGCGCATCGGGCCCTGAGGACGGGGAGCCGAGGCTCCTTCGCGGGTGAGCCAGAAGGTGAGGGCCGCGCCGAGGCCGAAGGCCGCCGCCCCCGCGACGACGCCAGGGAGCGTTCGGGTGGGACCGTAGCGGGCGTTGAAGTCCTGCCGGGGGTGGGTGATCTGGTACTCGGCGTTGTCGAGGGGGCGAGCGCGCGGGGCCGTGGTCAGCGCGAACTCTCGGGCCGACGGTCGGCGGTAGTCGGTCACCCTCACCCGTGGCGCAGGAGGCGGAGGGACGGGCGGCGGCGACGGCAGCGCCGGGGTCGGCGCGACCGTGGGCACGGCCACGGGCACCGGCATGGGCATGGGCACCGCCGGCACGGGCATCACCGGCATGGGCGGGGGAGCGGGCGGCGGCGCGTACGACGGAGCCGACGGAGCGGCGGCCGAGGGGGATCCCCAGTTGGAGCCGCCGAAGCGCCCACCGGTCTGCTGCCCGGCGGCCGCGTAGGCCTGGAGCACGAGGCACAGAGCGATCAACCGGGCGCTTCGTTTCATGGCGCCCGCGAGGGTACCCCAAAGCCCGTGGTGTCCATCGGGCGGCGGCCGTGAGAGATTCGCCCGCCGGGACCGATGAAGACCACGCTGCGGGTGCTGGGGCTCTCGATCTCGCTAGTCGTGGCGCTGTTCGTGTTCCTGTTCGTGGCCTACGGGATGCGGTCGAGGCTGCCTCCGTTGCCGCTGCGGGCGATCGACCGGGCGGAGGCGCTCTCGGCCTTCGAGGGAGAGCGCCAGGTCGCCACGCAGCTTGGGATGACCCTCTCCGAGGAGGGAGAAGCCTCGGTGACCCTGGTCGACGGCGTGGGCGTGTGGCGTCGCCCCATCGCCCTGGGAGAGCGGGAGTGCGTCGCGGTGATCGTGACGGCCTACGGGTACCAGTCGCCCCGCGCGCTGGCCGTGCAGGACGTCGCCGCCGACTCGTCGCGCATCACCACCCACCCGATCGCTCCCCTCTCGGTGCAGCGTGGCGAAGGGCTCGTCGCCCAGGTGCAGTGGTGCAATTGGGCCGCGCAGGCGCGCGTCGCCGTCGCCGAGACCCGAGGAACCGACCCGCTGATGAACTCACCCTTCCATGAAGGCGTGCTGCACTACGCGGTGTACCGGGGGCCCTGGGAGCGCGTGGGCGGCCCGCTCGCCCTCACCCGCGGCGATCTCTCGGCGCCCGGTCTCGCCTCGCTCGGACCGGAGCCCGCGGTGCTCGCCGCGCAGCCGCAGGTTCCGCCCGGGGCGCGTTCGCTGGGCGCGGCGATCGAGCTCACCATGGCGGGCGCCCGGCTGCTCCCGGCCAACGCGACCACCTACCAGCGACTCTATGACGCCGTGCGGGGAGACCTCGACGCGGGGGTCAACCCGAGGGTGGATCCCTTCGTCCCGCCGGGCGACCGCTGGGGCCTCGGGCTGCCGGTGAACTTCCGTCAGGTGACCGAGACCGCGCTGCGAGGCGCTCGTCAGCCGCCCCTCCACGACGCCGTGATCGAGGTCGCGGAGAACCGCTTCCGCCGGGTGCTGCTGGTGGTCGACCAGGGGCGGCTGGGCGCCTCCTGCGCGACGCTGATGTTCACTCGCCTGGTGGTGGCCCAGGGAGCCGCGCTGATGAGGCACCAGGGAGCGGAGCGGGGCGTAGCGCTCCCGGCGCAGGGCAACGTGGTGATCGACCGGCAGTGCCCCGCAGGGGGCGTGGTGATCTACACCGCGAGCGACAGCGACCAGGAGACGTACCGGCTCGACGTCTACGCGACGACGAACTGAAGGGGGCCGACGACCACGACGGGGGCGACGCAGCCCTACAGCGCCCCGAGCTCGCTCGACTCCACCCAGCCCGTCGCTCCGGTGAGCGTCCGCACCCGGGTGAACACCCCGTCGCGCGACACCCGCACCACCCGCTCTCCCTCGCGCACCGCCGCGTCGGGGATGCCGTCCACCCTCGCCGTCTGCCGCAGCCGCAGCCCGTGCAGCACCACCGCCTCGGGCGGGAGCGCCCTGCGCGCGGCCACCAGACCCAGCGCGCCCGCGGTCAGCGTCAGGGAGAGCACCAGGGCCACGGTGGTCCCGACGCGCTCCAGCTCCGAGGTCACCTTCCTCCGGCGCCACACCGAGAGCACCACACCGAGCTCCCCCAGCACCCCCAGCAGCACCGCCCACCCGGGCGGAACCAGCTCCCCGATCTGCACCCTCAGCGGCACCGCCTGCTCCACCACCGCCTGCCCGCTGCGACCCGCATCTCGCCTGGCGAGCCTCATCCGCGTCGACCGGAGGTTGTCCCTCGCCGCCCACATCAACGGCGCCCGCCGGAGCACCCGCTCGAAGCACCAGATGGCCTCGCCGTAGCGCTCCTGCCGCGCGTACACCGTGCCCAGGTCGTAGAGCACCCCGTCGCTGTCCACCCCCGCGGCGACCAGCTCCTCCAGCGAGCGCGCCGCCGTCGGCAGGTCTCCCCTCGCCTCCGCCGTGAACGCCCGGTCGAGCAGCTCGCGAGCGCTCACCGCGCCCGCCGTCGACGCTGCGAGGCTCACCAGCGCCGCCATCAGCAGCGCCCGCAGTTGCCGCCTCATGACGCCGCCTCCATCGCCTCGACCACCGCCCTCAGCTCACGCAGCGCCGCCGCCACCGCGTCGCGGTCCACCGCCGCGCCCGCGAAGCGCAGCCCGTCGCCCGCCTCCCTCGCCGCGCGCGCCCGCTGCGTCAGCGCCTCGTCCAGCGACCTCGCTCCCCGCTCGGCCCGGTCGAGCGCCCTCGCCCCGAGGCCCAGCGCGCCCGCCGCGTCGCCCGCCGCCAGGGCCGCGTCCGCCTGCGCCAGCAGCGATCGCGGGTCGTTCTTCGCCGTCTCCGCCTTCACCACCCGCCGCGCCCTCGACCACCGCCGCAGCCCGTAGCCAAGGCCCGCCAGCAGCACCGCGCCCGGGACCACCGACAGCGTCCCCCACACCCGCAGCGGCGTCGTGAAGAAGCTCGTCGAGGGCTTCAGGGATACGTCCCTCTGTAATCCTTCGAGCGCGATGGACGGGTCCTGCGGGTCGGCGGCCTCCTCCGCGGGGCGCGCCGTTCCGGTCGCCACGATCACCGGCAGCACCACCTGCGACGACTGGTAGCGCCGGGTGGACGGGTCGAACCACGGCACCGTCAGCGTCGGCAGCGTGAAGCTCCCGGGGCGGTCGGCCACCACGCGGTACTCGTTGACCACGTCGCCCCGCAGCGGCTCGGCGTTGCGGTCGACCGCCGAGCGCGAGCTGCCGGGCAGCACCCGGAGGCCCTCCACCCCGCGCGGCGACGGGAGCGTCACGCTCCCCAGGTAGCCGTTGCCCTGCGCCCTCACGGTCAGCGTGGCGGTCTCCCCCACCGGGACCTCCGGCCGGTCGATGCTGGCGCTGATCGAGAGCGGACCGATGGTGCCCGGCACATAGCCCGGAGGACGGCCCTCCATCGGCGGCTCGCGCGCCTCGATCACGATGGCGGGGGTGCTGAGCTCCTCCCGTCGACGCCGGCCGAAGAAGCCGTCGCCCTCGATGTACTCCACCCCCATGCGAAGCGGACCGATCTCCAGCCGACCCGCGTGCGTGGGGAAGAGCGCGAGGCGGCGCACCATCCCAGCGGTCATGGTCCAGCTGCCGACGCGCTGGGGGATCCATCGCTGGGCGCACACCTGCCGGGGCTCCATCAGCACCTCGGACCAGAAGCCGTCGAGGGTCGCCTCTCGCATGGGCTCGCAGCCCGCCTCGTTGGCCGGGACGTAGATGAACGCGCGGTAGATCACCTGCTGCCCGACGTAGGGCTCGGCGACGTCGACCACCGCGCGCAGGAAGCCCGTGGGCGAGGCCTGGGCGCCGGTGAGGGTGCCGTCCGGAGGGACGTCCGGGCCGGTGGGGAGCGCGGGCTCGGGCGGAGGCTCGACGGGGTCGAAGAAGCCCGGGAAGGGGTTGTTGAAGCCCGGGTCGGGCGTCACCTGCGGCGCGTTGCCCGACGAGCGGCCGACGTTGATGGCGAGCGGCGCGAGCTGGGCGATGACGCGCCCCTCGGACGAGCGGGCCATGGCGTTGCGGACGACGTAGCGCCCCGGCCTCCGCGCCCTCACCACGTAGGTCACCGACGAGCGGAACATGAACATCCCACCGCCCATCATCATCCCCGACGGCACCGTCGGAGGATCAGGTCGGGAGAGCACGTCGAGCCCGTCGGGCATCGTGAGCGGCTGCACCACCACCCCCGCGCCGCCCTGCATCGAGACCCCGTAGATGATGTGGAAGGGCTCCCCCGCGACCGGCTGCGGCGGATCGATGGAGAGCTGCAGCGCCACCTGGGCGCGCGCCTCGGAGGCCCACGCCACGGAGAGCGCGAGGGCGTGGGCGGAGCACAGCTGGCGGAGGGATCGTCGGCGAAGCACGGAGGTCAATGGCGCATCGGGGCAGAAGGGGTTCTCGCGAGGGGAGCGCAAGCTAGCGCAGGGGATTTCTGGCGTCACGGGTTCATGCGATGAAGCGCGGCACCTGCGATGAACGACCCTGTTGCCGCGCCTCTCCATGTCGACGACCGCGGCGCCGGAGCGCCCGTCGTGCTGCTGCACAGCAGCGGAATGTCCTCTCGCCAGTGGAGGTCGCTCTCGGAGCGCCTCGCCGCGAGCCACCGGGTGCTCGCGCCCGACTTCCTCGGCTCGGGGAAGAACCCTCCTTGGAGCGATGATGTTCCCTTCGGGTACGAGCTCGACGTGGCGCTTGTGGCGAAGGCGCTCGACGCGCTCGACGCGCCGGTGCACCTCGTCGGCCACTCCTACGGCGGCCTCGTCGCGCTCGCCCTCGCCCGCACGCGGCCTCACCGCGTTCGCTCGCTCGCCGTGTACGACCCGGTGGCCTTCGGCGTGCTGCACGACCCGCCCGACGCCGTGGGCCTCGCCGACCTCATGAGGGCCGGGTCGCAGCCCATCTTCACCGACGAGTCCCTCGGCGGCGGCGAAGCGTGGCTGGAGACCTTCGTCAACTACTGGAACGGCCCGGACGCCTGGCGCTCGCTCCCCGCCGCGTCGAGGGAGCAGTTTCTCCGTGTGGGGCGGGTGGTGTTTCGCGAGGTGTCGTCGCTGATGGCCGACCGCACCGGCGCGGCGGCCTACGCAGCGCTGACGGCGCCGACGCTGCTGATCGCGGGCGAGCTCTCCCCGGCCGCGGCGCGACGGGTGGGCGAGGTGCTCCTCGGGGCGCTGCCCGACGCGAGACGAGAGGTGGTGAAGGGCGCGGGGCACATGGGTCCGCTCACCCACGCGGGCGCGGTGGAGGAGCTGATCGCGAGGCACATCGAGGCGACGACGTAGCGGGCGGCGAGGGACGCGAGACCTCACCCCCAACCCCTCTCCCTAAAGGGAGAGGGGGCGAAAGATCATGATTTTACGACGTTTTCTCTCGGACCGGCCCCCCTCTCCCTTTAGGGACTGATGGTTGACCTCATCTTCGCCGATGCGAAAGGGGCTCAAACCGCTGTGGTGCTGGGGTTCCGCGCGATGGCGCGTCACCCCAGGCAATAACACGATGGCCGCCCCGGGCACTGCCGGGCTCCGGTCGGCCGTCGCTGGGCTCACATCGCCCAGCGCCCTGCGATCTCGAAGAAGGGACGTCGAAGGTCGTCGCTCCGTCCTGAGCAAGCGATGTCCGACCGGAGCCCCGGGCAGTGCGGGGCGGCCATCGTGTTATTGCCTGGGGTGACGCGCCATCGCGCGGAACCCCAGCGATCCAGCGGGTTGCGACACCTTCCCGTCGCCCGAGATGAGGTCAACCATCAGCTTTAGGGAGAGGGGTTGGGGGTGAGGTCTCGCGGCAGACGCCCAGCCACCCGTCAGGGCAACGGGCTAGAAGCGCCCGCCGAGGCCGAGCGTGAGCCCGCCCGCCAGCGGCGAGACGTCCCAGCGCAGCGTCGCGCGCCCTTCGCCCCGGTGGGTCAGGCGATCGACGATGAACCAGGTCGCGCCGCCCAGCACCGCGGCCGCGCCGACGGCGAGCGCCACGTTGGTGGCCGTGAGGTAGGACTCGTAGCGCCGGTCGTGCGTGAGCGCCTCGGGCGAGCAGTTGAGGCCGTTGACGTCGCACGCCGCGATGCGGTCGCTGCGCTCGCCCGACGCCAGGCCGAAGAACACCCCGCCGAGGGCGAGCGCCACGACGCCGGAGCCAGCGACGATCCACGGGCCGACGGTGGCGCCGCGCGTCGCCGCGACGACCGGCGGGGCCACGGCGACGGCCGGAGGGAGCACGACCGGAGGCGCCACCACGGGGACCGGCTCCACGACCACAGGCTCCGCCTCGAGGCGCACCTCCACCGGCTCGGTCTGGCTCGCGGCGACCTGCACTTCTCGGCGAAACGGCAGGTGCCCCGGGGCGCTCGCCTCGACGACCACCACCCCAGGCAGCACCGGGTAGGGGACGTCGTGGAGCGTCGCCGGGAGCTCGGCCTGCTGCACCCTCACCACCAGGCCCTGAGGGGGCGGCGAGGGGACGCGCACCGTGACCCGACCGACGCGGGCCTCGGACTCCGTCACGATGGCCCGGCACGCCTGGAGCACGCCGTCGCGGTTGCGGAGCGTCACGTCGGCCTCGGCGGCGCGAGCGCAGGCGCCGCTGTAGCCCAGCGCCTCGACCGGGTGGCCGAGCGCCAGGTGCTCCCGAGCGAGGAAGTACTGGATCGACGGGGTCACGCGTAGCCGAGCCGCGCGCTCGGCGAGCTGGACCGCCTGCGCGTGGTCGCCCGCCGCCGCGGCCGCCTCCGCCTGGACGATGAGGCCCCTGCGCGCGACGTCGGCGGGGCTCTCCTGGGCCAGCGCGGACGCGCCCCAGAGGCAGAGGGTGGTGAGCAGCGCGCCCGAGGCAATCCCCTGTCGCATCCGGCGATGAACTCCCTCTCTCTACTCGATCACGATGCTGGGGACGACCGCGGGAGGCCGCGGAGCCGGGCTCGGGGCGGCGCGGCGCGGCGCGGAGGCGACAGTACCGACGAGCGACCTCACTCGTGGCCCCCGGCGAGGGAAGGCCCCGATGTCGTTCGCCTCGGCGTGCGCTCGAAGGGGCGCTGGAGCGACGACCACGGCGGTGGGAGCGGCGACCACGGCGGTGGGAGGCTCGACCGACGCCGGAGCGCTGGGAGGCGCCAGGGCGAGCGCGGGGCGAGCGGTGGCGGCCGGAGCGGGCGCATCGGAGCGGGTCGCCGAACGGACGCCGAGGGCGACGAGAGGGAGCGCGAGGGCCGCGAGGGCAGGGATGATCCAGCGGGCGCGGGGTGGGCGGGGCTGCGGCGCGCGCTCGGCGGGGGTGACGCGCCTCGCACCCGCGGGGACGGTCTCGGCCGCCATCGACGGGGCGCGCGAGCGGCTCGATCGCCAGGCCGCCTCGGCCAGGCTGAGGGAGGACTCGAGCGCGGAGAGGAGCTCGTCGGCGTTGGGGTAGCGGTCCATCGGGCGCAGCGAGAGGGCGCGCGCCAGGACGGGCTCCCAGGGGCCGACGTCGACCCCGAAGCGCCCCGGGGTGGGGCGCTCCCGGTCGAGGATGTCGGAGTAGATCGCGACCGTGTCGACGCTGCGGTAGGCCCGGTGGCCCATGAGCATCTCGACGAGGACGAGCGCGAGGGCGTGCACGTCCGTCCACGGGCCGGTGCGGGCGCGGCTGAGCTGCTCGGGCGCCGCGTAGTGGAGCGAGTACGACGAGCCCCCGGTCTGCGTGGCGGTCTGCCCGCTGCCAGGCTGCTCGTCGGCTTCCATGACCTTGGCGATGCCGAAGTCGAGCACGCGCAGCCCGGCCTCGCCGCGCCGCGCCTTCACCAGCATCATGTTGGCGGGCTTGATGTCACGATGGGCGATGCCCGCCTCGTGGGCGCACGACAGGGCATCGAAGGCCGGGCGCAGCAGCTCGAGCGCCTCGGCGGGGGAGCGCCCGACGTCGGGGCGAGCCTCGAGGTCGGCTTCGAGGGTGCGGCCCTCGATCCAATCGAGGGCCATCCACGGGGTCTCCCCCGAGGCGATGCTCACCGAGCCATAGTCGAGCACGCGCGCGATGGCGGGGTGGGCGAGCGCGGCGAGGGTGCGCGCCTCGAGCCTGAACCCATCGAGAAACTCCGCGCGGAGCTCGCCCTCGTAGCGATCGGGCACCATCAGCACCTTGATCGCGACGGGCGCATCGAGCTCGATGTGGCGAGCGTAGTAGACGGAGCCGAAGCCGCCCCTGGCGACGAAGCGCTCGACCTCGTACTTGTCGGCGAGCGTTCGACCCACCAGGCCAAACACGTCGGACTTGTCTACCGTCATGTGGTCCGCCTTGCCAGGAGGCGACTCTAGAAGATCGTCCGCTGAAACTCCAGCCTCGCCCCCCTGCGAGAGCGCCGCGGGCACCAGCCAATTCAAGGTGCCATGCGCCCGTCGCCGCGCCCTGAAGGACGCGGCAACGCCTGCAGCAGTGAAGCCCGCACGCGGGCTGGTCGCGGTCCATGGACATCGTACAGGCCGTTGCGGCCTTCATGGCTGCACGCGTTGCCGCGTCCTTCAGGGCGCGGCGACGGGCGCATCGGCACCTTGAAAGGGGTGGCCGCGGGCACCTCAGTCGAACCACACGCGCGGCCTGATCCGGTAGGGCGTGCCGTCCACCAGCACCTCGACGACCGCGCTCCCGGCGCTCGACGGGGCGCGCAGCGTACGCACCACGGCGCCGTCCGGGCGCACCTCTTCGGGGCCGGTCCACTCGAAGGGGGAGCCTGCGGAGGCGCGCAGCTCGACCCTCGCTCCGGCGAGCGGCGCACCCGTGGCGTCGGCGGGCCTCACGGTGATGCGCACCGTGCTCATGCCGTCGGCGCGCACGTGCCGCGAGGGCGGGTCGAGCGTCACCAGCGCGGGCTCGTCCACCACGTGAGAGCGCCCCGCGGCGAGATCGCGTACCTCCTGCACGTAGCCGCTCGGCCAGGTGATGCGCACCGTGTCCGCGGCCTGCGCCACGCCGAGGGCCACGTCGATCACCCCGTCGTCGGCCACCCGGGGGTTGAAGCGCTCGCCGATCCAGCGGGTGCGGCGCATCGACCCAGCGGTGACCTCCACCCGGGCGCCGAAGCCATGGGGATTGGAGAAGCGACCGCGCAGCGACAGCAGGAGGTGCGAGCCCGATGGAGCGATCTGGTTCTCGTAGACCACCGGAGCCTGGCCGAAGCCGCCGAAGATCAGGTCGAGGTCGTGGTCGCCGTCGAGGTCGCCAAGCGCCACGGTCATGAAGTGCCCCGAGGCGTCCAACCCGACGCTGGCGTGGGTCTCCGCGAACTGGTTGCCCGCGCGCCCCTGGTAGAGCTGGTTCTGCGACTCGCCGCGGTTGGGCTGCTTGCCGTGCCCGATGTCGTCGCCTCCGGCCAGGAGCAGCTCCAGCCGGCCGTCGTGGTCCACGTCCCAGAACACCGGCGACCAGGGGATCAAGGGCTGATGGTTGCTGGTGGTGGGCGTCTGGACGCCGAAGCTCCAGAGCGCGTCCAGCCACCGCCCGTCGCCCTGGCGCACCAGCAGCCCGCTCGGCGTCCCGCTCGCCAGGAACATCTCCGGCACCCCATCGAGGTCGACGTCCCCGAGCGCAACGCCCATCGGCCCTGCGTTGCCTTCGCGGAAGAACCCCTCCCGGTCGCAGCTCTCGGGCATCGGGTACACCCGCTCGAAGCGGGCCTCGCCGTCGGCCCCCGGGCCCAGCGCCCGAAACGCCCCGTTCGGCTTGTTGGAGCCGTCGTGCATCATGAACACATCGAGGCGCCCGTCAGCGTCGAAGTCGAGCGTGCCCACGCACCAGGTGTAGCCCTCCATCGTGAGCCCCCAGCGCGAGGCCATGTCCTCGAAGGTGCGGTCGCCGCGATTGCGGAGCATCGCCTTCGGGCCGTTGGAGTACCCCATCACCACGTCGAGCAGCCCGTCCTCGTCGAGGTCCGCGAGGGTCGTGCTCATCTGCGGGTCCGTCGGCCGGAAGATCTCCGCCGCGCCCTCCCAGTCGACCCCGCGGGCGGAGCCCCAGGCCACCCGCGACCCGCAGAGCACGTCCTCGAAGCCGTCGCCGTCGAGGTCCGCCGAGGCCTGGCAGGCGTTGAGCTGCCTCGGCAGCGCGCCCTCGTTGCGAAACACCCCGGGCATCGGCTGGGAGACCCGCCACGCCGTGTTCGATCGCGTGCGGCTGTAGATGATCTCCCGCCGCCCGTCGCCGTCCACGTCCGCGAAGAGCGCGCTGGTGTAGTCGTGCTTGTCGCCCTCGTAGGGCATCGGGTCGGCCGAGCGCAGCGCGGCCTCCAGGTCCATGCGACGCACGAAGCGGCCCGAGAGCGGGCGGTACGGGGCCGCGTAGGGGATGCAGTGGGGCACGCCGTCGCAGGCCGTCGCCGCCGCGTTGCCGCAGAGGCCCGATGGGGCGTCCTGCCCGGAGGGTGTAGCCCCGGCCTCCCCGAAGGCGGAGGCTGGAGCAGGGTCGGGGCGCGACGGTGAGACGCAGGAGCACAGGGCCGCCGCGAGGATCCAGCGGGCAGCAACAGTGGACGGCAAGCGACGCCTGCGGCTCATCACCGCCGAAGGTAGCAGGAGTCCGCAGGGGCCACGGGAACGCGCCGGAAAGGATCGATGCTCGGTGACCTCCCGACGAGCGCGACGCCCTACTCGTCGCCCCCGGCGACGTGGTCGACGGTCTTCTCCACCAAGCGCAAGAACGCCTTGATCGACTTGTCGAGGTGCGGGATCGGCGTGTCCTCGAGGCGGGTGTGGGAGATGCCCGGCGACGACTGGGCGAAGACCATCACCGTGGGCATGATCCCGGCCATCTCCGCGGCGTCGTGGAGCGGCCCGGAGGGTAGCTTCGGCGCCTCGCCCGTCACCTCGCGCACGGACTCCGCGCAGAGGGCGAGGAGGTCGGGGTCGAAGGGGCGGGGGTCGATGGAGAGCAGCGGGCTCCACGCGACGGTGCAGCGGTTCTTCTTCGCGGCGGCGCGCGAGGCCTTCTCCGCGGCGGACTGCATCTTGGCGAGCACCGCGCCGTCGAGGGCGCGCAGGTCGAGGGAGATGTCCGTCGCGCCGGAGACCGCGGTGACGAAGCCGGGCTCGACCTTCACGACGCCGCAGGTCGCCACGACCCGCGTCTTCGGGGTGCGCCCGGAGAACTTCAGCCCGATGTCCCGGCAGGCGAGGGCGAACTCCGCCGCCGCGAGGAAGGCGTCCTGCCGCAGCGGGATCGGCGTCGCGCCCGCGTGCACCGCCTGCCCCGTGAAGCGCACCATGTGGCGCTCGACGCCCATGGTCCCGAGCACGACCCCGACGGGCTTCTTCATGGCCTCGAGCACCGGGCCCTGCTCGATGTGGAGCTCGACGTAGGCCCTCGGGTCGCGCGCCTTCAGCCACGCGTGCGCCTCGCCCATGCGATCGAGCTCGACGCCGTTCTCTCGCAGCGCGTCGGGCAGCTTGACCCCGTTGCGGTCGACGAGGTGCGCGAGCTCCTTGGCGGCGTCGAGGGTGCCCGCGGAGGCCGCGGAGCCCGTGAGGCTGCGGCCGTAGCGGGCGCCCTCCTCGTCGGCCCAGTCCACGAGGTGCATCGTGACGGGCGGCGTCCCCGCGGCGGCGTGGCGACGGAGGGCCTCGATGCCCGCCACGACGCCCAGCACCCCGTCGAGCCACCCTCCCCCAGGCACCGAGTCGAGGTGACTGCCGAACACCACACCCCGCTTCGACGCGCCCGGGAGCGTGACCCACGCGTTGCCCGCGGGGTCGGTCTCCACCGGGAGCCCGAGTTCGGTCTTCACCTTCTCGACGAACCACGCGCGGGCCTCGCGCCAGACGGGCCCCCACGCGACGCGCTGCGCTCCGCGCTCGGTGGAGGTGCGCGCGGCGAGCTCTCGGAGGTCGGCGATCACGCGCTTCGAGCTCGGGGCGGAGAGGCGCTTGGTGCGTACGGGCGGCATCGGTTCTCCTCGCGATGTATGGAGTCGGGAGGCGCCACGCTAACGCGATCGCAGCCCATGGGGAGCAGGGAATGCGTCCCTCCCGGGGGGTGCGCGAGGCCGTCAGCGACCAGAGCCAGACCCCTGCCCGTAGGGGCGGGGAGGTGACCAACCACGCCAGCCCAGCGCGGCCTCGCCCGGAGGGAAGCGACCGACCACGTTCGCCCAGTGGGTCTTCGTCGCGACAAGCGACGTCATCGAGTGGAGAACCCACGAAGAACGGTTCTCGGATTTGGAGCCCGGAGCCAACGAGCCGCACTGGGCTGGCGTGGCCGGTCACTTCCCTCCGGGCGAGGCCGCAATGGGCTGGCGTGGTTGCTCACCTCTCCGCCCCTACGGGCCTGATGGTTGACCTCATCTCGGGCGGCGGGAAGGTGTCGCAACCCGCTGGATCGCTGGGGTTCCGCGCGATGGCGCGTCACCCCAGGCAATAACACGATGGCCGCCCCGGGCACTGCCCGGGGCTCCGGTCGGACATCGCTTGCCCAGGACGGAGCGACGACCGTCGACGTCCTTCTTCGGGATCGCAGGGCGCTGGGCGATGTGAGCCCAGCGACGGCCGACCGGAGCCCCGGGCAGTGCCCGGGGCGGCCATCGTGTTATTGCCTGGGGTGACGCGCCATCGCGCGGAACCCCAGCACCACAGCGGGTTGAGCCCCTTTCGCATCGGCGAAGATGAGGTCAACCATCAGCCTGCGGGCAGGGGTCGGGCTCAAGGCCTCGACGCTCGCCCGCTCAGCAGATGCACCGGATGGCCGACGGAGGGGAGCCCGACCCGGGGCTCTCCCGCGCATGGACCGTCGCCCACGCGCTGTGGATGTCGCGCGGCTGAGGCGGGAGCCTTAGGGCGCCCACACCACCGCGAGGTCGAGCTCCACCGCGTCGAAGGGCTCTGCCCGCACCGCGACGTCCCCGGCGAAGGTCGCCGTCAACAGCCACCCCAGGTCGTGACGGCGGAACACCTCCACCGTCCGCAACACCGGCGACACCAGCCAGACGTGCCCGACGCCCTCTCGGCGGTAGAGGTCCAGCTTGCGGCCCCGGTCGACCTGCTCCGTCGAAGGCGAGAGCACTTCGCACACCCAGTCGGGCGCGAGATCGATGAAGGCAGGGGCCTCTCGGGCCAGGAAGCCGGCCGGCAAGCGCTCGCGCCGCCACCCGGCCACGTCGGGCACCACCACGTCGGGGCGAGGCCCGAGGCGTAGCTCCGGCTCCGCCATGAGCACCCACCCTCCGGGCCCATCGCGGCCACGATCGAAGGGTCCGCGCAGCTCGCCGTGCAGCTCGCCAGCGACGCGCACATGCTGGCGGTGCGGACGCGGCATGAGCGACAGCTGCCCGTCGATGATCTCCGCGACCACGGCCTCCGGCGCGTTGCGGTAGCCGTCGACCACCGCGGGGTCGAGGTTGGGAAGCTCCGGGTCGAGGGTGCCTGCGGCGTCGCCAGACATTCCCGAAGGATAGTCCACCGGTCGCGTCGCCGGGGAGCGCGGCGTCCACGCAGCTCCGGCGGCGTCCACGCAGCTCACCCCCCTCGGGTCACCCCTCCGCGGGGACCTTGAGGGTCGTGAGCACCTTCCCCAGCGCCGCAAAGCCCTCCGCCGGAACCTTCGACAGCGTGAACCCATCCGCCCGCTCGCTCACGCCGATGGCCTTCAGCGACTTCACCTTCGCGAGCGCCACGCGCAGGGCCTTCTCCCTCGCCGACGCGGGCTTCGCCGAGCGCCCCTTCGACAGCGCGCGCCGCGCCCTCCGCAGGTCGTCCTGGGTGCACTCCCGCGCGGGCTTCATCGCCAGACTTCCCTCGACGCCCGGCACCGGGATCTTCAAGCGATCGAGGTCGATGGCCTTCGGCGCGATGCGGGCGCCGGTCTGCGCCATCACGAAGAGGGCGATGTCTTCGAGCACGGTGACGCCGTGGCGCTTCTCGTCGGCCGCGGTGAAGCACCCGGCCACGAGCACGTTGCGCTTCACCGAGCGCTCGCTCTCGCCGGGCAGCACCTTCGCGATGAAGGCCTTCAGCGTCGTGAACTTCGCGCGGTAGAGGGGCACCTCGCCTTCGAGGGCCTCGCCGACCTTCTCCCAGAGGAGATCCCACTGGGAGCGCTCTCGGCCGAGCTGCGCGGCGATGGTGGAGAGGAGGTCGTCGAACTCCTGCCGCCGGGCGCGGCTGAGGTGCACCACGTCGGCGACGCGGGCGGCGGGGGTCGGGGAGGGCTTGGTGGGCCTGGAGGACTTGGGCTGCGCGCGCTTCGGGGTCGCCATGTGGGTCGTCGGAGTGTTGCGGAGGAGGCGCGGGCGGGGGAGATTTCTGGCGGCGTTTTCGTGCGAGGGGGTGGGGGATGAGCGGCGACGGCGGCAGCCACACAGGTACGACGGCATCTCGACCGCGGTGCCGCGGTTGCGGCGATCGCGCGACGGGTCGTAATCGGCTGCAAAGGCGACTGTGTGGTCGTCGTCAGCGAGAGGGGACGAGGCCACGGCCGCGGTGCGCGCAGTGAAGGGGCGAGCAAGGCTACCTGGACGTTGAATTCTGTCAGCTAACTCTCACAAGATCATGAGGCTGTCAGACGGCAGCAACACCAGCTTCACCGTCCCTTGACGCTACACTGTCTCGGCGATAGTCTCGGCATCCATAATGGGAACGCAACTGTCGTTGGAGTCTCTATTCGCTGAACTTCAATCCGAAGATGAAGCGGCGACTAAAGCTACATCCGCGCTGGTCTTTGATGTCGATGCGGCCGAAAGCCAGATCCGTGAGCAGACTCGGAATATCAACTACCTTGTTAATCAATATACAGTGGCCGAGCTCGTTCGCCGGTTTGAGTCGTCAGTGATAGAACAGGCTCAGGGTGAAGAGGGAGGAGAATTCTACGTCCCCTACTACCAGCGGGAGTTCGTGTGGCCTCCAGCTCACCAGTCTGAGTACATCGAAACCCTGCTGATTGGCCTCCCGGTTCCTCCTCTTCTGCTTGCTCAAGACGAGAAGCCGATTTCTGCCGATGAAGGCCGTGTTGAGATCATCGATGGCTCACAACGGGTCAGGACTCTGCATCGGTTTCTTCGCGGAAAACTAGTGTTGACTGGGCTGACCCGTCTTTCTGCGCTCAATGGTGCTGCATTCGGGAGTCTTCATCCGTCTCGCCAACGGAAGTTTGAACGTATCAATATTCGAGTCTACGAACTTCCGGACACCGTGTCGGAGGACGATCGCATGGACGTCTTCCGCCGCGTCAATACGTCGAGCCTGACCCTAAGCAGCGCAGAGGTCCGTCGCGGCGCGTTCCGTGGCGCGTTCTACGAGGGTCTGAGGCGTCTCTCCAAAGACTCTCTCGTTCAGGAGATGATTCCGGTCGGAGAGCAGAAAGGGAAGCGTCAAGAACTGGAAGAACTCCTACTGCGGTTCTTTGCTTACTCCGACGCCTACCAGAATTTCAAGAAGAAGGTAGCCCCGTTCCTGAGCGAATTTATCAGAACGCACCAAGACCAGTTTCCGGACGAATACAGGGACCGTCTTCTCGCCGTCCTTACTTTCGTAAAGACATATTTCCCGAACGGATTCCGCAAGGGTGGTGCCCATCGCACGGTGCCTCGCGTTCGTTTTGAGGCGATTGCTGTGGGCGCGGCCCTCGCACTCAAGGAACAGCCCAACCTTATTCCGGTTGATGTGCTGACTTGGCTAGAGTCTGATCGATTCACGAGCCTGACCACTTCGGATGGCAGTAACTCAGCACCACGATTACGAAATAGAATCGAATTCGTGCGAGACGCTCTGCTGATGCCGAAAAATGGCGCATGATGTCGATCGCGCAGTTTGAGGATTTCAAGAGTCGTGCTGACGAGGTCCGTTCCTTCATTGAGAGAGTTGTTGCGAGGGCGCCTTCGATAGGGGAGGCCGCGATGGATCGTGCGGCTGCCGTGCTCTTTATCTACAACCTCATGGAAGCCGGAGCTCGAGGCGTTGGTGAAGCAATTTTCGATGCAGTGAATGTGCAGGGAATAGAATTTGATGACCTCGCCATGCCACTCAAGCGAGAATTGTATGATCTTCTCCGAGTTCGAAACTCAGTCAAAGCAGCTAGGGAAATCAAAAGAATTAACCGTGATATCTATGATTTTGCATACGATCCAAAGGCTGTCATGTCCGGCAATGTCGATCGGCGGAAGTGGTCCGAACGCCTTCAAGACCTTGCTGCCCTGGATCACCCCCCAGCCGACCCAGACGGACTCCTGGTGCGGTGAAGTCCATGAGGAACGCTCGCGCACGGTCAGTTGATTTGCGGAAGGTGGCCGGGATTTTTCAGTTGCAGACATTCAAGAGGCGTACAGCCTTGCTTTCCAGATGGGATGCAAGGCGTTCGAAGAGGTCAAGCAGCTGATCGTGACTGGCGGGCTTAAGACGACAGAGTCATGAGGAGCGCCTTGCCAATCGCTTGTCCAAGGAGAGGGGGCACCGCATCCCAAACAAGCCTAGCGACGGTTCTCGGCCGCAGACGCTTCCCGGGTTCGATAAAACTGAACGTCTCTGGGAAAGTCTGAAGTATCGCAGCTTCCCGAAGACTGATGCCACGATCTTGCTCCGGATGAACAAATCGTCCGTTTCCGACCCCTCCGCATAACGTGGTCAAGGTCGGTGCGAGTGCATCCCACTTCATTCGGCCATACACACCGCGGTACGTTCGACCGCTTGGACGCTTGTGACAATCGAGTTGGAGGTTCTTGGGCCAGTCCCTCCAGTCTCCTCCAGGCGGAGTCGCGCGCAGACGTTTCAGCGTCAACGGCGCCAGTGCGCTTGAGTAGTGCAGGGGATCGTCAGGAAAACCCTTGCCAGCTTCGATGTTTGGCAGGTATCCGATCGCGTCACGTACCGTCTGAGCAACCTGAACGGGCGCGGGGGCAGAGGGATTCGCGAACTTCGAGGCAAGTAGAACCAATCTCTTTCGTGCTTGAGGGGCACCGAGGGCCGAGCAGTCCACCACCTCATGCCATACATGATATTTCTGTTCGCGAAGCTCACGCACGAACGTATCGAATACAGGAAAACCAGCGACTCTTGGCACGTTTTCCATCGTGACGAGTTCCGGCTGCACGGCCTTCACGATGCGTGCAAAATGAGTGATGAGTTCCCAGCGGGAATCCGTCGGCGCTGCCGTCTTGCTACCACGCGAATACGTCGAAAACGTCTGACAGGGGGCGCATCCTGCAACCAAGCGCACGGCTCCCTTTGAAAACAGACCAACAATTTCGACGGGATCCAAGAGGGACACGTCCGCCTTGAAGAATTTTGCGCCAGTGTTGGCATTGTAGGGATACTCGCACGATGGATCGAGGTCATAACCTCGAAGAACGTCGACTCCAGCGCGTTCCAGTCCGAGCGTCAAACCACCAGCACCACAGAAGAGATCAACCGCCTCGATCTTCCGGGCGTTCATCGCGATACACGCCGATTCTCTTAAAGGTGCCAACAAGGTCGACTCACACGGATGCTGAAGGAGGACCCAAATTTATGTCCAGACCGCACAGGAGTAAAGTCTCTTGCGGGGCTTGCCCCGCGGAGACGGAGGACGTGCTTGCTGATCGGGGGTCGCAGCCTAGGACGGCATCCTGGCTGTCCAGTTACCCCCAACCACGCTCGCGCAACGTGGTCCCAGGTTGGACGCCTCATCCGCTCGTCCCCTCCGACGACGTCCACGCAGCCCCGACGGCGTCCACGCAGCTTAGGCGGCGTCCACGCAGCTCCCTCCGCCACTGCTCCCCCCCGCGCCCGCCTCCGCGCCCCCCGCGCCCTCCGCTCAGTCCGTCGTATGCGCCGGAAACGACGCCCCCATCACCATCGGCGACACGATGCTCACCCGCCCGTTGCCCCCTGCGCCCGCGGCGTAGTCCTGCATCGTCGCCCCGCAGTACCCGCCGCCCCCGCCGTCCGCCCGCACCCCCGGCCCCGGCATCGCCGTCGCCGACAGCACCGTCGCGCTCACCAGCGCCGTGATCCTCACCGCGCCGCCGCCGCCGCCGCCGCCGCCGCCCATGCCCGCGCCGGTGCCGCCAGCGCAGTCATTCTGGTGCCCGCTCTCCCCGTCGCCGCCGTTGGCGCGCACCGCCCCGGCGCCCGTCAGCACCACGCTCGACGCGCGCACCATCACGATCCCGCCGCCGTGCCCGCCGCCTCCAGGGAACGACCCGTCCTCGTCCGCCCCGCCCTCGCCGCCCGCTCCTCCGAAGAGCGCCGCGCTCGACAACGAGGCCACGCCCGAGGTCCCACCGCCGCCGCCCGGCGGAATCGGGTTCGCCTCCGCGCACACCCCGAAGGTGCCCGCCGCGCCGGGCTCTCCCGGGGTCGCGTGCCCTCCGCCGCCCCCGGCGGCGCAGTCCTGCCCCGCGCCTCCGCCTCCTCCGCCCGACTGGTTCGCCCGGATGTTGGCCGTCCCCCGGCCGCGCTCGCTCTCGCCCGCCACGCCTCGCATGCAGCGGTACGCCGGGGTCACCGCGCAGGTGCGACGGTTGCCGCGGAAGCCCCTCGCCGTCACGTCGATCGCTCCCGCCACGCTCAGCCGGCCGGTCGCGTCGAAGGCGATGATCCCGCCGGAGCTTCCGTCCCACGCGGGGGCCGTCACCGTCGCGGCGGCGTTGATCGTCACCGCGGTGTACTCCAGCACCCGCACCACCTGCGCGTGGTTGGTCGCGTCGCTCAGGTACGCGTTGCGCAGCGGCGCCGTCAGCGTGAGCGTCGCGCCCGCCACCGAGGCCACCCGCGCGTACTCGTAGTGCCCCACGGCCCCGACCGCCGCCTGCGTCTGGTGCAGCAGCACCGACTGACCCGCGGCGAACACCCCGGCCACGTTGCTCAGCGTCACCGTCGTCGACCCCGCGACGCCCGCGACGCCCGCGCGCACGGTGCCGATCACCTGGTCGGTCGCGGCCACGAGCGGACCATCCGACCCGGTTCCGTACTGGCACGCGCCCGCCGCGCAGGTCTGCCCTGCGCCGCAAGCCCGACCGCACGCCCCGCAGTGGGCCGCGCTGGTGCGCACGTCGACCTCGCACCCGTTGGCCACCATCATGTCGCAGTCCGCGTAGCCGTCGGAGCACATCCCCACGCGGCAGGCCCCCGCCGCGCACGCGGGCGTCGCGTTGGGCGTCGCGCACGCCATGCCGCAGCCGCCGCAGTGCGCCACCGTCACCCGGGTGTCGACCTCGCAGCCGTTGGCCGCCGTCGCGTCGCAGTCGCCGTAAGCCCCGGTGCAGCTCGCCAGCGAGCACGCTCCCGCCGCGCAGGCCGCCGTCGCGTTGGCGAAGGAGCACGCCGTCGAGCACGTCCCGCAGTGGGTCAGGGTGGTGCGGGTGTCGGTCTCGCAGCCGTTGTCGGCCATGCCGTCGCAGTCGCCGAAGCCCGCCGCGCAGGTGTACCCGCAGGCCCCCGCCGCGCAGGTCGAGGTCGCGTTGGCGCGGGTGGGACAGGCGTTTCCGCACGCTCCGCAGTGGGCGAGGCTGGTCGCGGTGTCGGTCTCGCAGCCGTTGGCCGCCATCATGTCGCAGCTCGCGCTCGCGCCCGGGCAGCCGGTGACCGTGCATCGCGCGGCGACGCAGTCGGCGGTCCCGCTCGCGACGGTGCAGGCCATCCCGCAGCCGCCGCAGTGGGCGAGGCTCGTCTGCGGATCGACGCACATCCCGCTGCAGCACGACTGCCCCGAGGGGCACGCCTGCGCGGCGCTGCACCCGGTGACGCACGCTCCCGCCATGCACACCTGCCCCGCCGGGCAGGCGCTGTCTCCGGTGCAGCCCACGTCCGCGGGCGGGACGCCGGTGTCCACGGGTACGCCGGAGTCCTTGGCGGCGACGTCCATCTCCGTCACGTCACCGGGCATCGCGCCCGTGTCCGATGCGCCGGCGTCGGTGGCGGTCGAGCTGTCACCGCATCCCGCGGCGAGCATCGCGACCAGCGGGAGAGCAGCCCGCACCCATCGCCTCATCCGGATCTTCGTGGACATGGAGCACTCCTCCGCGCAGCGCAGCGAAGACCCTACACGCCCCCGGTGGCCCATCACGGGTCAATCGTTGGCGGGCGCGCGGCAGCGGGGAAGGGGGCCGCGATCTCCACCGCCCCCCTCTCCTCACCCGTAGCGCACCTGCACGTGCTCGATGAGGGCCTTCAGCGCGCGCTTCGCCCCTTCGGTGGTCGCGTGCTTCACGATGGCCCACCCCTCGCCCTCGTAGCCCTCCGCCCGCGCCGCGCCCACCTTCGGGGCGCGCATCTCCACCAGCGCGTCGCCCGCCGCCGCGACGGCGTCCTCCACGCCCTGCACCGACACCACCCGGGTCCCTCGGCCCTGGCCGCGGAAGAACGCCGCCCCCGCGGCCCAGCGCCTCGCCTTCGGAGCAAAGCGGTCGAAGGCGATGAGCTCCGCCCAGTCGCGCACCATGTCGGTCTCGTGAGCGAGGCCCATCATCGGCATGATGTGTACCCCCGGAGGACGGGCGCCGACCTCGTTCACCAGGGCGGTGCCGTCCTCGCGGAGAAACCACTCCATGTGGGTGAGCGCCGTGCCCGCCGCGCTGCCCGCGTGCTCCCCGAAGAGGGCCGCCAGCGCGGCGGCGTTGGTCGGCGCGAAGCCCGCCCAGGGCTCCTCGTGGGCGTCGCGCGGGAGCAGCACGCAGTACTGCACCCACGGGGTCTCCAGCACCTCCAGCGGCGTAGGGAAGTAGCGCGTCCCGGAGCGCCACACGGGCACGCCCCGCACCGTCACCGTCTCGCAGGTGTGCTCCCTCGCCCGAACGAACTCCTCCACCTGAAGGGGCTGCGCGTCGGTGGGCAACGCGCCCTTCGAGGCGAGCGCCGCGATGTCCTCCGGGGACTCCACCCGGAAGGTCGCGCGCGACCCGAGGCCCGCCTGGGGCTTCACGATCACGGGGTAGCCCACGTGGCCGACGAAGAGCGCCAGCTCCCGAAGCGAGCGCACCAGCACGCTCCTCGCGACCGGGACACCGTGCGCGCGGAGGACCTCCTTCATCCGGTCCTTGTCGCGGAAGTTGCGGGCGACGGCGGAGTTGATCCCCTCGATGCCGAGCACGTCGCGCGCCTGTGCCATCGGGGTCTGGAGCTGCTCGAGCGCGCCCGCCAGCCGGTCGACCCTCCCTACGCCTCGGCCGATCGCTCTCACCGCGGCGGTGAGCTGCTCCCCGTCGACGACGTTGGGCACGGCGTAGTGGCCGGCGATCCTCGCGCGCAGCTCCTCGGGAATGGCCGACTCGGGATCGGCGCTGACCACCGAGAGGGTCACCCCCTCCAGGGCCGCGAAGGCCCTCACATAGCGGTTGGTGTTCTCCAGGAAGCGCGGCGCGACGAAGACGACGTGGGGCACCGGAGCACTCTACCGAAGGCCCCGCGGCGTCGGGGCGACGATCAGCGCACCTCCCCCTCCGTGGCATGATCCGCCCGTGCGCCAGCACGTCTTCCTGATCCCGGGCTTCTTCGGCTTCGCCAACTTCGGCGATCTCCGCTACTTCGCGCACGTCCGGGAGCACCTCGACGCCTGGGCCCGCACCCACGGCATCGAGGCCGTCTTCCACTACGCCCCGACCTATCCCACGGCGTCGATCCGGCGGCGGGCCGCGCGCCTCGTCGAGCTCATCGCCGAGCAGGCGGGCGGCGACGACGCGCCCATCCACCTCATCGGCCACTCGACCGGCGGCCTCGACGCCCGCCTCGCCGTCGCGCCCCGCGTCTCGCTCCCCTGCTCCGTCGACCCGGAGCCCATCGCCCGCCGGGTGCGCTCGCTGGTCGCCGTCTCCACGCCCCACTACGGGACGCCCACCGCGGCCTTCTTCACCAGCATCCTCGGGCAGCGCGCGCTCTTCCTGATGTCGCTGTTCACCATCTACGCCATACGGCTGGGCACCATCCCCCTGCCGCTGCTGGTGATGCTCGCGAGCGCCCTCGGCTCCGCCGGGGTTGGGAAGCTCGTCCCCGCCGGCATGGTCTCGCAGCTCTACGAGCAGGTGCTGCGGGACTTCAGCCCCGAGCGCCGTGAGCAGATCGAGCGGGTGCTCTCGGAGGTGCGCCGCGACCAGACCCTGCTCCTCCAGATCACCCCCGAGGGCATGGACCTCTTCAACGCCCTCGCCACCGAGCGCGACGGGGTGCGCCGCGGCTGCGTCGTCTCCCAGGCGAAGCCCCCCACCCTCGGCCGGCAGCTCGCCCTCGGCCCGATGCCCTCCCGCCAGACGACGTACAGCATCTTCCGGGCGCTCCACACCATCGCCTCGACGCTCCCGACAGACCTGCTCCCTCCCCTCGAAGCGGCGCAGTCGAAGGCGCTCGAGCGGGCCTACGGGAGGGTTCCGAGCGTGAGGGGCAACGACGCGATGGTGCCGACGCTCTCGCAGGTCTGGGGCGAGGTGGTGCACGCCGCCTGGGCCGACCACCTCGACGTCATCGGGCACTTCCACGCCCCCGCCCACGCGCCGCTCCACGTCGACTGGATCCGCACCATGAGCGGCTTCGGCCGAGGGGAGTTCGAGTCGATGTGGGACGCCGTCGCCCGCTTCACCCTGGGCTGATCTCCCTCGAAGCCTCCGAGGCGGGTTAGTGTGGGCCTTTCGCCCATCTGAGGGAGAGCTTCCGATGCGACGTGGTGGATGGCGGTGCTTCTCGACGCTCCTGCTCGCGCTCGGCTGCTCGGGCGACGAGGTCGATCCCTTCGCGGGGCCGGTGCCTTCGCAGTGCCCGAGCACCCCGATGGAGCGCTCGCTGGTGGTGACCCGGATGCGCTTCGTGAAGGCCACGATGCCCGGCGTGGTGGACGGCTTCGACCTCGACGGGCGGGTGAGCCGCAACGACGACGCGGCCTCGTGCCGGCGCGTGGACTTCACCTCCCCCGACGGAACCGCCGGCGTCGACAACCAGCTCTCGCTGCTCGTCCCGGTGCTGGAGACGCAGACCGCGGGGGCGCTCGACGAGGCGGTGCAGGCGGCGATCAACAGCGGCCAGCTCCTGCTCTCGATGTCCATCGAGGGGCTCGACGACCGGCGCGACGACCCCTGCGTCCAGCTGGTGTTTCGTCAGCTACGGGGGATGCCCTTCGTGGGCAGCGACCACCGCCTCGACCCGGGCCAGACCTTCGAGACCGCGCGCGACCAGCCCGTGAGCCGGGTCACCGGCCGGATGCGCGACGGCGTGATCGAGGCCGGCCCCTTCCCCCTGGCGCTGCCCGTGGCGGTGCTCGACGCGCGCTTCGTGCTCAACCTCCACAACGCCCGCATCCGGCTCCGCTGGCGCCCTGACGACACCTTCGACGGCATGGTGGGCGGCGGCATCCCCGCCGACGAGCTCATCGCCATCGTGCAGACCCTCGGCATCCCCCAGGAGCTTCGCTCGCTGGTCGCGCGCCTGGTGAACGGCATCACCGACCTCGACCCCGACGCCGACGGCAACTGCCGCCGCTTCTCCTCGGCGCTCTCCTTCGAGGGCCGAGGGGCCTTCGTGAACCCTTAGCGCTGAACGCATCCCTCTCTTGGGTGCCGCTGGACCCGTCCCCGCGTGCTGAAGCACGCGGCAACGCCTGCAGCGATAAAGGCCGCAACGGCCTGTCCGCTGCCCGGTACCGCGAGCAGCCCGCCTCGCGGGCTTCATGGCTGCCGGCGTTGCCGCGTGCTTCAGCACGCGGGGACGGGTCCGCTGAACGCATCCCCCGCCGCTCGCAACGCCCCGGTTCACAGGGCTTCGAGGGTCGCGGCGTTCACCGTCTGCTCCGTCTGCTCTGGCTTCTCCGGGTCGCGCGCGACGGCACGCCCGATGGATGCCGCCGACGCTCCATGAGAACCCTCCCCACCCTCCTGCTCTCCCTCGGGGCGCTGCTGCTCTCCTCGTCGGCCTCCGCCGAGGCCCCGACGGTCTCGCTCGGCGCCCGCGCCCTCCTGCGCGGCGGCGACTACGCCATGGCCGGCGCCGGGGGACAGCTGCGGCTGCGCCCCTTCCAGCGGGTGGGCGTCGACCTCTACGCCGACAGCCTCTTCGGCCGCTGGGAGACCGTGCGCCGCACCGACGTCGAGGTCGGAGGAACCCTCCAGTACGACCTGCTCCACACCGATCGCTTCTCGCTGCACCCGCTCCTCGGCGCCTGCGCCCTCCTCGCCTTCGCCGACGACCAGGACCGCTCTGGCACCACCGCCAACGACATCTGGTTCGGCGTTCGCGCTGGGGTCGGCGTGGCGGTGCAGCTCGGCGACCGGGTCACCCTCCAGGCGCAGGTGCAGGCGCTCCTCTACCTGGGTCACGACTTCAACTCCCAGCGCTGGATCCTCGGCGCCGACGACTCCCTCTCGGTCACCCCGATGGGGCAGGGCGTGCTCGCCATCAACTACGGGCTGTGAGCCGACCCGTGCACCCGCGGTGGTAGCGTGCTCGCACCTATGTCCGACTCGCTCATCACCATCGACTGCGACTACGTGCAGCCCGCCCTGGCCTGCGCCTACCTGCGCATCTCCCAGGGGGAGTGCGCCTTCATCGAGACCAACACCGCCCACGCGGTGCCGAAGCTGCTCGCCGCCCTGGCCGCGCAGGGGCGCTCGCCCGCCGACGTCCGCTACGTGATCGTCACCCACGTGCACCTCGACCACGCGGGCGGAGCCTCCGCGCTGATGGAGGCGCTGCCCAACGCCACGCTGCTCGCCCACCCCCGCGCGGCGCGCCACCTCATCGACCCCTCGCGCATCATCGCTGGCGCCACGGCGGTCTACGGCGCAGAGCAGTTCGCCGCCCTCTACGGGACCATCCGAGGCATCGACGCCTCCAGGGTGCGCAGCCTCGAGGACGGCGCGGAGGTCCCCTTCGGCGCGGGGCGCTCCGCTTCATCCACACGCGCGGCCACGCCAACCACCACTTCGTGGTGCACGACCCGGCGCAGGACACGGTCTTCACCGGCGACGCCTTCGGGCTGGTCTACCCGCGGCTGCAGCGCGCCGGGCTGCTGGCCTTCCCCTCGACCAGCCCGACGGACTTCGACGGCCCCGCGGCGCACGCCTCCGTCGACCGCATCGTGGCGCTGGGCACCCGCAGCGTGTGCCCCACGCACTTCGGCGAGCAGACCCGGGTGAGGGAGATCGCCGCGCAGCTCCACGAGTGGCTGACCCTCTCCGAGCGGCTGATGGAGGAAGCGAAGGAGCGCCCCGCGGCGGAGCGGGAGGGCTACATCGAGGCCGGGCTCGTCGCGGCCTTCGACGAGCTGGCGGCGCGCACCGGGCTCGCCCTCGACAAGGACGACCGCGCGCTGGTGGACTTCGATCGCAAGCTCAACGCCCAGGG
>JADJAE010000044.1 GCA_016704445.1 Deltaproteobacteria bacterium
GCCCACAACCCGGCGAGGTCGAGCGGCACCGCGTCGAAGGGCTCCGCGCGCACGACCGCGTCACCCTCGAAGGTCGCGAGCAACAGCCACCCGATGTCCGCCCGGCGGTACACCTCCACGGAGTGCAGCGTCGGCGACACCAGCCAGACGTGGCCGACGCCCTCCCGGTAGTAGATCGCCAGCTTGCGCCCGCGGTCGACCTTCTCCGTCGAGGGCGAGAGCACCTCGCAACACCAGTCCGGCGCGACGGCCGCAAACGCGCCCGTGATGAACCCTTCCGGCAATCGCTCGCGACGCCACCCGGCGAGGTCGGGGACCACGACGTCAGGGAGCGGCCCCAGGCGCAGCTCCGGCTCAGGGAGGATCACCCACCCGCCCGGACCTCCGCGGCCGCGGTCGAAGGGGCCGTCCAGGTCAGCGCCCAACCGCCCGGCCGACCGTGCGTGCTCCAACCGCGGGCGCGGCATGAGCGACAGCTCCCCGTCGATGATCTCCGCGACCATCGTCTCCGGCGCGTTGCGGTAGCCCTCCACGACGTCGGACGCGAGGTTGGGAAGCTCCGGGTCGATGGTGCGTGCGGCGTCGCCTGACATCCCCGGAGCGTAGCCCACCCGTCGAGGACTCGGGGGGTCACCCGGCAACGCAGATGCCCCGCGCGCCGCCCTCCGTTCGGGCGCTGCACGTGGAGCGCTACGCCGCCGGGCCGATCGTCACGCCGTAGAGCCCGAGGTGCCCTCCGAGCGCCCTCGCGAGCAGCGGCGCGGCGCCGTCTCCGGCCGCCGACAGGTCGAGCTCCGCGGCCGCGCTCGCCAGCGCCTCGGCGAGGCGGAGCGAGGCGAGCCCGTCGGGTCCGACGTCGGGAGAGGGCTGCGTCATCGGCCGCGGTCCGGTGATGACGATGATCCCCGCGATGCCGCAGACCCACCAGAGTAGCAGGAGGTCCATTGCACTGGGTCCCTGAGGCCTGCTCATCGGACCCTCACGAGAACATCAGGGTGATCGGGGAATCAACGCCCCACCGCTACTGCGGGGATGGGCTCCGGGCTGGAGCGGAGCGCTCGAGCGTCGCCTTCAGCCGCGCGAGGTCGGCGCGGTTGGCCCGCTCCATCATCGCGGCCATGAAGGGCGCGACGAGCTTCGAGAAGCCGCTCGGCTCGCCGCGGTTGCGGAGGGTCATGCGCGTGGCCCCCTCCCCCACCGCCTCCCAAGCGTAGGTGGTCTCCATCGGAAAGGGGCCCTCGGCCGTGCGCATGACGAAGCGCGCCGCCGGGATGTGCTCGACGACCTCGTAGGTGTACGCGAGCCGCCGCCCGAGGAACTGCGCCACGAACGCGAGCCGCGAGCCGACCCGCAGCGGCGCCGGGGTGACCCACTCCACCGACTTGATGTTGACGTACCAGCGCGGCGCGTTGTCGGGGTCCGCGGCGTACGCGGCGACCTCGGCGCAGGGGCGCTCGATCACGATCTCGGTCTTCACGTCGACGGCCACTGCTTCAACGACCTCCTGCCGTGCGTCGTATCGCGCCTCGGAGGCAGCGGACAATGGCGCAGTGGCCGGAGCGATCGTCCCTTGAGCGAGACGGTCGGTAGCCTCGCTCCGCAGGTCAGCGGAGCGCGCCGGAGCAGCTCGACCCAGCGCCCGCCGTGCAGCCGAAGCAGTGGCTGTCGGTCTCGATTCGCGCGCCTTCGAGGTCGTCGAAGGAGTCGATCTCCCAGATCGAGCGGGCGCCCGCTCCGAGGGGCAATTCGAGCATCTGGTTGAAGTCGCAGTCGTAGAGCCGCCCGTCCCACCCGACGCTGACCAGCGAGCGGCACATCAGCCCGGGCACCGTGGCGACGTTGATGTGGTTCACCAGCAGGCTCATGTACTCGTCGAGCCGTCCGTCCCGCTCGAGCGCGTGGGCGAAGCGCTTGATGGGCATGTTCGTGATGGTCAGCAGCTCGTGGAACTCGATGCCGAAGAGCCGTGACAGCTCTTCCTTGTATCGGAGCTCGAGCCCCCGCTGCGCCGGTGGCAGAGACGCGCCCACGGGGTTGTAGACCAGGCTCAACTTCAAGGCCGAGCCCGGACGACCGTAGCCCAGGCGGTTGAGCATCGTCAGCGCCTCGATGCTCTTCTCGAAGGCGCCCCGCCCGCGTTGCTTCTCGACGTTCTCGGGGCCGTAGCAGGGAAGGCTCGCGACGACCTCGACCTGGTGCTCTGCGAGGAAGGCCGGGAGGTCGGACATCCCCGGCTCGAAGAGCACGGTCAGGTTGCAGCGGTCGATCACCCGGCGACCGAGCCGACGGCTCTCCCCCACGAGCCATCGGAAGTGGGGGTTGAGCTCGGGCGCGCCGCCGGTGAGGTCCACGACCTCCACCTCGGGGTGGCGGGCGAGCAGCGCGATGATCCGCTCGGCCACCTCGCGCGGCATGACCTCGGTGCGCTTCGGGCCGGCGTCCACGTGGCAGTGGTGGCAGGCCATGTTGCAGAGCTTGCCGACGTTGACCTGCAGCGTGCGCAGGCGCTCTCGCAGCAGCGGGGCAGCGCCGTGGTCGGAGAGGGCCTGCTCGAAGGACGGTCGGTCGGCGAAGAGGGGGAGGCTTCTGAGGGCGGCAACGGGACGGGACATCTCTGATCTCCAGACCAGGGGTTCTATCCTGGTCGAGGAGATATCGCTGCCGAACGCATTTCGTTACAAAGCGCAGATCTCCTGGGATGACAGGCGCCCCAGAGCACCTTTCGACAATTCAGCTACCGGAACCATTCCGGCCCAGGACGTCGGCTCCCGAGCCGAGATCCTCCCGAGCGCTTCGCCCGCATGCCCGACCTAGGGCTCCGAGCGCGGGTTACCCGGTGGCGGCGCGATGAGCACCGCGCCTGGCCCAGCAGGCCGGGCTCCCGCTGGCGCGAGGCCCCCTGTCTGCGCGCTGATGGCGCTGTCGCGACGCCGACGACACCGTCCGTCCAGGCCCGCGAGCGCACGCCCTCGAAGGGACGCCAGCGCCGTGGAGTCGCCCGTCGCGCTGCGGGAGCGCCTCCAGCGAGCGCTCGCCGCGAGGGGTCCTGGCTACGTCCCGCGCACCCGACACCGCAACCCCGATGGTGCGCCGCGGCACACCAACCGACTGATCCTGGAGTCGAGCCCGTACCTCCAGCAGCACGCGCACAACCCCGTGGACTGGTACCCGTGGGGCGACGAGGCCTTCGCCCGGGCGCGCGCCCTCGGACGCCCGATCTTCCTCTCGGTGGGCTACTCCACCTGCCACTGGTGCCACGTGATGGAGGAGGAGAGCTTCGAGGACGAGGAGGTCGCCCGCTACCTCAACGAGCACTACGTCGCCATCAAGGTCGATCGCGAGGAGCGCCCGGACGTCGACGCCGTGTACATGGCCTTCCTGCAGGCGATCGCCGGGAGCGGCGGCTGGCCGATGAGCGTATGGCTGACCCCGGCGCGGGAGCCGTTCTTCGCGGGCACGTACTTCCCGCCGCGCGCGGGAGTGCGGGGCTCGCGACGGGGCCTCCTCGACGTGCTCGCCGAGCAGGGAGGGCGCTTCGCCGCGGCCCGCAGTCCGTCGTCGCCGGGGGCGCAGCGGCTCGTCGGGAGGCTCCGTGTGGCGACGGCCCCGGAGCCCGCGGGAGACTTCCCCAGCGCCTCACTGTTGGCCTCGGCACGGGCCGCGGCCGCGAGCCGCTTCGACGCCGCCTACGGGGGGTCGCGCGGTGCGCCGAAGTTCCCCTCGTCGTTTCCCAACCGGCTGCTGCTGCGCACGGCGCGTCGAAGCGGAGATCGGGAGGACCTGCGGAGGGTGACCGAGACCCTCCAGCGGATGCGCGCCGGTGGCATCTACGACCAGGTGGGCGGCGGGTTTCATCGCTACTCCACGGACGAGCGCTGGCGAGTGCCGCACTTCGAGAAGATGCTCTACGACAACGCGCTTCTCGCGGTGGAGTACCTCGAAGCGGGCAGGCGACCGGCGATGCCTCCTTCCTGGCGACGACGCGAGAGACGCTCGACTACCTCCTGCGGGACATGCGCTCCGCCGACGGGGTGTTCTTCTCCGCGACGGACGCCGACAGCCTGTCGGCCGACGGGCGTCGCGAGGAGGGTCTCTTCTTCACCTGGACCCCGTCG
This sequence comes from Deltaproteobacteria bacterium, assembly GCA_016704445.1. Taxonomy (GTDB): domain Bacteria; phylum Myxococcota_A; class Polyangia; order Polyangiales; genus SCUS01. The sequence continues at coordinate 4,116 of JADJAE010000044.1, forward strand.
GAGCTGCGCGCCGCCCTGGGCGATGCCGACGCCGCGGTCGCGAGAGCGTGGTTCGGCGTCGACGAGCAGGGGCAGCTCGAGGGGCGGAGCGTGCTGCGGGCCGAGCGCCCCATCGAGGAGGTCGCGCGCGAGCTCGGCCTCTCCCCGGCGGCGCTGAGGGAGCGCCTCGCGGCGGTGGGCCCCCGGATGCTCGCGATCCGGTCGAGGCGCCCGGCGCCGCTGCGCGACGAGAAGGTCATCGTCGCCTGGAACGGCCTCGCGGTCTCGGCCTTCGCGCGCGCGGCGATCGTCCTGGGCGACGCCACCTACGCCGAGGCCGCGGTGCGTGCGGCGCGGGCGCTCACGGCGCCGCTGCACGAGGGACGGGCGCTGCCGCACGCCTTCGTCGGCGGGCAGGCGCAGGGGCGCGCCTTCGCCGACGACCACGTCTCGCTCGCGGCGGCGCTGCTCGACGTGTTCGAGCTCACCGCCGACCCCCGATGGCTCTCCGACGCCGTCGCGCTGATGGACTCCCTGGAGCGCTCCTTCGCGGACCCGGAGCGAGGCGGCTACTACCTCACCGCCGATCATCACGAGCGGCTGCTGCTGCGAGAGCGACCGGACTACGACGGCCCCGTGCCGAGCGTGAACTCCGTCGCCGCGCTCACGTCCCTGCGCCTGCTGGCGCTCACCGGCGATGGGCGGTTTCAGCAGCGTGCGGAGATGACGCTGCGGGCGCTCTCCTCGACGCTCGCGGCGCGCCCGCTGGCGCTGGACCAGATGCTCCTCGCGCTCGACTGGGCGACGGACGCCGCGCGGGAGATCGTAGTGGTGGTCCCCGAGGGCAGCGGAGCCCTGGCGACCGGCGCACGCCCCTTCCTCGACCTGCTGCGTCGGAGCCTGCAGCCCAACACCGTGCTCGTGGTCGCGACCGAGGCCGATCTCTCGGGAGACCTCGGACGCCTCGTCCCATCGGCCCGGGGCAAGCGGCTTCGGGCGGGGCAGGCCACCGCCTACGTGTGCGAGCGGGGCTCCTGCAGGCTGCCGACGAGCGACCCGAGGGCCTTCGCGACCCTGCTCGCGGAGGTGCGACCCTGAGCGGGTGAAGGGCCCCGGATGGCGTCCTGGCGGATGGCGCTGGCGCATCTTGTGGGACTGCGGTGTAACGAACGGACCCCCAGCGCGACAGGAGCTGCATGTCCCCTGCGGAACGCAGTCCGCGCTTCCCGCCGCCGCCCGACGAGGTGCTCGTGCAAGCCCGATTGAGCCGACGGCGCCTGGGCATCGTTGGCGCCACCATGACCGTACTCCTCGCGTGCGCCGTCGCCTTCGCCCAGCTCGGACCGACGACGTCGCTCGAGCAAATCCGGGCTCTCGTCGCCCAACGCTTCCCTGACGTACGTCGCATCGACGCCGGGGCGCTCGCCGCGGCCATGAGCGCCGGCGGGGCGACCGCTCCGCTCCTGCTCGACACCCGAACGGAGGCCGAGTTCGCGGTGAGCCACCTGCGCGGCGCAGTTCGTCTCGATCCCCGGCGGCCGCTGCTGGCGCAGGTGGGCGACCGGGGAGCTCGCCCGATCGTGGTGTACTGCTCGGTGGGCTACCGCAGCGCAGTCGTCGCCCGGTCGCTCGCCCAGGTCGGCGTTCGCGACGTGCAGAACCTCGACGGGGGAATCTTCGCGTGGGCCAACGAAGGCCGGGCGGTGTTTCGCAACGGAGAGCCGGTGCGGGAGGTCCACCCCTACGACGCCGTCTGGGGGGCTCTCCTGCGCGGCGATCTGCGCGCCAGCGCGCCGCGTCGCTGAGGTATCAGCCAGGCGGGTGCAAGCTGCCTCGTGCGAGACCGTCTCTGGCCGTGCGCGCGGTGCGGGTGGGTTCGCTGCGGGGGTGACTACGCGGTCCGTTGCCCCGCGGCGGGGTCGTCGGAAACCAGCTGCTGGAGCCGCTCGTGGCGGAAGGCCCCCCAGAGCGCGGCGCCGATCGCGCCCGCGTGCACCCCGTCGGGGTGGGGGCGGATGACGACCTTGCCGCCCTCGGGTGCGGGCGCCTCGTCGGTCTCGCCGCAGCACGTCGCGACCTTCGCGACCTTCGCGACCTTCTTCTTCGGCGCCTTGTCGAGGGCGTCGACGAGGCACTGCACGAGGCCGACGTCGGCCGCGAGGCCGCCGGTGACCAGCACCACGCCCTCGGCGCGCGCGTTGCGTAGGAGCTTCGCGAAGCCCGTGGCCATGGACTCGTGGATGCCGCGGAGGATGTTCGTGGTCTTGATGCCGCGCGAGACCATGTTGATGACGTCGGTCTCGGCGAGCACGGCGCAGATGCCGGAGACCTTCTCGGGGCTGTCGCCGCGCAGCGAGAGGGTGCCCACCTCGTCGAGGGTGACGCCGAGGTAGCGCGCGATGTTCTCGAGAAACTGACCCGTCCCCGAGGCGCACTGGCTGGTCATGCGATAGTCGAGCACGCGGGCGCGGTCGTCGAAGCGAATGGCGCGGGCGTGGAGCGATCCCACGTCGATGGCGGCGCGCGCCTCGGGGTCGAGGAAGAGGGCCCCGCGTGCGTGGGCCGTCATGCCGTAGAAGTGCCCCGTGCGGATCTCGATGGCCTCTCCCTCGCCGGTGCTGGCCACGTAGGCGAGGTCGCCCGCGCTGACGCTCGCCTGCTCCAGCGCCTGCGCGTAGGCCATCTCGATGATCTGTCGCTGGTCGCGGCGCCGCGTGCGCTCGACGACCTTGGCGAGCACCCGCGCCCCGCGCCGCTCTCGCCCGCTGCCCGCGGGGCTCGCGACGATGGCGACCTTGACCGTGCTCGAGCCCACGTCGATGCCCGCGGTGAGGAGGGTGTCGGCGCTCATGACGGGTGCTCCTCCGAGGCGCCTGCCCTCACGGCGAAGAGCGCCGCGCCGAGGGCGCCCGTGTAGATCGAGTCGGCTGAGATGTTGATCGTGCGGCTGCCGTAGTTCTCCTTCACCAGCTGGCGCAGCGCGCGCACGGCGGCCTCGTTGTTGGCGACGCCGCCGGTGAAGGTGAACTCGTCGGCGATGCCGCCCGAGCGGGCGAGCAGCGCCATCGCGCGGAGGATGATGGCGCGGTGTAGCCCGGCGAGGATGTCCTCGCGCTTCTGGCCCATGGTGAGCCGGTCGCGCAGCTCGGCGCCCGCGAAGACCGTGCATGTGGAGTTGATCTTCACGGTGCGCGTCGATTGCATCGCGAGGGGACCCAGCTCGTGCACGCCCATGTTCATCTCGTCGGCGATGTAGCCGAGGTAGCGACCGCACCCGGCGGCGCAGCGGTCGTTCATCTGGAAGCTGGTGACGATGCCGTCGCCGTCGACCTGGATGGCCTTGGTGTCCTGGCCGCCGATGTCGAGCACCGTCGCGGTGCCCGGAAACATCACGTGCGCTCCGAGCCCGTGGCACAGGATCTCGGACCGGATGCTCTCCTTGGGGAAGGGCAGGGTCTGTCGGCCGTAGCCCGTCCCGATGGCGCGCGCGACGTCGATGGGCGTGTCGGCGACGGAGAGCACGGCGGCCTCGTAGCGCGCGTGGCGCTCGGGCGCCTCGCCGCGGAGGCAGCGCGTCAGCGCCGTGCGGATGTTGCCCTCGAAGGTGAGGTCGATCCGCGCGTTCTCGACCTGGATGATCACCTTGTCGAAGACGCTCATGAGCACGTCGAACTTGAGGTCGCGGTCGGCCACGCGCTCGGCGCAGCGGCTGAAGTCGCTGGCGGCCTGGTCGCGGAAGAAGTCCGAGCCCTTCACCCCGGTGAGCCGCGGCTTCTTCCAGTCGGCCTCGATGACGTCGAAGATGTGCTCGAGGCGGGCGACGAGGTCGCCGTGGTGCCCCAGGCGAGCGCCGACGGCCTCCTCCAGGGCGCGGGCGCGCAGCGACGCGAGCTGCGCCATCTGCTGCACCTTGCGGAGCTGGTAGAGCAGCCGCTTGCGGAAGGCCACGGCCTCGTCGCCGGTCTCGCCGGCGGCCACGAGGGCGCGGTCGAGCAGGGTGAAGCGCGCCTCGACGAAGGCCTCGTCGCGGGCGATGTCCGCCGCGAGGTGGTAGTTGGAGCGGCTGTTGGTGATGCCGCGACCGAGCACCGCGCCGTCCTCGTCGAGCATCACGGCCTTGGTGGTGGTCGAGCCCAGGTCGATGCCGACGAAGGTCTTCACCGCAGCACCTCGAGCTTCTTCGCCGGGCGCGGCGGCGCCACGGTGGGCGTCGCCGCGTGCGCCCGCGTCGAGGCGTTGCGGCGCTTCTGCTCGATCATCTGGAGGTAGCTCTCGATGCGGTTCTTGATGTTGGCCGCGGAGAAGTAGCGAGGGTCGACGAGGTCGGTCTCGATGAAGCCCCCGGGCACGCCAGTGCGCGCCTCGACCTCGCGGAGAATGAGCAGCTGCCCCGCCGAGAAGGAGTTGCAGCTCTTCACCGAGTTGATGAGGAGCCCGTCGGCCTCGTACTCGCGTACGTACCGCGAGAGCATGTCGATGCGCGTCGGGAGGTTGAGGTTCGTGTAGCAACCCGCGCAGTACTCGGCGAGCGTCTCGAGGGGGCGCTCGGGGTCGTGGCGGAAGCCGTTGTCGTAGACGCCGCCGACCTTCGTGTACGAGCTCGCCACCACGACGGCGCCCTCGCTCGAGAACATCTTCCAGAACTCCTGGAAGTTGGTCCAGTTGGGGGGCCCCTCGATGACGAGGCGGTACTTCTCGTGGGTGATCGCCCCGTCGGGGGTGAGGGGCCCGAGGCCGAGGCGCACCCGCTCGTCGACCTCAGCGCGCAGCGTTCGGTAGTAATCGACCGCGGCCTCGGTGCCGCGAAACGACGTGAAGATCGGGCCGATGTAGTAGACGCCGCCGAAGTACGCGTCGATGGGCGATGGGCGTCGCTTCGCGGACTCGAGCACGGCGACCAGGTCGTCTTCGGCGACGCGCGACCGGGCGAGCGCCTCGGAGAGCTTCGCCTCGTCGAGCTTCTTGCCGGTGAGGGCTTCGAGCGCGGGCACCACCTCGGTGCGCAGCTGCGCCACCACGTAGTCGCGCATCTCGGGCGTGAAGACCCCGTCGCCCTGATAGGGCACGTGCATCATCGCGACGGGGCAGTTGTACTCGCGCTTGAGGAGCTCGAACCACTTCATGAACGTGAAGCAGCCCGTGTACGAGAGAAGCAGGAGGTCGGGCTCGGGGAGCTTCTCGCCGGTGGGTCCGAAGTTGCCGCTCTTGAGCATCCCGATGTCGCACTTCACGTACGTGCACACGTCCTCGGAGTGGCCGAGGCGCTCGGCTTCCGCGATGTACGCGCCTGACTTCTTGCGCATCCCCGACTGGAGGGCGTTGATCTCGGGGTAGACCGGGAGCACGTCGAACGCGAGCAGCAGCTCGGTGAGATTGCCCGGAACGAAGGTGTAGACGACCTTCTTCCCGTCGGCCTTCGCGCGGGAGAGGGCGCTGTAGTGACCGGCGATCATCTCCTTCTGCTTGATCATCGAGCCGTCCTTGGCGGACGCGGCCTCTTGCGGGGTGCTCATGCTTCACTCCAGAGCTTGATCGAGTCGGCGAAGGTGCCGGCCTGCTCTCGGATGATCTGGAACTGGCCCAGGTTCTCCGAGTACTTGAAGGCGGTCCACGGGAGGCGCTCCTTGTCGAGCGAGTCCTGCAGGATGGGCTGCTCCAGCAGCGCGGGGTCGCAGAAGCTCGGCGCCGCGAGCACCACGCCCTCGGCGTGGCTCTTGCGCACCAGCTGCACCAGCGGCGCGCCGCGGTCGCCGTGCGGCTCGTAGCGCGCGGCGGTGGCGGGGCTCCGGGTGATGAACGCCTCGGCGATCGCGGCGATCGGGTCGCCGGTGACCTCGATGTCCCCTTCGGGCCAGCGGCGCCCGAGCGCCATGTCGTCGGCCACCACGTAGCAGCCGGCCAGCTCCAGGGTCCGGATCAGCTCGAGCGGCGGCTGCTCGCAGAAGGCCCCGGAGAGCACGACGCGGGCGTTGTCGCGGCGAGGCCTCGACGCGGCGCGCGCGGCGGCGATGTACGCGTCGACCAGGGCAGTGTGCTCCTCGACGGGGAGGAGGTTGCCCGCGTAGAGCGCGAGGTAGACCTCCCACGCGGGCACGCTCCACGGCTCGGTCGCGCGAAGCTCCATCAGCCGACCGATGGACCTGCGGTTGTCGTTGTACAGGGCGATGCTCGCCCTCAGCCGCTCGTCGGAGGGCGCCTCGCCGGAGAGCGCGCAGAGGTCGGCGTAGAGGCTTCGCAGCTCGGACCCGAAGAAGCGCCCGCCCACGTCGGGGTCGTAGTTCTGCGGCACGTCGAGGTAGCGCACGTACTTCTCGGGGAAGAGCACCTTCCACATACCCGACAGGTTGCGGATCACGTCGCAGATCGACGGGAAGAGGAAGCCGTCGAGCAGCGCGTAGCGACCCGTGAGCGCGAGCTCGATGGTGCTCCGCGGGATCTGGCATATGTACGACTGGAACCACGCGTCGCCGCGGATGATCTCCACCTGCCCGCGGCCCCCCATGAGCCCGACAGGCAGCATGCCCGCGGCGTGGATGAGCTCGCGCGGAACATAGATGGGCATGTATCCCACCGCCTTCGCGCCGCCGTGCGCGTCGCGCCACCGCTGCACGCTCGACAGCTCCACGTCGTGGTAGAGCGCCTCGGCGCGGGCCACCACCTCGTCGACGGCGCTCGGCGCGGCCCCGCCGCTCTCTGCTTCATTGGTCATCGCGTCTGCTCCCTCTCCGTGTGCTCGCCTGCCTCGGCGACCCGGTCGGCCTCCCAGCGGGCGGGGCGCCGCTCGATGAACGCCGCGATGCCCTCGTTGGCGTCGTGCGTCTCCATCAGGTCTTCGAGGTAGTCGCGCTCCAGGCCCGGGAGCGCGTGCTCGACGAGGCGGGCGAGCTCACCGCGCGCCGCACGCTCGGCGCGCCGCAGCGAGCTGGCGCTCTTCGGCAGGATCTCCTCGGCGAGGAAGCGCGCGCACGCCGCGGAGGGGTCGTCGACGACGGCGTGAGCGAGGCCCCACGCGAGGGCGGTCTGCGCGTCGATCGACCGGCCCGACACGCAGAGGTCGAGGGCTCGCCCGCCGCCGAGGCGCCACGGCAGCAGCACCGAAGCGAACGGCGGATACACCGCCAGCCTGATCTCGGGCTGGCCGAAGGCCGCCGTCGGGGAGGCGAAGACCCACGAGCAGAACCCAGCGAGCTCGAGGCCGCCGCCGAGGCACTGCCCTCGCACCACCGCCGCCGTGGGAACGCCCAGCGCGAGGAGCCGACGCATCAGCCCGTGGAGCTGCGCGAGCATCGCCCCGGCGCGCTCCCGCGTGTGCTCCGGGACGCTGGCGCCGAAGGAGAAGTGGACGCCCGCGCCCTCGAACACGATGGCCTTCAGGCGCGCGCTCTCGCCGTGGCGGTCGAGCGCCGCGGAGATGCCCGCGAGCATGCGCCCGTCGAGCACGTTGGCCTTCGGGGCGTCGAGGAGGAGGTGCAGCACCTGCCCCCCCTCGCGGACGTCGACCGTGAGGGGGTGCTCGCCCACTACTTCCCCGCGCGATCGCCGCGGCCCTTCGGGAGGATGTCCTCGATGAGCTCCTGGCTCCACGCCTCGCCCTTCGAGATGCGCTGACGGAGGAGCACGAAGTCGGCCTCGCGGTCGTCCTTGGGGCCCTCGTTGAAGGCGCGGAAGCCCGCGTTGGCCTCGCTCAGCATGTTGAGGGCGAGCCAGGCGCGGTTCGACTCCTTGTTGGCGTCCCAGTGCGCGAGCTTGTGCTTGCGGATCTCGGAGACGGTCTTCTCGACGCACCCCGGGAAGGTCATGAGGAGCGACGAGACGAGGCGCTCGACCGCGGCGTCGAGGGGGCGCAGGTCCGTGACGCCCCGCTTGAGGAGGTCCTTCCCGGCGGCGGCCTCGGCGCCGGTCTTGAAGTCGCCGTAGACCACGCGCCCGCGTTCGAGCCAGCGGTCGCTCACGACCAGCGGGTTGGGGATGACCTCGTCGTCGACCCGGAGCACCGGGACGGCCTCGGTGATGAGCCCGTAGTCCGCCGCGCGGTAGGCGCTCCAGGGCTGGCAGAGCGTGACGCTGAACATCGCGCGCTCGACGCCTACGTAGAGCGGGAGGAAGTCCGTCGATCCGCCGACGGGCGCCGAGCCGTGGCGCGGCCCCGCCTGGCCGAAGTTGGCGAGGTCGCTGGCGACGGAGAAGTCGCACGCCATGCCGATCTCCTGCCCGCCGCCCACGCGCATGCCGTTGACGCGGCAGATCACGGGCTTGTCGCAGAGCAGGATCGCGCTGACCATGTCGTTGAAGAGCCGCATGTACGCCGCGTACTCGGCGGGGCGGCCGGCGTAGTACTCGGCGTACTCCTTGGTGTTGCCGCCGGTGCAGAAGGCGCGGTCGCCGGCGCCGGTGAAGACCACCGCCACGACGTCCCTCGCGTTGGAGGCGCGGCGAAACGAGAGGACCACCTCCTTCGCCATCTCCGTCGTGTACGAGTTGTACTGCGCGGGGTTGTCGAGGGTGATCCACGCGGCGTAGAGGCCCTCGGCGACGCGGCCGTCGGGCCTGCGCGCGGGCTTCAGCTCATAGCGCACCGCGGGCCCGGAGCTGGGCTGCGTGGCCCCCTGGGCGACGTCGTGGTCGACGAGGTGGGACGGGAGTCGGTCTGGTTGGCTCATGGAATCTCCTCAGACGAAATCGGGGATGAGCACCGGGCGCTTCTTGAGCTCGCCGCGGTGCAGCGCTTCGAAGGTGTGGTTGATGGACGACATCGGGCGCCGCTCGATGAAGGGCCCGAGGCGCACGCGACCGTCGAGCACCAGCGAGAGGGCGGCGGGGAAGTGCTCGGGCAGGCAGCCCCAGTTGCCCTGCGCCACGGCGTCGAAGGCCATGAGGTTGCTCAGGCGGACGCTGACCTTCTCGAGCGTGTAGCCCACCACCGAGAGCGTCGCGCCGAAGGTGAGCAGCGCGAACGCGATGAGCTGTCCCTGAGGGTGCCCGGAGGTCTCGAAGATCTTCCACTGGTGGGGGTTCCAGCCCTGGGCCTTCACGTGGGCGGCGACGGCCTTGCGCAGGTCGCCCGCCTCGACGCCCTTCGACGAGAAGACCGCCTCGGCGCCGAACTCGCGCATGGCCGCGAGGCGCTCGTCGCTCACGTCGATGGCGATGGGGTGGGCGCCGAGCGCCCGCGCGATCTGCACGCCGAAGCCGCCCACACCCCCGACGCCGACGAAGACCGCGACGTCGCCCGCGGAGAGCCCCGCTCGAACGATCGCCTGGTAGGCCGTCGAGACCGCGTCGGCGAGCACCGAGAGGTCGGCGAGCGCGACGCCCGACGCGGCGAGGCGCTCTCTCTCGACGACGCACAGCCCGCGCCCCGGGACCACCACGTGCGAGGCGAAGCCGCCGTCGACGTCGGAGCCTGGGAACACCTGACGGCGGCAGATCGATCCGCGCCCCGCGAGGCAGAGGGCGCACTCACCGCAGGGGATCACCGCGGGCACCACCACGTCGGCGCCCACGAGCGACGTGTAGCGCTCTCCGGCCGCCACCACGGTGCCCGCGATCTCGTGCCCGAGGGTGAGTGGAAACGCCTTGCCCGTGCGCACCCCGTCGTAGAGGAAGCCCAGGTCGGTGTGGCACACGCCGCAGCCCGCCACCCCCACCAGAACGTCACCTGGCGCGAGCGCCGCGGTGTCGACGCTGCGCCGCGCGAGCACCATCGGCTCGCCGACCTTCACCGCCTGCCAGGATCGCACCTCGACCAGAGAGCCTGCTGCCATCGTTCGCCTCGTTGCCGGACCGGTGTTCGGGTACGGCGATACGCTTCTGGCGCAGGCGCGAGTTGACCGCAGTCAATAGCGAGGCCGGATAGTCCACATGGGCCCTTCTTCAGGAGACCAACAGCGCTCTTCGCGACGTTCTTTCATACGGCGTCGCGGACGCATTTGCGTTGGCGCGTGACCCCCGGTGATGCGGCGTCCTCCTCTCGAGGCGAGTTGATGCATGACAACTCGATCGTCGCGCCGGCGGAGTGAAGACGCTAATCAGCGGTTGGTAGCGAGGTCCCGAGTGCCACCTTCCCACGCCGCCGACCTTGCACGTCATCGCGCGTCTCTGATAGACGGCGAGGCTTCAACCGTCCCTGTCCCTCACCGAGAGGTTTCCAACATGCGTTTCGGGGTTCTGTTCGCTTCGCTCGTCCTGTCACTGGTCGTCGCTAGCTGCGGATCGAGCGTCTGCTCGGGCTCGTCGTGCGCGTGCCCTGCGGGCGAGACCTGCGCCTTCGACACCTGCTCGAGCTCCACGAGCGGCTGCAGCTTCAACTGCGCCTCGGGGTCGACCTGCTCGGGCAGCTGCGGTCCCGACTGCCGCGTGGAGTGCAGCGGCGCGAGCTGTACCCACACCGTCGGGGCTGGCTCGACCGTGAACTGCGCGTCGGGCACCTGCGCCATCACCTGCAACGGCGCGTGCACGGTGTCAGGCAACGCCGCCCTCACCTGCGGCGGCGGCACGACGAGCGGCCCGGCGGGCTGCTCGTAAGCCTCGTCTCGATCTGAAGGGGAGCCTCGGCGTCGATCAGATCGGTGCGAGCGTGGCGCCCGCAGCGGGGTGTTCGGCATCCCCGATCGGCTGCCGCGGCGCGCGATCTTCTCGGTCGACGTCTACCAGCTCGTCGAGCGCTGCGACGCCGTCGTGTGGAACCTGAACGGCCGTCGGTCTCGGGCTGTATTGCGGCCACCGCGAGCAGCCTTGATCCGTGAGAGCCTCGCGGGATGAGCCCCGATCAGCCCCTCCCTCCCGTCCTCGTCGTGGTCCTCGGTGACAAGGTCTTCGGCCTCCATCCGCGCACCGGCGAGCAGCAGTGGCGCGCCGCGCTGGACCCGGTCCCGTCGGGCATTGGCCTCGGCCGTGTCGCGGTGCATGAGCCCCACGTCTTCGTCCTCTCCTCGGCGCTCCACTGCCTCGACTCGCGCACCGGCGAGCTGAAGTGGAAGAGCGCGCTCCCCGGGCGCGTCGAGAGCGGCACGATGCTCCTCTCGCACGGGCTACTGTTCGTGGGGAACAGCGGCGAGGCCGCCTGCTTCGAGGCCAGCGACGGCAAGCTCCTGTGGCACGAGCCCTTCAAGGGAGAGGGCCTCCGCAAGGTCTCCTTCGTGCTCGGCGACGAGTGCGCCCAGCCCGACGGTCACTGACCGCCGCTGGGGCTCGCCGGCCGGGCGGCGCCGCACGACGCGGCCTGGCCGTTGGCGGTCGCGGGGGTCGCAGGCGTCGCGGTGGCCGAGGCGCCGCAGGAGCCCGCCTGCCCGTTGCCGTGCATCGCGCCCTGGGCGGGCGTCGCGGCGACGGGGTGGGGGGTCGAGGCGCAGCCCGCGAGGGAGCCGCCGCCGAGCGCCGCGGAGACCATGAGGAGGAGGCTCGAACGCAGATCGGTCTTCATGGGGATTCACTTTCTGTTGGAGACACGCCGAGGGATGTGCGCGCTACGCCACCAGGCGCGTCGCACGCTGTTCGGATCGTTGCCCCGCCAGTTCGCCGCGACGGCCCCGGCGTTACGGCGATGGGTCGAGAATCGCAAACGGCGAGATCGCTGAAACGAATCAGAGGTCCCGGCGAAACACCTCCGCCGGCAGTGTCGCCGCAGGGAGAGCGCGCAGATGACCCAGACTGCTTCCAGGACCTCGCCTCGCCGCATCCGGTGGTTGGTGGCCGGCGGCGTCGCCCTCGCGATCGGAAGCGCCGCCGTGGTGCTCGGCTCCAAGCACACCGTCGCGCCAAGAGTCGTGCTCTCTCGGGCAGAGCTTCAGGTCGCGACGTCCTTCCCCTTCTCGGACTACGACATCCTGCTGCGCCGCTTCGTGGACGCCGAGGGTCGAGGCCTGGTGGACTATCGCGGCCTTCGGCGCGAGCGCCTGGAGCTCGACCGCGTGCTGGCCTTCGTCGCGCAGGCGGGGCCCTCGTCGCGCCCCGAGCTCTACCCGACGGAGAACCACCGCAAGGCCTTCTTCATCGCGGCCTACAACGCGAGCGTCTGGCGCAACGTCATCGACCGCGCCCCGCGGAGCGACATCGGCGCCGTCAGGCTGTCGTTCTTCTACAGCACCCGCTACGTGATCGACGGCGCCGAGATCAACCTCAAGGACCTCGAGGACCAGCGGGTGCGCGCGGCCTTTCACGACGCCCGGGTGCACTTCGCGCTCAACTGCGCGTCGGCCGGGTGCCCTCGGCTGCCCAACGAGGCCTTCACGCCAGAGCGCCTCGACGCCCAGCTCGAGCGCGAGGCGCGGCGCTTCTGCAACGAGGCCCGCAACGTGCGCGTCGACCCCGCGGCGCGGAGGGTGGTGCTCTCGAAGATCTTCGAGTGGTACGCGCAGGACTTCGCCGAGACCGAGCGCTCCCGCGGTCGGGCCGACGGCGATCGGATCACCTTCATCAACCGCTATCGCGCGGAGGGTGACCAGATCCCACCGGGCTACACGGTGGAGTTCGTCGACTACGACTGGACCATCAACGCGCGGCGCCCCGCGGGGCAGCCGCCGTCGTCGTAACGCACTACTCGCCCTTGTCGTCCTCGGGGTCGACGCCCTCGTGGATCGGCTCGTCGCGCATCGCGCGCAGCACGTCGATCGTCTCCCGGAGGGAGCGCTCGAGGGCCGGGCACCGCCGGCACATCATCAGGTGAAAGCGGATCGCGACCATCTTGGAGAACGGGAGCGCGCCGTCCTCGTAGTCGCTCAGCATGCGCTCGACTTCATCGCATTTCAGCATCTTCGAGGGCCTTTCTGAGTTCGTGGCGGCCTCGGTGCAGCAGCACCCGGAGGTTGCCCTCGGTGATGCCCAGCGAGCTCGCGGCCTCGGCTCGGTCCATCTGCTCGACGTCGCAGGCGAGCACGACGAGGCGCTGCTGGTCGGGCAGCCGGGAGAGCGCCCGATCGATGACGCTCATCGCCCTCGATCGGTCGATGGGGTGCATCGCCCGCGACGGGTCGAAGGCGACCCGCTCGTCGAGCCCGTCGGCGGTCTCGTCGAAGTCGCCGGTGACGCGCTCGCGCCGCTGGCGGCGGTAGTGATCCGCGACCTTTCGCATCAGCACGCCCGCGAGGTAGCTGCGCACCATCCCCCGGCTGGCGTCGTAGGTCGACGTCGGCTCGAGGAGGGAGAGAAACGTCGCTTGAACGATGTCGCGCGCGAGCACGGCGTCGCGAACGGCACGCCCCGCGAGCCGTAGCAGAAACGGTTCGAGCTCTCGGATCGTGGCATCGTCGAGGGGGGTCGGCGGCATCAGGTGCGGATCTTCCGGCATCGGGCCGGTTCGAGCGGGCCGTTCACTTGTCTCCGGCGGGAGTAACCTCCTGTGCAGTGTTTCGCATCAGGTGCCTGCGGCGTTACGAAGCCCAGAGTCGATTTCGACGCCCTGAGCGAAGCCGCGTGCCGCGAGGCTGGACGCGGGACGTCTCGGCCAGCGCCCCTCCCACGAATGGATCTCACTCCCGATGACCGACCCCTTACGTGCCCCCCAAGGTCTGGAGCCCCGACACGCAGAGCGGCGGCCGCTTTGCCAACATCAACCGACCGGTCGCCGGTCCGACGCACGAGAAGGTGCTCCCGGTCGGGCGTCACCCGCTGCAGCTCTACTCGCTCGGCACGCCCAACGGCGTGAAGGTCACCGTGATGCTCGAGGAGCTGCTCGCGCTCGGCCACCGCGGCGCCGAGTACGACGCCTGGCTGATCCACATCGGCGAGGGCGACCAGTTCGGCAGCGGGTTTGTCACGGTGAACCCGAACTCGAAGATCCCCGCGCTGATGGACCACAGCGGCGCGCCGCCGATTCGCGTGTTCGAGTCCGGCGCCATCCTGCTCTACCTGGCGGAGAAGTTCGGCGCCCTCCTGCCGACCGATCCCTCGAAGCGCGCCGCGTGCCTCTCGTGGCTGTTCTGGCAGATGGGCAGCGCCCCCTACCTCGGCGGCGGCTTCGGCCACTTCTACGCCTACGCGCCGGTCAAGATCGAGTACTGCATCGACCGCTTCGCCATGGAGGTCAAGCGCCAGCTCGACGTGCTCGACCGCCACCTCGCGGAGCACCGTTACATGGCGGGCGAGGAGTACACGATCGCCGACATCGCGATCTGGCCCTGGTACGGCGCGCTCGCCGCCGGCCACATCTATGACGCCGCGGAGTTTCTCCAGACCGCCAGCTACGCCCACGTCAACCGCTGGACCCACGAGATCGCCGAGCGCCCGGCGGTGAAGCGCGGGCGCATGGTCAACCGCAGCTTCGGCAGGCCCGAGAGCCAGCTTCGCGAGCGGCACGACGCGGGCGACTTCGAGACGAAGACGCAGGACAAGCTGGAGCCCGGCGAGCGCGCGTAGTCTTCTGGAGGTCGTCGGCGCGCGATTTGCGAAAGCGCGCAGCGGAGCATCCAGTGAACCACACCCTCTCGTCCGACCTCGCGCAGCGCCCGAAGTCCACGCACCACGCCAGCGAGCTGCCGTGGTGGAAGCGCACGACCGTCTATCAGGTCTATCCGCGCTCCTTCGCCGACACCAACGGCGACGGCATCGGCGACCTCCGCGGGGTCATCGGGAAGCTCGACTACCTGCGCGACCTCGGGGTCGAGACCATCTGGCTCTCGCCCTTCTTCGACAGCCCGCAGGCGGACTTCGGATACGACATCCGGGACCACTTCGGCATCTCGTCGGAGTACGGCTCGCTCGACGACTGCCACGCCCTCATCGAGGAGGTCCACCAGCGGGGGATGAGGGTGGTCTTCGACATGGTGCTCAACCACACCTCCAACGAGCACCCGTGGTTCGTCGAGTCGAAGAGCTCGAAGCACAACCCCAAGCGCGACTACTACCTCTGGCGCGACGGGCGCTCGCCGGGGGGCCGAGAGCCGCCCAACAACTGGCGCTCCATGCTCGGCCGCCGCGGGTGGCACTACGACCGCGCGACGGAGCAGTGGTACTGGGCGAGCTTCCTGCCCTTCCAGCCCGACCTGAACTACCGCAACCCGGAGGTGAAGGAGGCCATGCTGGACGTGGTCCGACACTGGCTCTCCATGGGCGTCGACGGGCTGCGGCTCGACATCTTCAACGCCCTCTTCAAGGACGCCGCGTTCACCAACAACCCCTTCTCGTTCAGGCCCGTTCCGAGCGAGGACAACCCCGACGGGTTCTTCCAGCAGACCCGCCACACCATCGACCACCCCGACACCTTCGCCTTCGCTCGCGAGCTGCGCGCGGTCGTCGACGCCGTCCCGGGGCCCCCGCGCTTCCTCGTCGGCGAGGTCTTCGGCACGCCCCACACCCTGCGCCGCTACTGCGGCGAGGACGCCGACGGGCTGCACCTCGTCTTCCTCTTCAAGTCCATGCGCGCCCCGTTCTCAGGGCCCGGCGTGCGCGCCATGATCGCCGAGTTCGAGCGGGAGTTTCCGGAGCCCTTCTTCCCACCTACGTCTTCGGCAACCACGACCGGCCGCGGAGCATCCACCGCCTCGGAAACCACTCGGGCAAGGCGAAGCTCCTCGCGCTGCTCCAGCTCACCGCGCGGGGCGTGCCCTTCATCTACTACGGCGAGGAGATCGGGATGCGCCACGCCGACATCCCCGCCGTGCACGGGCTCGACCCCATCGCCACCCACTTCCGCTTCGTCCCCGACTGGGTCGCCCGGCGTCTACGGCGCTCGGGCATCCTGCTCAACCGCGACGAGTCCCGCCTCCCGATGCAGTGGCATCACGGCCCCCATGGGGGATTCACCCACCACGCCTCCAGTCCGTGGCTCGCCTCCCACCCCAACAGCGCGGAGGTGAACGTCGCCGCCCAGGAGAACGACCCCCGCTCGATCCTCTCCTGCTATCGGCAGCTCCTCGCGCTGCGCAACCGAAGCCTCGCGCTCCAGGCCGGATCGCTCGAGCTCCTCAGCCCGGCGGGCGTTCCCCTCGCCGTCGTCGCGTACCGCCGCCGACACGGCGAGGGAGAGCGGGCCGAGGTCGCAGAGGTGTTCCTCAACTTCTCTTCGAGGGAGGCGAGGGTCGAGCTGCCGGCGCTCCCCGACCGCACCGTCTTCTCCACCCTGCGAGGGCCGATGGACCCTTCGGAGTCCCGAATCACCCTGCAGGCCTTCGAGGGAGTCGTCGTCTGTCAGGGATGAAGAGGGAGATTGCTACGGAGGGGTGGGCGCCCCGGCGTCGGGCACGGGCTGCATCTGGGTCGGCGCCCGGGGGATCGCTCCAACCACGCGCGCCAGGCCCGCCGGGCTGAAGGCCGCGTGGATGCTCACCACCACGCGACCGCGGGGATCGACCACGAACACCCACGGGGTCTCGTCGCTCTCCAGCCCGAGGCTCTCGGCGAAGGACCCGTCGCGGGAGAACCACACCTGACGCCACTGCGGTCGCGGGGTGCGCTCGCGCGCCTGTGACAGGATCGTCCCGGTCGGCACCAGGCCGAAGATGTCGAGCGCCGTGAAGGTCAGCATCGGCGTCCCCGACGGGATCGCGATCTCCAGCGGACGCCACCACGCCTCCACCGCCGGGCCGCTGTCCTTGTCGGTCAGCGCGCAGATGACCGTGTAGCTGCCGAGGAGGTCGCGCTGCGTGTGCCTCGTGCCCTCCAGGTCATCCACCGAGAAGGCGGGCATCGCATGACCGGCCCGAGGCTCCGCGAAGCCCGAAGACGCAGCCGACAAGAGCGTGACAAAGAGAATCAACAGCCTGCGCATGGCACAGCCTCCAACGATGTAGGTACGGGGGAGTCGTGAGTCGCGGGCCAGTGCGCTCGCGGCGTCTAGGCCCCCCCAAGCGTGCTCACCAGGCTGTCGAAGGTCCAGTCCTCCAGCGCGTGGAGCTTGCGGCGGAGGGGGCCGTCGAGCTCCGGATGGCGCTCGAGATAGCGGTTCCACCAGATCTCCGACGCGCCGGTGACCGTGGGGTTGAGCCACGGCTTCTGCAGCGTGTAGTGGACGATCTTCACGTCGTTGACCACCGACTTCACCGAAGCGTGGGCGGTCATGAACTGGTACACGAAATGGTGGAGGTTGTAGCGCGCCTCGAGCCGGTGCCCGACGTCCATGCCCCACCAGTCGGGATAGAAGTCGTTGAGGAAGCCCTGGTCGCCTCCGTCGTAGGTTCGTCGCTGGAGGAGCTTCGACTCCATGGAGCCGAAGAGGGCCTTCGAGGGCTCGATCACCATCACTCCGGAGTTGAAGCAATTGGGCAGGAAGAAGTCCGGCGCCGCGGCGAAGGCAGGGCGCTCGAAGAGCTCGTCGATGTTCTGCAACACCAGCGTGTCGGCGTCGAGGAACACCACCTTCTCGATGTCCTCCAGCCCGAAGGCCCGGAGCTTGGTGTACGTGTTGCGGAAGCGCGCGTAGAGCAGCTCCCCGTCGCCCGACGGGTTGGCGATGGGCTCGATCAGCCGGGGATCCCAGCCCGCCGCGGTGGCCAGGCGCGCCCTCGCGGCCGGCGACACGTCCGGTGTGACAAGGAGCACCAGTGGGACATTGGAGCCTGTGGCACGCAGCGAGCGACCCAGCGTCTCGACCCCGGGCTCGTAGGCATCCCCACCACACATCAGACTCACATAGGCTTGTTTCATTGATGGCCTCGCTCGCTCTCCGCATTGCGCCGGCGGGGTACCCCCCCCCCCCCCCCCCCCCCCCCCCCCCCCCCCCCCCCCGGAAGAAGCAACCCCCCCCCCCCGGGCCACGGTTGACCCGCATTCCGACTTCAGGGCCCGTGCCCACGGTGCGAGGGGCGGAACGACTCGCAGTGCGCAGGCCCCCCCGGCCCCCACGTCTTCACCCCGACCCCCTGCCTCGGCAGGTGATGCTCGAACCACTCCGCCGCCAGCGCCGCCACCCGCTCGATGGAGCCCGGCTCGGCGAGCAGGTGCGACGCGCCCGCGACCCGGCTCAGCCCGCGCTCGCAGCGCAGCGTCGTCATGGCCTCGCGGTTGAGCTCCAGCCCGGTGGGGTCGTCGCTGTCGGCGATGAGCAGCGTCGGGGCCTCGACGCGAGGGATCGCCCCGGCGGCCAGGTCGGTGCGCCCCGCCTGGCAGACCACCGCGCGCACCGCCATCGGGCGCTCGGCCGCCGCGGTGAGCGCCACGGCGGCGCCGGTGCCCGCGCCGAAATACCCGATGGAGAGCGAGCGCGTCGTGGCCTGGGCGCCCAGCCAGTCGGTCGAGTCGGCCAGCCGCGAGGCCAGCGCCTCGACCTCGAAGGAGCGAGCCATCGCCTCGTGCTCCGCGGTCTCCTCGTCGGCCGTGAGCAGGTCGAGAAGCAGCGTGCCGAAGCCCGCGCGCTCGAGCGCCCTGGCGATGTCCCGGCTGCGCTGGCTCTTCGGGTTGCAGCCGCTGCCGTGAGCGAAGACCACCAGGGCATAGGACTGCGCGGGCAGCGCGAGGTCGCCCTTGAGGTGAACGCCCGCCACCGAGAGCGTGATGTGCTCTCGCACCATCGAGGAGTTCATGGCGCCCTCCCTTGTCCCGCGCGCATCCGGTGTTGGAGACTCTTCACAACCCGAGAAGGGTTCACTTCGTATGCCAGGGCCGCAGGGCGACTCCGGGGTCGAGGCCCCGTCGGGGCGATGGCCTCCGTGACGCCACGCACGCGGTGCGCGAACGCGGTGCAGTGCGCTCGCATGGGCCTTCGCGAGTCCCCTCATCGAGGCTTGGGGGGCTGCTCGGGGCGCGCGTCCGAGAGCGGCCTCGCGGAGCGGGCGTCTCCCTCGGCGAGCGTCTCGTGGGCTCGCTCCTGGGTCAGCCCCCGGCTCGCGGAGAGCCTGGTGTCGGCGTGGGGATCGTCGGCCCTGACGACCGAGTGGCGATGGGCCCGATCGGGGTGGGCCTCGCTCACCGGGTTCGAGCTGCCGGGACGCCCGGTGGCCAGCGTCGACGGGGACGGCGTCGGCCGAGGGATCGACGGCCTCGGCGCAGGGGCGTCGGAGGCGTACCCGGCTGGGGGCGTGCTGAGGAAGAGCGCGGCGACCGGAGGGGGCAGGTCGCGCGCCCAGCGGGTGGCCACGTCTGGCGGGAGCATGGCCCCGAGCTGTCGGCACACGATCTCCGTGCGCTCGAGGGCGACCGGCCGACGCACCAGCTCGGCGCGCTGCACCCTGGTGAACAGCCGGTCGACGGAGGACTGGGCCCGGCCCACACGGCCTACCAGCGCCCCCTGGAGCGAGGCCGGGACGGAGGCCCGGAGGGTCGCCAGCTCGTCGTCGACCAGCACCTCGTCGAGCGACGACAGCACCCGCCGGACGAGACGGAGCACCCGCTCGGGCGGGTCGAGGCCGGTCTGCCGCTGGATCTCACCGACGAAGCTCTCGAGGTTCATCACCATCTCCACGGCACATCTCCTGGCACCCGATGCAGCAGCCGGCGTGCCGGGATTGCGCGGCCCGGGCGGCGCGTGGTGATGTCCCGGCGGACACGATGAAACCCACCGCGCGTGAAGACCGGGCGCTCCCGGCAGAGAAGCTGAGACCCAGGGTCGACGTCGCCTCGCTCCCCTTCGCGTCGACGGCCGACGTGCAGGCCCTGGACGCGCTCGTCGGGCAGCAGGACGCGCTCGACGCGCTCGCCTTCGGCCTCGAGGTGCGGGGCCCGGGCTTCAACCTCTACGTCGCCGGGGAGAACGCCTCGGGGCGCACCACCACGGTGCACGCCCACGTGGGCCGGCTCGCGGCGGCGTGCCCGGTGCCGCGCGACTGGGTCTACGTCCACAACTTCGCCGCGCCCGACCAGCCGTTGGCGCTCTCGATGCCCGCCGGGCAGGCCACGGGCTTCGCTCGCGCGATGGAGACCTTCATCCGAGACACGGGGCTCGCGATTCGCCGCGCCCTCGACAGCGAGGACCACGACCGCCGCCGGCGCGCCGAGCTCGACGCCTACGCGAGCACCCGGCGCAAGGTCTTCGACGAGCTCGGCGCCACGGCCAGGGAGCTCGGCTTCCGGGTCGACATCGCGCCGGGACGGGTGACCTCGGTGCCCATGGTCGAGGGCGAGCCCATCACCGAGGAGCGCTTCGACGCCATGACCGACGAGGCCCGCGCCGACCTCGCCCGGCGCACCGAGCAGTTCGAGCTCCCGCTCAGCGCCGCGGTGCGTCGGCTGCGGCAGATCGAGATCGAGGAGGACGAGCGCCGGCTGGTGTTCGACCGCGAGGCCGCGAAGGGCATCATCGACCCGATGCTGGCCGAGCTGCGGGGGCACTACACCGACCAGCCCGAGCTGCTCTCGCACCTCGCCCGGGTGGGCGACGACCTCACCGAGCGGGCCTCGTCCTTCGCGACCCCGGCTCCGGTCGCGGGCGACAACGACGAGGTCGCGGTCGACGAGGAGGCGGCCGAGAACGCCGCCGAGACCACCGCCGGCGCCATCGCCCGCTACCGGGTCAATGTGCTGATCGAGCACGGCGGGGCGAGCGGGGCGCCCGTCATCGTGGAGCGCCACCCCACGCCCGAGAACCTCGCTGGGCGCATCGACTACCGCATGACCGCCAACGGCCTGGTCGCGGACTTCCTCCAGATCAGGGCGGGATCGTTGCACCGGGCCAACGGCGGCTTCCTGGTGCTGCGCGCCTCGGACCTGGAGCAGACCGAGGCCGCGTGGCCGGTGCTCAAGCGCGCGCTGCTGGGCCCGGAGATTCGCATCGAGGCGAGCGACGGGGGCGCCGCGCTCCCCGCGACCACCCTGCGACCGACGCCCATTCCGCTGGATCTCAAGGTGGTCCTGATCGGGACCGAGGAGGTCTACCAGCTGCTCTTCGCGCTCGATCCGGACTTCCGCGACCTCTTCAAGGTCAAGGTCGAGTTCGCGCCGGATGTTCCCTGGTCGGAGGAGGCGACGCGGCTCTGCGCGGCCTTCCTGAGCCGCTGCGTGCGCGACCGCTCGCTGCTGCCGCTCGACGCCGGGGCCATCGCCCGCACCATCGAGCACGCCTCGCGCATCGCCGGGGACAGCGAGCGCATCTCCGTGCGGCTTGGCGAGCTGGCCGACCTCGCCACCGAGGCGAGCTTCTGGGCCTCGAAGGCCGGCCGACCGCAGGTGACGCGCGCCGATGTCGAGCGGGCCCTGCACGCCCGCCACGCCCGATCAGGGCTCCTCGAGCGACGCCTCCGCGCGGAGATGACCCGACGCACGGTGCTGGTGCAGACCGCCGGCGAGGTGCTGGGGCAGGTCAACGGCCTCGCGGTGGTCGAGCTCGGCGACAGCCGCTTCGCGGTGCCCTCGCGCATCACCGCCACGGTGTCCCCCGGCCGGGGCACGCTGCTCAGCGTCGACGGGGCCGCGGACCTCTCCGGGCCCTTCCACGACAAGGCCGTGCTCATCCTGCTGGGCTACCTCGCCCAGACCTACGGCCGCGGGAGCCCCCTCACCCTGGCCGGAACGCTCGCCTTCGAGCAGTCGTACAGCGCCGTCGAGGGCGACTCGGCCTCGCTCGCCGAGCTGCTCTCCCTGCTCTCGGTCCTCTCGGATGTGCCGCTCGACCAGGGCATCGCCGTCACCGGGGCGGTCGACCAGCGGGGGCAGATCGAGCCCGTCGGGGAGGTCACCCGCAAGGTCGAGGGCTTCTTCGCCGCGTGCCGCGCGGCGGGCCTCGATGGCCGCCAGGGGGTGATCGTCCCGGCGCCCAACGCAGTGCACCTGGTGCTCGACGAGGAGGTGGTAGAGGCCGTGCGCGCGGGGCGCTTCCATGTGTGGACGGTGCGCACCGTCGACGAGGCCCTGGCGCTCATGACCGAACGCGAGGCGGGCGAGCCCACGCCGGAGGGGGAGTTCCCCCCGGAGAGCGTCCACGGGCGCGCGCTGGCGAAGCTGCGGCGCTTCGGTCAGCAGCTCGCGGCGCTGCGCGGGGCGGAGCGGTAGTCAGGGCGTGGTCGCGGCGGGGGCGTGGGCCGCGATGTAGCTCACGCAGCCGTCGAGGGTGCCGAGCTTGCGATAGTCGGCCTCCGGGACCTCCACCCCCAGCTCGGCGTGCAGGCCGGTGATGAAGCGCAGGAAGTCCATCGAGTCGAGGTCGAGCTCGGCGCGGAAGTCTGTGCCCGGCCCGACCGAGTCGAGGTCGGCCTCCGGGGCGATCGAGTGGAGGACACGTCGGACGGACTCTCGGATGGCGTCGGGGGTCATAGGGTCTCCGGGTGCTGGAGGAGGTCGCCGAGCGCCGCGAGGAAGCGGGCGCCGCGGTGCCCGTCGCTCACGCGGTGATCGGCAGAGAGCGAGGCCATCACCACCGGGCGCACGCCCAGCATGCCGTCGATGGCCCATGGGCGATCGAGGGTCGTCCCGAAGCCCACCATCGCGACCTGCGGGGGATGGATCACCCCGAAGACCGTCTCCACCCCGCGCTCGCCAAGGGCGGTGACCGTGATCGTCGGGTCGGACAGCTCGGAGCTCCTCAGCCGCGACTCCCTCGCCCGCACCGTCACGTCCGAGAGCGCCTGCATCACGTCGCCGAGGGACAGCTTGTCGACGTCGTGTATCGCGGGCGCCACCAGACCGCCGCGGCGTAGCGAGATGGCCACGCCCACGTGGGTCCCGCTGCCCGGTCGGAAGGCACCGTCGACCCAGAAGCCGTTGAGCTCGGGGGTCTCGCGGAGGGCGAGCGCGACGGCCTTGAGCTGGAGGGCGATGGGCAGCAGCCGGGCGGCCACCGGGCGAGAGAGGTTCTGCTCGCGCAGCCACGAGAGCGATGGCCCCATGTCGATCGAGGCGCCCAGGTAGTAGTGGGGGATCTCCCGCTTGGAGCGAGCCATCGACGCGGCGATCGCCTGACGCATAGCCGCTCCCCGATCGATGGATGCGGGCGCGGGGCGGGTGCGGGTGCGGGTGCGGGTGCGGGCGCGGGCGCGGGAAGGGCCTCCTCGGTCGCTGGAGGCGCCGGGGTCGAGGGCACCGCCGCGCGCTCCACATCGGCCACGGTGATCTCCCCGTGGGGGCCGCTCCCATGCACCGAGGCGAGCTCGACGTTCTGCTCGTGCGCTCGACGCCTCGCAGCGGGTGAAGCCATGGGGCGCGCCCCGGTGGAGACCGCGGAGGCGCGGCGGAGGCGGCGGGTGCGGCGCCTTCGAGCGTCGCGAGCACGGTGCCCACGGGGACCTTGGTGCCGACCGCGACGAGGATCTGGGCGACGACGCCGGACTGCCAGCTCTCGACATCGACGGCGCCCTTCTCGGTCTCGACCACCGCGACCACCTGGCCGCGGGTGACCGTCTGACCGGGGGCGATGCGCCATTCGACGAGGGTTCCCGCGTCCATGTCGGCCCCGAGAGAGGGCATGCGGAACTCAAGCATGGGTGCCGACGACCTCTCTGGCAGCGCGGACGATGGTCTCGACCTGCGGCAGCGCGGCGATCTCCATGTGGCGGGCGTAGGGGATCGGGACCTCCGCCGAGCACACCCTCGCGATGGGCGCGTCGAGGTCATAGAAGGCCTCTTCCACGAGGCGCGCGGAGATCTCCGCGGCGAAGCTCCCGCTGCGCCAGCCCTCGTCGACGATCACCGCGCGGTGGGTCTTCCTCACCGACGCGACGAGCGTGGCGGTGTCGAGCGGGCGCAGCACCCGGAGGTCGATCACCTCCGCGTCGATGCCCTGCGCCGCGAGCTTCTCCGCCGCTTCGAGCGCGCGAGGGATCATTCCCCCGTAGGCGATGAGGCTGAGCTGCGTCCCGGCGCGACGGACGGCGGCGCGGTCGATGGGGACGGCGCCCGCGTCGGAGCGCAGCGTCCCCTCGACGTTGTAGAGCCCGACGTGCTCGAAGAGGATCACCGGGTTGGGGTCGGCCAGCGCCGAGGCGAGCATCCCGCGAGCGTCTTCCAGCGTGGCGGGGCAGAGCACCTTCAGGCCCGGCACGTGGGCGTACCAGCCCTCCAGGCTGTGCGAGTGCTGCGCGGCGAGCTGCCGCCCCGCCCCGGTCGCCATCCGGATGACCAGCGGGATCGCGAACTGCCCGCCGGACATGTGCCGCAGCGTCGCGGCGTTGTTGACGATCTGGTCGAGCGCCAGGAGGCTGAAGTTGACCGTCATGACCTCCACGATGGGGCGCATTCCGTTGAGCGCCGCGCCGATGCCAGCGCCCACGAAGGCCGACTCGGAGAGGGGCGTGTCGCGGATGCGCTCCGGGCCGAACTCCTCCAGCAACCCGCGGCTCACCGCGTAGCAGCCGCCGTAGCGCCCCACGTCCTCGCCCATCAGGAACACCCTCGGATCGGCCTGCAGCGCCTCCCTCAGCGCGGAGCGCATGGCCTCGCGCCAGGTGGTGCGCACCATCACCGCGTCACTGCCGGGCATCGCTCGCCTCCGTCGCGTAGACGTCGCGGGTGAGGTCGTCGACGGGCTCAAGCGTGCCCGCCTCGGCGAAGGCCACCGCGGCGTCGAGCTCGGCGGCCACCTCGGACTCCAGCGCCGAGAGGCCCGCTTCGTCGAGCGCGCCTCCGAGCTTCATCAGCGTCGACAGCGAGGCGATGGGGTCGCGCAGCTTCCAGCTCTCCACCTCCCGCTTCTCCCGGTAGAGCTCGGCGTCGAACATCGAGTGCGCCCGGAAGCGGTACGTCGCCAGCTCCAGGAAGCGCGGACCGTCGCCCGCCCTCACCGTCGCCACGGCCGCGAGGGCGGCCCGCTCGACCGCCGTGACGTCCATCCCGTCGACCCGATCGGCGGGCATGTCGTAGCTCCGGGCCTTGGCGCAGAGGTCGACCTGGGACTCGGTCAACGCCAGCGCCGTGCCCATCGCGTAGAGGTTGTTCTCGCAGAGGAAGAGCACCGGGAGGCGCCACAGCGCCGCGAGGTTCATGCACTCGTGGAACTCCCCCTCCGCGACCGCCCCGTCGCCGAAGAGGCAGACCGTGACCGCGCGTCGCCCCAGCATCTTGTCGGCGAGCGCGAGGCCCGTCGCGAGGGGCAATCCCCCCGCCACGATGGCGTTGCCGCCGTAGAAGCGATGCGACGCGTCGAAGAGGTGCATCGATCCCCCGCGGCCGCGGCAGCAGCCCTCGGCCTTGCCGAACATCTCCGCCATGATCCGGTCGGGGGGCACCCCCCGGGCCAGCGCGTGGCCGTGCTCGCGGTAGGTCGAGACCACCGCGTCGACTTCGGTGAGCGCGCGCATCACGCCCACCGCCACGGCCTCCTCGCCCACGCACAGGTGCAGGAAGCCGCGGATCTTACCGGCGCCGTAAAGCTCCGCCGCGCGCTCCTCGAAGCGCCGGATGCGGAGCATGCCTCGGAGCCGGGCGAGGTCGTCGTCGAGCGAGGGCGCGGCGGTCACGCCCCGGCCTCCAGGGTGGAGGTGTCGCCCTCGGGGAGCCCGAGCTCTCGGGCCTTGAGGAGCCGCCGCATGATCTTCCCGCTGCGGGTGCGAGGCAGCGCCGCGAGGAAGGCGATCTCCCTGGGCGCCACCGCGGACCCGAGGCGCTTTCGGGCGAAGCCCATCAGCTCGAGCTGGAGCGCCGCGCTCGCCTCGTAGCCGGGCTTGAGCGACACGAAGGCCTTCACGATCTCCAGGGCCACCGGGTCGGGCTTCCCGATCACTCCCGCCTCGGCGACCGCGGGGTGCTCGAGCAGCGCGCTCTCGACCTCGAAGGGGCCGATGAGGTGCCCCGCGGTCTTGATGACGTCGTCGCTCCTGCCGATGAACCAGAAATACCCGTCGGCGTCTCGCCGGGCGAGGTCTCCGCTCAGGTAGAAGCCGTCGGCGAAGCACTTCTTGTAGCGCTGCTCCTCGTGCAGGTACGCGCGGAACATCGACGGCCACCCGGGCCTGAGCGCCAGCTCCCCGTCGGTGTTGGGGGCGTCGATCACCGCCACGCCGCCGTCGAGGGTGCGCTTCACGATGGCCGCCGCGATGCCCGGCAGCGGCCTGCCCATGGACCCTGGCTTGATGTCCATCGAGGCGAAGTTGGCGATCATGATTCCGCCGGTCTCGGTCTGCCACCAGTTGTCGTGGATGGGGCGACCCAGCGCCCCGACGCTCCACAGCACCGCCTCGGGGTTGAGCGGCTCTCCCACGCTGGCGATGAAGCGCAGCGCCGACAGGTCGTAGCGCTTGGGCAGCGCCTCTCCCGCGCGCATCAGCATCCGCACCGCCGTCGGCGCCGTGTACCAGTTGGTCACCCGCTGGTCTTGCAGCACCGAGTACCAGCGCTCGGCCTCGAACTCGCCCTCGTCGATGATGCACGTGAGCCCGTGCGTGAGCGGAGCGACGAGGCCGTAGGAGGTGCCGGTCACCCAGCCCGGGTCGGCGGTGCACCAGAAGATGTCCCCGGGCTGAAGGTCGAGCGCGAAGGCGGCGGTCGCGTGGTGCGCCACCACCGCGCCGTGGACGTGGAGGGCGCCCTTGGGCTTGCCCGTGGTGCCGCTGGTGAAGTGCAGCAGCGCCGGGGTCTCGGGGCTCGTCGGAGCGATGGTCCATGCCTCCGAGGCGCGCTCCATCCAGGGCCCCAGGGCGTGCACCCCGGGGGAGCCCGGAGGGTCTTCCCTCGCGTCGACGAGCAGCACGTGGCGCAGCTCGGGGAGCTCGGGGAGCAGCGCGGCCACCTTCCTGCGAAACAGGGCCTCGGTGGTCACCAGCACCCTCGCCTCGCCCAGCGAGAGCCGCGCCCGGATGGGCTCCGGCCCGAAGGCCGAGAAGAGCGGACAGAATACGTCACCGTGTTTGAGCGCCCCGAGCGCGGCCACGTAGAGCGCCGGGACGCGCCCGAGCAGCGCGAAGACCCGGTCGCCAGGAGTGACCCCCAGCGCCGAGAGCACGTTGGCGAAGCGGTTGGTGAGCGCCCGCAGCCCGGCGTAGGTCGTGTCGCGCACCGCCCCATCGGCCCCGAGGCAGCGCAGCGCCACGCGAGCGCCGGAGGCCCCGTTGGCGTGACGGTCGACGGCCTCGTGGGCGATGTGAAGGCCGCCTCCCCCGGGCAGCCCGTCGAGGGCCCGGGCGGCCTCCTCCCACGAGAAGGTGCGACAGGCCTCGTCGTAGTCCGACAGGTTGGGTGCGGGCCCACCGACCACCGACGCCTTGTGGATGCGTTCGCGTGTCATGACGCCTCGGGCGTTGAGCAAGGCACACGCCATCGAGCCAGCGCCCAATCCAAGGTGTCATCCGGGCGCTACGCACCCTGTTCGCGCACGCGGTGCACGCTCTGCGATGGGTCCGCGCGAAGAGGAGCGGGACGGGCGACGCGGCACACGTCGTGCGACTGCCGATGGAGCAGTCGCTCGAGAGGAAGGCTGACACCCCGATGGCCCACAAGAGGATGTTGTTCCGGTCGGAGGCGAGGGAGAAGATTCTCCGGGGGGCGACGGCGTTGGCGGATGCGGTGCGGGTGACCCTCGGGCCGAAGTCCCGCTGCGTGCTCATCGAGCAGAAGTGGGCTAACCCCATCGTGTGCGACGACGGGGTCACCATCGCCAAGGCCATGGACCTCAAGGACCCCGAGGAGAACCTCGGCGCGAGGATGATCCGCCAGGCCGCCGAGCGCACCGGCGACGTGGTGGGCGACGGCACCACCACCTCGGCGCTGCTGGCCCACGCGATCTTCGCCGAGGGGGTTCGCAACGTCGTCGCGGGGGCGAGCGCGGTCGACCTGAAGCGAGGGCTCGACCGGGGGGTGGCGGTGGCGGTGGCGGCGATCCGCGCGATGTCGCGTCCGCTGGAGAGCCGCAAGGAGAAGGCCCAGGTCG
The DNA here is from genome assembly GCA_016704445.1 of Deltaproteobacteria bacterium. Classification (GTDB taxonomy): domain Bacteria; phylum Myxococcota_A; class Polyangia; order Polyangiales; genus SCUS01. The sequence goes on from JADJAE010000044.1 coordinate 31,750, forward strand.
CGACCATCTCGGCGCACAACGACGTGACGCTCGGCGAGATGGTGGCCGACGCGGTCGAGCGCGTGGGCCTCGACGGGGTGATCTCCGTGGAGGAGGCCAAGGGGACCGAGACCACGCTGGAGGTGGTCGAGGGGATGCAGTTCGACCGCGGTTACCTGTCCCCGTATTTCGTCACCGACCCGGCGAGGATGATGGCGGTGCTCGACGACGCGTACGTGCTGGTCTCCGAGCGCAAGGTCACGGCCATGAACGACCTGCTGCCGGTGCTCGAGGCCATCGCGAGGCAGCAGAAGCCGCTGCTGCTGGTGATCGACGACGTCGAGGGCGAGGCGCTCGCCACGCTGGTGGTCAACAAGCTCCGGGGCACGCTCTCGTGCTGCGCGGTGAAGGCCCCGGGCTTCGGCGATCGCCGCAAGGAGATGCTGAAAGACCTGTCGATCCTCACCGGGGCGAGGGTGATCTCCGAGGAGCTGGGCTCGAAGCTGGAGGACGTGACGCTCACCGACCTGGGGAGGGTGCGGCGCGCGGAGATCGACAAAGACCGCACGGTGCTGATCTCCGCCAGCGGCCCCACCGAGGAGGTGAAGGCGCGCGTCGCGGAGATCAGGGCGCAGATCGAGAAGGCCACCAGCGACTACGACAAGGAGAAGCTGAAGGAGCGCCTCGCGAGGCTCGCGGGCGGCGTGGCCGTGATCCGGGTGGGGGCCCTGTCGGAGTCCGAGCTGAAGAAGCGCAAGGAGGCCTTCGACGACGCCATCAGCGCGACGAGGGCTGCGCTGGCGGAGGGCATCGTCCCGGGCGCCGGGCTCGCGCTGCTGCGGGCGGCCGACGCGGTGGGACGCCTGGAGAGCGACGCCGAGGGCGACGAGCGCACCGGGCTCGCGATCCTGCGCAAGGCCCTGGAGGCCCCCACGAGGCAGCTCGCGGAGAACTCCGGCGTCGACGGCGGCGTGGTGATCGATCGGATGCGCTCGGGCACCGGGGCCTACGGCTTCGACGCGGCCCGCCGCACCTACGTCGACCTCACCCAGTCGGGGATCATCGACGCCACCAAGGTTGTTCGCACGGCCCTGGAGAACGCCGTCTCGGTCGCCAGCGTGCTGCTGCTCACCGAGGCGACGCTCACCGAGATCGGCGACGAGAAGCCGGCGCTCCAGCACGAGCTGGAGGAGTGACCGGCACACCATCTGCACCACCACACAGCGGAGGATCATTCATGGCGACCAAGGCTCAAGCATTCAAGGCGTCCGTCGAGCTGGCCAACCAGAACGCGAACATCCAGCGCGGCTCGCAACCCGCTCCGTACGTCGAGAAGTCGGGTGTCCACCATGAGAACAAGCGCGCCGGGGCGAAGGCCGCGGTCGCGCTCGAAGACCACGCCGAGGGCACGCGTCCGAGCCGAAAGTCCACCCGCGGCGCCTCCAACCACCTGAAGCCCGACCACTCGATCAACATCGCCGCGTCGATCGAGGTGGACTCGCCGCAGAGCCGCCACCTCGTCTCGGCCGCGCACGAGCGCGGCAGCGTACGCGCCCGCGGCGGCTGAAGAGCCTTGACCGGACGCTCCGGGAGACGCACCTCTGGGTCGACCCGTACGCGTCGACCTCACAGGGCATTTTCGAGTCAGCGCGGGGGGTGAAGTCATATCATCCGAGCGCTGAGCGGGGCCCACGCGATGACCGACGAGACCTGGCGCGACGACGACCCCTTCAAGACCCTGGTTCTCGAGCACCTCCAGGGCGTGGCCGTCGATCAGACCATCACCCGGAGCGCCCAGGAGTCGAGGAGCCCGGAGGAGGAGGAGACCGCCGCGCGGGTCCACACGCTGCCGCGCATCATGCTCAACGGCACGGCGGACGAAGGGGATTTCGCCAGGATCGAGTCCCTCGGCGAGGGAGGCATAGGGGTCATCGAGCTGGCCCGCCAGCGCTCGGTCGGCCGCGACGTGGCCATCAAGCGGGTGCGAGACGCCAGCAGCCCCGGCGCCGCGGCGACCCTCCTCGAGGAGGGGCACATCATGGGGCTGCTCGAACACCCCAGCATCGTCCCGGTCTTCGCGCTCGGGAGGGACGACAACAACCAGCCCGTGCTGGTGATGAAGCGCATCGAGGGCTCCACCTGGCGCACGCTGCTGCGCGACCCCGGGCACCGCGCCTGGGAGCGCATCACCGAAGACCGGCTGGACTTCAACCTGCGGGTGCTCTGCCGCGTCGCCGACGTCGCGCATTTCGCCCACGGTCGGCAGTGGCTGCACCGCGACATCAAGCCCGAAAACGTGATGATCGGCGAGCAGAACGAGGTGTACCTCATCGACTGGGGCCTGGCGCTGCACCTCCCCATCGAGACCGCCGACCCCGAGCCGCCCGGGCTCGTCGGCACCCCGGCGTACATGGCGCCGGAGATGCTGCGGGGCGTCGGCCCGTGGCTCTCGCCGCGCACCGACGTCTACCTGCTGGGCGCGGTGCTCCACGAGGTGCTCACCGGGTCGCTCCGTCACGGCGGCGAGACGCTCCGCGCGGTGCTGGCCTCGGCGTGGCTCTCGGAGCCGGTGGACTACCCCGAGGACACCCCCGAGGAGCTGGCCGAGCTCGCCAACCAGGCCACCGCGACGCACCCCTCCGACCGGATTCCTGACGCGGAGACCTTCCGCCTGCGCATCGAGCGCTTCCTGCGCCACCGGGAGGCGACGCGGGCGCTCGAGGAGGGACGCGGCCTCTTCGAGCGGCTCATTGCCGACAGCGGCGCGTGCTGCTCCGGCGACGAGGTGGCCGTCATGCAGCACTACGAGGCCTGCGTCGCCGCGATGCGCCGCGCCGTCGAGCGCTGGCCCGACAGCCCCGACACCCAGGGAGGCCTCTCGGAAGTGCTCCACTGGCGCATCCGTCGCTCCCTCGCCCAGAAGGACGTGCTCACCGCGCAGGCCAACCTGCTCGAACTCCCCACGCCCGATCCGGCCCTCGAGGCCGAGGTGAGCGAGGCGTCCCGACGCATCAGCCTGGAGCGCCTCGCCGTCTCCCGGCTGAGCGACCTGGGGCGACGTCACGACCCGCACCCTGTTGCGCCGCTCCGCGCCCGCGCGGCCCGAAACAGCGGGCTCCTCGGGGGCGGAGCCATCCTGGCCTTTGGCGGCCTCATCCACGCGGGCCTGGTGCCCTTCGAGTGGTGGGTGCTCGCCGGCGCCACCACGCTCGCCGCGGCCATCGTCGGCGCGGCCGCGGTGCATGGCCTCTCGCGAGGGGGCGTCGTCGACCGCAAGGGGCTGCGCTCGCTGGGCTGGATCGTCGCCGTCGCCCTCGCCCTCCTCTTCACCGCCTACTTCGTGGGGCTCTCTCCGGAGCAGTCGCTCGCGCTGCTGCCGATCCTCGTCGGGGCCTGCGTGGGGATGCTGGCGGACATCCCCCGCCGGGCGAGAATCGCGCTGATGGCGATCTGCGGCGTCTGCGCGGTGGCGGCTCCGCTGGTGCTCCACTGGTCCCCCGCAGGGCTCTTCGACCTGCTGGGCGCCGCGACCCTCATGGCGCACCTCGTCCTCGCCCGGATGTGGGACACCCTGGCTAGGGAGGGCAGAGCCTCGGAGCCACCCGGGGAGGAGTAGCGGCGAGGGCGCGGGTACGGCGGCGCTCGACCAGCACCAGCGTCGCCGAGAGGGCCACCAGCGCGGCCAGCACGCAGGCCACCTCGCCGATGACCGCCGCGAGGCCGAAGCTGTTGAGCGCGCGGTTGGCGCTGGTGTGAAGCGAGCTGTACCCGAAGATGGTGGTGAGCGAGCACACCAGGATGGCGCCGCCGGTCTCCTGCACCGCGGCCTCGATGGGGTCGCCCGAAGCGCCCGAGTCGACCTCCTGCTGATAGCGACGCATCACGTTGACGGCGTAGTCGACGCCGATGCCGAAGGTGATCGGGAGCGCCACGAAGTTGAGGAAGTTCAGCCGGATGTGGAGCAGCGTCATCGCCCCTCCCATCCAGGCCACGCCGGTGACCAGCGCCAGCAGCGTGAGCGCCCGCAGGCGCCACCTGCGAAACGACAGCAGCACCAGGGCCACGGTGGCCAGGATCGAGGCCAGCACCGCCCTCGGCCCGTCGCGCCAGATGGCCCCGATGATGTCCGCGTACACGGGCGCGCTGCCCACCACCACAGGGCGACGCCCGTCGGGGGTGCGCGCCGCGCGGATCGAGTCGGCCCAGGCCACGAGGTACTGCCCGTCCCAGATGGAGGCGCCCGGCTTCTCCTCGACGAAGAGCAGCTTGCCCCGGGTGCCGTCGCGCTCGGTGTAGAGCGAGGCCACCGAGGAGGGGACGTCGTCGTCCACCAGGGGCCGAAGGTCTGCCGGGGGGAGGTAGGCGTCGAGGTCGCGCTGCGTCTCCGGGGAGGCGTGCTCCCGGGCCTCCAGCATCAGCCGCCGCAGGTCGGCCAGCAGCTCGATCTTGGCGGGCTGGTCGGAGGGCAGCAGGTCGTCGATGGTGCGCACCGCGCCGAAGGGCGCGCCGTGACGCTCGCGCATCTCGTCGAGCCTGGCCTTGAGGGCGGCGGTGTCCTCCCTCCGGTCGACCAGCACCGCGATGGCGGCGCCCGACCCGGCGCGCCCCACGATCTCCCCCGCGATCCCGTTGAGCGCGCTCGCCCGGTCGGTCTCCGCGCGCACCGAGGTGAGGTTGCGGAAGTTGTAGTCGAGCGGGTCGCGGCTGATGGCCACCGCGGAGAGCGCGATGCCCGCGAGGCCCAGCGCCCCCGCCCCGGCGGCCAGCGGCGCGGGGTAGCGCTTCACCGCGCGGGCGAAGAGCACGCCGTAGGGGTTGGGTCGCTCGGCCCCGGGCGGCAGCGGACGCCACCGCTCCCAGAGCGCAGTGAACGCCGGGAGAAAGGCCATGGTCATCGCCCAGCAGATGACCATGCCGGTGCCGCCGATGATCCCGAAGTCGCGGAAGCCGCGGAAGTCCGTGACCACCAGGGAGCCGTAGGCGAGCGAGGCCGCGGTCGAGGCCGCGAGCGTGCCGGCCCAGGCGCCCTGGTGCGTGGCGGCGACGGCCTCGGTGACCTCGCGCCCCGCGCGGCGCTCCTCGAAATAGCGGGCGAGCCAAATGATGCCGGGGTTGATCCCGTTGCCGATCACGATGCTGCCGAGGAAGGCCGTCGAGGTGTTGAGGTGGCCGACGGTGAGCTTCGCGAGCGCGAAGGTGGCGAGCACGGGCACCAGCAGCGCGCAGCCCAGCAGCACCACCGAGCGCGGGCGCCGGAAGAGCCCGAGGATCGCCAGCACGCAGAGCGCCACGGTGAGCAGCGTGGCGACCACCAGCTCGTGCTCGATGGCGTGGTGCTCGGTGATGCCCACCAGCAGGTCGCCCGCGAGCGACACCGTGAGGTCGGGTGCGAAGCCCGCCGGGGGGAGCGCCCTGATCTCCTCGCGCACCCGCTCGACCAGCGCGGTGCCTCGGGCCGGGTCGCCGCTCGGCAGGTCGACCCGGAGAAACATCGCGAGGTGCCGCCCGTCCCGGTGAAGGAAGAAGCCGCCGGGAAACTGCTCGGACTCGGACTCGACGCGGCGCATCTGCTCCCGGGCCCTCGCCACCAGCGCGTCGGCGGGCTCCGGCGGGTCGTCGAGGTTGATGTACCCGGGGTTGGCGCTGGCGCGGTCGTACTCGATGCGCCGACGGAGCTCGTCGCGCGCCCGGGTGAGCTCCGGGAGCGGAGCGTAGAGGTGACGGTGGTCGCGCACGAAGCGCTGGTAGTCGCCGACGTTCCACTGCACCCGGCGCACGCGGAGCGACGGGGGCAGGGCCTCGAGGCGCGCCGCCATGGCCGTGGCGTAGCGTCGGAGCGCGGCGTTGTCGCGCGACTCCAGCATGAGCGTGAGGGTGGAGAGCCCGCCCACCCGGCGCTGTCCGGCCCCCAGGTCGCGCACGCTCGGGGCGCTGCGGGGGAGCAGCTCGGTCCAGTCGCTGAAGAGTTCGAGGCTGCGCACCACGGGGAGGAGCGCGAGGGTGAGCGCCAGCGCGAAGAGGGCGATGAGGGGAGCCCGCCGGACCTGCACCTGCGCGATGCGGAGGAAGCGGGCAGAGGGCGGCGGGTGGTTGGTCACGGCGACCCCGGCCGCGGACGGAAGAGGCGGCGCAGCAGCCACATCAGCGCGGCGGTGTAGGCGAGGCCCACCAGCACGTCGATGACCCAGTGGTGGTCGAGGTAGACGGCCGCGACGCACATGAGGGCGGCGTAGGCGACCGCGACGACGCGCTTCGGGACGCTGAGGTAGGGCCAGGTCTCGATCGCGACCAGCGCGGGATAGGCCACGTGGAGCGAAGGCACCGCGCCGAAGATGTCGTTCGATCGCCCGTAGAAGCCGCGGAAGTACTCGACCCCCATGAGCGCGTCGACGCGCGCGAGGTTGGGGCCTGCGCTGGCGCGGGCGTCGAGGTCGACCACGCAGCCGTGGGCGTGGAAGTACCAGGGCGGCGCGGCGGGGTAGAGGTGGTAGGTGAGGAAGCCCGCGATGTTGAGCAGCAGGAAGGTCCAGGCGAAGCGCTGCAGACGGTGGAAGTCGCGGCCGTAGAGGAAGACCGCGGCGCCGATGACGACGTAGATGTACGTGCCGTAGGGGATGGCGCAGAGGGCATCGAGGACCAGCGAGGGCCTCGCCTGGATGGCGTCGTGGAGGGTGCCCATCGGGCCGTCGCCGACGGCGACGCCGAAGAGGGCGATCTCGGCCTCGCGGAGGTCGCAGAGGTGAACGCGCTCGGGCGTGAGCCCGACGTTCTTCACGAAGCGCATCGTGTCGTAGAGGAAGGCCACGAGGGCGAGCGGAAAGAGCCCGGTGAAGAGCTTTCTGCGGGTGAAGGCCAGCGCCGGGACGAGCACCATCGCGGTGATCATTTCCCAGCGCACCTCCCCCTGCGACAGGACGTACGAGGGCCAGAGCACGAAGGGAGCGGAGGCGAGCCATGGGAAGAGGCGGGCCCGGGCGAACGCGGGCAGCGCCGGATCGACGGGGTTCATCCCTGCTTCCAGAGGCCCGTCGAGAGGACGTGGTCGAAGACCTCGCGCAGCAGCCCTGCGGCGTTTCGGGCGGTGGCCGCGTCGAGCGTGAGCGCGGGCTGCAGTCGCACCCGAGGCGCGTAGGTCATGGCGAGCAGGCCGCGCTGCACGCAGAGGTCGAAGATGGCGCGGGTGACGCTGGTGGGCAGCGGCTCGCGGCTCGCCTTGTCGCGCACCAGCTCGATCGCCAGGAACACCCCCCTCCCCCGCACCTCCCCCACGAAGGGGTAGCGCTCGACGAAGGGCGCGAGCTCTCCCAGCAGCACCTCCCCCACCGCGCGGGCGTTGTCGACCAGGGCCTCCTCGTCGATGGCCCGGAGCGCGGCCGCCCCCGCCGCGGCGCCGAGGGGGTTGCCCCCGTAGCTCGACGACGAGCCCGACGGGGCCGACCAGGGCTTCGCCTGGGAGATCTCGTCGGTGGTGAGCAGCCCGCTCAGGGGGAAGCCCCCGCCGAAGGCCTTGCCGAGGGTGACGATGTCCGGCGTCACGCCGCTGTGCTCGATGCCCCAGTAGCGCCCGGTGCGGCCGAAGCCGGTGATCATCTCGTCGGCGATGAGCAGCGCGCCGAGCTCCTTCGCCAGCTCTCCCACCCCGCGCAGCCACGCGTCCGGAGGGATCACGTTGCCCGCGGTGCCCTGCATCGGCTCGACGATCACGGCGGCGACGGCGCCCGCGGAGGCGGCCTTCACCTGCTTGCGGGCCACGTCGAGGCAGGCGAGGTCGCAGCGCTCGGGCGCGAGCTTCAACGGGCAGCGGTAGCAGTCGGCGTAGGGCACGAGATGCGAGCCCGACACCATCGGGCCGAGGCCCTCCTTGAAGGTCGATCCCATGAGAGAGAGCGCCCCGTGGGTCTTGCCGTGGAAGGCCCCCCAGAAGCTCACCATCTCGTACTTACCCGTGTGGCAGCGAGCGAGCCGCAGGGCGCTCTCCACCGCCTCGGCGCCGCCCGAGTAGAGCTGCAGCCGGTGGAGCTTCTTGGCCGGGGCGTGCTCGGCCACCCGCTCGACGAGCTCGACCCTCGCCTCCGCGGTGAGCGACCCCACGGAGGCCCGGGCCACCTGCGACTGGATGGCCTCGACCACGGCGGGGTGCGAGTGCCCGAGGGCGTTGACCCCGATGCCTCCGATGAGGTCGAGGAAGGTGTTGCCGTCGACGTCGGTGATGGCGCTCCCCACGGCGCGGTCGACGGCGATGCCGGCCATGACGGCGTAGCCCTGCACGCCGGGGGCGAGGTGGGCGTCCTCGCGCGCCCGGAGCGCGGCGCTGCGGGGGCCGGGGATGCGGGTCACGAGCTCGGGGCGCTGGTCGACGGGGTGCGAGGGGGAGCGCATCACGAGGCCTCCACGGTGTTGGGGAAGACGACCCGACGGTGCATGGGGAAGTTCCAGAGGAGGCTGACGGCGACGGCGACCACGACGCGCGCCCCGAGGTAGTGGAAGCCCATGCGCGTCGAGAGCAGGTACTCCCCGAGGGTGTTGAGCCCGAGGCTGGCGCCGGAGACCAGCGCGTAGCGCAGGGCCTGGACGCCGAGGGAGCCGTTGTGGTCGCGGAAGATCCAGCGCCTCGCCAGGGTGAAGTTGAACACCGCCCCGGCGAGCGCCCCGAGCGCGGTCGCGGACACCGGGTGCAGCCCGAAGCGCTCGACCAGGAGCGTGAGGGTGCCGAAGTCGACGACGGTCGCTCCGATCGAGCCGAGCTGGTGACGCCCGAGGGTGAGCGCGAGGGAGTCCGGGGGAGCGGCGAGCGGCGTGGGACGACGGTCGGCGAGCGAGCGCATGAGCGCCACGAGGCGGCGCGCCGCGGACAGGTTGGCCACCACCGCCACGGAGGCCAGGGCGAGGAGCATCGGGCTGTGGGAGATCCACGGGTCGTGCCCCCCGGAGAGGGCCGTGGCGACCGGCGTGAGGATCGCGCCGAGGGTGAGGTAGAGCGCCCGCTCCGGGCGGCGCATGGCCCCCCGGGGGACCTCGGTTTGTAGTGCCTCGGCCTTGGCGGTGACATAGCTCGTCATCACCGAGCCGAGCAGCGCCGCGAGGGTGAGCAGCAGCCACGCCGTGTTGGCGCGGTAATAGACGGCGAGGCCCGCGAGGAAGGCGAACTCCTGGTAGCGGTCGACCGCCGCGTCGAGCACCTCGCCCGCGTCCGAGGCGACGCCGGTGGCGCGCGCGACCATGCCGTCGAGCGCGTCTCCGAGGGTGGCCACGGCGACCAGGGCGGCGGCTATGCCGAAGTGACCGAGGCCAGCGCCACCGCGGCGGCGAGCCCGAGGGCCAGCGAGGCCAGGCTGATGGCGTCGGGGGTGACGCCCGCCCTCGCGAGCGCGTTGCCCACCGGCTGCAGGGCCCAGTAGCCCGCGGACATGGTGCCCTCTCCCAGCAGCGCGCTGCCCCCGTCCTTCTCGACGCGGCGGTAGTGCGCGCGGCCGTGGAGCAGCGTGCGCACGCCGTAGCCGAGCGCGGCCGCGGCCAGCAGCCCGAGGAGCGCGAGGGAGCAGGCGAGGTCGATCACCAGACCGCCCTGCTCGGCAGCGAGACCTCTCGGCCCCGGTCGGCGGCGGAGGCGTACGCGGCCTCGATGAGCGACACGCAGCGGTACGAGTCGCGAAGCTCCGAGCCGACGAACTCCTCGCGCGCGATGGCTCCGGCGAACTGCTGGTGCAGCGCCCGAAACCACGCGGTGTGCGAGGCGTCCATCCACGACGACGACACGAGGCTCTGCGACTGCTCCCAGCGGTCGCCCTCGGCGGTGCGGGTCTTCACCGAGAGCTCGACGGCGTCGTCCTCGACGCGAATCGCGCCGCGCTCGCCGTGCAGGGTGTAGATCACCTTGCGCACCCCGGCGGTCCAGGAGAGGTGCGCCGTGGCGACCCCGCGCTCGAAGTCCACCGAGCAGGAGAGGTTGTCCTCGGTGTCCTCGCCCGGAGCGCTCCAGGTGCGGGCCGACACCCCTCGGGGCGCGGACTTCAGCCAGTCGAAGGCCAGGTAGAAGGTGTGGCTCCCGTGGTCCATCCCGATGCCGCCGCCGGACCAGGCGCGCTGGCGCCGCCAGTCGGGGTTCCACTCCGCGACGCCCTTGGCGTGGGTGCTGCGGAAGGTGTCGAGCGTCACCTGGCTCACCTCCCCGACGGCGCCCTCGTCGAGCATCGCGCGCACGGCCTTCACCACCGGCGCGTGCTTGTAGTTGTGCGAGGGGTAGAGCACCCGCCTCGCCTCCTGCGCCTGCGCGAGCATCCCGCGGGCCTCCTCGCTCGAGCGCGCCAGGGGCTTCTCGCAGAGCACGTGCAGCCCGCGCGCGAGGGCCGCCCGGGTCACCTCGGAGTGCAGCGACGGGGGCACCGCCGCCACCACCACGTCGATCCCTCGGGCCTCGCGGTCGAGCATCTCGTGGTAGTCGGCGTAGAGTCGGGCCCCGGGCAGGGCCGCGGCCGCGAGGGCGAGGCGCGCCGGGGTGATGTCCGCGACGGCGGCGACCTCGAAGCGCGCGGCGTCGCCGTCCGAGCCCGACTGGAGGAAGGCCGGGACGTGCCCGCGGGAGGCGATGAAGCCGTAGCCGACGACGGCGCAGCGGAGGGTACGCATGGCGCTACACCTCCTCCCGGGCGATGCGGCGGATGGCGTCGTGCAGCCGCACCTGCTGCACGAAGAGGTCGTGCTCGGCCAGGGTGCCCGGGGCGCTCATCGGGGACTTGAAGTAGAACCCCAGCCAGTCCTGCATCCCGGTCATGCCCGCGCGGTGCGCGAGGTCGAGCAGCAGCGCGAGGTCGAGCACGATGGGCGCCGCGAGGATGGAGTCCCGGCAGAGCAGGTTGATCTTCATCTGCATCGGGTAGTGGAGCCACCCGAAGAAATCGATGTTGTCCCAGCCCTCCTTCTGGTCGCCGCGAGGGGGGTAGTAGTCGATGCGAACCTTGTGGGCGAAGCTGCCGTAGAGATCGGGGTGCGCGTCCTTCGCGAGCACGCTCTCCAGCACGCCGAGCTTGGAGACCTCCTTCGACCGGAAGCTGTCCGGGTCGTCGAGCACCTCGCCGTCGCGGTTGCCCAGGATGTTGGTGCTGTACCAGCCGCGCAGCCCCAGCATCCGGGCCTTGAGCGCCGGGCCGATGACGGTCTTCATCAGCGTCTGGCCGGTCTTGAAGTCCTTGCCCGCGATGGGCACGCCCCGCACCCGGGCGAGCTCGTACATGGCCGGGAAGTCGACGGTGAGCCCCGGGGAGCCGTTGGCCATCGGGATCCCCTCCTGCAGCAGCGCCCACGCGTAGATCTGCGAGTTGGATATCTCCGGCGAGCCGTGGCGCAGCCCGTCCTCGAAGCTCTCGATGCTCTGGTGCACCGCCGAGGCCTCCCGGTAGACCTCCGTCGAGCCGCACCACACGGCGACGCCCCGGTCGCAGCCCTCGTCGCGCAGGAAGCGCCGGATGTCGTCCCGCACCTGCGCCACCATGTCGGCCTTGGAGGGGGCCTTCTTCACGTGCGTGCCGTGCAGCCGCCGCACGTACTCCGGGTAGAACACCGCGGGCATGGGCTTCACCGCGCGGAGTTCTTCGGCCACCAGCCCGAGGTGCTTCTCGCTGAGCACCTCGGCGTGCGTGGCGCTCTGGAGGGCGTCGTCGGGGAAGAGGTCCCAGCCCCCGAAGACGAGCTGATCGAGCGTGGCGAGGGGCACCGCCTCCTTCAGCGGTACCTCCACCGCCCCGTCGCGCCGCTGCAGCGGGAGCGTGGCCATCTGGGTGAGCGACCCGATGGGCAGCCCGAGGCCCCGGCGAGCGAGCATCACGCCGGCGATGGTGGTGGTTGCGACAGCGCCCATGCCGGGCATCAGAACGCCCAGGCGACCCGTAGGGGGTGAGAGACGAGAGGGGCTCATGGAGATGCCTTTCCGGGGATGGAGGGCCTTGCGAGCGCTGCCCGGGGCGTCGGAGGCCCACACAAGATGCGTGCGGCACGCTGGCCCTGTCGGTGTTCATGCATCATGCGCAACATCCGCTTCTTGAACCGACGCGGTTCAACCCTCGCCCGTGGAGCAACGTGTTCCCCTGCGCCCTCCACCGCCATCCCCCGGTCTTGCATCCCCCGGACTGATCCCCTCCCCTCCCCCCGGCGGAGCCCCACCAGGGGAGGCGCTGCCCCCACCGTGCGCGGCGCTCCCACAGCGCGGCTTATTCATACATTGAAGAGCGGAGTTTCATCCCAGTACCGTGGCCAGAGGCGCTGCCACTGAGGAGGTCACTGCCCATGAATATCGAGCCCACCCATCGAGCTTTCGACCACTGCCCCGGGCGCATCGGTCGCTACGAGATGCTCACCCCCCTCGGGCACGGCGGCATGGCCAGCGTCTACCTGGTGCGTCGACTCGGCAGCGCGGGCTTCGAGCGCCTCGCGGCGATGAAGGTCCTTCACCGCGGGCTCTGCGACGACCAGGAGTTCGTGGAGATGTTCCTCGACGAGGCCCGCCTGGCCGCGAGGCTGCACCACCCCAACACCGCGGCGATCATCGACCTCGGCTCCAACGGCCCGCAGCCCTACATGGTGATGGACTACATCGAGGGCGACACGCTCGACGCCGTGCAGCGCGCCGCGAGCGCCGTGCGCCGCGCGGTGCCGGTGGGCATCGCCCTGCGCATCGCGCTCGACGCCCTCGCGGGGCTCGACGCCGCGCACAACCTCGAAGGGCCCGACGGCGCGCCGCTCGGGCTCATCCACCGGGACGTCTCTCCGCACAACCTCCTGGTGGGCGTCGACGGCGTCGCGCGGCTGGTCGACTTCGGCATCGCCCGCGCCACCTCCCGCCGCGGCGTCACCGCCGTCGGGGTGATCAAGGGCAACGTCCCCTTCATGGCCCCCGAGCAGCTCCGGGGCTACGGCGTCGACCGCCGCGCGGACATCTTCTCCATGGGCGTCACCCTCTGGGAGACGCTCAGCCTGCGACGGTGCTTCCCCACCCGCGAGGGCTCCCCCCTCTCTCGCATGGCGCGCGAAGACTACCGCCCGCTCGCCGAGGTCGCCCCGAAGGTCCCGGCGGCGCTCGACGCCATCTGCCGCAAGGCGCTGGCCTTCGACCCCGACGACCGCTTCGAGTCCGCGGCGGCCTTCGCCTCGGCCATCGAGGAGGCCTTCCGCCACGACGTCGCGACCCAGCGCGAGCTCGCGCAGTTCATGTCCATGGTCGCCGCCAACAAGGTGTGGCGAGAGCGCGAGGCCGTGCGCCTCTCCTCGCAGCTCGCGTCCGACCGCCTCGACGACGACGACGCCGTGCCCACGCAGCCCGAGGCCGCCCGCCGAGGGCGCTTCGCCCCGATCGCCGCCTCGACCAACAACCCCGACCGCGCCGCGGACCACGGCTTCTTCGACCCGCAGACCCCCAGCGCCTCGTGGCGACGCCGGGCGCGCAACGCCGGGCAGACGCTGCGCACCTGGGCCCTGGCGACCTCCCCGACGAAGGTGTCCACCCGGCGCTTCGGCGCGCCGCCTACCGTGGCCCTCGCCGGGTCGCTCTTCGAGGCGGTGACCGAGGCGCTCTCTCGCCGACGTCGCATGGAGCTGGTGATGCCGGTCCCCGCGGCCGAGCTGGAGACGATGCGGATGACGGCCTCCCGCGAGCTGCCCGACTCCTTCGCCTCGGTCATCACCCGCCGCGTCGCCCGGATGTCCGTCCGACCTCGCGCGGCGCTCTCGTCCCGGCCCGCGGGCCTCGACGCCCCGACGCCCCCCCGGCCCGCCGTGCGCGTCCGGGCGCTCACCACCTTCAGACCCCTTACCCCTCGCCACGGGCTCCTCGCCCCGCTCCGCGCCCTGGTGGCGAGGCTCTGGTCGCGACTGGCCTTCTGAGCTCCCATCCCTAGCCACGGGGCGTCCTCCTGGCCTAAAGATGGACCGTGAAGCCGACCTCCCGCCCCCCGCTCCTCCTCGCTGCCCTCTCGCTCCTCTCGCTGCTCGGCGCCCCCGTCGCAGCCTCGGCGCAGACCCTCCAGGTGGCCTTCAGCGAGATCGTCCGCGGCGGGGTCACCACCGACGCCTGGGGCGAGGCCAGCAGCCCCACCGCCTTCGCCCGCGGTGAGTTCACCGTGCAGGTCCCCCGCGGGGGTCGCGTCCGCTGGGCGCGGCTGTACTCCGGCGTCACGGTCTTCAACCCCACCGCGAGCGCCCCGGCCTTTCCGCCGTCCATCCCCGCGGGCCCTTCGGGCAGCCCCCGCCAGGTGATCGTCGGCAACGGCACCTCCACGGTCACGCGCACCCTCCAAGGGGCCCCGCGCTTCTACTCCCGCACCTTCCCCACCCCCACGGTCACCGCCCACTGGGGAACCTTCATCACCGACGTCTCCTCCGCCGTCCGCGCCGCGGTGGGTCCGTCCTCCCGCGGCGGCACCACCCGCATCACGGTGCAGGAGCGCGGCGACGACGCCCGCCGCGAGGGCCCCGGAATCATCCAGCTCGGCGGCCACTACCTGGTGGTCGTGTACGACCTCGACTTCGGCCCGCGGCGCAACGTGGTGGTCTACGAGGGCTGCGCCACCAACGGCTTCGAGAGCGCGGCGCTCCCGCTCCCCGGCGCCGTGGCCAACCGCTGTCCCTCGGGCTTCACCCGCGGCGAGCCCTTCGCGGCCTCGGTCGGGGTGATGTGGGAGTTCAACCGTCGGCCCAACCCCGCGGCGCCCAACGACCCGTCGCGCGACACCTGCTCCGAGGAGGAGAGCGAGATCATCGTCAACAACCTCTCGCTCACCACCAGGGCGGGCGGCGCAGACGACTGGCCCGGCGTCGCGGCCGGCATGGGCTGCTTCGCCGACACCGCGGGCCTCTGCACCATGGGCACCTTCGGCGGAACCGAGCCTGGCCCCGGCCGCGCCGCGGGCTCCCCGGTGGGCCTCGACGGGGACAACATCGTCGCCGCCCCGGCGCTCCCCCGGCTCGACGACGAGCTCTACGACTTCCGCACGGTGGTGAGCGACGCGGCCACCTCGATGCGCTTCCGCTTCCGAGGCGACGGCGACGAGATGGTGCCGGTGATCGCGTTCCAGACCCTCGCCCGCGCCTCGCTCACCGACGCCGACGGAGACAACTGGACCGACGTGGTCGAGGGCGACTGCACCGCCGACACGGACAACGACGGCACCCCGGACTACCTCGACATCGACAGCGACAACGACTGCCTCCCCGACGTGCGCGAGACCGCCTCCGGCCGCACCAACCCGATGAGCCCCGGGGCCGCCGACGCCAACTGCCCGGCCACCGCGCCGATCTGCGACACCGCCGCGGGCGTCTGCCTCTGCAACACCACCAGCGACTGCACCCGCACCCCCATCGCCCCGGTGTGCGACCCGGCCAGCCGCACCTGCGTGGCGTGCTCCTCCGACGCGCAGTGCGCCTCCATCGATCCGTCGCGCCCCGCGTGCGTGCTCACCGGCAGCTCCCCCGGCCGCTGCGCCGCGTGCAACACCGACGCGCAGTGCTCCGGCGCGACGCCCTTCTGCGACGTCGGCGCGCACACCTGCGTGGCCTGCCTCACCAGCCGCGACTGCGCCGACCCGGCGAACCCGGTGTGCGACCCGGCGGGCCACGTCTGCCGCCCGTGCAACCCCTCCCTCGCCGGGGAGTGCACCATGGACGGCATGCTCATCTGCGCCGGAACAGGGCCCAACATGGGCCGCTGCGTGCAGTGCACCACCAACCTCAACTGCGCCAGCGGCGTGTGCGACCTCAGCACCAACCGCTGCGTGGGCTGCGGCACCAACGCCGACTGCGCCGGGTCGACCCCCATCTGCGACGCGGGCACCCGCACCTGCCGGCCGTGCTCCCCGAGCAACCCGACGGACTGCCGCGCTCCCACCCCGGCCTGCGCCACCACCGGGCGCGACATGGGCCGCTGCGTGGCCTGCACCGCCGAGAACATGACCGCGTGCACGGGCGCGACGCCGATGTGCGACGCGGCGATGAACCGCTGCGTGGCGTGCATCCCGGGCAGCGCCGCGGCGGTGTGCGCGATGAGCGCCGACGGCACGGCCTGCGTGATGGACGCCAGCGGGTCGCGCCGCTGCGGCTGCGACCGCGACGCCGACTGCGGGGCGACGGACTCGGGGCGCATCTGCGATCCGACGGCGCGCCGCTGCCGGGCGGGCTGCTGGCCGGGCGAAGGCCACAACGGCTGCCCCGCCGGGATGACCTGCAGCTCCGACGACCCCACCCGCCCCGGAACCTGCTCGACGGGCTGCTTCCGCGACCTCGACTGCGCCCAGCCGACGCCCTTCTGCGAGACCGCGACGGACGGCGGCGCGGGCCGCTGCGTGGGCTGCCTCACGGACGCCCACTGCGCCGACCGAACCGACGGCCTCACCCGCTGCAGCGAGCAGCACATCTGCGTGGAGGGCCCCGCGCCCGCGCCGGGTGCGATCACCACCCTGAGCGGCGACGGCTGCGGCTGCCACGTCGGGATGGAGCCGGACTCGGCCCCGCGGCTGGGCTTCCTGCTGCTGGCGGGCCTCGGCGTGTGGGCGCTGCGTCGCCGCCGCGATCCTTGAGCGCTGCGACCGGGCGCTCGCGCAGTCATCCTCGCTCTCCTTGACGGGCGGGGGTGCGCGGGTGTGCGATGCCCGACGCGAAGCGCGGCAGGGTCGCCGGTTCGCGAGGAGCTTCTCCCATGAGAACCGTAGCCCCCTGGATCGTCCTGCTGTGCCTCGTCGGCGCGGTCGGCTGTACGCAGACCGATGACGGCGAGGTCATCGAGCCCTCGATGGAGGCGTCGGTGCCCCCGCCGCGAGACACCGGCTCCGCGCGGGCGGACGACGCGGCGGCGACGGACCAGGATGTCGGGGCGACGGACGTGGTCACAGCGTCGGACGCGGGGGTGATCCTCCCCAGCGACGACCTGGGTGGGAGCAGGGACGGGGGGATGACCGGCGACGACTCGGGCCTGCCGCGCGTGGGGCTGATGTCGGGCGGCGACATCTGCGGCAACGGCCTCGACGACGACCTCGACGGCTTCGTCGACCAGGACTGTGCGTGCGACCCCGGCGCCAGCCAGCCATGCTACCCCGGCCGCGCCGATCAGGCCGGCGGGACGCGCTGCCAGTGGGGCACGATGCGCTGCGCTCCGGGCGGCACCTGGCTCGCGTGCACCGGCGCCGGGAGCCCCGAGATCGAGCAGTGCAACGGCATCGACGACAACTGTGACGGGCGCGTCGACGAGGAGTGCTCGTGCCCCACCGAGGGCGCCACCCGATCCTGCTACGCCGGCCCGACCGGGACGCCCGGGGTCGGTCCCTGCCTCGGCGGCACCCAGAGCTGCGCGCGCGACACCTTCGGCGAGCTCACCTGGGGCGAGTGCGCCGGGATGGTCGTGCCCAGCTTCGAGACCTGCAACGGCGTCGACGACGACTGCGACGGGGTCGTCGACGAGGACTGCCGCTGCCGCCTCGGAGAGATCCGCTCGTGCTACCCGGGCCCGGAGGGCACCGCCGGCCGCGGGTCGTGCTTCGCGGGCACCCAGCGCTGCGTCGACCGGATGTCCGGCGGCTCGGACTGGACCGTCTGCCAGCAGTACACCGCCCCCAGCGCGGAGACCTGCAACGGCGCCGACGACGACTGCGACGGAGTCATCGACGAGGACTGCCCCTGCAGCGCCGGCGAGACGCGCCCGTGCTTCGACGGCCCCCCGGCGACGACCGCGATCGGCCAGTGCCGCGCCGGGGCGATGTCCTGCGTCGACGGCCGGTGGGGGGCGTGCGTGGGCCAGACGCTGCCCTCGCCCGAGCTCTGCAACCTCGTCGACGACAACTGCGACGGCCGCGTCGACGAGGGCTGCCTCTGCCCCTCCGGGCAGACGATGGTCTACCGCCAGCGCAACCTTCCGGTCGCGACGATGTGCGGCGTCCAGATGGGCGACGGCTGGGCGATGATGGACGACGCCTGCGAGGCGCGCCGCTGCCCCGACGGGCAGGTCTACGTGGAGGGCCCGATGCGCTTCGCGGGCTGCGTCGCGCCGCCGCCCACGTGCCGCCCCGAGCAGTTTCCCAACTACCTCCCGACCCGCGGCTGGGTCTGCGAGGCGGGCTGCCAGATGGTCATCCGCTTCGGCGGCGTCTTCGGCACCGAGGCCGTCTGCGCGGCCTGGCCCGACCAGATCGAGTGCCGGCCCACGTGCTTCCGGCACTTCCGCCCCGAGGTGCACGCCTGGGACTGCGCGTCACGCTGCGCAGGCGGCGCGGCGGGCGTGCTCTTCGCGGGCCTGCGGCTCTGCCTCCCCTGCCCGAACCCTCCGGGCGTCCGCATCCAGACCGGCGACTAGCGCGCCCAGTACGCCTCGTCGTCGAGCCCCTCTTCGCGCTCTGGCAGTCCCCGCGTGAGCCGCGGGGACGACTGCGCGAGCACCTCGTAGCTCACCCGGTTGGCGTAGCGGCACACCTGGCTCATCGACGAGTACGTCAAGAACGCGCGCACGTGCTTCGCGGAGTTCGGGACGCTCGAGCGATGGAAGCGGTTGGCGCTCATGTCGTGCAGCAGCGCCGACAGCGCCGCGTCGCCCGCGCCGTTGGTGCTGGTGATGCGGTCGGGGCCTCCGTGGTAGGGCCCGATGTGCGCGAAGACCTTGATCGGCTGCGTGCAGCTCGCGCGCAGCATCGGACGGCTGAACTCGTAGCGGTTGAACTCCGCGATGGCGCCGGGGAGCAGCGGATAGCGCGTCTCGCGCTTCACCTCGTCGTCCGTGTGGCCCGCGAGGTAGAGCCCCGTGGGCCCCGCCGTGCACAGCACCATGTCGGTGAGATCGAGCGCCCGGTCGCACGCGAGCAGCGGGTCGGACTCGCCGGTGAGCGCCTCGGCCTCCTCCTCGTTCATCGCGACGACGTCGACGTGCTCGCGGATGAACGACCGCCAGAACTCGGGGCGCTCGGCGATCACGAAGCGCGTGCCGAGCGTGAGCACCACCGGGACGCCGCGCTCCTTCGCGAGCGCGAGCGCGCGGCGGGTGGCGTCCGGCATCGGGTCGGACTCCTTGCAGCGCATCAGGTAGGCGGAGATCACCAGGCTCGACGCGCCGTCGAAGATCGCGGGCGGCACGCTCTCCGGCCGAAGTCCGTTCATCTGCCCCTCGCTGATGGCGAAGGTGCGCTCGCCGTCCGGCGTGACCAGCGCGAAGCAGCGACCGATCGGGCCGTCGACCGGCTGGAGGTGGTCGAGGTTCACCCGGCTCGAGGTGTTCGAGAGGTAGCGGTAGCCCGAGGTGCCGAGGCGGATCTCCTCGCTCATCACGCCGAGCAGAATCGACGCGTCGTCGGCGAGCAGCGAGTAGTTGTGCAGGGTGTTGCCGACGGTGCCGCCCGCGAACTCGTACAGGATGAGCTTGTCGCGCAGCAGCTCGTCGTAGAGCGCGCTCGCCTTCTCGTTGGGGATGACGATCGATGCGCCCTTCGCGAGCCCGTAGCGCGCGAGGAGGGCGTCGGGCACGCGAGCGTCGATGTCGACGAGCGTCTGATCGACGCCGACGACGTGCGTCTTCGCAGACTGCGCGGTGATGCCCGCGTAGAGGAAGAGCGGATCGCGCGCCTGGATGGGGAAGTAGTGCTTGTGCTTGCGGCGGCCGGGGAATCGCATGGTCGAGGCCCGCGTGACGTTGAGGGCCGACGTTACCACGAGGGGCGCGGACCGCCGTGGCCGCAGCGACCGGGTCGCTCGGCTCGCTACTCGGCGATGAGCCGGAAGGGCTGCGCCTCGCCGCTGTCCGAGCGCACCACCACGCAGAGGGCCTCGGGGGGTGTCTTCGACCGTGAGGCGGGTGGAGACCAGGCCGGTGGCGAAGGGAGCGCAGGCGGTGAGGCCCTCGGTGGTGGTCACCTGGCCGAGGTCGAAGCGCGCGTCGACGGCGTGCGTCACGTCGATGCGGTACGAGCCGCCCGCCATGGGCCGCAGGATGAAGTGCCGACCCGCGTCCGAGGCGAGGAGCGAGCCGCGAACGCACCCGGCCATCGGGAGCGCGGTCGCCATGGTGACCGCAGAGGGCGGGGCCACCGGGCACCACGGGCTCGCCGCGATGGACGCCGCGGCGTCGTCGATGGTGATTGCTTCGGTGATCGAGGGCGCCGCGCCCGTCACCGGCAGCTCCCGGTCGGCCGAGAGGGTCACGAGGCCCTCGCCGACGACCTGGGTCAGCGCGTTGTCACTCTCCATGGCGAGCGACTCGGGGCCGCCCGCGCAGCCAGTCGCCACGACCGCCGCCATCGCGAGACCCGACAACCAGATGATGTTCTTCATAGGAGCGCTCCATTCAGCAACCCGGCCGACTCTTGCGAGTCCCGTAGGCTTTGCGTCCCCCGCTCGCGCGAGGTTTGCCGTTGTGTGGACCGAGGGGCCCGTCGCACCGCAGGTGCGCTGTGTGGCCCGTTCACTCCCTATGATCGGCAGGGCTGCCAGGAACCTTAATGGGAAAAGTACGCCCCCCGCTTCGGGCTCCCGCGGCCTCGCTGCCGTCACCTCCCCGTCGGATCCGACGGGAGCGCCACGCAGTCGGGCCTCTGCGAGATGGCCCACGCAGGGTGCCTGGGGGCCTCCGCATCGGAAGCGTTGATGCCAACGGCATCGCCGAAGCGCTCTCGCGAATCCCGACCACGAGCCGTAGCGCAGAAGGGGCGTAGGCACCGCCATGACGACGCGCCCGCCACCACCGTCAGACCCACCCGCTGGGACTACCCCCGGCTCCACGGGCTCGATGGAGATCACCGTCGACATCGCCCGCCTCCTCGACATGCGCGCGAGGGGGCTCATCACGGTCGACGAGATCGGCCTTGTGCTGCGCACCATGGATTTCTGTATGGGCCGGGGAGAGGCAGCGAAGGGGTGTGGCTCCCATCGTGCTCATGCGACACGGCGGACATCCCGCCGCTTCGCCTCCAGCGTGAGTTCGAGTGCAGCCACCCACCGATGGCTGAGATGCAGTGCGCGTAGCCGTACGATCTCTTCACCACTGGCGTCCTTCCAGCGTGCGCCCGAGCGCTTGAAACGCACATTGAAGAGACTCTTGCAGGTCGCCTCGACGGGGCCGCTGCCCACGGGTCGGCCGGCAGCCCGCGCGATCGCGTACTCCAGCCGCCCGGCGCCGCCTTGATTCGCCAGGAAGGTCAGCGCGTCGTGCACGGGCCGATCCTTCTGCTCGCGCGGCTCTTCGAGCCCCCAGGCGGTGACCTCCGCCTGCAACTCCCTCCATGCCCCGGACTTGTTCAGCAACCGCAGCCTCCAGCGGGTGAGCCACGCCGTGGCCTGGGGCGCCTCGAAGCGCCGCCGCGCTGCTTTGCCCATCTTCTCCAGGAAGTGCCACAGGTCCACCAGCCGGGCGATCGCCCGTCCGAGCGCTGCCTCGGTCAACGCCTCGCCGAGCAGGTTCCACATCTCCACCGCGCCGTCGCACAGCAGCGTAACTTGAAGCGTCGGGCGCATGCCCAGCAAGGTCATCACGTCATCCTTCAAGCCGAGCACCAGGCCGTCCACATCCCCGCCCGGCATCCGCCCATAGCGGATCGTGTGCAGCCCCTTGCCGGAGGCGTCGTGGATCGTCACGGTCGCGCAGTACGCCATGTGCCAGAGCCGCACGACAGGCCGCTTCGCCGCGCCCTTGGCGGGCCGCCCACGGGGTCGTCGCCGGGGCTCTTCCATCGGCACCGCCACGCGGTCGAGCGAGATCACAACACCCGTGGCCTCGACCGGCAGCGCATAGGCGGCAATGAGCGCCGACTCGACCCGCTCGCGCTCCTGCATGACGAGCTCGCCGACCCGGTGAGCGACCCGCTCGAAGCTCGCGCGGCTGTAGGGCAGGACGCCGAGCTGATGGGCCGCTTGAGTGGCTTCGCGACTGGGGTCCAGTTGCACGAGAAAGGCCATCGCGGTGCAGGTCTGGGGCAGCCAGCCGGCGCCGACGACGCCCACGCGTACGCCGATCGGATCGACCGTCGTAGCGTAGGGATCCCCCGCCGGGCGATAGCGCGTGCGCGTCACGACCACCGGCCCGGCGAGCGTGTAGTAGGTCGCCTCGCGGCGCAGCACGGGACGGTGGAGTCGGCCGCCGATGAGCAGGCGGGGCACCTGGCGATCACACGCGGCGAGGATCGTCTGGTGCAGCGATCGTTGCACCTCGGCGCCGAGCGTCGCCACCGCGCGCTCGACCGCGGCGTAGTCGAAGGGCTCGTCCGACCGGGCGTGCTCGACGGCCGCGAGGGTGAACGTCACGGCGTGGCTCAGGACGTCAGCGAGGGGCTTGAGGGCGGCGGGAAGATGAAGGACGATCGGCTCCACGGGGCATCCTGCGGGTGAGTGTTCAGCAACCCCTCGGTCGCATGGCTCTGCCCCGCCTTCAACCCCGCCCCATCACGTCGCCGCCAGGAGCTCCCAGGACCCCGAGCACGATGGGAGCCACACCCGATCGGGGTGCCCGGGCTTCAAGGAAGTGAATCCCCTGTTGGGATTGCGCGGGTCGATGTACCGATCGATCGGCCAGGTCGGATCCTGCGCCGACCCTGGGGTGTACGTATAGAATCGCAGGTTGAGGTCGCGGTCGTCGCCCCACCCCGCCGCGCCGATGTCGTAGACGGAGAGCGCGTCGGAGCAGGGCTGCCCCGCCTCGGCATATCGGCAATCGCGCACCGAGCCGTCTTCTTCATCGCTGATGACCACGATGCCCAGCACGGCGTCGGGGCGCACGAAGCCCGCGTTGGCGTCGGTGTTCCCGGCCTGCTCGCGGGGGTTGCGCACCACCAGGGCGCGGTAGGCCGACTCGAGCTGCTGCTCCAGGCCACAGCCCTGCGTGGAGAGGAATGCGTTGCAGACGAAGTCCTCTCGAAACCCGTCGGCGTTCGTGGAGTCCGCGTCGAAGGTGAGAAAGCTCGGGTACTGGTTGGGATCGGTGGTGCAGCGCGCCGGGCGCGACCCCGCGGGCAGCGTGGTCCAGGGGCGGTGCGCGGCAAGGGCGCGGCCCGAGCGGATGGGATTGAGCAGCCCGTCGTCGCCCACGTCCGCGCTGACGTTGCAGCTCCCGACATTGGAGCCCGGGGTCCCGAGGTCGGAGGAGACCACCGCGACGTGGAGGCTCTTCACCGGCGGGTGCGCCGGGCGCCCGGTGGCGGGGTCGACCGGAGGGGCGACGAGCTGGTCGATGAGCACGCGAAACTGCGCCCCGAGGCGCTGCTGATACGCGCTCATGGAGTTGGAGTTGTCGACCACGAAGAGCATGTCGACGCTGTCGACTCCGTTGTTGAATATCTCCGTGGTGAAGCTCGCGTTGAGCCGCTCGACGGGCTGCGCGCTGGGGCGCTCCAGGCACCCGCACAACACCGCCGCCACCCCAATGGACCATCGGGAAGATTGTCTCGTCATCGCAATGCCTCCTGTTCAGGGAGGCACTAGAGCAACGAAGGGGCCACTGCGCTTTCATGGGATATCCCTCGTGGGATGTCCCTCGAGCCGCCACCGCCGGTTGGCGGCGGGTGGGCACCGGAGGCGCCTCAGCGGAAGAAGTCCGCCTGGTCGACGAAGCGCACGCCCGCCCGCGCGGCGAAGGTGCGGTCGGTGGTCATGTCGCCCACCATCACGACCTGCGCCCGGTCGAGCTTGTACTTCTCGATGAAGGCCACCCCGAGGCCCGGCATGGGCTTCCTGCACCAGCAGCTGATGGGCGCCGGATCATGCGGGCAGAAGGCCACCTCGATGTCCACCCCGAGCAGCTCGTTGGTGCGGGCGAAGCACCGCCGGGCTCCCTCTTCGGAGAGGGTCCCCTTGGAGACGGCGCTCTGGTTGGAGACCCCCAGCAGCCGATATCCCTCGGCCGCATATCGCTTGAGCACCTCGGCGCGCCCCGGCAGCACCTCCACGTCGTCCGGCGTCAGCGGGTACTTGTCGCCGCTCTTCGTCCGCCGGAGCGTCCCGTCGTAGTCGAGCAGCAGGGCCTTCTGCGTATATCCCCCAGGCTGCGCTCCCCGCTGGAAGGCGACCTTCTCGATGGAGGCGAATCCCTCCGCCGCGGTGGGCGCTTCGAAGAGCTTCCGATGTCGGAAGAGCACCGCGGGGCCATAGGTGTTCGGATCGCTGCGACCGGCCTGCTTGATCTCTGTTGGGGAGAGCAGCCGTCCGTGCGCCCTCACCAGCCGCTCGACGGCGTTGTACTGGGCCTGCTCGATGGTGCTGTCGAGCCACACGCAGCGCGCGGGGACGCCCCGGCGGCGGGCCACGGCGAGCACCGAGGCGCGAGACTCCCGGGTGGCGTAGGTGTTGTCGAGCACCACGGGAGATCCCTCGTCGAGGGCGCTCTCCACCAGGGGGCAGAGCTGGTCGAGGGTGAGGTCTCCGAGCGAGTCGCGGTTGATGCGACGGTGCCCGTTGAAGTGTTGCGCCGTCCACGTCGACTTGCCCGACGCGGGGTATCCCATCACCAGCACGATCTCCATGGCTACGGTTCTCTCAGGTATCAGTTCAGGGGGGTGCAAGCCGCTCGTTTGACGCTGGGGTTCGCGCGTTGGCGCTCACCCCAGGCTATAACAAGTGACGACCCCGCGTTCGCGGGGTCTTTCGTACCGAAACTCGATGGACCTTCCGGAAGCTCCAATCGACGTGCCGTGGGCTCCATCGAAGTGGCATTCCTGTTCGAAAGACCCCGCGAACGCGGGGTCGTCACTTGTTATAGCCTGGGGTGAGCGCCAACGCGCGAACCCCAGCGTCAAACGGACGGCTTGCATCACCGCTGAACTGCTACGCGCGAACCCCAAGCGTCAAACGAGCGGCTTGCCCCCCTGAACTGCTTCCCGCTTCAGGTGGTCAGCTCGAGGATGATCTCCGGGGCGCCGGGCGGGCCGTGCGGACCCTCGAAGCGCACCAGCCGGTGCGGGGAGGACTTCTCATACCAGAGCTTGTATTTCGGCAGCAGCGGCTTGGAGAGCTCGGTGATGACGCGGCCGAGGTGCACCCAGTCGTTGATGTCCGGGTACATGGTCACCTCGCGCACCTCGAAGCGCCCGGCCGGGACGCTCAGGCTCACGGTCTTGTGCTCCTCGTAATAGACCTTGGCGACCATGCGGTCGGCGATCCATGCGTGAAGCGAGCGGCGCTTGCCGTCGAAGGGCTGTCCCCGCAAGAGGAAGGGCAGGCACACCTCGGGGTAGGTGTCCCCGGGGAAGCGCAGCGGACCGCGGGTGAAGTCCACCGTCTCGGAGCGGCACTCGACGCCGTGGCCGTCGACCATGGAGCGCTTGAAGCGCAGGGCGCGCAGCGAGGGGCGGGCCTCGCATTGCAGCTCCTCGATGACCACGCCGCCGCGGAGGTCCTGCTCGACGCGGATCTCGACGCCGCCGCCGTCGGCGTCGTGGGTCACCCGGGTGGTGACCACGGCCAGGTGGGTGCGCGCCGGATCGAGGAGCTGGTGGGCGTCGAGGACGGTGTGAAACGAGCGCTGGGCCCGCGCCGTGATGACGAAGCGGGAGACCTCCTCGCCGCGGATGGGCGGGAGCCCGATGGCGTTGCCGGTGTCTGTCTTCATGGGGTGTGAGGCTCAGCGGGCGTTCGTGGTGGCGGCGACGCAGAGCGGGTGCGTCCCGGCCTTGTCGGAGTAAGCTCCGCAGCGCTCCCCTGAGGGGCAGTCGCAGTCCGAGCGGCAGGATATGCCGCAGAACTGCTGGAGCACGAACCCGGAGAAGGAGAGGCAGGAGTAGCCCGTCGGGCAGGTGGCTCCGCCTCGGGGGCCGCAGTCGATGCGCTCCGGGAGCCGCGCGATGTCAGGCCGGGCGCAGGCATCGGAAGGCTGGGAGACATCGACGGAGGGAACATCCACCGAGGGGACATCCACCGAGGGGACATCCACAGAAGGGACATCCACCGAAGGGACATCCACCGAAGGGACATCCGTGTTGGGAGTGTCGCTGGGGGTTGCGTCGACGGCGGCGTCGGCGGGGACGCCGCTCTCTTCGCTACAGGCGGAGAGGGCGGCGAGGAGGAGCAGGAGGGAGGGAAGGGAGAAGGACCGTCGCAGGCGGGGGTTCATGGGCATCCGTTGGAGCAGCGAGCGTGCCGGGGATGTCCGGCGATTTCAAGCTCGCTGCCGCCAACGGAGGGGGGGAGTAGCGCCTCAGCTGTTGTTGCGGACGCGGAGCGCGGCGAGCTCGTTGAGGTAGCACTCGAGGTTGGTGTACCCGGCGACGCCGGTCATGGAGACGGAGACGGTGGTGCCGTTGTGGTCGGCGACGCTGGGGTTGGTGCCGTGGGCGGTCTCCCAGGCGTTGGGCATGCCGTCGTTGTCCGTGTCCGTCGGCGCCGCGGGGCCGGCGCCCGTGAAGTTCAGGCGGAGCGCGTCGTTGGCGGGGTTGGTGTTGCTCGGCGAGCTGTCGAAGGTGCCGGAGGCCACGTAGCCCATGAGCCGGCGGTCCGTCGGATCGCGGGGGAAGGCGCCCGCGTTGGCGAGGGCGTTGGCGCGCACCCCGCTCGACGGGAGCACCGTGACCGCGGGGAAGGCGTGGCGCGTGGTGCGGCCCCATGAGGGACGGGCGTTGGCGCCGCCGTTGTAGTCGTTGCAGCAGAAGTTGAGGTCCCAGTCCGCGCGGCTCGGCCAGAGGTTGGAGCGGTTGTCCGCGAAGTACGCGGTGGTCCCGCCGCCCGAGGGCTGCAGCCACATGAAGCCGAAGTGATTGCTGGAGGGCGCGTAGGAGGAGTTACCCACCCAGTTCATCTGGTAGTAGATGTTCGAGCCCGAGTTGCTACCCGAGATGTTCGTCGGGTTCACGTCGGTGAAGTAGCGCTGGTCCCAGTAGAGGTTGTTGGTCAGCTCGACGTGCATCGTGGTGCCCGCCGCCGCGCTGCCGCTCTCTCGGGAGAACTCGGGGTAGCGACCCTGGATGCGGTTCCAGACGTTGCGGACGATGGTCAGGTTGTCGAGCGCGTAGCCCGCCGCGGGGTTGGTGTAGTTGATCAGCATCCCACCGTACTGGGCGTGGCCGCCGATGGTCTCGGCGAAGACGCTGTCCTGGATGGTGATGTTGTTCGTGTACGAGATCTCGACGGCCTCGTCCTCGGCGTTGCCCATGGAGAGGTGGTCGATCACGCCGTTGCGGGCGTAGCGCAGCCGCAGGCCATCGGGGAAGTTACCGCTCGCCGGGCGCGAGCGCAGGTGGCGCACGATGAAGTTCTGGATGCCGCGGGCGTTGGCGCCGCACTGCTGGTCGCAGTAGGTGGCCTCGGTGGTGTGCAGCCCGCGGACGGTGATGCCGCCCGGCGAGGTCTGGCCGGCGATGGTCATGTCGCCGCTGTTCATCTGCACGTCGCCGTTGATCACGCCGCTCACCTTGAAGAGGATGTAGCGGGGGCCGGTCTGCTGGACGGCGTCCTGGAAGGAGCCAGGGCCGGAGGCGTTGAGGTTGGTCACGTAGATCACCCGGCCGCCGCGGCCGCCGGTGGCGCTGGCTCCGTAGCCCTCCGCGCCGGGGAAGGCGCGCAGCCCGGTCGAAGGGGTGGTCGTTCCGGTGACCGGCGCCGGGGCCGGGGCCGGGGCCGGGGCCGGGGCCGCGGTCGCGGTGCCGGAGTCCCGCACGCCGCTGTCGGTCGCGGTCACGGTGCCGGAGTCCCGCACGCCGCTGTCGGTCGCGGTCGCGGTGCCGGAGTCACGCACGCCGGAGTCACGCACGCCGGAGTCGCGCACGCCGCTGTCAGTCACACCCGCGTCTCGCGTGGTGGTGGTGGTGGTGGTGGTGGCGGTGGTGGTGGTGGCGGTGGTCGCGCGCACCGGGGTGCAGGCCACGTAACCTTCGAGGCTGTAGCAGTCGCTGTCGCTATCGCAGAAGCACTTCGCTTCGCCCGGCCAGCAGTTGCGGATCTGGCCCGCGGCGTTGCGCGGATCGCCGCGGCCGTCGAGGGTGACGGGCTCGGGGCAGGCGCGGACGGTCACGGCGCTGGTGCTGGTAGAGGAGGTGGAGTCGCTGCCGTCTTCCACCGGAGCACATCCGGAGGCGAGAGCCAGGGACACCACGCAGAACAACGAGGCGGTCAATGAGCGGTCCATGGGGCCGAACAAAGCCGGGTTGTTCCGCTGTGGCAAATGGGAATTCGATTGGATCCATGCTCGCTACATCGTTGAGAACTGTGGTGAATCAAGGGTTTTATGGAGGCGAGGGTGACCCCGATATGGAGATTTCTGGATATGTAGGCACGCCATTCCCTGGAAAGAACCCAGGCGAACCAGGCGAAACCACGGAAATACAACCGACCAGATGCCCGCTGATGTGGGCTTCGGTGGCAGTGACGATTTTCTGTGCGGGAGGAAGTCCGTCGGGGTCCGCGGCGCCGAAGACCGCTGAATACAAGACGGTGTAAAAGCACGAATCAGCACAAAACCAGCCATTTCAACGCGAAGCGCCTGCCTGGCGTCACCCTCCGACGCCTTGAGCACCGCCGGGGATGGGACCGCCTCCCCTCCCTGCCGAGGGGTCCCCTGAGGGTGCGTCGCCGGGGTGGTCCCCCCTCAGGGTCTCCGATGCCGCCCCCGAAGATATCGCCAATGAAATTCCCCGGAGGCGCGATGTCCCTTATCCGCGATACGGGGAAAAGAGTCGGATACCTCGTCCGCGCTCCGCCGGTGACGCCCGCCCCCGGGTGGTTGTAGAGTCCGCGCCGCCGATGTCGACGCTGCTCAACGATGAAGCGATGGCCCGCGCTCGCGCGGCGATGCGCTCCGCCCAGCCGCAGAACGCGGTGCAGATCCTGATCGGCGCCGCGGCGCAGACGCACCTCCAGGCGCGCGACTACGACGAGCTCGTCCGGCTGCTGGCCGACGCGCTCCAGCAGATCGGGCTGCTGCGCGCCGCGGCCTCGGTGTGGCTCTACCTGAAGGACGGGCGGCGCATGGCCCAGGTCAGCGCCAACGAGCCGCGTGACCTGGCCCGCGCGGCGATCCTCGACGGCAACTACGGGGCGGCGGCGCAGCACTACCGGGCCGCGCGCTGGCCCGCCCACGCGGCCATCGCCTCGGAGAAGGCCCGGCTCTACCCGCAGGCCCGGCTGCTCTGGGAGGAGGTGCAGGCCGACCCGAGGCTGCGGGAGGACCCGTACAACGCCGCGCTGGTGAGCTTCAACCTGGGGAGGGTGCTGACCGAGCTGCGCGACGCGCCGGGCGCCCAGCGGGGCCGGGTGCGCGCCATGCGCCTGCTGGAAGAGGCCGCCGACCTCTTCGAGGCGCGCGGGCTGCGGGAGCGGGCCTTCGACTGCTTCCAGGTGCTGCTCACCCTCGGCGCGGAGACCGGCAGCTTCGAGAACCTCGCGGAGGGATACCTCAACTGCATCCGCATCCTGCGCGAAGACCACCTCAAGTATTACGCCCTCCAGTATTACGAGGACTTCATCGTGCGGGCCGAGCGGGCGCACGAGCACCACGCCGTCGCCACCATCGTTCACGAGGCGGCCGACTACGCGAGGGCCCTGGGGCTGCCCTTCCACCCCGCGCTGCGCATGCGCGAGGCGGAGGCGTGGCGCAACGCGGCGGAGCAGATCCTCCGGGGCGGCGGCTCGGTGGAGCTGGCGGAGAACGCGCTGCTGGCCTCCGTGGGGGCCTTCTCGGGGGTGGGGATGCACGGCCGCGCGGTGGCGGTCTTCGGGGTGCTCGCGCAGATGCCGGGCATCGAGGAGGAGCGGGCGAAGCGCTACGCCCGGCTGCGCTCCCGCTACGGCGACGCGAGGGACGAGGTGGTGCGGATGTCCGCGGTGCCGGAGTACCTCAAGCTCCCGGTGGCCTACCCCGACATCTGGAACGTCGACGTCGTGGAGTGGGAGGAGGACGGCGACGCGGTCGAGGCCTGCGGGGAGATCCTGCTCGACGGCACGCTGCCTGACTTCGTGCGGCGCAAGGCGCTGCTGGCGAGGCTGGTGCCGCTGACGGCGCGAGCCGGGGCACCCCAACACGCAGGCCCAGCTCGCCGAGGCCCTGGGTCAGGTGCAGCTCTACTCCGTGCTCTCTCCTGGAGCACCTCTTCGACCGGGGCCGCGGCGACGTGCGCGTGGCGGCGCTGCGAGCGGCCCGATCGCTCTTCTTCAAGCGCACCTTCATGCTGCTGATGAAGGGCGTCGCGGAGCCCGACCACGCGGTGCGCGCGGCGGCGGTCGAGGCCATCCAGCTCCTGCATTTCCCCCACGCCTTCGACCCCCTCTCCAGGCTTCACCGAGACCAGTCCGACCCCGCGGTGCGAGGCGCGGCGCTCAACTCCATCGGGCGCATCCCCTCGCTCGAAGCCGTCGAGTACCTGCTGGGCACGCTCCGCCACGGGAGCCCCGAGGAGCGCCAGCTCGCCGCCGACCTGCTGGTGCGCCACGACGCCGCCGAGGCCACCGGGGCCATCCAGGCCGCGCTCGCCCAGGAGAACGGCGAGATGCAGCAGCTCCTCATCACGGTGCTGCGCCGCCGCAACCGCTGACCGCCTCCACCATCACCATCACCCCATCCAGAGCAGCGAGGAGATAGAAGGTTCCATGGAGTTTCCCAAGCGGGGTCTGTCGAAGGACGAAGTGCTCTCCTCCCTGAAGGGCCGCCAGGGGTCGGACGCCGACTGGCGCCACGGGCGCACCTTCTCGCTCGTCTACTACGCGGGCCCCGAGGCCCTCGACGTGCTCTACGAGGCCTCGCGCGCCTACTTCTCGGAGAACGCCCTCAACCCCATGGCCTTCCCGGGCCTGCGGCAGTGCGAGACCGACGTGGTGGCCATGACCGCGGCGATGCTCCACCACCCCGACGCCGCGGGCACCATGACCACCGGCGGCACCGAGAGCATCCTCATGGCGGTGAAGACCGCCCGGCAGTGGGCGCGGGCCCACAAGCCCGAGATCACCCAGCCGGAGATGCTGGTCCCCATCACGGTGCACCCGGCCTTCGAGAAGGCCGCGGCCTACTTCGACGTGAAGGCCGTGCACGTCCCCGTCGGCGACGACTTCCGGGCCGACATGGCCGCCGCGCGATCGCTCATCAACGACAACACCATCCTCGTGGTGGGATCGGCCCCGCAGTACCCGCACGGCGTCGTCGACCCCATCACCGAGCTCGCGGCGCTGGCCCACGAGCGAGGCATCCTCTGCCACGTCGACGCCTGCCTCGGGGGCTTCCTGCTGCCCTGGGTGGAGAAGCTGGGCTATCCCGTTCCGCCCTTTGATTTCAGGGTCGAGGGCGTGACCTCGATGAGCGCCGACGTGCACAAGTACGGCTACGCGGCCAAGGGGGCGTCGGTGGTGCTCTACCGCGACCGCGACCTGCGAAAGCACCAGTTCGTGGCCTACGCCGACTGGCCCGGCGGGCTCTACGGCTCGCCCTCGATGTGCGGCACCCGCGCCGGAGGCCCCATCGCCGCCGCCTGGGCGATCATGAACCACCTTGGCGAGGAGGGTTACCTCCGCATCACCCGGGAGACCATGACCGCCGCGCGAGGGCTCATCGAGGGCATCAAGGCCATCCCCGGGCTCTACGTGTTCGGCGACCCGGTGGGGAGCGTCTTCGGCTTCGGCTCCCACGACATCGACATCTACGCGCTCTCCGAGGCCATGGACGCGAAGGGCTGGCACCTCGACCGGCTGCAGCGGCCGCCGGGGCTCCACATGATGATCACCCCCGCGCACGCGCCGCTGGTCGAGCAGATCCTCGCCGACCTGCGGGAGGCCACCGAGACCATCCGTCGCGAGGGCACCACCGCCGAGGGCGCGGCGGCCATGTACGGCGCGCTCGGCACCATGGACGACCGCGGCACGGTCAACGACTTCATCCTGAACTTCCTCGACAACATCGACGCCCGCTGACAGACCTCGCGCCTCCGTGCTCCCCCTCGCCACGCTGGTGCTGCTGGCCATCGCGCTGGAGTCCATCGTGGGCTTCGGGGCGACGGTGCTCGTCGTCGCGCTGGGCACCTGGATCCTCCCGGTGCAGCTCCTGCTCCCGGTGTACGTGCCGGTGAACATGGTGCTCTCGGCCTCCATCGCGTGGCGCGACCGCGCCTCCATCGACGTGGAGCTGCTGAAGAAGCGGGTGCTCCCGCTGGCCGCCGCGGGGCTGGCGGTGGGCTTCGCGCTCTACCGATATGCCGCGCGCCCTGAGCTGCTCCACGCCTTCGGGGTGATGGTGGTGCTCATCGGGCTCAACGAGCTCCGCAAGGTGCTCTGGCCCCCGGCGACCCCTTCGGTGAGCCGGGCGCGCAGCAACGCGCTGCTGGTGGGCGGGGGCGTGGTGCACGGGGTGTTCGGCACGGGCGGCGTGCTCATCGTGGCGGCGCTCGCGGGCGAGCGGATGGAGAAGACCCGGATGCGCGCCACGCTGGCGACGCTCTGGCTGCTGATGAACCTGGCGATGGTGGCCAACTTCATCGGGCACGGCGCGCTGGGGGTGGGCTCGCTGGGGCGCTCGGCGCTGCTGCTCCCCGCGGTGGCGGCGGGGGGATGGATCGGCGATCAGGTGCACCGCCGGGTGGCCGAGCGGCCGTTTCGCATCGCGATGGCCCTGGTGATGATGGCCGCGGGCGCCGCGCAGGTGCTGCGGTAGGGAGATCGTATGTCGATTGAACCATTGGCCATCCTGGGGTGTGGCTTCACCGGGACGGCGGCTGCGGTGAGGGCCCTCGCGGCCGGGCGCCCGGTGAGGGCGACGGTGCGCACGGAGGAGGCGGCGAGGACGCTGCGGCTGATCGGCGCAGCCGTGACCGTGGCGCAGTCGCTGAGCGAGGAGATCGTCGCGCCGCTGGTGGAGGGCGCCGACGTGCTGGTGACCTTCCCCCCCGACGGGGTCACCGACGAGGCCATCGCGAAGGTGATGGGCCTCGCGAGGTCGGCGGTCTACGTGTCGAGCACCGGGGTCTACGGAGAGCGCGTCGGGATCATCGACGAGGAGACCCCCACCGACGCGAGAGACCCGAAGGCGGGGCTGAGGCTGGCGGCCGAGACGGCGTGGCGCGAGGCCGGGGCCACGGCGCTGAGGGCGGCGGGAATCTACGGCCCCGGGCGGGGACTGCACCGGAGGCTGGTGGAGGGGAGCTACCGGGTTCCTGGCGACGGGGGGCAGGTGGTGTCGCGGGTGCACGTCGAGGACCTCGCGGCGATGGCCCTCGGATGCCTCGAAGCGGGGCTGCGGGGAGGGTTCTTCGTGGCGGCGGACGACGCGCCGGTGCCCCAGGCGGAGGTGGTGCGCTGGCTCTGCGCGGGCCTCGGGCTGCCCCCTCCCCCGTCGGTGGCGTTGACCGAGGCGCCGCCGACGCTGCGGCACGACCGCACGGTGATCAACGCGAGGGTGAAGCGGGCGCTGGGGCTCACGCTGCGCTACCCGAGCTGGAGGGAGGGCTTCGCCCAGTGCCTCCGGGCGGAGGGCGTCCCCTTCCGGCCCTGAACCCGCGGCTGGGGTCAGGAACTTGCGGGGCGAGCGCGGGTTTGCTACCGCCAGTGACCAGTCCGAGCGGTGGCGGAATTGACGATGATCGTCGGGCGCCTTGTGGCTCGGATGCAGGTGTCATGGCGAAGCAGATCCATTGTCTGGTGCGAGGTCGGGTGCAGGGCGTGTTCTTCCGCACGGCGACGCAGCGGGAGGCGAAGCGCCTGGGGCTTACGGGCTGGGTGAAGAACCTCCCCGATGGAACGGTGGAGGTCGTCGCCGAAGGGGAAGACGACTCGCTGAAGGAGTTCGTGGGATGGATGCAGCGGGGTCCGACGGCGGCGAGGGTCGAGCGGGTGGACTCCCGCTGGCGAGGCTACACGGGCGAATGGGGCGATTTCCGCATCGTCGACTGACAGCGGCCGCGCTGGCGCTCGCCCTCCTCTCGGCGGGCGCCGCGGCCCAGGCCCAGCCCTCCCCCCCTTCGCCCGTCGCAGCGGCGGCGGCCGCCGACGAGTCCGTGGGTCGCTCCGCGGCGGAGCTCGACGCGATGCTGGGTCGGCTCACCGACGGCAGCGCCCGCGAGCGCCGCGCCGCCGCCGACGAGATCATCCGAACGCTGGAGCGGGAGGACATTCCCGTCATCCGTCAGCGCCTCCTGGCGCCGTGGCGGGCCGACATCGAGCCGCTGCGCTTCAAGATCGTGCGGCTCATCCGGGCGGCCACCGACAATCGCCCCAACGCCGAGTACGACCTGCTGGCGCTGATGCTCGCGGCCCCTCGCGCGGCCGACCTCGACGGCGCCATCGAGCGGGTGGTGCTGGCGCGTGCGCTCGGGGGCATGGCCTCGGCCGACGCGGGCCGCGCGCTGGTGGCGCTCTCCTCCTCCTACGGGGCGCTGCTGCGTCAGGAGGTGGGGCGCATCGTCCGGGGGCAGCTCAGGGACTACGTGCTCCCGGCGCTCATCGAGCTGCGCAACCCGTCGGAGATGATGCGGGTGTTCATGCGGCAGACGCGCGAGGCGCTGCGCAAGGTGACGCCCGGCGAGGCGGTGCAGCAGCACGACAACGCGCTGCTGGCGGAGATCCTCCGGGCCTACGGGTCGATCCGCCAGCCCGACGCGATGCAGGTGGTGGTGAGCTTCGTCAACAGCGACCGGGCGCAGGTGCGCGAGGCGGCGCGCTGGGCGGTGACGCAGTACGGCCGGGAGTCCATCAACGCGCTCCGGGCGGCCTACGAGATGTACGAGGGCCACGACGCCAACCCCCAGTGGGGCTGGGAGCGCACGGCCCAGGAGCTGTACCTCGCCAACGACCGGCGGCGCATGGCGGAGGTCACGCAGCGCCTCGACGCGGGCCTCGCCGCGGGCCGATCGGGCGACGGCAACGCGATGCTGGCGCACTTCCGCTGGGTGCTGGCGAGGCACCCTGACATGCAGCGCCGCGCGGAGATGGTCGAGCCGCTGATGCGCCTCGCGAGGGAGCTGGAGTCGGAGAGCGCCTCGCGCGCCCAGGCCGTGTGGCGGCTGGCCCTGTGGGTCGAGCCCGAGGGGGCGCACGCGAGGGAGATCCGCGCGGCGGTGCTCTTCCTGGATGCCGAGCAGTCGATGGCGCGAGGCGTCGCCGACCCGGAGCTCTACGACGCCGTGCTGAGGGTCGACCCCGGGCACGCGAGGGCGAGGGCGCAGCGCTCCGTGGTGGCCCAGGACGAGGTGCTGAGGGCCCGGCGCCACCGGCGTACGCTGGGCGCCGTCGGGCTGCTGGGCGTGGCGCTCGGGACGCTGTGGCTGCTGGTGAGGCGGCCCCCCCGGCGGGCGTCGAAGCCGGCGAAGGCGGAGGCGTGAGCCCGGCCTCGATGTGGCGCTGCGCGCTGGCGCTCGGGATGGCGAGGGCGCTGCTCGCCTGCTCCGACGATCCGACGGTGGAGGACGGGCTTCGCGCGGCCGAGGCCGTGGCGATGGCCTCGGAGGTCGTCGGGCTGGCGCAGGCCTTCGCGGCGCCCACCACCGGGCTCACCAGCGACGTGATGGCCGCCGAGCGCTCGGCCGCGGTGGCGCAGGCGGCCTTCACCCCCACCGGGTGCACCCGCATCCAGCTGAGGGACAACGCGGTGCGCGTCACCTTCGTCGGCGAGTGCAACGGACCCTATGGGATGAGGGTGCTCGACGGCGCCCTCGTCGCCACCGTGGCGAGGCGAGGCGAGCAGCTCGAGGTGGCGCTCTCGGGCGAGCTTCGTACGCGCCACTCCACGCTGCGCCCGGCGCTCAACGTGACCGTGTCGTCGCTGGCCGGGACGACCCAGGTGGAGTACGTCGGCAACTTCACCGGCGTCGGCGCGAGGGGCAGCGCGGTGAGCTTCGACGGCCGCGGCGTGGGCAGCCTCGAGGCGAGCTGCGTGCAGCTCAACGGCTCCGCGTCCGTGACCGCAGGGAGCGAAGCCTGGACGGTGCTCATCGCCAGCTACAACCGCTGCGCCGGCGGGTGCCCGATGAGCGGAGGGAATCTCATTCTCAACCGCGCGTCAGGCGCCCAGACGCGCGTCGAACTCACGGGCGGACAGGGGGTCTCGGTCACCAACGCGAACGGCCGCGCGGAGGCCGCCAGCGTGCCCTGCGGCGGCTGACGCAGCGCGGCGCGGCGTTCGTTACCAAAGCCTCGGCGACCTGTGATAACCCGTGGCGCCATGAGCTCGGATCTCGCGTCGCTTCGTGCCGAAATCATCCACTCTCTGGAGCACACGCTCGATGCGGTGCTGCCCTGGTTCGTGTCGCAGATGCCCGCGGCGTAC
Source organism: Deltaproteobacteria bacterium (assembly GCA_016704445.1). Taxonomy (GTDB): domain Bacteria; phylum Myxococcota_A; class Polyangia; order Polyangiales; genus SCUS01. The sequence goes on from JADJAE010000044.1 coordinate 67,892, forward strand.
TTCGCGGACACCCCCGACCAGGAGCGGCTCTCGCACCTTCGAGCGCTGCTGGCGGCGCGCGCCTCGGCGATGCCCCCGCGCATCACCCTTCACTCCGAAGACCGCGCCCGGTGGACCTTCCTGATGGACGGCGATCGCCCGGGGATGCTCAAGGAGATCCTCGACCAGCTCCCCGCCGAGGCGCCGCTGCGGCAGGTGAAGGTGCACACCAGCGCCGACGGCCAGCTCGCCATCGACACCATCGTCCTCGGCGACGTGCCCCGCTACGACCCCGCCGACCCGGCGCAGCAGGCGCGGCTCGACGCCATCCTCGGGCTCGTCGAGAAGGTGCGCGGCGACGTGGCGCGGGTGCGCTCGTTTCTGCTGAGCTCCTCCGCGGACTTCGTGCGCTCGGCCACCGCCCTGCGCGCGGTGCGCTGCGCCGACCGCTACGAGGCCGTGCGGGGCACCGAGGACACGCTGGTGCAGCTCGAGCCCGAGGCCGACCCGACGCTCTCCCGCATCGTGATCACCGTCGGCAACGCCACGCCCCGGCGGATGTTCGAGCGCTGCGCCGACCTCATCGGCAGCCACGGGGTGAACATCCACCGCGCCTTCGTCGACGTGGTCGAAGACCCCGGCCACGGCTACGTCACCCTCTTCAGCTACCTGGTGCGCGGCCCCGACGGGCGCGCCCTCGACGCCGACGGCGCGGTCTGGCGCGCGCTCGCCCCCTCGCTCGCCCGCGGCAAGTGGATCACCGACGCGGCCCTCTCGCTCAGCCACAACAACCCCGCCCTCGGCCTCGAGCGCGCGGAGGTCGTCGTCGCCCTGTCGAGCCTCGCGCACCAGCGGCTCACCCGCGACAACCCCGTCTCCTTCGCGCGCGACCGGGTGCTGGCGCTCGCGGTCCGTCACCTCGCGCTGAGCGCCGCCATCGCCGACCTGCTGCACGACCGCTTCAACCCGGTGAGCGCGATGTCCGACGAGACCTACGCGCTGCGCTCGGCGGCGCTGCGAGACCAGATCGAGCACGACGTCGACGGCGACGACGCCCGCCGGGTGCTGAAGACCCTGCTCGACGCGGTCGGCGCCACGCTGCGCACCAACCTCCACCTGGAGAAGCGCTACGGCCTCGCGCTGCGCCTCGAAGGGGGCTTCATCCCGCGCGGCGACGAGAAGCCCTTCGGCGTGTACTTCGTGCACGGCCAGGGGTGGGACGGCTTCCACCTGCGCTTCCGCGACATCGCCCGCGGCGGGGTGCGCGTCGTGCGTCCGCGCGGCACCGACCAGCTCACCGCCGAGACGGACCGTCTTTACGATGAGGTGTATGGCCTCGCGCAGGCCCAGCAGCTCAAGAACAAGGACATCCCCGAGGGCGGCGGCAAGGCCGTGATCGTGGCGTCGCAGGACGTCCCGCTGACGAGGGCGATCAAGGGCTTCATCGACGGGCTGCTCGACCTGATGGTTCCCGACGAGCAGCACCCGCTGGTCGACCGGCTCGGCCGCCAGGAGACGCTCTACCTGGGCCCGGACGAGAACATCGCCCACGAGCACATCGAGTGGATCGTCGACCGCGCCCGTCGCCGCGGGCACAAGCTGGCCGCGGCGTTCATGAGCTCCAAGCCCGGCGCGGGGATCAACCACAAGGAGTACGGCGTCACCTCGGAGGGCGTCGCGGTCTTCCTCGAGGTGGCCCTGAAGGCCGTGGGCATCAACCCCCGCACCCAGGACTTCACCCTCAAGCTCACCGGCGGCCCGGACGGCGACGTCGCGGGCAACATGCTGAAGATCCTTCACCGCGAGTACGGCGAGCGGGCGAAGGTGGTGGGCATCTCCGACGCCTCCGGGGCGCTCGAAGACCCCAACGGGCTCGACCACTCCGAGCTGCTGCGCCTGGTGGACGCGTCCGAGCCGGTGGGGGCCTTCGATCCGTCGAAGCTGTCGCCGAGGGGGAAGCTCACCCGGGTCGACGCGCCGGAGGGCGTGCGGATGCGCAACTCGCTCCACAACCGGGTGGTCGCGGATGCCTTCGTGCCCGCTGGCGGAAGGCCCCAGACGCTCAACGGCCACAACTGGCAGGAGCACCTGCTGCCCGACGGCACCCCGTCGAGCCGGGTGATCGTGGAGGGGGCCAACCTCTTCCTGACGCCGGACGCGCGCAAGGCGCTCGGCGACCGCGGGGTGCTGGTGCTCAAGGACAGCAGCGCCAACAAGTGCGGGGTGATCTGCTCCAGCTTCGAGATCACCGCGGCGCACCTGCTGTCGGAGGAGGAGTTCCTCGCGCACAAGAAGACCTTCGTGGCCCAGGTGATCGAGCGGCTGCGAGAGCTGGCCCGCCGCGAGGCCGAGCTGCTCTTCCGCGAGCGCAGCCACCACCCCGGGGTGCTGATGCCCGAGCTGTCGGTGCGGCTCTCCAAGGAGATGAACCGCGCCGCCGACGCGATCGCGCTCTACCTGGAGACCGTCGGCCCCGAGGAGCACGCGCTGGGCGAAGGGCTCGTTCGGGAGCACCTCCCGACGATCCTCCGCACGCTGGCCGAGAGCCGGCTGGCGGAGCGTATGCCGGTGGCCTACTGGCGCTCGATCGTGGCCAAGTCCCTGGCGGCGCACATCGTGTACCGGGAGGGCCTCGACTGGCTCAACCCGCTGCCGGACGCCGCGATCGGCGCGATGGCCTTCCAGTGGCTGCGGGCGGAGAACGCGGCGAAGGCGCTGGCGACGGCGATCCGCGGCGGCGAGTACTTCGACCGTGACGCGGTGGCCGCGGTGGTCGAGCGCGCGGGCGCCCGGCTGACGCTGGAGGGGTGAGCGCCCTCCACACCGCCTACGGCGTCGCGCGCCACGTCTGGAGCCCGGACGACTCCTGGCTCGCGGTGGTGCGAGAGCGCGACGAGCAGGTGGCGTGCATCGAGGCCGAGAGCGGGCGCGAGGTCTTCGAGTGGGACCCGCCCCGCTTCTGGCGCGGGGTCTTCATCGCCGCGGTGTCCCCCGAGGCGCTGCTGGTGGTGACGCGCGCCCGCGATGACGTGAGGGTGTTCGTGCTGGCGGTTCCGGACGGGGGCGTGCTGGCCGAGGCGCGCCTCGACGTGGCGCCCGGGGACATCAGCGTGGAGGTCTCGGCCGACGGCGCGACCGCGGTGCTGCTGTCGGGATTGACCCACGACGTGAAGGGCCGCGGGTACGAGCTCACCTGGCTGGACACCCGCTCGCTCACGGTGGTGGGCCGGGAGCGGATCAACCCCGCGCAGGGCGATCGCCCCAAGCGGATGGTGATGCACCCGGACGGGCTCTGGGCGACGTGGGTGACGCCGCAGCAGTCGATGCGCTTCGACGAGCCGAGGCAGGTCGAGCGCTTCGACCGGGCGGGCGCGGCGCTGTCGGGGCCGGTGTTTCGGGGGAGCGGCGACCTGAGGGCGCTGCGCTGGGTCGACGCCGACCGGCTGCTGGTGGCGATCGATCCCGCGGTGGTCGCGGGGCCCGACGCGGGCTGGACGCGGCTGCTGCTCACCGACCCGGAGCGGGGGCGGGTGCTCTTCGACGGGGAGCAGCAGGCGAGGCGGGTGGGCCTGGCGCTGGTGTACTCGGAGCTCGACGTGCACCCCGAGGACGGCCGGCTGCTGATCGCGTGGACCGACCGGCTGACGGACATCGGAGAGCCCTCCCCCGGGACGGCGACGGTGATCGGGAGAGACGGCGAGGTGCTGGCGAGCTGGCGCACGCCGACGGCGCACTACGGGGCCTACGGAGCGGTGTGGGCGGGCGAAGGCGACGCGGTGATCGAGCTGGTGGCGGCCTCGGACGAGGCGCTCTCGCTGCTGCGGCGCGAGGCCTTCGACGAGGAGCCGAGGGTGCTGCGCACCGATCGGCTGAAGCGCCCGGCGGGAGCGAGCGGGTGGGGCGCGTCGGGTCGGGGGATGACGGCGTCGCTCACTCGCAGCCCGATGGGGCAGTGGCTGGCAACGGTGTGGTCGATCGGGCGCTACGCGTCGGACGAGCAGCTCTCGTGGGTGGCGGTGCCGGGGTGAGCGGTCACCGATCCGCCGCCGCCGCCCCGATGGCGTTGCGCACGAAGAGGTCCTCCAGGGTCTCGCGCCTGGGCGTCACCGAGTGCACCCGCGCGTTGTGCGCCACGGCCAGCGCCAGCACGTCGCCCACGCGGTCTTCGCCCTCCACGCTCAGCAGCACCTTGTCGTGCAGCTTGCCCTGCTTCACTCCTGACAGCGCGCCAAGCGCCGACACCAGCGCCTCGTCGACCCGGGACAGCTCCACCTCCACCGCGCGAATCTCCCTTCGCAGGAGCTGATCGAGCGAGCCGTAGGCCGTGAGCTCTCCACGGTTCACGATCGCCACCCGGTCGCAGAGCATCTCGACATCCGACAGGATGTGCGAAGAGAACATCACGGTCCTCCCCTGGGTGCGCTCTTCCAGGATCAGGTCGCGCACCTCCTTGCGGCCGATGGGGTCGAGGCCCGTCATGGGCTCGTCGAGGATCAGCAGCTCGGGGTCGCCCATCAGCGCCTGCGCCAGCCCGGCGCGCTGGAGCATGCCCTTGGAGAAGCGGCGCAGCGGGCGGTCCATCACCGACCCGAGGCCCACCCGGCGGAGGATCTCCTTCGTCTGGATCTCCCGCTCGTGGCCAGGCATTCCCACCAGGCGACCGCAGAGGTCCATGATCTCGCGAGGGGTCAGGTATTGATAGAGGTAGGGGTTCTCTGGAAGGAAGCCCACGCGACGCCTCGCCGCGGGGTCGGTCACCGGGAGTCCGAAGAGGCGCACCTCGCCTCGCGTGGGGAAGATCAACCCCAACAGCGTCTTGATGGTGGTCGTCTTCCCCGCCCCGTTGGGCCCGAGGAACCCGAAGATCTCCCCCTTCTTCACTTCGAAGGAGATGCCCCGCACGGCCTCCACCATCCTGTGGATCTTCTCTCCCCAGGCGACCTTCCCCGCCTGCCGCTCCAGCCACGTCGGGGGGTGCCCCGGGAGTCTTGGGGCCGTGCGGATGAAGCCCGTCGAGAACACCTTGATGAGGTTCTTCACCTCCACCACCGCGGGCGCCGGGGTCGCGGTCACAGCCGCACCGTACGGTCGCCGATCGCCCACGCGGCGTGTCGCTTGAGCTGCTCGATCACCACCCCGGCGTCCTCCTCGGACATCCCCGGATGCAGCGGGACCGCCACCCCTCCGTCGACCACCGCGTCCGCCACCGGGAAGCGCCTCACGTTGTTGACCCCCAGCGCCGCGAACTGCGGCAGCCGATGCAACGCATACGAGAGGATCCCCGCCTCGACGCCGGACTCCCGAAGCGCCGCCACCAGCGCGTCTCGCGCCGCCCGACGGTCGCCCGCGTAGGGTCCCGTGGCGGGCGTCGGAAGCACGAAGCCCAGGGTCTGGTGGTTGACCGTCGATCCCTCTGGAGCGCCCTGCCAGGCCAGCGCCACGGCGTCGCGGATGGCGCCTGCCAGCGACCTCCGGCGGGACAGCATCTCGTCGAGCTTCGCCATCTGGAGCACCCCCAGCGCGGCGTGGAGCTCGCTCAGCCGAGCGTTGGGGCCGGCGCCCACGAAGACCCCGACGGAGCGCTGCCCGTGGTTGCGCAGCGCCGCGATGCGGTCGGCGCGCGCGCCGTCGTGGGTGAGCACCATGCCGCCCTCCCCCGTGGTCACCACCTTGCGCGGGTGGAATGAGTACGTCCCCACATCGCCGAGCACGCCGCAGGGAACACCATGGAGCGTCGACCCGATGGCGCACGCGGCGTCCTCGATGAGGTCGATGTCCGAGGCGAGGGCGCGCAGCGCAGGGACCTCCGCGGGCACGCCGAACTGGTCGACGGCGATGATCGCCCGGGTGCGGGGCGTGAGGGCGCGGGCGACCTCCGCGGGGGAGAGGTTCCAGGTGGAGGGGTCGACGTCGACGAGGACGGCGTCGGCGTTGCGGAGGAGCACGGCGTTGCCCGGGGAGGGCCAGGTCACCGCGGGGACGATCACCTCGTCGCCCGCGCTCACTGCCCTCGGCGTGGTGGCGAGGCACAGCTCAAGGGCGGTGGTTCCGCTGGAGACGGCGAGCGCTCGCAGCGGGGCCTCGGAGGGCGCGCCGAGCCCGAGGAGGTAGTCGCGCACGGCGGTCTCGAAGGCCGCCACGCGGGCGCCCTGGATGAGCATCCCCGAGGCGAGCACCTCGGTCAGCGCAGCGGGCTCGGCGTCGGAAAAGTACGGTCTCGTCAGTCGGATCACGATGGTTGGCGCGCAGTGTAACCGAAGCCGCGCCACGGCGAAGAAGCTGCGCCGCCGCGCCGTGTTAGGGTGCCCTCCGCCGTGCGTCGCCCCGTGGTCGTGTTCGCGAGCGTGCTCCTCCTCGCCCCCACCGTCGGCGCCTACCCCCAGTGGAACCTCGGGCTCTCCCTCGGCGCGGGCGCCCACCTCGCGCCGCCCGTCGAGCGCGAGGTGCTGATCACCGCCGCCGTGCGCACCGACGCCACCTTCGGCGCGCGCACCCCCTACGCCTGGCGCGCGGGCTTCTTCGGCGCCGTGGGCACCACCGACTTCGTCGCCCTCGACGCCGCCGCGGGGGGCGTCTTACACATCCCGGTAAACCCCACCTTCCCGGTGCTGGTCTCCCTCGGGGCGGTGGTCGACCTCGCGCCCACCCCGGGTCGACCGGGCGTGCTGGGCAGGCTCTGGTGGGGCACTCGCAGCCTCAACTACCACTCCAGCTACGGCATGGCCGCGGGCCTCTGGGTCGAAGGGCGCTACCGCCCCGGAGAGGGCACCGCGGACGTGCTCGGCGGCATCGACCTCGACCTGCGCGTGCTGACGCTGCCGTTCACCCTGCTCGCGGGCTGGCTACAACACTAAGAACGTGGTAGCCCGGCGCTCGCCATGGGAAACCTACATCGCCTCACCTTCGTGTCGGCGCTGGTTCTCAGCGCATTCGGCTGCGTGGGTCAGCCCGACGATCTCTTCGACGAGTCCTCCCTGGAGGCCTCCTCGGTCACGATCACCTTCTCCCGCGACTACACGCAGCGCGCATCCGCGACCCTCCGGGTAGGCCAGCGCGCCCGCATCGTCTACGACGCCTCTCGGCTCACGGGCTGCGGCGCCGGCTCCATGGGCGGCATTCCCCAGCACGCCATCACCGGCTTCGCGCGCATCGCCGACGGCCCGGTGCTGAACTTCCCGGTCGCGGGCCTCAACGCCCCGGCCTCGCCTCCGTCGATCACCCTCGACCGCGCGGGCGAGTTGCAGGTGTGGTTCCAGGCGACCAACCGCTACGGGTGCTCGGCCTACGACTCCAACCACGGCGCCAACTACCGCTTCCCGGTGGCGCTCCCGGCCAACGCCCCCGGCTGGGTGGGCAACGGCGCGTGGGTGATCTCCCGCGCCACCTGCAGCGGCGGCCCCTGCGACGCCGACCGCCGCCCGCTCACGACCGCGTACGACTACGAGACCTGGGCCCGCCAGCGCGCCGCGGTCCGGTCGATCTACTTCGAGGTCTACAAGGCCGGCGTGACCGACCGCGACAACCCCGACCTCTGGCGCCAGCTCGACGTGCAGGTGCTCTCGCGCCCCGTCGGCAGCACCCGGCCGTGGCGCGCGCAGTACGTCCGCTTCGACGGCCGCACGGGCAACAACGCCCGCTACGGGATGCTGCTGCGCGACCTCGACCCGCTCGGCGAGAACACCATCACCAGCCGCGCGAGCTGCCCCGCCGTCACCCTCACCCGCAGCGCCGACGGGATGTATGTGAGCACCGAGCTCGAGTACTACTTCCGCGTCAACGGCGCCGAGTACCGCCCCACCCCGAGCACGGCCTTCCGCGGCAGGTTCACCCAGTACCGCGGCCTCTTCGACGTCTGCCTCGCGCGGTAGTCTCGTTCAGCGCGACCTCGCGGTCTTACCGAGGACGCCGACCTGGCCGGGTCAACGTCACTCCCGGCGCAAGCTTGCCTCAGGCATAGCGGTCGTCGCGGCGAAAGACCTGGACCTCCCGGGCGGTGTCGCAGCGCGTGAAGGCGATCCTCTCCGCGCGGGCGGAGAGCGCCAGGAGCCCGGCCGAGACGGTCCCGATCGGGAGCGTGCCCACCTCCTCACCGGTCGGGAGCGAGGCGACCACCAGGCTCCAGTCGCGGGTGCCTTCGTCCCTGTCTCGGAAGGTCTGCGCGACGAGGTGGGTCCCGTCGGAGGACACGGCGAAGCCACTGCGCAACCCCTGGCCTTCGAGCGCGCGCAGTCCGAGGCGGCGCGGGCGCAGCGTGGCCCAGTCGTAGATGACGACGTCCTGATCCGGGAAGGTGATCGCGACCAGCCCGTGCGGGGTGGCGTGCACGATGTCATGCACCGAGAGCCCCTCGGGCATGGGGCCCTCGCTCGGGGGATGGCTCCCGCCGCCAGGGTCCAAGGTGACCTGGTGAAGGGCGTCGACCGGGCGTCCCGCCCTGTATCCGTGCGCGGTGTAGAAGAGCCGCGCGCTGTCCGCGGAGAAGAAGAAGGAGCCGTGAAGGGAGACCGGGACGGAGAGCCGCTGCTCTGGCGGAGAGACCCCGAGGAACCACAGTTCCAACTGCTCCAGGTACTTGTGCACGGCCAGCCAGCGCCCGTCCGGTGAGACCTCCACGCGGGTCAGGCCCCTCGCGTGCCCCGGGATCGAGAACGGGCTCTTCCCCAGCTTCGGGGCGGTGAGCGCAAAGCGCTCGACGCTGACGCCCGCGACCACGAGCGTGCCGTCGGCGCCGAACTTGAGGTCGCGGCGGACGAAGCGCGGCGCGGGGCGCGGGCTCCAGTCGCTGAGCTGGTAGAGCAGGTTGCTCGCCTTCTTGTCGCGCGTGGCGAGGGCGAGCTGCGCTCCGTCGGGGGAGAACGCGAGGGCGTTGGTGATCTCCTGGATGGGGAGCGTCTGCTCGATCAGGTATTTCATGGGTCCTGCGCGGAGCCTCATCGACCCTTCGGGTCGAGCGCAAGGTGGTGTTGCTCCGCTCTGCACCTGAATCCCCCCGATGCCGTGATACTCACCCAGGCACTATGTCGGGTGGCGGCGGCGGGGACTCTCCCCTTTGGAAGTACATGTTCGCGGGCGGCACCGCCGTCTGCGGGCTCGGCACATGGATGCATCACGGGCACGTGGGACCGGGCTTCCTGGCCCCGGTGCTGCTCGGGCTCGGCGGGCTCGCGCTGGTCTTCGGCTCCTGCGAGGCGATGATCAAGTGCGTCGAGGCCCTCGGCGAGCGCCAGAAATGGAACGACTTCGTCGCCGGCACCATGGCGGGCCTCGCCTCCAACGTGCCCGAGATCATCATGCTGGGCTTCGTCGTGGCGGCGGCGCCGCGCGTGGCCTTCGTGGTCACCTGCCTCACGCTGCACGTCAACGCCCTCATCTTCGGCGTGTACTCCGCGCTGCTCCCGAAGAACGAGACCGGCCACGCCCTGCTCCCGTCGGCCATCACCAAGCTCGGGGCCGACCTGCTGGCCTGCGCGGCGGGGGTGTTCCTGGCGCTGGGCACCATGATGTTGACGCTCAAGGTCTTCGACGCGGGCGACCACCGCGGCGAGGGCCTCGGGGCGGGCGACCTCTACGCCATCGGCATCGCGCTGCTCGCGGTGCAGGTGGTCTCGGTGCGCGAGCTGCTGTCGCGCTTCTCCTCCACGGACGCCACGGCGCCCGGCGCGGCGAAGGCCACCGAGGGGCCGCGGCCGCCGCTCGGGCCCATCGTGATGTACGGCGCCATCGGGATGGCGGGGTCGTTCCTGGGCGGGCACGCGGTGGGCGACTTCGCCGACGCGCTCGTCGACGCGCTCTCGCACCGCGGCTACTCGGAGATGGTCGGGGCCATCATCGTGAGCCTGTTCTCGGGCATCGCGAGCTACCTGATGATCGCCAGCGCGCACTTCAAGAAGAAGACCGACCTGGCGCTCTCCAACGTGTCGGGCGCCGTCACGCAGATGCCCTTCGTGGTGCTGCCCTGCACGCTCATCATGATGGCGACCTTCGCCAAGCTCGGGGTGATCCCCCACCTCCCCCACGGCGCGGTGCTCGCCATCGACCTCGAGACCACCAGCGTGCTGCTGCTGTCGTTCCCGACGCTGCTGGTGCTGTGGAAGTCCATCTCCGACGACGGCATGGTGAGCAAGCTGGAGACCGCCGTGATGGTCTCGGTCTTCGGGCTGATCATCTACTTCCTGGTGCAGCACGGCTGAGCGCCGTCTGCCCTGGGGATGAGTGGTCCAGCGCGGGACGCGCCGTGGCGCGAGTTCGCTCGGGCTGACGAAACACCCGGTGTACGAAGTTCGCGGTGTCCCACCGCTGTCGCGCGGAGCTCGCAGCATCGCGCGGGGGACCGTCGGGGGCCGATCTCCGTCCCGACGGCGGCGCTTCACTCCAATCTCCGTCACGCTCCGTCGCGGCAGCAGAGCACGCCGCCGTTGGCCGAGCCGACCTTGGTCACGGTGATGCTCTCGGCGGCCGGGCCCTCGCAGCGCCAGGTGGTGCCGGGGACGGCCTCGCAGTTGTTGCCCGGGGTTCGATCGAGGCCGTCGCACGCGGTCGGAGCGCCGTAGCCGATGGTCCCGCACCCGAAGAAGTCGTTGTTGAGATCATCCGACTCCCGGCAATCGAGCGAACAGGTGGAGGACCTGCAGTCGTCCGCGCAGGCAGCGTTGGTACATCGGTCACCAGTGACGGTGTTGGATGGGAGCGCGCAGCGGAAACACCCGGGTCCCGAGACTGACGCCGCGAAGAAGGTGCGGGCCGGAAACGCGGTGGCGGCGCAGCCCGCGTTGGCCGTGCGCGGCATGACCTCTCCGCCGTTGCAGACGTGCCAGCCGACGGCGCACAGGTTGGACGACGCGCAGCCCGCGCCGTTGGCCGGGGCGCTGGTCGAGCTGTTGCCCAGCGTGGCGCAGGCCGCCGCGGTCGAGGGCGGGACCGCGGGGAAGATCCCGGGGACCGCCCAGGGCCCCGCGCACGCCGCGATGTGGGGGAAGGCGGTGCGGTCGGTGAACGCCTCGCGGGTGCCGTCGGCGCATCCGATGGCGTCGACGGTCATGGCGGGCACGCAGACGCCTCGCGCGCAGAGGTTTCCCGTCGCGCAGGCGTTGTCGCAGGCGCCGCAGTGCGCGGTGCTCGACCGGGTGTCGACCTCGCAGCCGTTGGCCGCGACACCATCGCAGTCGGCGAAGCCGTCGTTGCAGCTCGCGACGCCGCAGACGCCGTCGATGCACGACGGCGTCCCGTTGGCGACGCCGCAGACGTCACCGTTGGGGCCGCATCGCTCCGTCGGCCGAGGCCACACGTAGCCCGCGATCGGCTCGACGACATACCCGCGTTCGACGAGCAGGTCGCGCTCGTCTGCGCGCGTGGTGTAGTGACGGTCGACGGTGAGCGGGTCGTAGAGCCGGTAGAGGGGGACCGTGCCGCAGCGGCCTGGGGTCGCCGGCGACACGATGTACCCGAGGATGCCGTCGTTGAAGGTGTACCCCTCGCAGCTCTGCTGGAGGCTGTAGAGGATCGCGTTGTCGGTCGCGCGGCAGATGTACAGGGGCAGCAGGTCGCGCCGGGGCGTCGGGGAGACGTAGAACACGTCGCGTGCCGCGATGGACTGCTCGCCGCAGCACGGCGGCGTCGCGGGCGTCGTGGTGAGCGTGGTGCGCCTCGCGCGGTTGACGAAGCGGGTGACCGGGGCGCGGCTGCCCTCGTCGCAGCGGTCGATGCAGGCCTCCGCGGGGCGCGCGCAGGTGCTCCCGGTGGCGGGGGGCGCATCGTCGGGGCCGAGGGCGCGGAGCGTCGAGGCCGGGCGCAGCTCCGAGACGCACCCCTGTGGGCTGCACGCAGAGCCCGGGAGGCATGGGGGCGGAAGGCTGCAGCGGTAGTCGAGCACCAGGGGGAGAAGGAGCTTATGGCCGGTAATGAAGGTGGTGAGCGCCGACGTCTCGAGCGACCGCGTGGCGGCTCCTTCGCGCAGCCGGGCGCGGGCGGTGACGCGGACGCGGCCCGGGGAGGCTGACCGCGGTACGACGCCGAAGGTGAGCGGGAGCGTGAACCGACCGCCCGCCGCGCCGACGACGGCGAAGCGCGCGCTGTCCCATGTGGTGAGCGTGTCTTCGCTCTGCACCTCGACCTCGACCGCCTCGATGGGGAGGCCCTCCGCGGGCTCCGTCGACACCACCACGAGGAGCTGGGTCACGGTGGCGTCGCCGCAGCGCGCGAGGCTGCAGACGAGCGCGAGGAGCGTAAGGGCCCGCGGGGTCGCTCGGCGCGTGGGGTGGATCTTCCTCGGCCCGGAGCGGTCCATGTCCTTGACTTCTAACACCGGAGCGAGCCCGCGAAACGCCCTGAGACCACCGGAGATGGAGCGAGCCGCCCGGCGGAGGAAAGAAAATCGAGCGCGGTTGATAAACCCGCCCGGCTGCTCCGACTCATCGAGGCACCGAACGGATCCGACGCGCGGCGTCGGTCCACTCACTCCCCTTCCGGTGCACGGAGAATCTTCAATGGAGCCCTTCATCGCGACCATCATCCTGTTTGCCGGCAACTTCGCCCCGCGGGGCTGGGAATTCTGCAACGGACAGCTCCTCTTGATCGCCCAGAACTCCGCGCTGTTCTCGCTCATCGGCACGGCCTTCGGCGGTGACGGGACCACCACCTTCGCGCTCCCCGATCTGCGCGGTCGCGTCCCGGTCCACGCGGGCGCCGGCCCCAGCCTCTCGATGCGTACGCTCGGCGAGCGCTTCGGCGCCGAGAGCGTCACGCTGACCAGCCAGCAGGTTCCCGCCCACACGCACGGGCTCCAGGCCGAAATCCCCCCGGACGGCGCCATGGCGGTGCCGCCGCCGACGACGCTCCTCGGCTACCAGGCCATTCCGGGCGCGGCGACCGGGACGATCCAGACCGCGCCCGCGGGCGGCGGAATGCCGGTGTCCATCGTCCAGCCGAGCCTCGCGCTGAACTACATCATCGCCACCCAGGGGATCTACCCCTCGCGGCGGTGAGCGAGATGAGCACCACCGTGGGCACATCATTCACCAGACGGCAGCTGCTCGGCGGGTCCCTCGTCGCGGGCGTCGCGACGATGTTCGGTTCATCCGCGCTGGTCGGGTGCGGGGGTGACGGCTCCGTCACGCCGCCGAACCTCACCTTTCCGCGCGACGTCGCCGCGCTGTTGCGCACGCTGACGCTCGACGGCACGTACCTCATCGCCGACCCGCGCACCGGGCGGCTCTACCGCATCGACCAGGCCGCGCGCACGGTCTCGCAGCTCGACGCGGCCGGCACGGTGCGCTGGACCTTCGGCGCCTCCGCCGACCCCGCGATGAGCCTGAGCTTCCCCACCGACATCGCGCTGCGGCCCGACGGCTCGGTCTACGTCGTCGACCAGGGTCGCGTGGTGCTCCTCACCGCCGACGGGGCGTTCATGCGCGCGATCGACGGCTTCGGGAGGGCCCGCAGCGCCCGCGTCGACGCCGACGGGGGTCTGTGGGTCATCGACACGGTGCAACACCAGGTGAAGGGCTTCACCGCCGACGGCTCCCCGGCCCGCTCGATCGCCGAGTACGGCACCGGCGCCGCGCAGCTCAACGGCCCGCGCGGGCTCACCATCGACGCGCAGGGTCAGCTCCACGTCGTCGACTCGGGCAACGCGACGGTGAAGGTCTTCTCGCGCGCCGGCGCGCTGGTGCGTAGCTACGGCGCGTACGGGGCCGCCGCGGGGCAGTTCAAGCTCCCGCGGAGCGTCGCGGTCGCGGCCAATGGGCTGTCGTACGTGGCCGACCCCACCGCGGGCGTGCTGCAGGTCTTCGACCCATCGGGCGCTCCCCTCGCGCGCCTCGACAACCTCACCATGGGCAGCCGCCCGGCCGTCCCCCTCGACGTGACCATCGCCGCGAACGGCCTCGTGCAGGTGCGCCTGTATAGCTGGACCACGGCCTGATCCCACGCGATCGAACCCTGCTCGACGAACGACGGGACTGCAGGCCGCGAGCCCCCCCCCGGGAGCACGCGGAGCGCTCAGCGCCCGTCGAAGCGGCCGTTGAAGCCGCGGTCGGTGCTGCAGTGGGTCTCCGGCGGGCCGCCGCACCACTCGTGCGTGCTGCAGCAGCGGCCGGGCGCGCAGCTGGCGTTCGCGAACGACGGACCGCAGCGGTGGTCGGGGCGTTCGCTGGCGGCCGGCGGGGCGGGCGGGCGCGGCCTGGGGGCGGGAGCGCCGCCGACGGGGCGGAGGTTCCACAGCTGGCCGGAGACGTTCTGACAGCGGTCCATGAAGGCCGCGCCACCGTGGCCGGTTTGGTTCGCCTGGCTGCCCTCAAGGCACTCGCCGTCGCCACGGAACGAGGTCCGAAGGCGGAAGTTGTTGCCCTCGGGCACGAGCCGCCAGAGCTGTCCGGAGACGTTCTGGCAGCGGTCCATGAAGGCCGCGCCGCCGTGCGCGGGGGAGCTCGACTGGTTGCCCTCGAGGCACATCTCCTGGCCCTGGAACTGCGTCCGCAGGCGGTAGAAGCCGCCCGCGACGGGCTCGAAGCTCCAGGACTGTCCCGAGACGTTCTGGCAGCGGTCCATGAAGGCCGCGCCGCCGTGGACGGGGGAGCTCGCCTGGTTGCCCTCGAGGCACTCGCCGGCGCCGCGGAACGCGTTCTGGAGCTTGTACCAGCGGCCCGCGATGGGCATCCCCGCCTGCGCGGGCTGCGCGGGCGCGGACGCGCTGAACAGCATCGCGAGCAGACCGACCGGAACGACTGAGAGCATGACGACTGAGCGCTTCATGAATGGTCTCCTGGAGTGAGTGCGACGTTCGATCGCAGTCGCCCCATGAGTCGAAGGTCCCCGGCAAAGTTCTTTCGCCCGCGACGATTTTCTCTCGACGCCCTGAAGGCAACGCCCGCTCGACTCCCGATGGGGGGTGAATCGCAGGCGATCGCAGGCCACGTACGATCGCGCGATAAATCCCGCCGCCGTCATTCGACTCACCCTCCGACCCGGCCGCGGTCTGCATTCGGACCTTCCGAGGAGCAGCCGGTGGATCCGTGGTCCGCGCCCTCGGGCGCGTGGGTCACCCAACCAGGGAATGCGAGAACCATGACCTCTCGTGCTCGGGCCGCACCGCCCATCACCAGCAAGACCGACCGCTCGCCCCGTGCGATTTCGGAGAATCCCCGCGCCAGAGGGCGCGATGCCGCGGGTGAGGGTGGTACACCTCCACGCGATCTGGGGCCGACGCCATGCCGCACGCTTCCCTCGGACTTCGACTTCCGCCTTGCACCCAACCTGAGTGCGCTGCTCGCGAAGCTCGCGCCGCCGGACCTCTCGGACGAGGTCATGCACCGACTCGAAGCGCGCATCCTCGCCGCGATCGAGCCCCACCCGAGCGAGGCCGCCGGCACCCCGACTGCGGCGGCGTCGCGATGAGCCGGCGGGCTGCGTCTCGCGCCGCCCGCCTGCTCACCGTCGCCGTGCTCTACGCGGGTGTGATCGTCCTGGTGGTGGCCGCGCCGGGGCGCGCCGCGTGGGCGCAGGGCGTCCCCGTCGTGACGCCCGAGGCGCAGGCCCGCGCCGACTTCGACGAGGGGGTTCGCCTCGCGCGCGAGCAGCGCTGGCCCGACGCGCTCACGGCCTTCGAGCGCTCCCGCGCGCGGGTCGATCGCCCCAACGCCGCCCTCAACGTCGCCCTCGCCCTGCGCCAGCTCGGCCGTATGATCGCCGCGCGACAGGTGCTGCGCGAGTGCATCGCGATGCCGCAGACCGCCGCCGAGCCCGACCTCGGCCGCGACGCCGCGCTCCTCCTCGGGCTGGTCATCGACGCGATCGCCACCGTGTCGCTCGCCGTCGATCCGGCCGACGCGACGGTGCGGGTCGACGGGGAGTCCGCACTCGATCCGCGCGCGGTCGAGCTCGACCCCGGCGAGCACGCCTTTGTGGTGAGCGCACCCGGGCGCGCCGACGAGACCTTCGCGCTGACGCTGCGCGCGGGAGAACGGACCGCGCGGGCGGTGCGCCTCCGCGAGCTCCCCGGGCGGGTCGAGGTGCTGGTGACCCCATCCGACGCGCAGGTGTACGTCAACGACGCGCTCCTCGGGCGCGGTGCGGTGCGCTGGGAGGGCGCCGCGGGCGCCGTCCGCCTGCGCGCGACCCGAGTGGACTACGGTGACCGCGCGCGCGAACTGGTCGTCGCCCCGGGCGCCCTGGTGACCGAGCGCCTCACGCTCACGCTCACGCCGCGCCCCCTGCACACGCGGCCGTGGTTCTGGGGCGGCATCGCGATCGCGGCGGTCGTCGTCGCGGGGGTGACCACGGCCATCGTGCTCTCGACGAGCGGGAGCGACGCGGCGGACGGGGGCTCCACTGGCACGGTGCTCGACGCGCGCTGACGGCCCGCGCATCCGGGAGATCGAGCACTACGCCCGTCCCTGAGCGCCGCGCGGCTCAGTAGGTGGTGCGGAGCAGCCACGGGGCCGCAGGCGCCGACGCGTCGCGCGGCGCCGAGGGCTGCGCCGCGAAGGGCGGGGCGGGCGTGACGGGCCGACGGGCCTGCAGCGATGGCGTACGGCGCGGCGGGGGCGGCCGGGCGGGCGGCGCAGACGGGACCGGAGCCGGGGACGGCGACGCGGGGCGCGGGCGCGGCGACGGAGGCCGGGACGGCGGGCGCGGGGAGGCGGGCGCTCGACGCGGGCGACGCCGCGGTGGAAGCGCGCGGGGTGGCGCTGCGGCGAAGGCCGAACCACAGGGCGCCACCGCCGAGGGCGACGAGCACCAGCGCCGCCCCGGCGCCCACGTTCGCACGACGCCCCGGCGCGGCGACCAACTCGGACGAGACCGTGGACGGCGCGCCGAACTCCTGCGACCACGCCTCCCTCGCCGCGGCGCTCGCGAGCGGCAGCAGGGCAGCGCCGAGCGCGCGGAGGTTCGCGAAGCGGGCGCCAGGCTCGCGGGCCATCGAGCGCACGATGAGGTCGTCGAGGCGCGGGTCGAGCCCCGGCGCGTGCACGACCGGCCTCGCGAAGCGCCCCTTGAGGATCGCGCTGAGCGTCGCGAAGACCGACGGACCCTTCACCGGGAGCCGCCCGGTGACGCACTCGTACATCACCACGCCGAGGGCGTACTGATCGCTCGCGGCGCTGACGGCCTCGGGGTCGAGCACCTGCTCCGGGGACATGTGCGTCACGGTTCCGACGAGGGCCGCGGAGCCCGTGAGGCGCTGCGCGTCGCCGTCGAGCGCGTTGAGGCGCGCGAGGCCGAAGTCGACCACCTTGGGCACCACCTCGCCGTGCCGCGAGCGGGAGAGGTGGAGGTTCTCGGGCTTGATGTCGCGGTGCACCACCCCGACGTCGTGCGCGGTCGCGAGCGCGCTCACCACGGGCAGCAGCAGGTCGGCGACGCGCGCGGCGTCGAGGGGCCCCTCGCGGCGGACGAAGGCGGCCAGTGACTCGCCCTGCAGCCGCTCCATGACGAGGTAGGCGGTGCCGTCGAGGATGCCGGTGTCGTGGACCTCCACGATGTGCTCGTGGTGGATGCGCGCCGCCGCCAGACCCTCGCGCAGAAAGCGCTGCTCCGAGGGCTCCACGGGCGTGTGCAGCACCTTGAGGGCGACGCGCTTCTGGAGGCCCCGATGCTCGGCCTCGT
Source organism: Deltaproteobacteria bacterium (assembly GCA_016704445.1). Classification (GTDB taxonomy): domain Bacteria; phylum Myxococcota_A; class Polyangia; order Polyangiales; genus SCUS01. Next base: position 85,472 of record JADJAE010000044.1, read on the forward strand.
ACACCACGGCCATGCCGCCGCGGCCGATCTCGCGCAGCACGGTGTAGGCCCCGAAGTCGACCCCAGGCCCGAGCGCCACCGCGCGGCTCAGCGCCGCTTCGCGCCCGGGCGCGCCGAATCAGGTCGCGTGGGCACGGGTCGAAGGGGCGCCTCGCGGTCGCGGGGGGGCCACCGGGGGGGGGCCGGGGGGGGGGGGGGCCGCCCGGCCCCGCGGGGGGGGAAGGGGGGGGGGGGGGGGGCGGGGGGGGGGGCGGGGGGGGGGGCCCGGGCGCCTCCTCGGCGAGTGTCTGGAAGACCCGCGTCTCGATGCGCTGATCAGCCTCGTCCGACGGCTCGCTCGGGAGCAGCGCGGTGAGCAGCGCGCGCAACCCGGGCGGCGTCGGCGCGTCGGGATCGAGGAGTCGGCGGGGAGGAGAAGAATCGCTCATGGCTGGGGTTTCTTTCCGTCGGCGAAGGGCTTCTCGCTTTGTTCGACGACGTGTTCGCGGGCCCTGCGAAGCCTCGAGAAGACGGTCTGCAACGGGACTTCCATGAGCTCGGCGATATCTGCGCCGGTGTACCCGCCGAGCTCGTAGAGCAGGAAGGTGGAGCGCTGCTCGTCGGTGAGCTGTGCCAGGAAGCCGTCGAGGATGGCGCGGGCCTGCTGGACCTCGGTGGCACGGTCGGGGCCCGGGGCATGGTCGGGTGACTCCGGCGCTTCGTCTCCCTGCTCTCGCCGCACCTTCGCCCGGCGGCGGAGATCGATCGCCACGTGCCGTGCGATGCTGAAGAGCCACGTGCGGTGTGACGATCGCCCCTCGAAGCTCGCGAGGCTCCGGTGGGCCGCGACGAACACGTCGTGCGCGGCGTCTTCGAGGTCTTCGTCGTGCACCCCGAACATCGAGAGCCAGCGCCACACCTCGCGGAGGTGCGCGACATAGAGTCGCGAGAGGAGCGCCTGGTGGTGCGCCGCGCTTCCGCGCGTCACGACATCCGACGTGGGGAGCATCCCCCGGTGTCTAGCACCGATCGCGAACCGGCGGACGGGCAGCCCGCGAACCCGCCGTCTGGATCAGCCGCCGAGCCCGTGCTCCTTCATGACGGCGGCGTTCTTCGCGTCGGCGCGTTGCAGCGCGGGGCGCGCGGCGAGCCGCTCGCTGTACTCCGTGAACGCGGGCTTCGGCTCCACCATGTTGAAGCGCAGCATGTAGCGGAGCGTTCCGCCGAAGACGACGTCGGCCATGGAGAACCTGTCGCCGAGGATGAACTGCCGTCCCGCGATGGCGGCCTCCATCGAGTTCAACATGGAGTCGTAGCTTCCCCAGCCGACCTGACCGGCCCGGGCCTCCCAGCCGCTCGACTTCGCCATCGCGCCGGGCTCGATCACCGACGGCGCGAAGAACGACCAGCGCAGATAGGTCCCTCGCGCGGGGTCGTCGACCGCAGGCGCGAGCTTGCCGTAGGCGTAGCGGTCGGCGAGGTAGAGAGCGATGGCGCCGGCCTCGGTCACCACCTGATCGCCGTCGGTGAGCAATGGCAACTTGCCCATCGGGTTGAGGGCGACGATCTCGGGCGCCTTCTGCGCGCCCGACTGGATATCGACCCATCGAAGCTCGTAGTCGACGCCGACCTCTTCGAGCGCCCAGACCGTGCCCGCCGCGCGCGAATAGGGGTGGTGATAGAGAACGATCGACATGGATGGCCTCCGGTTGGGGGGATGTTTCCCCGCGCGACGGTGTAGGGCAGCACCGCCGCGGAGCGCCAGCCGGATCTCCTCTTGTCGTCCATGCGGGCAAGTGGCCATGTCCGCGCTCGCCGACGAGGACGCCCGCGGGAGGGCTGCGAGCGCATCACGAGGACGATCGGCACGATGCGAAGAGTCGCCGATCGGAACGAAGCCCGCGCCCTGTCGCTCGCCTGGTGGCCGGACTACAGGAGCGGGATGACCGAAATCTGGGAGTCCATGTTCGCGGCGATGCGGGTGATGTGGGGCGACGGGCCGACGCGCTCGGCGCTGCTCGCGCGTGACCACTTCGTGGCGCGAGGCGCGCGCGAGATCCTGATCCCGGGCGTCGGTTACGGGCGCAACGCGAAGCCCTTCGTCGAGAGCGGCATGTCGGTCACCGGCATCGAGGTCTCCGCGACGGCGATCGCGCTCGCTCGCTCGGAGCTCGGCCTCGACTTTCCGATCCACCACGGCTCGGTCGAGGCGATGCCCTTCGACGACCGCGAGTACGACGGCGTGTTCTGTTACGGGCTCGCGTACCTGCTCGACGCGGCGGCGCGCGCGAAGTTCTTCGCCGACTGCTTTCGCCAGCTTCGGCCGGGCGGCTCGATGATCTTCACGCTCATCTCGAAGAGCGCGCCCATGTACGGGCAGGGCCCGAAGCTCGGCGAGGACTGGTACGAGCGCGCGCCCGGCGTGCCGATGTTCTTCTACGACGAGGCATCGGTGGCGCGTGAGCTCGGCGCGTACGGCATCACGGACGTGTCCGAGATCGACGAGCCGGTGGCGGGGGGGTCGTACCCCTTCTACAACGTCACCTGCGTGAAGCGCTGAGCGCCTGCGCGGCGCGCCCGGTGGCGCGGGTGAGAGCGGTGGTCCGACGAACCGTACCGGATGCCGTTCGCATGATAGAGAATAGAGGTCTCAGCTACTCCCGCAGTCTGCGCGCACCTGTGCCGTTGTAGCGCTGGCCCTAGAACTCGCCGTGACCGCCGCGTCACACACACTCAACCCATGCGCCGCACCCAGCGCGAGGCATCGATGACCAAGACCTTCCTGAGACGACCCCTACTGGTAGCACTCCTCTCGCTGGCGGCAGCGTGCGGAAACACCTCGAGCTCGGTGCAGGTGGACACTGACGCGCCCGACGGCGCCCTCGATGACGGCGCACTCGGCGACGGCGCACTCGACGACGGCGCACTCGACGGCGGCGCACTCGACGGCGGCGCACTCGACGACGGCGCACTCGACGGCGGCGCACTCGACGGCAGCGCCCTCGACGGCAGCATCCTCGACGGCGACGGCGCCCTCAACGACGGCGGCCTGATCGGCAACGACTCCGGCGATGGCGCAGGCATCGACGGATCCGACGGGTCCGGCACGGGTGACGTCGCGATGCCGGATGGCGACCTCGACGCGAGCGGGGAACCCTGCCTCGCGAGGCAGATCCGGTGCGGCGGCGTGTGCGTGTACACCGGAAACAACGCGGCCAACTGCGGAGCGTGCGGCCGGGTGTGCGGCGGGAGCCAGTCCTGTCTCAACGGCGGGTGCGTGTGTGCGCTCGGGCAGGTGGCGTGCGGCGCGAGCTGCGTCATCACCAGCTCTGACCCGACCAGCTGCGGAGCGTGCGGCGTCGCGTGCAGCCCATCGCAGACGTGCAACGGGGGCGTGTGCGGCTGCGCGCCGGGAAAGACGGCGTGCGGAGCGAGCTGCGTCAACATCAACAACGACCTCGCCAACTGCGGAGCCTGCGGCCGGACGTGCGCCGCCGGGCAGCTTTGCAACGCAGGTCTGTGCGGCACCACCTGCAGCGGGACGATGTGCACCACCGCCGGGGTCACCCTCTGCGTGGACACGCGCACCGACGTCGAGAACTGCGGGTCCTGCGGGACCGCGTGTGCTCCCGGCAGGCGCTGCATCGCGGGCAGCTGCGCGTGCCCCGTGGGCCGTACAAGCTGCGGAGCCGCCTGCGTGGACCTGATCTCTGACCCGCTCAGCTGTGGGGCATGCGGGAACGTATGTCCGTCAGGCACGCCCTGCATCGGAGGTCGCTGCGGCTGCGCCTCGGGCCAGACGGCCTGTGGCGGACGCTGCGTGAACATCGCCTCCGACTCCCTCAACTGCGGGACGTGCGGGACCGCGTGCAGCCCCGGCGAGACCTGTGTCGCAGGCCGCTGCGGCGTCATCGACGCGGGGAGCGTCCCGCCGAACTGCACCGTCGCCTGGTCGAGCCCCGCGGCCTGCGGGGGCTCGGCGACGGTGACCTGGACCTGCACCAACGCGACGCGCTGCGAGTACAGCTGCACCGGCTCGACGACCGCGAACGGGCCGGTCGCGTGCTCGGGGGCGGCGCCGATCACGGTCGGAGTCGCAGGCGAGACCTGCACCATCAGCGCGACCAGCGCGAACGGCATCTCCGGGATGGCGTCGGCAAGCACGAGGTGCTCCGGAGTCGCGCCCACCTGTACCGCCGCCTTCGGTACTCCCCCCGCGTGCGGTGGCACCGCGGTCGTGACCTGGAACTGCGGAGACGCGACGTCCTGCAACTACGTCTGCACGGGCACCTCGCCGTCGAGCGGCGTGGTGCCGTGCACCGGCTCCCTGCCGTACACCGTGGGCGTCGCGGGCGAGACCTGCACCATCAACGCCGCCGGCGCCGGTGGCACCATGGCCAGCGCCACCGCGACGGTCTCCTGCCGCGGGGCCGGCGGGGCGCCAGCGTGCACCGCCTCCTTCGGTCCCCGGCCCGCTTGCGGGAGCGCGGCCGTGGTGACCTGGAACTGCATCAACGCCGCGTCCTGCGAATACGCATGCACAGGCACGACGGTCTCGAGCGGCGCGGCGCCGTGCACCGGCTCCCTGCCCTACAACGTGGGCGCCGCGGGCGAGACCTGCACCATCAACGCGGTCGCCGCCGACGGCGCGAGGGCCACGGCCTCCGCCTCCACGACCTGCATCGCCGGGGGGGCGCCCACGTGCACCGCGTCCTTCGGTCCGCGCGTGTCGTGTGGGAGTCCGGCCGTGGTGACCTGGAGCTGCACCAACACCGTCGGGATGTGTAACTACGTGTGTACGGGCAGCACGCCCTCGAGCGGCACGGTGCCGTGCACGGGCTCCACGCCCGTCACCGTGGGCGGCGCAGGCGAGACCTGCACCATCAACGCCTCGGGCAACGGTGGGACCACGGCCATGGCCTCGGCCTCAACCACCTGTCTGGCCCGTCCGGTCTGCACCGCGTCGTTCGGTCCGGCCCCCGCGTGCGGAGGCACCGCGGTCGTGACCTGGAACTGCACGGACGCCACGTCTTGCACCCATGTCTGCACGGGCACGACGCCCTCGAGCGGCGCGGTGGACTGCGCCGGCTCCGTGCCTCTCACGGTGGGCGCCGCGGGCGAGACCTGCACCATCAACGCGGTCGGCGCCGACGGAGCCGCCGGAAGCGCCTCCGCGATGATCTCCTGCGGCGGGACCAGCGGACCGCCCGTGTGTACCGCATCGTTCGGCCCGGCCCCTGCGTGCGGAGGCACCGCGGTCGCGACCTGGAACTGCACCAACGCGACGTCTTGCAACTACGTCTGCACGGGCTCGACGCCCTCGAGCGGCGCGGTGGACTGCTCCGGCTCCGTGCCTCTCACTGTGGGCGGTGCGGGCGAGACCTGCACCATCAACGCGGTCGGCGCCGGCGGCGCGAGGGCCATGGCCTCGGCCTCGGTCTCCTGCGTCCCCCCGCCGGCGTGCAGCGCGTCGTTCGGCCCGGCGCCGGCGTGCGGGAGCGCGGCCGTCGTGACCTGGAACTGCACCAACGCGACGTCCTGCAACTACGTCTGCACGGGCACCTCGCCCTCGAGCGGCGCGGTGGCTTGTAGCGGTTCCGCGCCGTACACCGTGGGCGCTTCGGGTGAGACGTGCACCATCAGCGCCGTCGGCGCCGGTGGCGCCATGACCTCGGCCTCCGCGTCGGTGTCCTGCATCGGCGCTCCGCGACCGAGTTGCACCGTCACCTGGGGACCGCGCGTGACCTGCGGGGGCACGGCGACCGTTTCGTGGAACTGCACCAACGCGACATCGTGCGACTACGTCTGTGGTGGGACCACCGAGGCGAGCGGCCCGGTGGCATGCTCCGGCACGGCTCCGATCGGGATCGGGCCAGGGGGCGAGACCTGCGCGATCAACGCCACGGGCCCTGGAGGGGCGGGCACCGCGAGCGCAAGCACCTCCTGCTCCCCGCCTGCCGCGAGCTGCACCGCCAGCTGGGGGCCCCGCATGGCGTGCGGCGCCGCGCCGACGGTCTCGTGGAACTGCACCAACGCCACGTCTTGCAACTACGTCTGCACGGGCTCCACGCCTTCGAGCGGCGCGGTGGACTGCACCGGGTCCGCGGCGCTCCCGGTCGGCGTGGCGGGCGAGACCTGCACGATCTACGCGACGGGCGCAGGCGCTCCCGGTAGCGCGTCGGCCTCCACGTCCTGCCTTTGACCTTCCCAGGCGTGAGCGTCACCGACCGGTGACGCGGACCGCCATCTCATACTGGCGCCTGTAATGGGTCCCGCCCCCTAAACAGTTCAGGGCAGTGCGCTGCCGGAGATGTAGCGCTCGGCGAGGGTCGCGGCAGCGAGGCCCACGTCGTGCCCGACGCGGCGGCCGACGAAGTCATCGGGCTGGAGGTGGATGCCTCCCCAGATGCGCGACTGCCCGGCCTGGTCGGCGGCGTCGAAGTAGGTCGCCCACTGGAGGCGCACGGCGGCCGTGGGGCCCCGCTCGAAGGTGAGGTACTCGTTCTCGCGAGCGACGAATTCTCCCAGTCCGCCGGGGAAGAACTCGCTCCCGGTGATGCGCGCGAGCACCTCGGCGGCCGCGCGGCTGAAGGTGCTGTGCCCTGACACGAAGCCCGGGAAGGCCGGTGTGACGAAGGTGCGGCGCTGGTATGGGACCCAGTCGATGCCGCGCACCCAGTCGACGCCGCCGACCTGCGTCCGGGGGTCGCCCGGCTCGCCCACCCAACCGAGCACCACGACCTGATCGCGGTAGCGCGCGAGGCGGGCGTGACGCTGCCCCGGCGCCGAGCTCGCCGCGGTCACCTGCTCGATGAGCCCCGGAACCAACGGGAGGCCGTTCGGGTGATACCCCGGGGCCGACGGGTCGCTCGACTGCCCGAGGCCGGCCATCCAGCGGATGAGGGAGATCGGGCGCGAGCTGGTGAACCGGCGCTTCAGCTCCCACGCGGCGATGGCGGCGTCGTGCGTCGCGCCGTTGAGCGCGAGGTACGCGCGGACGTCCCAGGCGAGCGGGTCGAGCGCCGGGCCCTCGCCGTGCCAGCGACGGGCGAAGCCCGGGGAGTCCGAGACCTGGTTGGCGAGGACGTTCCAGTGGCCCGGAGGGGTCTCCGAGTGCGGTCCGTCGGCCCAGAACTCGGCGAGCACGCGGCCGAAGTCTCCGGGGAGCGCGCGCTGCGGCGCGTAGGGCTGTCCCGTCACGGGGTTCATCGGGCGGCCGCGCCCGTCGTCGGCGCCGAGGGAGTTGTTGCCCATCGACCCCGGCGACAGGTCGATCGGGTCGCCGGTCGTGGTGTCGAGCTGCCGCTCGCGGCGGATCACGTCCACCATCCACGGGCCCATCTCGGGCTGCGTCGCGCTCGGCGCCACGTGGGGAAAGTACGCCGCGCCGTCGGCCCGCGGAGGCAGCGCGAAGGGGCGCACCAGGCCCCAGTTGGCGCCGATGTACTGCTGCCGCCCGGAGTCGAGCACGATGCCGTTCTGGGTGATCGCCGTGGCGAGGTCGAGCGGCTGCCAGCGCGACGGGTCGGTGAGCACCGTGCCCGGGCTGTCCACCGAGAGCGCGGGGTTGGGGGACACGTAGCCCGTGGTGTCGGCGTAGGCGTTGCGCTCGTTGGCGCCGTCGTCGAGGGTGGCGTCGATCACCGCGCGGCCGATGCGGTTGCCCACGCTGTGGGGGGAGTCTCCCGCGGTGTCGGTGGCCGCCGGATCGTAGCCGAGGCGGCGCAGGAAGGCGTCGAAGCACGCGGTCGAGAGGGCGCCGCCGTTGGCGCGGGCGTAGCGCTGCGTGAGCAGCCGGTGCGCGGCGTAGCTGATGGCCTCGCGGCGCGCGGCCGCGGGGTCGGTCGCGGTCGAGCGCGCGGTGGAGACATACCCGTCGGCGGTGGCGTCGTAGGCGGCCCACGCGTCCCACATCGCGACCGACAGGTGGAAGAGGTTGCGCGCGTGCACGCCGGGCCTCGGGACGTCGCGGCGGATCGCGTTGAGGATCTGCTCGTTCCATCGGCGAGCGATGGAGCCCGTAGGGGCCGGGTCGATGGCGCCCTCGGGGCAGGTCACGGGTGTCGACGCGTCGCCGCCGTCGGCGCCCGCGTCTCGCCCCGCGGGGCTCGCGACGGCGGCGACCGCGGCGCCGTAGTGCGCGATCACGCCCGCGTCGAGGCTGGTCGAGAGCACGTTGCCGCCGACCGCCCAGACGCCGCCGCCCGGGTCGATCCACACGGCGTGGAGCGACTGCGCCGTCAGCCGCAGACCGTGGTCTTCCTCGCGCCAGGCGGTGCCCACGCGCTGAAACACCCGGCATCCCTGGCCGACGGCCCAGGCCGCGTCGCCGCTCGAGCACACGCCCTGCAACAGCTGCGCGTCGTCGGGCGCTCGCCCCGCGAAGGCAGCCGCGGCGCCGGAGGACTCCTGCAGGACGCCCTGCGCGTCGCCGCCTACGAGGAAGGTGCGCTGCGCGTCGCCGTGCACGGTGAAGAGCCTGCGCGTGGTGCCCGTGTCGAAGGGCGTGAACGCTCCGGCGCGGCCGTGGAGCGCGACGCCGAGCTCGCCGACCACCCACACGTCGTCGGCGCTGCGCCCCCAGACCTTGAAGAAAGCCGGGCCGTCGTGGGTTGGGTTGACGTCCGGGAGCGACGAGGGCAGGGCGGTGTCGCGCCAGGAGGTTCCGTCGAAGTGCCAGACGAAGCCGTTGCGCCCGGCGGTGCTGCCCACTGCGTACACGTCGTCGGGGCGCGCGCCCCACAGGCCGAACACCGTCGCGCGCGCAGAGCCCGGCGCCGCGAAGCGCTCGATGCGTCCGCCCTGGTGGCGCAGCAGCGTGGCCGAGGCGCCGCCCATCCACACGGTGCCGTCGGCGAAGGCCTGCGCCCACCACAGGTCGCCGCGCGTAGCAGTGCCCACGCGCTCCCACCGGGCGCCGTCGTAGTGCAGCACGAGCGGGCCGCTGCCCTTGTCCGCCCCGACGACCCAGACGTCTCGGGCCGACGTGCCGGTGACCGACAGCGCGGCCTCGGGAAGCTCCGTCGCCACCGCCTGCCACGCGCGCTGGACCGGCCCCGGGGGGTCGTCAGGACAGCCCGACAGCAGGGGAATCAGCGCCGCAAGGACGGTCCAAGCGCTGCGAGGCTGAGAGCGAAGAGACATGCGGGATATCACCCTTCGAACGTACGCATCGGGGAGAGCCGCGGCATGCGACCCTTCGTCGCGTGACATAGGACGGGCGCGGG
>JADJAE010000045.1 GCA_016704445.1 Deltaproteobacteria bacterium
GATGTTGCCGCTGGTCATATACCAAAGCAGTCTTAGGAGGGTTGTCTTCCCGGACCCGTTTCTTCCCGTGATGACATTGATATCTGGGTGAAACGTGAGATCGCAACTCAGTCGTTTGTTGAGATTGGTCACGCTGAATCGTCGAATCATGGCGGCGCTCTCCGTAGGGAGTGTGGAGCTTACGGCATCTTCTGGGGGTCTCGCAAGCGGCATGACAGCGAGCTCTCCAGCGGCCACCCCAGGAGATCTCGAGGGGATAAGTACTTCAACCGGGCAGGTCCCTGGCACGAGATTGCTCGGGTTTACGGAGAACCCATTGTGCGATTTTCGAAGTTGCTGGTGGGTCGTCGAGAGCTTCGAGCGTTGCCGCTGGAGAGCTCGCTGACCGATTCCAACGCCCCACGATCCCTGCCCGTACGCCACGGGACACGACGCGGCCTGCACCGTCGTCGCTCCCTCGTCAACGGTCCCCACGGTTCATTCCCTTCTGCGTGGCTCTCTACGGCCCGTCGCGCGAGCGCCGCATCCGGGGCACCTCGATCGACACGTCCAGATGCTCCAGGATGCGCACGATCGCCGCCCGCTCGGTCAGCGCCGCGATCATCTTCATGCGTCCGCTGCACCCCGGGCACAGCAGCACGTCGACCGCCCATACGCGCCACATCAGTGCGCCCAGTCGATTCGCCCGTTCAGTATCGGCATCGGCCCCGCGCCGCCGCGAGCGCCCGGCCCCATCGCCGTCACCGCTGCTGTCTTCACGCGGACCGCGACCCCCAGCAGCGCCGCCTCCCGTGCGCCCGGACCCCACCGCGACGCGTCGACCGGCGGCGGCAGCGGAACCACCGCCACCCGCCACGGCGAGTTCGGGCGCCAGCACGCCCTGGTAGCGCACCAGCGGTGTCCGCGGCGGCGCCACCAGCGCGCTCAGCCGAGCCATGAACTCCATCGGCGTCATCACCCGGTGCGTCGCCCCCGCGCTGCGCGGCGACTTCACCCGGTACACCACGTTGCCATCGGGCAGCACTCTCACCCGGCCGCTCGCCACCGCGGGACGCGCCATGTACCGACACAGCCGCTCGAGTCCGTCGCGATCGTCCGCTGCCACGCGCACGCCGGCGTGCCGGTTGAACCCGCCGACCTCCGCCACCAGCCCGCGCGACGCTTGTTGCAACGGCGCGCGCACCCGCTCGTCGTCGTCGTCTTCGCATGCACCCCGCTCGTCGACGCGCGCGAAAGCTCCCCGCCCGCCGGCCGTGCGCCGAAGCCCCTCCATCCCATCGTCGCTCGTGCCGTCGCCCTCGCCTTGCGACCGTTTCGCCCGCCGCGCCCCGATCGTCTCCAGTCGCGCGATCACCCGCGCGATCCTCCACGCAGCTCGTCGCGCGTCGGCGCCGCGGTCGCCACGAAGGTCTGGGCAGAGCGCCCGCCCACGCCTGCGGTCGTCGGCCTCGCCGATCGGGGAGCACCCGCCCACGCCTGCGATCACCGGCCTCGCCGATCGAGGGAGTACCCGCCCAGGCCGTCAGTCCTCGGCCTCGCACGTATCGATCGCGACAGTGAGGCGGGGACTGTGGACGTGGGCGGATGCTCCCCTCGATCGGCGAGGCCGGTGATCGCAGGCCTGGGCGGGTGCTCCCCTCGATCGGCGAGGCCGGTGACCGCAGGCCTGGGCGGGCGCTCGGCTCAACCCGTCAGAACTCTTGCGACGTGGTACCAGCCAGTCGTGACCGCTGCCTGCGCACCGCGCGCGCATAGACCCGCATGCGAGCACCCCGCACCGCAGGAACGCCTCGAACTCCGCCACGACGTACCGCGGCAGCGCGATCGCACTCCCGCATGCGCTCGGCGAAGGCCGCGAAATGATCGCGCACGAGGATCTCCCCCTCGCAGGTGAATCCATTCACCCGCGCGGGTGATACCCGCCGCTCAGCGCCCCCGCCTCGCCGCCCGCCGCGGCGCCCGTCGGGTGAGCATCGTCAGCAGCCGGTCGGCCAGCGCCCGCAGCGCCGGCGCCCCGTCGGCCACCTCCACCCGCGCTCCCCGAGGGCCCAGCGCGCCTCGTCGACGCGCACCCACGCCGCGCGCGGCACCGCGTCGTCCTCGGCCAGCGGCGAGCACACCACCCGCCCCGCCAGCGGGACCTCCTCCCACGAGCTCGCCACCGCCAGCGCGACGCGCCGGTGCGCGATCTCCGCTGCGAGCGGCAACGACAACAGCGCCCGCTCCTGCTCGGCCACGTCGAGGTCGCCCGGCCGCTCGACCAGCCACACGATGGTGCACCGCGAGCCCGCCGGGCCGAAGACCCGCAGCAGGTCGCCCTGGAGCGCCAGCGCCAGCGCCTCGGTGAGCACCAGGGTCTGCGCCTCCAGCGACGGGTGCTTGTGCCGCTGCGCCGCGGGCCGGTGCAGCACCACCGTGAGGTCGCGCCGCGCGTCGAGCAGCGGCGACTCGTCGCGGGTGTAGAAGAGCAGCTCGTTCTCCGCGAAGCGCACGTCGAAGAGGTCGACCCCGCCGCGCTCGGTGCTCCCCTCGCCCACGTACGCGACCTCGCTGCGCACCAGGTTTTCGAAGGTGCCGCGCGTGCTGATGGCGTCGAAGCCGCCGGCCGGGTACTGGTCCGCCTCCTCGGCCTCGACGGGCACCTCGCGGGCCTTGTGCCGCAGCGAGAGCGCCACCGAGGGGGACACCGGCCCGACCCGCGCCGTCAGCCCGAGGATCGTCCGAAGCGCGAGCCGCGCGCTCTCGCTCGGCAGCTCCGGGAGGTGGGCGATCTCCCAGAGGTCCTCCGCGCGGAAGAGGCGCCCCGGGGGGAGCGCGCGCACGCACGCCGCGTGCTGCGCCGCGGCCCACGCGCGCCACTCGCCGCTTACCTTGCCATGTATGGTCTCGGGGTCATCGGCCGCCACCGCGGGCAGCTCGGCGAGCCACGCCCGCAGGTGCGCCGCGTTGCCGCGGGCGACGTCCTCCGCCGCGAGCAGCGGGCCCGCGAGCGCGAGCCCGACGGCGTGGGCGACGGCGGCGTCGCGGCGCGCCGGGGGCATCCCCGCGATGGCCACGTGGGCGTCGAGCACCGTGGGGTCGAGCGCCCAGCGCCCGAGCACCTTGTCCTCGTAGGCGAGGCGCTCGGCGCGGGCCTCGTCCGCCCCGCGGGCGAGCGACCCGGTGGAGGCGAAGCGGAAATCGCGGCCGCGCAGCAGCAGGTGGCCGAGGTCGTGGACGAGGTGCAGCGGGAGGTGGTCGTCCCCAGCGCCCCAGCGCTCGAGCAGCCAGCGCACCGACGAGGGCAGCGAGTCGGCGAGCGGATCGGCGCAGCCGACGCGGTCGATCCAGGCGAGCAGGGCGGAGGGGAGCTGCGAGCGGAGGAGGTCCATCGCGCGCGGGGGTGGTTGTGGTGCTTCAGGGAGGGGGGAGTGAACGCTCGGCGCGGCGGTCAGAAGTTGACGCGCGAGCCGCCGTCCGTCGACGCGTCGGCGGGGCGGGCCTCGGCGTCGCGGCTGTGCGTCGACCACTGGTAGTACGCGATGGCGCCCTCCCCGAGGGCCTTGAGCGCCGCGCCGGTGAGCACCGCGCTGATGAGGGTGCCGGCCCAGGGCATCAGCCGCGCGGCCCGCGACGCCGACCCGAGCGCGAACTCCCCGGCGCCCAGCACCGCGGCGGCCGCGGCCTGCTCGACCGGCGAGGTCTCGGCCTCGAAGGCGTCCTGCACGTCCTTCATCACCTTCATCCCCAGCGCCGCCACCGCGGGGGCGGCGAAGCGGAACGGCAGCAGCCCGAGGCCGACGCCGATCATCGCGGACTGGTTCACCTTCTTGCGGCTGTCTTCAGTTCGTCCCACGTCGGTGATCGAACACTACCACCGCGGGCGCGGTCAACCAGCCAGGGCCGCGACCTGCGACGTTGTCGAGGCACGACTGCATCGCGCGCTGGAAGTGCCGCGCCACCAGCGGGCCCAGCAGCCGACCGCCGAGGCCGCGCTCGTGGATGGCGTACTCCCAGGTCACCCGCGACGCGCCTTCGCCGTCGGGCTCGAAGCGCCACTCGCTCACCATGTTGGAGCAGAGCACGCGCTGGAGGAGGTTCATCCGGGCCATGTCGTAGCGGTGCAGGCGGGGGGCCTCGAAGGCCAGCACGCGCTCCTGGATGGAGGTGCCGTCGGAGAGCGCCACGTCGCGCAGCGAGCCCGCGACCGGCGGGTCGGCGCGGCCCACGAGCGCCGCCGAGCGGATGCCCGGGATGAGGGGTTTGTGGCCGGTGAAGAAGCGCGCGAGGTTGGCCGTGCGCCCGGCGGCGAGCTCGAACACGACGTCGACGGGTCGGGCGATGCGCACGTCGGCGCGGACGGTGATGGTCATGGCGGGTGCGCGGGAGTGTAGGCGAAGTGCGGCGCGCGGGGTGAGGTCCGCGGGTCAGCGCCGGCGACGGCGACGGAGCAGTACGGCGGCGCCGAGCAGGAGGGCGGATGAGCCGCGGAGCCCGATGGGGCCGCGGGAGCCGACGCCGCCCTGCACGGAGCAGAGGCCGCCGTCGTCGGCGGGAGGCGGGGCGGTCCCCGCGTCGGGGGGAGCCCGCGTCGGCAGGGGAGCCCACGTCGACGGGGGAGCCCACGTCGACAGGGGAGCCCACGTCGACAGGGGAGCCCACGTCGGTGGGGGAGCCTGCGTCGGTCGCGGCGTCGTCACCGATGCCCGCGTCGACCGAAGCGTCGATCGGTGTGACGACGTCGCCAACCGACGCATCGACCTCGACGGGGACATCGACCGCGACGGGCACGTCGACCGCGACGGGGACATCGACCGCGACGGGGACATCGACCGCGACGGGGACATCGACCGCGACGGGGACATCGACCGCGACGGGGACATCGACCGCGACGGGGACGTCACGCGGCACGTCGACCCCGGCGTCCGGGACCACCACGCCGTCGTCCCTCAAGAAGATGCCGCGCACGATGGTGGTGCTCAGCTCTTGCGCGAACGAGTCGTAGACGACGAGCGTCGAGCCGCGGGTGTCCGACGCCGCGCCGAAGACCACGATTGCGCTCCGGAACGCGCCTGCTCCTCGGTCAGCACCAGCGGGGTCGCGTCGAGCGACACGCCCGCCAGGGACACCCGCGCTGCGCGCAGGCGGCGATCAGTGTTGTTCGACCACACCGCGACGAAGTTGCGGCCGTTGTACGAGAGCGCGACGTCCGGCGTCCCCAACCCTTCCGCAGAGCCGAGCAGCAGGGGCGTGGCGTCGAGCAACGCGCCGTCGAGCCCGAGGCGCGTCGCGCGAACCTGGCGGGCGGCGTCGATCCAGGCGAGCAGGTGGACGCTGCCGCCGAACGCGAGGCGCAGGGCGATGGTCACGGGCCCCAGGACGCTCAGGTTGCGTGGGCTGACCTCGGTGAAGTCGCCGCTCGCGTCGAGCCGCCGCACGAAGACCGTTCCGCCGATGATGGCATACGCCATCAGGTAACGGGTGCCATCGAAGTCGGCGGCCAGGGCGTACGAAGGCGGCAGCGGGATGGGGTTCGGGTCGAGGCGCTCCCCGGCCGCGTCGAGTCGATGGATCGCGGCGTTGCCGCTCGAGTCCCCGAGGAACAGGAGCCGCTGGCCGTTGCCGCGCACCACCGTCGCCCGACCGACCGACGACGTGAACCGGAGCGTCGGCCCGGTCGTGCGGGCGTTGAGGTCGACGGCGACCCGGCCCGTACCGAGGCCGCTGATGTTGCCGAACACCCGCACCGTCGCGCCGTCCAGCAGCAGGGTCGTGCCCACCCCGGCGGCGGTCGCGAGCGGCACCGAGGGGACGTCGCGCACCACCCCGGCGGCGGAGACGCGCGCCAGCGTGATGGCGCTGCCGGACGGGGTCCACGCGGTCACGAACTCCGTCCCGTCGCTGTCCACCGACGGGGCGATCTGCCCGACGTACCCGAGGGAGAGCGGCGCGGGCGGCGCCGTGACGGTGCCGTCGCTCGCGACGCGCTGCACCGCGCTCGACGTGCCCACGCCGCCCATGTAGCTCGGCGGGTTGACGGCCGAGCGGAACACGAACAGCCCGCCCTGCTCGCCGTCGATCACGAACGCGCCCTGGGTGGAGCTCGAGGCCTGCGAGATCGGGAGCGACGTCGCGTCGAGGCGCGTCCCGTCCGCGGCGAAGCGCACCAGCGAGGTGATGCTCGCGACCAGCCAGCGGGCGCCGTCCCAGAGCGGGAACGAGCCGTAGGTGTCGATCTCGCGGGGGAGGAGCACCGAGAGAGGGGTGACGGCGGCGAGCTCCCGATCGAGCGCGAGGGCGTAGAGCCCCGCCGGGCGCGGCCCCGACGCGTCGGCGCGGAGGGTCAGGAAGAGGCCGCTGCCGTTGGAGGCCAGCGAGGGGCTGACCCGCACGGCGCCCGCGGCCGTCACCGCCCGGCCCCCCGGGTCCTGCACCACCCCGTCGAGCCCGACGCGCGCGAGCACCACGTCCGCGGTCGACCCCGCGGCCACCTGGCTCCAGGTCGCCACGAAGCGGTCGTCCAGCACCGCGAGCGGGCGCCGGCCGAAGGAGTAGGACCCCGCGACCGTCGCCACGACCACCGGCGCCGGGTCCAGCGGCGCCCCGGCGAGAGAGAAGCGCGACACCACGATCTGCGTGCCGCGCGTGCCGAGCAGCAGGCACTGCGACGCGTTGCAGGCGAGGTCGACCAGGGACAGGTCGGACTGCAACGGCACCGCGGCGGGGTCGACGGCGTTGCCGGTCGCGTCGAGCCGGACGCCGACGACGCGCGTGCCCGCCTGCCAGACCATCCACGCCCCGGCGCCGCTCGGCGCGACCTGGAAGCTGCCGTTGATCGTGCTGGTCGCGGACACCGGGCGAAACGACCCCTCCACCCTGGCGCCGCTGGCGTCGAGGCGCTGCACCATGATCAGCGGGGTGTTGATCGTGCCGCTCGAGGTCGCGAGGATCGGCGTGAACACCAGCCACCCCGACGGCGTGCGGGCCATCTGCACGTTGCCGAGGGTCCCGAGGGGTGAACTCCTCGGCGCCTCGAGCCCGAACGCGGGCGTGAGCGTCGGGTCGAGCGTCGCGGGGTACGCCGACGCCGCCACCACCTCCGCCGGCACCTCCACCGCGATGCGCCCGTCGACCCAGCGCGACCGCACCGCCGTCCGCCGTCCGTCGGCGTCGACCCACGTCGCGTGGCTGTACCGCAGCAGCTCGCCCGTCGCCGCGCGCAGCCACAGCCCGTCGTCGGCCTCGTGGTCGAGCCGCGCGCCCGCGAGGGTCACGGTCACCGCCACCCGGTCGCCCGCCGGCCGCGACGGGTACCGCCACGCCTGCTCGGCGCCCGCCGCGGTCACCGTCCAGCGCTCCTCCACGCCGTCGCGGTGCACCAGCGTCACGTCGCCCCCGGCGCCGCGGCGGGCCTCCAGCACCGGCCCGAGCCCGGCGCTCTCCGCGGGGATCGAGAGCGCCTGCGCCCCCATCCATCGCACCGTCACCCCGTCGCCTTCGGGGGCGATCGCGGGCGCGGACGGCGAAGCCGCCAGGGAGAAGGGCTCGGAGCGGGTCAACACCGTCGCCGTCGCGGGCGCGGCCGACTCGCCGCCCGGCGTCACGGCACAGCCCGCGCAGAGACCCACGACCACCACCCCGCTTCGCATCAACATGGTCGCTCCCTGGCGCTCCCCCTCGACATCGAGTCTTCGACTCGTTGCCGGAAGGCTGCCAGAGATTCACCCGTCGCGGCGGGGAGCGCCCGTCGTCAGTTGAACCCGAGCCGCGCGCGCTGCGCGTTGGGCTTGTTGCGGCACTCGCGCTCGAGCGCGATGAGCAGGGCGCGGGCGTCGACGGTGGTCTCCAGCAGCAGGGCCTGCCGGCGCACCGTGGCGAAGTCGCCGGGGGTGAGGGTGCCGAGCTGGTCGAGCGCGGCGCGGGTCGAGGCCGCCGCGTCGGGCGGGAGCACCTGACCCAGCGCCTCGAGGGTGCGCTCGAAGAGGGCCATGCGCTGCTCGGGGCGCAGCGGGTCGAACTTGATCTTGAGCGTGAAGCGGCGCAGCGAGGCCTCGTCGAGGTGCTCGAAGAGGTTGGTCGAGCACACGAAGAGCCCGTCGAAGGACTCCATCTGCACGAGCAGCTCGTTCACCTGCGTGACCTCCCAGTGCTGCGAGGCCCCGCGGCGGTCTTGAAAGAAGCTGTCGGCCTCGTCGAGCAGCAGCACCGCCGACTCGGCCCGGGCCTCGCGGAACATCTCCGCGATGTTGGCCTCGGTCTGCCCCACGAAGGGCCCGAGGATGTCCGACGCGCGCTTCACCAGCAGCCGTCGCCCGAGGCGCTCGGCGAGGTGGTGCGCGAAGGCCGTCTTGCCCGTGCCCGGCGGCCCGTAGAGGCAGATGGACCCGTGCAGCGGGCCCTGCTCACGCGCGCGGCGCTCCAGGGTCTCGACCAGCTTGCCCAGGTCATCCGAGGCGTTGAGGAAGCGCAGGTCGTAGACCTCCGGGGTGACCGGCGCCGCGGGGCGCTCGGGCGACTGCACCGCGAGGCTGTTCTGGAGCACCCGCGCAGCGTGGCCTCCACCTCGTCGGCCTTCTCGATCCCCGCGAGCCGCGCCACCCGCACCGCGCGCTCGATGTGCGCGGGCGTCAGCCGCTCGTCGTGGGCCATGCGCTGCGTCCGCGCGGGCGCGCGGGCAGCGGGCCCAGCTGCTTCTCCAGGATGCGCCGGCGCACCGCCAGCGGCGGCGTGCGCAGCTCGAAGATGAAATCGAAGCGGCGGAGGAACGCCGGGTCCATCTGCCCGATTTCATTGGACAACCACAGCGTGGGCACGGGGTTTCCCTCGAGCAGCCGGTTGGTCCACCCCTTGTCATCGCCCGAGCGCTTCTGCCGCCCGAAGAAGGGGAGTAGAGCTGGCCCTTCAGGTGCGCCGCGATGGCGCGCGCGAGCTCGGTCTTCCCAGTGCCCGGCAGGCCGTGCAGCAGCACGTTGACCCCCGGCACCTGCTTCTCGATCGCCCCCTGGAGGAAGCTCACCAGGATGCCCACGTCCTCCCTGGCGGGGGGAAGTCGTCGAGCGTGAGCTTCGCCGCGGGCGACTGCCGAAAGAAGTTCCCGAGGATGGACTCCGGGCTGCTCGTACTCCGCCGAGCAGGATGTTCTCGAGGCCGTCCATCACCTCGAACGGGTCGTCCCAGGTGCGGCGCACGTCGGCCGCGACCCGCACGAGCCCCGTCGAGGCCAGCGGCGCCGAGCGCCGCAGGGCGTCGCGCACGTCGTTTTCGGGCAGCCCCAGCACCTGCCCGAGCAGCTCGTGCAGCTTGCGCAGGGACAGTCCCTCCAGCCGCTCGAAGCACGCCTGGAGCGACTTCTGGATGTCGAGCACGATGGCGAAGGCCAGCACCTCCTGCTCGGCGCGGGTGAGCGACAGCAGCCGCCCCATGGTCTCGACGTTGCGGAAGAGCACCCCCTCGCGGGTGCTCTCGCTCTTCTCCAGCAGGGCGAGCCGGTCGCGGATCTCCCGCTTCGCCCGGGTCGGCGTGACCCCCTCGTCGCGCAGGTGGGCGAGGCCGATGACGTCGAGCGGCGAGCGGTCGTCGCCGTCGTCGTGGAGGAAGTACCTGAACGTGTCGGTGTGAACGATCGCCCGCGCCGTCCAGAGCACCACGACGTCGTGGGTCTCCTTCGGGCTGCGGCGGGCGCGGGCGGTGCGGGCGGGAGGGGTCTTGGTGCGTGCCATCGGTCTCTTCTATGTACGGCGCGGATCCATGCGCGTCGCGCAGGCGGCGCAACGCAGGGCACGGATCATCGGACAGGGTATGTCAGGGTTGCGGGGCGCCCTGTGGGACGGCGGGCTGCGGCTCGGCGGGGCCGTGCTCGGCGGGGTGGTTGTGCTCCGTCGGGTCGTCGCGCTCGTCGGCGGGGTCGGGCGTGGCGTCGCGCACGGCGGGGTGGTCGGCGATGACGTCGTCGAGCTCGGGGTCGGCGCCCGGCGGGGGCATGGCGGCGATGGTGTCGTCGCGCCCGGCGGCGGGGCTGTGGCGGGGCGGGTCGGCCGGGGGGTGGCCCTCGCGGCCGTAGCGCGGGCGCTCGCCCGGGCGCGACCAGTCGACCCAGTAGGCCGACGACGAGCGCACGTCCATGTGGATGAACACCGAGCGCGGATAGAACCCGCAGCCCGTGTTGGGCAGCGTGCGGCAGTAGTCGCGCACGACGTGGTTGGGGACGCCGCGCACGCGGAAATCCACGGCGTGGCCGACGTTGTGGTTGGAGTGCGCCGTGTACTGCCCGCGGCGCATGGGGCGGAAGCCCGAGATGACCTCGAGCACGCGGCCGCCGAAGTGGTCGCTGAAGAGCGCCAGCTGCCGGACGAGGCGCGGGTCGATGTTGTGGGTGCGGCCGTCGGTGGAGCGCAGGAGGCCGCGCATGACGCCGAGCACGCCGCGGCCGGGGCGGCGGAGGTTGGCGGTGACCTGCTGGCTGGTGGCGAGGCGCACCAGGGTGGCGATGCCGGGGCGGCGGGCGCAGCCCCAGCGGCCGCAGGCGGGGCGCCCCCGCGGCGGGTGGGCCAGGCCACCGGGCGGCGCAGCACGGCGACGCGGGAGATGGGCACCCGGGGCGCGGCGGCCGAGAGGGTGGCGGGGCGCACGGCGGTCATGGTCTCCGGGCGCGGCGGGGCGGCGGGGCGGCGGGGTGCGAACCAGGGGGCGGCGGCGGCGACGGCGTTGCCGGGGAGGCGCAGCGACTGGTTGCGCCGGAGGGCGTAAGGGCTCGTGGAGGTGGTTGCGCTCGGCGAGCTGGGTCACCGTCACGTGGTGCATCGCGGCGATGATGGACAGCGACTCGCCGCGCTGGACCACGTGGGTCGTCGGCGGCTCGCGGACACCTGGGCCTGCGCCTCACGCGGGGCGCCCACGAGGCGCAGGAGCCCCGCGACGATGGCCAGCCAGCTCGCGGCGGTGAGGTCTCTCACAGGCCAGTGGCCGTAGCGTGGAACCTCGCGCCCGGTCAAGGGAGCCTCTGGGCTCGCGGGGAGGAGAGGAGAGGCGGGGCGCTCAGCCCGCGGAGCCGTACATCGACTCGGCGATCTTGTAGGCGCTGGTCTCGAGGGCGGACAGGTAGCTCCGGAGGCTCTGGGTGTCGACGCCGGTGTCGAGCGCCGCGCGGAGGTTGACGAGGTCCTGCTCGAGGATGTCGCGGAGCTCGGGGGCGAGCACCTCGCCGTACTCGCGCGCGGCGTTCTCCGAGGTGACCAGCAGCGCCTCGGCGTTGCTGCGCAGCTCGGCGTACTCGCGGCGCAGGAGGTCTTCCTGCTTGGTGTTGACGGCCTCCTCGATGAGGCGCTCGACGTCCTGCTGCGAGAGCCCGCTGCCGGCGACGATGCGCACGTCGCGGGTCTTCTTGGTGGCCATGTCCGTGGCGGTCACCGAGAGGATGCCGTTGGCGTCGATGTCGAAGGTCACCTCGACCTTCGGCACGCCGCGCGGCGCCGGGGGGATGCCCGTGAGCTCGAAGTGGTAGAGCGAGCGGTTGTCGACGGCCATCTCGCGCTCGCCCTGGAGCACGTGGATGGGCACGAAGCTCTGGTTGTCGAGCGACGTGGAGAAGGTCTCGCTGCGGCGCGTGGGGATGGTGGTGTTGCGCGGGATGAGCGGGGTCATCACGCCGCCGGCGGTCTCGACGCCGAGGGACAGCGGGGTCACGTCGAGCAGCAGCACGCTCTCCAGCTCGCCGCGGATGGAGGCCGCCTGCACCGCGGCGCCGATGGCGACCACCTCGTCGGGCGACAGGCCCTTGTGCGGCGCGCGCTGGAAGAACTCCGCCACGCGCTTCTGCACCAGGGGCATGCGGGTCATGCCGCCGACCATCACCACCTGGTGGATGTCCTGCACGCCGAGGCGCGCGTCGTTGAGGGCGCGGGCGCAGGGCTCGAGGGTCAGCTCGACGAGGGTCTTCGACGAGCCGCTCGAGCTCCTGGCGCTTGAGCGTGCGCAGCACGTGGGCGGGGCCCGACGAGGTCGACGCGATGAACGGGAGGTTGACCTCCGTCTCCAGCGACGACGACAGCTCGTGCTTGGCCTTCTCGGCCGCCTCGCGCATGCGCTGGAGGGCGAGGCGGTTGCCCCGCAGGTCGATGCCGTGCTCCTTCTGGAAATCGCCGACGAGCAGCTCGATGATGCGCTCGTCGAAGTCGTCGCCGCCGAGGAAGGTGTCGCCGTTGGTGGACACCACGCGGAAAATGCCCTTTTCGATCTCCAGGATGGAGATGTCGAAGGTGCCGCCGCCGAGGTCGTACACGGCGATGCGCTCTTCGGCGTTGCGGTCGAGGCCGTACGCGAGCGCCGCGGCGGTGGGCTCGTTGATGATCCGGATGACGTCGAGGCCGGCGATGGCCCCCGCGTCCTTGGTGGCCTGGCGCTGCGCGTCGTCGAAGTACGCGGGCACCGTGATCACCGCGTCGGTGACGGGCTCGCCGAGGTACGCCTCCGCGATGCTCTTCATCGTCGCGAGGATCGCGGCGCTGATCTCGGGCGGCGACATCTGCCGGCCCATGACCTCCGCCCAGGCGTCGCCGTTGGGCGACGGGACGATCTTGTAGGCCACGCGCGAGGCCTGCTTGCGCGCCTCGTCGGAGTCGAACGAGCGCCCCATCACGCGCTTGATCGAGACCACCGTGTTCTCGGGGTTCTGCACGGCCTGGCGCTTGGCCACCTGGCCCACCAGCCGCTCGCTGCCGCCGGAGAAGCCCACCACCGAGGGCGTGGTGCGCGCCCCCTCGGCGTTGGGGATCACCACCGGCGCGCCGCTCTCCACGATGGCCACGCAGGGATTGGTGGTCCCCAGGTCGATGCCGACGATCCTGCCCATGAGCTAGGTCCCCTCCCGATCAGTTGGCGTTGGAGTCGTCGTCGCTGGACGGCGCGGGCGCGGGCGCGCCCTTCGACACCGCCACCATCGCCGGCCGCAGCAGCCGCTCGCCGAGCTGGTAGCCCGGCACGAGCTCGATCGCCACGATGCCCGCGGCGTGCTCGGCGCTCTCCACCTGCTGGATGGCCTCGTGGACGTTCGGGTCGAAGGGCTGCCCGACGGGCCGCAGGCGCTGGCCCCCGAGGCGGCCGATGGTGTCGTCGAAGAGCTTGAGCACCATCACGACGCCCTCGGCGATGGCCTTGGTGTCGGCCCCGGTCTTGGCGTACGTGGCCGCGCGCTCGAGGTTGTCGAACACCGGCAGCAGCTCGCGCAGCACGTCTTCGCGGCCGCGGTGCTTCGCGTCCTGCTCGTCGCGCTTGCTGCGCTTGCGGTAGTTGTCGAAGTCCGCGAGGGTGCGCAGCAGCTGGTCTTTCAGCTTGTCGCGCTCGGCGGTGACCACCGCGACGGGGTCGACCGGGGGCGGCGGGACGCTGGCCCAGGGGCGGGGGGCTCACGGACTCCGCCGGGGGAGGCGGGCGGCTCTGGGTGGGGCTGGTGCTGGCGGCGGTCTCCGGGGTGTCCGAGGTGTTGCCCGGGGTCTCGGTGCCATTGTCATCGGGAGAGTTCTGGTTTGTCGCCATGAGGAAGGACCTGTCAGGGGGCTCAAACAGCGCCGCGCGACGCGTCGCAGGGTTGACCTGTCTATCATGACGGCCCCGCGGAGTGGCAAGCCTTCCCGCGGCACTGCGCCCCGATGATCGACGTGGGCCTCGAGGTGCCCGGCGCCGATGCCAGCGGGAGGAGCGAACAGGGAGAAGGGGGAAAGGAGGAGAGAGGCGGAGGGAGGAGCGGACGATCAGCGCGCGAGGCCCTGCACGCGGTTGATGAACGCCGCGTCGGCGATGCGGCCCACGAGGCGGGCGCGGGTGCGGGTGAAGACCTCGTTCCACTGGGCGCGCTCGGTGGCGCCGATGGTGGCGACGGTGATGCCGCGGGTGCCGATGGAGCGCACCGCCGCGGCCTCGTCGCGCCGCAGGTTCTGGATGAGCAGCTGGTGGAACTGCGTGGCCGTCTCGCGCAGGATCACCTGCTGGTCGGCCGGGAGCGAGTTGATCTGCCGCTTGCCGAAGATGGTCGCGCCCACGATGACGTTGGTGGGCATGTCGAGCATGTGCGTGGCGCGCGTCGTCCACTGCAGCGACACCGCCGCGACCGGCGAGGTGATGAACGAGTCGACCCGGTTGGTCTGGAGGGCGGTGAGCACCTCGGGGAGCTGCATCGCCACGGGGCTCACGCCGAGCTCGGTGTAGAAGCTCGGCATCACCAGGTCGTCGCGCCAGACGTACGGGTGCGTGCCGCGCATGTCGGCCGGCGTGCGCACCGGGACGCGCGAGAAGATGCGGCCGAAGCCCACGTTGGCCCAGCCCATGAACGCGTAGCCCGCGGAGTCGAAGGCCTGGACGATGTCGGCGTTGGTGCCGACCCGCGCCGCGTCGAGCTGCGCGTTGGACCAGAACATCCCGGGCATCTGGAACACCAGCGCGGGGCGGTGCACCTGCGCGAGGCCCACCGCGGTGACCGAGCCCGCGTCGAGGCGGCCCGCGCGGATCTTGCGCACCACCTCGGACTCGTCGCCCTGCACGCCGCCGGGGTAGATGCGCAGCGACAGGGCCTTGTTGGTGCGGCGGCGGAGCTCACGGTTCCACGCCTCGAGCACGCGCATCCACGTCGAGCCCGCGGGGGCCAGCGTGGCGAGCGAGAGGGTGCGGGTCGCCGCAGGCGCGGGCGCGGGCTGCGCCTCGACCGCGCGGCCAGCGAAGAGCGCGCCGAAGGCGCCGAAACCGACCGCCAATAGAGCCAACCGATAGCGCTTCATGGTGAGTGTCACTCCTGAGAAGGATTTGTGGTTCCCGCCGAGACGTCGCCCGGTGGGACGTTGATTCACTGGCGGGGGGAGCGGGAGCGGGAGCGGGAGCGGGAGCGTCGGCCGCCGGGGCGGGAGCGTCGGCCGCCGGGGCGGGGGCGTCACCCGCGGGAGCGTCGCCCGCGGGCGCCGTGTCATCGGCGGGGGCGATGAGGTCGTCGACCTGCGCGAGGTAGCGACGAGCGCGGCGCTTGGCGATCTGGTTGGCGAGGCGCTGCTCGGGCATCACGTCGCCCGCGTCGATGACCTCCTGGAGGAGGCGGGTGTAGAGCGCGCGGTCTTGCACCATCACCGCGTACACCCGGGCCATCATGACCTTGTACGTGAGGAAGTTGCCGCCGGTGCGCGCGATGGCCGTCTCGAACATCTCGCGCGCCCGCACCGGGTCGCCGCCGAGGGAGGCCGACGTGCGGGCGTAGTACGAGCCCATCGCGACGTACGGCGCGTGGTTGTTGAAGGTCGGGTCGAGCGCGAACACCCGCTCGAAGCAGGCGATGGCGAAGGGCAGGTCGGCCAGCACATCAGGGTCTTCCTTGTTCAGGCTGATGCCGCGCCCAGTTGTAGCCGAGCCAGAAGACCATCCCGGCCTGCTCCTGGTCGTCGAACTGCTGGAGGTACGAGCGCCACGCGTCGATGCCGCGGCCGTAGGCCCCGGCCGCGCCGCCGTCGCCGTCTTCTTCGAGGGTGAGCGCCTCGAAGCCCACCTGCTTGCCGCGGAGGTACGCCAGGGTGGCGCGGTTGCGGTAGTACTCGATGCGCGCCTCGTCGTCGGCGACCTCGGCCTCCTCCATGCGGTCTTCGAGGAAGGCGAAGCCGAAGGAGCCCAGCGCGCGCATCAGGTTGCCGCGCAGCAGCTGGTTCTGCGGGATCACCAGCAGCAGACCCTCCATCTGCGTGATGGAGTACGGCAGCGCGGCCTCGGCCGTCGCCGGGTCGGTGAACGCCTGCATCGCAGGCGCCGCCTGGTTCATGATGCGCGCGGTGGAATTCGCGGCCAGCTTGGCAAGGCACCCTGTCTGCCCGAGCGCGAGTGCCGCGACCAGGAACCCCGTGTGAAAACGTCGCATGGCGAAAGGGGTTAGTCCCAACGCACGGTCCATGTCAACGCCCACGAGGGAGGGTTGTACGAAGGTCCGCCCCGGTGGTGTGCTAACCCCCGTACCCGGCGCACCCGCGCGGCCCTACACCGTCCAGAGCCCCCTTCGCACCCGGGAGCTTGGAACCCCCACCGAACCCAATGCCCTCCCCCAACCGCCGCGCCCCGCTGCTCGCCCTCGCCATCACCCTGGGCCTCGCGCCCGCGGCGTCGGGCACCACCCTCGTCGCGCGCCCCCTCGACGCGATGATCCGCGAGGCCGACGCCGTCGCGCTGGTCACCACCCCCGCCGCGCTCGTCGCCCGCGCCCGCTGGGTCGAAGGGCGCATCGTCACCGAGCTCGACGTCTCCGTGCTCGAGGCCCTGCGCGGCGAGCTCGCCGTCGGCCCGCTCACGCTCCGGCTCCCCGGCGGCACCGTCGGGGCGGTCACCCAGCACCTCCCCGGCGCGCCCGCCTTCGCCCCCAACGGCACCTGGATCGTGCTCCTGCGCCGCCTGCCCGACGGCGCGTACACCGTCTTCGACCTGTGCCTCGGGCAGCTCCCCGTCGCGCTCGACCCGGACACCCGCTCCCCCGTCGTGCGCCCCCCCTCCGCCGCCGAGGTCACCCTCGTGCCCGACCCCCGCGCCCCCGTTGCCACCGCGAGCTCCGGGCTCCAGGAGATCCCCGCCGCGGGCCTCGCCGTCGAGCGCTTCGCCGCCCTCGTCCGCGCCCTCCCCCGCTGACGCGCGCCGAGTCCCTCCCATGCGCCCACCCCCTCGCGGCCTCCCTCTTCTCCCTCTCCTCTCCCTCTCCCGATGACCGCGCGCCTACTGCCGCACCACCACCTGCGGCGCGCAGCCCGACCCCACGGCCTGCCCCACCTGCGGCACCCCCATCTCCTGGGGGCGCGCGTGCATCGGCCTCCGCGTCGACCCGCGGGTGCTCCCCGACGCCCTCACCGCCGGCGCCTTCCACGGCCACGTCGTCGACGCCGCGCGCGCCTGGTCGTCGCCCTGTCCGGGCAGCACCCTCCCCGCGGCCTTCTCGCTCACCGTCCTCGACGACCTCGTCACCCCGGTGGGCTACTTCGAGGGCGCGCCCAACTCCAACACCGTCACCTTCCGCCCCCGCTGGGGCGACGACGCCTTCCACGCCCCCGACGCCGCGGCCATCACCATCGTCACCTTCACCTCCGCGAGCGCGCGCATCCTCGACGCCGACACCGAGCTCAACCTCCGCACCGACGCCAACCCGCGCGGCTTCGTGTTCGCCACCGACGGGCGCCCCAACGCGGCCGACCTCCCCACCATCGTCACCCACGAGCTCGGGCACACCCAGGGCCTCGCCCACTCCGCCGAGCGCACCGCCGTGATGTGGTACTCCGCGGGCCGCGGCGAGCAGCGGCGCGTGCCCACCGCCGACGACCGCGCCGGGCTCTGCGCCATCTACCCCCCGCGCAGCGTCGGGGCCTGCGAGCCCGACCCCGGGCTGCTCACCTTCCGCGGGGGAGGCATCTCCTGCGCGACGTCGCCGCGCAGGGGCCGCGCGCCCTGGCCGGCGGGCCTCGCGCTCGCGGCCCTCGCGGCGCTCACTCGGTGGGGCCGTGCCAGCTCCGCCCCTCGTCGCGCGTCTCCAGAAGGTGCAGCCCCCCCGCGGTCGTGACCGCCAGCAGCACCCGCGTCGCGTCGCTGTACAGCTCCACCCCCTGCACCAGCGCCCCGTGCTGCGCCGCCGCGGCGTCGAGCAGCACCCGCTCGTCGCCCCACGCCCCGTCGCCCGCCCCGCGGCGCTGGACGCCCACGATCGTCCCGCTCGCCCGCGCGCTCAGCAGCGTGCCGTGCGCCGTGCGCGCGAAGCGCTGCGGCCACTCGGGGTGCATCCGCCGCCCGCCCGCCGCCGTCGGCGTCACGTACACCGGCAGGTCGACCGGCTGCGGCGTCGCCGGCGCCTCGGCGGACCCGCACCCCCGCGCGCCGCACCACACCACCGGGCTCGACCGCGGGCGCTCGCGGCCGTGCAGCAGCAGCCCCCCCGCATCGCAGCGCAGCGTCGCCGCCTCGTCGAAGCGCCGCCCGGGGCCCGGCCGCGCGCTCCACACCTCCGTCGCCGCGGCGCCGTCGATCGTCGCGAGGCGCCACTGGTCGCGCCCCGTCACGGCCAGCCAGAGCGTCGCGCCGGAGCGGCACATCGTGAGCCCCGGCCGCCGGTCGCGGGTGCGCCACGCGTCGGGGACCGCCACCGGCAGCGCACCGCCGCCCGCGCGCCGCCCGTCGCCCGGCACCACGCGCACCGCCGCCCCGTCGCCGTCGGGCGCCGTGTACGCCGCGAAGACCGCCGCGGTGCCTTCGCCCACCGCGACCCGCTCGTCCGCCGTGGAGCTTACCGAGTCTTGTAAGAGCCGCACCGCCGTGGCCGGCTCGCGGCCCGCCACCGGGAGGCGCGCCAGCACCGGCCCCTGCCCCCGCACGGCCTCGCCCAGCCAGAACACCCCGTCGCGCACGACCCCGTCGAGCTGCACCCCCGTCGGGTCGACCCCCGCGGGCGGCGCCGCGATGCGGGCCACCCCGAGCGCCGCGTCGACCCCGTCGAGCAGCACCGGCGAGAGCCCGTCCCCGCGGCCGTCTTCGGGCAGCACCCGCACCAGCCCCGACGGGCCCAGCGACCACACCCGCGCCTCGTCGCGCGCCCGCACCACCACCGTAGGAGCGCCGAGCCCCAGGGACACCGCCGAGATCGCCGGGGCGGGGGTGCCCACGAGGAAGCGCCGCGGGCTCCCGAGCGGCAGCGGGAAGAGCCCCGGCAGGTCGACGGTCACCGGCGAGGGCATCGGGGTCACCGCCGGGGCGCGCCGGCCCTTCGACTCGAAGACCATCGCCCCCCCGGTGGCGAGGTCGATCTCCGCGGCGGTGCGCGCGAGCAGCTCGGCCACCAGGTCGAGGTCGGTCTCCGCGTCGCCCGCCCGCACCTGCCACACGAGGCCCACGCGCGACATGGCGCGGGTGAGCTCGCGCGCGCGGCGGGCCACCTGGGTGCGGGCCGCGCCGGGCCGGCCCGTGACGTCGACCGCGGCGCCCTCCACCGTCAGCGCGCGGGCGAGCGGGAGGCAGTCGTCGATCCAGGTGGACGACGGGGTGAGGGAGGTGTCCATCGCGAGGCGGCGCAGGCGCTGGCGGGTCTCGTCGACGTGGTCGACCCGGCGCGCCCCGTCGGGCCCGACGAGGCACAGTCCCAGGGCCGCGAAGCGCTCGCTCGCTGCGACCGGGCGCGCGGCCGTGCGGCGGCGCCAGTGCTCGACCCCGTACGCGAAGACCCCGATCGCCGCGAAGGCCAGCAGCGTCGAGTGGGAGTTCGTGCGGCGCATCGGTGGGGGTTGGGCGATGGTAGCGGCGCGGGGGCGGTCCCGCCATGCGCACGGCGTGGTAGGACCGCGCGGCGCCCATGGATGTGACCCTCGCCGACGCAGACGCGCTGCTGGCCGCGGCCCGCGAGGCCGCCGCCGTCTTGATGGAGGGCTACCGCCGCCCGGTCGAGGTGGAGCACAAGGGCCCCATCGACCTGGTCACCCGCTGGGACCGCGCCAGCGAGGACCGCCTCCGCGCCGCCCTCGCGCGGGCCTTCCCCGGCGTCACCCTCGTGGCCGAGGAGAGCAGCACCGGCGCCGCCCCCGACGGCCTCGCGCTCTGGGCCGACCCCCTCGATGGCACCACCAACTTCGTCCACGGCCTACCCCTCTTCGCGGTGTCCATCGGGCTCGCGGCGGGGCCCACGCTGCTCGCCGGCGCGGTGGTCGCGCCCGCCCTCGGCCTGGCGTGGCACGGCGCGCGCGGCCACGGCGCGTACCGCAACGGAATACCCTGCCAGGTAAGCGCCACGGCCTCCCTCGACCGGGCGCTGCTGGCGACGGGCTTCCCCTACGACAACGCCACCAACCCCCTCGACAACTTCGCGGAGTTCGCGGCCCTCACCCGGCGCTCGCGGGGCGTTCGTCGCTGCGGGGCCGCCTCGCTCGACCTGTGCTTCACGGCCGACGGCACCTTCGACGGCTACTGGGAGCGCTCCTCAAGCCCTGGGACCCGCCGCCGGCGCCCTGCTGGTGACCGAAGCGGGCGGCTCGGTCACGGCCCTCGACGGCGGGGTGATGGACTTCCGCGAGGGATGGCTCGCGGCGAGCAACGGGCGGTGCACGACGAGCTCGTCGCGGCGCTGGCTGCGGTGCCGCGGCGGCGGGTGAGCGGCGGCGGGCGCCGCCTGGCTGGAAGGGACTAACCCTGCGCGATCTGGTCGCCGCGTACCCACGACGCCGGCGTGCCGTCGTCCCACTGCACCATGAACATCCCGTTGGCGGCCTGCACCACGGTCACCCCGTAGTACTGCCCGTCGGTCCACTGCGCGAGGCAGTGCTGCCCCGGAGCGAACCCGCCGCCCATTCCCTGGGCGTAGGATCACCGCCGCCCTTGGCGTAGGGGTCACCACCGCCCTGGGCGTAGGGGTCACCACCACCCTTGGCGTAGGGATCACCCTTGCCGTAGGGATCGCCGCCCTTCGCGTAGGGGTCGCCCTTCGCGTAGGGGTCGCCCTTCGCATAGGGGTCGCCCTTGCCGTAGGGGTCGCCGCCCTTCGCATAGGGGTCGCCCTTCGCGTAGGGATCGCCCGCGCCGTAGCCCATCTGCTGACCGCCCATCGGCATCATGCCCGGACCGCCCATGGGCATCATGCCCTGTCCCATGAAGGGCGCGCCGCTCACGTGGAGGTCCATCCCGGCGCCCGGGTCGACCTCGCCGTCGATGTCGGCGTTGGCGACCACCCGGTACGAGACGGCGCCCTGCGTCGTCGAGAACAACCCCGCCGGCAGCATCGCCTGGAAGGGCATCGTGTACCGCTGCCCGGGCTGCGTCTGGAAGGCGCCCGCCACCTGCAGTGGACCCACCACGTCCTGCGAGCGCTGCTGCACCCCGTTGGGGCCCTTCTCCTGCGTGGTGCAGGTCACCTTCACCGTCACGTTGGTGATCTGCTGCGCCCGCTTCCCGGCCTGGAAGACCACCGTCCCCTGGAGCCCGCCGCCCGCCTGCGCCTGCGCGAACTGCATCTCGATCGACAGGTTCCCACCGCCCACTCCGAACGCATCGAACAATCCCATGGCGCTTCTCCCGCGTCGCGTCGCAACTCACGACTCGCGACCCGCCCCACGCTACCGCTCCGCCCCGGCGCCTGGAAGCCCCTTCCGCTACCGCCCCGCGAGCGCCAGCAGCCGCCGGATCTCGTCCTCCGGCAGCGGCGTCGCCGACCCCGCCGAGCGCGCCGCGATGGTGATCTTCGCCGTGTGCTCGATGATCTCCGTGCGCAGCACCCCCGTCATCGGGTCGTCGCACATCACCACGCTGCCGTGCCGCGCCAGCATGAAGGCCTCGCACCCGGCGGCCACCACCGCCGCCACCGCGTCGGGCACGTCCGACGTGGTCGGCGACGCGTACGGCACCGTCGGCACCCGCCCCATCGCAAACAAGATCTCCGGCACCACCGGCGGGTCGAGCCCCCAGCCCGCCACCGTGAGCCCCACCGCGCTCGGCGGGTGCGCGTGCACCACGCACGCGAGCCCCGGCCGCTGCGCGTACAGCGCGAGGTGCAGCTTCAGCTCCGTCGAGGCCCTCCCCCCGCGGATGACACGCCCGTCGAGGTCGAGCAGCACCAGGTCGCCCTCGCGCAGCGCGCCCTTGTGCACCCCCGACGGCGTGCACAGCAGCCGCCCGTCGCCCACCCGCGCCGAGAGGTTGCCGTCCGTCGGGCCGATGAGCCCGCGCTCGTACAGCACCCGCCCGGCGTCGCAGAGCGCCTTGCGCAGCGAGGGTTCGGTGACGGGGCGCGCATCGCGCGGGCACCCTACGACAACGCGCTGGCCTTCGCGGATTGCGTCCGACGGAGCCCCACGCAGCCTGGAACCGGATGGGACGAGGCGCAGATCGCGAGCGAGGTGATCGCCCGGAAGGTCGAGCGCATCCTCGCGGACGCGAGCGTCGACGGGGGGCGCGGCCTCGGCGCCGTCATCAACGAGACCCTCTACCACGAGCGCCGACGCCTCCAGGGCGCGCCCGATGACGAACGGTCGCGCGCCGACGGCGCATTCCATGCGCGGGTGCGCCGTGACCTCCCCCACGCCACGCCCGCGCGCCAGCGGGCCCTCGTGCGGGAGATCGTCGCGCGCTACGTCGGCGAGATCACCGGGCACTTCGACCCTCGGGTGTACCGCTTCGCCACACGCGTGCTCCCGTACGCCCTCTCCGGCCTCATGCAGCGCTTCTCCCCATCGGCCCTGCTGGGCGAGCTGCGCGGCGCGAGCCAGCTCGACGAGCACCTGCTGCTCGAGGGCGAGGTGAAGGGCCTCCAGGGGGTCGCCGCCCTCGGCACGGTCATCCTGGCGCCGACGCACTCGTCCAACCTCGACTCGCTGCTCATCGGGTACGCCATCTACCGGATGAAGCTCCCGCCCTTCCTCTACGGCGCGGGGCTCAACCTCTCCAACCCCTCACCAGCTTCTTCATGCACAACCTCGGGGCGTACACGGTCGACCGCCGCAAGACCGACCCCTCTACCGCGAGACCCCCGGAAGGAGTACGCGACGGTGGCCCTGGAGGGCGGCGCCACAACCTCTTCTTCCCTGGCGGGCACGCGCAGCCGCTCGGGGGAGATCGAGTCGCGGGTCAAGCTGGGGGGAGCCTGGGCGCCGGGCTCGCGCGTACCGCCGCAACCCGCCTGCGGGCGGGAGCGCCGCGCGGGTCTTCCCGTCGTGCCGTGCACCATCTCTCGCACCCGCTGGTGCTGGAGGCGGCGCCTCGCTGGGCGCGCGCAGCTTCCTCCAGGAGACCGGCAAGTCCCCCTACGTCGTGGTCGACGACGAGTTCCGCCGGGCGCAGCGCTGGTGGACTTCCTCCGCGGCATCGCGGGGCTCGACCTGCGGGTGCACGTGCGCATCGGCCGCGCGCTCGACCCCTTCGGCGACGACGTCGACGTCGGCAGGGCGACCTCGCCTGACCCCCGCGGGCGCCCCCTCGACCCGCAGCGCTACCTGCTCCGCGACGGCGCGGTGATCGAAGACCCCGCCCGCGACGCCGAGTACACCCGGGCGCTCGGCCGACGCCTCGTCGAGGCCTGGCGGCGGGACAGCGTCGCCCTGCCCACCAGCGTGCTGGCCTTCGCGCTGCTCGACGTGCTGCGCCGCGACCTCGCCCAGCCCGACCTGTACCGCCTGCTGCGCGCCATCGGCGCCGACACGCCGGTCGACACGGCGCGCGTCGAGGCCGCGGTCGACGGCCTGGTGGCCGAGCTCCAGGCGCTGGAGCGCGCGGGCCGCATCCAGCTGGGCGACGGCCTACGGACGACCGACGGGCGCGACGTCGTGGCCCGCGGGCTGCGCGGCCTCGGCGCCTACCACGCGACCCCGGTGGTCGAGCGGCGGGGCGCGCAGCTCGTGGTGCTCGACGCCGACCTGCTGTTCTTCTACCGCAACCGCCTGGAGGGCTACGGCCTGCTCGGCGCGCCGAGGCTCTGCCCCGCAGCGGGGCCGCGATGATCGCCGTGCTCGGGGCCGGCAACTGGGGCACCACCCTCGCCGACCTCATCGCCTCCAACGGCCACGCGGTGCGCCTCTGGACGCGACAGCCCGAGCAGCGCGAGGAGATCAACGCGCGCCACACCAACGAGGGCGCGGTGCCAGGGCTGCGCATCGCCGAGGGGGTGACCGCGACGAGCGAGCTCGGCGAGGCCGTGCGAGGCGCCGAGCTGGTCGTGGTGGTGATCCCCTCGCAGGGCTTCCGCGAGGTGTCTTCGGCGCTCGGCGACGTGCTCGCCCCCGAGCAGGTGGTGCTGCACGCCACCAAGGGCCTCGAGCGGGAGAGCAACGTCCGGATGACGGAGATCCTGTCGCAGGAGACCTGCGCCCGGCAGATCGGGGTGATCTCGGGGCCCAACATCGCCGCGGAGATCGCCCGCAAGAAGCCCGCGGGAACGGTGGTCGCGTCGCGCTTCCCTCACGTCGTCGAGCTGGGTCGCAGGGCCCTCTCGTGCCCCCGGATGATGGTCTTCGCCGGGGACGACGTGACCGGCGTCGAGCTCTCCAGCGCCTTCAAGAACGTGGTCGCCATCGCGGCGGGCATCGCCACGGAGATGGACGTCGGGGAGAACGCCAGGTCGCTGCTGGTCACCCGAGGCCTCGCGGAGATCACCCGGCTGGCGGTGACCATGGGGGCCGCGCCCCTCACCCTGGCGGGCCTCGCGGGCATCGGCGACCTGATGGTGACCTGCGCCAGCCCGCTCTCCCGCAACCACCGCGTCGGGGTGGCCCTGGCGAAGGGAGAGCGGCTGCCGGAGATCCTGTCGAAGCTGGGGATGGTGGCGGAGGGGGTACACGCCGCCGTGGCCGCCCGCGACCTGGCGCGCAGGCACCACGTCGAGGCCCCGCTGCTCGATGCGGTCTACCGGGTGCTCTACGAGGGGCTCTCGTGCGAGCAGGGCCTCGCCGAGCTGATGACCCTCCCTGCGGGGCGGGACGTGGCGCGCTTCCAGTCGACGCTGTAGGCGCCGATGCGGCGTTGCGCGGGCCAGAGACCGTCGCCTATGGTGCGCGTCCCTTACGGCGGAAGCACTTCTCGAAAGGTATGGTCGGTGATGGCGCGCGAAGACAGCGTACGGTTCCCAGGGCGCACCCTGTTTCTCACCGAAGACCCCGAGCTGCTCACGCAGCAGCTCCAGGGGGCCGAGCTCTCGTGGGACCCTGAGCGCCCGCTCATCGACAACATCTCCACCGACGAGATCACCCCCGGGTGGGTCTGCTACTACTACGACGAGACGCTCGCGGAGTACTGCCTGGTGGGCCTGCGCGGCAACCGGGTGCAGCGCAACGACATCAAGAACGGCGGGTTCTCGGTGATCGTGTCGGGCCGCTCCAAGGGCTGCGGCAGCTCGCGAGAGACGGCTCCGTACTCCGAGCTGAAGTCGGGCGTCGGGCTGGTGATCGCTCGCAACATCGAGAAGATCTACAGCCAGAACGCCCAGAACATCGGGCTGCTCACCAGCACCGACTTCGGGCTGGTCGAGCGCATCGCCCGAGGCGAGGCCATCCCCCTGGAGGAGTTCACCCGGGGGCTCGACGACATCTCCGCGGACATCGTCAGGGCGGGCGGACTCTTCGAGTACTCCAAGCTGCGCATGGCGGGAGAGCGCACCCCGCCGGCCATCACCACGGCGCCGAGGGCCATGACGCTGGCGGAGAAGATCCTCGCCGCGCACGCCGTGGTCGACCTGAAGAACGACCGGCTCGGCGTGCCCGCGCTCGCACCGGGCGACGCGCTCTTCGTCCGAGCGGACGTGCGCTTCTCCCACGAGTACGTGACGCCGATGGCCGACGCGCTCTTCCGCGGGGCCTTCGGCGACGACGCGCGGGTGACCGACCCGGCGAGCGTCTACACCTTCCGCGACCACCTGACCTTCCTCGACGACGTGATGAGCGAGGCCCACAAGAAGATGGGCCTGAGGGAGGTCGCCCACCGCCTCGCGGTGGTGCAGGAGGACTTCTCGAAGTCGCAGGGCGTGAGGCACTACGGCGAGGTGCAGAACAAGGTCGGCCGCGGGTCGCAGGCCATCTGCCACAACGCCGTCATCGAGGACATCGCCCTGCCCGGCCAGGTGGTGACGGGCACCGACTCTCACACCTGCATGGCGGGCGCCCTCGGGTGCTTCGCCTTCGGGGTGGGCAGCACCGACATGGCCAACGCGTGGTTCACCCGCGACGTGCGGGTGCGCGTCCCGGAGAGCGTGCTGGTGAACCTCACGGGCTCGCTCCGCCCGGGGGTGTCGGCCAAGGACGTGATGCTCCACCTGCTCTCGCAGGAGTACTTCAAGGACGGCCGGGGCATCGGCAAGGTGCTGGAGTTCGCGGGCCCGGGCACGCGCGCCCTGCCTTTGGACGAGCGCGCCACGCTCACCAACATGTCCGTCGAGGCGGGCGGCTTCACCGGCATCATCGAGGCCGACGAGCTGGTGGTCGACTACCTCGCGCAGAAGCGGGGGATGAGTGCCGACGAGGTGCGGGCGCGCATCGTGAGGGGCCGACGAGGGGGCCGCGTACGCGCACCGCTTCGACATCGACCTCGACGCGCTCGGGGTGATGGTCGCGACGCCGGGCGATCCTCGCAACGGCGTGGCGCTCTCGGCCTTACCGGGGGAGGTAAAGATCGACGTGGCCTACGGCGGCAGCTGCACCGGCGGCAAGAAGGCCGACATGGACATGTACGCCTCGGTGCTCTCCCGCGCGGTGGCGCAGGGGCGCAAGGTGGCGCCGGGGGTGCGGCTGTTCATCCAGTTCGGCTCGCAGGACATCCGCGAGTACGCCGAGGCGAAGGGGTACATCGAGGTGTTTCAGCGCGCGGGCGCGGAGCTCATCAACCCGTCGTGCGGGGCGTGCATCAAGGCCGGCCCCGGGGTGAGCGAGCGGGCCGACGAGGTGACCGTGAGCGCCATCAACCGCAACTTCCCCGGGCGGTCGGGCCCTGGGAAGGTGTACCTCGCGTCGCCGTACGTCATCGCGGCGAGCGCCATCGCGGGCCACATCGTGGGCCCCGACGCGGTGTGATCGCCGGCTCCGAGCTGCGCGGCCTCTCGCTCTGGAGGCCGTGCGCTCCCGGCGAGCACGAGGTGTCGCTGCGCGCCTCGGGCGAGGCCGTCGACCGGGGCCTGGTGACCGTGGTGGGCGCCAGGCTGCGGTCGGCCACGAAGGTTCCGCCGGGGTGGGACGCGTGGGGCGGCGCGGGGATGTTTCGCGGGAGGAGAGGGCTCTCGTCGCCGACCGTGGGGTGGAAGGCGGGCGAGGGGTTGGATGGCGTGCTGGTGGCCGAGGCGCTGGGCGTCGCGGTGCGCGCTGGCGAGGCGGAGCTGCGGCTGACGCTGGTGGTCGACGAGGTGGAGAGCTCGCGGGTGCTGACCGTGAGCGTGGTCGACGAGGGCTCGGGGGAGGGCGGGTGGTGGTGGGGGCGCTCGCTGAGCGTGGAGGACGCGGCGGAGCAGCGGGCGCTGCTGGCCCGGCTGACGGCGAGGGCGGGGGCGGGGCGGAGCTACGCCAGGGCGGGCAGCGGGCCGGTGTGGTCGGGCGCCCGGGCGACGGCGCACCAGGCCCGGGTGATGGACGCGGGGAGGGCCGTGACGTGGTGGGCGCACGACGCCGACGAGGCGCGGTGGGTGGCGCGCGCGGAGTGCGACGGGGCGGGGCTGAGGGTGACGGTGGCGGGCGCGACGGAGGCGGAGCTGGCGGAGTGGGGGATGGGCACGGAGGGGGCGGTGCGGCGGTCGTCGCCGTGGGTGGACTTCGGGTGAGGGGAGCGGAGCGGGTCGTCAGGCCCCCTGCGCTGGCGTCATCGGACAACACATCGGGCGTTGCGCGCCAAGAGACCTCCGCGCCGGGGATGCATCGTCCCGGAGCAGAGGTGCTCGCTTGACCAACCACACAGCCTTCTGGACCGTCCTGGCCGTCGTGACCTTCCCCGCGCTGCTCCTCACGGGGCTGTTCTGCGTGATCGTCCCGGGCCTCAACCTCATGCTCATCCCGCTGTGGTCCTTCGTCGCGATGGCCTACGTCGGCGGCTTCAGCAACGAGATCGAGCGCTGCCGGCGCCTCGCTCAGCGCGCGCCCGCGGCCTTGCGGAAGGCCCCCGGGGTGGTGGCCGTCCAGCGGGTGAACGCCCTGTGAAAGGCGCTCTGGTCGGAGTAGCCCAGCGAGTGGGCCACCGCCGCGATCGACGCGGTGGTGTCGCGTAGCGCCGCCTCCGCGCGCTGCCTCCGCACCCCGTTGAGCACCTCCGCGTAGGTGGTGCCGTCCTGCTGGAGGTAGCGCTGCACGCTGCGCTCGCTCAGCCGCATCGAGCGCGCCACCGCCTCGATGCTCGCCCCCTCGGGCAGCCGCGGGACGATCGCGTCGCGCACCCGCGCGGCGAAGCTCGACCGGTCGGGCAGCCGCCCCACCAGCATCCGCGCGTGGCTGTCCAGGATCTCTGCGAGCTCCGGGTCGGCGGTCTTCTGCCGCAGGTCGAGCACGGGGTTGGCGACGGTGAACTCCGCGCAGTCGGCGTCGAAGTCCACGGGGCAGCCGAAGATGCGCTGGTGCTCCCGGGTGTCCCTCGGGCGCCCGTGCTCGAAGCGAACCCGCAGCGGGGAGAACTCCACCCCCGTCGTGCGCCGCGTCGTGAACAGCATCCAGGCGAACACGAACTCCGTCGCGTGCCTCGGCGACAGGAGGGCGGTCCCCCTGCTGCGCACCCGGATGTGCGCCGCGTCGGGACCACGCTCGAAGGAGGTCGGGTGCAGGTCGTTGACGACGCGATGGAAGGCCGCGAGCTTCGCCACCCCCTCGCCCACGGTCGCGCAGGCCTCGTACATCCGCGCCGCGAAGGGCAGGGAGGTCCTCGCCGCGCTCTCTCCGAGGTGCAGCCCGAAGTCGTCGTCGCCGAGCATCCTCGGGAGCTCGGTCCAGAGGCGGACGAGGAGCTCGGCCCCCACGCGCGCGTCGACGTCCGTCAGGGTCTCGTCGGGGATCGCGAAGCGTCGCCGCAGCTCGCGCTCATCCAGGCCCCGACTGGCGGCCCCGGCCACCAGCAGGCGCACGATGTTGGCGGAGAGGGTATCCGCCGCCGCGAGGCCCGGTCGCGAAGAGTCACCCATCGGAGAGCCCGACGGTAGGCGGCGCGCGGGGCGAGCGTCCAGTGCCCGCGGCCGTTGTCAGGCTCCGGGCAGCACCGCGGCGCTGACCTTCGGCGACAGCGCGACCACCTCGAAGCTCGGGGGCGCCATGATGGTGCGCTTCACCTTGCAGCCCTCGACCGCGCGCACGATGGCGCCCCGGTACATCTCCGGAAAGCCGTCGGGGAGCTGCAGCGTGAGCGAGATCATCGACGGGAGCTTCGTCTCCGGGTCGACCTCGTAGCGCTGCGTGAGCTTCAGCCCCTCGGTGGGCAGCTTGCGCGCCTGACAGAAGCCGAGCGCGTAGATGCCCGCGCAGGTCGCCAGCGAGGCCAGGAAGGCCTCGAAGGGAGCGATGGCGCTCCCCTCTCCGCCGAGCTCCGCAGGCTGGTCGGTGCGCAGCGTGAACGCACCCACCGTCGCGTCGACCCGCTTGCCACCCGGAAAGGTCACTTCGATGTCCATAGGTTCTTCTCTGCCTCTCGGCGGGTGGGAGCCAGGGACGCTGCCGAAGGGTTCTCGGGGCGCGACGAATGCCGCGAGCGCGAGCGAAGACCCCGCCGCGGTGAAGCGGCGGTCGTTCTGCTGGGGATTTCAGGGAGCGGAAGGGGGGGGGGAGGAGACGGGAGGGAATCAGACGGAGGCGGACCCGGACTGATCGCTGGAGACGCCCGGGTAGACCGAGACCTTCTTGCGATCGTTCTTCGTGCGCTCGTACTTCACGACGCCGTCGATGAGGGCGAAGAGCGTGTAGTCCTTGCCGGTGCCGACGTTGTTGCCCGCGTGCACGGTGCTGCCCACCTGGCGGACGATGATGCCACCCGCGCGGATGTCCTGGCCCGCCCAGACCTTGATCCCGCGGTACTGGGCGTTGCTGGTGCGGCCGTTACGAGAAGACCCCTGACCCTTTTTGTGTGCCATGGCGCTTTAGCCCTCGATGCCCGTGATGTGGAGCTCGGTGAACGGCTGCCGGTGGCCGTTCTTGCGCCGGTAGTTCTTCCTGCGCTTCATCTTGAAGACGATGATCTTCTTCGCGCGGTCTTGCGCGACGATCACGGCGTTGACCTTGACGCCCTCGACGGAGGGCTTGCCCACGCGGATGGTCTCGCCACCCACCATGAGCACCTGATCGAAGGCGATCGCGCTACCACGATCGCCCGGCAGCTTCTCCACGCGGAGCCGGTCGCCGGGGCTTACCCGGTACTGCTTACCACCGGTCTTGATGACGGCGTACATACTCGAATCCTCCAGGTTGTCTCGAGGTTGCAGGGTCAGTCACCCGGCTATTGCCTCGACGGAAGGCTGCGGGTTCTACGCGACCCACGCTCCGCCCGTCAAGGCCACCGGGCACTACGGTCGCGCACGACGTTCGTAGCCGCGCGATCGGTGCACCCGCGGCGCGCACGAAGCCTTCGATGCAGCGTCGGGCACGGCGGCTGCTGAAGGCGCTTGCTGCCATGAACCCTCACGCCCACCTGATCGCGCTCGCCTGCGCCACCCTCGCCACGGTCGGCCCTGGCTGCTCCGACACGCCCTCCAACCCCCCGGTCACGGACGTCCCCGGCGCCGACCTCACGGACGTCCCCAGCACCGACCTCGGCACCGACGTCCCGACCGACGCGGGCACCGATGTCCCCGGCACCGACCTCGGCGAGGACGCCAGCGTCACCTGCGGCCAGGCGCAGGGCGGCGTCGCGACCGGCTGCGCGCCCGCCTCGCTGGTGCTCGACCCCGCGATCTGCCGCTGCATCCTCGGCTACTACTGGGACGGCCGCGAGTGCGTCTCGAGCGCCAACTGCCGGTGCCTGGGCAACTGCGAGCAGCTCTACCCGAGCCGCGAGGCGTGCGCCGCGGCCTACGCCCGCTGCGGGTAGAGGGGCCTACGAGGAGGGCGTCGTGAGGCGCAGCGCGGGAGGCGCCGAGAGGCCCGTCGCGGCGCCGTAGAACACCCGGCCGCGGGAGTAGAGGTCGGCGTGCCCGTCGCGGTTGAAGTCGTGGGTGATCGACACGCTCCACGGCGCGTCGG
Organism: Deltaproteobacteria bacterium; assembly: GCA_016704445.1. Classification (GTDB taxonomy): domain Bacteria; phylum Myxococcota_A; class Polyangia; order Polyangiales; genus SCUS01. Next base: position 30,615 of record JADJAE010000045.1, read on the forward strand.
AGGGCTCAGGCAGCACCGCGACCGTGGCCGCGGCAGGCAGCGAGTAGCCCGATGGACCGCCCAGGTAGATTCGCACCTCCCCGGTGACGAGGGTGGCCGCGAGGTCGCTGTACCCGTCGCCGTCGAGGTCACCGCCACCGGAGAGCGAGCGGGCGAAGTTCGAGGCGAGCGCATCCGACGAGAGCGTCTGGCCCACCGTGGCAGAGAGCCCCGACGCACCTCCGAGCCACACCAGCAGCCGACGCTCGCCCGAGCCGAAGGTGCGCTGCGACACGACCGCGTCGCTGTAGCCATCGCCGTTGATGTCGCCCGCCATGGTGGCCGAGTCGCCGAGCTTCGAGGCCCCTCGGGGGTCGGGGTTGGGCGTCTCGAACATCGCGTCGGGCGAGAGCCCCGCGGCGCTCCCGGGGTAGACCACGAAGCGCCCCCGCCCGGAGGAGCGCTGCGGGGAGGTCACGAGCAGGTCGGAGAAGTCGTCGCCGTCGAAGTTGCCCGCCGCCGCGAGGGCCCAGCCCAGGAGCTGCTCCCTGCGGGTCTCGGCGATGGTGAGCTCGGGCGCCTCGCCGGGGCCGTCTTCGCTGCCGTGGTAGAGGTGCACGAAGCCGGCGTTGTCGTCGAAGCGCTCGGGGACGCTGATGTCCCCGGAGGCGAGGTCGCCGTAGCCGTCGCCGTCGAGGTCGCCCGCCGCGCCGAAGGAGAAGCCGTGCTCGTAGCCCGGGGTGCTGGCCGCCGGGAGCACCCTCGACGGCGTGGAGGGAAGGCCCTCCGGCCCGCCGAAATAGAGGTAGAGCTGCGATGGGGTGGAGGCCGTCTCGCGGGCGCGCACCACCATGTCGGAGTAGCCGTCGCCGTTGAGGTCGCCCGCGTCGAGGTCGAAGGAGGTCGACCCCCATTCGAGGGAGCGAGCGAGGCCCGCGACCCCGGAGAGCTGCTGGTCGGGGCGGGCGTGGAGACCCCTCCGTGAGCCGTGGTAGACGAAGACCCGATCGGCGGAGCCGCCCACGTCCGTGGCGGGCACCGCGAGGTCGGAGTAGCCGTCGCCGTTGTAGTCGGCGGCGTGGCCGAAGCTCGACGCGACGGCCGAGGAGCGGGGCCCTACGCGAAACTCCCAGGTGGCCGAAGGGTGGGCGCTGCGAAGCAGTCCCCGGAAGCTGAAGGCCCGCCAGAAGTGCACCCCGGGCCGGAGCGAGGGGAGCCACGGGAGGGCGCTCCCCAGCACAGGAAACAGGAACTCCACGCTGCGGCAGGAGCGGTCTCGACAGATCTCGACCAGGGCGCCCTGCTGGCCATGGCCGAGCTTCCACCGGAGCGGCGTCGCCCGGGAGGTGACCGTGGCCGTGGAGAGCGGCGAGACGAGGCGCGGCGGAGAGATGCGGCTCGTCGGGAAGATGATCTCCTGACCCTGCTGCGAGGCCTGCTCGTCGGGGGAGATCGAGGCGTCGCCGCAGCCGGAGAGCCCGACCGCGAAGGCGAACATGGAGGCGCTTGCGAGGTGCTTCATGCCCACGATGCAATGCATCGCAGGTGCCCGGTGGGGGGGCGGCGCGGGAGAACGTGAGGGTGGGGGTCGAAGTCCGCGGTCGATGCGGTTAATGATCGCGCAGGGAACTTCGGCTCTCAGGAGGAAGACACGATGGCGCGTAGCCGCTTGATGGATTCGCTGGTTCGAACGATCCGCATCGCGACGTTCTGTGATCGGGAGGGGCTCCCCACGAGGGAGGGCGTGGAGGCGGCCGTCGACCGCGACCGTCGAGCGCACCTCGGGCGGCGCGAGCTGCTGCTCGGGTCGGTGGGCGCGGCCGCGGCGCTCGGGGCCCAGGGCTGCGCGCCGGGAGAGGGCGTCGGCCATGCCTTCGGCAGCGTGCGCGCCACGAGGGGCAGCGTCGCCGTGGTGGGCGCCGGGGTCGCGGGCCTCGGGTGCGCGAGGGAGCTCGAGCGCTCGGGCGTCGCGGTCTCCCTCTATGAGGCCTCCGACCGGGTGGGCGGGCGCATCTGGTCGATGTCCGACCGCTTCCCGGGGCAGGTGATCGAGCGCGGCGGAGAGCTCATCGACACGGCCCACCAGACGATGCGGGGCTGGGCGAGGGAGTTCAACCTGGAGCTGGAGAGCCTCGCGGGTCTCCCGGGCGAGGTCTTCTACCACTTCGACGGAGCGCTCCACCCGGAGTCCGCGGTGGTCGACGAGTACCGGGCCTTCGTGCCCCGCATGCACGACGACCTCCGCACCATCGGCGAGCCCACGGCGGACTCGTTCACCTCCGCGGAGGCCGCGCTCGATCGGGTGTCCCTCGCGGAGTACCTCGACACCCGCGGCGCGGGCCCGCTCCTGCGCCAGGTCATCGATCAGACCTACGACATCGAGTACGGCATCCCCATCGAGGAGCAGAGCTGCCTCGCGTTTCTGAACTTCATCCACGCCGACCGCCGCAGCCGCTTCGTGCCCTACGGCGTCTTCAGCGATGAGCGCTTCCACGTCGTCTCCGGCAACGAGGGCATCGTGCGCGGGCTGCACTCGACCCTCAGCCGCCCGGCGACGCTCGGTCACCGCCTGGTGCGCATCGCCCGCACCGCCGCGGGCCTCGTCGAGCTCACCTTCCGCGTCGGCTCGCGCACCGTGGTGAGCACCCACGACGCCGCCGTGATCACCGTCCCCTTCTCGGTGCTCCGCGGCGTCGAGCTGCACCCGAGCCTCTCGCTCCCCACGTGGAAGACCCGGTCCATCCAGGAGTTTCGCTACGGCACCAACACCAAGCTGATGGTGGGCTTCACGTCGCGCCCGTGGGCGGCGCAGGGCAACAACGGCGCGGCCTACTCCGACCTCGCCAACCTCCAGAGCTGCTGGGAGACCAACCCCTCGCGGGCGAGCTCCACCGCGGGCGTCATCACCGACTACACCGGCGGCGCGCTCGGGGCGCGCATGGACCCCGCGCGCACCCAGGCCGAGGCCTCGCTCTTCCTGGCCGACTACGAGCGGCTCTTCCCGGGCGCCACGGCCGCCGCCCGCCGCGACGCGCGCGGCAACGTCGTGGCCCACATGGAGGCGTGGCCGCGCAACCCCAACTCCCTCGGGAGCTACTCGGCGAACCACACCGGCTACTTCACCACCATCGCCGACAACGAGGCGAAGCCCGTGGGCAACCTCTTCTTCGCCGGCGAGCACACCAGCTCGTTCTACGAGTGGCAGGGCTTCATGGAGGGCGGCGCCCTCTCCGGGCTCCGCGCCGCGGGCGAGGTGCTCTCCGCGCTGCGGGGACGCTAGAAACTCACTCCACGCGCAGCGCGCCCACCGAGCGGAGGTAGGCGCGCAGCGCGGGGAGGTGCTCGGCCTGCAGGTCGGCCGGGGCCACCGCGGGGATCAACCCACCATCATCCGAGCCCGCGTGAAGCGCGGCCTCAAGGCGCTCGCTGGTGACGTCGCGGCCGTCGAGCGAGCCGCCTTCGGCGTCGGCGCTGTGACAGCTCGCGCAGGCGATGGCGAAGCGCTCTCGCCCGGCCTGCACCAGCTCGGCGGGGTCGTTGGCGGCGCGCCTGGGCCGCGCGGTCTCGTCGCCCCCCGAGGAGCTCGCCGCGCCCGAGGCCGCCACCGGGACCGGCGTCGGATCGCACGCCGCCAGCGCGCCCACCGCCACCACCATCAGCCAACACGCGCGGAGCATCATCACTGTCGGAGGGGGTATCGCGGAACGCCCCGGGCGGTCAAAGACCGTGACTCACCCGCGGAGCTTCTGCCCGAGGGCGACCACGTCGGCGTGCCGGGGATCGAGCTTCGCCGCCTGCTCGAGGGCGCTGCGCGCGCTCGCGGTGCGCCCGGCCTTGAAGAACACCCGGGTGAGGCAGATATGCGCGGCGATCATGTCGGGCGCGAGGCGCGAGGCGCGCTTGGCGTACTCGGCGGCGCGGGCGAAGTCCTGCGCGGCCTCGCAGAGCGCCTGCGCGGCGTGCAGGGCGGCCTGGGCGTCGGCGGGGCGCAGGTCGGCGATCTTCGCCCACAGCTCGCCCGCGCTGTCCCAGCGCTGCACCTTCTCGGCGTTGCGCGCGGCGTTGGCGAGGCGCTGCACCTCGTAGTCCTGCAGGGTCTCCTCCGCGCGGGCGAGGCGCGACCGCCAGCTCGCCTCGTCGGGCCTGAGCGTGATGGCGTGGCGCAGCAGCCTGACGATCTCACCATGGTCGTCGTTGCGGGCGGCCTTCTCGATGAGCGCCTCGAGGTCCTCCAGGCTGCGCTGCGCGTCGCGGGAGCGGTTCTCCGCGCGGAGTCGGCCGAGGGATTCGAGCGCCATGCCCGAGGGCTGCGCCCCATTTCCCGAGGCGGGCGGCTGCTGCGATGGGGAGCGCGCGGGCGGCGGCTGCGAGGGGCGGCGCGCGGGCGGCGGCTGCGGGTCTGGCGTCGGGGGGACGACCGAGCGCGGCGGCGGGGGCGACTGCACCGTCGGGGAGACCGACGGGGCGTGGCGCGCCATGACCGGCGCCGGCGTGCGCGCGTCGCGGGCGATCGCGGGCGGGGGATTGGGCACGTCGCGCCCCTGGACCGGCGAGGTGCGCACGTCACGGCCGTACATGGGCGGCGGCGTCTTGGGGTTGGTGCGCTGGGTCACGGGCATCGGGGTGCGGGTGTCGCGCACCACCTCTTCGACCCCGCGGAGGTCGGACGAGAGCGCGAGGCGCCGATCGTATCGGGCCCGCCGGTCGGGCTCGCCGAGCACCGCGAAGGCCATGTTGATCTCCCTCGTGATGGCCTCGATGTGAAGCGCGTAGCCGCCGAGGTCGCGCCCCTCGAAGCGCTCGCTGCTGAAGCGCTCGAGCTGGTCGAAGTAGGCCCCGCGGAGGGCGGCCCGGTCGCAGTCGCGCGCCACGCCCAGCACCTCGTAGTAGCTGCCCGAGAGGCGGTCGAACATCACCTGCAGCGCGTCGCGCTCCGCCGCGCTGAGGGCGCCGTTGCTCCTATGACTGGACTCGCTCATCGGATTCCCAGGGGGTCGTTCGGGTTGCCGCACATCACCATTCGCCGCCTCGGCGCAGCATAGACCCCGTCAGCGCCGAGCACACGTGCTGCGGTCGAGTCGGCCCTGCGACCCCCCCGCGGCCCCGGCCCGATGCAGCCGGGCGTTGAGCGCGCGCGCCTTCGAGCAGTCCCCCGCCCGTATGAGTCGTCGCATCTCCGCCGCCCCGAGGTCGTCCACCGCGTCCCTCAGCGGGTCGACCTCCGCGCTCGGGAGCACCGACGGCTGCCTCGCCCGGAGCAGCGCCCCGATGGCCGGCTCGAGCTCGTGCGCCCTCGCCTTGCGAAGGCCCTCCTGCACCGCCGCCCTCGCCGCCGCCTGGGCCTCGCTCGACGAGCGCGCCACCGGGTCTTCCACCGGCGCTGGGGTCGTCGTCGTGGTCGCCGGCGTCGCGGCCTGCGGGGCCACGTTGGGGAGCGCCGAGCCGTCCCCCGCGCTGCCCCGCAGGGCCAGGGTCACCAGCGCGAAGCCCCCGGCGAGCCCCACCGCCGCGATGCCCAGCGCCCAGGGCAGCACCCGCCTCCGACGGCGTACGGGGGCGTAGGTCGCGTAGGCCCCCGGCGGCGCGGGCACGGTCGCGATGCTCACGGTGGCGATGGCCCCGACCGGAGCGCTCCCCGGGGGCTCCAGCTCCGTCTCCCCGCGAAGCTCCGAGAGGAAGGCCCTCGCCGATGCCGTACGCCGGGCCGAGTCCTTCTCCAGGGAGTGCGCGATGGCGGCCTCGATGGCCGGGGAGAGCGCCTCGCAGCCGGGCTGCCGCCGCAGCGGCGTGGGGGGCTGGTTGAGGTGCGCGTCGGTCCACTCGGCGAGCGAGCGGGCGGGCCACGGGAGGGTCCCGGCCAGCATCAGGTAGGTGAGGAGCCCGAGGGCGTAGACGTCGGCGCGGGCGTCCACGGGCTCTCCCCGCAGCTGCTCCGGGCACATGAAGGCAGGGGTCCCGAGCACGGTGCCAAAGCTGGTGAGGGGCTTCTCGTTGGCGTGCGCGGGCGGCCGTCGGGCGATGCCGAAGTCCACCACCTTGATGAGCGGCGTCGGATCGCGCGGCGAGAGCAGCACGTTCTCGGGCTTCAGGTCGCGGTGCACCACGCCGTGCCGGTGCGCGGCCTCGAGGGCGCTGGCCATCTGCGCGGCCAGGTCGAGCGCGAGCTCGGGGTCGAGGCGCCCGCGCAGCACCCTCGACGCCAGGCTCTCTCCCGGGACGAACTCCATCACCGAGACGAAGCGCCCGTCCTCCTCGCCGTAGTCGAAGAGCCGGACGATGTTGGGGTGCTCCAGCGAGGCCAGCGTGGTGGCCTCCCGGCGAAACCTCTGGACGATGTACTCGTCGTTGCCCCGCGACGCCGCGAGCACCTTGATGGCCACGCGGCGCACGCCCTCGCCCACCCGCTGCTCGCCCAGGTAGACGCGCCCCATGCTCCCCTCGCCGAGCTTCAGCGTGACGCGGTAGCGGCCGAGGAGCACCGAGCCCAGCAGCGGGTCGGCGGCGTCGGACTCGTCGAAGCGCTGGCCGCAGCGCGCGCAGAACCGCGCGTCGTCGGAGGGACGAGCGGTCGCGCAGCGGGGGCAGGGGGCGGAGGTCACGGCGGGGGGAGGCGGAGCATAACCGACTACCGCCACAGCCGGACGCCCGCGAGCGGTCCGCTGAGGTCGACGCCATCGCCGCTCACCGTCGGGATCACCGACTCGTGCTGCCACCCGAGCTGGAATTCCACCGGCCCCACCATGTAGCCCACGGTGCCTCGCAGGCTGACCAGCGCGGCCCTCCCCACGACGCCGCCCGAGAGGTCGAAGGAGAGCACCCACGGGTCATCCGGGAAGACGTCGAGGCCGATGCCCGCCTCGCCGCCGAACTGGCTGCCTGCGTCGTCGATCCAGTGGAGGAGTCCCCCGAAGATGCGCACCCGCGCCTCGGCGCTGTCGGCGAGGGCCACGCCGCCGCGGTAGCGGCCGAGGCCGACCCAGAGCGTCCCCTCATGGCTGGGCTCGGCGTAGGCGGTGTAACGGAGCTCGAACTCCAGCCCCGCGCCGAGCACCCGCAGCGCCACGCCGCCGCGCGCGATGGACGACAGGGCGATGCCGCCGTCGAGGCTGGCCACCACCGCGACGCTTCGAGGGCTGCGCTGGAAGTCGGCCTGCGGCGTGGCGTAGCCCTGGTAGCCCCAGGCGTAGGGGTACGGGAGGAAGTACCGGGGGCGCAGCCAGCGGGAGCCTCCCCCGCCGGAGGACGACGACGAGGGGGAGCGAGGGGAGTCGCCGGAGGGCTCGTGGCGCCTGCGGTCCCGGTCGGAGGAGCCGGTGTGCACCGCGTCCGAGGCCCGCCGCAGCCGCTGGGCGGAGGCCGTCGCGGGAGCGAGCAGCGCGAGCGCCGAGAGCGCGACGGAGAGCGTGCGGCGGAGGTCACAGAGCGTCCACTGGCTCATCGGGGACGGAGACTACGCGCGGAGGCCGCTCCGGGCGACCCGCGGCCGTGGGGGGGGGAGAGGGACAGGTTGCGAGATCAGCAACCTTTGGGTTGCGAATGCTGGGGATGGTGCGCGGTTCAGCAACGGCTACAGTGCCCTTCGTCCGTCGCGCCACCAGGAAGGCCCAGGGCCCGATCGCAGGCACGACGACGGCGGCATGAGCGCACACCGATCGCCCTCCATGAGGGCGCTTCGCAGGGCGCGCCATGCCTCACGCAACCCACACGCATCCGCACGGAGTCATCGCACCATGAACAGGCACCTCACGGCCCTCTCGATCCTTCTCGCCGCCTCGCTCGCCGCGCCGCTCGCCAGCGCGCAGAACGCCCCGCCCCCGCCCCCCGCGCAGCAGCCCGCCCGCGCTCCGCTCACGGGGGTTCAGCGCTTCGAGCTCCGCCCGTCGGGGATCTCCCGGGTGGCCTTCACCTCCGACGCGCCGATCGAGACCGTCGACGGGGTCTCCACGGCCACCACCGGAAACCTCTCCGTCGACCTCGCGAACCCGAGCCGCGGGCTCACCGGCACGGTGTCCATCCCGACCGCGTCGCTGCGCACGGGCAACGACATGCGCGACGAGCACCTGCGCGGGGCCAACTGGTTCGACGCCGAGCACAACCCGAACATCTCGTTTCAGCTCGTCACGACGACCCTCGCCGCGCCGCTCGCTCCCGGCCGGGCCGTCAGCGGCCGGGTCACCGGGCGTCTCACGCTCCACGGCGTCACGCGCGACGTCACCGTGCCCGTGACCGTTCGCCTCGTGCCCCTGACCGCGGAGCACGCCGACATGGCCCAGTTCGGCGTCAACTCGGACATGCTCCGGGTGCAGTCGGAGTTCAGCGTGCGCCTCTCGGACTACAACGTCTCGATCTTCCCGCCGCTCCGGCTGAAGGTCTCCAACACCATCCGGCTGCGCGTGGACCTCACGGCCTTCCGCCAGGCGTCCTGATCAGCGCGCGAGGGGCGTCGACGGCCGAGGGCGCTTGAGCGCCTCGGTGAGGTAGACGCGGCAGACGGGGCAGCGAGGCTCCTCCCCGGCGAGGCCTCGCAGCGGCCCGGCCAGGCCCCCTGCGAAGAGCAGCAGGAAGGGCATCGCGATGACCCCGAAGCCCTTGAGCGCCATCAGCGCCACCGGGCACGAGAGCCAGAAGGTCACCTCCGCCGCGCGCCACTTCCAGTGGGGTCGCACGGGCCGCACCCAGTCCTTGCAGCGAGGACAGAGGCAGCGGTCTCGGGAGGGCGCCAGGGTGGTGGGGATCATCGGGCGGAGGTATTGGCGTCGATGGATGGGCCACACCCCGACGCCCGTCAAGGCCGCCAACGGGTACGCCCGGCGGTAGTGAGCCCCGTCGACCAGAGGCGGTACCATCGGGCCGTGTCCCTCGACCAACTCCGCGACGAGCTGCGCGTCTACATCCGGGCGCGCTACCCCGCCCTCTGGCTCGTCACCGACGAGGAGGACCGCGTGTCGCGCATGCTCGGCACGCTGGCCTCGGAGTTCAACCGCCCGCTGCTCTCCTGGACCTGCACCTCCGGCTTCGACGACGCGCGCTTCGTCTTCGACCGGTCGGCGAGCCCTCGCGGCCTCCCCGACGCGACGCCCGCGACCATGGCCCGCACGCCCGACAAGGCCCTCGACTACGTCATGAACCACCCCGAGCGGGCGCTCTTCGTGATGCACGACCTGCATCCCTTCCTCGACGATCCGGTGATCGTTCGAAAGCTGCGCGACGTGGTGGCCCACGCCCGCCGGGCCTTCAAGACCCTGGTGCTGGTGTCGGGCGCGGCGAAGGTGCCCGATGAGCTGTCTCGCGACGTGACCGTCATCGAGGTTCCGCCGCCGGACGAGGCCGAGCTGGCCGCGCTGCTTCGCTCGTTCATCGAGTCGCTGCGCTCGGTAGGCCGGGTCGCCGTCGACCCCGACCCGACCTTCCCCGAGCGCGCGGTGCACGCGGCGCGAGGGCTCACCGAGTCGCAGGCCATCCAGGCCTTCTCCCGGGCGGCGGTGCGCGACATGCGCTTCGGCCTCGACGACATCCCGCTCATCCTCGACGAGAAGAAGCAGGTGGTGCGGCGCACCGGGGTGCTGGAGTTCTTCGAGCACGACGAGTCGCTCTCCACCGTCGGGGGCATCGACGGGCTGAAGCAGTGGCTCGCGTCGCGCACCAGCGCCTTCGGAGAGAGGGCGAGGGCCTTCGGGCTGCCGCAGCCGAGGGGCCTGCTGCTGCTGGGCGTGCAGGGCTGCGGCAAGAGCCTGACGGCCAAGGCCATCGCGGCGCACTGGCGGCTGCCGCTGCTGCGACTCGACATCGGGAGCGTGTTCAGCCCCTACGTGGGAGGGAGCGAGGCCAACATGCGAAAGGCCCTCGCCATGGCCGAGAGCCTCGCGCCGGTGGTGCTCTGGATCGACGAGGTCGAGAAGGGCTTCGGCGGCACCACGGGGTCAGGCAACGCCGACGGCGGCGCGTCGCTGCGGGTGTTCTCGACCTTCCTCACCTGGATGCAGGAGCGCAAGCGCCCGGTCTTCGTGGTGGCCACGGCCAACCGCATCGCCGAGCTCCCGCCGGAGCTGCTGCGCAAGGGGCGCTTCGACGAGATCTTCTTCGTCGACCTGCCGACCCCGGCGGAGCGCGAGGCGATCTTCGCGATCCACCTGGCCAAGCGGCACCGGGACCCAGCGCGCTTCGACCTCGGCGCGGTGGCGGGCGTGACGCACGGCTTCAACGGCGCGGAGGTCGAGCTCGCGCTGGTGTCGGCGATGTACGCGGCCTTCTCGGCCGAGCGCGAGGTGACGACGGACGACGTGCTCGCCGCCGCGAGGGAGACGGTGCCCCTGTCGACGACCATGGCCGAGGACATCGACGCCCTCAGGACCTGGGCGCGCACCCGGGCGAGGAGCGCCGCCGTTGCGTGATGCATCTCGATCATGCAGCGTCGGCGCATGGTGAAGGCATCGACGGCGAAGGCCTCCGGAGGGATCGAGGGCGCGAGGGTGAAGGAGCGGCGCCTCTCGCTGGGGCTGACGCAGGCCGACCTGGCCACGCGCAGCGGGCTCTCGCAGGAGGCCATCTCGCGGCTGGAGAACGGGCGCATCCGGGGGCTGATGCAGCCCACCCAGGACGCCCTCGCGGGGGCCCTCGGGGTCTCGGTGGAGTGGCTGCGGGGAGGGGAGGACGTGGCCCCGGGGGAGCCGTCGCGCGAGGCGCCCCCGGACGCGGCGGACGAGCTCGACGAGGCCGCGGAAGACCCGCTGATGAGGGCGGCGAGCCAGGCCTTCGACCCGAGGCGGCACCACCTGCTGGTGGACGCCAACCGGGTGCTGGAGCTGCTGAACGCGGTGGAGCTGCGGCTGCTGAGCGGGGGAGAGCTCGCGGAGGTGGCGCGGCAGTGGCTCGACGCGGCCTCGGCGCTGCGCCGGGAGGGCGTCGCCGTGACCGCGGAGAACCTGCTCTGGAAGGTGACCGCCGGGAGGCGGTAGAGGGGAGAGGGAGGGACTACTCCGCGCCGATCTCGCGGAGGAAGGCGCGGGCCTCCTCCAGGTTGGCGTCCTCGGAGAGGGCCTTGCGCGCGAGGAAGACGGCCTTCTTGGCGTCGCCCTGGCTGCGGGCGATGACGCCCTGGCGGAGGAAGGCCATCGCGCGGCTCATGGGCGCGGGGTTCTTCATCAGGGCGATGGCGCGCAGGGCCTTCTGGGCGATGTCGAAGTTGGCCTGCTCCATCGCGACGTCGGCCAGCTCGGCGGCCACCTGGCCGTTCTGGGGATCGGTGTCGAGCGCGGCGTTGAGCCACGCCATCTCCACCGCGTGGTCGCCCGCCGCGTAGGCCAGGCGGCCCATGCGGTGCTGGAGCATCGCGAGCTCCTTCGAGCGGCGGTTCTTGTGCGCGGCGATGGCGGTGTTGAGGAGCCCGGAGGCGTCCTCGAGCCGCTGCGACGCCGTGTATGCATCGACGAGGAGCACCGTCACGTCGTGGTCGCCGGGGCGCAGCGCGTGGGCCCGCTCCAGCGGCTCGATGGCCAGCGCGGGCTCGGCCGCGTTGTCGAGCAGCACCTCGCCTGCCTTGCGGAACCCGTCGAAGCGCTCGCCCGCGTCGGCGCTCCGCTCGGCCGCGTCGGTCCAGAGCTTGGCGGCCTCGTGGAAGAGCCCGAGGGCCTCGTAGAGCTGCCGCAGCCGGTCGCGCAGCACCGTGTTGCCCAGGTCGGCGCCGTAGGCCCGCTGCAGCCCCTCGCGCGCGTCCGTCGGTCGACCCGCCGCCGCGCACGCGTCGGCCAGCCGCACCGCCGCGTCGGCCCTCGCCTCGCCCTGCTCGAGCGCCACCAGCCGGTGGTACCCCATCGCCGCGTCGTCCCAGCGCCCCGCCTCGGCGTGCAGCGCCGCGAGCCGCCGCAGCGCCTCCAGGTCGTCGGGCTGCCCGGTCACCCACTCCGCCAGCAGGGTCGTCCCCTCGGCGACGCGCCCGATGCTCGGCAGCACCTCCGTCAGCCGCAGCAGCGAGCTCCTCGCCGCCGCGGTGTCGCCGTCCGCCAGCGCCCGCATCCGCCGACGGTCGAGCGCCGCCGCGAACTCCCCGGCCAGCACGTCGCCCACCCGCAGGTAGGCCACCTCCAGGTCCTCCACCGCGCCATCGCCGTCGCCCGCCGCGCCGCGCAGCTCGGCCCGCAGCCGCAGCAGCGGGGCCACCATCGCGTCGCCTCCGACGCCGCGCTCCAGCGCCTCGCCCACCGCCCCGATCGCCGCCGCGCCGTCGCCCGCCGCCGTCAGCGTGCGCGCGTACTCCGCCAGCAGCCCGAGGTCCTCCGGGGCGTCCGCCCTCGCGTCGCCCAGGAGCGCCGCGGCCCTCGCCGGGTCGCCCAGCGCGTCGCGGTACATCGCCGCCGCCTCGCGCAGCGCCGCCGCCCGCTGTCCGGCGTCCTCGAGCTGCCGCCCGTAGCGCTCCCGCACCGACGCGAGGGCCGCGTGGTCCCCGCGCGCCGCGTAGCGCGCCTCCAGGTGCCCTCGGATCGCCTCGTCCCCCGGCGTCGCCGCGAAGCCCGCCTCCAGCGCGCGCTCGATGCCCTCCGCGTCGCCCATCTGCTCCCGGAGCTGCGCCAGCTGCATCGCCAGCGCCGCCGCCTCCGCGCCCGAGCGCCTGGAAAGCAGCCGCTCCAGCACCGCCGCGCGCTCCTCCGCCGGGTCGTCCGCCGTCATGAGCCCGTGCGCCGTCGCCAGCAGCTCGGCGTCGTCGGGCAGCACCTCCAGCGCGCTGCGCATCACGTCCACAGCGCGGTCGCGCCGCGTCGGGGCGAGCAGCCCCGCGAGGCGCAGGCCAAGCACCCGGGTGCCCTCCGCGTCCGAGCGCTCGCGGGCGCTGTCGAAGCGGGCGAAGAGCAGCTCGGCCAGGTCCTCGTGGCGCTCCGCGCGCTCGTAGAGGTCGGCCAGCAGCGTCGTGGCCGCGGTGTCGTCCGGGTCCTCGTCGAGCAGCGCCCGCAGCGACTCCATCGCCGACTCCTCGCCGCCGGGCCGCGCCAGCAGGATGCGAGCGCGCTCCATCCGGAGGTGCTTGCGGTCCGCCGGGTCGAAGACGTTCGAGACCGACTCCTCGATGAGGGCCTCCAGCCGCGCTTCGTCCCCGAGCCGACGGTACACGATCAGCAGCGGCTCCCACACGGCGCGGTTGCCCGGGTCGCGCGCATGCAACGCCTCATAGGTGCTCGCCGCGAGCCGCAGGTCGTCGAGCGGACCGGCCGCCAGCGCCGCCACGCGCAGCTCCAGGTGCATCGCCTCGTCCTCCTCGGACTGCGCCGCCGCCGCGCGCAGCCAGCGCACGGCCTCCGCCGGGTCGCCCGCGGTCTCCCGCAGCCGCGCCAGCGCCACCATCGCCCAGGTCGCCTCGCGCGCCTCGTCGCGCTCCTCGCCGATCGCGATCGCGCGGCGCAGCAGGGCCTCCGCGCGAGAGTCCAGTTGCAGGTCGAGCGCCAGCTCCACGGCCTGGTGCAGCGTCTCCCACGAGGCCTCCGGGGAGGCGGCGCGGCGCTCCAGCACGTCGAGCAGCGCGGCGCGGTCGTCGGCCTCTCGGGCCACGCGCTCGTAGAGGTCGAGCACCGAGGCGCGCTCCGGCCACGACGAAGCCGTCGACTGGAGGAGCTGCGCCGCGCGGGGGAGGTCGGGGGCGTGCTCCTGCACCCAGGCGATCCAGGTGAGGCCCTCCTCCACGTCGGCGGGCTCCTGGGAGGCGAGCAGCAGGGCGGCGAGGCTCCAGGCCGATCCGCGGGCGGCGTCGCCCTCGGAGGCCGTGAGCATGCGCAGCACCTCGATGCGCCCGGCGGTGTCGCCGAGCACGTCGAGCGCGTGGTCGAGGCCCCACCAGGCCGCCACCTGGATCTCGTCGTCGCCCTGCGCCGCGGCCTCGCGGTAGAGCGCGACGGCGCCGGTCAGGTCGCCGAGGTCGTGGGCCAGCGCGAAGGCGAGGCGCAGCGAGAGCGTGCCCACCGCGGAGGGGTCGGACCCGGCGCGGGCGACGTCGAGGGCCGAGCGAAGGGTGGCCTCGTAGCGAGGCACCTGGGAGGTGGCGCGGGAGACGCGCGCCGCGGCGTCATGCAGGCCCGCATCGAGGGGGCGCAGCGCGAGGGCCTCGAGCAGCGCGTCGAGGGCCTCGGCGGGGCGGCTGAGCTGCTCGTCGAGGAGGGTGGCGGTGTCGGCCAGGGCCGAGGCGCGGGCGGAGGGCTCGCGCTCCCGCTCCAGCCGGGAGCGCAGCGCCCGGAGGAGCACCTCGTGCTCGCCCATGGAGCGGAGCGCCTGCTCGAAGCGCAGCGCGTCGGCGTCCGAGCGGGAGGAGACCTCGAAGGCGGTCTCCAGGGTCTCGGCGGCGCGGTCGTGCTGGCCGAGGTCGCGGGCGATGCGGAAGAGCTCGAGCAGCACCTCGGCCGGGCGCGGCAGGTCGTCGGAGGGGGCGGTCTGACGGCGCACGATGAGCAGCAGCGCGCGGAAGGCCCGCTCCGCCCGGTCGAGCTGGCCGGCCTCGCGGGCGAGCTCGCCCAGCAGCCGGAACACCCCCGGGTGGCCCATGTCGATGCTCGACGCGAGGTCGAGCTGGGCGAGCGCCTCCGGGAGGTCTCCCCGGGCGCGGGCGATGAGCGCGAGCTGGTGGTGGGCGTGGGCGCGCTCCGGCGGGCGCTGCCGCCCGTAGGCCTCGAGCAGCGCGTCGAGGATGGCCCTCGCCTCGTCGAGCCGACCGGAGGCGCGCAGGGCGTTGGCGAGCGCGATGCGCAGCCCGCGGTCGTCGGGCGACGCCGCCGAGGCGGCCTCGAGCACCGGCACAGCGCGCTCCGGCGCGTCGAGGCGCTGGTGAAGGATCTCCGCGGCCTCGCGCAGCTCCGCCGACGAGGGAGCGTGCCCGTCCGAGGGCTCCGAGAGCAGCGCGGCCAGGGGCTCCCAGCGGCCCGACTCGCGGTAGAGCGCCGCGAGGTGGGACCGCAGCTCGCCCGCGTCGCCGCCGCTCGCGAGCTGGGCCTCGAGCACCGAGCGCGCCCGCTCCGGGTCGCCGCTCGCCACGTAGACCCGGGAGAGCGCCGCCACCACCGGGCGCCGCTCGTCGCCGGTCGCGCGGGCCAGCCGGCGCTCGAGGAAGGTCGCCGCGATCGTCGGCTCGTTGCGCGCGAGGTGCAGCCGGGCGAGCCCGTCGAGGGCCACCGGGTCGTCGCCGCGCGCCGCGATGCGGCCGTAGCCGTCGATGGCCGCGACGTCGTCGTGGAGGTCGCGCTCGGCCACCGTCGCGGCGGACATCCAGAGCGCGTCGGCCCCGGGGACCCCGGCGGCGTCGAGGGCCGAGGCCTGCGCCGCGAGGATGCCGTGCAGCTCCCTGGCGCGCTTCACGTCGAGCAGCCCGGTGAGCGCCGCGATGGTCTCCGGGTGGCCCGGCTCCTCCTCGAGGTTCTCGGAGTAGGTGGCGAGCGCGCCGTCGTCGTCGCCGAGCGCCCGCTGGTTGCGGGCGATGTCCATGCGAAGATGCATGCGACGCGAGGCGTCGTCGGTGAGCGAGAGCTCGTGCCGGCGGAGCGAGAGCAGCTCGACCCGCATCGCCGCGGCGTCGTAGAGGTCGGCCAGCCGCGCGATGATGTGCGCGTCGTTGGGGGCCTCGCCGTAGAGCGCCTCGTAGAGCGTGATCGCCCCGGCGGTGTCGCCGAGGTCACGGGCCGAGCGCTCCGCCGCCGCCGCCCGAAGCGCGCGCGACTCCGCGACGGAGAACGGGAGATCTTCGGCGGCCTTGATGAGCACCGCCACCGCCTCGGGGTGCTCGCCGCCCGCGGCGTAGAGGTCGACCTGCGTGCGCATCGCCCAGGTGGCGTGCGGCCGCGCGGACTCGTCGCCCCGCTTCCAGTGCTCCGCGCTGCGGTCCTTCAGGGCGGAGAGCAGCTCGAGGACGCTGGCGCGGTCGCCCCCGGTGGCGAGCTCCACCTCCGCGGCCTCGCGCAGCACCCCGATGGACTCCGGCACGTCGCCGAGCGCCACCTCGAGCGAGCGCAGGGTCTCCACCAGCGCGTGCCCGGGGCTGCGCCGCTGGAGCGCCGCGTACTGCTGCAGCCGCGCGACGTCGCCGTTGTCGAGCGCCACCGCCCGACCGAGGAAGGCCTCCGCCGCGTCCAGGTCGCCGCGGCCCCGCTGGTGCCGCGAGGCCGCCCAGGTGAGCAGCGCGGCCTTCAGCGGGTCAGGGAGCACCGTCGTATGCATCTGCGCATCGGCGGCGCTCAGGGCGAGGGCCCAGCTCGCGGCGGGGTCTTCGCCGCCGTCCACCGCGGCGTCGAAGGCGTCGGAGAGCGCGGGGTCGATGCGCCCGAGCGCGCCGCTGGTGGTGACCAGGGCCTCGGCCGCGGCGTCCCAGCGCCCGCACGCTGCGCCCACGCGCTCCGTCGCCGTCGCGGCGCGGAGGTTGGAGCGGTCGGCGCGCGCCACGCGGACGAAGGCGTCGAGGGCGCCCTCGCGGTCGTCGAGGGTGCCTTCGAGGATCTCCCCGAGGCGCAGCGCCAGCCGGTGCGAGTCCGCCTCCGGGCTCGCGGCGCTCGCCGCGCGGTAGGCGTCGGCCACGATGGACCACTCGCCCACCTGCTGCGCGAGGCGCTCGATCTCCTGCTCCAGCTCGGCGCCGTCCGCGCCGACGCCCGCCGAGAGCGGGAGCGCGCGGGCCAGCAGCGTGAGCGCCCTGCGCGCGTCGCCCTGGCGCTGCTCGGCGATCTCCGCGGACTCTCGCAGCACCTCCAGGCGCGCGGTGACCTCGGCCGTGGCGGCGAGCCGGTGCTCGGCCAGGTCGACGAGGGCGCCCCAGTCGCCGGTGCGGCGGAACGCCCGGTCGAGCGCCGCGGTGGCCGCGTCGTGCGCGGAGGGGACGTCGAGCATCGCGCGCATCCCGGCGAGGGCGTCGAGCTGCCCCGGCGCGTCGTCGAGCGCCGCGCGGTACGCCGCCAGGGTCTCCTCGGGCGAGTCGCCCCTCGCCCGGAACACATCGCCCGCCCGAGCCTTCAGCATCGCCCGGCGGGCCGGGTCGGTCTCCGTGGCGCTCGCGCGCTCCAGCAGCTCCAGCAGCTCGGACCAGCGCTCGGCGCGCGCCAGCAGCAGCGAGAGCGCGTCGACCACGGCGACGTCCTCGCCGAAGGCCTCGCGCACCTGGCGCCACGTCGCGATCGCGTCGTCGGTGCGGCCCAGCTCGTCGGCCTGGATCTTCGCGACCGCCGTGAGGTCGCCCCGTCGCGCGTCGTCGTCCGAGGCCGCCGCCGAGCGGGCGCGCAGCACGTCGACGAGCTCGTCCCAGCGCTGTGCGTCTTCCAGCAGCGAGGCCAGCGCGTCGAGCGACGCGGCATCACCGGGCGCGAGCTGCAGCCTCGCCCGCCAGGCCGCCACCGCGCGCTCATGGGCGCCGATGGACTGCGCCAGCGCGGCCGCGCGCGCCCAGGTCTCGACCTGCGCGGCGGTGGAGTCTTCGAGGCCCGCGAGGCGTTCCATGGCGTCGAGCCTGGCGCTGCGGTCGTCGGAGTCCGCGAGCAGCGCCTCGAGGTGGCGAGCGCTCTCGAGCGCGACCGACGGCCGGCGCCCCGGGGGCGTCGAGCACCTCGCGGTAGAGGGCCACCGCGCCGGGGGCGTCGCCGAGCACCGTGGCGCGCACCTCGGCCGCGCGCACGAGCAGCGCCAGCCTGCGCTCGAGCGAGCCCTCGCCGCCGGCCGCGCCGAGGGAGCGAGCGGACTCGATCAGCGCGTCGACCAGCACGCCGTGGCGGCCGGTGCGGCCCGCGGCGGCGGTGAGCTCGTCGAGGGCCTCGTCCGAGCGCGGCGAGAGCGCGAGCAGGCGGGCGAGGTGGGGCATCGCCTCGGCCTCGCGCCCGAGGCCCCGGAGCCGGTCGGAGAGCTCGCGCAGCGTGGGCGAGTCGTCGTCGTGGGAGGAGACCTCCAGCACCCGGTGCAGCACCCGCAGCACGTCGTCGACGCGGCCCGCCTGGTCGTACTGGGTGCGGAGCATCGCGAGGGACTGGCGGCTGACGGTGGAGTCGTCGGAGCTGCCGAGGCGCTCGAGCACCGCCCAGGCGTCGGCGCGGTCGCCGCCGGCGTCGAGCATCGCGGTGGCGGTCTGAAGCGCCCCGGCGGGGTCGTGGAGGGCGTCGAGGTAGAGGGCCGCGATGCGGGCGCGCTGTGCCCTCGCGGCGGCGGGGTCGAGGTGCGCGAGCCGGGTGGACCAGAGCCCGATGAGGTCGCGGTGGCGGCCCTGGCGCTCGTAGAGCCGCTCGAGGGCGCGGGCGGTCTGCGGCTCCGTCGGGTCGAGCGCGAAGAGGGCCTCCAGGTAGCCCGCGGCGCGCTCGGGCTGCGCGGCGAATTCACGGGCGACGTTGGAGGCCTCGAGCAGCAGCGCGCGTCGGCGGGCGATGTCCCCCTCGGGGGTGGCTGCGAGGGTGCGGTCGTAGAGGGAGAGCAGGTCGTCCCAGCGCTCGTCGACGGTGTAGAGCATCGTGAGGCGCTCGAAGGCCCACTGGTCGCTCGCGTCGGCGCGCAGCACCGCGTCGAGCACGACCACGCGCGCGGCCGTGTCGCCCGACCACTCTTCGAGGAAGGCCAGCGCCCGCTCGCCCAGCTTCGAGGCGATGCCCGGCGAGTCGGTGCGCTCCAGGGCCTCCCGGTAGCGCTCGATCACCTCGTCGGGGCGCTGCAGCGCGCGAGCGCTCGACTCGGCGGCTTCCCAACCCGCGTCGTTCGTCGGGTCCTGCGACACCAGTTGCAGCGCGTTGCGGAGAATTTCCTCGTGATCGGCGTGCGTGCTCATCGGGCGGTGATCCTCGCAGAAGGCAGTAGGGATCGTCGGGGGATCTTTTCCTTCCCCCGACGGCGCCTGGACGATGGTTTTTGGTGGGGCGGGAGGATAACCCAACCCCCCGGCGGAGGGTCCAGGGTCAAAACGAGCGAGCGCGAAGTGGAAGGGGCGCGAGACTCCTTACTCGGTGATCAGGGCCTTCCGGGCCTCCCGGGCCTCCCGGGCGGCGCGCGGAGGGCGTCGATGCGCTGGTGGATCGCGTCGCGGTCGGGGGCGTTGGGGTTCTGCTCAAGGTAGCGCTCGAGCTGCTGAGCGAGGCGCTCGCGACCCACCTGCGTGCCCTGGCGGATGAGCTGATCCAGCGGGAGGGCCGGCGCGGGGCCGGTCGGCGCGGCGGGCGCAGGCACGTCCGTCGTGGGCGTGGGCGTGGCGGGCGTCGGCGTGGGTGTCGGGGTCGGCGCAGCGGGCGCAGGGACGTCCGTCGCGGGCGTGGGCGTGGGCGTGGGCGTGGCGGGTGTCGGCGTCGGCGTGGGACGGACCACCGGGGGCCGTCGTGGCGTCGTGGGCGCGGCGGGGACGGGGGCCGTGGGCGCTGCGGGGACGGGGGCCGCGACGACGGGGACGGGGGCCGCGGGGGCCGGAGGAGCGACGATCGGGGCCGCGGGAGCGACCGGGGTCACCGGCGTCGAGGGAGAGCTGGGAGAGGCGGGGGAGGAGTCGCGAGAGACGAGGAGGGCCGCGAGGCCACCGCCGGCGGCGAGGAGGAGCACTGCGCCGAGGATCCACGGGGCGCGGGAGCGGGGGCGGCGGCGGGCGGGCGTCGCGGCCGAGGGGGAGACGCCCAGATACGACGGTTGCAGCGGGGGAGCGGGCACCGCGCCGGCGTTGAGGGTCTGCGGCAGGAAGGCCGGCATCGCGACGGTGGCTGCGACGCCGACCGCGCTCGCGGGGATGGGGACCGTGCGCGCAGGCCCGCCGCCCAGCAGGGCGACCTCCAGGGACTGGACCGCGGCGGAGGCGTCGGGGAAGCGCGCTGAGGCCTCGCGCTGCACCGCCCTCGCGAACCACGCGTCGAAGCCCGAGGGGACGAGCGAGCCGACGCCGAGCTGGGCCGCGCGCGCCGACGCCGGGGGAATCGGCTCGAAGAGCATCTCCCGCATCATCGCGGCGACGGAGCTGCCGGAGAGGCTCCCGGTGGTCCAGAAGGAGCGGCCGGTGAGGAGGTAGAAGGCCACGAGGCCGATGGCCCAGACGTCCGTCGGGGGCCCGATCTGGCCGTGCGGGTCGCTCTGCTCGGGGGCCATCCAGAGGGGCGTGCCCATGCTGCCGGTGGCGGTGCCGCGGGCGTCCTGGATGACCTTGGCGATGCCGAAGTCGAGCACCTTCACCATCACCGTCGCGCCCTCGCGGCGCGTCGACGCGAGGAAGATGTTCTCGGGCTTCACGTCGCGGTGCACCAGGCCCGCGCGGTGCGCCGCCCCGAGCGCGTGGCACACCTGCCGGAGGATCTCGTAGGCCTCCGAGGGAGGCGCCGCGCCGCGCTTCTCCACGCGGTCGAAGAGGGTCTCTCCCTGGAGCAGCTCCATCGCGAGCCACGGCACGCCGGAGGCCTCGTCGACCCCGGAGGCGATGACCTCCACCACGTGGTCGCTCTCGATGCGAGAGCCCGCCCGCGCCTCGTCGGCGAAGCGTCGGCGGTTGTTCGGGTCGGCCACGAACTGCGGGTGCATCAGCTTGAGGGCGCGCTCCCGGCCGGTGCTGAGCTGCTCGACCACGTAGACCGAGCCCATGCCGCCGTCGGCCAGCGGGCGGACCACTCGAAAGTCATGGGCGAAGAGGGTTCCGGGGGAGAGCTGCGCGAGCGTCGACATCCCCTGATCAATGAAGCGCGTCGCCGAACTTCACAAGAGAACGCGACCGAAGGGCGCTCAGGGAGGAGCGAGGGAGGGGATCAGGGAGGATGAGGGGAGGGGAGAGGAGAGGGGAGGGAAGGGGAGGTCAGCGCATCACAGGTCGAGGATGATCACGCCGGGGAACGACGCGCTGCAGACGACGCTGCCGTCGGTGCGTCCGCGGACGCCCGAGCGGCGGGCTACCTCGACGCCTCCGCGAATGGCCACGAGCGTCCAGGTCGTGTTGGCGACGGCGCTGGTGTACGCCTCGGGGCACACGTAGTACCGGCCCGGGGTGAACGACGTCGGCCAGTAGATGTTCTCCGGACCACGCTGGCTGGTGTCGTCCACGTCGAGGGTGCCGCCGCAGGCGGTAGACCGGCCGAAGTAGATCTCCGTGCCGCAGGGGGGCGTCACGTGAAGATCCATGTCGCCGGTGGTGCTCCAGGTGAGCGTGAAGCGCAGCGCCCCCTGGCCCACGCAGGTGCCCGCGGCGCACGCCTGACCCGCCGAGCAGGCCCGGGCGCAGGCGCCGCAGTTGGCGTTGTCCGTCTGCAGGTCGCGGCACACGCCCGAGCAGTTGGTCTGGCCCGCCGCGCAGGTCACGCTGCACACGCCCGCCGAGCACACCTGGCCCGCCGAGCACACCCGGCCGCAGACGCCGCAGTTGGTGTTGTCGCTGCTGAGGTTGCGGCACACGCCCGAGCAGTTGGTGAGCCCGGCGCTGCACGCCACCACGCAGGCGCTCGACTGGCAGACCTGGCCCGACGGGCACACGCGCCCGCACACGCCGCAGTTGCTGTCGTCGCTGGTGAGGTCGCGGCACACGCCCGAGCAGTTGGTCTGCCCTGAGCCGCAGGACACCGTGCAGACGCTGCTGGCGCACACCTGCCCGGAGGGGCAGACCCGCGCGCAGGCGCCGCAGTTGGCGTTGTCGCTGCTGAGGTCGCGGCAGACGCCCGAGCAGTTGGAGGTGCCCGCCGCGCAGGAGACGTTGCACGTCCCCCCGGAGCAGACCGTTCCCGCCGCGCACGCGCGGCCGCACACGCCGCAGTTGGCGTTGTCGGTCAGCAGGTTGCGGCAGACGCCCGAGCAGTTGGTCTGACCCGAGGCGCACGACACGGTGCACACGCCGCTGGAGCAGATGGTCCCGGCGCCGCACACCCGAGCGCAGGCGCCGCAGTTGTTGTTGTCGCTGCTGAGGTCGCGGCAGACGCCCGAGCAGTTGGTGGTGCCCGCCGCGCAGGAGACGTTGCACGTCCCGCCGGAGCAGACCGTCCCCGCGGCGCAGACCCGGCCGCAGGCGCCGCAGTTGGCGTTGTCGGTGGTGAGGTCGCGGCACACGCCCGAGCAGTTGGTCGTGCCCGACGCGCACGAGACCGAGCACACGCCCGCCGAGCAGACCTGCCCCGACGGGCACACCCGCCCGCACGCGCCGCAGTTGTTGTTGTCGGTGGTGAGGTCGCGGCACACGCCCGAGCAGTTGGTGGTGCCCGCGGCGCAGGAGACGGAGCACACGCCCGCCGGAGCAGACCTGGCCCGCCGGGCAGACCGCGGGCGCAGGCGCCGCAGTTGTTGTTGTCGGTGGTGAGGTCGCGGCACGCGCCCGAGCAGTTGGTCTGCCCCGCGGCGCACGACACGACGCACACGCCCGCCGAGCAGGCCTGGCCGGACGGGCACACCCGGCCGCAGGCGCCGCAGTTGGCGTTGTCGGTCGCGAGGTCGCGGCAGACGCCCGAGCAGTTGGTCGTGCCCGACGCGCACGACACCGCGCACACGCCCGCCGAGCAGACCTGGCCCGCGGGGCAGACCCGGCCGCAGGCGCCGCAGTTGTTGTTGTCGGTCTGCAGGTCGCGGCAGACGCCCGAGCAGTTGGTCGTGCCCGCCGCGCAGGACACCGTGCACACGCTGTTGGTGCACACCTGCCCGGAGGGGCACACGCGGGCGCAGGCGCCGCAGTTGCTCTCGTCGCTGGTGAGGTCGCGGCACACGCCCGAGCAGTTGGTCTGCCCCGCGGCGCACGACACCGCGCAGGTGCCGCCGGTGCACACCTGGCCCGACGGGCAGACCCGTCCGCAGGCGCCGCAGTGGTTGAGGTCCGTCGTGAGGTCTCGGCAGAGGCCCGAGCAGTTGGTGGTGCCCGCCGCGCACGACACGGCGCAGGTGCCCGCCAGGCAGGCCTGGCCCGCCGCGCACACCCGGCCGCAGGCGCCGCAGTTGTTGTTGTCGCCGGTGAGGTCGCGGCAGACGCCCGAGCAGTTGGTGGTGCCCGCGCCGCACGACACCGTGCACGCCCCCGCGGAGCACACCTGGCCCGAGGCGCAGGCGCGGCCGCAGGCGCCGCAGTTGGCGCGGTCGGTGGGAGGTCGCGGCAGACGCCCGAGCAGTTGGTGGTGCCCGCGCCGCAGGAGACGGCGCAGACGCCCGCGGAGCACACCTGCCCGCGGCGCAGACGCGGCCGCAGGCGCCGCAGTGGTTGAGGTCGGTGGTCAGGTCGCGGCAGGTGCCGGAGCAGTTGGTCTGGCCGCCGCCGCACGACACGGCGCAGACGCCGCCCGCGCAGGTCTGACCCGACGGGCACACCCGCCGCAGGCGCCGCAGTTGGCGTTGTCGGTGGTGAGGTCGCGGCAGACGCCCGAGCAGTTGGTGGTGCCCGCGCCGCAGGAGACGGCGCACACGCCCGCGGAGCACACCTGGCCCGCGGCGCAGACGCGGCCGCAGGCGCCGCAGTGGTTGTTGTCGGTGGTGAGGTCGCGGCAGACGCCCGAGCAGTTGGTGGTGCCCGCTCCGCACGACACGGCGCAGGCCCCCGCGGAGCACACCTGCCCCGACGGGCAGGCGCGGCCGCAGGCGCCGCAGTGGTTGGTGTCCGTCGCGAGGTCGCGGCAGACGCCCGAGCAGTTGGTGGTGCCCGACACGCAGGAGACGGTGCACGTCCCCGCGGAGCACACCTGGCCCGACGGGCAGGCGCGCCCGCAGGCGCCGCAGTTGTTGCTGTCGGTGGTGAGGTCGCGGCAGACGCCCGAGCAGTTGGTGGTGCCCGACACGCAGGTCACCGTGCACGCGCCCGCGGAGCACACCTGGCCCGCGGGCGCAGGCGCCCGCAGGCGCCGCAGTTGTGGCGGTCGGTCGCGAGGTCGCGGCAGGCGCCCGAGCAGTTGGCCCGCCGGGCAGGCAACGCGCAGCGCGCCGCCGGCGCAGATCTGGCCCGACGGGCAGACCGTGCCGCAGGCGCCGCAGTTGGTGCGGTCGGTGGTGAGGTCGCGGCAGACGCCCGAGCAGTTGGTGGTGCCCGCGCCGCACGACACGGTGCACACGCCCGCGGAGCACACCTGCCCCGCGGCGCACGCGCGGCCGCAGGCGCCGCAGTGGTTGACCCCGGTCTGGAGGTCGCGGCACACGCCGCCGCAGTTGGTGAGGCCCGCGCCGCACGACACGGTGCAGGTGCCGCGGGAGCAGACCGTCCCCGACGGGCACGAGCTGCCGCAGGTGCCGCAGTTGGAGTTGTCGCTCCCGAGGTCGCGGCAGACGCCCGCGCAGTTGGTGAGCCCGGCGAGGCAGGACACCTGGCAGACGCCCACCGAGCAGACCGTCCCCGAGGGGCAGGCGGTGCCGCAGGCGCCGCAGTTGTTCACGTCCGTGTCGAGGTCGCGGCAGACGCCCGAGCAGTTGGAGGTGCCCGCGCCGCAGGAGACCTGGCACATCCCTCGGGAGCACACCTGCCCCGAGGCGCAGCCGCGGCCGCAGGCGCCGCAGTGGTTGTTGTCCGTGTCGAGGTCGCGGCAGACGCCCGAGCAGTTGGTGGTGCCCGCTCCGCAGGACACGGTGCACACGCCCGCGGAGCACACCTGCCCCGAGGCGCAGCCCACGCCGCACGCCCCGCAGTTGTTGACGTCCGTGTCGAGGTCGCGGCACACGCCCGAGCAGCTCGTGGTGCCGGCCACGCAGGACACCGTGCAGGCGCCGCGAGAGCACACCTGCCCCGAGGCGCAGACCACCCCGCAGGCGCCGCAGTTGAGGCGGTCGGTCTGCAGGTCGCGGCAGGTTCCGGCGCAGTCGACCTGGCCCGCGGGACAGGAGACGGTGCACGCGCCCGCCGAGCAGATCTGACCCGTCGGGCAGGCGGTGCCGCAGGCGCCGCAGTTGAGCCGGTCGGCCGTGAGGTCCCGGCAGACGCCCGAGCAGTTGGTCGTCCCGGTCACGCACGACACGGTGCACGCCCCGGCGGAGCACACCTGCCCGGAGGGGCAGGCCCGGCCGCATGCGCCGCAGTTGGCGAGGTCCGTCAGCGGGTCTCGGCAGACGCCGTCGCAGTTGTTGAGCCCTGCGCCGCACGACACGGTGCAGGTGCCGCGGGAGCAGACCGTCCCGGAGGGGCAGGCGTTGCCGCAGGCGCCGCAGTTGGCGTTGTCGCTCGATACGTCGCGGCAGATGCCCGAGCAGTTGGTCAGCCCCGAGAGGCACGACACCTGGCACATCCCCGCCGAGCAGACCGTCCCCGAGGGGCAGGCCATCCCGCAGGCGCCGCAGTGGTTGAGGTCGGTGGTGAGGTCGCGGCAGAGGCCCGAGCAGTTGGTGGTGCCCGCCACGCACGACACCTGGCACATGCCCATGGAGCACACCTGGCCCGCCGCGCAGGTCACCCCGCAGGCGCCGCAGTGGGCGAGGTCGGTGGTGAGGTCGCGGCAGACGCCCGAGCACTCGCTCAGCCCCGCGCCGCAGGAGACCTGGCACATCCCCCGGGAGCACACCTGGCCGGCCATGCAGCGGGTGCCGCAGACGCCGCAGTGGTTGCTGTCGCTGGTGAGGTCGCGGCAGACGCCGTCGCAGCTCGAGAGCCCGCCGCCGCACGACACGACGCAGCGGCCGGCGGTGCACACCTCGCCGGAGCTGCACGCGTTGCCGCAGGCGCCGCACCCGGCGCGGTCGGTCTGCAGGTCGCGGCACACGCTGGAGCAGTTGGTGAAGCCCGATCCGCAGGTGGTCTGGCACGCTCCTCGGACGCAGAACTGCCCGAAGGGGCACTCGTTGCCGCAGGCGCCGCAGTGGCGGATGTCGTTGGTGGTGTCGGCGCAGACCTCGCCGCCGCCCATCGGGCCCGCGTCGGAGCCCGCGGTGGCGCAGGGCATCAGCAGCTCGGAGCAGCGGATGCGGCAGCGGCCCGCCTGGCAGGAGTAGCCCTCCTGGCAGGTGTTGCCGCACGCGCCGCAGTTGGCCCGGTCGGTCATCAGCTCGGCGCAGTAGCGCAGCGCGCCGCCGTCCATCGGCGCAGGGGTGCTGCACTCGGTGGTGGTGCCGGTGCACATGAAGGTGCACGCCCCGTCCGCGCAGACCTGGTCGGTGCCGCACACGGTGCCGCAGGCGCCGCAGTTCATCCGGTCGGTCTGGAGGGAGGTGCAGCGCGCCGCGCCAGCG
This sequence comes from Deltaproteobacteria bacterium, assembly GCA_016704445.1. Classification (GTDB taxonomy): domain Bacteria; phylum Myxococcota_A; class Polyangia; order Polyangiales; genus SCUS01. Next base: position 56,643 of record JADJAE010000045.1, read on the forward strand.
TCGGCGCCCGCGTCGCCGGCCGCCCCCGCGCAGAGCCGCTCGCCGGCCGCGCAGTTGGGGATGCATGCGCCGTTCTGGCAGAGCTCGCTCGACGCGCATGCGCGCCCGCAGACGCCGCAGTTCTCGCGGTCCATCCGCGGGTCGGTGCAGCGGTCGTTGCAGGCGTTGAGGGGCGCGGGGCAGACCAGCACGTCCGCGGGGGCGTCCATGGTGACGTCCCCGGAGGCGGCGTCACGAGAGGGCGGACCCCCGACGACGCTGCTCCCGGTACAGCCGGCCATCGCCAGCAGCGCGAGGGCCATGAGGAGAAATGGCGGCTTTGGATGTGGCATGGGCGAGCGTTCCTTCCAGCGATGGAGGGTATGCTCGGAGTCCGTATGCCGGACAGCGGTTCTGTCAGGTAATCAGCCCACTGCAAAACAGGGAAAGAAGCCGAGCCGTGGTCGGCTCAGTCGTGTTCCCAGTTGGCGGTGGCCGAGAAGGTGAGCTTGGGATAGTCGCGCTGGGCGACGCTGAGGGCCCAGTCGCTCTTGAAGAGGATCACCAGGCGCTTGTCCTGGTCGAGCACGCAGGCGCCGTAGCCCTTGTCCTCCAGGTTGTCGATGGAGGCGCCCTCGCCGCGCACCCAGCGGGCGTGCTGGTAGGGCAGCGGCTCGAGGATGACCTCGACGCTGTACTCGTTCTCCAGCCGGTGCTGGAGCACCTCGAACTGCAGCTGGCCCACCACGCCGAGCACGGGGATCTGCTCCTGCCCCGGGGAGTTGAACACCTGCACGGTGCCCTCCTCGGAGAGCTGCGAGAGCCCTGCGATGAACTGCTTCCTGCGCGACGGGTCCTTGGCGCGCAGGCGTGCGAAGTGCTCCGGGGAGAAGCGGGGCACGGCGTCGAAGAAGAAGTTCTCGCCGGTGAGCAGGGTGTCGCCGATGCGGAACATCCCGGGGTCGAAGACGCCCAGCACGTCGCCCGGCCAGGCCTCGTCCACGGCGCTGCGCTCCTGGGCGAAGAACTGCTGCGGCCGTGAGAGCCGTACTTCCTTCCCGAGCCTCGCGTGGCGCACCCACATCCCGCTGGTGAACTTGCCCGAGCACACGCGCATGAAGGCCACGCGGTCGCGGTGGGCCTTGTCCATGTTCGCCTGCACCTTGAAGATGAAGGCCGAGAACTGCTTGTCCGCGGGGTGGATCAGCCCCTTGGACGAGCTGCGCGGCCCCGGCGGCGGCGCGAAGCGGTGGAACTTCTCCAGGAAGGGCTCGACCCCGAAGTTGGTCATCGCGCTCCCCCAGAACACCGGGGTGATCTCACCCTTCGCGAAGCGCTCCACGTCGAAGTGCTCGCCCGCGCCGGCCACCAGCTCGGACTCGTCCTTGAAGGTCTTGTAGAGCGAGTCCCCGAGAATCTCCTCGAGCGCCGGGTCGTCCGCCGCGACGGTCTTCTGCTCCGACATGCTCGCGCCGTGGTCGGTGTTGCGCTGGAAGAGCAGCACCTGGTTGGTCTCGCGGTCGAACACCCCCTTGAAGTCGGGGCCCATCCCGATGGGCCAGGTGATGGGGACGCACCGGATGCCCAGGAGCTGCTCGACCTCGGTCATGAGGTCGAAGGGGTCCTGCCCCGGCCGGTCGAGCTTGTTCATGAACGTGACGATGGGCGTGTTGCGGAGGCGACACACCTGGAAGAGCTTGCGCGTCTGGGCCTCGACGCCCTTGGCCACGTCGATGAGCATCACCGCGCAGTCGGCGGCGGTGAGCGTGCGGTAGGTGTCCTCGCTGAAGTCCTGGTGGCCCGGCGTGTCGAGCAGGTTGAAGCGCGTCCCCGCATAGGGAAACTGCAGCACGCTCGACGTGACCGAGATGCCGCGCTGCTTCTCCAGCTCCATCCAGTCGGAGGTGGCGTGGCGGCGGGCCTTGCTCGCGCGCACCGCCCCGGCCAGGTGGATGGCTCCCCCGTAGAGCAGCAGCTTCTCGGTGAGCGTGGTCTTGCCCGCGTCGGGGTGCGAGATGATCGCGAAGGTTCGGCGCGGCGTGTGGCCGTCGGTTCCGTCGGTGGACATGGCGCGGGGCACATAGCCCAACGCCCCGTCACTCGTCCAACAGCACCCGTTCGCGACCGTGCTCCGCGATGGACTCCCGGATGCGCCGGAGCAGGGCCTCGCGGCGCGCGGAATACGCCGCCCAGTAACGGGCCGTCTCCAGCCGGCGGAAGCGGAGCCCGTCGCGGCGCACCTCCGCCCGCACCGCGTCGGCGGTCGCCCGCTCGATGCCCGGGAGCAGCGAGGCCGGGATGCGCTCGATGTGGTCGATGCCGCCGCGGTCGACCTGCACCAGGTTCTGCAGGAACCAACCCCGGTTGTTGTCGCGAAACACCAGGTCGCCGTGCTCGTCGAGCGGGACGTTGGCGGCGTTCCAGCGGTCTAAGTTGCCTTGGAGGTAGTCGAAGGCGATGAGCCCCGCGATCTGCGCCGCGCGCCGCCGGCTGGCCGGGGGGATGTCGTTGCGGGCGGACATCCAGCGGCTCCACTCGTCGCGCGCCTCGGGCTCGTGGAGCCCCGAGTGGTGGAGCACGGGCATCCAGTAGATGGCCACGCCGCGGATGGAGCCGTCGCGCTCGCGGATGAGGTCGCGGTCGTTGGCGAAGGACTCGATCACCGACGCGGGCACCGTGCGGCTCACCGCCGGAGGGACGCGCCCGGTGATGCCCAGCACCCGAGCCAGCCGGTAGCCCAGCACCTCGTGCTTCCACCACTGGTGCTCGCCCCGGCGCGCCGGCTTGAACCCGATCTCCACCCCGTCGCCCAGGTCGCAGTGGAACACCAGCGTGCTGCTGCTGAAGCGGTGCAGCACCCGCTGCACGGGCCTCGTCGCCATCGCCTGGAGCAGCGCCTCCTCGTCCTGGCCGCGGAACCGCCGGATGCCGTCGGGGCGCTGCGCCGGGGCGGCGGGCTCCATCGCCGCGGCGGGAGCGCCGGCGTCGGCGGTTGGGGGAGGGGCTTCGACCGCCGGGGCGTCGAGGGGGGCGCCCGCGTCGACGGCGGCCCTCGCGGTGGCCACCTCGGAGAGCAGCGGGGGTCGGGCCCCGACGGGCCCCCGGGTGCAGGCGGTGAGCAGGGTGAGCGCCGCGAACGTCCCCATGCCCGCGCGCTGCCGCCGTCGATCCATCGTCGGGGCGCACGCTAGCACCGACGGGACATCGCCCGCGACCCCGATCACGTTCTAGAGTCGGAGCACCCTGTGATGCTCCCTCCGAGGAAAGCTCCCTACGCGTGGTCGGCCGCGCTCCGTGCGGCGGCGCTGCTGGTGACCGCGGCGCTGGCCACCACCCGCTGCGCGTCCGGCGCGTGCGACCTGAACTCGGACTGCGTCGCCGGCACGTACTGCGGCTACGACCACCAGTGCCGCTACGACTGCTACGAGGACCGTGACTGCAACGACGGCTCCTTCTGCAACCGCGACCGGGGGCGCTGCCAGGTGATCAGCGCCGACGCCGGGGTCACGCCGGACGCCGCGGAGACGCCCGACGCCGGGGTGGTGAAGAAGGACGCGGGCGAGACGCCCATGGACGTCTCGAGGCCGCGAGACATGGGCGTCGATGTCCCCGTGGCAATGGATGTCCCCGTGGCGGTAGACGTCCCGGTGGCGATGGACATGGGCCCTCCTCCGGTGGACGTGGGCCCTCCCCCGGTGGACCTCGGCCCTCCGGTGGACCTCGGCTCCCCGGGGCGCGCGGCGTACCTCGACGCCTGCATGACCAACGACGACTGCGCGAGCGGCGAGTGCCTCACCACGAGCGGCGGAGCGCGCTTCTGCACCCGCCGCTGCGTCTCGACCATCGACTGCGCGGACGGCTTCCTCTGCGACAGCCCCCCGGCGGGCAGGCCTGCGCGCTGCGTCCCCGACGACACGGGCACGGCGTGCGACGCGAGGACGGCGGTGCCCTGCGCCCGCTTCTGCGTGGGCAACCCGGTGACCGGCCTCTCGGCGCACTGCACCCACGAGTGCCGCACGGCGGCCGACTGCCCCGCGGGCTACGGCTGCCAGGACGCGGGCGGCGGCCAGCGGGTGTGCATCGCCGCCGAGCAGCCCTGCAGCCGAGGGACCGACTGCACCACCAACCTCTGCGTCGGTACCGTGGGCGGCTTCCAGGGCTGCACCTCGCGCTGCACCAGCGACAGCGACTGCCCCCGGCGCATGACCGTCAACGTCGAGGGCCTGGGGCGCTTCGCGCTGCCTCCGTACCAGTGCCGCCTGGTCGAGGGAGAGCGCATCTGCGTGCCGCCGCTGGAGATCACCGGCGGAGACCTCTCCGGCAGCAACGAGCTTGGCGCGTCGTGCGGAGCAGGCGGTGTTCCGCTCTGCCGCAGCGGCGTGTGCGACTCGGAGACCAACGTCTGCGTGCAGGGCTGCACGCCTGCGGGCGGCTGCCCGAGCGGCTTCGTCTGTCGACCGTGGGTCGACGGCGCGGACATCTATCTGGTGTGCGGCCGCTCGGTGACCGGCAACGTGCTCATCGGGGGGAGGTGCTCCGTCGGCGCGGACTGCGCCTCGGGGCTCTGTCAGGGATCTTCGTCGGGAGGACCGGGGTACTGCACGAGGTTCTGCAGCGACCGGCTGTGTCCGACGGGTATGCGCTGCACGCCCCTCGGATCGTCCTTCGACGGAACGCCGATCTCGCTCTGCCAGCCGTAGCGGCGGCTCAGCGAACCAGGATCACGCCCGCCATGCTCGGCTGGTGGAAGTTGCAGTAGTAGGGGTAGATCCCCGGCGTCGCGAAGGTGAAGGACACCGAGCTGCCGGAGTCGGTGTTGGCGATCGGGTTCGGGGTGGCGCCGGTTCCGGACTGGCTCGGAGCCACGCCGGTGCGGAGCGGATGGCTGGTGAACGGGCCCGAGAAGTTCACCATCTGGCCCGCCGAGATGATCATGCACCTGGGGCTGTAGGCGGAGCCGACCACCCCGCCGAAGGTCACGCTGCGCTCGCCCGTGGTCCTGCGGTCGACGTACATCGCCTCGGTGCATCCATGGATCTCCATGAGCGCCGCGCCCGCGTCGGTGGCGGAGCCCGTGTCCGTCACGGTGCCCGCGTCGGTGGTGGAGCCCGCGTCGGTGGTGGAGCCGGTGTCCGTCACGGTGCCCGCGTCGGTGGTGGTGCCCGAGTCGGTGGTCGTGCCGGTGTCCGTGGCGGTGCCGGTGTCCGTCACGGTGCCCGCGTCGGTGGTCGTTCCGGTGTCCGTGGTCGTTCCGGTGTCCGTGGCGGTGCCGGTGTCGACGATGGCGCCGGTGTCGGTGGCGGCGTCCGTCACGGGGGCGGGGTCGTCGCTGCAACCCGCCATCATGCCGGCCATAAGAAGAGCGGATCCAAGAATGAAGTTCGTACGCATCGGTGATCTCTCCGTGAGCGTCGGGTCCCTCCCGGCGCTGCTCGGCGGCATATCTACCGCAGTTCTCCCCGCGCTGAGCATTCGTCGACGGAGGGCGCATGACCTCCGGCGTCCTCGTCGCTTCTCTCCCGAAGAGTCGCTCAGCGATCGGGCTTCGCCTCGATGGTGTCGAGGTAGGCCTTCAGGTCGCTGGCGTTGATGGGCTTGGGCAGCAGGGTGACGCCGGTGAAGGAGCGGGTCAGCTCGAGCGCGTCGGGCCCGGCCCGCCCGGTGGCCAGGAGCACCGGCACGTCGGGTTGAAGAGAACGGATGCGGGGGAGGGCGCCGCGGCCGCCCAGGCCGGGCATGTTCATGTCGAGGATGACCACGTCGGGCGATGATCCTCGCTTCAGGCAATCGAGGGCCTCCTCGCCGCTGCCGACCAGGACCACGCGGTGGCCCTGCGCGCGGAGCACCGGCCCCATGGAGTCACGGATCAGCTCGTCGTCGTCCACAAGCAGGACTTCCAGGCTGCGGCCGTTGCCCTCCTGCTTCGACGGCGCGGGCGCCTCGTCCTCGGGCTCCTCGCCCTCGCAGGAGGGCAGCCGCACGAGCACCCGGGTGCCCTTCCCCGTCTCGCTCTGGATCGTCAGGGTTCCGCGGTGGGCCTTCATGGTGTTGTAGGCCATGGAGAGCCCGAGGCCGGTGCCCTTGCCGTGGGACTTGGTGGTGAAGAAGGGGTCCATCGCCTTGTCGAGGACCTCCCTGGGCATCCCGATGCCGGAGTCGACGATCTCCAGCTCGATCCATCCGGGCTCGGCGTTGCGGGTGCGGAGGGTGAGGGTGCCGCCGTGCGGCATGGCGTCGATGGCGTTGACGCAGAGGTTCATCAGCGCGTGGATCAGGGCGGTGGAGTCGCCCCGGATGGGCCGCAGGTCATCCGCGAGGTCGAGGGAGAAGCGCACCTGGGCCAGGGTGGTGCGCTCCAGCAGCAGCACCTCCTCCAGCACCAGGGCGTTGAGGTTCAGCACCTTCACCTCGGAGAGGTCGTGGCGGGCGAGGCCCAGCAGCCGACGGACCATGTCTCCGCCGCGCTGGCAGGCCCTGGTGATGGTCGCGAAGGCCTCCTGGGCGGGGCTGCCTGGGGGCTCCATCGCCTCGTGCGCGGAGGCCAGCATCAGGATGGAGCCGAGGACGTTGTTCATGTCGTGGGCCACGCCGCCCGCGAGGCTCCCGAGGCTGTCCATCTTCTGCGACTGGCTGAGCTGCCGCTCGAGCTGGGAGCGCTCCTCCTCGGCCTGCTTGCGGTCGTTGATGACGTCGAAGATCGCCGCGAAGTGACCCGGCATCGGCCGGTAGACCGAGATGGAGAACCACAGCTTGAGGGCGTTGCGGTAGACCTCGAAGCGCTCCGGGACCCCGGTGCGCACCACGCGCTCGTAGTGATCGAGCAAGTCGGGGTCCGCCTCGCGGATGCCGGGGACGACCTCGGAGACCCTTCGGCCCACGACGTTCTTCAGGCCGGTCTGGTCGCCGAACGACTGGTTGACCTCGACGTAGATGAAGTCATCCGCCACGCCGTCCTTGAAGACCAGGCGACAGAGGGCGAAGCCCTGGGCCATGTTGTTGAACAGGGCCCGGAAGTGGCTCTCGCTCTGGCGGACGGCGTTCTCGGCCTCCACCCGATCGGAGATGTCCCTGGAGTTGACCACCACCGCGCTGATGGAGGGGTTGTCGAGCAGGTTGACCCCGACGGCCTCCATCCAGATCCACGCCCCATCCTTGTGGGCATATCGGTAACGGACCCGGACGGGCACGCCCGGGTGGGCGAGGCCGCGCTGGAAGACCTCCGCCACCAGCGGGGCGTCCTCGGGGTGGATGAACTCGAAGGTGCTGCGACCATCGAACTCCTCCGGGGCGAAGCCGTGGAGGCGCTGCGCCGCTGGGGAATTGTAGAGCAGCTTCCCATCCCCATCGAGGAGGCTGAGGATGTCCCAGGAGTAGTCGAGCAGCGCCTGCATACGCTCCGCGCTCAGGGGCGCCGATTGAGCGAGAAGAGACGCCCGAGGATCATTGGAATCCAACATCTTCACCCACCGGGTATGAGCATAACTCCACGATGTCTGTCATGAGACCTGAAGAACATTGGTGCCTCCTCGCAGCGCCGCCCGTCGGGCGCGTCGAGCTGCCGAGCTGGATCGCCAGGGCGCACTCGCTCATCCGCGCCGAGCTCACGCTGATCCAGCGTCTCGGCGACCCGGATGGCATTCTCCCCGCGGTGGCCTCGCTGGGCTTCACGCTTCGCCCCACGGGCGACCCGGCGGAGCCGACGGTGGTGCAGGTGCACACGCTGCCCATGGACGAGCTGCCCTCGGTGAAGGAGGCCGCCGACCGCGCGGTGGAGGCCATCGGGGGCGCTGGGATGGACGCCCTGGTGGCGAGGGCGATGAGGGTCTGGATGGTCGAGAGGAGGCCGATGGCGGGAGGCGACCCGAGGGCTCCGCTGGCGATGGCGGCGCTGCTCGCGGGGGTGCTGCTGGCGCCGGTGGTCCCGCCGGAGGGAGGGGCGATCTTCGGGCTCAAGGGTGCGAGGACGAGGCTCGAAGCGCTGGGCTGGCGTACCTAAGAGGGCCCAGCGTCCGAGCAGCTACGAAGCACCTCGCCGATCTGTCGTAGCGCGCGGGGGTCGCGCAGCCACGGGGCCAGCACTCGGGTGAGTGCCCCGAGGTCCGCCGGGGGCAGGGCGCACACCGAGTTGCCCGGCGCGGTGTAGCAGCCCGCGTGTGAGGCATAGGCGGCGTCGACGAGCGCCTCGCAGCTCAGCGCGCTCGCGCCGACGAGCGGCACCAGCGAGCGCTGCAGGCAGGTGCGAACGCCCCGCAGCCACGCCTGCCCCGCGGGGCTGAACTCCTCGCGACGAGCGATGAAGGCGTTGCAGAGCCGCTCGCCGAACGCGAGCGCGTAGCCGTCGACGCCGCAGGGGTGGGCCGCGTCGAGGCAGGACCGGTAGAACGCGCAGTCGTCCTCGACGGCCTCGGCGCACGAGGCCCGGTCGGGGTAGGTCGCTCCCGCGCGGCACGCCACAGGGCGCGAGGGCCGGTAGGTGGCGAGGCAGTCGGCGGTGGTCGCGCAGGCGATGCCACGCGCCGAGAGGCGGGCCCGGCACCGAGCGGCGAGGGCCGCCGCGTCGCGGGTGGTGCACGCGGTGGAGGTCACCTCGGAGGCGCAGACCGCCGCGACCTCGGGCGAGGTCGGGATCAGCGCGACCGCGCCGGCGAGCTCGGGGCCGAGGTCGTCCACGGGCAGGCCGGCGTCCGAGGTGGGCGCGTCGGTGCAGCCGAGGGAGAGGAGGAGCATCGCGGCGAGCGCCGACTTCAGGGAGGACCGGAGCACGGCGCCGACGCTACCACCCACCTCGCTCCCAATCCCTTCCGACAACTTCTCACCTCTCTCCGCAACCTCCGTCCCGCCCCCTCCCGACAAGGCGCCGCTCCCGGGGACCTCACTCACTCCGCCACCCACTCTCCACCTCCCCGGTGGCTCGAGCACCCATGCGCTGTCCTCTCGTCGCCCCGTCGCTGCTCCTCGCCGCCCTCCTCCCGCTGAACGGCTGCGCGCCCATCGACCTCGACCCCATCGCCGTCACCCCCGACCCCGCTCCTGCTCCTTCGCCCTCGTCTCCTCGCGTGCTGCTCCCCCCTCCTGGCAGCAGCCCCGCCGCGCCCTCCGACCTCGTCCGCCGCCCCGATCGGGCCGACCTCTCCGGCGACGGCCTACCCGACTTCGCCGTCGGAGCGCCCCTCCGCAGCCGCGTCTCCGTCTATGTCTCCTCGGCCCGGCCCCTCACGCTCGACAGCCCGCTCTCCCTCTTCGGCGCGTCGCTCGCGTACGTCGGCGACCTCGACGGCGACGGCTACTCCGACCTCGCCGTCGGCGCCCCCGGCTCGGACGCCGTCGTTCTCTTCTCCGGAGCCCCTGGCGGCCTCGACCCGGAGCCCCGCTCGGTGCTCCACGGAGAGCCCGGCAGCGGCTTCGGAGCGACGCTCGCGGCGGTCGGCGACCTCGACGGCGACGGCCGCGACGACCTCGTGGTCGGCAGCGTCGCGGGGCACCGGGTGTCGCTGCTGCGCGGGCAGTCCGGCGCCATGCCCTCCCGCGTCTCCGCCGAGCTCGAAGGTCCCGCCGACGAGGGCTTCGCCACCGCCATCACCTCCCTCGGCGACGGCCGGGTCGTCGTCGCGCTGCCCGGCGAAGGCTCGCTGCTGGTGCTCACCGCGAGGGAGGGCGCCTTCCAGCAGAGGGCGAGGATCCTCGTGGCCGAGACCCGCATCGTCGACATCGGCATGGCGGCGCTCGACGCCAACGGCGACGGACGCACCGACCTCGCCGTCACCGGCGGCTCCCTCCCCGGCATCGTGTGGATCCACGGCACGGCGGACGGCTTCTCCTCGCCGGTCGCGGGCCCTGGCGGATCGGGCGCAGGCACCGTGCTCGCCAACGCCACCGACCTCGACGGCGACGGCGACGACGAGCTGCTGCTGGCCTCCGGGGCGGGCCTCTGGATGCTCCCCGGTGACCGCGCGGGGATGTCGTCCCCGGTGCCCTGGTCGGTCCAGAGCAGCGGCTCCACCGCGGCGCTACGGGTGGTGCGAGACCCGTCTCCGGGCGGGCGCGTCACGGTGCTTCGGGGCATCCCCGGCCAGGACGCTGTCGAGGTGCTCCGGGTCGACCGCGACCTGCGCAGCGTGTCGCAGATCGAAGCCCTCCGGGGCGACACCGGCTCCGCCTTCGGCGCCGCTCTCTGAAGCACCATCCAGCGGCGACGTTGTCGCGGGTGCGTTACGGCGTCCGGCGGCCGTAGCGCCAGATGCGACCGACGTTGCCGACCGCGGTGATGTCCCCCGCGGCGTTGCCGGCGACGTCGTCGAGGTAGTCCGAGAGGATCGAGACCTCGGACCACGCGGTGCCGTTCCAGCGCCAGAGGTACGTCCCGCTGCCGCTGTAGCGCGTGGCGTACACGTCGTTCTCGGCGTTGCCCCACCCTCGCTGGAACGACAGGGACGCTCCGGGGCCCCAGCCCGCCGAGGACCACACGCCCGCGGGCGAGCGCCGACGGCTGTTTCGCGCGTTGCTGGTGAGCGCGATGAGCACGTTGCCTGGGAGCGCGATGACGTCCTGCACGAAGTCGGTGACCCCGATGTTCTCGGTGGTCCAGCTGGTCCCGTTGAAGCGCGCGACCTGTCCGTTGGCGGCGCTGACGAAGACCTCCGTCGCGCTGAACCCCGTCACCCGGCGGGTCCCGAAGAAGGCCACGGTGGGGGTGATGTCGCGCCAGGAGGTGCCGTTCCACGCGCGAACCCAGTTGCGAGAGGGCATCCCCTCGACGCTGCGCGTGGCGCCCGCGGCGAACACCGCGGTCGGGTTCGCGGCCCAGATCCCATAGGTGATGTCGGTCGCGTCGCCGATGCCGTAGGGCTCCAGCGGACCGACCGTGAGTGGCGTTCCGTTGATGCGACGGACCCCTCCGGTCGCGCCGAACCACACATGGCTCGCGTCGAGCCCCGCGACGTCCCCGCGGTCTCCGGGGACGCCCATCGCCTTGGACCACCGGCCGCACTCACCGAAGTAGATCGCCTCGGAGCCTTGCGCGAAGACCTCCCCCGTGGGGGCGACCCACACGCGTCCGATCGCTTCGCGGTATCCGCCGGAGCGCTCGGCGAAGGTCGTTCCGTCCCAGGTCGCGAAGGAGCCGCCCTGTCCCCCGAAGGCGACCAGCGTCGACGACGCGGCGTGCACCGACTGAAGATCCCGCGACGACGCGGGCCACGGGTGCGTGACCGCCGTGCCGTTGTAGCGATGGACGTATCCATTGCTCGTCGTGCGCCCGACGAACCAGACGTCGGTGGCCGACGTGCCCGAGACGCCGCTGCATCCGCCGGGGAGGTCGGCCATCAGGACCTGCTCGAAGGCGCTCCCGTTCCATCGCGTGACGGGGCGCTCGGGGAAGCAGAAGTACACGTTGTTCGGCCCCGACCCCCAGACCGCCGTCGGGGGCGTGACGAAGGACGCGCCGGTGAAGATCATCGACGTGGTGTACTGCTGCCACGCGCTGCCGTTGTAGTGAAGCAGCGGGATGGACGCGCCCTCGCCGCCGCTGCGCGAGCCCACCCAGACGTCGTTCGGCGCGACCTCGAAGACCACGGAGAGTTCCGCGGTCACGCCGCTGGTCAGGGTCTCCCAGGTGGTGCCGTTCCAGTGTCGAACGGCGCCGCCGACCCCGACCGCGAAGACATCGTTCGCGGCCCTCCCGTGCACCGCGCGGAACGCTCCCCGAGGCCGGTGGCGGTGAACATCGTGCCCGCGCCCCGGCGGACGCCCATCGGGTCGGTGAAGATCACGTCGCTGGCGCTGGCGCCCCACACGCCGGTGCCTCCGCCGACGGGCGCAAAGGTGGTCCCGTTCCATCGCCGAGCCGCGGCTGCGTTGCTGCTCGCGAGGTAGATGTCGGTCGGCCCCGCGGCGAAGATGGAAGTAAACGGCTGATCGACGGGGAGCGGGTTCTCGATGGCCCACGAGGGCGCTCCCATGGTCCCGCAGCGCGGCACCACCGGGACGTCCGTCGCGACGACGTCGGGCATCGCGACGACATCGGGCATCGCGACGACATCGGGCATCGTGACGACATCGGGCATCGTGACGACATCGGGCATCGTGACGACATCGGGGATCGTGACGACATCGGGGATCGTGACGACATCGGTTCCAGCGTCGACCGGGGCAGGCGTCGACGAGCACGCCGCGAGCGTGCCCAGCAAGAGCGAAACAGGGTAGCGAAGGATCTTCACGAGGGTTCTCCCAGGACGCCCACCGACGTCGCCGGGACGTTAGCGAGGCGTTCCCTGGCTCGACATCGCATATTCGTGCGAGGCGGTCAGAGCTCGATGAGCCCGCGCCCGTTGGCGCAGCGCACCCGCCGAAACCCGTACCCTCGCAGTGCCGCCGTGTGGTCGGGCCTCGCGATGGCGTCGAGCATCGCCTGGTCGCAGTCCGCGTGGTCGAAGCGCAGCGTGGTGTGGGCCTCGTCGGCGACGTGGACGCACCCGAGGCCCCGGGGAGCGAGCTCGTCGACGTCGCGAGCGAGCTCGGCGCGCATCGTCCGCTGTCGCACCGCGTCGGCCACCGTCGCGTGCTCGCCCAGGTGCTGCGCCACGCGCCCACGCGCCAGCGCGAAGAGGTTGACCCGCCGGCGTCGCACCTCGTCGCGCAGCGCCGCCAGCTCCGCGTGCTCCGGCGCCCCGTCGGGAATCGCCGCCGCGTGATGCTCCACCCCCCCGAAGTTGCCGCCCGTGTGCGTGGCCTCGTCGTAGCCCATGGTCAGCGCGCGCCGCGCTTCCTCGAGGTGCTGCGCCGGGGTCATCGCACGGAAGCGGGCTCGTTCACGCTCCAGCCGGGCGCGCGCCTCGGCGGGTGACACCAGCGTGCCCACGGCCACCTCGCTCTCCGCGAGCGCCCTGCCATAGAGCGCCAGCGCCCCGATGCACGCGGCGGGGATCGCCAGCACCACCGCGCCGATCGCGAGCACACGGCCGACGGTCGCCATGGCCCGACGCTACACCCTTCGGGCGTCAGCGAACGATGTAGCGCAGCGTGTAGCTCATGCCCGAGCCGCCGCTGCGCTCGTCGACCACCAGGCCGTGCAGACCGCGGGCGGTGGTCACGTTGTTGAGCCGCGAGCCGTAGTTGGCCGTGTCGGCCCCGAAGCCGGTGCCGCGGCAGTTGCTGCCGCCCATGGTGCCGCCGTCGTCGTTGCAGGCGGTCTCGGAGCCGGTGAGCGCGCTGCGGATGTAGACCGACGGGTCGAAGTCCGTGCCGCTGAAGGTGGAGCGCGTGTACGTCCCGCCGTCGCTCGCGCACAGGCTGAAGAACTGCTGCCTCGCGCCGCAGGTCACGAACCACCGGACGTCCTCGCCGGAGGCGGTTCCGCCGCAGGTGCCGGCGATGCGGCTCGTGCCCACCAGCACCGTCGAGGTGGTGCCGTCTCCCTGCAGCCGGTTGTCATAGAAGAACGAGCCCAGGGTGGTGGGCAGGTGCTGCACCCGCAGCGTGAAGGCCCCGGTGCCGCAGCCGCCGACGGCGACGTACCAGGTTCCAGCGCCCAGCACCCCCGCGGTGCGCGAGTTGAAGCTGCTGGTGAAGCCCGCGCCCGACCCGCAGCCGCTGTCGTCGTTGCAGAGCCCGAGGTTGTTGTTGCCCGCGGACGACTGCGACGGCACCGCCGCGCCGCTCGAGTCGGTGATCAGGAGGGAGGTGTCGAGCGCCGAGCCCGCCGTGTCGAGGTACACCACCTCGCGCTGCGTCAGCGTGAAGCGGAACCACACGTCAGCCCCCGACGTGCACCCGCACGGCACCGTCGGGCCGTCGTGCGTCGCGCCCACGGTGGTGCCGGTGACGGTGGTCTCCGCGGCGCCGAGGGTGATCACCCGCGCCGAGGCTCGCGCGTCGTTGCTCGATCCGCAGCGACCCGCGCTGCACGCCGTCCCGGCCGCGCAGGCCATCCCGCAGGCCCCGCAGTGGGCCGCGTCGGTCTGCACGTTGACGCAGCGCCCGGAGCACTGGGTCTGCCCCGAGGCGCACACGGTGCTGCACGCCCCCGCGTTGCAGGTCGACCCGCTGGGGCAGGCGCGCCCGCACATCCCGCACTGGGTGGTGTCGGTCTGGAGGTTGACGCACCGGGTGCCGCACATCGTCTGGCCCGTCGGGCAGGCGCAGCGCCCAGCGCTGCACGCCGTCCCGGCGGCGCAGGCCATCCCGCAGGCGCCGCAGTTGGCCGCGTCGGTGCGCGTGTCGAGGCAGCGCCCGCCGCACGCGGTCTGGCCCGTCGGGCACGCGCAGCTGCCGGCGGTGCAGCGCTGGCCCATCGAGCACGCGTTGCCGCAGGCGCCGCAGTTGGCGCTGTCGCTGCTGACGTCGACGCAGACGGTCATCTCCCCGCTGGGGCACGAGCGCCTCGGGGCCGCGCACGCGCTCTGGCAGGCGCCCGCGACGCAGCTCTCCCCCGCGGCGCACGAGCGCCCGCACATGCCGCAGTTGCCGATGTCGCCGGCGGTGTCGACGCAGGCGGAGCCGCAGCGGGTCTGCCCCGCGGGGCACGCGGAGGGAGAGCACGCGCCCTCGGTGCAGCGCTCGCCGGGGGCGCACGAGCGGCCGCAGCCGCCGCAGTGGGCGAAGGCGATGCTGGTGTCGACGCAGGCGCCGCCGCAGTCGGTCTGGCCCGCGGTGCACATGGCGGCGGTCTGACAGGCGCCCGCGGCGCAGGTCTGGACGGCGGAGCACGCGGTGTCGCAGCCGCCGCAGTGGGCGGGGTCGCTGGCGGTGTCGACGCAGGCGCCGCCGCAGCTCGTCTGCCCCGCGGCGCAGGAGGTCTGGCACGTCGAGGAGGAGCACGACTCGCCATCGCCGCAGAGGCGCTCGCAGGAGCCGCAGTGGGCGCGGTCGCTGGTGAGGTCGAAGCAGGCGTCGCCGCAGCGGGTCTGCCCATCGGGGCACATGAGGGGAGGGGCTCCGGTGTCATCGCCGGGGAGGCCGGAGTCGACGCCGGGAATCTCCGGCACGTCGGCCTCGCCGTTGGGGACCATCGTGTTGCCAGCGCACCCCACAAGGGACACAAGGAAGGGGAGCACGAACCACCGAAACGACGCCGCTCGCATAGGGGCGCGGAAGCTATCACAACCCCCTGTATCCGCAGCGGCACCTCCTGAGCCGGGACGCGACGACGGTCATGCCGCCCCGGTCACTCCCATTGCCGTAAGAGCCAGCGAGCCCAGTGAACCGAACGATCCCCATCGCCACGCTGCCCACCGCGCTCCGCGTGGAGGACGCCGTCGAGGCCGCCTGCGCTTCGGACATCTCCTTCATCGAGGAGCGCCTGCGCCGCGGCACCTCTGTGCTGGTCGAGTGCGAGAAGGACCTCTCGCTCTTCCTCTACCTCGCGGTGCGGGCGCGGCTGCGTCGCAGCAGGGACGCCCCGAAGCTGGTGGTGATCGACGGCCGCCCGGCTCCCGACACGCCCTCCCGCGGCAACCTCCCCAGGATGCTGGAGCAGCTCACCGAGGCGATCCGGGGGAGCGTCGACCGGACCATCATCGTGCTGCTGCACCTCGACGTGCTGACCACCACGCACACGGGCTTCACCCTCGAGGCGCGCGAGTCGATTCCGCTGCTCTACGAGAACCCCGAGGCGGTGCTGCTGGGCTTTCGAGACCCGAGCTTCGAGATCCCCAAGGTGATCCGCGGGGTGTTTCCTGCGAAGCGGGAGATCACGGGGATTCCGAGGGAGGCGCTGCCGAGGATCATCACCCAGCGCGAGGCGAAGGCCCTCCACGCGACGGAGTTCGACCCCTTCGGGATGTACAAGTACGTCTCCGGGCTGAACCCGGTGCGGCTGCGTCGGCTCTTCAGCGAGCTGGAGGCGCGGAGGGAGGCTCCGGCGGGGCGGTCGCTCGCGGCGGAGGTCTACACGGAGATCCGCAAGCAGACGGTCACCGAGGACATCGAGCTCCCGGCGGTGGACCTCGACGCGGACATCGGCGGCTACACCGAGGTGAAGACCCGCTTGAAGGAGGAGCTCATCGACCTGATCCGTAGGAAGGAGACGGTCGGGAGCGAAGGGGACATCGCGGCGATCGAGTCGCTGCTGCCTCGGGGGGTGATCTTCCACGGGCCGCCCGGCACCGGGAAGACGTACTTCGCCAAGGCGATCGCGACGGCCATCAACGCGAGCGTGATCATCGTGTCGGGGCCGGAGCTGAAGTCGAAGTGGGTGGGGGAATCGGAGGAAAATCTTCGGCGGGTGTTTCGCCAGGCGAGGCAGAGCGCGCCGACGGTGGTGGTCTTCGACGAGATCGACGCCTTCGCGGCGCAGCGGGGGACGTACACCGGGTCGGGCGTAGAGCACTCCATGGTCAACCAGCTCCTCACGGAGATGGACGGCTTCCGCAAGAACGAGATGGTCTTCGTGGTGGCCACGACCAACTTCCTCACCAGCGTGGACGGGGCGCTGATGCGGCCGGGGCGCTTCGAGTTCCTGATCGAGATCCCGGCGCCCACGGCGGAGGACCGCAAGGCCATCTCGAAGATCTACAGCGCGCGCTTCGGGCTCAACCTCTCCGATGAGCTCATCGCGCACCTCGTCCGCCGCACCGAGGGCCTCGCCGACCGGGAGAAGAACAT
The DNA here is from genome assembly GCA_016704445.1 of Deltaproteobacteria bacterium. Classification (GTDB taxonomy): domain Bacteria; phylum Myxococcota_A; class Polyangia; order Polyangiales; genus SCUS01. The sequence continues at coordinate 73,221 of JADJAE010000045.1, forward strand.
CCCCTTCTCGGGCGACCACCTCCAGTCGGTGTGCCGCGCGCTCAAGCGGCAGTCGCTGCGCACCGGGAGCGCGGTGTTCACCACCGAGGACGTCGACCGCGCGCTGCAGCGCAAGACGCGCCGGGCCATCGTGCTCAGCAAGGAGGAGGAGCGGGTGATCGGCCTCCACGAGGCGGGGCACGCGCTGCTGGCGATGCTGCTGCCGAAGGCCACTCCGCCAGAGCGCATCTGCATCTCGCAGGACCAGGAGGGCGCCCTCGGCTACGTGCTCCGCGCGGCGCGCACGAGGCCCTACGTGACCACGGAGGACGAGATGCGCGCGGACATCTGCGTGGGCCTCGGCGGGCAGACCGCGGAGCGGATGGTGCTGGGCGAGGTGAGCGTCGGGGCCTACGCCGACCTGCAGCAGTGCAACCTGATCGCGAGGGCGATGGTGGAGGAGTACGGGATGAGCGCCACGCTCGGCCCGAGGGTGATGCTGGAGGACGAGTCGGGCCGCCGGGGCACCGGCGCCAGCGAGGTGCGGCAGGTGAAGATCGACGAGGCGATCGACGCCATCCTGACGGCGGAGCAGCAGCGGGCGACGGAGCTGCTGGGGACGCACCGCGAGCTGCTCGACGCGCTCTGGACGCTGCTGCTGGAGAAGAAGGTGCTGGAGGGCGAGGCGCTCACGGGCTTCAGCGCGACGGTGAGCGGCGGGGGAGCGGGCGGGTAATGGCTCAGGGGTGTAAGTCGCCTGTTTGACGCTGGGGGTTCGCGCGTAACAGTTCAGCGGTGGGGCAAGTCGCTCGTTTGACGCTGGGGTTCGCGCGTTGGCGCTCACCCCAGGCTATAACAAGTGACGACCCCCACGTGCGTGGGGGTCTTTCGAGCAGGAATGCCACTTCGATGGAGCCCACGGCACATCGACTGGATCTTCCGGAAGGTCCATCGAGTTTCGGTACGAAAGACCCCCCACGCACGTGGGGGTCGTCACTGTTATAGCCTGGGGTGAGCGCCAACGCGCGAACCCCAGCGTCAAACGAGCGGCTTGCGCCACCGCTGAACTGTTACGCGCGAACCCCAGCGTCAAACAGGCGACTTACACCCCTGAACCATTACCCGAACAGGCGCTTCGATTGTCGTCGGGTGAAGTCTTCGGTGTAGATGTGCGGGTTGGTCGCGCCCTCCAGCTCCAGGGTCCAGCCCGAGCGCAGCATCGCCATGCACGTTGGCCCCACGATGGCGTCCCAGTCGAGCCCGGTGGACTCCAGCCACGCCAGTCCCCGCATCGCCGTCGGGGTCGCCTCCAGCTCCGCCCACGCCCAGTTGTAGCCGGTGCGACGAACGATGCCGCACCAGTCGCCGACCGCCTCGGGGCGCTGCCCGCCCGCCTCGGGCGTCGGGTTTCTCGGTGTCGAGTGCGTCGGTCGGGTGTGTGCCAGACACTCCGCGAGCCACGTGTCGTCGATGCCCAGATAGCGGACATCCACGGGTGGCTCATCCGACCTCGGTCCTCCGATGCCGCCGACCCGCAACGAGAGATAGATCGCCAGGTGTCGCGGGCTCAGGTCTCCAATGAACCATATCGGCCCGCCCGACTCCGCGATCGCCCGCCGGATGGGGCGGACCTGCTCTATCGACAACACCGCGTTGCGATAGAACACCATCGTCCCTTCTGGGGCGCCCGCTCGTCCCAGGACAGATCCGTTGAGGACACCCCACTTGGGCGAGAACATCACCCGACCGCCTGCACCCGAGACGTAGACGGGTCTGTCTTCCTCGTAGGGCATCCACGACCCGTCGCTGCACCCGTCCTGGTCCCGCCCTGGCTCGACCGACCTCAGTCCCTCGTAGAATCCCTCCCCGTATCCCATTCCGTCACCCGCAGCCGAGCGCCAGCATCCGGGCCCTCGCGTCCTCCGCGGTGACCGAGCGAGGCGTCGCTCGGCCCCAGCGGTCGACCACCCGCTTGAAGGCCTCGCAGGCCCCCGCCCGATCGCCCGTGGCCTCGCGCGCCACCCCGAGGTCGCGCACCGCGCGCATCTGCTCCACAGGGAAGCGCAGCGCGTAGCACGAGGTCGCCGCCCGGGTGAGCGGCGACAGCGCCTCCATCGGCCGGCCCGCCAGCAGGTACGTGCGCCCCACCACGGCGTCGACGTGCATCGACGGCTGCAGCGCGTACGGCGGCAATCCACCGAAGCGGGGCAGCGCCTCCAGCGCCGCTCTCGCCTCCGCCGGAGTCTCCGCGCCCGCCGCGTGCTGCGCGATCCAGAGGAAGCCTCCCACCTCGGGCAGCGCGCTCTGCCGCCGCTCCCACCACTGCCTCCGCGCGGCCCGCTGCGCCTGCGCCGCGGTCGCCGTCAGCGCCCCCGCCCGGAGCCGCACCGAGATCAGCGCCTGCGTGGGGTCTCGCTCCAGCGAGCGGTCGTCCGTGCGGGGGTCGGTCTCCCACGCGTCTCGCCGCTCGAGGAAGCGCTGCGCCACCCGCGCCGCCTCCTCCGCCCGCCCCTGCTCCTCCAGGATCAGCGCCAGCGCCCTCGCCGCCGTCGCGTGGTCCCCCTCCGCCCGGCCAGGCTCGACCAGCGCCTCCACGGCCTCTCCCCGTCGCGCCGCCTCCGCGAGGTCACCCTCCAGCGTCGCCAGCGCGCGCGCGTCCTCCTGCTCGGACTGCGCCCGCCGCTCCGGGGCCTGCGCCGCCCTCGCCCTCACCAGCGTCTCTCGCACGGCGTCGAGCGAGCGCCCCTGGCCCACCAGCCCGTAGGCCAGGAAGCGCAGCGCCGCCCCGCCCTCGCGGCTGAGGAGCAGCCACCGCCGGGTCCGGGTCTCCACCGCGGCGCAGTCGCTCACGGCCAGGTCGAGGAGCACCTGCTCCCGCAGGCAGGCGGTGGCCGAGGGGGACACCGAGAGGCACTCCTCCAGCGCTCTCCGCGCCCCGGTGAGGTCGCCCAGGTAGGCCAGCGAGTCGGCCATCGCCGAGCGCGCAGGGACGTGCCCCGGGTCGATGGCGCTCGCCCGCTGATAGGACGCCACCGAGGCCCGCAGGTCGTGCTCGCCCTGCACCCTCCCCAGCGTGGAGAGCACCTGCACGTCGTCAGGGAAGCGCTGCGCCACCGCCGCGAGGCGAGCGCTCGCCGCGGCGAAATCCGTGGGCGTCTCGGTGTACGCGGCCGCCATCGCGTCGAGCAGGGCGCGGTCCCGCTCGTCGAGCGAGCCTCGCAGCCCGAGGGCCCGGAGGAAGGACTCGCGGCCCCGCTCGACGCCCCGCTCCAGGGCGATGCGCAGGTGCGCCGCGGCGAGGCCCGGGTCGAGCTGCGCGGCGCGAGTGTAGCGCTCCAGGGCGAGCTCCCGGGCGCCGTCGCGCGACGCCCGGAGGCCCTCGGAGTACGCCCGCAGGGCCTCGGCGTTGGCCGACGAGGGGGGCGGATCTTCGGTGATCGGTCGGCGGCCCCAGGGCGCTCGCCCCTGGGTGGCGACGGCTCCTGCGCGGCGCAGCCTCCCGGCGGGCTTGCGCAGCGCGAGCGCCCCGACGGCGCCCAGCGCGACCAGCCCGAGGGCGCCGAACACCATCCGCTTCTGCAGCCGGGGGCGCTCGTTCAGCGAGGGCGGGGCGATCGTCGCGGTGCTGGGAGACGACGAGGTGGGAGCGCTGAGCTGGGCCCGCGCGGCCGCCGTCGGCGCGGAGACCAGCGAGCGGGTGACGGCGGTGGGGTCGAGCGCGTCGAGGTCGGCGAGCAGCTCCCTCGCGCTGGCGTAGCGGTCCGCCGGGCGCTTGGCCATGCAGCGGGCGATCACCCGCTCGAGCTCCGGGGGACCGCGGGGTTGAGCGTCGACGGGGCGGCGGGCTCGTCGCGGCAGAGGGCGATGATCACGTCCATCGCGGAGTCGCCCCGGAAGGGCTGCGCCCCGGTGAGCATCTCGTAGAGCACGACGCCCAGGGAGAAGATGTCGGTGCGCGCGTCGGTGGGCTTGCCCGCGGCCTGCTCCGGGGACATGTAGCCGGGCGTCCCCATGATCTGCCCGGGCATGGTCATCGCGGCGGCGGTGACGTCCTGGGCCTCTGCCACGTCCGCGGGCTCGTCGAGCCGGGCGAGGCCGAAGTCCAGGATCTTCACCTCGCCCTCCTCGGTGAGCATCACGTTGTCGGGCTTGAGGTCGCGGTGCACCACCGCCCGCTCGTGGGCCTTCGCCAGGCCCCGGGCGATGTCCCTCCCGATGCGCAGCGCCGCGCCCAGGGGGAGGGCGACGCCCCCGATGCGGCTCGCGAGGGTGGCTCCCTCGACCAGCTCCATCGCGATGAACACCTGGCCCTCATGCTCGCCCACCTCGTAGACGGTGGCGATGGAGGCGTGGGTGACCGCCGCCGCCGCGCGGGCCTCCCGCTCGAAGCGCCGCCGCCGGGAGGCGTCCGAGGTGAAGGCCGAGGGCAGCACCTTGAGCGCGACGGTGCGACGCAGCCTCTCGTCGAGCGCCCGGTACACCACGCCCATGCCCCCCTGGCCGAGCCTCGACTCGACCAGGTAGGTGCCGAGGTGCTTCCCGATCAACTCGTCGCTCATGGGCGACGCGCACCCTAGCACCTCACCCCGCGGTCCCGGGGCCGTCGCTCGCTACGCCGCGACGGGGGCCTTCGGGGCGCCGATCTTGAACAGCTTCGCCAGCTCGAAGGCGGGCACCGGCAGCAGCGAGAGGCCCAGCGTCACGGCGACCTCCGTCAGGGTCCAGGTGTGGTCGGTGCGAAACACCGGCTGCAGCCCCGGCACCAGCAGCGCCATCATGTGGATCGCCCCGGACACCAGCACCGCCAGCACCAGCAGGCGGTTGGAGAAGAGGCCCAGCTTGAAGATGGAGGCCACGCGAGAGCGGCAGTTGAAGGCGTGCGCCAGCGGCGAGAGCGCCAGCAGGGTGAACACCATCGAGAGCTTCGAGCGCTCGACCTCGTGCGCGGCCTGCCCCGCCCAGATGGGCAGCGCGTAGATGGCCATCGCCGCGGCGGCCATGAGCCCGCCCACCAGCATGATGCCCAGCCAGTCGCGGCGGCCCATGATGGGCGCCTCGGGCGCGCGCGGCGCCTCGTGCATCTGCCCGGACTCCGGAGGGTCCATCCCCAGCGCCAGCGCCGGGAGCCCGTTGGTCACCAGGTTGATCCACAGGATCTGCAGCGCCGTCAGCGGCGGCACCTGCTGCGGCGAGAAGAAGCTCGCCGCGAACACCGCGATGCACAGCCCCGCGTTGGAGCTCAGCAGGAAGAAGATCGACTTCTGGATGTTGCGGTAGATCGCGCGGCCCTCGCGCACCGCCTCGACGATGGTCGCGAAGTTGTCGTCCTGCAGCACCATGTCCGCGGCCTCGCGCGCCACGTCCGTCCCGCCGCGGCCCATCGCCACCCCGATGGCGGCCTGCTTGATCGCCGGGGCGTCGTTGACCCCGTCGCCGGTCATCGCCACCACGTCGTGGCGCGCCTGCATCAGCTTCACGATCCGCAGCTTGTGCTCCGGGTCGACCCGCGCGAACACCCGCACCTTCGGGAGCACCTCGTTGAGCGCCGCGTCGTCCATGCGCCGCATGTCGTCGCCGGTGAGCGAGATGGCGTCGTCGCGCCAGAGGCCGAGCTCCTTGGCGATCGCCACCGCCGTGATCGGGTGGTCGCCGGTGATCATCACCACCCGGATGCCCGCGACCCGCGCCGCCTCGACCGCCTCTTTGACCTCCGCCCTCGGCGGGTCGATCATCCCGACCATACCGAGGTAGGTAAACCCTCGCTCTGCCGAGTCGCGGTCGACGGCGCCGTCTTCCATCCGCCGCTCGGCCATCGCGAGCACCCGCAGGGCCTTGGCGGACATGTCCTCGGCCAGCGTCAGGATGGTCGCCCGCCGCACCTCGTCGAGCGGGACCACCCCGTGCTCGGTGAGGCAGTGGGTACAGAGCGGGAGCAGCACGTCGATGGCGCCCTTGCTACGCACCACCAGCGCGTCCTTGCCCTCGACGCGCTCCCGGGTCACCACGGTCATGCGCTTGCGGGCGCTGTTGAAGGGGATGGTCAGCAGCTCTTCGCGGCCCTCCATCGAGGCGTCGCGGTGGATGTCGGCCTTCTCGCCGAGCACCAGCAGCGCCCCCTCGGTGGGGTCGCCGGTGAGCTGCGGGGCCACCCCGGGGCGGCGCAGCAGCGAGGCGGTGTTGGCGATGACCGCGGCCAGCACGGCCTGCCTCGCCGCGTCGGGGAGCGTGGCGACCTTCTCGCCCGCCTCGCGGAACTCCCCCGCCAGGTCGACGCCCTCGCCGGTCACGTCGAGCGCGTGGCCGTCGACCACCAGCGCGCGCACGGTCATCTCGTTGCGGGTGAGGGTGCCGGTCTTGTCCGAGCAGATCACCGTGGCGCACCCGAGGGTCTCCACCGCGGCGAGCTTGCGCACCACGGCCCCGCGCTGCGCCATGCGCTGCATGCCGAGCGCGAGGGTGATGGACGTGATGGCCGGCAGCCCCTCGGGGATCACCGCCACCGCGACGCTCACCGCCGTCAGCAGCAGCACGTGCCAGGCGACGTGGCCCTTCACGAACCCGATCACGAAGAGCGTCGCGCTCAGCGCGAGGGTCACCCACAGGATCTGCGTGGAGAAGTGCTCCAGCCGCTCTTCCAGGGGCGACTGCTGCTTCACCACGTCGGCGAGCATCTTGCCGACGCGGCCCACCTGGGTGTCCCGGCCGGTGGCGACGACCACGCCGCGCGCCTCGCCGTGCACCACGGTGGTGCCCGAGAAGGCCATGGTGACCTGGTCGCCCACGCCCGCCGTCTCGGGGAGCATGGTGTCGGCGACCTTCTCGACGGGGGTGCTCTCCCCGGTGAGCTCGCCCTCGATGGTCTGCAGCTCGGTCACCGACACCAGCCGCAGGTCGGCCGGGACCTTGTCCCCCGCCTCGAGCAGCACCAGGTCGCCCGGCACCAGCTGCCGCGCGTCGGCGTGCACGATCTCGCCGCTACGGCGGATCTTGCAGCGCGCGGCGGAGAGCTTCATCAGCGCGTCGAGGGCCTTCTCGGCCTTGCGCTCCTGATAGAAGCCGATGAAGGCGTTGATGATGACGATGGTGAGGATGGCGATGGCGTCGCTGAAGCGCGCCAGGCCGCGGGGGGCGCCGGGCTCCTGGCCCATGGTGGCGACCCCGACGGCGATGCCCGCGGCCACCAGCAGCGTGCCCACGAAGGGGTTGAGAAACTGCCCCAGGATCTGCATCACCACCGAGGGCTTCGGCGGGGGCGGCAGGGCGTTGGGGCCGAACTGCTCGCGCAGCTGCTTCACCTGCTCGCTGGAGAGGCCCCGGTCGAGGTCCGTGCCGCGTTCGCGCACGACGTCTTCGATCGACATCGCGTGCCATGAGAATTCCTGGGCGGCCATGAGGGCGCGCACCATAGCGGAACCGCCCTCCCTCGCAACCGTTCGGCAAGTTCAGCGCGGAGAAATTGCCCGTGCCAGCGCCGCCGGGTCGAGCGTGGCGCGCACCCGCACCCGGTCCTCGTCGGGCAGCGCGCGGAAGTCCCGCACGACGCGGCGCAGCCCTCCCAGCGCGGCCGCCACCGCCGTCGCCGCGGCCGCGTCGTCGCAGCGCACCGTCGCCGAGAGCACCGTCGCTCCGCCCTCCGCGCTGATCCAGGCGCTCACCGTTCGAGCGCGCGCCAGGGCCGGGTCGGTGGCCTCGTCGTGGCTCAGCCGCCTCACTCCCGCCGCCAGCGCCCCTTCGGGCACCTCCGTCCACAGCCCCGCGAGGTCGGGCGTCACCGCCGTCGCGTCGGGGTGCGCCCGGGCCTCGACCAGCATCGCCCGCAGCGCCTCCGGAGGGCCGAGCGCCACCACCCCGGAGGGCAGCCGCCAGGTCTCGGCCCTTGTTGAACGCCCTGCGCCCCCGTCGCCCGCGGCGCGCTCGGACAGCGCCAGGACAGGCACTCCGGCCTCGATGCGCTGTTGAACGTCGAGCGCCCTGCCGCGCCGGGTGCCCGAGCAGCGGCGGAAGGTGGCCTCGTCGACGGGCCCGTCGGCGAGCAGCGTGAAGTCGTCGAGGGCGGTGGAGGTCCAGACCACCACCAGGCCCGTGACGCGCTCTCCCAGGGCGCGGGCGCAGGGGTCGTCGGACGAGCGCACGGCCTCGAACCACCCGCCGTACGCCGACGACCGCCGCATCGCCGCGACGTCCATCCGCAGCACCCCTCGGGCCTCGCGGGGCACCATCGCGCCTGCGCTCCTCGGCCCGACCGCCCTCGGCGTCGCCTCGGCCACGGGCGTCCCCCGGCGCGCTCGAGGCCACGCCAGCGCCGCCGCGGCGACCACCATCACCCCGAGCAGCACCGCGCCCACCCGCTGCCTCTGCGCCGCCGTCTCATCCATGGCCGGTCAAGCGCGGCCCCGTCGCTGGATCAAATCGCATCGCGTCCTCTCTTGCCACGGTAGCTCCGCGCCGCTAATCAGACTGCCACCCTATGACTCGTCGCGCGCTTGTTCTCTCCCTCGCCGCCGTCGTCTCTGCCTGCAGCGAGACGTCGACGCAGCCTCCGCCCTTCGATGGAGGCTCGACGGACACGGGTCCGGCGGTCGATCGGGGGGTGGTGACCGACAACGGCCGCGTCGACACGGGCTCACCCACGGACGCGGGCCCGACAGACGTCCCGCCGATCCCCGACGACGCGCCGACCTGCACCGCTCCGACGCCGCTCGGCGAGCTCACGGGCACCCCCTGGTGCGACCTCCCGCTGCCCGCGGTCCCTGGGGTGACGGTGCCCGAGGGCTTCTGCATCCACCGTTACGGCAACGTCCCCACGGCGCGGGTGCTGGCCTTCGCTCCCAACGGCGACCTCTTCGTCTCCTCTCCCAGCACCGGCACCCCGGGCGGCGCGCCCCCCGGTTCGGGCACGATCATGGTGGTCTCCGACGACAACCGCGACGGCGCGGGCGACACGCCCCGCAGCTTCCTCGCGGGCGTCGAGGACGTGCACGGCCTGCTCTTCCGCCGCAACGAGCTGCTCTACACCCTGCAGGGCTCGGTGATGAGCGCGCCCTACTGCACCGGCGACCGGGCGGTGACGGCCCCCCGCGACCGCCACCGTCGGGTGGCGACGCTCACCGGCTCGGTGCGGTGGACCCACACGCTCACCGAGAGCACCGACGGTCGGGTGATGGTCTCCATGGGCCAGTACGACATCTCGCAGTGCCCCGCCCCCGACGCCCGCGCGGGCGCGGTGCTCCAGATCGGCGCGGGGATGCCCGAGACCGGCTCGACGGTGGTCGATGGCTTCCGCAACCCGATGTACCTCCGCTGCAAGGAGTGGGGCGCCTGCTACGCCGCCGAGCTCTCGGGCGACGGCTGGGACAGCATCGGCGGCCGCGAGAAGCTCATCGAGATCCGCCAGGGCGACCGCTACGGCTTCCCCTGCTGCGTCGACCGCGGGGTCCCGGTGCCCGGGCTCGTGGGCGCGGGCACCTGCATGGACGTCGCGGCCTCGGTGCAGACCTACCCCCTCCACGACACGCCCTTCGGCTTCGACTGGGCGCCCGCCTCGTGGCCCGCTCCCTACGGCAACAGCTTCTTCGTCGGCCTCCACGGCTGGGTGGGTAGCTGGACCAACGCGGGAGTGCAGTGGGCCCCGGTCGACGCCACCACGCACCGCCCGACGCGCCCGACGGAGTTCTTCGTGCGGGGCTTCGGCCACCGCACCGCCGGGGGCAACGAGCAGCGCGTGAGCGACCTGGTGTTCGCCCGCGACGGCCGGATGTTCTTCGCCGACGACCAGAGCGGCGACATCTACTGGGTCGCCCCGCGCACCCTGCGCATGCCCGCTCGCCCGCTAGCGGGGCTCACGCGCGAGTCACCGCGGCGCGGCGCGCAGCCGCATGACCAGCTCCGCGCGGGAGCCGGCCTTGAGCTTGCGCATGACGCTCCCCAGGTGGGTGCCGATGGTGCTGGTCGAGAGCCCGAGCGAGTAGGCCATGTCCTTGATGGCCATGCCCTGGGCGGCCAGCGTGGCGACCTGCTGCTCCCTGGTGCTGAGCCGTCCCTCCGCCGCGGCGCTCGGCTCGTTGCGGCAGGCGATGAGGAAGCGCTTGCCGTCGCGCTCCTCGGAGTCGACGAGGGTCCATCGACCGGCGGTGAGCGCCTGCCAGCGGGCGAGGGCCTCGTCGGGGTCGAGCCTCCGCAGCTTGCCCCGAGAGTCCTCGATGGCGCGCACCGCGGAGCGCAGCGACTCCCGCCCGCGGTCGGTCGCCGCGGGGCCCTCGGCGTGCTGCATCGTCCCGTCGGGGGAGAGCACCGCCTCCTGCACCTGAGCCGCCGCGCGGCGCAGTCGATAGCCGCTGAGCAGGTGCGACGCGATGCGCCGGGCGCGCGCGATGCGCCGGGCGTCGAGGGGATCGGCCGAGCGGCGAGGCACCGCGAGGCCCACGCCGTGGCCGTCGGCGTCGAAGGCCGTGACGCCGAAGTTGTCTTCGAAGCCGAAGCGGTCGAGGCCGTCCGCGGCGACGAGGCGTCTGAAGGTGGCGTCCCCGATGAGCTCCCGAAGGCTCGCGCCGAAGGTGGTCTTCGGGTTCGCCGACGCGTCGACCGTCTCCTTCATCAACGTCTCGTGACCCCTGGCGAGGGCCTCGAAGAAGCCCGGCGGACCGCCCGCGAGCGAGCGCCCTACGAAGCGGAGGGTCCCGTCGATGGGAGCGAGCCCCCAGGTCTGCACCCCGAGCCCGTCGTCGAAGGAGGGGAGCATCCGCTCCGCGACGCGCTGAAACCACGAAGGGAGATCCCCTTCGAGGTCATGGGCGGCCTCCACGACGGACAGGAGATCGAATCGCACGGGCCCTCCTCCATGGGGCATGTCGTGCCCGTTGGAGGAGTGTTCACCGGATGTGCGCGCGGCGGCAAGCAACCCGATGAGGGGGGCGAAGCCTACGGCTCGTAGGCGCCGAGGGCCGCGGCGTCGACGATGGCGGCGATGAAGTACCCGACGCCCATGCCGATGTAGATCGGGACGTTGATGTCCGCGACGTGGGCCGACTCGCCGGTGGCGTAGCCCGCGAGCGCCCCGAGGCCGACGACCCCTGCGCGCAGCCCGAACGATCCCAGCGCCGTCAGCGGTCGGCGGTGCACCGCGTGGACGATGGGGCCTCCGAGCATCCCCACGCTGGCTCCGGCGACGGCGGCCTCGGTGGACTCCAGGCCCGCGCCGAGGGCGATGATCCCGGCGCCCAGCAGGTCGACCAGCAGGAGCTGTCCCCGGTACGAGACCTCCGTCGGCGCTGGCGTCGCGGGGCGCACCGTCAGGGGTGCAGGCGGAGGGGCGACCGGCGGGGTGACCTCTGCGAGCGGCGTCGGGAGCGGGCGAGGCGGGGGCGGCGCGGGCAGCGGAGGCGGCGGCGGTGGCGGCGGCGGAGGGACGGGGCGGAAGCTCACCCGGAGCTGCTGCTCGGTGCGGGAGACGACGTCGAGGCCGGAGCGGAAGGGCAGCATCCCGTCGCCCTCGGCGACCACCTCGGCGTGGCCTGCGAGCACGGGGAAGGGGACGCTCCAGTAGCGCTGGGGGATCTCCTGTCCGTTGACGCTGACGTGCAGGTTGAGCGGGGCGTTTTCGGGGAGGAGCAGGCGCACCCGGCCGACGAGGGACTCGGTCTGCGCGACGACGGCGCGGCAGGCGGCGACGATGCGGGGGCGGTTGCGCAGGGCGCGGTCGGCCTCGGCCTCGACGAGGCACATGGTGGCCGAGTCGAGGGCCTCGAGGGTGTGGCCGAGGCTATGGTGCTCCTGGGCTACGAGCATGCGGAGCGACGGGGTCCAGCGGATCTGTCCGGCCGCGACGCCGAAGGCGAGGGCCTGGGCGTGGAGGCCTGCTCGCTGGGCGGCGTCGGCCTGCTGCACGAGCTCGCGGCGGGCGGAGTCATCGGTCTGCGCGGCGGCCGGTAGCGCGGCGAGGCAGAGGGCGGAGCAGAGGCAGAGGGCGGTCGTGGTGCGCGTCATGGCCTTAGGGCGCTGGTGATACCCGAAAGGGCCGGAGGGCGCGCGACCCGCCGCGGGCTGTCACTTGATGATCACGAAGGTCTGCTGGTTCATGGCCACGAGCTCGGCCTGCGGGGTCCAGAGTTCGCGCTTCTCGACCACGAAGCCCTGGCGTGAGGCCGCGGCCCAGGCCCGGTAGTAGAGCGGTTGGGCGGGGTCGAGGCTGGCAGGGTCGGCGAGCATCTGGAGGGTGAAGGCCACCGTGGCCATCGGGCGGGGGGAGAGCTCGCGGGCGAAGGTCGCGGGCCACCAGGAGTCCATGAGGCCGATGAGCTCGGGGACGCCGAGGGCCACGGGCTTGCGCAGGCGCACCCAGCCGGAGGCCTCGGAGCGCTCGGCCCCGCTGAAGGGCTGTGGGCCGGTCGAGCGAAACTCGTACATCCGCGCGAAGTGCGGCCCCATCGGCGGGCCGATCGGGATCACGTCCACGCTCTCCCACGGCGCTCCCATCGAGGGCGGGGGAGCTTCGGTTCCGTCCCGGTCGGAGCTTCTCGCGAGGCCCATCACGGCGCTCGCCCTGGCCAGCAGCTCGGGGCCCTGGGAGAGCCACGCCTCCCAGGTGGAGACGGCGTTGCCACGCCGCAGCGCCTTCACCGCGATGTCCGCCGCGCCCGGCAGCACGGGGCCGACGATCTCTCCGCTCAGCGAGCGCAGCGCCCGTGCGGCGTCGGGCTCGGCGTGAAGCATCGCCCGGGCGAGGGCGCCCAGCACGAGGCCTCCGAAGGCGCCGCGGCCCTGCTGCCAGCCATCGGGGATGGTCGCGACGTAGCGGCCGTCGCCCGCGGGCGTGACCTGCGTGGCGAGGGTGAAGTCGTCGGTGCTCGGAGGGGCGATGGGGTCGGTCATGGGGGCGGTGTCTCTCGGTAGGAGAAGTCCCGAGGGGGTTAGTGCCACCCCGAGGGAGAGTCCAGACCTTCGGACAGCGCCTCAGCCGGAGAGGACCTCGAGCAGCTCGGCGACCACGCGGAGGTTCGCGTCGTCGGTCTCGCGCAGCTCGATGGGAGCGTAGTCGGGGTTGTCGGGCAGCAGTCGTACGAGGCCCTGACTCGCGGGGCCTTCGCGCTCGAAGCGCTTCACTGTGTAGCTGGTGCCGGTGTCGGCGTCGTGGATGCCGCGGTGCTGGACGAGCAGCGTGCGGTTGCGAAGATCACCGGCCACGGGCGCACCGAAGAGGCAGAACGAACCATCGGGAATCCGGGGTTCCATGGAGCGCCCGATGACCCGCGCGACGAACATTCCCTCGCGGAGCTTGCGACGGGTCGGTGGCGTCACCCAGGTGGTGGAGGGGTCGGAGGCGCCGGGCTCGAAGCCTCCCGCGGCGAGGTCGAGGCCGAGCAGTGGGACGCAGGTGACGAAGCGCTCCCTCGCCTTCGGCTGAACGATCTTGAAGGGCGCTGGCACCGCGGCCGGATCGCGGCGCGTCGGCGCTGAGGTCGCGGGTCGGAGGCGTTGGCGCGCGTCCCGGAGGAGCTCGGCCACGGCGGACGATGGGAGGTTGCGGGTGGCGTCGACGAGGGCCTGTCGCGGTCCCTCCTCGGGGAAGGTCACTAGGTCGAGGAGCTGCACCCCGAGTCGATCGGCCACGCCCTTCAGCGTCTGCACGGTCGGTCGCAGGAGGCCCTTCTCGAGGTCCGAGAGGTGGCCCTTGCCGATGGTGCCGCTCTCGAACGCGAGGCGCTCCTGGGTGAGTCCCAGCTCGGTACGGAGGCCGCGCACCCGGCGGCCGATGGCCTCCGAGAGCGGATCAGGAGCGGCCAGCCGGGGCATCGGGGCGGAGCGTAGTGAGGGCGCCGGGCGATGTGGTTCGTCTGGACGAACGTGCGTGTGGGCGCTCGATGCTCAGAGAAGTTCAATAAACGCAACAGTTTGACGCTTTAGAGAGGGGCGGGTAGTGGTTCGTCCGGACGAACCATGACTGGGGGAGGCGTGCGGGTACGGATCGTGGGACAGGAAGGCGAGAGCGCGGGGTCGTTCTCGGGCCATGAGAGTTTCCCGCTGCGCTACGGCTGGCCGAAGAAGTGCGTCGACGCGGTGGCCGAGCGCGCCGATGTCTTCGCGCACGACGACGCGATGGTCGTCCTCGGCGTGGGCAAGAACATGGTCAAGGCCATCCGCCACTGGGGGCTGACCACCCGAGTGGTCGAGCCCGATCCAGAAGCCCCGAAGGCTCGCGGGCAGGCGCTGCGGGTGTCGGCCCTCGGCGAGCTGATCTTCGGCAGCCACGGCGCAGACCCCTACCTCGAAGACCCGCGCACGCTCTGGCTGCTCCACTGGTTGATCAGCACCCACCGAGAGAAGGCCACCACCTGGAGCTGGGCCTTCGGCTCGCTCAACCGCCAGGCTTTCTCCCGTGACGAGCTGCTGCGCGACCTGCAGGGCACCGCGCTCTCGTCGCGCACCACCGTGTCGTCGCTCACCCGCGACGTCGAGGTCTTCCTGCGCACCTACGTTCCCGCTCGCGCGACGCGCTCCGTCGCGGTCGAAGACACCCTGGACTGCCCCCTCGTCGAGCTGCGCCTGCTGCGGGAGGATCCCACCGAGCGGCGCTACGAGTTCGTTCGCGGGCCGAAGCCCTCGCTCGATCACGTCACCCTCGGCTTCGCCCTGCTGGAGTTCTGGAACCGGGTCGCGCACGACCGCGACACCCTGAGCTTTGACGAGATCGTCCACGGTCACGGCTCGCCGGGCCGGGTCTTCAAGCTCGATGACGCCTCCCTGATCGAGCGCGTCGAGGACATCGCGCGATGGTCCCGCGGGGCCTTGCTCCACGACGACACCGCCGGGGTGCGGCAGCTGCTGCGGCGCAAGCGCGTCGATCCCCTCACGTGGCTGCGACACGAGCTCGCTGCCGGGAGAGCGACGTGAGCCGCCTCTCCGATCTCTTCGAGGTGCGTCGGCGCTTCTTCCGCTCGGTGCACCTCGCGACCGACGCGCTGCGCCCCGACGCCTGCGACGGCTACGTGCTCACCCCGCTCGGGCAGGCGACGCTCGGTCGCATCTTCGATGGCCTCGGCGAGGGTCGCACCGAGCGCGCGTGGACGCTGACCGGGCCCTACGGAGTGGGCAAGTCCGCCTTCGTGGTGCTGCTCGCCCAGCTCCTCAACGGCACCTCCGAGTCGTCGGCTCTACGCGCGCTGCAGTCCGCCGACCGCGGGCTCGAGCGCCGGCTCCAGCAGCTCCGGGGATCATCGCGGGGCTTCTGTCCCGTCCTGGTCAGCGGCACCTACGGTCCACTGCTCCCTGCGCTCCTCGATGCGGTCGAGCGGGCGATCCTGGGGATGTTCCGGCCCAGCGCGCATCAGCACATCCTGCTGCGCGAGCTCCGCGGCCTTCGGGTGAGCCGCGCCAAGACCGCGGACCTCCACCGTCGCGCGGTGAAGCTCTTCAGCGACCTCGCGGAGTTCGTTCACCAGAAGCACGGCAGCGGCGTGGTCATCGTGGTCGACGAGCTCGGCAAGTGCCTGGAGTACGCGGCCCGAGGGCAGGGTCGCGCCGACGAGGTCTTCCTCCTGCAAGAGCTCGCCGAGGCCGCGTCGCGCAGCGGGGCCCGGCCCATCCTCCTCGTGACCCTCCTCCACCAGGCCTTCGATCGCTATGCGAAGGACCTCGCTGCGGAGACCCGCGCCGAGTGGGTCAAGGTGCAGGGGCGCTTCGAGGACGTGGCCTTCCTCGATGCTCCGGGCGAGCTTCTCCGGCTCGCGGCGCGCAGCATCCGACGCCGCGACGACCTTCCGCCGGAGCGCTACCGCCACTACGACGCGCTGGCCGCCGAGGCCGTCGTGCTCGGCCTCGCTCCCGCTGAGCAGCAGGCGACGCTACGGCAGCTCGCGCCGCTGCACCCGACCGCCGCGCTGCTCCTCCCGGGTCTCTGCCGCGGGCCTCTCGCGCAGAACGAGCGATCCCTCTTCGGCTTCCTGACCTCCACCGCCGACGGCGCCTTCGGGGCCTTCCTGGCGTCGCCCCTCGCCGGGGCCGACTCGTCGCCGGCGTACACGGTCGACCTGCTCTATGACTTCGTCGCCGAGACCCTCGGCCCCGCGCAGTACACCCTCTCGACCGGTCGGCACTGGGCCGCCATCGACGAGGCCATCGCCCGCCTGCCCGCTGGGGAGCCCGCGATGTCGGCGAGGCTCCTCAAGGCCATCGGGCTGCTCGGGCTGCTCGGGTCGAGGGCGGTGCGCGCCTCGCGGGCGGTGCTGAGCTTCGCGCTCGACGCGCACGCTACGCCCGAGCACGACGTCGCCGCGGCGCTGGAGCGGCTGACCGCCTCGTCGCACGTGGTCTATCGCCGTCACAGCGACGCCTTCGCGCTGTGGGAGGGCAGCGACATCGACCTCGAGGCCCACTTCGACGAGGCCCGGCAGCGGCCTCCTGGCGTCGAGGAGATCACGGCGCTGCTCCGCGATCGCATGGTGTTGCGGCCCTGGGTGGCGCGTCGGCACTTCTTCGAGACAGGCACGCTCCGATACTTCGACGTGACCTTCGGGACCCCGGAGGGAGTCTCCGCGACAGCGGAGGCCGAGCTCGGCGGGGCCGATGGTCGCATCGTCTACCTGCTGCCCGAGGGATCGGAGTCCGTCGACGACCTCGTCGGAGCGGCCACGGGCGCGGCGCAGCGGAGCGACCTGGTCTTCGGGGTTCCGCGCGAAGGGCGATCGCTCCTCGCGGGGGCCCATGACTGGTGCGCGTGGGAGTCGGTGCGCCGCAGCGTCGGCGCGCTCTCGAACGATCCCGTCGCGCGTCGCGAGCTGTCCGCGCGCATCCACTTCGCCACCGACCGCCTCGACACGGCGGTGCAGTCCTGCTTCGGGCTGGTCGACGGGGCTCGGGTCGCCTGGGTGCACGACGGCGCCCCCACGGCATGGAGCGGCGCGCGCGCCCTCTCGTCGGCGCTCTCGGCGGTGTGCGACCAGTCCTTCCCCGAGGCTCCGCTCGTCCGCAACGAGCTGCTCAACCGGCGCTCGCTCTCTTCCGCGGCTGCGGCGGCGAGGCGCTCGCTGCTCGACGCGATGATCGAGCACGGAGCCAGGCCCCGCCTCGGCATCGAAGGAACACCCCCGGAATACAGCATGTACGCCTCGCTCCTCGCGGCGGGCGGACTGCACCGCGAGGTGCGCGGGCGGTGGGGCTACGGCGCGCCGCTCGGGGACGATCCGCTGCGGCTGGCTCCGACGTGGAAGCGCATCGAGGCCTTCCTCGACGGCACCGAGGTCGAGGCTCGCCCGCTGCGAGCGCTCTTCGACGAGCTCGCGCGGAGGCCCATCGGACTCCGCGAGGGGCCGATGCCGGTGCTCTTCTTCGCGGTGGTGCTCTCGACCCCGGGCGAGGTCGCGCTCTTCGAGGACGGCAGCTTCGTCCCGGAGATCACCGGGGCGGTGGTGGAGCGCCTGCTCCGTCGCATCGATCACTTCGCGGTGGCGCGCTACCGGCTCGACGACGGGCGCATCGAGGTGCTGCGCGCGCTCTGGTCGGCGCTGGGCTTCGAGGGTGAGTCGGGCAAGCCGATCGAGCTGACGCGGGCGGTGGTGCGGAGGGTGTCGCAGCTCCCGCGGTACAGCCGGGGGACGCGCAGCGTCGGAGCGGTGGCGATCGCGGCGAGGGACGCGGTGCTCACGGCGCGCGACCCGTTGAGGTTGTTGTTCAGGGATCTGCCGGGTGCGCTGGGGATGACGCCCATCGGGCACGGGGTCGAGGTCGACGCCGCGGTGGTGGGAGCGGAGTACGCCGCCCGGCTGACGACGGCGCTGCGCGAGCTCGCCGGGGCGCACCCTGCGCTGCTCGCGACCATCGAGGGGAGGATCGCCGACCGTCTCGGAGTGGCGGGCGAGGGGGAGGTCTTCCGCGCCGAGCTCACGTCCCGGGCGCGCCGGGTGGTCGGGCTCGCGGTCGACCTGAGGTTGAAGGCCTTCCTGGGGCGGGCGCTGGAGGCGAAGGCCCAGCAGGCCGAGTGGCTCGAAGGGCTCGCGATGGTGGTCGGCAACCGGCCCCCCGCGGAGTGGACCGACGGGGAGATCACCCGCTTCGAGGTCGGACTCGAGGAGGTGCGGGCGCTCTTCCTCCGCGCAGAGGACCTCGTCGTGGGGCGCGCCGAGACGCATCGTCCGAAGCTGCTTCGGCCCGATCAGCTCGGGGCGATCGAGGGGGTGGAGCGGGAGATTCTCAAGCTGCTCGAAGGGCGTCTCGGTGGGCAGCGCGACGTCTGGCTCGCGGCCCTCAGCCGCACGCTCAACACGGTGCTCGAACCCGTGGCGGGGGCTGCGCAGGAGGAGTCCGAAGGGGGTCCTGGATGAGCGATGCGGAGCCGAAGAAGGTGCGGCACGTGCTCGGGTTGTCGGGGGGCAAGGACTCCTCGGCGCTCGCCATCTACCTGCGCGAGCGGGTGCCGGAGATGGAGTACGTGTTCTGCGACACGGGCAAGGAGCTGCCGGAGACGTACGAGTTTCTGACGAAGATGGAGGCGTATCTCGGCAAGCCCATCCAGCGGCTGATGAGCGATCGGGACTTCGATCACTACCTCGACGTCTTCAATGGATATCTCCCTTCGAGCCGGATGCGGTGGTGTACGCGGCTGCTGAAGCTGAAGCCCTTCGAGCAGTACGTCGGCAATGATCCGGTGATCAACTACGTGGGGATTCGCGCGGATGAGCAGCGCGAGGGGTACATCTCCACGAAGCCCAACATCACGTCGGTGTTTCCGTTCCGGGACGACGGCATCGCCAAGGCGGATGTGTTCCGGATACTGGAAGAGAGCGGGGTGGGGATTCCCGAGTACTACAAGTGGCGCTCGCGCTCGGGGTGCTCGTTCTGCTTCTTCCAGAGGAAGGAAGAGTGGGTGGGGCTCAAGCGGGAGCACCCGGACCTCTTCGCGGAGGCGAAGGGCTACGAGAAGAGCGACCCGGAGACGGGGGAGCGGTTCACGTGGCGACAGGGCGAGAGCCTCGACGAGCTGATCGCGAAGGAAGAGGCGCGCGGCGGGGAGAAGCGGCCCGAGCGCGGGGTGAAACGGAAGAACCTGCCGCTGGTGAGCGTGTTCGCGGAGCCGGACGACGAGCCGGATGACGAGGATCGGCCGTGTCTGATTTGTGAGTTGTAGATCATGAGAGGGAATGCGGGGGGCATTCGATGGTGAACTTCTCTGACCTGTTGAGCCGGGCCGACGCGGCGCTACTCCAGGAACTGATCGGACCGGGGGTCGTGCAGCTGCTGTTCGCGCTCGACCCGGAGAACGCGGGCCCCGCCAGCCTCCGGTCGATGCTCTTGGGCATGCGCCCGGCGGCCGAACTGCTCCTCTCAAAGAGACCCGGCCGCGCCTCCTCGAACTCCTCCGGCCCGCCGAGGCCCACGCGATGATGTCGCACCTGGGCCTCGTTCCGGTGGCCAACCCTTCCCTGTTCTGTTGGCGATGCCGGTGCGTCGCGGCTCCGCGGTCGCGCTTCTCTTGCTCGCGTTCTTCGGGCTGGCGGTGCCCGAAGTAAGCCGAACCCGACGCGCCACCGTGCGAGATCGGCGGCGGCTACGAGCTCTTCCCGCACCAGCGGGCGGCCGCGCGGGACGTCGCGCGCACGCTCGACGCGCCCCCGCACCGGGTGCTGCTCCACATGCCCACCGGGTCGGGTAAGACGCGCACGGCGATGAGCCACGTGGCGGGGCACCTTCGGCACAACGAAGAGGGCCTGGTGGTCTGGCTCGCCGCCGCGGAGGAGCTGTGCGGTCAGGCCGCCGACGAGTTCAGCGAGGCATGGAAGAAGCTGGGGAATCGATCGATCCCGATCCATCGCTGGTGGGGCGGCGCCGAGATGGGCCCCGAGGTGCCGCGCGAGGGGTTCGTCGTCGCCGGGCTGGCGAAGCTCTTCAGCCGCGGAGTCGAGGACCCGGCCTGGCTGGCGCGCCTCGGCGATCGAACAACGTTGATCGTCTTCGATGAAGCGCACCAGGCCATCGCGCCGGCGTATCGGCACGTCGTCGAGGCGCTCGCGGCGCGGCGCGAGGGCGTCGGGATCCTCGGCCTGAGCGCGACCCCCGGCCGCACCTGGAACGACGTCGACGAGGACGCCCGCCTGTCCGAGTTCTTTGGCCATCAGAAGGTGACCCTCAAGATCCGCGGCTACGCCAATCCGGTCGAGTACCTCGTCGACGAGGGCTACCTCGCGCGGCCGGTCTATCGAGCCATCGAGCATCAGAGCGCCGAGCTCTCACACCAAGAGCGCACGAGCCTCGCCTCGCAACTCGACATCCCCTCTTCGGTCTTGCGACGGCTGGCCGACAGCCACCTGCGCAACCTCTACATCGCCAATGAGGTTCGCGCGCTGGCTCGACGACACTGGCGCATCATCGTGTTCAGCACCACCGTCGAGCACGCCGTGATGCTGGCCGCGGTGCTCCAGGCCCAAGGGATCCAGACCCGGGCGGTGACCGCGTCGACCGTGAGCGCCGAGCGGGCGGCGGCGATTCGCTGGTATCGCCAGCCCACCAACGAGGAGACCCGGGTGCTCACCAACTACGGTGTGCTCACGACCGGCTTCGATGCACCCCGGACGAGCGCCGCGCTCATCGCGAGGCCCACGAAGTCGCTCGTGCTCTACAGCCAGATGGTCGGCCGCGCCATCCGTGGCCCTCGGGCCGGGGGCAACCGCGAGGCCGAGATCGTGACGGTCGTGGATACCGCGCTGCCGGGCTTTCGCAGCCTCAGTGAGTCGTTCGCCAACTGGGAGGATGTATGGACGCAGTAGTCACCGAGCAGAATTTCGACGTCGTGCCGACCCGCCTCGCAGTGAAGGCGATGCGCGACAGCGGCTACAAGAACGCCGCATTCGCGATCGCCGAACTGGTCGACAACGCCGTGCAGGCCGGGGCCCGCTGCGTGGAGATCCTCTGCAAAGAGGACGAAGCGCTGGCGAAGCAGAACGTCCGCCGTCGCATCCAGCAGATCGCCGTGATCGACGACGGCCAGGGGATGAGCGCCGAAGTGCTGCGCCGGGCGCTGCAGTTCGGCAACGGCGAGCGCCTCGACGACCGCTCAGGCATCGGGCGCTTCGGCATGGGGCCCCCATTCGTCCATTTCCCAGGCGTCCCGCGTCGATGTCTGGAGCTGGCAGGCCGGGCACGCCACCGCCCAGCACAGCTATCTCGACCTCGACGAGATCGCGCAGGGGCTCATGCGAGATGTCCCGCTGCCGGCGCCGAAGTCCCTCCCGCCGGAGTGGCTGAAGATGTCGGCGACCGCCAGCCTCGCACGGAGCGGCACCCTGGTGCTCTGGAGTCGGCTCGACAAGTGCGATTGGAAGACCGCCAAGGCGCTCTTCAGTAACTCTGAATACACCATCGGGCGGATCTATCGGTACTTCCTCCGTGATGGCAAGGCGCGCCTCCGGATGGGGTCGTTTCTCCATGGCCACCACAAGATGGACTACGACGAGGACGCCCGGCCTAACGATCCGCTCTACCTGATGGACGGCACATCGGCCCCCGCCGCCGTGGGCGGACACGCCGATGTTCGAGCCCTACGGGGCGCCGCATGCGATCCAGCACCGGGTGGGCGACAAGATCCACGTGGTCACCGTGCGCTTCTCGATCGCGAAGAAGGAGGCGCGGTCAGGGCACAACGCGGGCGGCGAGGAGCACGGCAAGCACGCGAAGAACAACATCGGCGTCTCGGTGATTCGCGCCTCGCGGGAGCTCGAGCTCCAGACAGGGTGGTGCAACGGGTACGATCCGCGCGACCGCTGGTGGGGGGTCGAGGTCGACTTCCCTCCGGCGCTCGACGAGGTCTTCGGGGTGCCCAACAACAAGCAGGGGGCGCGCGCCCTCGCGGAGTTCGCCGCGCTCGACCTCGATCAGATCGCCGGTCGCGAGGGCTACGCGAGCGAGCAGGCGCTCATCGAGGCATGGAATGAAGAGCACGACCCGCGGCTGATCCTCGTGAAGGTTAAGCAGCTCATTAACAGCAACCTCGGGGTGATTCGCGCCGCCATCAAATCGCAGCACGCGCGGTCGGAGAAGAAGCGGCGCCACGAGGACGCCAACTCCGCCGAGTCGCGGGGCAAGACCGTCGCCGAGCAGCGCGACGCGCTGAGGGCAACGTCCGGG
>JADJAE010000046.1 GCA_016704445.1 Deltaproteobacteria bacterium
CGCTCGAGCTGCCGGTACGCGATCACGTCGCGGTTCATGGAGAGCCGGATGATCTCGTTGGCCTGCGCCTCGGAGCGCGCCCTGATGAGCAGCGCGTCGCCCTCGCCCTGGGCCCGCTGCCTCGCCGCCTCGGCCGCGCCGCGCGCCTGCGCCACCGCCTGCTCGGCCTCCGCGCGAATCTGTCGCACCCGGTTCTCCGCCTGGATGGCGTTCTGCGTGGCCTCCATGGCCCGGTTGATCGCGGCGACCACGTTGTCGGGCAGCCGCAGCGCGGAGTTGAAGGTGAGCTGGTCGATGACGAAGCCGTCGTCACCGAGCCGCGCGATCACCCGCTGCAGGCTCTCGTTGAGCAGCCGCGTCTTGCCCGCGCCGTAGATCTGCTGCACCGGCATCACCGCGGCGCCCTCGTTGAGCGCCTCGCGCACCACGTTGCGGACGTAGCCGTGGGCGAGCACCAGCACGTCGCGCTGGCGGAAGCGCGCGTAGAGCCTCGGGGCCCGCTGCGCCTCCACATGAAACGCGAGGCCCACGTCGGCGTTCACCGTCACGCCCTCGGACGACGCGAAGGTGATCGACTCGTCCGTCGCCGCGCCCTCGTGGACGTCCTTGCTCCAGACGATGTTCTGCACGCTGGTCGGAAACTCCACGACCATCTCGGTGATCGGGTTGTACGCGACCCACCCGGAGACGATGGGCGCGTCCTGCACCCCCCGCGCGGTGCCCGCCAGCTTCACCCGGATGCCCACGTGGCCCGGGTCGACGCGGGTGCAGCTCGCCGACCCCAGCACGCACGCCAGCACCAGCAGCACCAGCGTCAGCCCCACCTTGCGCACGATGCCTCCCATCCCCTCCGGGTTGAAGTGAACGGTGTTCCCTGTCTTCGCCATTGCTGCTCCGCCTCTCAGAGCCGCGAGCGCAGCACCCGCTGCGCTACCGCGACGTTCATCCCCACGGTGAGCACCGCCACGCCCCAGCCGAGCCACACCTCGGCGTCGCTCGCGGCGTTCACCCAGCCCACGATCAGCGTGAACACCCACGCGTCCGCGGCCACCGTCGCCAGCGCCATCGCGACCCGGCCCAGCCGCGACCGCCGCGCCCCCTGGAGGGACGCCAGCTCGGCCTTGAGCCGCGCGTTCTCCGCCGCGAGCGTCGCCCGCTCGTCCCGATACGCATTCGGACCGTCACTGCTGCTCACTGCGCCGCTGCGTATACTCCCCCGGGCCCCGCCCTGCGCGCCCATGACGACGCTTTCCGTGGAGCCTGCGCCACAGCGCCCGCTCAGTTTCCGTGGTGCCGCGGCGGTGATAGGGTCCGCGCCCTCCATCGCCCGCCCGTGAGAGGTCCGCTCGTGAAGCCCGCCCCCCGCCGCCTGATCTCCGCCGTCGCGCTCTCCGCCACGGCGCTCTCCCTGATCGCCCCGGCCGCCGAGGCCATCGTCGTGGCTCGCGTCACCCGCCACGGGTACATCCTCACCGACGACCCCGCCGACCCCGTCTACGGAGAGAACCTCCCGGTCACCAACACCCGGGAGATGTACACGTTCATCTACGAGGCCACCACGGCGCTCAGCGAGGTCGAGGGCTTCCACCAGGGTCGCTACCTCGCCACGATGCAGCTCCCCAGCACGCAGCAGCCGCTGGCCTTCTACCTCCCGATCCGCAACGACGTGCGGGGCATCGGCCAGCGCAGCAGCACCGACGCCCGCGCCGAGGTCTTCGACAACAACCGCGCGCTGAGCACCGCCTTTCCCCTCGACGGCTTCCTCTACCTCAACTCCCTGCGCTTCTACACCGACCCCCGCTCGCTCAACTTCGGGCGCTACCTCATCTGCACGCAGGAGTTCGGTCACCGCTACGGCCCGCGGCTGGAGATCACCCCTTCCCCCAGGGCGCCCCCGACGCCGGAACCTCCAACGACGCCGGCATCCCCGACGACGCCATGTCCCCTGGCGTCGACGCGAGCCTCCCGGTCGACGCGGCCACCTCGGACGCGAGCCCCATCCCCGACGCCGTCGCCACCACCGACGCCGTCGCCACCACCGACGCCGTCGCCTCTTCCGACGCCGCGACGCAGGACGGGGCGACCGCCGACGGAGCCGTCGCCCCGATGGGTCCCCTCACCCGGGACGCGCTGCTCGGCCGCGGCAACGAGATCAACGGGATGACCGTCAACCGCGCGCACTGGAGCTACTTCTTCAACACCGGCGGATCGCCCATGGAAGGCAACCTCTGGACGGAGATCGCCCCCGGGGAGTTCCGCACCGAGCGCCCGTCGTTCCGCTTCTCGGACTTCGACCTCTACAACATGGGCCTGGTGCCCGCGAGCGCGGTGCGCCCGACCTTCCTCATCACCAACGCCACGCAGCTCCCCCGCAACGTCGACCGCGACACGGCACCCGAGTACTCCGGGCGACAGGTGACCGTCCGAGGCCGCCGGGTGGAGGTGTCCATCGACGACGTCATCGCCGCCAACGGGCGCCGCTCCCCGGCCTACCCCGACACCCCTCGCGACCTCGACGTGGTCTGGGTGCTCTGGGTGCAGCCCGACCAGGTCGACGACGACCTCGCGGCGGAGTTCGACCAGGCCATCGAGTCGTGCGCCCTCGGCTACGACACGGCCAGCGGCAACCTCTCCCGCCTCGTGGCCACCACGCCCTTCGTCGAGCCCCCCGACGCGGGCCCCCGCGACGCCGGCCCCGCCGACACGGGCGCCCCCGACGTCGGAACCCCCGACGCCGGGACCCCCGACGCCGGCGACGTCCCCGTGGTCGACGACGCCGCCTCCTCGCCCGTGGCCCCTCGCGCCCAGGGTGGCTGCGCCTGCTCCACCACCACGCCCGCCTCCGGGACCTCCGCCGCGCCCCTCGCGGCGCTCGGCCTGGCGCTCGCCCTCGTGCGTCGTCGTCGCCGTGCCTCCGGCGCTCGCGTGGTGGTACCGTCCGTGGCGTGAGTCGCGACCCCTCGTCCGCCCCCCAGCACGTCTTCCGCTGGGACCTCGACAAGACCTACCTCCACACGGAGTTCGACCACTGGCTCGACCTCCTCCGCACCGCCGTCGAGACCCCCGAGACCAAGCGCTCCGTGCCCGGCGCCGCCCGGCTCATCCGCGCCCTTCGGGTGCACCAGCCCAGCCGCGTCACCATCCTCTCCGGCAGCCCCGAGCAGATGCGCGGCACCCTGGAGTCCAAGCTCCGCCTCGATGGCATCGTGTGGGACGAGTTCACCCTCAAGCCCTCGGTGCGCAACATCCTCCGGCTGCGCTTCCGCGCCCTCCGAGACCAGGTCGGCTACAAGCTCCCCGCCCTCCTCGACGCCCGCACCCGGGTCCCCCAGGGGGTGCCGGAGACCCTCTTCGGCGACGACGCCGAGGCCGACGCGCTCGTCTACTCCCTCTACGCCGACGTGCTCGCGGGCAAGGTCTCCGACCGCCAGCTCACCGCCGTGCTGGAGCAGTCCCGCACCTACGCCGACGTGGTCTCGGAGATCATCCGGCTGGTGCACCGCACCGCCCGCGGAGACTTCGTGCGGCGCATCTTCATCCACCTCGAGCGCCGCAGCGACCCGGGCTTCTTCCGCATCTACGGCCCCCGCGTGGTGCCGGTCTCCAACTACCTCCAGGCCGCCGCGGTGCTGCTCTCCGACGGGCTCCTCGGCACCGACGTGCTCGCCCCCATCGCCGCCGCGGTGCACACCGAGACGCAGCTCTCCGTGCCCGAGATCGCCGAGAGCCTCCACGCCCTGGTGCGCCGGGGAGACCTCAGCCCCGACGTGGTGCTCCACATCGCCAAGGCCCTCGGCGACAGCGCCCCGCAGCTCGACCTCACCGCCGACGAGCTGGTCGACCTCGCCGACGCCCTTCAGGACACTCCTCCTCCGGGAGAGCCACCGCCCGAGGTGGCCATCGACTACCTCGACGCGCTCGCCGACGACCGCGCCCGCTGGGAGGCCGCCCGCGACGCGGCACGGGTGCGGGTGAAGGAGCGCTCTCGCTCGTCATCGGGCGAGTAGTCCCAAGGTTACCGGCCCTCGTGCGTCAGAAACAGGCTTGTTTGCAAGCGTTTCGTGAGAAGCAGCGGACCCCGCAAGACCCAGCCGTGACCCAAGGGCCGGTGCGGCGCAGGTGTCGGCGGCCGCGTTGGCGAGGTGAGCCGCCGAGAGGTGGGCGTACTTCTGGGTGATGGTCACCGAGGCGTGGCCGAGCATGTCGCGCACCTCCGACAGCGACCACGCCCTGCCCCAGCTGCCCATCACCAGGTGGCTGGCGCAGGTGTGGCGCAGGTCGTGGAACCTGACCCGTCGGGTGATCCCCGCCCTGCTCTTCCAGCCGGGGGTGTGGGTAGGGCCGGTCTTCGACCGCTTCGACTTCGCGATGCACTGGTCGGCCCAGCCGGCGTCGTCGGAGAGGTGCCGTCGCTCCCCCCGGGGGCTGACGAACACCAGCCCCTCGAAGTGCTTCGGACAGACGGCCTTCCAGGCACGGAGCGCCTCCCGGGCCGGAGCGAGCAGCGGCACCCGGCGGACCTTGCCACTCTTGGTGGGGCCCTTGTGACTGAACCGCACGACGAGCTCGGGCCGGTCGCCATCGAGGTGGACGTCTTCCCACTTCAGTCCCCAGAGCTCGCCCTGCCGGAGGCCGGTGTAGATCGCCACCGTGTGGATGGTCCGCACCGAGAACGGGGTGGCGTCGCTCGCGAGCACCTGCCGGATCTCGTCGACGGTGAGGAACGTCCAGCCCTCCGACGTCGACGCCACCCGGCGGTTGATCTTCACATCCCGGGCGGGGTTTGCGGCGAGGATGTCCTCTTCGACGGCGCTCTGCAGGAGCTGCCGAACGATGATGAGGGCCTGGCTCACCACCGACCGGGAGAGGGGTCGGGTGGTCAGCGTCGGCGCCTTCTGGCCCTTCCTGGGGGCCTGGGCTCGCTTGGCCTTCACCTCATCGAGCCACGCCTTCACGTCCCGGCGGGTGATGGACTTGAGCGGCATCTCCGCCAGCCGCGTCCCCTCCACGTGCGTCTTCCAGAGGCTCCGCTCGCCGCGCATGTTGCGGTGCTCACCCGACAGCTCCCGCGCATCGAGCCAGTCGGCTGCGAGGCCCGCCAGCGTGAGCGAGGGCTGATCGCCGTAGAGCCGCTCGCACCCCGCCCGGAAGAGCTCGGCCTCGTCGGCTGTGGGGAAGGTCTTCGAGCGGCGCTTGCCGTCGGGAGTGCGGAAGCGGACGCGCCACCCACCCGAGGGGACACGGTCGACCGTGCCGGCGCGGCGCGGGCCGGAAAGCGTCGGTGACGCATGGGACTCAACGCTCAGGGTCACGGTGCGATCCTCTCCGGGCGTCGGTGCGCCCGCTTCGCTGGAACGGTGGGGAACATCCGGGAACGTCATAGCCCGATGTCCTCCGGCCACTGCGGGCCCTCGTCCTCACCCTCGGCGAGGGGGGGATCGGGGGGATCGGGGGGATCGTTCCGCCTGTTGCCTCATCACGAGTGCGTGCATTTGCGTGCGCAAATGTACGAGTTTCTTCCTCACGGACGGCTAGAGGGATCCCCCCGGATCCCCCCATCCCCCCATCCCGGGACGCATCCAAAAACTCTCCGGTGACCTCGCGCGGAGCTGAATCATCCCCCCGCATCCCCCCGGATCCCCCCGCAACCACGGCCACGGTCCACACCGCCACTTCCTGAGCTCGTGTCTTCGGCTGCATCAGCGCCAGCCGGGAGCCGTCGGAGCATCGGACGGGCTTCGAGCGGAACCGCCGCAGCAGGACGCCGATCTGGTGCGTGGTCGGCGGCTTGCCGGGCAGCACCCTGATCAGGTCACCGAGGGCGCTGCGCAGCCCCTCGTAGCGGAGCGGCTCGTTGCCGCCGTTCGCGGAGGACTCGTTGCGCGCGAGCTCGTCGAGGGCCTGTCGCGCCGTGCACGCGCCGCCGTATCGCTTCGCCACCGCGCGCCACCCCTCCACCAGCCCGACCAGGGCCTGCCCGGTGGTGTCGTTCTCGGCGCGCAGCTCCTCGCGGGTGTCGGCCGGGTCGGGCTCACCCGCCCAGACGATCGCGCCGCGGACGAGGTCGCTCCACTGCTCGAAGGAGCCCCAGGGCTTCAACCCCTGCGCCGGCCGCCCCGCCGCGCAGTACCCGCGGAGGATGGTGAGCGCCGCCGCCGCGAGCTCGGCCCGGTGCTCTCGCACGTACTCCGCGAGGTTCTCGTGTCGCCAGTTCGCACGGTCCTCGGGCCGGTCCTCGGGCGACTCCAGCCGGATGTGGAGCGCCCGCCGGATGAGGTCGCCGCGGGGCTGGATGTTGTTCCCGGTGGCGAACCACACCATGAAGAGCGGCAGGTTGACCATCTGGTTTCCGCCGAGCAGCCGGTCTTCCCAGCTCGTCGTGGTGAGCGCGGCGTCGAGCGCGGGACCGCCGAGGGCGCCGTCCACGTTGTCGATCAGCACGAGCCGGGCGCCCGTCAGCGCCTTGCTGGTGATGGCCTTGCGCTGCTCCTCGTCGTCCTTCCCGGCCGCCATCACCCCGATATCGCGCCCCAGCACCACCACGCCCACGGTGTTGGCCAGGCGCCCCTTGCCTGCGCCGGGCGTGTTGCCATCAATGAGGTTGATCGGTGAGCAGCCGCGGAAGGCGAAGCGCGCCAGTGGGGTGAGCAGGGACGAGAGCCACGCCGAGCGGTGGCACTGCTCCTTGAACGGGAAGTCGGCCACTACGTCGAAGAGCAGCGCCTTGGCGGCGTCGATCTGCTCGCGCGTCGGGTGCGTGGGGACCTTCGGGAAGCGCCCGTTCGGGACATACAGCAGGCCCGTCGCCGCATCGAATCCGGGTGTGTCCAGCACCGTCCCGTCCGGACGGAGCATCGGGGTCTCCACGACCGCATGGAGCGTGCGGATGCCCCTCCACTCGCCGCGCGCGTGCACCGCGTTCACGGTCGACTGAGGGACGTGCACCACGTGCGGGCCGTCCTCGCCGGTGTGGACCCACACGGCGCTCGCGGAGAGGTAGTCGCGCAGCGTGGGAGAGGGGAGCACCGCGATCCGCGGACCGTCCTTCTCGCGCGCGTCGCTCTCGTGGGGGGAGAGGTCGCGGCGCACGTTCACCAGGCTCCCGGCGCGCTGGTAGATGTCGGGGTGCCGCGCCAGCGCCCGCACCGCCTCGTCGGTGACGCGATCCTCGTCCGGGCCGAGGTTGATCGTGACCTTCGTCTGCGCGAGCTTCGCGAGGCGCGCCTCGTTCTTCACGCGATCGGCCTCGCGCTGCAGTTCCTTCATCACCGCCGCGAGCGCTGCGTTGTAGGGCCTCGCGGGGACCTTCAGCGCCTTGGCCTTCGCGTGCACCTTCGCCTGATCGGCAGTCGAGAGCGCGGCCACCCGCCGGATGAACGGGTCCGCCAGCGCGCCCTCGGGGTTCTCCTCGAGCGCCGCGAGCAGCATTGCGAGTTCGTCCGCCGCGCTCACCGCGCTCACCGCCGGAGCGACATCCACCAGTTCATCGCCCAGCATCGCGCTGCCCTCCGAGTCGTCGCTGTTCAAACCGGTCTCCGTGCGTGCGGGGGTGGATCGTTCGCGGCCGCGAGCCCGCTGCCGTGCGGCGGCGTGGGCGGCCTGTGCTTCGGGCGGGAGCATCGAGAGCACCTCGCGCATCCCGGCGCCGCCTGCGGCCTTGCCGTCAGGGTGGCTGTGCGAGCAGAGAAACTTCCCGTTGGGCCAGAGGATGGTGCTGGAGTCCCCGGCGGCGCCGCCGCTGTGCGTGGACTCGAAGGGGCAGACCACCAGGTGCTTGCCGCTGGCCATCGGGCGCAGGTAGAGGCCCGCGACCTTGAACGCTGCGACCATCGGCGGCTCGCCGTTCGCCTCGTCCCATGCCACGCCCGGGGGCAGCGTCGCCGCGACCCGCGAGGCGTGCACCTGCGCGACGTCGACCACGCCGAGCTCTTCGAGCCCCGCCCAGCAGGCGCGGACGTCGAAGCCGAGGCCCTCCTGCCCGTGGATCTCCCGCGGCACGCTGAAGTGCTTGGGGTCGTAGGGCGCGCCCACGTACATCCGGCAGAGGAGCTGGTCGAGCTGCCGGTCGAAGCCGCGGCCGGAGACCTCGGCCACCAGGTGGAAGGCGAAGCGCGCCGCCGCGTAGAGCTCGCCCTTCCAGGTTGCACGCGCCACGTTGAGGTTGCCCGGAGGCGTCCACGTCTCGCGCAGCGGCACGGCGAGGTGCCACTTCGTCTGTCCCTTCGGGTGCATCGTGCACTTCCGGTCGGGCGGGCAGTGCGAGCCCGAGCGGCCGCGCACGAAGGCGCCGCCGTGCATCCCGATCGCGTTGAGGACGGGGGTCCACTCGCCCACGTCGTCGGCATCGAGGAAGAGCCAGCCGAGCTCGCGGCACCGCTCGTCCCCGCGCTGCAGCGGCGGGAGCGGGACAGTCAGGGCGCCCTCGGGTCGATCCCCGACGCGGGAGTGCCCCGGCGAGAACATCGGTCCGGTGCCCTTCGCGCGCATCCCGCCGGCGTGCTTCGCGATCCACGCGGCGAGCTCGGTGGGGGTCCACGTGTGGTTGGTGCCGAAGACGCCGGGCACGCCCTCGCGCCCGCCGTCGGGGTGGATGAAGACCGGCCGCGCCTCGGCGGCGTCGTCGTGGTCGTAGCCGCGGGCGAAGCAGTAGGCCGCGACCTTCATCGCGGCGGGGCGGTACTGCGTGGGGATGGGCTGGCCGAGCTGCACCAGCATCCACGCATCGCGTGCGTCCTGCAGCTCGGCCGGGGTGAGGTCGGGTCGTTGGATGGTCACCGGCGGGCTGCCTTCTTCGGGAGGGTCCAGCCGTTCTTGCGCGCGACCTCGCGGGCGAAGGCCTCGGCCATGTCGTTGTTGGGGACCGCCGCGGGCTTCGCGGGGGCAGGGTCGTTGGCGGGGGCGCCCGCGTCGAGCGCTGCCAGGAGCGCGTCGGTGCGGCGACGCTCGGCGAGCAGCTGGCGGCGCAGGGTGTCGACGGAGGGGAGGCTGCTCATCGGCTCCCCCCGTCGGGGATCCACAGGACGAACAGCGTCGTGCGGCTCGGGTAGTGCCAGGAGTCGGCTTCGGACATCTCGAAGCGCAGCCCGTGCTTCTCAGCGACCGCGCGCCACGCGGCTTCGACCTCGGCTCGGTGGGCCTCGACGCCCTTCCAGTCGAAGTAGAAGTTGGACACGGACGCGACCTCGACCCCGCCGCGCTGGAACACCTCGACGTGGTCGTGGGGAAGGTCGCCATGGATGGCATGGCAGGCCGTCAGCGCCTTGCGCGACCACGAAGGCAGGCCGAGCGCCCGGCGCCAGAACCGATCCACCGGAGACCAGAGCGCGCGGTCGCGCCGCGGCAGGAAGTCGAGCCCGTGGCGCTCCATCCACGCGGCGCGCAGTGCTGAGCGGCGCTCCTGCAGCGCAGCCTCCCGGGCGAGGTCTTCCGCGCGGCTCACGCGTCACCGCCCTTCGCCGTGAGGGAGATGGACGCGAGCACATCGGAGACGCGCCGGATGAGGCCGTCGCACTCCGCGAGCTCGATCGGTCGCACGTACTGCGTGACCTCGTCGCCGGGCGGCCGGGCGGCCGTCTCGTCGCGGTGCTCTTCGAGGAGCCGCAGGATCTCCCGGAGGCGCCGCTGGGCGTCCTGGGCGATGTCCGGGTCGTGCTCGTCCCCCGGGTCGATCCCGAGGCTGACCATGTGGAGCGCGACCTCGTCGGCCTCCCAGCACACCACGAAGGTGGACAGGTCGAGCCAGAGGTCGAGCGGGAGCGGACCGCCGATGCGGCGGAAGTCGAAGTCGTTCAACGGACGCTCCTTCCGCTGCGCGCGGGCAGCATCTCCATCAGGGGCTTCATCGGAAGCGTCTTCGAGGGCGGCCTCGGGGGCGAAGGCGAGCCCGGCGCGGTCGAGCATCCCGGCGACGAAGCGCACGGTGCCCGGACCGATGCCGTAGGACGCGAGCAGCTCGCGCTCGGTGAGGGTCGCGACCTCGGCGAGGGTGACGACCTGGACGTCCGGGAGGCCCCGGCGGTGAAGCGCCATGTGGACGCCCCGCTGGGCCGTGATCGACCAGTTGGTGAAGTATCGGCACGCGTTGTGGAGATTCGTGCGGGGGTCCAGGGGGCCCTCCCATCCGGGCCAGCCGGGCACTGCGGTCTGGAGCGGGGCGTTCATCGGGCCCCCTTCCGGCCGCGCTTCGGCACCGGCGTCTCACCGACGAGGGCGAGGCCCGCCCGCGCGAGCGCCTCGCGCATCAGGGCGAGCGACTCCGGGCCGAAGCCTTCGGCCGCGAGCAGGTCGGCCGCCGAGAGCTTCGCGACGTCGGAGAGCCGCGCGCCGATCGGCAGGACGTCGTCGTTGATGAGGTGCCAGACGCGGACGCGCATCCGGTAGTTCCACGGGAACGGCCCCCGTCGGGGCGCGTCTCCACATCCGGCAGCACCTCGTCGGGGCGTAGCGCGCCGTCGACGCGGACCACCGGCCTTCCCGTGGCGTCGAGGGCGAGCCACCCGTCGGCGTCCTCGATCGTCTCGGGCGCGGGGTGCTCGGCGTGGCCGCCGAGGATGCTGTAGAACGCCAGCCCCCTCTCGCCGCCCTCGGCCAGGCCGATCTCGAGGACGTTGACGCCCCCGTCGATGCGGAGGGCCCACAACCCGAACGACCCCCGCATGGAGTGCCGGACGAAGGGGCGCGCGATCACGAAGGGGTGTGCCAGCGCGTGGCCCGCGAACTGTTCGCGGGTCGGCGCTCGCTTGCGCCATCCGCGTGCCTCGTCGAGCGCGGCGAGGGCTTCGATGATGCTGGGCGTGCTCATCGCACCACCGGCCTTCCGTCGGCGGTGAGCCGCAGCCAGGCGAGCTCGGTCGCGCCCGTGATCGTCGACTCGATGACCTCCTCGATGTCGGCGACGCACGCGGCGCCCACCGGGCGGACCATGACCTCGTCGCCCTCGGGGAAGACCTGCACGCAGATGTCGACCAGCGAGACGCCGCCCTCGTCGCGCAGGGCCCAGAGGCCCGCGCAGTAGTCGTCCTCGGTGCCCTCGTGCGGGCCATAAGGGAACGACCGGCCGTGCGCGCTCACGTCCGCGGCGGTGGGCACGGTGCTCTGCCACCCGGGCGCCTCGCGTAGGGCGGCGAGGGCGGACAGCGGCGTCGTGTTGGCGATCTGGCGCCGCAGCTCGGTGTGCTCGACCACCTGCTGCTGGAGCACGTCGGCCATGGCGATGTTCTGCAGCCGCGTCTGGATGAGCAGCGCCTCGTAGCCGTCGCACACCCGCACGACTCGGCGCGCCAGGTCTTCGATGCGGCGCAGGCGCTCCTCGAGCTCCTCGTGGGTGGGGGTGGAAGGATGGCTCACCGAGCGCCCCCGATGCCCGGCGCCGCGACGGCCGCGAAGAAGGCGCGGATCTCGGTGATGGACCGGCCCGCGCCAGCGTCCTCGGCGCGGTCGATGATGTCGTTGCCGAACGAGCCCAGGCGACGCCCCCGGCGGGCGCGCGCCGAGTACAACGCGCCGTGCCACGTCGCCCCGAAGTCCATCACCCGGCGGAAGAGCCGCTGCTGGCTGGCGCGCGTGTCGTTGAACACGGGGAAGTCGGGCCAGCGCGTCCAGAGGGCGTGCGCCCAGGTGCGCGGCGGGATGATCGGGCACGAGGCCATCGCCGCCGCGAGCGCCTCGCGCAGGCCGTGGGCGTTGGCGAGGCTCCCGTACCCCGGGGGGTCGCACGGCTGCACCGTGCGCGCGACCCCGCGCAGCGTGCGCCGGAGGCGGCGGCGGTTCGCCCGGCGCCCCATCCGCGCGCCCGTGGCCAGCGACTCGCGCACGAGGGAGACGGGGTGCCGCAGCGGCGAGTCGTCGTCGATCTGCGCGGTGATCCAGGCGTCCTTCGCCTCGCCGACGTCCTGCAACACCACCGCGCGCAGCACCCGGCGGCTGCGGTCCCGCGCCCGGAGCCAGTCGGTCCCGCAGGAGCGCCGCCGCGACCGCGAGCCACGGACCATCGAGGTCGCGCGCACCCCGGCCACCCGCGCGCAGCACGCGAGCAGGAAGGCCCGCGTCTCCGCGCTCACGGGCACCTGCATCGGCGTGGTCACCGGGTGCTCGTCGGCGCTGTTGTTCTCCGTCCCCTTGCTCTCCGTCGATCCTTCGTTCAGCATGGTCAACCTCGGAAGGCGCCGTCCCCCTGGCGCTATCGGGGCTGCGGAGTCGGTCAGGGCCTGGTAACTCAGCCCGACTCCACAGCGGTTCTGCGCCCGCCCTGCGGCATGCAGGGACGGGCCGGACAGTCGTCAGCCGGTCGAGCCCGCGCGGGGCTTCGGGACCAGCGTGAGTTGGCGCGAGCGGGTGCGGGCGCGGGTGTCGCGGCGCATCTGGTGCTCGATCAGGTCGATGGCGGCGGTCACGTCGCCCAGCTTCCCGAGGGGGAGCTGCGGCCACGCCACGTCGACGCGCGCGAGGCGCTTCACGTCCCGGTGCAGCGCCGTGCACGCGCTGTTGAACACCGGTCCGCCCGAGTGGCCGGTCTTCAGCCGCGCCAGCACCTTGATGCGGCCGAGGATCGACACCCGCAGTTGCAGGCCGGAGATGCAGCCCGTGGTGAAGGCGCGGTCAATGTCCGCGGTGCGCTCGCGCAGCGTCGTGTTCTCGGCGGCGAGGCGGACGTTGGTCACGCGCAGGTCGTCGTTGGCGGTGCGGAGCTGGCGTGCCGCGTCGACCGTCACCCGCGGGGTCGCCGCGGCGTCCACCGCGAGGAACACCCGGACCATGTGGCGGGTGATGGCCCACGCCTTCGGCGTCCCGGCCTGGGTCGCCGCGAGGAGGGCCTCCTCGCCTAGTGAGCCACGCCTCGTCGACGGCGAACTCTTTGGACCCGCCGCCAAACGGACCGACAGGTTGGCGCCCCACGGTGGGGCGCCATTCCAGACCGCCGAGCTTCTCCTGTTTCTCCATGCGCCGGACGAGCTCTCGGAACTTCCGCGGACGCTCGAAGCCGAGCCAGAGGGCGAAGTCGACGTCGCGCACCCGCGGCACCCGGTCGGCGCCCTCGGTGGACAGAGGGAGGTCGACCACGCCCGGGAGGCTGGCGAGCCACCGGCCGGGGGCGACGGGGGACACCACGACCGTAGCGGGGGTCATCGGGAGGCTCCGGAGGCGGTACCGCCAGCACAGCCACCGCGTTCACATGCGGTAGTGTGAACGCGGGTTCGCTTCTCGCGCGGCGGCAACTCGGCGGCCGCTTCCCCGAAGAGGTCTTCGACGGTAGTTCCGAGCTCCCTCGCCAGGCGGAGCGCCAAGCACACGGACAGCGGGACTTTCCCAAGGTCGAGCGAGGAGATGACCGCCTGCGAGACGCCGGTCAGATCCTCCAGGCCCTCCTGGCTGAACCCCCGATCCTCGCGCACCTGGCGGAACTTGGACTGCGGCTTGCTCATAGCGAAACTGACGGTATCGCGTTGGCGGTACCGCGTCCAGTTTCAGTTTCAGTTCGCGCCAAGTTTCCCATCGCAATACGGGTGGACGCTGGTACCGTGATCGACGAGGTGAGCACGATGGCAAGCAAGTCCGTGGGCAAGTTCGGCGCGAAGGTCAGCCAGCTCCGCAAGGAGCGCCGACTGTCGCAGGAGGAACTGGCTGAGCGCTCGGGGGTCTCGCAGACGTTCGTCTCTAAGATGGAGAAGGCCGAGACTCAGGAGACGGCCGGAACCCCTGCTCTAGTGGCCAAGGTCCTGGCTTTCCTTGATACCGACGCAAACAAGATCAAGGATCTTCTGCTGGATGAAGACCCGGACGGGGCGATGGTAGGTGCCGAAGAGAGGGCGCCCGACCCGTCATCCGCCTATGACTTTGGGATCGATGATTTCGGCCCCGCCGCCGCTGACTCACCCGGAGGGACGGTACCCGTAGCTGCCGTGCCTCCTCGGGTCGACCCGATGGAGGCACGTCGGGTGTGGCAGGAGGCACGGGCCAAGGAGCGGGACGATCTTATGGCCAGGGGATTCCTGTTCGATAAGACCACGGAATCTACGCAAGGCGCCTACGGAGAGGTGGTCGATGCTCTTGGAAGAGCTTTCGACCACCGGGTGCATCGGCTCACTGATACCCACATCATCCTCGAGATGCTCGATAGCACCATGGGGTCCTCCAAGGAGTCTCGCGCTCGCCTCGTCGACTGCTGGCCTCAGGAGTTGGATATTGGCTGTCGCTTAGCGCTTAACGCAGTGAAGCAGCTTCGCAGGCAGGGTATCCCGATTACGCTAAAAAACGTGTTCATCGCGCTTGCGGTTTTCGCAGGTCGCGAAGTCGTCAAGGCGAATGCCGGGAGAGACGTCTATCTCTCCGAGCCGCCCCCTGCCGACGTCCCAGACATGCCCTTCTGACCTTACCTCCTCCGGTAAGCCGCACTCCCTCCATGCCGAGACCTCCGCCCACTCCTCCGCCCGACCCGCGGCGCGCCGTCCACGCGCTCGTCGACCAGCTCCTCGACATCCTCTGGGCGCCGCCACCGGCGCCGGTGATCGAGGACAGTATCCTCCCGCTGCTGACGGCTGCGCAGCGCCTCGGGTGGTCGCAACGGCGGCTCCGCAAGTTCTGCCTCGACCGCAACGTGCCGGTGATGGGGCGCGGGCAGGTGGCAGCCGTCGACCTGCGAGCGGTGCGAGCGGCGCTCTCGTCCCAGCCGCGAATCGACCGGCGGACCGAGGAGCAAATCAGGATGGACGACATCAAGGCATCCTTCGACGGCGGGCCTTGACGCCCGCGGCTTGATCGGCACCCATCGTCGCATGACGAACTCCTCGCGCGTGCCCGCAAGCCCACCGCCGTCCCCAGCGGCGAGCGCGCCCGAGGGGGAAGTGCTCACGATCCCTGAGGCGGCGGCGCTCTGCCGCGTCTCCGTCGATGTGATGTACCGACTCGCTGCCAAGGGACAGGTGCCCGCGGCGAAGGTGGGAAGTCAGTGGCGCTTGCTGCGGAGCGCGCTCTTGCGGTGGCTCGACGAGGGAGGGAGCGCCACACCGCCGTCCCCACCTCCACGAGGTCAGGCACGCTCCCCGGCACCGAAGGGGGAGACGACGCGCGCGAGGACGCTGCGTGCCTTGCGGGGAGGCTGACCAGGGCGTCGGCTCCACCGCCGGGGTTGACGACGCTCCGCGTTCGTCTTCCCCTCCCCCGATGCCGAAGCCCGTAGACCCATCGGCCTCCACCGCCCCGCCTTTGCGAGCGGTCGATCCGGCGTGGCGCGAGCGCGCCGTCGACGCACTGGCGGCCCTGCTCCTCGAAGCGATGCGGCAGCAGGACGCTCGTCGGGGGAGGTAAGGTCGAAGCATGCCCACGCCCGCGTCAGCCTGCGCGACCTGCTCCCAACTCGGGCCGTTGATCGACGCCCTCCATGCGCTGGTCGCTGTACTTCAACAGCAGATGCCCCTGACACAGGGAGCGCCGAAGGGGCGGGTTTCGCTGGGCCGCTACATCGGCGCGAAGGACGTGGCGGAGCAGATGGGCGTGTCGATGAGTACGGCGTACGTCCTACTGCGCCGGGCCGGTGGGGGCCGGCGATCGACCGGGGCGCCTGTGCGCGTCTCGGTCGCGGCGTGGGAGGAGTTCTGCAAGCAGACGTTTCCTGTGCGCGAGCTCACGCCGTCGAAACATTCGCGGATCCGACCGGTCGCCGCACGTACGAAGCGAACCGCATCACCCGCTTCAAGCGTGCCGCCCATCCCCAGCGTGCGCGCTGGCGGCGTCGCCCGGGAGACTCAAGCGATGGCTGCGAGAGGCTCGGCGAAGGGCGAGGGCGCGCCTCTCGTAGTGCCGATCAAGCCCGGGAAGCTCCAAGCGAGGCCTGCCGATACGGTAGGCACTCGGCCCCCTCGGGTGGGCTCACTGCAGGAGTCATTGGCTTCGTTCGCTCTGCCTCCCATGCCGAGTCCTCGTGTGCATCGGCGACCGAAGGCGTGACCAGTTCGTAGCCAGCGTCGCCGTTCCACGTAGCCCGCACTCCCGCGGATCCGGAGCCTCGGGTTGACGTCGCCGCCGAACGACCGTCCCCTTCCCCGATGCCGAGCCCCCCGCCCGACGAGACGCCGTTGGCCAAGAGCCCTTCGCATTCGCTCCTCGGTCGCGCGGTCGAAGTGCTCGCAGATGCCTTCGCGGAGCGCGTCGCGGTGGCGCTCGACCGCATCCTCCGCGCCCGCGCGGCGCAGGCGGACGAGTCGTGGGGCATCGTCAGCCAGAAGACCCTACCCCCGTGGATCCACCCGGACACCTACGTCGAGGCCTGCCGCACGGGCGCCATCCCCGGGGCGAAGATCTGGCGTCGGCAGTGGCTCGCGCCCCGGGAGGCCGTGCTCGCCTGGGTCGCGACCGAGAGCCGGGAGGCCGTGGCGAATGCTCCCGGGGAGTTCGACCCGTGCAGCCTCGAGGCGATCGTCGCCGCCACCGGCGGGGCGCTACTCGTCAAGCCCAAGTAGCGGCGCTCGCCGCCGCGCGACCGGCCCCTCCGTCCATCTCCGGCTGGCGGGCGGTGCGGGCGCGACGGGTGGCGTAAGCCACCAGGTTGGCGCGCTCGGCGAATCGACCCGTCTACCCGTTCGGGGCGGGGCTCGGCGCGACGGGCGGCAGACAGATCGATCGGTCGCGCTCTTGCGACAGCCCAAACTTGAGTGCGATCACTGCCTGGAGACCGGTCAGGGCAGTGGCGGAAAGCTGGCCCTGGAATCCCTTCAACTCTGACTTCAGAATGGGCTGGAGAAGGTGCACGAGAGCGCGAATAGGCTCTTTGGAGAAACCGCAAGATGTTGGGTCGGGGATGTCGTACTCGAAAGACGCCGCAGCGCCCCGGCATGACGCGGAGCAGGGGACGATAGAGATGGTCTTTGTCTTGTCGTTGCGGCTATCTTCGATACGGTCGACAACAATCACCCACCGCTCAGAGTGCGAGGTTCGCGTGCTCCCCGCAATCCTCGCGGTAGGGAACACGACGTCATCGTCTTCGATCTTGAAGACCGCTCCCGGTCCGAGCTTGGGAGTGAACGCCGAAGGAGCAAGACCAGCCGCAGATCGCTCCGCATCGGTCACCTTCGGCGCATCAAGCACCTTCCTGGGGAAGCGGTAGCCTCCGTTACTCAAGGTACTCCTCCGCGGCCGCAGCGTTAGCCCTCGATCGGGAGCCGCGGGTTGAGGCAAACACCTCGCCCCAGGCCGGATCAGGGTCCTTGATCACTCGTGGGAGGTCAGCAGTGAGGGCGGTCAGCTCAGGAAACTTCCCCTGCCACGTTGCAACCTGGGCGACCGCAAGCGCTAGGCGATAGTCCCAGACGAACCACGTCGCGAGCACGTCCATGTGCTCGTGCAGCACCTCAAGCGCGGGGGTCGTACCCCGAGGAACGTTGCGGAAGCAACGCAGGCTCCGAGCGAGCAGCTCCACGCACTCGCTGTTCAATCCGACGTTTGCCGACCACAGCGCCAGGTTGCGCAGCTCGTTGGGGTCCTTTCCGGTGCAAACCCGGAAAGCCTCGTCCAGCGCCTTACGCGCCTCTTCGATCTCGCCGATATTGGCGAGGCTATGCGCCAACGATCCGAGAGTGGTCGCGTTGTAGCCGTTATCCATTTCCAGCACCTTGGCGTGCAGGTTCAGAGACTCGGTCTCGCGCCCGAACCGGCGGTAGGTGACCGCCATGTTGAGCGCGAACCGAAACTGGTTCTTGTCCAGCCGGCAAGCATTCAGATGCGCACCGAGGGAGTCGCTCTCTTGCCCGAGCAATGCGAGGGCAATGCCCTTGAGGTCATAACAAGCTGCCCTCTGCTCAACGGGAATATTCTTCATCGACCCCGTGATGTCGTCGAGGATCACGGTCAAGCGGGCAGTGCTTGGGGCGGGAACCGCCGTGAGTTCACTGACCCACTCGGCGACCTTGGTGGCAGCGGCAGCAGCAAGCATCTTCATGAAGGCATCTCCTGTCGACGCTGAGGGGCCTCCGCTAGAGGCGGAGGTCCAGGTGTCTCGTGGGACCGCGAGACTCAGTTGACGAGGGGAAAGGACGTAGCGGACGCCGTGCTAACCCCGGCACGGGTGTTGGTGGTCACGTTCACGTCCGTGAACGTGAGCGAGTTTCTACGGCACGTCAACACCTAGACAGAGGAGGATCCTCGTGCATTTGCCCTACATGCACAGGCGCATACGTTATGGGTATACCTCAGCCCGTTCGGTCTAAATGCGCGAAACCAAAACACAGAGTACTCGTGGGGTCGATCCCCGATGCCCCGTTCGCCCATCTGACGCCGCGCAGCGGTCATCGCTGGAGGCCGATACCCGCCCCGTAGCCCCACCTCACCTGCCCATGTAAGCCGCGCCGCATCGGACGCATCACCAAACCGCTACGTTTCCCGCGGTCCCATGTGCGCCGCACCCTGCGCCGCACGTGCATCGGACGCATCAACGACCCCCAAAGACAAAGGCCCCGGAGGTCACCCTCCGAGGCCCCTGCCTGGCTTGCCGGTGCACGACACCGACGGCGGGGATGCTACCCGCCGTCGAAAGGTTGTCGGGCTTGATGTCGCGGTCGCCGCTACGGCCACCACGCAGGCAGCCCACGCCACCAGCGCAGTGCGGCGGCGCCCGCGAGCACCACCACGGCGCCGAGGACAACGCCGACGGCGCTCCACCGGGCGGGCGTCACGGCTCGGCCCACCGGCTGGCGACCACCATCAGCGCGACGCCCAGACCGACGCCGACGGCGAGCCCGAACGAGTAGCCCGCGGCGAGGAGCGCGAGCGGAGGCAGCTCGGCGGCGCGGTGAATCACGCCCGCACCCGGCCGCTGGCGTCCTGGAACACGGTCGCTATGGCGGCCACCACGTCGAGCGTCGCGGCGTCGAGCTGCCCTGTCGCCGGGAGCCCGTTGGCGGTCTGCACCTCGCGGCAGCGCGCCTGGCTCTTCGGACCCCACGCGCCGTCGACCGTGAGGCCGCCGAGGACGTGCTGCGCCCACCACTCCAGCACCTCCCGCGCGATGGCGCGGTGGTCGCGCACGCTCGGGTGGTCGCTGTCGGGCTTGCCCGCGGCGCGCAGGGCACGCATCCGCGCCTTCGACGGGGCGCCCTTGTAGCCGACGAGGATCATCTCCCCGAGCCAGCGTTCGTCCCCGCGCCAGAAGGCGGCGCCCGTGGCCTTGTACGCGGGGTACAGGGCCACGCCGTCGGGCTTCGGGACGAAGTGCGAGAGCCACTCCCCGAGGAAGTGTGCGAGCGACGGGAACGCCCGGTAGAAGCACCACGCGCTGTCGGCCGACGCGACGTTGCCGCGCGCCTTCCACCACGGCGGGCACGCGCCCCCGTGGGCCGCGCGGTAGCCGTCGGCGTAGGCCTTGGTGATCTTCCACCCGCCCGCGTTGCCGTGGAACACGTTGCGCCCGTGGGAGGCCTCGCCGCTCGCGTTGGCGGTGACTTCGGCGGCTTGACGCGGGGTGCAGCCGCGGGCGAGGAGCGCCGCCATGCACTCGACCACGAAGCGCTCGCGGTCGTAGCCGCTCTCCCGGGGGAGCGGCAGCTCGGTTGCCGCGTCGAGCCACGCGGGCGGGCCCTTGTAGGGCGCGGTCGACTTCGCGGGGCTCACGCCGGGACCTGTCCCTTCAGGTCGCTGGCATGGGTCTCCAGCCAGTCGATGGCGACCCGGGCCGCGCGGACGTTGGGCACCCCGCCCTTGTCCATCGTGCGGTAGTGCGTGCGCAGCACCGCCCGCCCCATGTCGACGCCCGCACTCATCAGCGCGTAGTGCCGGCGCAGGCCGTCCGCGATCTCGTCGATGGGGCGGCGCTCGCCGCCGCACCAGGCGCGGAGGGCCTCGGTCGTGGCGTACTGATCGCCCTCGATCTTCCCCAGGTACTCCGCGGCGTCCTTCGTCGCGATGGAGCAGAGATAGAGCGCCGTGTGCGTGGTCGACCTGGGCCACCAGCCCGCGTCGACGCCCGCCTTGTCCTGCCCGACGTGACCCCCTTCGTGCGGGCCGACGAGGATGCGCGTGAGGGCCTTCTCCGGCGTGTACCAGATCCGCGGGAGGGCGATCCGGCTGCCGATGGTGGTCCCGAACTCCGAGAGGTACGCCGCGCCGGTGGGCAGCCCGATCTTCGGCACGTCGAGGGAGAGGTAGGACGCGAGCTCGCGCACCTTGTCGACGCCGTCGCCCACCACGTCGAAGGCGTCGGCGATGACGCGGTGGAGGGTCTGTTCCTCCTTCACGACGAAGGTGCAGCCGAACTCCTTCTCGATGGCGGCCTGCAGCCCGTCGGCGACTTCCTGGAGGCGTTCGTGGGCGATCACCGCACACCTCCGTCCGCCGGGAGCTCGCAGTTGCCGACACCGTCGGGATCGATCACGCACACCTTTCCGCTGCGGTCGCACGGCTCATCGCCCATCGGGGTGAGCTCGCCGGTCCCGGCGGCGCAGTAGTGGGGCTGGTTGCGGACGCAGGAGTACTCCCCTCGCGAGCCGCACGCGGGGCGGTTCCAGTTGGGGCAGCCGGTGAGCATCGCGCCCGCGAAGCCCACCGCCGCGAGCATCCACGCGACGAAGAGCAGCGAGCCGAAGTTGACGCTCCCGCGCTGCCCGTCGTGCCGCAGGGGCGCCGCGGTGGACTCTTCGATGGCGCGCATCAGCGCGTCGCGGGAGCGCTCGGTCTCCGCGAGGCGCACCTCGAGCTCCGCGCGGGCGAGCACCGGGGCGCCCTCCGCTGGCTGCGTCGGCAGGAAGAGTCCGCGCCCGGTGTCGAGCTTCACCGCGCGGTTGATGGTGCCCCAGACGATGTTGAAGGCCTCCACCCCGATGTCGAGCGCCTTGGTGAAGAGGTTGCGGGGCATCGCCTGCCCCTGCGTGCGCTGGTACGCGAGCTTGATGGCGCCCCAGAGGAAGGCGACGCACGCGAGCACGAAGCCGACGTCGGCGACGATCGCGAGACCGCGGGGACCGAGGATGGACTGGACGATCATGGGTGAAGCTCCGGATGTTGCGAAAGACGGCAGACCCCCGCGGGGGTCAGCGAGGGAGAGCGGACACGCGCTCTTCGAGGCGGTCGACGCGGGACTCCAGGCGCGCGTAGGCCTCGCGCTGGTGACCCGCTTCCTGGGCGTGGAGCGCGTCGGCCTTCTCCAGCGCGGCGATGAGCTCGATCTTCTTCGTGAGCTCCTTCACGGCCTCGGTGAGCTGGTCGACGGTGCGGCGCTGCGACCCCCAGGTGACTGCGATCCCGAGGAGCGCGCCGATGAGCCCGATGGCGATCTGGACGAGCTGAGGGGTCACGGCGACAAGAAGGGGGTGAGGGCGAGCGAGGCAGGGGCCTCGGAGAGCACCTGCGCGGTGACGGTGGTGGTGGTGCCCGTGGGGGAATTCCACAGCGCCTGGACGCGCCCGAGGTAATCGGTCACCGCGAGCAGGAAGCCCCATGTGTTGCTCACCGGGTCCTGCTGAGCGGCGAGCTGTACGCCCAGGTTGAGCGTGGGCGCGCTGTACGCCCCGCCCGTGGACGTGTGCGTCAGGCGCACGGGCGTCCCGATCCGCGGAGCGCCGAGGGAGTCCGTCACGGTGACCAGCACCGTGTACTGGCCCGAGGTCCACGCTCCGGGAGTGAGCGTCAAAATGATCGTGTCGGGGGTCGCCCCGCCCGCCGCACCAATGGCCGCACGAGCCGCCGAGGCGTCGGCCGCTGTCACCAGCGATCGCCCCGTCGCCGTCGAGTCGGAGAGCAGGGCCGCAGGGATCGCGTTCTTGTGGCTCATCAGAACACCCACCAGTTCGTGCCGTCGCTCCAGAGCGTGACGGCCTCGTATTGCGTCGAGAGCGCGAGCGTCGCGGCCCCGTCGATGGTCTCCGCCGCGTTGCCGTCGACCGTGACGGCGTTGGCAGAGGCGTCGCTCTTCTTCACCGAGATGGAGGAGCCCGACACCGTTGCGGCCGCGGGGAGCGTCACCGTGAAGGCGCCACCGCTCGCGTCGCAGAGCAGCACGTCACCTGCGAGCGCCGTGTACGTGGTGGTCTTGGTGCGGACGGTGTACGCGGCGCCCGCCGAGGGGGTCGTGGGGAGGAAGGTGCTGGAGGCCGCGTTCCAGGCGTAGACCTGACCGTCGGTGGGGGCCGTGAGGCTGATCTTGCGGCCACGCAGCCAGCCAGCGTTGCCCGGGATGCTCGACTCGGTGCCCGGCGTGTAGCCCTCGCTCCCCGGCTCGATCGCGGGCGCGCCCTGCAGGACGCCCGAGCGCGACACGAGGAGCCAGCTCCCGTTGCCGTAGAGCACGTCGCGCAGTTCGTTGTCCGACTCGCCGACGGGGATGGGGACCGGGAGCCAGTGCTCGAGGTCCCCGCTGGTCTGCGCGTAGGGCGCGACGGTGCTGGTCGCCGTCCACACGCCGTCGCGCCAGCGCAGGGCGGTTAGCTGCTTCAGCAACGCGGGGGTGGTGACGCTCGCCCAGGTCGCGCCGTGGTCTTCGCTCAGCCACACCTCGGGCACGTCGACGGCGGTCTTGAACGCGGCGACGACGC
This sequence comes from Deltaproteobacteria bacterium, assembly GCA_016704445.1. GTDB lineage: Bacteria > Myxococcota_A > Polyangia > Polyangiales > SCUS01. The sequence goes on from JADJAE010000046.1 coordinate 22,512, forward strand.
CGGTGTCCCCGGTGGCGAGCTGCCACGTCGTGCCGACACCCACGCCGGTAAGCGTCGGGCGGAGGGTCCAGGTGCTCGCCGGGTCCGTGGCGGTGTAGATGATGCCGTCACCGCCGGTGCTGCTGAGCTCGACGAGAGCGGTCCCGGTCCAGACGATGGCGCGGCCCGTCTGCCGACTGGTCAGGCCCGTGATCTCGGCCCACAACCCGACAGTGCGGCGTAGGAGCTTCGTCGAAGTCGTGACGACGATGTCGTTGAAGTATCCGGCCACGCCAGCGACCACGCCGGGGGACGCCGGAAGCGACAACGCGGCCCAGCTGGCATCGCCGCGCAATGCGTTCGTGGTCCCTGCGTAGTCGGAGGGCGTCCGATAGAGCCCCGTGTCGGTCCAGAGGTACCAGTCGCCCGAGCCGGTCAGCGGGCTGGTGCCTGGACTGAAGTAGACCCCCGCGGGCGTCCCGGGGGTCGCCGGGAGGTTGCGCTGGGTGATCCACGCAGCGCCCGTGCGCGACACGGCCACGAACGCCCCGGTGCCATCGATGCCGCAGATCGCGTAGCGGTAACGGCACTCCGTGTTGTCGGGCGTACCGGTGTCCACATCCCCGCGCACCACGCCCGTCGAGGGGTCGGGGAACACCCGCGAGGCCCACACCGTCTGCGAGGGCCCCGTGAGGTACCCGGTCCACTGCCCGAGCTGGTTCCACGTGTAGTTGAACCAGTCGGCGGGCGGGAGCTCGTCGGGGATGAACCCCGTCACCGCCTTGCCGGTGAGCGGCTCGGAGATGTAGGCGCTCGCGGTGGCCCACTGCGGGGGCGCTCGTCCAGGTCGTCGCACGGTCAATACACTCCTGCCAGGTGGCCGCCCGAGGCCTGCGTGACGTCGCTGAAGCCCGTCCCCACCGCGGCCTCGACGTCGTCGGCGGACGCGAAGCGGAACGCGGTCGCGCCCGATGCGGGCGCCACGAGCTGCACGCCCACGCCCCCGGACTTCGCGCGGCGCAGGAGCCCTCCGACGCGGGCGGGAGGAAAGCCTCCGGTGAGCGCGGCGGCGGTGAAGAGAATGCCCGCCGGGAAGTACTCGACGGCGGTGACGTCGCCCGCGTCGGCGAAGCGCAGCAGGATCGCGAGCAGCTCGTCCACCGTGCCCGCGCTGCGGTTGGCGTCGATGCGCGCGTGCAGCACCACCCGCCACTTCGCGTCGCTGAGGGTGACCTTCGGCTCGCCCAGGAGCGCGCCGATCTGCGCGATCTGGTCCCCCGAGGCCGTGTCGATCGCGATGGCGAGGATCGACCAGAGCGCGTCCTCGATCGCCTGCACCTCGGCGAGGTGCGACGATAGGATCGCACTCACGCCCGGCAGGCCGCGCCAGCGATGGGTGATCTGCGCGAGGCCGCGGGCGATGTGGTCGGTCGCGTGCGCGAGCGCGGCGCGGTCGGGCTCAGAGGACACGGTTCACCTCCACGCGGGAGACGTCGAAGGAGAGCCGCTCGCGGGCGCCCACGTGGAGGTTCGTCGGCGCGACCGTAGGCGCGCTGGTGCCGAGTGCGACGGAGAGGACGTCGCGGATGCCGTCGAGGTCCAGGAGGGCGCAGTTGATGACGCTGCGCCGGGACGTCTCGCCCGCGCGCAGGCCCGCCATGGAGGCGACCACCGCGGCCTTGATCGCGGCGTCGCCGGGGTCGTTCTGCGGGTCGACGTCCACCGTGACGGCGACGTAGGCGGAGCGATCCGCCGGGACCGTGAGGCCCACGGCATGGTTGCGCCCGATCGCGTCGCCGACGGTGAAGGAGCTTGTGCCGTAGGGCTCGATGCCCGCCGACTTCGCGCGGAAGAGCACGAGCGCGAGCGTCGAGCCGAGCGCGGAGCCCGAGACGATCGCCTCGACGGAGTGCCCCGGGCGGCCGTCCGCGTCGGGGGCGCTGGTGATGTTCTCGAAGACCTGCACGTCCGTGACGCCCGGCACCCGCGAGAGCGCCGTGCGGATCGCATCGACCGGCGAGGAGCCCGCGCCCTGGAGCTCGCGCTCGCCTATGGCGGCTAGCGTCGGGTCCGACTCGGCGACGGCGCCGGGGAGGATCGCGCCGGTGGTCGCGACGCCCGTCCAGCCGCTGACCGGCGTGACGATGGCGGTGACGGTCGTGGTGACGGGGATCACCGCGGCGGTGACCTGCTCGGCGCGCACGGCGAGGGTCGCGCTGGAGGTCCCGGTGTTGGTGACGGCCTCGAGCGTGGCGAACTGCCGCGTGGGGTCCGAGGCGTTGCCTGCGATGCTCCCGGCCGGGAGCGTGACAGCCGGCGGCGAGGTGACGGCCAGCGGCGCGATCGCCTTCTGAGCGTCCGCGCGCTCGGTCCCGGTGAGGAGCGAAAGGCCGGTGGAGCGCATCCCCGTCGACCCGCGGGGATCGCGGGCGGCGTAGACCCCTGCGGCGAGCTCCCACAGTTCGCGGTGGTGCGTCGCGAGGATGGCGTTGATCTGCCCGAGCGGTTGCTCGGGGCTCACATCGAGGTCGCTCCCGAGCGCGGCCTTCTGCGCCGTCTCGACGTCGGAAAGGATCTCCGCGGCGGTCTTCGCCTCGAAGCCGGTTGAGGTCAGGCCCGCCACGTCAGGCACCCACCCGGAAGCCGCCGTCCTCGACCACCTGGCCGTCGGTCGTCCTCACGCGGAAGGCGATGACGGCGCTGCGGGTGCGGGCGTCGGCGGTGAAGCTGAACGACTCCAGCGACGCCACGCCAGGGCAGGAGAGGATGGCGCGGCGCAGGGGTGGACTCCGCGAGCTTCTCGCCGCCCTTCGCCGAGAAAACTCAGGAAGGGGATGCCGAGGGAGGTGTCCGCGAACCACTCCCCCGCCCACAGCGTGAGGCGGCCCTTGATCCGCTGCGCCACGGCCTCAACGCCCTCGACGAGCGTGAGGCGTCCCGCCGTGAGCAGGAGGTCGCCGGTCGTGGGGTCGAGCGCGAGGGATCGCACGTCGCCAGCGTGCGCGGGTGCCGGAGGGAGGGGCTAGACGTCAGGGGGACGCATAGGCGGGACACGGTGATACCTTCGGGCGATGCGCTGGCCTCTCCTCGCCCTGCCCCTCGCCCTTGCCGCGTGCAGCTCCGACCCGGTGCCCCTCGACTCTGGCCCCGCCGACACCGGGCCGGTGCAGGTGGACATCGGCAACGGCGTCGACGTGATCGACGTCCCGGCGGTGCCGCACGACCAGGGCGCGGACAGCGGGGCGGTGGATGCTGGCGACGCCGTCGCAGTCGTCGATGCGCCTGCGGTGGATGCGGTCGATGCAGGGGACGCGCTCGAGGACGTGGTCGACGTGCAGCTCGTGGACGTCGCGGCCGATCGGCTGGACGTGGTCGTCGCCGACGTGCCGCGGGATGCGGGGCCGGTCGACGGGGGGCCGGTCGACGGGGGGCCGGTGGTGTATGACATCGAGGCGGCGAGGGTGGGGCTGGAGGTGCGGCTGGCGTTCACGCGGGTGAGCTACACCGGCAGTCGCACGGTCTGCGATGCCCCCTCGGCGCCGTCGTGCGCCGTCCGGGCGGGCGAGGTGAACTTCTTCCTCAACGGCTGCTTCGGCGGCAACGGTCTCACCGGGCGGATCACGACCGGGACCGGATCGCGAACAGGGGCGCTCGACTTCAACGGGCAGTACCTACCCACTCTCCGCATCACGTCCGGATCGATCCGCGACGCGAGACAGAGCTTCCACGTGCAATTCGCGGGGCCGGTCTCGGGCACGCTCAGCGGCGCCGAGGGCATCCCCGGCCGCACCGTCGATCCGGCGCTCGGGGACATCTGGCTACTGGGGTGCCGGGTGGAGTGAGGTTGACGCCGCCCGGCCGAGCGGGAGTAGCGTCTCCCTTTATGTCGTGGGTTGAAGGGCACTGGCAGAACGGCAAGTGGGTCGACGGGTACTACCGAAGGCCGATCTACGGCGGTTGGTGGACTGCGCTGGCGGTGATGTCTCACCCCACCGCCCAGAAAGGCGCCTGGGCGGTGGCCGGTGCGTGCCTCGCGATTCTCGCCGCGATGGCCGTGGGCCTTGTTGTGGTCATTGGCGCCGTGCTGTTCGTCGGGCGCGTCATGCCTCACAGCCCGAGGCCGGCCGCCGCGGCAAGCGTCGCCGTATGGCCGCCCGGCCTCGCCCCGCACGAGGTCGCGCCCGTGGTACCGCAGCGACCGCACAGGTCAGCCCCGGCGACCGCGGGCCCTGGTGAGGCGACGGTGCCAGACGGGCGCGTTCACCGGCGCCGTCATCGACACCGAAGTCTCTGACCTACGCGATCGTCCCCGTCCCGGTCCCAGGCCCCGACGTGCCCGCGCCCACCGTCACGCCGCTCACCGAGGCGACCGTCACTGTCACGGTGCCGTTCGTGGTGATGTGGTTGATGATGGCCTGCGCCATCGCCCCGAAGAGCGCGTCGCGGTCGGTCTTGTCATCAACGCCGTCGATCGCGGCCTTGAGAGCAGACCCCAGGATGCTTGCAGACATCGCCATCGGATCGCCTCCTACTTCTTCGCCATGACGACGGCGCTGGCGTTGCCGAGTGCGCCGTAGGTCGCGCCGGTGAACGGGTCGACGCCGCGAGCGGTCACGAGACCGTCGAGCAGCGCGGTGAGGCCCGTCCCGCCGATCTGGATGGTGCCAGCCGCGTCGATCTGAATGACCACGGTCGAGCCCCGGGTGATCTTCATCGACCCATCACCGTAGATCGAGAGACGCGTGCCGTCGTCGAGGTCGGAGCCGAGCGTGAGACACGCGTCGGGGTCAGTCGGCGGCACGAACGGCGGCGCATGGGCGAGCGCCTGCGAGTACGTCTCCATCCCCAGGAGCGCGACCGCGTGCGTGAGCGAGTGCCTGCCGACGTCCCCAACGGTCGACACCCCGCGGATCGCGCGGTCGAGCCCGGAGAGCGCATCGGTCGCGGTCGAGCGCCGCCAGATCCCGAGGGCGCTGGAGTTGAACAGCACCTGCACCGCGTCGCCCGCCTCGACGCTCGCGGCCCAGAACCACTTCCCCATGCGAGGCCAAAAGATCGGCACCGCAGGCAGCACGGGATAGTCCTCGTCGAAGTACTGCCCGCTGCCGTCGGGGTCGGGGTAGCGGTGGCGCACCTGCAGGACGATGTCCGCCACCTGGTGGACGGAGTCGTAGCTCTGAATGCGCCCTGGCATTGCCACGTGGATCCCGAGCAGCAGCTGCTCCATCAGGTCCGCGTGCACCTCTTCATCGCTCGGGTCGAAGGATCGTTCCGTCACCGTGTGCTCCTCATCCGGGTTCGGCTGTGACGCCTGGGGTCGACTGGTCCAGCAGGGCTCCCTGCGGTCGCTTCAGCGTGAGCTCGGCATCCCACGAGGGCCCTTCGGTCTCTCCGGCGAAGGTCACCTCGCTGATACGCAGCTCGGCCTGCACGAGGCGCGAGTCGACGACGACGCGCTGCCCCGGCGCGAGCCCCGGCTGGATCAAGCACTTCGCCTTCACTGTGCGCCGGTCGGCGAACGTGGGCGACTCGATCAACCCCGAGTCGGCGGCGAGGCGGATGGCCGTGCGGTCGAGCGTCCCGCCGATGGGGAGCACGAGCAGCTGGCCCTCCTGGATCGACCAGATGAGCCCAGCGCCATTGCACAGCCGCGTGAGCTCCTCGGAGGCCGTGCCGTGGAGCGTGACGCCGTCGGCGAAGGCGCTGGCCTGCCCCGCAAGCCGCGCGCCCGCGAAGGCTGCCCGCGCGTTGCCCACACCCACCCCCAGCGCCGTGGCGAGCGCATCGGCAGCGCCGTCGAGGCTGGTCCCGGGGGCGAACGCTCGGGAGACGCGCGCGGTGCGCCGGGCGTGGACGCCGTCTCCGGCCTCCACCTCCATCTTCCAGTCAGCGCCCTCACGGGACGGCGTCGCCTTGCGCAGGTCCCCGGTGAAGAGGCGACTCATCCCGCCGACGTACCCGGCGTCGATGCTCACGAAGGTCGAGCGCCGCGGCAGGTCCGCGATCTCGCGCGAGAGCGCCGCCGGGAGGTTGAACACCGTGATGCTCGCGGTGCCCGCGCGCGCCGTCGCGAGGCTGCGGGTGACCTTGAACGAGCACGCCAGGCCCGTCTGCCCCTGGGCGTCCCGCTGGGAGAGGAGCAGCGTCCCGACCTGCAGGCGCCAGGCGCGATCGAAGAGCCTCACCGGCCGAGCTCCGCAGCGTCGAGGTAGAGCAGCAGGAAGCGGGAGCCGAGGTCGCTGAAGCCCGGGTCGAGGTCGCCCACGCCGCTCGCGTCCATCACCACGAGCTCGCCGCGCGGCCGCCGGGTATCGACCACGCCGCGCAGGAGCGGCACGTCGACGTTGAGGATCATCCCTGAGCGGATGGCCACGCCGCGGGAGTCGGCGAGGGAGAGCGCCCACCGGCCCATGCGCTGGTTCCAGTCGAAGGTCAGGACGAAGTTGACCCCATCGAGGGCGCTGGTCTGGGTCCAGCGGGAGGCGCCGTCGGGCGTGCAGGGGACAAGGAATCGCATCGGTCAGCCCCCAACGACGTAGTTGTAGGCCGCGCTCCCGGCGGGCACGGGAGGCGCCGTCCCGCGGCTCTCGGGCACCTGCAGGCGGCGGACGGCGGGCACGGCCACGCGCGAGGTCGACACCACCCGGAGCTGCTCGAAGTCGAGGGAGACGTTGATGGAGTTCCCGGTGGTCGCGTCGCGGTCGACCCGGAAGCGCACGAGCACCAGGTTGTCGTCGAAGCGCAGACCTTCGCGCCGGCCGGTGGAGAGGGTCGCGGGGAGCCCGGCCTTCACCAACGAGCGCAGCAACTCGCGGCACTCGCTCACGCGGTCGAAGGGCCCGCTCCACCGCTGCACCGACACGCTCCCGCCGCCGGGCAGGTCGAGTGTGCCCGGGGCGCGCGTGGCGCCCTGCATCTGCGTCGCCGGGACGATCACCGGGGTGTTGGTGAGAATCCCCTCGACCGTGATCGTGTCGTTGGCGGGCTTCACGTGGTCGCCAATCGCGGAGCCCGTCTCCACCGGGTGCTTGGTCACCTCGGCGGTCGACTCCCAGGCCTGCGTCGGAGTCGCGTCGAGCTCCACCAGCAGCGTGTTGCCCGTGCCGTCCACCCACTCGATCGTCGCGCTCATTCGCCGTCTCCCCTCGGGCTCAGGCGCTCGCGGCGCTGGCGCTCGCGATGCTCGAGCAGATGCTCCACCTGACGCCGCATCGCGGCCGGGTCGTTGCCGTTGATGTGGAAGACGTTGCGGTCCCCCTCGACGCGGGTCGTGACCGTGGTGCTCCCGCCCGCCGTCCCCGGTGCGGCCACGCTACGGGTCGCGGGGGCCGGGACGGGGCGATATCGACCGTTGGTCCCGCGCACCGCGATCGGCTGGCCGTCGAGCCCCACCTGCACGGGAGCGCCGGGAGCCGGGCCAGAAGCCGGGGTGCTGGGGGATGGGGCGCCCGAGGGCGCGCCCGCGCCTCCCCCCGTGGGCCCGTCGCCGTGCCCCGTGACGGCGCTGAACGCGCCCAGGAGCAGGCGGAGCGGCGCGAGCGTCGCGCGGATGGCGGGCGGCAGGTGCTCGATGAAGTCGAGCACGCGGGCGACCTTGTCGCCGAAGATGTTCCAGTCGTCCTTGATCCACTCGATGATCCGCGCGCTGTTGCCGACGCCGATGAACCCGTCGGCGAGCTGCCGGAGCTTCGTGACCATCTCCCCGGTCAGGCTGTTGTTGCCCTCCAGGAAGTTCTGGACGTCGTCGAGGGCGAGCGCGAGCACGAGGCCCGCCGCACCCGCGAGCAGGAAGGGCGCGGCCGCCGGGAGCCAGGCTGCGATCAGGGGCGCCGCGGCGGCCGCCCCGGCGACGCCGAGCGCCACCAGGACGTTGCGCGCCATGTGGCTCCCGCGCGTCATCCGGGCGAGCCACCCCAGGGCCTTCGCGCCCTTGCTGACGAGGCCCTCCATCGCGGGCGCGAGCGCCGTGAAGATCACGCTGCGGACGGACGTGAGCCCGACCTGCATCCGGGCCTGGGCCTGGGCGAACTTTCGTGCCGCCTCGGTGGCTTCGGGCGTCACGCCTCCGCCGAGCTCGCGCATCTCGTCGCGCAACGCCCGGATGCCCCCGGCGCCTGTGTGCAGGACATCGAGCATCCGGCGGTCGAGCCCCAGGGACTCCGCAATGCGGACGCGGCGGCGGGGACTGCTGACGTGCTCCATCGCCACGGCCACGTCGTCGAGGATGTCGACGGTGGGGCGGATGTGGCCGCTCGCGTCGCGGGCGTTGATCCCGAGGTGCCGCAGCGTGTGCACCACCCCGCCGCTCCCGGCGAGGTGCGAGCTGGCGTCGCGGAGCTTGCCCCCCAGCGCCGTCACGCTCGCGGTCATCCGGTCGGCGCCGACGCCGGAGATGGCCCCCGCGTGCTGGAGCGCCTGCAGCTCGGAGCTGGTGACCCGCGCGCTCCGGGCCGTCTCGCGCAGGGCCTCGCTCGCCTGGGTGAACTCCGAAGCGAAGTTCGAGGCCATCGCCAGCCCGGCACCCAGCGTGGCCGTCACCATGCCAGTCGCGCCGACAAGCACCTGCCCCATGGAGGCGAAGTCGCCCTGCGCGACGCCAGCGCGCTGGGCAAGCCGCTGGAACGCCGCGGGGAGCTTCTGGCCGATGGCCGTCGAGGTCTTCTTTTCGAGCTTCGTCAGGATCCCGATCAGCCCCTCGACGGGCTTCGCGGCGGCCTTCCACTGCTCCGTGCCGAGCTTCCCGCCGAAGCTGGTCGCGCCCTGCGCCTTGTCCTTGCCGAAGGGGTTGAACGCCGGGGCCGCGCCGCCGAGCGCCTGGCGGGCGGCGAGCGCGTGCGCCCGGTCGAGCTCGGCCTTGCGCGCCTCGTCCCGCGCCTTCGCGTCGCCGGCCGCGAGCTCGCGCAGCTTCCCGAAGAGCCCCACCTCCCGGCTGGGCCCGCTGGCCTTCGCGGCGTCGGCCGCAGCCCGGACGGTCTGCTGATGGCGGACGGCCGCGCGCGCCTTCTGGCGGGCGGCGAAGAGCGCCTCGGCCTGGTCGGCATTGCCCGTGGCCCCCACGAGCTTCCGGACGTTGCCGACGGCCTTGTCGACGAGGCTGTTCGCCTTCTGGAGGGACTTCTCATCGAAGTCGATCCCCAACTCGGCGAACATCGTCCTCAGCGCAGCATCACCCACGGGTCACTTCCTCTCCGAGGCCTCGACCCGCGCCGCGTCGATCGCGTCGCAGACCTCGCAGGCGTCGACGACCATCTCCAGCGTCCAGTCGGACTCGATCGTCGCGAGCCCATCGGGGTAGAGCCCGCTCGTCGCGAGTCGATGCACCGGCCAACAGAGTCGGCCGGGGATGCGTACGGTCACCCCTCCGCGGGCGGATCGGCGGGAGGCTCCGGGTCCGCCGCCTGGAGCCTCGCGTACAAAGGGCCGTAGGTGACCTCCGCCGAGAACGCCACCCACTCGAAGAGCTCGAAGAGGCGCCCGCGGAAGTGCTCATCCCACTGCCCGCCGCGCAGGGCGAGGAGCTTCTTGCCGCCGAGGTCCGCCTCAGTCACCTCGGAGAAGGCGTCGCAGACGTCGAGGAGGATCGCCTCGTCGAGGTCGCCCGCGAGCCCGGCGAAGAGCGTCCCGAGCGAGCCCGTCGCGGCGCGCGCGGCGGCCCGGAGCGAGACCACGTCCCCGAAGGCTGGTGCCGCCATCTTGAGCACCCGCGCGAGCACCCGGAGCGAGGCCTTGGTGGTGAGCGGCGCGACCCTGTAGACGACGCCGCCGATCTCCTTCTTCTGGTTCTCCAGCGTGCGCATCAGGTGGCCTCCACCTGGGGCTCCAGGCGCTCGTAGCTGATCTCCCAGTCGAGCTCCCCGGCTTCCTTGCCGAAGGCGATGTCGGGGTGCTTCGAGATCCACGCCTGCTCGGCGTGGTACGCGAGGCCCGTCGAGCGGGAGCGCACCTGGAGCGGCGCGATGTCGTCGCCGTTCGAGCTCGCCTCGGCCTCGTTGTAGAGCGCCGTGAGAACGCGGTGCGCTTCGCTGGTGTTGAGGAACTTCAGCGTGCACTCTGCCCGAGCGGTCGTTGTTCTTCGACCGGGTGACCTCGCCGTCGCTCCCGGCCTTCATCGAGTAGAGCTCGGTGGTGAAGGTGAGCGTGACGAAGTCGCCGTCGGCGCGGCTGGTCGCCAGGTCTCGCCCAGCGAAGTTGATCGAGACCTCGTTGCTGTCGAACGTGTTGGCCATGGTCGTGGTCCCTCAGCTCTCTCAGATGGCCGCGGTGCCGGCCGCTTCGGTGTAGAGAATCGCGCCCGCGAGCGGAGCGCTGTAGGAGATGCCGTTGAAGCGGCGTGCGCTGCGGTCGAGCGCCGAGGTCTCGGCGACGGGCGTCGCTGTCACGGTGAAGACCGGCGAGGCCGCGAAGAGCTGGCTCTTGATCCCGGCCTTGATGCTGGCCACCACGGCGGCGCGGAAGAGGTCCGTGCCGTTGTCGGTGAAGGGCACCTTGCCGTTGGCGAGCTGGACCGCGAGGAAGCGCGCCTTCACGTCGGAGCGGAACCAGTCCAGCCCCCGCACGACGTCGGCCCACTCGCCCACGGCCATCATCCCCGGGAAGGTCCCGTTGGTGCCGTTGAAGTCGAGGTAGAGGTTGCCGTTCTTCCCGGTGGAGTCCGGGGTGGTGATGATCGCCGCGATGAAGGCGTCGCTCACCGCCCGGCGCGTCACGCCCGCGATGGTCTTGAACGCGAGGGTCGCGGAGCCAGGGTCCGTCGGGAGGTTCTTCCCGAGGGCGCCCGCCGCGAGCCACCCGTCGGAGGCGGCGATCGCGGGGTAGAAGAAGCCGAGCGAGTAGCCGTAGGCCGCGGCCTTCAGTCGGCTCATCACGTCCGTCGTGACGCTCGGGTCACCGCACGCGGAGTCGGCCGTCTGGTAGGCGAAGAAGCGCTTCTGCGCCTCGGCCCACGCGGCGGCGACGAGAATCTCCGCCTGGCTGTTGGAGTCGAGCGCGAGGCCGTAGAAGTCCGGGTCGAAGGCCAGCAGCTCGTTGAGGTCCGTCTCGAAACCGGTCACCGCGGCCGTCGCGTCGCCCAGGGTGACGTTGCCGGTGACCAGCTCGTAGCTGTGGAGCAGGCCGTCGACCGCGGAGGTGCAGGCGACGTGGGTGCCGCTCGTGCCGTCGGCGGTGACCGAAGCGCGGACACCCATGGTGAAGGTGCCGCCGGTGCCGGTCTGCACCGGGATCTCCACCTGAGTGACCTGGCTGAAGTACTTCACGCCGTTCGCAGCCGTGGACGTCGCCACGGCGAAGGTCTCGGTGATGGTCGCGCCCGCGTAGTCCTTGCCGGTGACGGTGATCGTCGTCGGGTCCCAGTCGGTGGAGCTGTCGAAGGTGAAGCTCAGGCGCCGCGGCGGGCTCATCACGTCGTCGCCGATGAGACCGTCGAAGCTCGCGGGGAGGAGGGTCTGGATGCTCGCGGTGGAGGCACCCGTCGCGATGATGGCGTCCACGTCGACGCCGCAGAGGACGTTGATGCGCGCGGCGAGGCCAGTGCACACCTCGGCGACGGTGGGCGTCGCGTCGCTGGTGAAGGTGGCCGTGAGGCCGTCGACCTTCGCGGTGTAGGTCTCCGCGTCCGAGGCCGACACCGGCGAGGCCGGAGTGAGGTGCACGACCTGAGTGAAGAGCCTCGTGCGCTGCCCCACCTTCACGCGCGTGGGTGCCGGGTTCTGTGCGAAGGCCGTCCGCGCCATCTGGTAGGCCGGGTCGGACGTGAGGAACCCCGCGGTGAGGAGGGCCGCGAGGGAGCCGTAGGAGCGCACGCGCGCGCCGCTGGTCCAGGGCACCTTGCAGACGGCGAGGAGCGCGGTGCCGAACCCCGCGCGGGTCTGCGTCGAGGTGGTGGCGGTGACGGACACGTCGGCGATCTGATCGATCAGGCTCATGGCAGGATGCCTCCGGGGGCGATGTCGGGGTCGACGGCCGAGCCGTCGGGGTGCGTGATGGTGGCGGTCGTTGTGACCGTCGCGATGTACGGGACGGCGCCCGCCGAGTCGGTCTCGCGGCTGCTCGCGTTCAAGCGCACGTCCATCGTGCGGCGCGAGACGAAGCGATCTTCGAGCTCGTAGTCGGTGACCTGGACCTGCTCGATGCCCACCATCGCGAGGTCGAGCGCGGCGAGCGCGGCGAGCGAGGAGGGCCACTGGATGCGGGTGCGGGCGCGCGAAGCGATCGCCTGGGCGTTCACCCTGGGGCGCTGGTCGTGCACCTCGATGTCGAGCTGCACCACCACGAGACGGTTGCCCGAGACGGTCGGGGTCATCTCCAGCAAGGGGTCCGCGTTGGCGGCGTAGGTGTAGAGGGTCTCGTCCTCGCCCACCCCGACCTCCGACACCCACCGCAGCAGCACGAGCTGCCCGCGATGCTGCACACGCGGGGCGTTCTCCCAGAGGCAGAACGCCGCCGGCACGCCCGTGAGGGCGGCGGCCCAGGCGCGGAGCCCCGGCTCGATGGTCGCGAGGTCCATCAGGTCCCCTCGACGGCGTAGGTGAGGCCGGAGCGGAGCTGGCCCGTGAGGATCAGCGGCGTGGTCTTGCCGCCCTTGCGCCGGAGCGTGGAGGCCGCGAGCGGTGGGGCGATCCCGGCGACGATGCGGGCCTGCATGAGACCGACGACGAAGGCCCCGAGGCGCTTCAAGGCGACCTCGGCCGTCACCGTCCCGGCGAGCACGGCGCGCAGGGCCTTCTCCTGCTCGGCCTGGATCTCGGCCTTCTTCTCGTCGATGGTGGCGCGGATGAAGCTGCGGGCGGGCACGTGCCCCCCGCCGAACTCATGGACGATCGCGACCTGGAGGAGCGAGTACTTCTCCCGCCCGCCGACGGCGGCCTCGGTGGTGCGCCTGGCGACCTTGGCCCGGGTGCGGGCCTTCGGGGAGTGCTTGCCTCGCTGGGACACGGGCTCCTCGCGCTTGGGCGCATCCCCCAGCACCCCGACGCGCACCTTGCGGCCGCCGGAGAGCTCGCGAGCGCGCTGGAGCATCGCCTTGGCGCCGTGGTCCTGGACGGTGACCCGGCCGCTCTCAGCGCGACTCCGGTGACCCAGAAGCCGCCGCCGCACTGCGCCGCGAGGGCGTCGTGCTCCTGGCCGTAGAGCGTGGTCCCGTGGGGCGAGTCCTTGGCGGCCTTGGGGTTGAGGCGCGCCTGCTGCCCGAATGGGGAGATGCTGAGCTTGTGCGCGGCGAGCAGGCCCACCGCGTGGTCGAACTTCCCGCCGAAGACGCGCTCGTCGCACTCCTCGGCGGCCTCGGCCAGAACCGCCACGACGAGCGCGTCGGGGGAGTTCGCGAACTCCTCCCAGCGCGCCTTGAAGGTCGTGGCGGCCCAGGCCATCGGTCAGTCCTTGCGGGCCCTGGCGGGCTTCTCGGCGTCGCCCTTCGGGGCCGTGGCGGCTTCGAGGCCGAGCCGCAGCTGGGCGGCCTCCACCTCGAGCTCGGTGATGCGGGCATCCTTCGCGGCGAGCTCGTCCGCCTTCTCCCGCGCGAAGCGGTCGAAGGAGGCGCGCTCGCCCTCGGTGATGGGCCCCTCGTCCGACTCCTCGCGGCCGGCGCCGTCCACGGGCACCAGGTGGCCGGCCTTGCGCATCGCGGCGATGGCGGGGTTCTTCTCGTCGAAGTCCCCGACCTCCCCGCGCTTCACGCCGTCGATGGCGCTGGTGTGCTGGTTGCGTAGCCGCATCTCAGCACCCGTCCATGTACCGGGCCGAGCCCGGGTAGCGGAAGATGACGCCGCCCGAGCGGCCGTCGCAGGTGATGACGAAGGAGAGGTTGCGCGCCTCGGGGGCCGACTGGTTGAACTGCAGCGGCATCAGAGCCTGCGCACCTTGGTGGGGTTGCCGGTGCGCGAGACCGGGCCGCGAGCGCCGCTCCGGCCGTCTCCAGCGGGTACCACTGCTCGACGTTCTTGATGCCCATGGACTTCTTGAGGAAGTACTCGAGGCGGAGGTCTCGGTGTTCGAGAGCCGCATGGTGTCGGCGAACGCGTACTGCGACGGCGAGAGCGCGCAGGTGTCGGGCATCTCGATGCCCTTCGAGCCGGTGATGATCGCGCGCTCCAGCTTGAAAAGGTCCGCGCACACGAGGTCCGCGGAGACCGCGCCGGAGATCCAGCTCCCGGTCGTGGGCGAGACCAGGTCGACGTACGCCCTTCAGCTGCGGGTACTGGACCCGGTAGAGCTGCGCGTCGATGTCCTCGAGCTGCCGCGCGAACATCGCGGTCTCGTTGGCGTCGAGGCGGACGGAGCCGTGCGACCCGACGAGGGCGACGGCCTGGAGGTACATGTCGAATCGGTGGGATCGCTTCATGGTGCGCTCTCGCCTCGGCTCAGAGGTTCAGGTTGATGGCGGCGACGCCGGCCGAGCCCGATCGCCAGAAACGCGCGCCCTGGAGCAGCACGCAGTCGTTGGAGTCGGCGGCGTTGCCCGGCTGGCCCGCACCTCTTCGCCCGTCGCGACGAGGCGGACGTAGACCGGGTCGCCGTCGGCGTAGGCTGGTCTCCGCGGTCACGAAGACGGGCCCTGTCGACGACGGGCACCGAGTCCCCAGCAGGAGTAGGCCTCGGCTCGCGCGACGCGTCGTACTCGCGACGCCGTGGACCTGCTGGCCGTTGACCGGGCCCGAGTTCGACCCCGAGCCAAGGTGAAGGTGCCCGTCGCGCCGGTCTGCGCGGGGATGTAGAGGCTCGTGATCTTCGCGAAGAGCTTCACGCCCGTCACGGTCACGTTGCCGCCGTTGGGGATGAGGAGGTCTTCCTGCTGGACGTTGCCGTCGGCGTCGACGCCGGTGACGGTGGCGACCGTCGCGTCCCAGTCGGTGTGGGAGTTCAGCACCAGCACGACGTTGCGGGGCGGGACCATGTCGTCGCCACCGACGGCGCCGTCGAGGCCCGCACCGGAGACGGTCTGCGGGGTCGCGGCGCTCGCGCCGGTGGCGATGATGGCGTCGACGTCGGCCACGTCGGGCGTGGTCGGCAGGTAGCCCTTGGCGGCCACGTCGCCGATCACGACGACGAGGCTGGCGAGGATCGCCACAGCCGCGATGACGCTCTTCACGTCGTGCGGGCCGTTGTCGGCGAGCTGGCCCGCGTACGCGACGCTGGGCGCGGCGCCGTAGGTGCTCTGTGCGGAGGTCGACATAGGATCAGCTCCCCTTCGTGGCGCTCATCGAGAGCGGCTTCTGCCAGCGGGTGGTGGTGGCCGCGGCGGCGGTGGCCTGGGGGTCTTCGTCGCCGTCGGTGCAGGTGTCGGGCGCCGCGAACGCCCGGTGGGCGCGCGCGCGAGGCCGTCGTTGCGGGAGAGGCGGACACGACCCCGGTGAACGACCCGGCAGCTCGGCCGGGTGCATCGAGGCTGCCGCGCCCGGCGTCCTTGGCGTCGAGCCGGGCCTTCTGGTCGGGGAGCGCCTTCTCCACCGCGAGGCGGCGGATCGCGTCCGCGGAGAGCCCGTCGAGCTTCACGTCGGGGCCGAGCACCTTGCGGGCGTCGGTGACCAGCGCGAGGCGCCGGGCCACCAGGGCGTCGGCGACCGCAGCGGGGATCAACTCCTCGGTGGGCTCCGCGGCGGGGACGGCCTGCGCGGCGGTGAGCTGCCCCTGGAGCATCGCCACGTCGGCCAGGAGGCCGGTGATCTTCTCCTGGAGCCCCTGCGCCGTCGCCAGCGCGTCACCGCCGTCGTCGGCCTTCTTCTGGAGCACGTCGACGTCGGCCTGGACCTTCTTGTCGTCTTCGCCCTCGTCGAGCCGGATGGTCCGGCCGTTCAATCGAATGGTCTTCACGGTTGCCCGCTCCTTCGCGGCGTCGAGCCGCACTTCCACGGCCGCGCCATCCATGCGCAGCGACACTTCCGGCCCCGAACGCCCCTCACCCGGCGCGAGCAGCGCGACGTGGTTGTGGCGGATGTTCCGCTGCACGGCGTCGTAGCGCTCGCCCTCGGGCGTCACGCCGGGCGTCGGGTCGACCTCGCACGTGTAGCCGCACGACACCTCGCGCCGCTCGCCCGCGTCGATCTTGCGGTAGAGCGCGCCGTCCTGCACCAGGAGGTCCGCCACGACGAAGTCGCCGTCGCGCCGCACATCGTCGACCGCGTGGCCGCGCAAGACGGCCGTGAAGGTCTCGGGGGTGACGAGGCCCGCCGGGTGCTCGTCGGTGACGGGCGCGCCGCGCAGGGACGCGAGCGAGTCGGCGGCGAACACCTCGGACTCGGGCCGGTACTCCAGCCACGTCCGCCCGGAGCCGTCGCCGTACTGCAACACGCCCGTCCGCGCGACGGCCGCTTCGACGCACAAGCCCCCCTGGGGCGTCGGTCGGACGCCTCGGGTGGTCCCGGCGAAGTTGAAGCGGGTGACGCGCACGCCCCTACGGTGCGGGGCGCGGGGCGCGGGGGGCTAGAGGCGAGGGGGACGGATAGGCGGGACGGGGAGGCGGGCGGATCAGGTCGGTGAGGCTGGGGTGCCGGCCTGCTCGATGCGCGCCTCGTCGACGCCCATCGCGCGCAGGATGCCCTCGCGCGTGGTCTCGCCGAGGATGGAGTCGATGCAGTCGAAGCCCTCCGAGAACGTCGTGCGTGGTGTCTCGAACAGCCCAACGTCGGCGCCGGTCTCGGTCACGAAGACCGCGAAGCTCCTGGGCATGTCGATCGTGTGAAGGACCCGGGTTTTGAGCTTTTCCGAGACGACTTCCGGGAACTCACCAAGCGTCTTGTTTTCGAGCCAGCCGAGGACGTCCGCGCCCCGAGCTTCCAGGCGCAACACCTTCCCCATCCGCTTCAAGGTTGGGCCGATCGCCGTTTCCACCGCCTCGACGGATGCGTTCTCCACGAGCATGAAGCTCCGAGGCTCCGGAGACGCGGGCGGGAAGATGCCGCCGAGCCCCAGTTCACGCGCGAGCTGCTCCGGGTCGGGGGCGTCGTCGGCCTCGGCGTCAGACAACAACGCGCCCCGCTCGCACGTCGTGATGCGCTCGTCGTCCTCGCCGAAGGAGACCATGTAGACCGGGCCGTCGCAGTCTGCGGACAGCGCGCGCGCCACCTCGATGTCTCGCTCGTCGTGGGGGGAGCCAGGCTCGTAGTCTACGAGGGCGAGGTATTCACCCTTCCCCCGCATCAACTCGCTGCCCACGAAAAGCCGGTCCTTCCGCTCCGTCAGGGCCTGCAACACCTCACTTGAGGCGGTGGCAAAGAGCGCAGTCGTGGGTCTCCGTCGGGGGTGTGTCATGGCTTACCAAACCCTAACCGTGCCCTCAGTCCTCGACCAGTCTCCACGATGTCATTCTCTGTCACAAAAACGATCTCTGCATCGACACCGCCCTTCGCCAGGCGGGCGCGCAGAGCAGCGAGCGCTGGCGTGTTCTCCATTGCGGTGGTGAGCGCCAACACCGGGCGCTCACCGGGGTGCGTCGCGGCGGCGGCCTCGCGCATCTGCGCGACCGTCGCATCGATCTTGGCGGCGGCCTTGGCTTCCGCGACGGTGAGTGCCTCCCCCCTCCGCCGTCGTTGGTGGCAGTCGAGCCACTTGTTCCACGTGTCGTGTGCGACGCCCTTAACCTCCATGTACCGCTTCCGAGGCGGAGGAGGAGTCGTGATTTCGTAGTCGAGCACCTTCTCGTCCAACGGGATCTGCCGACCGCTGACCCGGTGTCCGCTGACGAGGGTGCCGATCTGTTGCCCTGCGACGAACTCGGCCGAGGGCACCGCGGGTGCTCAGGTTGGCCTGTCGCATGATGCCCTCGCGCGACTTCGCCTCGGCGAGCGTGGGAGGAGCCGCGGGCGGGCTCGGGTTCTTCTTGATGTGCGCCGCGAGGTCGGCAGCGCGCTTCCACTTCGGCCACGGGGTGTTGCGGTCGCCCGCGAGGAAGTCGAGCTCGTTGTCCTTGAGGGCGGTCTTACTGATGAACGCCAGATCCCAGGGGTGCTTGCCCACCGCGTTGGCGCCGATGCACTGGATGGTCAGCTTCAACAGTTCGGTCCGCGAGACGATCGCGTGAGCGTCCCTCAGGTACTGCGTCGGGCTCACGCCGCGGTCGGCGGCGTAGACCGCCCCCGAGACGAGCTGGGCGACGTCCTCCCGAGAGCGCCCCGGCGCGGCATAAAGGGCATCGACGGCGTCGTTGAACGCCTTCCGCTCGTGGGGTTTCTTGAGACTGCCCGCGTAGCGCTCGGCGTCCTCGTAGGCCTTGGTGACGTGGGGGGGCAGTGGCTTCGTGGGAGAGGCGGCCTTCGCTGGGGTCGTCGGTTTGCCCTGCGGCTTCCCGCCGCCCTGAGCCTTCGGCTTCGCGTGCAGCGGCCCGTGATTGCCTCCACCCTTCCCCGTGAACTTCCCGTGGTCGCGCGGGTGATCGCTCTCCTTCCAGTCGTCCGCGTCGGCGCGCTTCGCCGCTTCCTCCTCTCCCCACTCGATCACCGGCTCTGCCGTGCAGCGGCACTGGTAGTCCTGCCCGGGGTTCTCCCGGCGCCCGTCCTTCGACACCACCGGCGGGTCGGCGTACGCGAACACCTTGCCGTTGAGCGCCCGGTGCGCGGGGCGGACGTCGCCGTCGCCGCTCGTGCGCCAGGTGTACTTCTCGACGCCGGCCGCGGCGTGGCGCTTCTCGGTCACCTGGGCGTTGAGCGAGAGCACCTGGTCGCGGGCGATGAGCGCGGCCTGCCGCCGGGTGACGTTGCCTTCCTCCATGATGCGGTCGCGGATCGTCTCCACGCGGGCGTTGGGGGCGTCGTCGAAGATGGCCTTCACCCGCTCGACCTTGTCGCGGGCCATGCTGGTGATGAGGTCGAGGTTCGCGCGGCGGAAGGCGTTGATCGTGGGCGTCAGGTTGGGCTCGACCTGCGAGAGGTCGATGCCCACGGCGGCCTTGGCCTGCTTGGACCACTCGGCGCGGGAGACGCTGGAGACGTTGGCGGCGCAGGCCTGGATGGCGGTGTCGAGGAAGCCGCCGCGGCGCTTCACGACGGCCTCGGCGATACGTCGCAGGCGCGCGAGCAGGCCCTCGCGGTTGAACGCCGGGATGCTCGCGTCGCCGTCGGCGGCGTCGGCCCGGGGCGCCGGGAGGCCCTCGTCGGCGAGCGCCGCGTGGATCTCCTGGTTGAGCTCCTCGGCGATGGCGGTGAGCGCGCGGGTGTAGGCCGTCGGGCGCGGGAGCTGCGCCGGCGGCATGGGGCGCGGCGGGTGGCGCTTCGTGGCGGCGGCCACGAGGCGACGGCGGGCGGCGAGCTGGGCGGCGGTGGCCATCAGGGGGCCGCGGGCTCCGGGGCGGGATCGTCCGCCGGGACCTCCACCACGTCGCCGGGCTTCAGGTCATCGCCCTCGGCGACGGCGGTGGGGGCCGCGCTGGTGAACGCCCCGAGCTCGACCCCGCCCTCCTTCGCCTTCTGGATCACCCGCGCCGTGTAGGCCTGGTGTCCCTGGTTCGATGCCTTGAGCTTCGCGTTCTCGGCCTTCATCGCGTCCATCTCGGCCGCGTGCCCCGCCTCGGGCGCGGTGAAGAACGTCACGCCCGCGCTGCCCATGACGGCCTCCGCGGCCTCGGGGGCCATGCCCTGCGCGGCCAGCAGCGCCACCCCGGCGTCGCGGGGGATCTCCCGCGCGGCGACCTTCGCGACGATGCCCGCGGCGGCGTCGACATCCGCTCCCGGCGCGCCCTGCCCCGCGGTGAGCTGCGCGGCGTCGGCGTCCGCGGCCATCGCGGCCTCGCGCGCGCCGAGGTCGATCGTGGTCTCCGGGCTCAGCCTCCAGGCCGAACTTCGGCTCGCCCACCTCGTCGGCGGTGACCACCTGCTTGTCGATGTAGATCCCGTCCGTGGTCGCCTGCTTCTGGCGCAGGTCGGCGAGCTCGAGCGGGGTCATCTGCCAGAGGGGCGCGAACTCCACCGCCAGCTTCGCCGGGACCACGCCCTTCGTGGGCCCGTCCTTCGCGAGGCAGAGCAGCCGGATCAGCCGCAAGAGGCACGGCGTCAGGGTGCTCGTCTGCGCGCTCTTGATGCGGTCGTAGAACCACCGCACGTCGCTCTCCCCGGTGGCGCTGAGCCCGGCGGGCGACTGGCCCATCAGGATGGTGACCGGGATCTCCGCGGCCCCGCTGAGCAGCAGCAGGAACTTGTCGAGCACCGCGGCGAGCCCGGCGAGCGCGCCCACCTCGGTGCGGGTGAAGCTCTCGCCTTCGGCGTCGATGAGGACGTTGCGCGTCGAGCTCATCGCAAGGTCCATCATGTCGAGGCGCGTCTTCAGCACGTCGCGCTTGTCCGCGGCCATCATGCTGAAGAGGTTCTTCATCGACAGGACGCCGATGGAGCCCTGGTAGAGCAGCGTGGATGTCGACTCCCAGGCGCCGTTGAACTTCGAGAGCACGTCGTAGATCCGCTGCAGCTCGCTCTCACCCCAGCCGCGGAGCTGCGTGCGCCGGCGCCGCGTGGTGAGCGCGCCCTCGAAGCGGATGAGCCGCGAGGCGTGCACGATGACGACCTCGGAGGCGCCGCCCGACGAGAGCCGGGTGAAGCTGTAGGTCTCGGGCTCGCCGTAGCGCTGGCTCTCGTCGTCGGTGCACCAGGTGAGCGGCACGAGGTCCCGGCGGTCGGCGACGACGAGGAAGCGCACCGAGCGGATGGCGGCCTCGTCCAGGGGCTCGGAGGGGTCGCGACCGTCGTCGGCGCCGACGAACACCACGCCCCCGCCGAACGCGCGGGACCACGTCCAGGCCGCGGTGAGGTGCGACGTCACGCGCCAGTGGTCCAGGTGCGCGCCGATGGCGGTCTCTTCGGTCGAGTCGCCGGTCTTCACCCGGTAGCCCTGCCGCAGCGCCTCCTCGGGGACCACGCGGCAGATGCAGTTGGCGTAGGGGTCGCCGGTGTGCGGGAGCGCCTCCAGCATCTCGTCGGAGAGCCGATCGCCCGCCTGGAAGTTCACCGCCTTGCTGCGGCCGGAGGTGCCCATCCCGGTGACGAGGTTGACCCAGCCGTCGACGCGCTGGAGCCCGGCCTTCACCTTGTCG
>JADJAE010000047.1 GCA_016704445.1 Deltaproteobacteria bacterium
CGACGGCTGGAAGGGCATGGGAAGCCCACCCGCATCTACCTCCGGCGTCGTAAGATCGTCCCGTCGTGGACCGAGTGCGAAAACCGCTCCAGGCGACATGCTGCTGCGCTTCGATCCCGAGGGCGCCTTTAGGCTCCAAGCAGCACCCTCGACCCCCTGGCGGCGTAGATGGTCCCAGAGCGGCGGACGCTCGTCAACCGCCACCAGTTCTGCTCGATCTCGGGTGCAGCTCCGGCATCCTGGCCTTCGTGGCCTGCTCCACAGCTTCCCCGGGCGATCGCGTGCGACATCGATCAGGATCCGTGGAAGCGCCGGCAGTGAACGCCGCGGTGCGCCGGGTTCGCCGAGCGCCCCGACCTTCGCGCGCTGGGAGGCTTCGACGCGGTGCCGGAGACCTCGTCGCTGGTAGCCGCCAACATCGGCCGAGTGCTAGTCCACGCCGCCGTCGCCGGCCTCAGGTCGCCCGGGGCGTGCTGATCCCCTCTGGGGCACTCCTCGCCACGCAGCGCGCGATGCTCGACGCATACGTCGCGCAGGGCATGACGCTCGCCGACGTGGCGGGCGAGGGCGACTGGATCGCGATGGAGTTCCATCGTACGTGAGCGAGCGGGTGCGGGTCGAGCCGTCGGCCCTCTCCGGCTCGGCGACCGCGCTCTCGGTGGACGGCGACCGGGGCCACACACCTCGGCTAAGAGTCACGCGGGTGAGGTCGGCGACCGGGTCGTCGCCTTCGACGGTAACCGCGGAGGCCCCGCGGAGGTCCTCGCGCGTCGG
The DNA here is from genome assembly GCA_016704445.1 of Deltaproteobacteria bacterium. Classification (GTDB taxonomy): domain Bacteria; phylum Myxococcota_A; class Polyangia; order Polyangiales; genus SCUS01. Next base: position 775 of record JADJAE010000047.1, read on the forward strand.
GCGCGGCGAGGTACCTGCTCTCCTGGACGGGCCCGCGGCGACCGGCGGGGGCGCCGACCAAGGGCGCCGGGTGCGCTGGATCCAGGGGCTTCCGAAGGGCGAGCAGATGGATCTCATCGTGCGCCAGGCGACGGAGCTCGGCGTCGCGTCGATCGCGCCGGTGTTCCGGCGAGGTCAAAGATCCCGCGCGAGCAGCCCCGAGCGCTGGGCTGCGGCCGCAGCGCGGGGAGCGCATCGCCGAGGAGGCCAGCCGCCAGTGCGGAGAGGGCCAGGACGTCCCGGCGATCGAGGCGCCGCGCCCCTCGCCGCGCTCTGCGCCGCCCCCCGGCGGGCCGCGTGGTGCGGCTGACGGCCTGGGGGGGCGGAAACCGCGTCGCTGCGCGCGGCCATCGAGGCGAGCGCGGGGCTGCTCCCTTCAGTGCTGTAGCCGGGCCGGAGGGCGCTTCGAGGCGCCGAGGTGGAGGGGCGGCCGCGGCGGGCTTCGCGCCGGTCTCGCCAGCGGACGAGGATCACTCCGGGCGGAACCACCGCCGCGGCCTTTCTCTCGGCGCTCTCGGTGCTCCGAGGCGATCTCAACGGCCCCAGAGCGATGATGCGTTGACAGAGTTCTCGCCCATACGCGATCGTCAAAAAGACCCACGTCCCCTGAGGGGGCGAACGCGAGCATCTGACGATGTCCCTCCTCTCTGCAATCCTCACCCAGGATCAGGTCGTTCGGCTCGAAATCGACGCCGCGATCGCGTCAGGTCATATCCGGAGGAGACTTCGAGACCAACCTCCCCCGAGGTCGACGTGGCGGTGAGGACACCCTCTCCGGCTACTGCGCCGCCCTCCTGGGCCTGCCGCCTGCCTCTCGCGAGGCGGTGCTCTCGGCCGAAGCCTTCCTCGTGCGCCGCCTGCCCTCGCGAGCTCGCCGCGCGTCCCAGGTGGTGCCCCTCTCGATCGTCAACAGTAGGCTTTTGGTGGTCAACACCGCCGCGGAGAACCTCGACGCGAGCGCCCGCCGCGTTGGGGCCGCCGCCGCGATGCGCCGATCGAGGTGCGCGCGGTGCGTTTTTCCGTTTCGCCTCGCGTGGGCGCTACTCTGGCGCTCTACCAGCAGCCCCTGTCACCGCGCTTTCTCCGGCTGGCCCCGATCGCCTGAGCTCCTCGCTGGCGGGTCCTCCTCCCGGTCGTCACGCTGCCGCGAGCGCGCCCCTCGGTCGCCGGCACTCGGCCATCGTCTGCGCCGCCGTCGAAGGCCGTCAACTCCGCCTTTTTGCGGCCCCCTCGCCGCGCTGCTCGACAGACGAGGACGTTAAGACGAGGACGAGGACGAGTCCCCGGACGAGCCGCCGCCCTCACGTCACCGCGACGCGCGCCGCCATCGCCGCCGCAGACGCCCCAACCCGACCGTGGGGGATACGCCCACCGTGGCGACAGGTCAATACGCGGTCTGTCCCCTGGCGCAGATTCCCCAGGCACGCGCCCGTCGACTCCGCCGCCGATGTTCGTCGAGGACCCAGCATCAGAGGAGCACGGTCCCGCTCGGTGCCTCGCCCTTCGCCGCCGCTTTAAACGACTCGCCCGCTTCCGGAGGCGGGGACTCAGTGCAGTCCGTCGCACGGCGCAAGGGGCTAAGTCCTCCCCTGGGTCACCACCTCACCGAGGCCAGCGCCGCCTCGCCACCGCGAAGGACCGCGAAGAGTCATCGACGCCCTGCTCTCGCACGTGCTGGAGGGCTGGAGGTACGCGGCGCTGTGCGTCGTCCAGGGCGACTCGCTTAGAGGGCCCTCTCGGGCAGGGGCGACTGCGTCGATGGCGCTGCGCTCCGCGGCGTGGCGGTGCCGCTGGAATCATTGCCCACGGTGGTAAGCTGAAGACCAGCGGGGCGGCCGTCGTGAGCTGCTCGGCTTCGCCTGAGGCGGAGCTCGCGCTGCGGCTCGGCCGTGAGACCGCCATCGAAGCGGCGGTGGTGCCCCTCACGCTGCGGGGCCGCGTGACGCTCCTGCTCTGGAAGGCCGACCTCGGGGCGACCCGTCACCCGCTGCAAGCTGCGCGCGCCCCGGCTCCTTCGCGGAGGACTGCACCTCGGCCTTCGCGCGTATCGATCGTGGAGCGCAAGCGACTGAGCGTTCCGGTGTCCGCCGTGGTTCCGCGCGAGCCCGCACGCTGCCACCGATGCCCGACCGCCGCGCACGCCAGGGGCCCGAGATCGGGAGGCGAGGGCTGGGAGCTGCGCTCGGCGGTGCTCGCGGGCGTCGCCTTCGCCGCCGGCGCATCGCTCCCGGGCGTGGCGCGCGGGGAGGCGAAGCCGAAGACCAGAATCCTCGCAGCGCGGTGACACGGAGGTCGATCTCGTCGTCGAGGTCGCCCGCGGCGGTGCCCTCCCGGAGCGCCCGCGCGATGCTGGGCTGGGCGATTCGGGGCCTCGCGGCTCTTCCGATACTTCCCTGGTCCCGACGCCTCACCACCGGCCCCGCTCACGCAAAGATGCCCGCCATCGAGAGAGCGTCCGCTTCTGGCTGGCGCTGATGTTCCGTCAGGCGGCGGTGCCAAAGCTACCGGAGGCTCGACAGCGAAGACCCGATCGCCCGCTTCTGCGCGCTGCTCTGCCTGCACGAGGTGGCGCACCCCTCGGCGCTCCTCGGCTCACCACGCTTGTGCTCGGAGACGACGAGACGCTCACCCGGCGGCGTGGAGGTGCTGCGCGCGCACCGGCGCTTCCCGGAAGTCGCCCCCGGTCGGGGCCACGCTGCGCACCGCCCTCCGCGAGCCAGCGGGGACTCGGCCCTGGTGCATCGTCGCGCGGCGGCCCTCGGGGAGCTGCGCGACGTCGAAACTCGAGCCGCTTGCCCATCGCGGCAGCTCCGACCGCAATCGGGCCCGCTGGCCCTGGCGGCGCGCGCGCCTGGTGCTGATCACCCGTCAGGACTTCCGGGACCACCGCGCAGCACTGGATCGATCTGGTGGTCGGGGCCCCTCGTCGCGGCACCGGGTGGAGGGCTCATCGACGCGCTGCTGCACGTCGACGGCACCTCCGGCACGAGCCGGCGAGGAGCCGAAGAAGCCCACGGGGCAGTTCTTCGGCGCACTGCTGCAACCTCCCGCGGCGAGCGGGAGCGGGCGCATCAGCGGTACATCGTAGTGGGACCGCGAGGCGGCGCCGGGAGCGGTTTTGCGGGTCGAAGCGTCTCCGAAGGGGCGTGAGTCGTGACACTGGTCCTGCATCCGAGAGAGGCGGTGGTGACCGGACGCGGGCGCGGGCTCGGTCGGGCGTTCTGTATCGGCAGTCACGCCGCCGGCGGGCGTGTGGGGTGGTCGGCGCCGACGTGCGGGAGGAGGGGTCAGGAGACCGCGGCATGATGCCGGCGCGCCGATGGAGATCTTCGTCTGCGGGTCTCCGGAGCTGAGTCCGTCGATGCCCTCGAGCGCTTCGCCCAGGAGAAGATGGGCGGCGTCGACCTGCTCATCAACAACGCGGGCGTCGCCGTCGCCGGGGAGATGGGCACCGTAAGCGGCGACGACTGGAGCTGGATCGTCGGCGTGAACCTCATGGGCGTGGCCCACGGCTGCGAGGCGTTCATCCCCGCGATGCGCCGGCGGAGAAGCGGCCACGTCATCAACGTCGCGAGCCTCGCGGGCATCGCCTGCGCGCCCACGATGGCCCCGTACAACGCCACCAAGGCCGCGGTCATCGCCATCTCCGAGACGCTCGCGGGCGAGCTGACGGACACTGGCGTCGGCGTCACCGTGCTCTGCCCTTCGTTCTTCCCGACCAACATCATGGAGGGCTCGCGCGGGGGCGATCCGAAGGGCCGGAAGATGGCCGAGAAGATGATGGCGAAGAGCAAGTGGTCCGCCGAGGACGTCGCGCGCATGACGCTCGACGACGCCGCCGCGGGTCAGCTCTACGTCCTGCCTCACGCCGAGGGGCGGCTGCTCTGGTGGGTGAAGCGGAGCGCGCCGCAGGCCTTCCACAGCGGCGCCGCGACGATGCTGGCGAAGCTCCAGAAGCGGATGTCCAGCTAGTACCGCGCCGCAAGAGTTCTGACGGGTTGGGCGGCCTCTACGCTCGTGGAGGGGCGGAGGCAAAACCGCAAGGGCGCAAGGGTCGCAAGGGGCACGGGGAAAGGGGGTCACGGGGGGCGATGGGATGGGCGGTCAGGCTTTCGAATCGTTCACGCCCACCGTCTCGTGAGACCGCGCCGTCCTCTGCGCAAGCACTCGTGCTCCTCCTTGCGACCCTTGCGCCCTTGCGGTTTTGCCTCCCCTCCACGAGCGCCGGCTCATGCGGGGCGGCGAAGATTGGCAACGCCTCGGGCGCGACGAGCAACGGTCGATGGAGCGAGCCACGCCGGGCTGACGGCGAATGAGGCCTTCGCGCTCCAGCGTCGTGATCATGGTGTGAACGCTAGGAGCGGTGCGGCGAAAGAACTGCTCCATGTCGCGCTCCGCAGGCGCCCGCCCGTTCAACGTCGCGTAGGCGTAGAGGTACGCCAGGTACTGGCCCCTGCTTCGCGGCCCACCGCGGCACATCGTCGTTCGCGCTCGACATCGTCCTCCGGCGGCGCTCCGCTGCGGGCGGAGGATTCGCCCGATGAACGTACGGTATCGCATCACCTTGGGCGACGAGAACGCGCCACCCTGGAGGGCCTGATCTCGCGCGGCTGACCCAAGCCTCCGCGAGGTCAAGCGGGCGCAGGTGCTGCTCGCCGCCGAGGGGGCGCCACCGATGCCGAGATCCGCGCGTGGTGGGTACCAGTGAGGCGACGGTCACCGGACGAAGCGATGCTTCGTGGAGGAGGGGCCTCGAGGTCGCCCTGCGCGATGCGCCCGCTCGGGCGGTCCCGCAAGCTTCGAGCCGGAGGTGCGCTTGATCGCCACCGCGTGCGCCGCACCGCCGGAGGGGCGGCGTCGTGGACGCTCGACCTGCTAGCGGACGAGATGATGGTGCGCCTCACGCCGCACGACGGGTTGAGTGGCGACACCGTCGGGCGCTTACTCGGAGAACAGGCCAAGCCCTGGCAGCAGAAGATGTGGTGCATCCCGAAGGTGGACGCCGAGTACGTCGCGCGCATGGAGGACGTGCTCGATCTGTACGCGGCACCCGCGGACCCAAAGCGGCAGTGGTGTCGTTGGACGAGTCGCCGATCCAGCTGATCGGGGAGTCCCGCGTGCCGCTGCCGCCCGAGCCCGGCAAGTTGCGGCGGTACGACTGCAGGAGTACGTGCGGCACGGGACGGCCAACCTGTTCGTATGCGTGGACGTGAACCGGCCGTGGCGTCACGTGAAGGTCACCGCGCGGCGCACAAACGCGGACTTCGCGGTGTTCGTGCGGGAGCTGGTGGACCTGCACTACGCGGAGGCGGAGGCGTGCGCGTGGTGCTCGACAACCTCTCGACGCACAGCGCCGCGGCGCTCTACGACACCTCCGACCCGGCGAGGCACGACGAATCCTGCGGCGGATCGAGTTCCACTTTACGTGCCCAAGCACGCGAGCTGGTTGAACATGGTGGAGATCGAGATCGGCGTGCTGAAGAAGCAGTGCCTCGATCGCCGCATCCCCGATGTCGCCCTGGTCCGAAGTGAGATCGCCGCGTGGGAGAAGGCGCGCAATGAGTCCGGCGCGCGAATCGAGTGGATGTTCACCGTCGAGCGAGCGCGGAAGAAGCTCGGCAAAGTCTATCGGCAGTTGGAGAGAGAACCGGGAGGAGATCAGCGGAGAGAGGAGGTCGCCTGAACGGTGGCAGCCTGAACCCGTCAGAACCTTGCGATGAGGTACTAGCGCTTTCGGGGGCCGGGGATCACCCCGATGAAGCTCAGCTGGGTGTTGTGCGCCCAGGAGCTGAAGCGCCGCCGTGCCTCCTTCGACTCGTCGCTCGCGCTGAACATCGCCCGCTCGACCGCGTCGACGTTGGGCATGTGCAGCAGCTCGTCGTCGCGCACGAGGCCCCGCTCGGTGAAGAGCCGACGCAGCCCGCGCGCCCGCTCCAGCCGGCGGGTGACGGCGTCGCGGTCGCCGCGGTCGAGGCCGTCCCAGGCGGCGCGCACCTCCGCCAGCGTGCGCTGCACCAGGAGCTCGAGCGCGACCCGGCGGCGCGAGACCTCCGGGCCCACGCCGGGGGGCAGCAGCAGCGTCACGCGGGCGCTGTCCTCCAGGTCGTCGAGCTCGGCGATGCTCGCCTTCACGTTGGCGTAGTCGTGGCCGTAGCCCGGGGCCGTCGCCTTTCCGGCGGCGGGTCGCACCGCCCGGCCACGCGCCGTCGCGAAGCCGAGCATCGCGTCGGGGGTGCCGTCCTTGAGCGAGACCGAGAGCAGCACCGAGCGCGCGGCGTCCCGGGCGACGCTCCCGATGCGCACGTCCAGCGAGCGGTCGCCGGGCTTGCAGGGGTACCGGTGGAGCACCTCCGCGCGGTCGACCCGGGGGGTGAGCTGCACGTCGAGCGAGACGTCCGTGGCCACGAGCGCCCGCGCGCCCTCGACCTCGGCCGTTACGATCTCCGCGAGCGCGCTCTCCTCGCGCAGGTAGTGGAAGCGCCCTTCGCCCGCCTCCGCGAGCGCCACGCAGAGCCCGTCGTCGATGCCGTCGCCGAGGCCGACGATGCTGGTCTCGACGCCGCGCGCGTGGCCCTCCATCACCCTGGCGCGCAGGGCGTCGCGCTGGGTCTCTCCCCGCGAGGGGTAGCCGTCGGTGAGCAGCAGCACCCGCCGCACCGCGTTGGGGAGCACCACCCGCAGTACGGCCTCGCTCGCCTCGCGCCACCCGGCGCCGAGGTTGGTGCCGATGCCGGTGGTGAGGCGGTCGAGGGCTCGCCGGGCGGTCTCCGCGCCCGCGGCGTCGAAGGGCGCCGGCGGGACCGCGACGCGCGCGTCCCGATCGAAGGTGATCACCGCGACGCGGTCTTGCGGGCCGAGCGAGGCGAGCACGTTGCGGGTGGCCTGCAGGGCCAGCGCGAAGCGGCCGCCGCGCATCGAGCTCGAGGCGTCGATGGCGATGGCGAGGCACAACGGCGCGCGCGCCTCGGTGCCGGGTCCGTAGGCGGGCCCCGTCCAGCGCCCGTTGACGTCGAAGAGCAGGAACGCGTCCCGCTCACCGGCGCCGAGCTCCGGGAGCCGGGCGGCGTGACAGACCAGGCCGAGGGACATCGCGCGTCGTCGATCCCTTCTCAGCTGCCCGCGATGGTCATCTGCGCCACGCGAATCGTCGGCGACGCCACCCCGCTCTTCAGGTCGAGGTCGTCGCCCACCGCGTCGATGGAGCTGAAGAGCTCGCGGAAGTTCAGGCTGATCGTGACCTCCGAGACCGGGTACGCGAGCGCCCCGTCCTCGATCCAGTAGCCGACGGCGCCGCGAGAGAAGTCGCCGGTCACGGCGTTGAAGCCGAAGCCCATCATGCCGGTGACGAAGAGCCCGCGCTTCGTCGACCGGATGATCTCCGCGTGCGACTGCGTGCCCGGCTGCAGGAAGAAGTTCGACACGCCGGCGCCAGACCCGGTGCTGCTCGCGCTGCTCCCGGTGCTCTTCAGCCCGAGCTTGCGCGCGCCGTAGGTGTCCAGCAGCCAGGTCTTGAGCACGCCGCCCTCGACCACCACGTTGCGGCGCGCCGGGAGGCCGTCGCCGTCGAAGGGCCGCGACCCGGGGCCCGCGTGGAGCAGCGGGTCGTCGACCATCGTCACCAGCGGGCTCGCGACGCGCTCTCCCATGTGGTCGAGGAGGAAGCTGCTGCGGCGGTAGATCGCGTCGCCGGTGACGCAGCCCGCGAAGGCCCCGAGCAGCGAGCGCGCCGCGTCGGGGTCGAACACCACCGGCGCCGTGGTGGTGGGGACGCGCTTCGATCCGAGCAGGGCGATGGTGCGCCGGGCGGCCTCGATGCCGATGGCCTCCTCGGACTCCAGCTTCGCGAGCTGACGCCGAGCGGACCAGTAGCTGGCCGTGCGGTTCTTGCCTCCCTCGTCGGAGGCGACCGGGGAGACCGAGAGCGACGCGTAGCTGCCGTGGTAGCCCCCGCGGAAGCCGCCGCTCGTGGCCATGTAGAAGCCGCCGGAGGTGCGGCCGAAGGAGGCGCCCTCGCTGTTGTTGATGCGCGGGTCGTAGCCGCGGGCGGCCTTCTCCGCGCGCTGGCAGCGGCGCACCGCGTCGTCGGCGTCGACGCCGTCGCAGGCGGGATCATGCAGCCCGAGGTCGGCCCACGCCTTCGCGAGATCGTCAGGGTCGGGCAGGCCCGCGAAGGGGTCTTCCTGGGAGAGGTCGCAGAGCTCGAGGGCGTCGCTCACGAGGCGGTCGAGCCCGTCGGCGGTGAGGTCGTTGGTGGAGCTCGTCGCCACGCGCTTGCCCTTGAAGGCCCGCACCGCGAGCGAGCAGGTGCCCGCCTCTTCCACGAGCTCGACCTCGTCGAGGCGCACGCGCACCGAGAGGTCCTGGCCCGCGCGGGCGACCACCTTGGCGTCGGTGGCGCCGCCGTCGAGGAGGCGGCGGAGCACCGTGTCGGCGCGGTCGCGAAGCATGTCGTCCTGGTTGGTTCCCATGTGTCTTCCTCAGCGTCCCTGGACGGCGGTGCCGCCGACGGTCATCGACGAGATCTTGATCGTGGGGCAGCCGACGCCCACCGGGACGCTCTGCCCTTCCTTGCCGCAGGTCCAGATGCCATCGGAGACCTGCAGGTCGGTGCCGAGCATCGTGACCTTCGAGAGCGCGTCGGGGCCGTTGCCGATGAGGTTCACGTCCTTCACCGGCGCGGTGATCTTCCGTTCTCGATCAGGTAGGCCTCGCTCAGCGAGAACACGAAGTCCCCGGAGGCGATGTCCACCTGGCCGCCGCCGAAGCGCCGCGCGTAGATGCCGTTCTGCACCGAGCGGACGATCTCCTCGGGGTCGTGCGGACCCGCCAGCAGCAGCGTGTTGGTCATGCGGGGCATCGGCGTGGCGCGGAAGCTCTCGCGGCGCCCGTTGCCCGTCGGCGCGAGTCCGAAGTGCCGCGCCGAGAAGGTGTCGTGCAGGTACCCGCGGAGCTCGCCGTTCTCGATGAGCGTGGTGCTCGTCGGGGTGTAGCCCTCGTCGTCGACGTTGATCGATCCGCGCCCGTGGTCGAGGTCGCCGCGGTCGACGACGGTGCAGAGCGACGAGGCCACGGGGGTGCCGATGCGCCCCGAGTAGTTGCTCACGCCCTTGCGGTTGAAGTCCGCCTCCAGTCCGTGGCCCACCGCCTCGTGCAGCAGGATGCCCGCGTCGCCCGGGCCGAGCACTACCTCCATCTCCCCAGCGGGCGCCTCGCGCGCGTCGAGCATCGCCACCGCGAGGCGCACGGCCTCGCGGGCGTGGTCGTCGACGGACTTGCCCGGCTGGTCGAAGTACTCCATCCCCACGCGCCCGCCGCCGCCAGAGCTCCCCGACTGGCGCTTGCCCTCGCGCTCGACGATGACCCGCACCCCGAAGCGCAGCATCGGCTGCACGTCGCGCACGAAGCGGCCCTCGCTGGTCGCGATGAGCAGCTCGCGCACGGACTCGTTGAGCGAGGCCTCGACCCGGTGCACCCGGGAGTCGGCCGCGTGGGCGGTGCGGTCGGCCTGGAGCAGCAGGTCACGCTTGCCCGCCCCGGCGACCACGATGGAGGGGACGGCGACGAGGTAGCGCTCGGGGTGCGCGCGGTCGGTCACCTCGGCGACCTCGCGGGCGTCGCCGCGGGCGATCTGCGCGGCGGTGCGGGCGGCGCGCAGGAGGGCCTCCCAGGAGAGGTCTTCGGTGTACGCGTAGCCGGCGGCGAAGCCGCGCTGCACGCGGATGCCCACGCCGACGGAGACGCCCCGGCTCGCGGATTTCACGATGCCCTCCTCGAGGACCATCGAGGCCCCGAGGCCGTACTCGGCGAAGAGGTCGGCGGCGTCGCCTCCCTGGGAGAGCGCGACGGTCAGCAGCTTGCGGGCGCGCTCGTGGTCGATCTCGAAGGGCCCACCGGGCGCGAACGGGGCGCGCGGGAGCGCGGTGTGTTGCAGGGTCATGACGGATGCAGACTCCTTTCGGCGAGGCTCGTAGGTGTCTCGCGGCCAGCGGCCGCGGGAGCGCGAGCATACGACGCCGAAGGGCCGTGCGCTCCGTCTGCGATCGACGGCGCGCGACTCCCGCTCAGGGCGACGGAGCGCGGCCGAGGCGGAGCGTCGCGATCAGCAATCCGACGGAGATGAGGCCAGGAACGCTGGCAAGGAGGAGGTCCATGAACTCCCGTTGAGCAGCGGGCGTGCCGGTGGGGCGACGGCAGCGGGCTGCGCTCGCCTGCGGGATCAGGCGTGTGCGCCAGGACCTACGAGCGCGTCGCCGCGTCCACGCGGTCGAGCCACGCGCGGAGGGCGGGCCGTGCCTCGACCTGCTCTCGCTGCCACGGGGTGAGCGCGCTGCGCAGGCTGTGGAGCTGGGCGAAGAGGCCGATGTCCGCCACGGTGATCTCCGAGCCCAGCCAGTAGCCCTCGCGCGGCGCCCTCGCGTCGAGCTGGTCGAGGGTGAGCGAGAAGCGCGCCCAGCAGGCCTCGGGGCCGCGGCGCCAGACGTCCCGCGCCCGCAGCGTCTCGATCACCGAGCGCCGCAGGAACACCGGGATCACCCGCCGGAGCAGGGCGGGCATCGCGGCGAAGTACGCCTCGCGCACCAGCGGCCAGTTGCGCTCATCGGCCCAGCGAGAGGCCACCAGGAAGCCGTTGAGCGCCGTGTCGCCGAGCTCCTCCCAGAGCCACGCCTCGGCCCTGAGCGCGGGGTCCGCCGGGAGCAGCGAGCGCCCGCCGAGGGACTCCAGCCGAGCGAGGATCGCCGTCGAGTCGGCGACCGGCTCGTCGCCCACCAGGAGCACCGGCACCTGCCCCGCCGGGTTGAGGTGCTTGAAGGTCGCGGGCTGCTCTCCGTGGCGCCGTGCGTACGAGAGCCCGGAGGCGCGCAGCGCGCGGTGGGCCTTCAGGCAGAAGGGCGAATGGCTCTCCAGCCCGGCGAGGCCGGTGTCGGCGAGCTCACAGAGGGTCAGTGCGGGAGTCGAGGAAATGGGGGCGTTCATGGGGGGCTCCGGTCTTGAGGGGACGAGCACTGGGGGAGCGGGGCGACTGGAGCCAACTGATAGCTGGTCGTTTTGTCAGGTGGGTGTCAGGTTTCGACGATGCGCCGCACCGAGCGTCTCTTCGCCCTCTCCGAGGCCCTGCGCGCCCGCCGCACGGGCATCACCGCCGAGGCCCTGGCCGAGCGCTTCAACGTGAGCCTGCGCACCATGTACCGCGACCTGGAGAGCCTCCGCGCAGCCTCGCTTCCGGTGCACGCCGAGCGGGGTCGCGGCGGGGGCTACGCGCTCGACCGCTCGTACGCCCTGCCGCCGGTGAACTTCACCGCCCGCGAGGCGTCACTGCTCGTCACCGCGGGTCGGCTGCTCATCGACCAGCGCTGGATGCCCTTCACCGACACCCTGGCGACGGCGCTCGACAAGGTCGAGTCGGCCCTGCCGCCGCGGGGGCAGCGAGACCTCGCGGCGCTGCGACGCTCGCTGTCCTTCGTCGGGGTCCCGGCGCGGAGCTGCGAGCCCGAGGTGCGCGAGGTGATCGAGAGCGCGTGGATCGAGCAGCGCCCGCTGCGCATTTGTTACGACGGCGCGCGAGGCGAGGCCGACCGCACGGTGCGCATCCGCAGCGTGGTGATGGAGCGCACCGAGACCCTGCTCAACTGCGACGACCTCGACAAGGGCGAGGCCCGGCAGTTCAAGCTTCACAAGGTCATGGCGGCGAGGCTCGTCGAGGAGGCTTCGAGCGTCAGTTGAGCTCGGTGGGGTCGATCTTCGGTGGCACCGCGACGGGGGCTGGAGCCTCCGGCTCTGCGGCGACCTCCGGGTTGTCGGCGGCCTCGCGCGCGGCGGCGGCGTTGGTGGTGTACTCCGCGGCGCGCTTCGGCATGGGCTCGCGCTCGGCGGCGCGCTCCCACTGTCGGGCGGCCTCGCGCCACGCGGTCACCCGGGCGCTCTCGTCTCCCGCGGCGCGCGCCTTCTGCTCTGCGGCCGTCGCCTTCGCGACGTGGGGGTTCTTTCCAAAGCTCATGTGGTCTCCGATGCCTCCAGAAAGTGCGTCATGCCACATCGCCGCAGCGGCCGCTCGGTGACATGACATATCCTGTCCGCGGTGCGAGGCCCCGTCGCTGGGCCAATCCATCCCTTCCAGCGCCGGGGGATCTTGTCTATCCTCCCGATCCTTCCGTCGCGGACAGGCCGCGGCGACGAGCGCAGAGGCGAAGTCGATGCACGAGCAGGACATGGCGATCTTGAAGTCCCTGGTGGCGGTGGCCTGGATCGATGGGCAGTTCGCGAGCGAGGAGCGCGAGCACCTCGACGCGCTGATCAACGCGTTCGGCGCGACGGAGGCCGAGGCCGCGGCCGTGCGCGATTTCGCGTCGACGCCGCGCAGCCTCGCGGACATCCCCCTGACCGACCTCTCCGCCGACGACCGTCGCACGCTGCTCAACCACGCGGTGGTGCTCACGCACATCGACGGCGAGCAGACGGGCGTGGAGAAGGCCTTCGTGGGCGACCTCACGCACCTGCTGCGCATCCCCGAGGCCGAGTCGACGCGCATCGTGGAAGCTGCGGAGGCGCGGGTGAAGCGCCTCCTCCAGCAGACCACCTGAACCCTCTCTAGAACCTGATCTGCGGCAGACCCCCAGGCGCCGCCTGGGGAGCGGGCCGCGAACCACCACCCAGCATCTCGGGCAGGCCACCCGTCATCCGCGCCATGTCCGCAGCGATCTGCTGCGCGGCTCGGGCGGCGTTGACCAGCGTCGTCACCTGCGGCGGCGTGAGGGTCAGGGTCACCACGGCGCTGCGGTCATCCTGGGCGATGCGGAGCTGGTCGACGGCCGCGCGCGCGACGCCGAAGCCCGCGTCGATGCGGTCGAAGCGCTCGCCCGCGTCGCGCCCGCCGGTGAGCCCCGCCATCGCGCGCATCGCGCCGAAGCCCTGCTGCGCCTCGCCGATGCCCGAGAGGAGCTCGGCCTTGCGCGCGGCCCAGAACGACTGGAGCGCCGCGGTGAAGGGCCGGGCCACGGTCGCCGAGGGAAACTCCCCGCGCGCCAGCGCCGAGACGCCGTTGCCCACGAGGCTGATGGCGACGCCGCCGGTCTCCATCTGCCTCGCCAGCGTGAGGTCGGCGCTGCTGGGGTTGGCGCGCACAAGGTCGTCCGCGAACTCGTTGACGGTCTGCTGGTTCTGCGTGCGGATGGCCGCCACGTCGACGGCGACGGCGACGGCCTGCTGCGCCCCGAGGCGGTCCATCATGCGGGCGAGGGAGGAGGAGGAGCTCAGGCCCGGCGCCTCCTGGTAGGCGAAGCGCAGCGCGGTGGGCATGTACCCCTGCTCGGCCACGAGCATGCTGCCATCCATGAAGTGCACCGCCGGGTCGCGCGGCGTCCTGGTCGATCCGCGCAGCACCGGGGTGAGCACGGTGTGGCCGTTGACCGTCGTGGTGGTGGTGGTGCCCTGGGAGAGGCCCATCACGGCGTCGAAGCACTGCCGGGCCTTCGCCGGGGTGACGTCGTGCACGCCGGTGGCGACCCACGCCGAGGTCGACCGGCCAGCGAGCAGATCGCGGTCGGCGCCGACGAACACCGTCCGCACGTGGTCGACCGGATCGAAGCTGCAGCGGGTGACGACGTCCTGCATCTGCCGGGAGAGGGCGGTCTCCCGGGCGCTGGCGTCCGGGGCGGGGTGGGTGATGGTGCGGCGCAGATCGGCGAAGGGAGGGAAGACGCGGAACTGCCCGAGCTCGACGCGGGCGACGACGAAGCTGTTGGGAGGCATCCGGCTGAGGGCGTTGGCGGAGGTCTTGTTCTTCCGCCACATCCAGAAGGCGGTGCCGCCCACCGCGGCGAGGCTGCCCACGACGACGACGCCCACGACTCCGACCATCACGTTCTTGTTCAAGGCGACCGGTGAGCGCTTTCTGCGGCCAGTCAACCCATCGCGCCGCGGCGCGGACACTAGCAGGTCATCGCCCGTGCAACACCCCGATGGCGTCGAGGTCGAAACCCGTCGCCGGGGCCATGAGGCCCTGCGTGGAGAGGTCGCGGATGCGGACGAAGCGAGCGCGGGTGAGGCGCACCGTCGCGAGGTCGAAGCCGTCGCCGCCCGCGACGCGAGGGTCGAGGGGACAGAGGCCGTTGGAGGGCGAGGCGTAGACGGGGGTCCAGCCCGCGCAGCCGGTGTGCGGCCGCGCGCCCCGAGGGTCGCAGGGGAAGGTCACCCAGGTGACGCCGTCCTCGCTGACGGACACCTCGCCGAGCTCCTCCCAGTAGCGCTCCTCGGCCCCGGGGACCATGAACGCGTTCTCGAAGACCACGAGGTCGTCGCCCGGGCCGTCGACGATGTCACGGTCGAAGCCCAGCACGATCTCGCCGCCCTGGCCGAGCGAGACCGTGTCGGTTCCGCCGCGCAGGTCGCCGGCGCCCTGAGGGGGGCCGAGGACGATGTCGGGCATCGAGGAGTGCCCGAAGCTCGCCCCTTCGCCCGCACGGAAGGACACCACGCGCGACGCGTAGGGGCCTCCCACCACCCGGCCGTCCGAGCGCGCCGAGGCGTCCGTGAAGGCGCACGGGGTCGACGCGTCGGAGGGAGCGTCCGAGGGGTCGATGGGCGTCCCGCCGCAGCCCGCGAGGGCGGCCGCGACGAGGGCCAGCGAGGGCCTCACGGGACGAAGGCGACGCCGTAGGGCGGCCGCGCGCCGGTGCTGAGCGTCATGGTCGTGAGGGCCGTTCCGTCGGGGCGAAACACCCGCACCCCGGAGCTCCCAGGGGTGCGGTCGAGCACCCAGACGTTGCCGCTCGGGTCGCGCGCGATGCCCGCGAGGCTGCCCGCGGTGACGATGGTCGAGCCGACGGTTCCGGTCGCCAGGTTGAACTCCACCACGCGGTTGTCCGCGACGCTGGCGTCGCCCATCGCGAGCCGCGACACGATCGCCCAGCCGCGCGACTCGTCGAGCATCACGATGCTCCCGAGGTCGCCGCCCAGCGCGGTCTCGGACACGCTCATCCCCTGCACGCGCCGGGTCGCCGGGTCGACGCGCTCGATGCGCCCGTCGAGCGTCTGCGGCGGAGAGAAGGCCACCACGCCGGCCTCGGCGACCACGATGGACGCGCCGCTCGGGGTGGTCACCATCGACACCGGGTTGCGACCGGTGAGCTGCACCGGCTGCACGCCGGTGGCCGCCGGGTCGACGTCGACCAGCGAGAGGTCGGAGGCGTTGATCACCGCCAGCGTGCCGTTGGTCACCGGCACATAGCTGTTGAGGTTCTGGAGCGAGACGAAGATCGAGCCGCCCACGCGGACGATGCTCGATGCCTCGAGCGAGCCGTCCATGTCCGCGGCGGAGCGCAGCGGCGTGAGGTCGACGCTGCCGGTGACGCCCGCGGCGCCGTCGCGGGAAGGATCGATGACGCCGAGCCGGGGGAGGGCGTACTGCACCACCACGGCGCGCGTCGGGGAGAGCGTGAGCACGTCGTAGGGGTTGACCGAGTAGGGCATCGGGGCGCCCGCGTCGGCGGCGCCCATCATGCGCAGCGGGATGCTTCGCGCGATGGCGGGCAGGTTGCTCGGGTCGAGCACCGCGATGGCGTCGTTGCCGCGGAGCAGGTTGTAGACGATGCAGCCGCTCTCGACCGGGACGTGATCCTGGTCGGGGGACATCGTCCCGCTGACGGTGATCGACGGCGTCGGACCGATGGGGCCGAGGCCGTAGCCGCCGTTCATGAAGTCGGTGGTGGTGACCAGCGCGCGGGTGATGGAGCAGGCGGCGCCGCCGTCGCTCGCGTCCGTCGCGGGGCGGTCGGAGGCGACGTCGGCGGTGGAGGCGTCGACGACGTCGAGCGCGACCGGGACGTCGGTGGAGCCCGCGTCGGCGGAGCCCGCGTCGGTGCCGACGTCGTGGACGCCGACGTCCGCGGTGGACGCGTCGGCGGGCGCCGGATCGTCGGAGCAGCCGACCGTCAGCGCAAACAGAGAACCGATGGAACCAATGAGGATACGACGCATGAACAGACCTCCCGCGCGCACCCGCGCGGACCGTTGGGGATGGTCGCGCACGGCCGTTGAGGGCAGATGGAGGGGCTTCGGATGCCGGTCGTAGACAGGCATCCGACGCACAACCCACACCCCGTGGCAGCGCGCGATGCGATGACAGCCGGTCTCCTGGCTCCCGGATCATCCTTCGACGGCGCCTTCCCCAGCGCTTCGCGCCACGTGGCAATTGCCGTCGTCGTTCCCGGTTACAGTGGCGGGGGCCGCGCCGGTCTTCCACCGGACTTCCCAAGCGCTGTCATCGCGACGTCAGATGTCAAACAGCTCGAAAGGCGCGGAGGCCGATGAGCGAGGCGGCTTCTACGCGAGCGCCTCGTCCATGGTCAAGGTCCGCGGCCAACCTCCGACTCCGCGTGGCTCGTCGTGGCACAACCTTCCCACTCCCTGATCGCGCTATTTCCGCAGCGCGGCGTGTGGCACTCTCCCTGCTCAGGATGGCACCCATGAAACGACGAACCTCTCTCAGGGCGCCCTTCGTCCTGACCCTCACCGCGACGACGGCCCTGGGCTGCGGCGCGAGCGTGACCCTGCCGCCCGCCCCTCCCGCAGACGCCTCGGTGGACGCCGACTCGGGCCCCTCGACCGACCGCGAGACCCCGGTCGACCGGCCCGTGGTGATCGAGACGGACGTGCGCCGGGCCTGTCCCCCGACGCTCCCGGCCGAAGGGGCTGCGTGCACGCCCGGGGTCGATCCCGAGACCTGCCACGACCCCTCGGCCTTCGTGGACGGCTGCCCCCCTGGCACCGGGGTGACCATGCTCTGCGACCCCGGCACGCAGCGCTGGCGACTGCTCCCGATCTCCTGCAACCCGCCTCCGCCGCCGCAGTGTCCGCCGACCAGGCCGAGCGACGGGTCGCCCTGTCCGTCGGGCTCCTACGGCCCGACGCCGCTCCGGTGCATGTACGACCTCTGCGGCGACAGCTACTCCACCCAGGCGACCTGCGACGGTCCCACCGCGCAGTGGTCGGTGCAGCAGGCGTCGTGCAACCCGCCGCCGCCGGTCGACGCGGGCCCTCCGCCTTCCGACGTCTGATCGGCCCTCAATCGCCAGCGCGGCGTAGCGTCGCGGTGTCGACCACCCCGTTGCTGGTGCTCTCCCGGAAGGCCATCCGTCCGCCGCCGCAGCGCACCGAGGCGCTGACCCGGGCGGTGCACCGCGGCGTGGTGCTGATGCCGGTGCCCCGCACGGCGCCGTCCTCGAAGCGGCAGCCCACGAAGCGGTAGACGCAGGTCGATCCGCTGTTCTCCCAGACCTCCCGCCACTCTCCGCACTGGATGGCTCCCTGGCGCACGGTGACGCGCAGCGAGCCGTACGCGCCGGTGTTTTCGGAGATGCGCCCGGTCCAGGCGCCGAGGCACGCGTGCGCCTCGGGCCGCGGAGGCGGCACGGGCGAGGGAGGATCGGTCGCGGGCTGCGTCACCGGAGCGGGAGGGGGAATGGGAGTGAGCGTCGGGGTGGGCGTCGGCGGGGGCGTCGGCGGGAGCGGCGGGGCGGGATCGACGGTCGGCAGCGTGCTCGCCACGGTGGCGGGCGCAGGGGTCGAGGTCGCGACGCAGGCGCGGCGATCCTCGTCCCAGGTGGCGTCGCTGCGGCAGCAGTGGCCGTGCGAGTCGTGGAAGCCGTCGTCGCACTGCGAGGTCCACCAGGCGACGCCCGCGACCGCGACGGCGGCGAAAGCGAGCGCCCCGACCCCCAGCGCGATCGCCGTACCGCCAGACCTCCTCGGCGGAGCCTGCGTTCGCAGCGGCGCCGGAGCCCCGTTCACCATCCACGGGGGAACGCCCGACGCCATCACGGGCATCATCGCCGTGCCGTTGGGAGGGGGCGCGGTCTGCGGCGTCCAGGCGACCGTAGAGCCGTGGCCCACCGGCGTGGGAACCGGCATCGCGGGGATGGCCATCGTCGGAGGCACCGACAGCGTGGGGGCGTGGGCGACGGGCGCCTGGAAGATGGCCTCCAGCGCCGCGTGCGCCTGCGTCGCGTCGGCGAAGCGGTCTTGGGCCTCGCGGGCCACGCAGCGAGCGAACCACCCGTCGAAGCCCGGAGGGAGCAGCCCGTCGCGCCCCGCCTCGCTCGCCCGCTGCGACGCGGGCACGAGCTGGCCCATGGAGATCTCCGCGAGGAGCGCGGCGAGGGTGATCGACGGGCCCTGCGCGGCCTTCCAGTACGGGACGCCGGTGAGCATCGTGAAGGCCAGCAGCCCCAGCGCCCAGATGTCCGTCGAGGGGGAGACCAGCCGCGCGGTGTCGAACTGCTCCGGCGCCATCCAGAGCGGCGAGCCCATCACCGAGGTCGTGCGCGCCGGGGCGTTCTCCTGGAGCCACTTGGCGATGCCGAAGTCGAGCACCTTCACGGTGAAGGCCGCGTCGCTGCGGCGAGCCTCCGCCACGAAGATGTTCTCGGGCTTCAGGTCGCGGTGCACGATGCCCTGGCGGTGCGCCGCGGAGAGCGCGTGGCCGAGCTGCTTCAGAAGCTCCCGGGCCTCGGCGGGAGGGAGCCGGCCGCGGCGTTCGAGCAGCCTGGAGAGGTCTTCTCCGCGGAGCAGCTCGAGCAGCATCCACGGCGTGTCGTGCTCCGGGTCGATGCCCGCCGCGAGCACCTGGGCGACGTGCTCGCTCTCGATCATGGCGGCGAGCTGCGCCTCGCGGGTGAAGCGCTCCCTCGCCCTGGGGTCGTCGACGAGGTCGCCGTTCATGACCTTGAGCGCCCGCTGCTGGCCGGTGCCGACCTGCTCGACCCGGTACACGGTGCCCATCCCCCCGGCGGCGATGGGCTGGATCACACGGAACTGTCCCGCGAACAGCCTACCCGGAGTGAGCGAGAGTCGGCCTAGCATGGTGGGGCCCGCATCATCGCCCGTCGCGGATGGCGCGCAACCACGCATCGAGCGCCGCCTGCGTCTGCCCCGACTCCGCCAGCCGCCTCGCTCGCGCGGCCGCCTGCGCCGCGGTCTCGCGCGGGGGAGGGGTCGGCGTCGCGGAGTCCGCGGGGTGGGGCTCGAAGGCGCTCTTCACGTAGCGGGTCACCCCGGCGCTCTCGGGGCGGAAGGCCAGCGCCGAGGGAAGGAGCATCAGCAGGGTGACCGCGAGGCCCCCGAGGCCGTGCGCAAGCATCGCCAGCGGCCGACGGCGGTCGCCCCGCAGCACCAA
Source organism: Deltaproteobacteria bacterium (assembly GCA_016704445.1). Classification (GTDB taxonomy): domain Bacteria; phylum Myxococcota_A; class Polyangia; order Polyangiales; genus SCUS01. The sequence goes on from JADJAE010000047.1 coordinate 19,982, forward strand.
CAGCGAGATGAGCGCGGCGGCGGCGAAGAAGGGCGCCATCGAGCGCAGCCCGCGGCTGCCGAGCAGCAGCCCCGCGTTGTGCGGCACGAAGCCGTCTCGGATGAGGGGGAGGATCATCTCGAAGAAGGGCGAGGTGTACTCCGTGGGCACGTGGGGAAACCATGCGGACGCGGTGCCCGTGAGGAGCATCGCCGCGACGGTGGCGCCGCCCGCGAAGGCCGTCACCGCCGTGCGGAGGGCGGTGTTGCCGTCGCGCTTCGCGGACATCAGCAGCGACTCCGCGCCGGTGAGCGCGAGCAGCCCGAGGGCGGGGACGATGGTCACGAGGTAGCGAGGTCCGACGGTCCAGCCGCCGCGCCAGTTGTTCATCATCCCGATGAGGTGGGTCATGCCGATGAGGGCGAGCGCGATGCTCGCCCCAATGGCCCGCTCGGTCTTCGGGGGCCTTGGGCAGCGGGCGATGGCGAGGGCGATGAGGGAGACCGAGAGCGCCGCGACCCAGGGGCCGAGCCGGGCGTGGAGCTCGGGCAGCGCGTGGTCCTTGAGCACCAGAAGGAGCTTCGCGGAGGCGTAGAGCGAGGCCGCGGTGAAGGCCGCGGAGAGCACGTTGCGGCGGGAGAGCCCGCGGCGGTCGTCGGGCAGGTCGGGGGCGAGGGTGGCCCCGAGGCCGACGAGAGAGAGCAGCAGGATGGGTGTGCCCGGGAAGAGCCCGAAGGCCGGGTCGAGCCACATCCGGAGGGCGGCCTCCCAGGAGAACTGCGTCGCGCCGAAGAAGCCCTGGTTGGTCTCCTCGCGGAAGGTGGGGTTCTCCAGGAAGCTGTACCCGGGCTTGAAGGCGCTGCCGAAGCAGCGGTGGTGATAGAAGAGCACCAGCGCCGTGGGGATGGAGCCGCCGAGGCCCGCGCCCAACAGGCGGATGATTCCGCGGGGGGAGAGGGTGACGGCGTAGGCGAGGAGGGCGACGGCGCCGGCGGCGAGGGCGGGCCTGGGGTGGTGCTTGAGCGCGAGCCCGGCGGCGAGGCCGAGGGCGACGAGGGTGACCACCAGCGCGGCGCGGCGGCGCTCGGCGGCGACGGCGGCGATCCAGAGGGCGACCGCGGCGGAGGCGATGGCGGCGGGGTACTCGAAGAGCGTCGCTCCCGCCCCGAAGAGCCCCGCGAGGAACATCCACCCGAAGCGCGCTCCCGGGTCGCGTCCCTGGGCGGCGTCGTCGGCGTCGCGCTCCCTCACGGTGGCGAGGGCCATCAGGGCGGCGCCGAAGCAGAAGGCGTTCTGCGCGTGGCTGACGAAGACGAGCGAGTAGGCGAAGAGCGACGAGCCCGCCATGGTGCTGAAGAACACCGCCTCGCGCACCGTGGCGGAGCTCGTTCGCGCGGCGAGGAAGCGGTGCCAGAACCACCCGAAGAGCAGCCCCGGGAGCACGGTGGTGAAGAGCCGCAGCACGTACATCACCCGGGTGCGGTCGATGGGCTGCCGGGGCGGCGGCGGTGGGCGGCGGCCCGGGGCGACGGAGGGCGGCGCGGTGACCGCGACGACGTGCGAGTCCTGGTGGGTGAGCCGGGTGAGGGCCTAGTAGAAGGGCACGCCGAGGTAGCTGGTGCCGGGGGCCTTGCAGCTGTAGAGGCGCCCGTTGCGGATGGCCTTGTCGTTGACGTAGCCCCAGGCGCCCTCGATGCGGTTGATGGCGAAGGTGTGGTCGTCGACGATCGCCACGGTCATGTAGACCCGGACGTTCTCGTTGGGGTTTCGCACCACGTCGTGGAAGGGGAACACCCAGAGGTAGAGCACCGCGAGCAGCAGCACCGAAAGCGCCGTGCGGGCGTAGGAGAGCGTCGGTGCTCGGGGTCCCGGATCGTTCACCGGGCGCAACCTGCAACGGGCGCGGAGCGGCCGTCAATGCGCGGCGGGCGCTAGCGGTGTCGTGTCGCTTGCGGTGGGGGCCGGTGCTACGGTCCGGGACGGATGGTGAGGTGAAGGCATGGTCATGAACTTCGATTTCGGCGCCTACGTCGAGCGTCGCAAGACTGGGGTCGCGGGTGTTCGGGGCGAGGGGTATGCCTTCGAGGGCGACCTCAAGGTGCTGCGCGCGATGCGCCGCATGCCGGCGGTGGAGATCGCGGTGGCGCAGACGGTGAAGCTCACCAAATCGCTGCTCTCGACCAACCTCCTGGGCACCGCGGTGAAGGTCGGTCCACGGCAGTTTCCGCGCATCCAGCGCATCGTCGAGGAGTGCGCGACCACCCTCGGCATCCCGACGCCGCAGGTCTACATCGTGCCCAACATCGCGTCGGTGAACGCGATGACCTTCGGCACCGACGACGACGCGGTGATCATCGTGCACGCGGCCACCTTCGAGCACCTCAACGACGAGGAGCTGAAGTTCGTCATCGGCCACGAGTGCGGCCACATCCAGAACAACCACGTCGTCTACCTGACGACCCTGTACCGGCTTCAGCAGATCATGCAGGCCGCGGGGGGCGTGATCCTCGCGCCGCTGCTGCTGCCTGTGACCATCGCGCTGCAGAGCTGGTCGCGCGCGGCGGAGATCACCTGCGACCGCGCGGGGCTGCTCTGCTGCAAGGACGCGCGCGCCGCGACCAACTCCTTCGCCAAGCTGGCCATCGGCAGCCGTCGGCTCTTCAACGAGATGGACATGGACGTCTACCTCGAGCAGCTCGGCGAGGGGCGCGAGGGCGTCGGCCGCATGGGCGAGCTCCAGATGTCCCACCCCTACCTCACCAAGCGCATCGAGTCGTTGAGGCTCTTCGCCGCGAGCGCGCTCTACCGCGGCTCGCAGGGCCTCGACGGGGGCCTCACCCGCGAAGAGCTCGAAGCCCGCACCACCGACCTCATCAAGGTGATTTGAAGCCCCGACGCGACGGAGAGACATCGATGACCCTGCGCAACGTGAACGAGATCAAGAACGAGGTGGCCGCCGCGCTTAAGGAGCTCGCGGCCCTGGCGGGCGAGTCGGGGGCGGCGTCGCTCCACGAGCGCATCCTGGTCGACCGCCTGCCGCGCCTCGAAGAAGAGCGCGCCGTGCTGGTGGTGCTGGGCGAGTTCAACCACGGCAAGACCACCTTCGTGAACGCCCTGCTCGGCGGGCCGGTGCTGCCGACGGGCATCACCCCGACGACGGCGATGATCCACGAGGTGCGCCACGGCGACGCCCCGCGCGCGGTGCTGGTGCGCCGCCCGCCGGACGCGGGGGCGACGTCCCGGCCGCTCACCGGGCCGCGCGAGGACGTGGCGTTCTCGCAGCTCAACGATCTGGTGGCCGGCGGGCGAGCGAAGCCCGAAGACGTGCTGCGCGTGGAGATCGAGTACCCCGCCGAGCTGCTGCGCGACCGGGTCACGCTGGTCGACACCCCTGGAGTCAACGACCTCAACCACCAGCGCGCGGAGATCACCTACGGCTACGTGCCTCGCGCCGACGGCGTGGTGTTCCTGCTCGACGCGGGGCAGATCCTGAAGGAGAGCGAGCGGCGCTTCCTGCGCGACCGGCTGCTGGGGGCGGGGCGCGACCGCATCGTGTTCGCCATCAACAAGGCCGACCTGCTCAGCCCGAGCGAGCGCACCGAGGTGATGGAGTACGCCACGCGGCAGCTCTCCTCGCTGGTGCCGGGCGCTCCGGTGATGTTTCTGTCGGCGACGAGGGCGCTCGCGGGCGACCGCGCGGGCTCCGGGCTCGACGCGCTGCTGGCCAAGCTCTCCTCGCTGCTGGGCAACGACCGGCTGAAGATGCTGGTCGACTACGCGGCCGACGAGGGCCTGCGGGTGAGCGAGATTCTCGGGCGGGGGCTCTCCGCGCGGCGGCGAGCGCTCCCCATGACCAGCGAGGAGTTCGACCGGCGGCTGAAGGCGCTGGAGGGCGACGTCGAGCAGGCGCGCACCCTGGTCGACCAGCGGCGCAGCAAGATCGACGAGGAGATCGCGGCCATCAAGGCAGTGGCCCAGCGCGACCTCGAGGCCTTCACCAACGAGTTCGCGAGCGCCATCCGGCTGGAGGTGGAGAAGTCCTCCGCGGACGACATCCGGAAGTTCCTCCCGAACTTCATGGAGGAGACCTGGCGCAAGTGGCTGGAGACCGAGGCGAAGACCCTCGGAGAGCGGCTCGAGGCGCTGGGCGAGCTCATCGTGGCGATCGTCAACGAAGACGCCCGCGACGCGGCCCGCTCGCTCGACTCCTTCGCGGGCGACGCGCCGGGGCAGTTCGACGTGAAGGTCGACACGATGAAGTACGACGTCGGGGTGTTCGCCGTCGGGGCGCTCGGCGTCGGGGTGATGGTCGCGGTCAACCTCGCGGTCGGCGCCCTGGTGACCGCCGCGGCCCCCGCGCTGGCGATGCTCTTCAAGGGCTGGGTCGACAAGGAGACCAAGGAGCGCGCCCTCGAGGCCGCCCCGGCGGCGGTGCGGGCGAGCGCGGCGAAGATCGGCCCGGCGCTGCAGTCGACCGTCGAGGGCTTCGGCCAGAAGCTCACCGACTTCGTCACCGCCGCGAGCGAAGAACTCCGGAGGGCGGTGCTTGAGGTGCTGGTCGCTACGCGCAAGGCGCTCGACGAGGCCAAGGCGGGCGAGGCCCCGTCGACGGCCACGGTGGACGCCATGGTGCAGCGCCAGCGCGACCTCAAGGCCCGCCTCGAGCGCCTCCGCGCGCAGGTCTGGGAGCAGTCCGTCGACGACATCGCCGGCATCCCGATGGCCATCGGAAGCGCGTAGCCTGCCCCGGCCACGAGCTCCCTCGTGGCCATTCCCCGAACGATCTCGCCGATCACCCTCCGCCGAGCGCGGCATCGAGCATCGCGAGCGCCTCGCGCACCGTCGCGAGCCGCACCGCCGCCCGGCCGACCTCGCCGTAGTCCCGCTGCGAGTGCACCACCTCGCCGGTCGATCGCCTCGCCACCGCGAGGTGCACCCTGCCCGCGGGCTTCCTCTCCGAGGGCCCCGGGCCCGCGACGCCGGTGACCGCCACGGAGAGCTCGACCCTCCCTGCGGCGCCCTCGAGGAGCCCGAGGGCCATCCGCCTCGCCACCGCCTCGCTCACCGCGCCATCGGCCTCGACGACCTCCGAGGCGCCCGGCACCGAGGTCAGCGTCGCCGCGATGAGCCCGCCGGTCAGCGACTCGGCGGTGCCGACCTTCACCTTCGCGGCGCGCAGCCTGGCGATGAGGTCCCGCGCCTGCTCCATGGTCGCCTGGTCGATCATGATTGGAGGGTATCGCAGCGGCGCCCCGTCGCGCAGGGCCCGCGGTGCGACGTCGGAGCAACGGCGCGCGGCCTTCATGTCGCAGAAAGAGCGCGGGAATTCTCCACGATCTGACCTTCGGGACCACAGGTGCATCGGGGCACCATAACGGCCTATAAGAGTCCCCAACTGCAGGAGGTGCATCCGTGACCGAGTCCTCGCGTACCCAACTGATCGAGCGCGATGGTCAGGCCGTCGCGCGCCGCATGAAGACCGTCCGCGTGACCGTGCTCGACGGGCCTGACAAGGGGAGCCGTCTTCGAGGGCGCCCAGGAGGAGATCCGCGTCGGCGGCGACGACGACAACGACCTAGTCATCCGAGACCCGTCGGTGTCGCGCAAGCACGTCACGCTCGGCCTCGAGCGCGGCGGCATCCGCGTGCGCGACCTGGGCAGCACCAACGGCACCTTCCTGGGCGACCTGCGGGTGAACGACGTGGTGCTCCGCGGCACGCGCGAGCTGCTCCTGGGCACGACGCTGGTGCGCGTCGAGCCGACCGAGAACGCCGTGGAGAAAGACCTCTCCATGGGCATCCGCTTCGGGCGCCTGGTGGGCACCTCGACGGCGATGCGCGAGGTCTTCGCGGTGCTCGAGCGCGTGGCCCCGTCGGACCTCACGGTGCTCATCGAGGGCGAGCCGGGCACGGGCAAGGAGCTCGTGGCCGACGCGATCCACCGCCACAGCCCGCGCAGCGGCGGCCCCTTCGTGGTCGTCGACTGCGGCGCGGTGCCGCGCGACCGCATCGAGGGCGAGCTCTTCGGCCACGCGAAGACCGCGACGCTCCGGAGTCGCAGGGCGCCATCCGCGCGGCGGAGGGCGGGATGCTGGTGCTCGACGAGGTGGGCGACCTCTCCGTCGAGGCGCAGGCGAAGCTGCTCCGGGTGCTGGAGTCGCGCGAGGTCCGCTCCCTCGGGGCGAGCTCCCCGGTGGCGGTCGACCTGAGGGTCGTGGCGACGACGAGCCGCAACCTCCCGCGCGAGGTCAAAGACGGCCGCTTCCGTCAGGACCTCTACTACCGGCTCGCCGCCGTGGTGGTGAAGCTCCCGCCGCTGCGCTCGCGGCTCGAAGACGTGCCCGTGCTCGTCGACACCATCCTCGATGATCTCAACCGCCGCCGCGCCGCGCAGGGCCTCACCGGGTACAGCCCGCTCGACCCGCGCGCGATGGAGCTCTTCAGCACTACGACTTCCCGGGCAACGTGCGCGAGCTGCGCAACCTCGTGGAGCGCTTCTCGGTCTTCGGCCCCGACCCCTCGGCGCTCGCGAAGGGACACGTCACCCTCGAACGCCCCGGCGGCCACGAGATCCGCACCGACCTCCCCTTCCACGACGCCAAGGAGATCTGGACCGAGATCTTCGAGAAGACCTACCTCACCAGGCTCCTCTCGACGCACCAGGGCAACGTCTCCGCCGCGGCGCGCACCTCGGGCATCGACCGCAGACACCTCCAGCGCCTCATGGTCAAGCACGACCTCCGCGAGCGCGACCGCCCCGACGAGGGCTGAGCGCCACTCTCTCTCGATCAGTTGGGCTCGCCGGACGGCCGGCCGAGCTCTTCGTCCTCCGCCGACGGACCGTGCAGCAGGTGGCGAACCTCCTCCGCCACCTGGCTGCTGATCTCCTCCTCCAGCTGCTCCAGGGCCCCGCAGTTGCGCTCGACGTTGCGCTGGTAGACGAACACCCGCACGAAGGAGCGCGGCCCCTCGGTGGCCGCCTCGCCGTCCGTCGGGCCGACGCCCTCGACGAGCACCGAGGCGCGCGGGTCGACGCCGTCGGCCACGACCTCCATGCCGGGCACGTCGGCGACCAGCACCAGGGCGCCTTCGAGCGCGGCGGACACCTCCGGGCTCCAGCGTGCCGAGGGGCGCTCGACGGTGCGATGGAAGAGGTCCTTGCCGGGTGACCAGGGCGGCGCGGGGACGCGCAGGTCGAGCTCGCGGGCCTCGAGGAAGGAGAGCGTCGCGCCCTTCCAGTCGCGCAGCCGGTCGCGGGTGAGGGCGAGGTAGTAGTGCGCGTCGGCGTTGTCGGGCTCCGCCACGACGGCCTCGGTGAGCAGCGTCGCGGCGCGGGCGAACTCCTCCGCCTCGAACCACGCGCGCCCACCAGGTAGCCCGTGAAGGGCGCCTCGTAGGGCCCTCCGGGAGGTCATCGAGGATCGCCCTCGCGGCGTCGTCCTGGCCCATCGCGTGGAGCGCGTCGAACTTGAGCAGCACCGCGTCGGCGCGCTCCTCCTTCACCTCGGCGAACTCCAGCACCTCGTCGCAGAGGGCGATCGCCTCCTCGAAGCGCCCCATCGGGTGGATGAGCACCTCGGCGGCGTTGAGCATCGGGTCGATGTAGCCGTCGTCGAGCGAGTACGACTGCTTGTAATGCTCGAGCGCCTCGTCGGCGTCGCCCTCGCGCGCGGCGGCCTGGCCGAGGAGGTTGTGCGCCTCGGGGGAGTCGCGGTCGATCTCCAGCGCGCGGCGGGCGCTGGTGCGGGCGCCGCGGAAATCCCCCTGACCGAGGAGGTCCCAGCCGCGGTCGAGATGTGCAGAAAGGCGGTCCATAGACACGGCGGATCATCCAGTCGTTGGTTCGGAGCGAAAAAGGGCGTTGGAGCATGAAGACCGATGGCACGGCGGGTCAAGCGTTGGCGATGGACGTCAACGCCCCTCTGGTGGCCATTCCGGCGTGGCGCTAGCGTCGGAGCGTGACCTCCTCCTCGCGCGCCCTGCGTCGTGGCCTCGCCTCGCTCTTCCTGGGGCTCGCGGCTCACGCGCTGACGGGTTGCGCGCACCTGCTGCCCGGCGCGGCGTCCCCGGAGGGTGGGTCGCGCGGCAAGCCCAGCACCGGCTGGCTCGCGCACGGCGTCCGGCTGCCCGACCGCGGCCCAGGCTTCGAGGCGCTGCGCACCGAGTCCGAGGGGGGCCTGCACTTCGGCACCGACCGCGTCGTGGGGATGGTGCGCCGCTCGGCCCGAGCGATGATGCGCGACCGCGTCGCGGTGCCACTCAAGGTGGGCGACCTCTCGGGGCTGCGCGGCGGCCATGTGACCCGGCACCACTCGCACCGCAACGGTCGGGACGTCGACCTGCTCTTCTTCACGCGCGACGCGGCCAGCGGCCGGCCGGTCATCGCGCCGGGCTTCATCCGGTACAACCGCACGGGCGACTCCGTCGGCCTCGCGACGCCGCTGCGCTTCGACGCCGAGCGCAACTGGCGGCTCGTCGAGGCGCTGCTGCAAGACCCCCACGCGGGCGTGATCCGGGTGTTCTGCGCGTCGTGGATCAAGGCGATGCTCCTCGACCACGCCCGCCGCATCGGCGCCCCGGGGTGGCTGGTCGAGCGCGCCGACCTGGTGCTGGCGCAGCCCGGAGACAGCGCGCCGCACGACGACCACTTCCACGTGCGGGTGGCCTGCACGCCCGGCGAGCGGGTGCTCGGCTGCCAGGACGGCGGGCCGCTCTGGCCCTGGCTCGACAAGGACTGGGAGAAGGCCGACGCGACCCCGATGGACGACGACGCGCTGCTCGCGTTGATGGAGGCGATCCCGCCCGGCTTCGAGCACGGCCCGCCGGACGGGATCTCACCGTCGAGCGCCGCGCCCGGAAAGCCCGACGCGAGCTACTGCGCGAGGCCGGCGGTCGAGCTGGTCTGCCGCTGAGGCGGCGCGGGGCCTACGGGCAGGTGCGCTCCATGCGGAAGCTCACCCCGCCGCGGTTGTCGCTGCACGCGCTGTCGACGAAGTAGCAGCGCAGGTCGCCGCCCGTGAAGGGCGCGCTGGAGGTGGTGCTGGGGAGGGCTGAGAAGGCAGCCGCTGCCGTGGCGTAGTAGGTGCCCGACGGGGTGGAGAGGCCGGGCACCGCGAAGTTCTCGCAGGTGATGTACCAGGCCCACCCCGTCGAGGGGAGCGAGACGGAGCTCCAGACGATGCCTCCGCCGCCGAGCGCGGTGACCTGATAGTTGCCCGCGGGGACCGCCGGGACGCGCACCACGCTGGCCGTGTGGTCGGGGCCCTGACAGGCGTCGTACCAGGGGATGCTCACGTCCGTGCGGAAGGTGCAGCGGCCCGACGCCCCGCAGGTGCCGCTGGCGCAGTCGCTCCCGACGGTGCAGCTCTGGCAGAGCGCGCAGCGGGCGCAGCTTCCGCCGCAGTCGACGTCCGTCTCCGTCCCGTTGCGAACGCGGTCGTCGCAGCGAGCGGGCTGGCAGGCGCCGCCGGTGCAGACGCCCGTCGCGCAGGTGCCGCCGCAGCGGCCGCAGTGGGCCACGCTCGTCGAGAGGTCGACCTCGCAGCCGTTGGCCGCGTTTCCGTCGCAGTCGCCGAAGCCGGGGTTGCAGGCGAAGCCGCAGGTCCCGCTGCCGCAGGTCGCGCTCGCGTGGGCCGGCGCCGCGCACGCCCGACCGCATGCGCCGCAGTGCGAGGTGCTGGTGCGGGTGTCCACCTCGCAGCCGTTGCTCGCGTTGCCGTCGCAGTCGCCGAAGCCCGCCGCGCAGGCCGTGAGCCCGCACACGCCGGACTCGCAGGCCGCGCTGGCGTTGCTGAGCGAGCAGCGCTGCCCGCAGCGGCCGCAGTGCGTGTTGCTGGTGCGCAGGTTGGTCTCGCAGCCGTTGGATTCGACGAGGTCGCAGTCATCGAAGCCGACCGCGCAGGTGCGGAGGCAGGTCGATCCCACGCACGCCGGGACGCTGTTGGCGGGCGCCGGGCACGCCCGCGCGCACGCGCCGCAGTGCGAGGTGCTGGTGCGGGTGTCCACCTCGCAGCCGTTGCTCGCGTTGCCGTCGCAGTCGCCGTAGCTCGTCGCGCACGACCCCACGGTGCATGCGCCCGCCACGCACGCCCCGGTCGCGTTGGGCGGGGCGCACGCGCGGCCGCAGCCGCCGCAGTGGGTGGCGCTCGCGCGGGTGTCGGCCTCGCAGCCGTTGCTCGCGTCGCCGTCGCAGTTCTCGAAGCCCGCGTTGCAGGTGAAGCCGCAGGTACCTGCGGCGCAGGTGGCGGTCGCGTTGGCCCTCGTGGGACAGGCCGTGTTGCACGCGCCGCAGTGGGCGAGGTCGCTCTGGGTGTTGGCCTCGCAGCCGTCGCCCGCGCTGGCGTTGCAGTCCGCGAAGGGGGCCGTGCACGAGGCCACGGTGCAGTTGCCGTTGAGGCACGACGAGGCCCCGTTGGGGATCGTGCAGCGCCGGTCGCATGCGCCGCAGGCGGCGATGTTGGACTGGGTGTCGACGCAGGCGCCGGAGCAGCACGCTTGGCCCGCGGGGCAGGCGCGGGTGGCGTTGCATCCCATCACGCAGAGGTTGCCGACGCAGAGGGTTCCGGAGGGGCAGTGGTCGTCCGCGAGGCACTCGACGCAGGCGCGGGTGGCGACGTCGCAGCGCCGTCCCGACGAGGTCCCCGCGTCGGTGGCGCCCGCGGCGCAGCCCTCGTCGTTGCGGCAGCCGGGCGCGCAGGTGTTGGAGCCGCCGTCGCAGAACTGCCCCGCGGGGCAGGTGTCGGCGGTGGCCAGGCACCGCACGCAGCGGCCCGTGGCGACCTCGCACACGGCTCCCTCGGCGCGTCCCGCGCAGTCCCCATCGAGCGCGCAGCGGAAGGGCGCATCGACCGGGACGTCGGTCACGTCGGGCGCGTCGATGGGAGACGGGACGTCGGGCGCGTCGAGGGGAGAAGGGATGTCGACGGAGTCGAAGGCGTCGCCGAGGTCCGAGGGCAGGGCCGCGTCGGCGGGGCCGCCCACCACGGAGGAGCCCACGCTGCAGCCGAGGGAGAGGGTGAAGAGGGAGGCGAGGAGGAGGAGGGTGTGGCTGGCGCGGTACACGGCGGCGATGCTACCGCCGCCGATGGGTCAGTGGGTACATCCGCCGACGCCGCAGCCGAGGAAGCCTGCGGTGACGCAGTTGACCCGCTGCAGGGTTCCGCCGACGCAGAGCACCAGGGTGTTGCCCTCGCAGGTTCCGCCGGGCGGCGAGGAGGCCGGATCGCACTCCGTGGCGGTGCCGCAGAACGAGTGGCCCCCGAGGGTGCGGCAGGTGCTGCCAGCGACGAGGAAGCTGCAGTCGTTGGAGTGCAGGCGGCCGCCGCGGCACTGCTGGATGCGCGTCCCGTCGCAGCGATCGGTGTCGCCCGTGCAGGCCGCGCCGAGTCCGACGCAGTTGTTGGCCGTCACGTCGCAGGTGGTGAGCGAGGTGTCGCAGTCGAGGGTGTGGACGTACGCGCCGCCCACGCAGCGCTGCAGCCGGCCGTTGTAGCAGCGCGCGGGCGAGGCCTCGGAGCAGGCCGCCGTCTCGACGGGCTGAGGGCGACACCCGACGGCGCCTGACGAGGAGAGGCACTCGGAGGTGCCGGTCACGTACTGGCACTCCTCGGAGATGATCAGCCCGTTGCGGCAGGTGGTGGCGGTCTCGTGACCCGGGGCCGGGGTGCGGCAGCCGATCACCGGGGAGGCGCAGGTGCCGCCCGGCGCGGGCTCGACCGCGATCTTGAGCGAGTCGAGGAGGAAGCCCGTGCAGCCGCCGTTGGAGGAGAGCGCCGCGTTCAGGATGCTGCACGGCCTCGAGGGGATGATCCCTCCCTGCCAGTAGCTCGGGCGGAACATCTGCTCCACCACCTGCTGCGGCGGCTCGTTGAAGCACGTCGCGGTGCGCACCGCGAGCGCGAGCATCTGCGCCTGGGTGAAGCCGCAGAACGACCGCAGCCTGCGGCCCGCGTCGGGGCCCGTGTCGGTCACCAGCACCAGGTCGGGGGCGGCGCCGTCGGGGCGCGCGCCCGCGTCGGCGGCGTCGTTGGGTACGACCTGCCGGTCGACCTGCACGACGTCCTGCAGCGGGCCGAAGTCCGTCGGAGGCGCGTCGCCCGGGATTACGATGTCGAGCGTCTCGCCCGCGTCGGAGAGCACGATGGGACCGAGGTCGGGGGTGTTGATCACCAGGCCGACGTCACCCGTGGCCGAGCCGGGGCGGACGCCGTCCGAGCACCCGACGAGCATCCCGGCGATCGCGAAGCCCGCCAGCCATCCGTTGCGAACGATCATCCCGCCACTGTGGCAAGAGAGGTAGACGCGGCGCAAGCACTGCGGTCAGGCACACAGAACCCTCCACGGCCTCGCGCAGGGCTCATCAGGGCTACGAGCGAGACCAGAGCCGTCGCAGCAGCGCGCGGAACCAGCTCTCCGCTCTCGCTGGCGGCGTGGGCGCTGCGGGGAGCTGGAGCGCCGTGGTGATCTTCGGGAGCTCCCGCACCACCGGCGCCGCGTGGAACTCCGCGACCGCGGAGGCCAGGGCCGCGGGCACGACGAGGCGCACCTCCGAGACTCGCCCGTCGTCCTCCGGGGGCTGCGTCAGCGACGGCGCTTCGGACTTCGGCTCGACGGGCGGGCGCGGCACGATCGACGGCCTCGGGCGCTGGAGGGGGAAGGCCTGGGTGTGGAGGTCCGGGAGCGCCGAGGCCGCGGCGTCCGCCTTGCGGGGGGCGATGGAGGGCCGCTCCCTCGGGGGGAGAGGGGGGAGGGTGAGCGGCCGACGCTCCCTCACGATCGCCGGAGGCGGGCGCGTCGGGTGCGCGATGCGGGTGATGTCCTCCTCGTCCATGAGGCCGTCGCCGAGCGGCGACTGGAGAGGTCGCGCGGCGGGAGGGCCGAAGGTGGGCACCCGCGGCGGGCGGAGGTCGATCGCCGGCACGGGCGTCGGCGTTCTCGATGCTTGCATCGGTCGGGAGGGCATCGGGTGGGACGAGCGCCGGGCCGCCGCACGCTCGGCGACGAGCTTGTCGGCGGCGACGACGGACATGAACTGCCCGAGCTCCCGCTGGGTCGCGAGGTCGGCGCGGAAGGCGTCCTCGATCGCCTCGGCGAAGGCTGACGCGGTGTCGAAGCGCTCGTTGCGATCGAAGGCGAGCGCGCGACGGCAGATGGCGTCGAGCGCCTCGGGCACCTGCGGGGCCACCTCACGCAGCGGGCGGTAGCCCTCGTCGGCGAGGCGAGAGAGCGGCGCCCCTTCGCGCGAGGGGAAGCAGCGCCGCAGGGCGATGGTCTCCCAGAGCGTCACGCCCATGGAGAAGACGTCGGCGCGACGGTCGACGGCGCGGCCGCGGATCTGCTCCGGGGCCATGAAGGGCAGCTTGCCCTTGAGCACGCCGACGCTGGTGACGCCGATGCGGCCCGCGGCGCGGGCGATGCCGAAGTCCACGAGGCGCGCGGCGCCGTCGACGCCGATGAGGATGTTGTGCGGCGTGGCGTCGCGGTGGATCAACCCCAGGGACTCGCCATCGGGGCCCCGGAGCTCGTGCGCCGCGTCGAGGCCCGCGAGCGCGTCGAGCACCACCCGCAGGGCGATGCCGAGGGGCACCGCGCGGCGCAGCGCCGTAGCGGCGCACTGCACGGCGTGGAGGGTGTCGCCCTCGACGTAGTCCATCACCATGTAGAGCTGCGGCCCTTCGGACCCGACGTCGATGATCGCGGTGGCGTTGGGATGGTGCAGCCGCGCCGCCACCCGCGCCTCGTCGAGGAACATCTCCACGAAGTCCTGATCCGCGCAGAGGTTGCGGTGCAGGAGCTTCACCGCCGCGAGGCGCTCGAAGCCGGCGCTCCCGAAGCCGCGCGCGAGGTAGACGCTGGCCATGCCCCCGCGGCCGAGCTCTGCGAGCAGCTCGTGGCGACCCACGCGCCTCGGAGGAGCGATCGAAGAGGAATTACGCGCTGAAGGGAGAGCAGCCATAGCGGGATCACCTCTGCAAACGGACCAGCGGACTTGCCCGATGACCGCGCATCGCTGCGCGGGCAGTGAGGCCGGAGCACGACCATCATGCAGCCGGGAAAGTTTACTGATCAATGTATGAATTCGGCGCCGCCGGGGGGAGAGGCGGGCGGATGTGCCGAGCGTGGAGGCCGTGTGCCGCGGATGCCGACATCGCGCCGGCTCACTCCTCGACGGCGTCTCCGGCGGGCGTCACCGGGTCGCGGTCGTCTCCCACGACCTGACCCTGCTCGTCGAAGTAGCCCGCGGCGAGCACCGAGGCCGCGGGGCCGAGCAGCACGCGCCCCCGGGCGCCCGCCACGCGCTCATCGAACACCACGTAGCCGGGCAGCAGGTCGGGCAGCGAGTGCGAGCGCAGCACCGCGGTCGGAGAGCGGCCGGAGATCACCAGCACCGAGCGCTCGGGCCGGTCGGGGTCGGGCGCCGCGAAGACCACGCCCGCGTCGCCGCCCTCGAAGCGACGAGCGCCGACGGTGATCGCGTCCGCGCCGAGGCCGACCGGGAGCCTCCCGGCGATGCGGGCGAGCAGCCGGTGGTCGCGCGGCGTTCCGATGAGCACCAGGGTGCGGCCCTCGCCCATGGCCTCGGTGTAGCTGTCGTCGCGGACGATCTCGTACCGCAGCGGCATGCCCGCGCGATGCGACCACACCCTGGCGGCGCGCTCGTAGAGGGGCAGCGCCCGGGCGTCGCCGGTGCCCACGACGAAGAGCATCGGGGTGTCGAAGAGCTCTCGGATGGGCCCGCCGCTGGCGAGGGAGACCCGTCGGCCGAGGGACCAGTGACCGCCCACGCGACGGAGCGAGCTCGGGCACCCCACCGGGAGCTCCATCCGGTCGCCGTCGATGTCGAGCCGCAGCGCCGTCACCCCCGCGCGAACCAGCGCGGCGGGCGGATCGAGGGTCATCGCCCCGATGCCGTCGGTTCGCACGCGCCCGGAGCCGTCGGGCGACACCGCGGCGTCGACCTCGCCCCAGCGGGCGGTGCGCGCGAGGCGGGAGCCGTCGGTCGTGCCGGGGGCGAGGAGCGCGTCGAGGGTGACCCACGCGCTGCGGTTCCATCGCAGCTCGGGGGTTCGGAAGCGCACGCGCCGGGGCGCCGGGTCGCGCTGGTAACGGAGGAAGTGGGGAACGATCCGGCCGTCGGCGTAGGTCTGCGACCAGACGTTGTGACCGAGCGGCGGCCACTCGACCTGGGCGTCGTAGCGGAGCGCCTGGTAGCGGTCGACCAGCACCTGGGAGTTGGAGAGCGGCCGGTCGAGCGTGCCGTGCACCAGGTACATCGGGAGGTGCAGCCCGTTCTCGGCGTAGCTCGCGTTGGAGCGCAGCTCCATCAGGAACACCTCCCACGGGCGCCGCACGGTGCGCGTGTCGGTGCGCACGAAATAGCTGTGATACCCGCAGAGCGGAGCGATCGCGGCGAAGCGGTCGGGGTGATGGAAGGCCACCCCCGCCGCCCCGATGCCGCCCATGGAGAGCCCGGTCAGGTAGATGCGGTCGGGGTCGATCGCGTAGCCAGCGGCGACGGCGTCGATCGCGGCCATGACGTCCACCTCGCCCTGCTGCCGGTAGCCCGAGTCGCCGTATCCGTAGGGCGCCAGCAGCATCGCGCCGGTGTCCGGCATCGGCGGGAGGTGCCGCTCGGCGCGCGTGCGGTCCTCGCTCTCGTCGTAGTGGCCGACGAGCACCGGGAGCATCCGGTGGGCGCTGCCATGGAGGCCGTGAAGCCCGACCACGAGGGCGATGCGCTCGGAGGCGCGGTAGCGCGGAGGGACGTAGAGGGAGAACTCCTGGAGGGTTCCGTCGAGGGGGGAGCGCCAGGCGCGGCGCAGCGCTCCGGTGCGGCCGACGTAGGGGTCGCGGCCCTCGCGCACCGGGCCCAGCAGCGAGCCCAGCGTCGCGGCCTCCTCGCGGAGGTGGGCGAGGTCGGGGTCGCCCGCGGAGACCAGGCGAGCGAGCCGCTGCGCCGTGGCCTCGACGGAGAAGACCGCGCCGGCCGGGAGCGCCGCGGTCTCGCGCACCGCCGGCAGCGGCCACGGGGAGGGCAGCGCGCCGTACGAGGGGTCGAGCGGGGAGAGCACGGCGTGGGCGTCGAGCAGGGCCGAGCGCACCGCGGGGTCGACGAAGACGCGGGCCGTGCGGACGGCGTTGCCCACGCGCAGCGACACCACGCGAGAGCCCGCGGGGGGGAGCATGATCGCGGCGTCGAGGGGCTCCGCCGAGGGGCGGGCGAGGGAGAGCGTCGCGTCGACCGGGGCGACGTCCGGGGCGCTCAGCGAGAGGGCGCGGCTGCGCGCCGCGGGCACGGCGGTGCCGCCCGGGAAGGAGACGGTCACGTCGACGCGCGTGCCGTCGGCGGTTGGGGTGCGCGCGAAGGTGGCGCGGAGGCTGCGCTCGGCGAGGGCCTCGCAGGCGGGCTCGTCGACCGAGGGGAGCGAGAGGGCGACCGTCGGGTCGGGGCGGAAGTCAGGCCCCGTGAGGCGGACGAAGAGGTCGAGGTCGGAGCGAGAGACGACCGTGAAGGCCAGCGTGTGGGCGCCCGGCGAGAGCGGCACGCGGACCATGTCGTCGTCCTCGCGCGACCGCCTCGGCAGCGCGCGGCGGTACACCTCGCGGCCGTCGACGTGCACGGCGACGGCGTCGTCGCTCCCGACGAAGAGCCAGCGATCGCCCGCGGTGGAGACCTCCGCGCGGATGGACGCGTGCGCCGAGCGAGGCCCCCGGCCGCCGACGACGCGACCGAGGTCGAGGGAGGCGTCCGCGCTCGACGCGCTACGCCAGCCCGGGGCGTCGAGGGAGGGGATCGTCGCCACCGCGCGGTCGAGGGCGAGGCCCAGCGAGGCGCGGAGCGTCGGTCGGGCGGCGATGGGCCCGACGCGCACGCCGCCGCGCACCAGGAAGGTCGAGAGCGCCCCGTCGGCGCCCGGCACCACGCGGCACTGCGCGAAGCTCGACGATGGGAGGCCCAGGGTCGCGGCCGCGAGGGAGGTGAGGATTCCGGGCCGCGCGTAGCGGATCATGTTCAGCAGAGGGCCAGCCACAGCCTCGCTTTACCCTTCCCAGGGGATTGGCGCATAGTCCCATCCGCCCGGTGCGGGAGTCGCGATGATCGCCGCTGATCGTCGCTCCGAACGCGCCATCCATCAGCTCCCAGCAGGAGGGGAGTCCATGCGCCATCTACGGATCGCCAGTCTCGGTTGTGTGCTCGTCGCCCTCACGGTGATCGGCTGTGGTCGCTCAGAGCTCGACGGGGACTACGACCCGGACTCGGCCTTCCGACCGGACGTCCCGGCGGTCGATGCACCGGCCGTCGACGTTCCGGACGGTGGTCCGCTGCCCGACGGCGACCAGCCCGACGTGCCCTTCAACGACGTCCCTGACCTCGATGTTCCCGAGTTCGACGTCCCCGAGTTCGACGTCCCCGGCTTCGACGTCCCCGGCTTCGACGTGCCGTCGATCGACATCCCCGGCTTCGACGTGCCGCCGATCGACATCCCGATGACCTGCAGCGCGCCGCTCTCGCTCTGCAACGGGCGCTGCCTCGACCTCCTCGCGGACCCCAACAACTGCGGCTCCTGCGGCCGTAGCTGCGGCGGCGGGCGCTGCGCCATGGGCATGTGCCTCCCGACCTGCCCGATGCCCTTCACCGACTGCGCGGGCGCCTGCGTCAACCTCACCGAAGACCGCTTCAACTGCGGCGGCTGCGGCATCGCCTGCTCCTCCAGCGACAGCTGCATCGGCGGCGCGTGCCGGGCCGTCTGCCCGCCGGGCCAGACCCTCTGCGGCCGCACCTGCGTCGACATCCGCAGCGACCGCGCCAACTGCGGCGGCTGCGGCGTCGCCTGCCGCGCGGACTCGGTCTGCACCTCGGGCACCTGCTCGTCGCTCTGCGACGAGGGGCAGCTCAACTGCTCGGGCCGCTGCGTCAACCCGCAGAACGACACCGCCAACTGCGGCGGCTGCGGCGTGGCGTGCACCGCGGGCTCGACCTGCGTCGCGGGCCGCTGCCAGACCTCGTGCCCCGCGCCCAACGTCCTCTGCGGCGACCGCTGCGTGAACCTCCAGAACGACCCCAGCGCCTGCGGCCGCTGCGGCAACGTCTGCCCGGCGGGCGCGGCCTGCGGCCTCGGCACCTGCACGCTCACCTGCCCGACGCCGCTCGCGCGCTGCGGCGGCACCTGCGTCATCCCCCTCAACGACCCGAACAACTGCGGCTCCTGCGGCAACGTCTGCCCGGCCGGGACGCTCTGCTCCTTCGGGAGCTGCCAGGCGCGCTGCAACGCGCCGCTCGTCCAGTGCAACGGCGGCTGCACCGACTACCGCATCGACCCGTCCAACTGCGGCTCGTGCGGCAACCGCTGCGGGTCGGGCCAGATCTGCCTCCTCGGCCGCTGCGGGTCCCCTCCGGGCTGCATGCCCCCGCGCACCATCTGCAGCACGGGCTGCACCGACATCATCAACGACCCGCGCAACTGCGGCGCCTGCGGGCGTCGCTGCGCCGCCGGTGAGATGTGCGCCGGAGGCACCTGCATGGGCACCGCCTGCGCGGCGCCGCAGATCTCCTGCAACGGCACCTGCGTCAACCCGACCAACGACGCGAGCAACTGCGGGCGCTGCGGCAACGCCTGCCCGACGGGCTCGACCTGCGTCGCCGGGGCCTGCACCACGCGCTGCATGGCGCCGCAGCTCGAGTGCGGATCCGGCTGCACCGACCCGCTGACCGACCCGTCCAACTGCGGCGGCTGCGGCAACGCCTGCGCGGGCAGCGCGGTGTGCATCAACGGCGTGTGCGGCTCGCCCTGCCCGCCGCCCCGCTCGACCTGCTCGGGCCGGTGCGTCGACACCCAGAGCGATCCCAACAACTGCGGCCGGTGCGGCAACGCGTGCGCCATGGGCGCGACCTGCACCGCCGGCGTCTGCCAGGCGGTGATGACCTGCACCGCGCCGCGCACCTCGTGCGGGACCAACTGCGTCGACCTGCAGACCGACCCGCGCAACTGCGGCGGCTGCGGCACCGCCTGCCCGGCGGGCACCCCCTGCGTGGGCGGCCGCTGCGCCTGCCCGGGCTCGACGGTGCTCTGCAGCGGGTTCTGCGTGGACATCAACAGCTCGCCGCTCGACTGCGGCGGCTGCGGCAACGCGTGCCCCGCCACGCAGGCCTGCGTGGGCGGCCGGTGCGCCTGCTCGGCGCCGCTCTCGAGCTGCGGCGGCCGGTGCATCAACACCAACAACGACCCGACCAACTGCGGCTCCTGCGGCACCGCCTGCCCGGCGACCTTCGCCTGCCGCGGCGGCGCCTGCGCCTGCAACGCCCCGCTCTCGGCGTGCGGCGGCCGGTGCATCAACACCAACAACGACGCGGCCAACTGCGGCGCCTGCGGCAACGCGTGCCCCGCCACGCAGGGCTGCATCGGCGGCCGGTGCAGCTGCCCCCCGCAGAACTCCCTCTGCGGCGGCCGGTGCACCAACACCAACTTCGATCCCAACAACTGCGGCCGCTGCAACGTCCGCTGCGGCGCCCGGCAGTTCTGCGTGTTCGGGGCCTGCCGGGGCCTCTGATCGGCGATGGGTCCGCGCCGACGACGCGCGCGGATCAGCGCCCCGACGCTCGTCGCCCTCGCGATGGGCGTCGGTCTGATCGTCCTCTCCCGCCTCCTCGCCAGCGCCCAAACCCCGCCCCGCCCCGGCTCGCTTCGCACCGTCCTCTGGGACTTCCCCCAGACGCCGGTGGGCCCGATGCGCGCCGTCGTGATGCTGCCCCCTGGCGCCCCGCAGGGGGCCCGGCTCCCGCTGCTCCTCGCCCTCCACGGCTGGGGCGAGACGCTGCGAGGCGTCGAGCGAGGGGCCTTCGGCTGGTCGCGCGACTACGAGCTGGGCGCCTCCGACCGTGAGCTCCGCATGCGCTCGCTGCGCCGCGAGGCCTTCCTCGGGCACGTCGACGACGGCCGCTTCCAGCAGCTTCGTCGCGACCTCGCGGCGCGCCCCTACCGAGGGATGGTGGTCGTCGCGCCCTTCACCCCGGACGTCCTCGGCGCCGACGCGGGGACGCTACAGTCCGGCTTCGACCGCTGGGTGGTCGAGACCCTCGTGCCACGCGCCCGCCGGGAGCTCCCGGTGCTCGCCGACCGCGCCGCCACCGGCATCGACGGCGTCTCGCTCGGCGGCCTCCACTCCCTGGAGATCGGACTCGCTCACCCGGAGGTGTTCGGCGTCGTGGGGGCGCTTCAGCCCGCGGTGCGCGGCCGCATCGACCGGGTGCTCTCCCGCTACGTCCCCTCTCCGTCGCGTCCGCCGCAGCGGGTGCGCCTGGTGACCTCCCGAGGCGACGTGTACCGCCGCGACGTCTCGGCCCTCGACGCGGCCATGCGGGCTCGCGGCATCGCCCATGACCTGCGCGTCGTCGCCGGTCCGCACGACTACGTCTTCAACCGGGGACCAGGCGGGGTCGAGATGCTGCTCTTTCACGACCGCGCGCTGCGGGGCCTGCCCGCCGAGTAGCGCGTCGAAGGCCTACCGCGCGGGCCGCCCCTTCAGCCACGCGCGGGCCCGCTCGGCCCCGATCGCCACGCCGAGCTCGCGCTCGTGAAGGGCGAGCGTGTCGATGAGCGCCGAGGGAGGCGTCGGGAGCGACCGCAGCGCCTGCCGCGCGTCATGCACCGCGCCCAGCGCCGAGAAGGCCGACTCCTCGTCGAGGCGGAGCTCGACCGTCGGCGCCACGAGGACGCTCACGCGCAGGAGCGGACGGCGCGGTCGGTCCATAGATCTCCGTTGATGACCCATCGGGCGATGGCTGCGCAAGTGTCCAGTGACCGACAGGCGGTGTCGACTGACCTGCGATGGTGCATAGAAGATCCACCGTGCTTCGACGTATCCCGCTCGCCGCGTTGTTGATCCTCGGGTGCTCCTCCTCGCCGACCGCGACGCCTGACGCCGCCGTCACGCCGATGGACGCTCTCGCGGACGTCACCCACGAGGCCCACGACGCCGGCGTCGACGCCCCGCGGATCCCCCGCTCCTCCGACCGCTGCCCCGACGGAGGCGCGCTTCCCTACCCCGAGGTCCCGGAGATCTCCTTCGAGACCCCGCTCCCCGACCTCACGCTCCCCACCTCCGACGGGCCGCTCCGCCTCGGCCGCTACTACACCCCCTGCGCCGCGGAGCCACGGCTGCTGGTGGTGCGTCTGATGGCGGCCTGGTCGGGGCCCTCGCAGCACCACGCGGCGCACACCCGCCGGCTGCTGGAACTCCCCGAGGCGTCGCGC
Organism: Deltaproteobacteria bacterium; assembly: GCA_016704445.1. Classification (GTDB taxonomy): domain Bacteria; phylum Myxococcota_A; class Polyangia; order Polyangiales; genus SCUS01. The sequence continues at coordinate 41,211 of JADJAE010000047.1, forward strand.
CTCGACGTCGTCGACGTGCTGGTGAGCGCCGCCGACAACCAGCCCCCGGACGACCGCGACCTCGCCGACTGGCGCGCCCGCTACGACGCCCCTCCGACCGCGCTCGCCCGATCCGACGCCCCGACGTGGCGCGCGCTCTCCATCGGCCCGCAGCACCTGCCCCTGCTGCTGCTCGTCGACCCTCGGACCATGGGCTACCTGAAGTTCTTCGACGCGCCCGACACCCACGACCTGCCCTACGAGGTCGCCGACGCGCTCGCTCGTCTCGACCGACGCGCCCGACCGACGCGCCCCGCCCCCGCGCGCTACGACGACCGCCTCCCGCTCGACGCGTGGGAGATGGTCCAGGCGATGGCGCCTCTCGCCCGACCGCCCGCCGACCCCACCAACGCCTTCGCCGACGACCCCCGCGCCGCCGCCCTCGGCCGCGCGCTCTTCTTCGACCCACGCCTGTCGGCCAGCGGCGAGGTCGCCTGCGCCCGCTGCCACGACCCCGCCATGGGCCTCGCGGACGGCAACGCCCGAAGCACCGGCGTGGCCCTCGGCGACCGCAACGCGCCCAGCGTCCTCGCGGCCTCCGGGCAGCGCTGGCAGTTCTGGGACGGGCGCGCCGACTCGGCCTGGATGCAGGCCCTCGGCCCCTTCGAGAACCCCCGGGAGATGGGCTTCACCCGCCTCGGGGTCGCCCAGGCGATCGCCCAGCGCTACGCCACCGAATACACCGCGGTGTATGGCGCCCTCCCGCCGCTCGAAGACCGGGCGCGCTTCCCCGCCGCGGGCATGCCGGGGCAGCCCCCTGGGAGGCCATGAGCGCCGACGACCGCCGGGCCGTCGATCGGATCTTTACCAACGTGGGTAAGTCCATCGCCGCCTTCGAGCGCACCGTGACCCAGGGCGAGTCGCCCTTCGACCGCTACGCCCGCGGCGAGATCGGCGCCCTCCCCGTCGCCGCGCGCGACGGCCTGGGGATCTACTTCGAGTCCGGCTGCGCGCAGTGCCACCACGGCCCTTCGCTCTCCGACGACAGCTTCCACAACATCCACTTCGACAGCGGGCGCATCGACCTGCAGCCCGACCTCGGGCGCTTCGAGGGCGTCGACGCGCTGCGCGGCAGCCCCTTCCGCGCCGACGGGGTCTTCAGCGACTCGCCCTCGACCGGCGCCCACCTCCGGCGGCTCACTCCGGTGGAGTCGATGCGGGGGCAGTTTCATACGCCCTCGCTGCGCAACGTCTCGCGCACCGGCCCGTGGGGCCACGGCGGCACCTTCAACAACCTCCGCGAGCTCATCACCCACTACGCCGAGGGGCGAGACCGCCGCGGTGACCTCCGCACCACCGGCGAGCTCGACCCCGCGATCGGACCCTTCCACCGCGTGGAGTCGACCATCACCTCGCTGATGGCGCTGCTCCAGGCCTTCGCCGCGCCGCCGGTGGTGCCGTAGCGGGTCAGCGCACCGCGCGGCCGACCCGCACCGGCGTCGCGATCATCCACTCGTCGGGGGTGTGCACCCCGATCCAGCCGTAGGCGGTGCCCTCGCCGGTGGCCGGGTCGATCGAGATGAGCAGCGTGCCGTCGCCGAAGCCCGTGGGGCCGCCCTGCCGGTTGCGGGGGTCGTCCTGGTGGCCCACGGAGGTCGCGTCGGTGACCCGCACCAGCACGCCCCGCGCGGTCACCGTCGGGGGCTCGGCCACGAAGGCCACGTGGCCGGTGTTGTTGGAGCGAAACCACCGGGGCCGCGGCCAGGCCAGCACGTCGCCGGGCCGGGCGTCGGCGATGCGCGGCACCCTCAGCCAGCCGTTGCGGGGGCGGGCGGTGGGGGCGTCGCGGATGGCCCGCCAGAAGTCCACCGCGAGGGGACGGCCGCCGGGGAGCGCCGCCCGGGCGCGGGGAGCGGCGCGGCCGAGCACCCACGCGGCCATGGTGGAGCAGTCGAAGTGGTAGCGCCCGGAGCGGGGGTCGATGCGGGTCTGGTGGTCGTAGCGGGTGTCGCGCACCGAGGCGCGCAGCTCCTGGAGCACCGCGAGCACCCGTGGGCTGCCCGGCGGGGACACCTGGGCCTTACCGGGAACGGTAAACGCGACCGCGGCGAGGGCGGCGATCAGGGCCGTGCGGAGGGCGGGGGAGTTGCTCATCGGTGGCTTATGGACGCCGCGGGAGCCCGAAGGTTTTCCGGCGTGACAACATCGCGTCAGCCAGCATGATGACACGCGGAATGGAACCATCGAGACCGCCGCTCGCCGACGCACTGGAGGCCGCCGTCGAGGCCGCGAAGGAGGCAGGACGGCGGCTGCTCGAGGAGTTTCACCGGGAGGGCGGCCCGAGGGGAGGGGGCGACTCGGCGGACATCGACCGGGAGGTGGAGGTCTTCCTTCGGGGGGCCCTGCTCGAGCGCTTCCCCTGGCACTGGCGCGGCGAGGAGACCGGCTTCACTCCCGCCTCCGACCCTTCCGAGGCCCGCTGCTGGGTGGTCGACCCCAACGACGGGACGCGCCCCTTCCTGCAGGGCTTTCGCGGGGCGGCGGTGTCCATCGGGCTGCTCGTCGAGGGCGTTCCCTCGCTGGGGGTGGTGTTCGCCTACGCGTACCCCGACGACGGGGGCGACCTCTTCGCCTGGGCCGAGGGCTGCGGCCCGCTCACCCGCAACGGCGTCGCGCTGTCGACCGACCTCGCGGAGCTCACCCTCGACGAGGGCGCGCCGGTGTTCGTCTCGCAGCACGCCGACCGCTGCGCCGAGGCCAACGCGCGCTGCGTCTACCCCGGGCGCTACCGGCCGCTGACCAGCATCGCCTACCGCTTCGCCCTCGTGGCCGCGGGGGAGGGGGTCGCCGCCGTCACGCTCGCGAGCCCGTCGCCGTGGGACCTCTGCGCGGGCCAGGCCCTGCTGCGGGCGGCGCGCGGCGAGGTGATCGACCAGGGCGGCGCGGCCATCACCTACTCGCGCCTCGCGGAGATGGAGACCGTCATCGCCTTCGGGGGAGCGCCCCGGGCGGTGGCGGCGCTCGTGGGCCGCGCGTGGCACGAGGTGTACACGCCCGGGCAGCGGGGGTGGCTCCCGCTCGCGAAGCTGAAGCCCGGGAGGCACGTCGCGGACGCCGCGCTCCTGTCGAGGGCTCAAGGGTGCTGGCTGGGGCAGCTGGTGGGCGACGCGCTCGGGGGGCAGGTGGAGTTCCAGTCGGCGGAGCGCATCCGTAGGGAGAGCCCTGGAGGGGTGAGGGAGCTCAGCGACCACGGGCACTGGATGACCTTCGCGGGCCAGGCGACGGACGACTCGGAGCTGGCGCTGATGCTGGCCCGGGTGCTGGTGCGCGACGGGGCCTTCGACCGGGAGAAGGTCGTCGAGGGCTACGTCCACTGGATCGCCTCCAACCCCTTCGACCGGGGCGGAACCATCACCGCCGCGCTGGCCCCGGGCGTACGCGTCGATGACCCGTCGCTGCGCCTCCAGCGGGTGCTCGCCGCGGCGTCCACGGAGAGCCAGGCCAACGGGTCGCTGATGCGCGTCTCTCCGCTGGCGATCTTCGGGGCGGCCGACCCGGTGGGTGTGGTGCGTATGGTTTCGAAAAACAGCACCCTCACGCACCCGCACCCCCTCTGCCGCGACGCCTGCGCGGCGTACGTCCGGGCCATCGCCGAGGTCATCGCGCGAGGCGGCGACGGCGAGGCGGCGTGGGGCTTCGCGATGGACGAGGCCCGGAAGCCAGGGCGCGACCCCGGCGTGGCGGAGATGCTGGAGGCGGCGAGGCTGGGCCCGCCGGACGAGTACTACCGGCAGATGGGGTGGGTGCGCATCGCGTTCCACAACGCCTTCCACCAGGCGCTGAGCGCCCCTTCCTTCGAGGAGGGGGTGGTCGACACCGTGGGCCGCGGCGGCGACACGGACACCAACGCGGCCATCGCGGGCGCGCTGCTCGGGGCCATCCACGGGCGCGAGGCGGTGCCGTCGCGCTGGCGCAACAAGCTGCTCGTGTGCAGGGCCCTGCGCGAGGCGGGCGCGCGCCGACCGAGGCCGATGGAGTTCTGGCCCGCGGACGCGCTGGAGCTCGCCGAGGCGCTGCTCCTCGCGGGGAGGATCAGCACCGGTGTCTGAGCCCGGTGGGGCTCTCGCGGCCTTCGGCTTCGTGTCGTTTCGGCGCTACCAGCTCGCCAGGTTGAGCTCGGTGCTGAGCACGCAGATGGCGAGCGTGGCCATCGGCTGGCAGGTGTACGCGACCACGCACCGGGCGCGCGACCTCGGGTACATCGGGCTCGCGCAGTTTCTGCCCGCGGTGGGCCTGGCGCTGGTGAGCGGCGCCGTCGCCGACCGCTTCGACCGTCGGCGGGTGGTGGTCGCCTGCCACTCGCTGGTCGCCCTCGGGTGGACGGCGCTCTTCCTCCTTACCCGGCAGGGTATTACCTCCGTCGCTCCCATCTACGCGGTGCTGGTGCTGCTGGGCGTCGCGCGAGCCTTCTCGGGGCCCGCGTCGCAGGCGCTCCTGCCCAACCTCGTGCCCGACGAGGTGCTGGGCAGCGCCATCTCCTGGGGCTCCACCACATGGCAGCTGGCGACCATCGTGGGCCCCTCCCTCGGCGGTCTGCTCTATGGCCTCGGCGGCCCGGCGGTGGTGTACCTGGTGGCGATGGCGGGCTCGGCCACCGCCGCGGCGCTGGTGCTGCGGGTGCAGCCGCTGCCCTCCTCGCGCCCTCCGACCGCGCGCGCCCGCTCGTGGACCGAGCTCCTGGCAGGCGTTCGCTACGTCCGCGAGAACCGCCTGGTGCTGGGGCTGATCTCGCTCGACCTCTTCGCGGTGCTGCTGGGCGGCGCCGTCGCGCTGATGCCGATGTTCGCGCGCGACATCCTCCACGCCGAGGCCTGGTCGCTGGGGCTCCTGCGCAGCGCGCCCGCGCTGGGGGCGACGGGGATGGCGGTGTGGCTCGCCTACCGGCCGCTGGTGCGGCGGGCGGGGCCCTGGATGCTGGCCAGCGTGGCGATCTTCGGCGTGGCCACGGTGGCCTTCGGGTGCTCTCGCAACCTGTGGCTGTCGATCGCGATGCTGGTGGTGCTCGGGGCCTCGGACATGATCAGCGTGGTGGTGCGCCAGCACGCGGTGCAGCTCGCGACGCCGGACGCGATGCGAGGCCGGGTGGGCGCGGTGAACCAGGTCTTCGTGGGCGCCTCGAACGAGCTCGGTGAGTTCGAGTCGGGGCTGATGGCCGAGTGGCTGGGGCCCGTGCGCGCCGTGGTGGTGGGCGGCCTCGGGACGCTGCTGGTGGTGGGGCTGTGGGCGCGGTGGTTTCCGTCGCTGAGGAAGCTCGACCGGCTGGAGCGTGGGCTGAAGGGCTAGGAAGAGGGGCGGTGGATCAGATCGGGCAGCCGTGGGTGCCCAGGTACTCCCGGCGGGCCTGGTCGGTGATGAGCCCGGCGAACTCGTTGGCCCGGTCCTGCTCGCACGTGGCGGTCTGCTGGGCGTCGCCGTGGCTGCGCTGACGGCACCACTGCACCAGGTCGGCGTGGCATTGCTCCCAGACGACCCGGCCGGGCTCTGGAATGGTCACGGGCCTCGGCGTCGACGAGCATCCGCAGAGGACCAGCATGAGGATGGTCGCGCGAGTGATCATGGGCTCCGTCTAGAGCCCTGACCCGGGGACGTCGAGCGGTGGGGGGGGTGAGCCGAGGGATCAGCGCTTCAGCAGGCGCTCGAAGGGGTTGTTCTTGAACTCCTGCTTCGGCGCCTGCGGAGCCTGCTGCTGCTGCCGACCGCCCTGACCGCCTCGCGGCCCCTGCTGTTGCTGCTGCGACGGCGCTCCGCCCGCGGGCTTCGCGGCGATGGGGCCGGACTTCGCCGTGAGGGCGATGCGCTTGCGCACCAGGTCGACCTCGACCACCCGCACCTTGATCTTGTCGCCCGCGCGCACGACCTCCGCCGGGTCGCGCACGAAGCGGTCGGAGAGCTGCGAGACGTGGACGAGCCCGTCCTGGTGCACCCCGATGTCCACGAAGGCGCCGAAGGCCGTGACGTTGGTGACGATGCCCTCCAGCGCCATGCCCGGCTTGAGGTCGTTGAGCGAGCGCACGTCGTCGCGAAACTTCGGCGCCTCGAAGTCCGCGCGAGGGTCGCGGCCCGGCTTCTGAAGCTCCTGGAGGATGTCCCTCAGCGTGAACTCCCCGAGGTCGCCGGAGACGTACTTCTGCCACTGCACCCTGGCCGCGAGGGCCGCGTTGCCGACCAGCGTGCCCACGTCGGTGCCGAGGTCCTTCGCCATGCTCTCGACCACCGGGTAGCGCTCCGGGTGCACCGCCGACGCGTCGAGGGGCGATGCCCCGTCGCGCACCCGGAGGAAGCCCGCGCACTGCTCGAAGGTCTTCGGCCCGAGGCCCGCCACGTCCAGCAGCTGCTTGCGGGAGCGAAACGCCCCGGCGGTCTCGCGGTGCGACACGATGCGCCGGGCCAGCGTCGGCCCGATGCCCGCCACGCGAGAGAGCAGCGGCGCGCTCGCGGTGTTGAGCTCGACCCCGACGGAGTTCACGCAGCTCTCCACCACCTCGTCGAGCTTGCGCGCGAGCAGCGCCTGGAAGACGTCGTGCTGGTACTGCCCCACGCCGATGGACTTCGGGTCGACCTTCACCAGCTCGGCGAGCGGGTCTTGCAGCCGCCGGGCGATGGAGATGGCCCCGCGCACCGTGAGGTCGAGGTCGGGAAACTCCTCCCGGGCGACGTCCGAGGCCGAGTACACGCTCGCGCCCGACTCGCTCACCATCACCGTGAAGACTCCCCCGGAGGCGCCCAGCACCTCGCGCACGAAGGCCTCGGTCTCGCGCCCGTGGGTGCCGTTGCCCACCGCCACCGCCGCGGGGTGGTGCTTCGCCACGAGGCCCAGCAGGATCTCCCTCGACCGCGCCACCGCCGCGTCGCCCTGCACCAGGTGGAGCAGCGTGTGGTCGAGCAGCCGGCCCGTGGCGTCGACCACCGCGACCTTGCAGCCCGTGCGCTGCCCCGGGTCGATGCCGATGACCGTGCGGGCGCCGAAGGGGGCCGCGAGCAGCAGCGCCCGGAGGTTTTGCGCGAAGACGTCGACGGCGCCGCGGTCGGCGCGGAGCTTGAGCTCGACGCGCACCTCGCTCTCGATGGAGGGCGCCACGAGGCGCTTCCACGCGTCGGTCACCGCCAGCTCGAGCTGCTCCCGCCACGGCGAGGCCGGGCGTCGGCCCGCGAGCACCCCGAGGTGGGCGATGCACCTCGCCGTGTCGACCTCCAGCTCCGAGCGCAGGACGTTCTCCGCCTCGCCGCGTCGCACCGCGAGAAAACGGTGCGAAGGCAGCGTGCGCACCGCCTCGCGGAAGTCGTAGTAGGCCTCGAACTTCGTCGGGGCGTTCACGTCCGGGGCCTTGGTCACCACCAGCGCCGACTCGTCGAGGTACAGCTCCCTCGCCCAGCTGCGCACGGCGGGGGTCTCCGCGACGGACTCCGCGACGATGTCCCTCGCGCCCTGCAGCGCCTCCTTCACCGTGCCGACGCCCTTCTCGGCGTTGACGAAGCGCTCGGCCTCCGCCAGCGGATCGCCCTCCTCGGACTGCGCCGCGATGCGCTGGGCGAGGGGGTCGAGGCCCTTCTCCCGGGCGATCATGGCGCGGGTGCGGCGCTTGGGCTTGAAGGGCAGGTAGAGGTCTTCGAGCTCGGCCTTGGTGCGGCACGCGTTGATGCGGTCGCGCAGGGCGTCGTCGAGCTTGCCCTGCTTGCCGATCTCCTCGAGCACCGCGGCGCGGCGCTCTTCGAGCTCCTTCAGGTAGGCGTGGCGCTCCTCGATGGTGCGGATCTGCACCTCGTCGAGGCCGTTGGTGGCCTCCTTCCGGTAGCGGGCGATGAAGGGCACCGTCGCCCCGCCGAGCAGCAGCTCGACCACCGCGTGCACGCCGCGCGACGCGACCCCCAACTCCTCTGCGATGACCGAGACCGGATCGAGCGCCATCTCCAAGAACCTCCTCCGACAAAACGGGGGCGGAACCTAAGCGCACCCTACTGACCCCGCAACGCCTTGCGTCGGCGCACGGGACGTTGCCTGTCCGGCGATGACCCCCGGCGGGGCCTAGAGCGAGGGCGCCGGGCCGCGCATCGCGAAGCCCAGCTCGATCTGGCGCAGCATCACCCCGCCGATGACTGGATCGCCGGAGGCCTCCAGCATCGCCACGATCTCCGCGCGGACGATCTCGGCTGGCCGAAGCTCAACGCCAGGAGGGAGCATCGACTCCAGCCGCACCCGGGTCTCACGGCGGTATCGCGGTTCGCCCTTCGACATCGCGCAGACCGCGTTCGGGAGCCGCACCCAGGGGGCCTCCTGGGAGGTCTCGGCGACGGCCGCCGCGGCCCGGTACGGCTGGAGCGGCTCGGCCTGCGCGACGGTCACCGTCGGCGCCTCGATGGCGTCGAGGAGCCGGGCCTCCAGGAAGTCCCTGCTCGCCGAGCCGGGCAGCGCGTCGGTGCGGCGCAGCTCGAGGCCGACGGGGTGCTCCTGGCGGGTGAGCTTCTTGCCGTTGTGCGACCAGTTCACGTCGCGGGTCACCCGGAGCTGCACCCGCTGTCGCCCGGCGAGGGAGAGCAGCGTGGCGAGCAGCGCCACGTCGACCCGGGGAGGACTACCGCGCAGCCCGTGGACCGGCGGGATCTCGGTGCGCAGCGCCCCGTAGTGCCCGAAGGCCTCCAGGGCGGAGAGGGCGTTACCGGGGATGGTAAGCGCCGGGCCGGGGTAGCGACCGCCGCCGCTCGCGGAGATCACTCGCCCGAGGCGGGTGGTCGCCGCCGCGCTGCGACCGTTGATCGCCGGGTGCATCCACGAGCGCTCGAAGAGGCTGATGGCGCTGCCCCAGATCAGGCCGAGGCCGACCGGGACGCCGGCGCCGACGACGATGATCCCGATCACCACCTGGAGGATGCGCTGCCCGAGGCCGGGCCCTATCCAGCCGTGGAGCAACGCGAAGGCCGCGAGCAGGCACGCGAGGCCTGAGATGGTCCCGATGATCCAGAGGAAGAGCTTGCCGAGGAGGTCGCCGAAGGTGCGCGGCGCGGGCTCCCAGCGAGGCTCCGGGGCGCCGCAGCGCGGGCACGCGCAGCCCCGGGGGACCTCCTCACCGCACAGTGCGCACAACCTCAACACGGCTTCCGGGTCTCCCTCGAGCGGAGAGGGTGGACCGATCAGAGCCCGACGACCAGGTGGGCGCCCAGGTCGAGCGTGACCGGCGTGGTCTCGGGCAGCACCCAGAGCGTGGGGGAGAGCAGGTCGAGGTTGAGCCGCACCCTGCGCGAGAGCGAGAAGCTCACCCCCGCGGTCAGCCTGAACACGGGGCCGTTCTGCGGCAGGTACCCGATCTCGGCGCGCAGCGGGATGAAGACCCGACGGGCGGGGAGCAGGTCGACCGCGGTCTCGACGCCGACGAGGAAGAGCACGTTGGAGACGCGCTCGTCCCGCCCGCGGAGGTTCACGTAGTCGACGGAGAGAGAGAAGCCCAGGCGGTCCTTGGGGAAGTAGGAGACGCGCGCGGCGACGAGGGCGTTGACGAAGCCGTCGCGACCCGGTCCGAGCGCGGCGATGGCGCCGACGCTGAGCTCCCAGCGCTGGGGGTGCGCCCGGAGGCGTCGTCGGCGTCGGGCAGGGGCGCTCGCGGGCGGCGCGGCGGAGGCGTCGACGGCGGAGGGCTCGCCCAGGCTGACGGGCCGCTCTCCCGCGGGGGCCTGGCCGACCCTCGGCGGAACGAGCAGCGGCGGCAGCGCCTCGCGAATGGCGGCGCCGAGCTGGAACTGCGTCGCCGTCACGTCGCGGGTGCGCTCCTCGGGCTCCACGGCCACGCGCACGCGAAGGTGGACGACGTACTGCCCCTGCGCCGCGCGCACCTCCGCGGTCACCGCGAGCGGCGTCTGGAGGGCGCGCTCGAGGGTGAAGATCCCGTCGGCGGGCACAGGGAAGGGTAGCGCGAGCCGCCTCGCGGCGTCGTAGAGCTCGGCCTGCGGCACCACCTGGAAGCCCATCGCGGCGATGGCCTCTCGCAGCACGTTGGTGACGTATCGCCCGGCTGCGGCGTCGACCCCGATGGGCGCCGCATCGATGACCGCGGTGCGCGGCCCGGCGGCAACCGGCACAGGAGCAGGCGGCGGCGGGGGCGGAACCTCCGCGGGCGGCGTCGCAGCCTCGGCGGGCGGCGGCGGCGGCACGGCCTCGACGGGCGGGGTCGGCGGCGGGGTCGGCGGCGGCACGGGTTGCGCGCCAAGGCTCGTGGCCTGGAGGAGCGTGAACAGGCCAAGGACGCAAGCATGTCGGGCGCGAAGCATCATCGCCGCGGAATCTATCGGAATCGCTCCGAGGGCGCACCAAAGGGGGCGACGACGGTCCGGTCGGTGCCGCGGAGTTGCGGGCACGACGCCCACGGTGGGACAACGTGAGGCATGCGCTTTCGTGAGAACGGTCCCGCGCTGGTGGGCGTGATCCACCTCAACCCGCTGCCGGGGTCGCCCCGCTCGTCGCTCACGATGGCCTCGCTTCGGGCGCGCACCGCCGAGGACGCCCTCGCGCTCGCCGCGGCGGGCTTCGACGCCGTGCTGGTCGAGAACTTCGGCGACGCGCCCTTCTACCGGGACGCGGTTCCGCCGGAGACCGTCGCGGCGATGGCGGTGCTCGTGGGGGTCGCCCGGTCGGCCTCGGGCTTACCCGTCGGGGTAAACATCCTTCGCAACGACGGCGCCTCGGCGCTGGCGGTGGCGGTCGCGACCGAGGCCCGCTTCATCCGGGTGAACATCCTCGCTGGCGCGCGGGTGGCCGACCAGGGGGTGATCCAGACCGACTCGGCGAGGCTGCTCCGGATGCGGCGCCACCTCGACGCGGCGGGCGTCGGCATCGTGGCCGACGTCGGGGTGAAGCACTCCACCTCGCTGGGCGCGAACGGCGACGAGGCCGTGGCCGAGGAGGCCGTGGAGGTGGTCGAGCGCGCCCTCGCCGACGTGGTGGTGGTGACCGGCGTGCGCACCGGCGCGGAGGCCGACGAGCGCCTGGTGGCGAGGGTGAAGCGGGCGGTCCCGAGCCACCCGGTGTGGCTCGGCAGCGGCGTGCGCGCCGAGACCGCGGCCCGGTGGGCGGCGCTGGCCGACGGGGTCATCGTCGGCAGCGCGCTGCGAGAGGGCGGGCGCGCGGGCGGCCCCATCGACGCGGCGAGGGCCGCGGCCTTCGCGAAGGCGTGGCGGGGTGAGGAGGCCGGGCGGTGAAGCTGCGGCGCAACGACCGCTACGAGCCCATCGGCACGGCGCACATCGGCACCCTGCTGGCCGAGGCGATCCGTGACCCGTCGAGGGTGCGTCAGGCGCTCGGGGTCTGGCCCGCCTGGGAGGAGGCCGTCGGCCCGGACATCGCCGCGGCGACGCAGCCGGTCTCGCTGCGCTCCGGGGTGCTCACGGTCTGGGTGCGCAACACCACCTGGCTGCAAGAACTCCACGCCCAGAGGCAGCAGCTGCTGGCGAGGGTGCGGCGCGTGGTGGCCGGGGTGGAGGTCACCGAGCTGCGCTTCAAGCAGGGCCCGCGCGGGGCGATGCCCGCGAAGGTCGAGCCGGTGAAGAAGCTGGTGGTGCGCCCGGCGCCGGTCCCGTACGAGCTCACGCAGACGATCCGCGAGGTGCCCTCTCCCGCCCTGCGCGGCGTGCTGATCAAGGTCGCCTCGCGCTGGGCGGGCCTGCAGCGCCTCCGCGGACTCTGACCCGTCGCTAGGCCGCGGCGAGGCAGGCCGTGATGGCCTCGCCGTCGCGGGCGATGCGCACCTCGCCGAGGCCGTCGATGCGCCGCAGGTCGTCGGGCTTCGCGCACGTCGGCGCCCGCGATCGCCTCGAGGCAGTGCCCCGGGAGCACCACCTGCACGTCGATGCCGCGCGCCGCCGCGGTCTCGGCGCGCCATCGCTGGAGCGCCACCTCGCGACGCCGCCGCAGCGCCCCGTCCATGCCAGAGCGCTCGGACTCGAAGAGGTACCGCTCGTCGGGAGGAACGTCCCCGTCCGCCTCGCCCTCGCGCACCGCGCCCGCCCAGAGGCCGAGGGACTCCTCGTCGCGCAGCCCGCCCTGGATCATCGTCTTCATCCGCTCGTTGGAGCGCGGTCGCCTGCGCGCGAGCTCGATCATCGCGGCGTTGCTCAGCACGCGCCCGGAGGGGAGGTCGCGCGCCTCGGCGAGGACCTCCCGCGCCGACGCGAGCCGACGGAGCACCGCGCGCCCCGCGGCGTCGAGCCCGTGTCGGCCCTTCACCTTCGCGTAGGGCAGCCGGTCGTCGTCGGCGTCTCGCAGCGCTCGGCGCAGGGCGTAGCCGGTCTCCTCCAGCACCTCGCCGTGGATGAGCCTCGCGCGGGCGTCGGCGTCGAGCTCGCGGTGAAGGTCGTGGAGGTGGCGGACGTCGCCCGCGAGGTAGGTGCGCAGCGCGTCGTCGAGCGGCCGCATCGCCCAGTCGTGCTGCTGGAACTTCTTGTCGAGCGCGACCCCGAAGCGCTTGGAGAGCAGCGTGGCGAGCCCCGTCTCCCGCAGTCCGAGGAAGCGCGCGTGCACGGAGGTGTCGACGACCCGGCCGAGGGTGATCCCGGCGCCGCGCAGCAGCCACGCGTCGAAGTAGAGGTCGTGGAGGATCTTCACCGGGCCGCCGCTCCCCAGCACCTCGCCCAGCACGTCGCCCAGGGGGAGCGCGAGCGCGAGCGTGTCGAAGATGAACACCTCCCCATCGGGCAGCGCACACTGGAGCACGCACAGCCGACTCTTCCAGTGGTGGAGCCCGTCGCTCTCGCAGTCGATGGCGAGGGAGGTCGCCGCGGCCAGCCGTGGGACCACGGAGTGCAGTGCGTCGGGCTGATCGATGAGGTGGGTGTTGGCCGTCACGCGCAGGATGTCCGGTGCTTTACCGCAACGAGGCCGCCATCACCACGTCTCGCACGAAGGTGTCGAAGCGCAGCTCGGCGTGCACCGAGCGACCGCCGCGGGTGCCATCGAAGACCACGCTCCCGGCGGCGCGGCCGCCACGACGGCGGGGAGCGTGGGTGAGGGTGACCGCGGCGCGCAGCGTCCCATCGGCGGTGGACATCGCCTGGGAGCCCGCCACGACGAGCGCCGCGTCGAGGGCGAGCGCGCTCCCTCGCCTGGAGGGAATCGTCACCCCGACGAGGGTGCGCTCGAGGGCCATGGCGTCCGAGGAGGGCCATCCCAGCGCGGGGTCGACGATCCAGAGGGCCCCGGCCTCGTCGAGGAATACCCCTCGGAGTAACCACGGGACCGGGGTCTCTACGCTGGCGTCGCCGGTCGGGGTCGACCACGCGTTGAGGCGCTCCTCGGGCGCGATGGGGGCCGCGCGGGGGAGCGCCGGGAGCACCGCGCGCAGGGCCTCGAGGTCGCGCGCGCAGGCCGGGCGCAGCAGCGGGTCGAGGGCGTCGCAGGGCCGAGGGTCGCCCGCCGAGAGCGCGAGGCAGCGGGTGCGCTCGGTGAGCGAGGCGGCGGCGCAGAGGGCGGCGTTGCGGCTGGCGAGGGCGACGCACACCGGGTCGCGGCCGCGCAGACCGGGCGCCGGGGGGCAGGCCTCCGGGCGGGCCGCCGCGATGGAGGCGCGAAACGCGCAGGTCTCCCGGAGGCTGGAGAGGCGCACGGAGGCGCAGCGCTCGGGGGCGCGGGCCCTCACGGCGAGGTCGAGGCCGCAGGCGTCTTCGAGCAGGGCGTCGTCCTGGAGGGCGGCGAGGGCGCGGCCGAGCTCGGGGCCCATGGCCTCCCGGTTGCGGCGCACGCAGCGGCCCAGCGGGTCGTCCCCGGGCGCAGCCGAGGGGGTCTCGCCGAGCCGTGCGGGCGAGGGGGCCATCGGGCCGGGGCGCAGCGCGACGGGCCGGGGGGGGACGCGAGGAGGCGTCGGGGCCCTGCGGGGGTCGTCGCACCCGAAGCCCAGGAGGGCGAGGCATAGCGCGCGTCTCAAGGTCGCCAGAGCCGGGCAGTGTACGCAACGACGGAGGCCTGGACGGAGATTCGGAGCGGCCGACGCTCCCTGAGGAGGCGCTGGCCATTGCTTTGACCCTCTCGGAGCGCGGCGCGTACACTCCGCGCCGATGGCGTCAGAACCCCTTTCCTCGCGATTCGGACGCAGCTTTCCTGCGGGAGAGGTGCTGTTCCGGGAGGGCGATCCCGGCGAGGAGATGTACGTGATCCAGACCGGGCGCGTTCGCATCTCGAAGGTGTTTCCCTCGGGCGAGCGCACCCTCGCGGTCATCGGTCCGGGGGAGTTCTTCGGCGAGATGGCGATCCTCAACAACAAGCCGCGCACGGCCACGGCCACGGCGCTCGAAGCCCTGCACGCGCTGGTCATCGACGGCCGCACCTTCGAGGCGATGGTGCTGGGCAACGGCGAGATCGCGGTGCGGATGATCACCCGCCTCGCGCGCCGGCTTCACAGCGCCAACGCGTACATCGAGATCCTGTCCAGGGCCGATCCCAGGGCGAGGGTGATCCTCGGGCTGGCGAGGGCCGGCGAGGAGTACGGCGAGCGGGTGGAGGGCGGCGGGGTGCGGCTGGCCATCTCGTCCGACGACCTGGCCTCGATGGTCGGCCTCGACGTGGCGACCGTGCAGTCGGTGATCGACCGGCTCGTGCGGGTGCGCCTGGTCCGTCCCGCGGCGGAGGTGGACGGCTGGCTGCTGCCCGACCCGTCGCAGCTCTACGCCTTCGTCGACGCCCTCGAGCATCCGGCGGCGGAGGGCGCTTGACGATGGAGCTCAAGGTACTCGGCTGCCACGGCGGTGAGACGGCGCGACACCGCACGACGAGCTTCCTGGTCGACGGGCGCCTCGCCCTCGACGCTGGGGCGACCACCGCGATGCTCACCCTGGAGGAGCAGATGCTCCTCGACGCCGTGGTGGTCTCCCACGCGCACCTCGACCACGTCCGCGACCTCGCCTCGCTGGCCGACAACCGCTGCCAGGGGGCCGACCGGCCGCTGGTGATCGCGGGCACCGGGGCGACCATCCGGGCGCTCAAGGAGCACTTCTTCAACAACGTGCTCTGGCCCGACTTCACCAACATCCCGCTGGTCGGGGGCACCGGTCCCACGGTGGAGCTCAAGGTGCTCGAGCCCGAGGTGCCGCAGGACATCGCGGGCTACTCCCTCAAGGCCGTGCTGGTCTCGCACACCATCGAGAGCGCCGGAATCGTGCTGTCCCGCGACGGCGCGGCGCTCGCGTTCTCCGGGGACACCGGGCCGACGGAGCGCTTCTGGGAGGTGCTCGCAGAGACGCCCGGGCTGCGCGCCGTGCTCCAGGAGGTGAGCTTCCCCAACGAGCTCGAGTGGCTCGCCAGGGTGTCGGGGCATCACACCCCGTCGACGCTGGGCCGGGAGCTCCTGAAGTTCACGCGCAAGGACATCCCCTGGCTGATGTTCCACATCAAGCCGGCGTTTCAGGCGAAGGTCGAGCGGGAGCTCTCGACGCTCCACGAAGACCGCCTGGAGCTGCTCTCCCTCGGGGACGAGTTCGTGCTCTGAGGGCGGTTCCCTCTCCGCGGTAGCAAATCAGGATACCTTCCGGGGCTATGGACCTGCAGAGGCTTCTCGCCTGGGTCGAGCCGACGATCGTGCCGGGGCACGCCGCGCCGCCCTTCGACCCTTCCGCCGCCGCGGCGACGATGGCCGCCGCCGGCCGCAGCGCCGACGACCACGCGGCCTTCCTCCGACGCTGGAACGGCTGCTACGCCCTGCGTGGCGCGCTGCACCTGCTGGGCGCCCGCGACGACGTCCCCAACCAGTCGCTCGACGCCTGGAACCGCCCCGACGGCTGGCGCCAGTCCTTCGGGATGCTCATCGAGGGGGTGACCTTCTTCGCCGACTCGGGGCTGGGCGATCAGTTCGGCTACCGCGACGGCAAGGTGGTCCGGCTGCGGGTTCTCGACGCCCGGGTCGAGCGCATGGCCTCCAGCTTCGGCGAGTGGCTGGAGCTCATCTTCGTCGAGCCCGGCCGCTACCTCTCGATGGACCTCTTCGACGCCGCCGTGGCCCGCCTCGGGCCGCTGCCTCCGGGCGGACACTTCGCCCCAGCCCCGACGCACTCGCCGGGCGAGCCCATCAACCCCCGCGAGCTGGAGGTCATGCCGTGCAGGGACAACCTCGAGCTCCGAGGGGCCTCGTCGATGGTCGTGCGCGGTGCGAGGTTTCCCCAGGCGCCCGTCGCGCGCTAGACATCGTCGGGCTGTGACCAACTGGCGTCGAAGAGACCGGGCGACCGTGGACGGCGCCGAGAAGCGATCGGTGGCCGCGGGGGTCTTCCGCCGCTGCGAGGGCTGCGGCGTCACCCTGCTGGAGGATGAGCTCGCCCTGGCCTGGGAGGTCTGCCCCCGCTGCGGCTTCCACCATCGGCTGGCGCCCGCCCGCTGGGTCGCGATGCTCACCGACTCCGGGAGCTTCGCGCCCATCGGCGCCTCGCTCCGCCCCAACGATCCGCTGGGCTTCAGCGACGGGCAGACCTACCCCGACCGCGTCGCCCGTTCGCGCCGGCAGTCCGGCGAGTCCGAGGCGGTGCTGGTCGGCGACGCCACGATGGACGGCGCGCCCATCGCCCTCGGGGTCTTCGCCTTCGGCTTCATGGGAGGCTCGATGGGCAGCGTGGTGGGAGAGCGCCTCACCCGCCTCTTCGAGCGGGGCGCGAGCGCTCGCAGGCCCGTGGTGGTGCTGAGCGCCTCGGGCGGGGCGCGCATGCAGGAGGGCATCCACTCGCTGATGCAGATGGCCAAGACCGTCGCCGCCCGGGGGCTGCTCTCCGACGCGGGCGTGCCCTTCGTCTCGGTGCTGCTGCACCCGACCACCGGAGGCGTCGCGGCCTCCTCACTACGCCCTGCTCGGCGACGTCAACCTCGCCGAGCCCGGCGCGCTCATCGGCTTCGCGGGGCCGAGGGTGATCGAGCAGACCATCAAGCAGAAGCTCCCGGAGGGCTTCCAGCGCAGCGAGTTCCTGCTGGAGCACGGGATGATCGACGCCATCGTCCCCCGCTCCGAGCTGCGCGCCACCGTGCGCCGCGTCGTCGGGCTGCTCGCGAGCTGAGGCCCCCGCTAGCGATGGCCGCGCTCATCGAACGCCTCGCGCCCCTCATCGCCCGCGGCGTCGTGCTCGACCTCGCGGCCATGCGCTCCGCCCTCCGAGCGCTCGGCGATCCACAGTCCCGCATCCCCGCCGTTCACGTCGCAGGGACCAACGGCAAGGGCAGCGTCACCGCCATGGTCGACTCGGTGCTGCGCGCCGCGGGGCAGCGCGTGGGCCGCTACACCTCGCCGCACCTCCACCGCTTCGTCGAGCGCATCGCCATCGACGGGGCCCCGGTCGACGAGGCCGCCGCGCAGCGCCACTGCGATCGGCTGCTGTCGCTCATGGCGAGCGGCGCGATGCCCACGCTGACCTTCTTCGAGGCCGCCACGGCGCTGGCCTGGATGTGCTTCGAGTCCGCCGGGGTCGAGCGCGTGGTGCTGGAGGTGGGGCTCGGCGGGAGGCTCGACGCCACCGCGGTGTGCGCCCCCGACCTCACGGTCATCACGGGCATCGCGCTCGATCACCAGGGCTACCTCGGCGCCTCCCTCGGAGCGATCGCCGCCGAGAAGGCCGGCATCCTCAAGCCGGGCATTAGCTGCGTGCTGGGCCCCCGGCTGAGCGGCCCCTCCGAGGCGAGGGAGGCGATCGAGTCCGCCGCCCGTCGGGTCGGCGCGCCGCTCTTCGACGCCGCCCCGGCGAGGGTGCTCTCGACCGACGCGTCGACCACCTCGCTGGAGGTGACCTTCGCCGGGGAGCGCCTCCCAGTGACCGTGAACCTGGGCGGCGGGTACCAGCACGAGAACGTCGCGACCGCCGTGGCCGTGCTCGATCGCCTCCGATCGCAGGGCGTACGCATCGACCCCGACGCGCTGAGGGCGGGCCTCTCGGCGGCGCGCTGGCCGGGGCGGATGGAGCGCCTCGGGGACGTGCTCCTCGACGGCGGCCACAACCTCGACGGCATCGCCGCCCTCTGCGCCTCGCCGGGGCTCCCGCCCATCACCGCGGTGGTCTTCGGGGCCTCCTCGGACAAGCCCTGGCAGGCGATGCTCGGACGCCTGGCCGAGGCCTTCCCCGGGGCGCGACGCTTCTACGCCGCCGCGCCGCTCCCCCGGGCGGTGACCCCGGAGGCGATGAAGCTGGCCCTCGACGGGGAGGCGTGCCCCTCGCCCGCGGAGGCGCTGACCGCGGCGCGAGGGCTGCGGGGGGAGGGCGTGGTGCTCGTCTGCGGCAGCCTCTACCTGGTCGCCGCGGCGCGGGCGAGCTTACTCGGGCTGGTAAACGACCCCCCGGTTGGGATGTGACCTCGCGCCGGGTTGACCGGCGCAGCTTTTGGGGGGTTCATCCTTCAATGTCCCCACTCACGCGCGCCTTCGGGTTGGTCGTCAGCGCCCTCCTGGCCGCCCTGTCGGGCTGTACGAGCGACAACGTGCCCGCCGGGCAGTGCCGCTACGACTCCGACTGCGACAGCCCGCAGGTGTGCGTCGGAACCTTCTGCCGCGCCGCCTGCGCGACGGACCGGGACTGTCCCGACAACGGCATCTGCGCCCGCAGCCTCGGGGGCGTGCAGATCTGCGCCGCGCGAGACGCCCCGAGGCCCTGCCTCTACTCCAGCGACTGTCCGGCCACGACCTTCTGCACCCGCGACGGCATCTGTCAGTCGCGCTGCCGCGGCGACTACGACTGCCAGGTCATCAACCCCTTCAACTCCTGCGTCGAGGGGAGCTGTCAGCTCGTCTGTCCGGCGAGCTTCGCGGACTGCGACGGCGACGTGCGCAACGGCTGCGAGGCCGACACCCGCACGTCGGCGCTCCACTGCGGGCGCTGCGCCAACGTCTGCGCCGGGGCCGACGGCGCCCCTGGAGTCTGCCGCGCCGGGGCCTGCGTGGCCCCCTGCGCGACGGGCTTCGCCGACTGCGACGGCGCCGCCGCCAACGGGTGCGAGGCCGACCTCTCGCAGTCCGATCATTGCGGCTCGTGCGCCACCCGCTGCTCCGGCGAGCGCGCCCTCTGCCTCGCCGTGGCCGACCCCGGAACCGGCGCCCGCACCTACTCCTGCCAGGCCTCCTGCCCCGAGGGCACCACCACCTGCGGCACCCGCTGCTCGGATCTCCAGTCCGACCCGGCCCACTGCGGCGGCTGCGATCGGGCATGCCCCTCCGGCGCCGGCGCGACCGCCACCTGCGAGGCCGGCCGCTGCGGGCTGCGCTGCGCCGAGCCCGCGGCGCAGGGCGACTGCGACGGGATGGCCGCCAACGGCTGCGAGGTCGAGCTCCGTCGCAGCCCCACGCACTGCGGCGCCTGCGGCAACGCCTGCCCGCCCGCCGCCCACGCCACCCCGGCGTGCGCCGACGGCGCCTGCCAGCTCTCGTGCGAGGCGGGGTGGGGCAACTGCGACGGCGACGCGGCCAACGGCTGCGAGACCGACCTGACGGTCACCGGCGCCCACTGCGGGATGTGCGGCAACGTCTGCGCCCCGCGGCTCAACGGGTCGAACGAGTGCGCGGCCGGGGCCTGCGTGGGGGCCTGCGCCCCGGGCTTCGGAGACTGCGACGGCGACGCGGCCAACGGCTGCGAGGTGAGCACCACCGGCAGCGTCGCGCACTGCGGCGCCTGCGGGCGGGCGTGCGCCCCCCGGCCCAACACCACGGCGGCCTGCGCCCAGGGCGCCTGCGAGTACCGCTGCGGGGAGGGCTTCCTCGACTGCGACGGCGACGCGGCCAACGGCTGCGAGGTCGAGGCCTCGACCAGCACCGCGCACTGCGGCGGCTGCGGCCGGGCGTGCAGCCGCACCAACGGGACGCCCACCTGCGCCGCGGGTAGCTGCGCGATCGCCTGCTCGTCGGGCTTCGGCAACTGCGACGGCGACGCGGCCAACGGCTGCGAGACCGACACCGCCAGCAACACCCTCAACTGCGGGGCGTGCCGGACGGTGTGCAGCTTCCCGGGTTCTGGGGCGCGCTGCGACCGGGGCACCTGCGTGCGCACCGCCTGCGGCCCCGGGCTCGGCGACTGTGACGGCATGACCGGCAACGGCTGCGAGACCACGCTCTCGACGGACAGCGCCCACTGCGGCGCCTGCGGCAACCGCTGCGTGCTCGCCAACGCGACGGCGGTCTGCCGCGGGGGAGGGTGCGCGGTCGGGGCCTGCAACCCGGGCTACGCCGACTGCGACGGCGTCGCGGCCAACGGGTGCGAGGTGGCGCTGGCGACCGATCCGCTGCACTGCGGGTCGTGCCCGCTCGCGTGCAACGCCACCAACGGCGCGGCGACTTGCGTGGCCTCGACCTGCCGCATCGCCTGCTCCGCGGGCTTCGGCAACTGCGACGCCAACGTGGCCAACGGCTGCGAGGTCGACCTCCGCAGCACCGTGACCTCCTGTGGGGCCTGCGGCCGGGCCTGCGCCCTCGCGCACGCGACCTCCGGCTGCGCCGCGGGGGCCTGCACGCTGGTGCGATGCGACGCGGGCTGGGCCGACTGCGACGCCAACGTGGCCAACGGCTGCGAGACCGACCTCAGCAGCACCGTCAGCGCGTGCGGCGCCTGCGGCCGGGCGTGCGCGCTGCCCAACGCGACGCCCACCTGCCGCGCGGGGGTCTGCGCGGTGTCGGTGTGCAACGGGGCTTACGGCGACTGCGACGGTGTGGCGGCCAACGGCTGCGAGACCAACCTGGCCACCACCGTGGGCTCGTGCGGGGCGTGCGGCCGGGCCTGCGCGCTCGCCAACGCGACCCCGGCCTGCGCGGCGGGCGCCTGCGTCGTGGCGAGCTGCGCGGCGGGCTTCGGCAACTGCGACGGCGTCGCGGCCAACGGCTGCGAGGTCGACCTGCGGGCGTCGAACGGCCACTGCGGCCGCTGCGGCAACGTATGCGGCGCGGGGACGGTGTGCAGCGGCGGGGTCTGCGGATCGATCTGCGGCGCGGGGACGACCTACTGCGGCGGGCGCTGCGTCGACCTGAGCACCGACATCGCCCACTGCGGGGCCTGCGGCGCCGCCTGCCCGGCGAGGGCCAACGCGGCGACCACCTGCGCGGCGAGGGTCTGCGGCTTCACCTGCAGCGCGGGCTACGCCAACTGCGACGGCAACGCGGCCAACGGCTGCGAAACCAACCTCGCCACCTCGGTCGCCCACTGCGGCCGCTGCGCCAACGCCTGCGCCCTGCCCAACGCCACGCCGACCTGCTCCGCCGGCGCGTGCGCGGTGGCGAGCTGCGCCGCGGGCTTCGGCAACTGCGACGGCAACGCGGCCAACGGCTGCGAGACCGGCACCGCGACGACGGTCGCCCACTGCGGGGCGTGCGGCATCGCGTGCGTGGTGGCCAACGGCACCCCGGCCTGCCGCGCCGGGGCCTGCGCGGTGGCGAGCTGCGCGGCGGGCTACGGCAACTGCGACGGCAGCTACGGCAACGGCTGCGAGGCCGCGCTCACGACGGACAACGCCAACTGCGGCGCCTGCGGAACGCGCTGCGCCGGGGGCACGCAGTGCGCGGGGTCGCGGTGCGTCCCGGTCAACGACACCTGCCAGACGGCGACGCCCATCGACCTCGCGCGAGGCTCGGCGATCGACCTGCCCTTCACGGTGGTCAACGCCGACCACACCACGAACCTCACGACCGACTGCGTGGCCAGCACCGGCGGCGACGTGTACTTCTCCTTCACGCTCACCCGCCCCGAGCTGGTCTACGCCGACACCTTCGGCGCCAGCTTCGACACGGTGCTCTTCATCGCCCGCGACGGCCGCCCCCGGGGCGGGGCGTGCGACTCGTACATCCTCGGCGGCCGCCCGGGCGAGGTGTGGTGCAACGACGACGCGGCCAACACGTCGCGCGGGGACGTGTACACCCCGAGGTGCGGCACCGGCGGCGCGCAGTCGATGATCGTCGGCCGCTTCCTCCCGGGCACCTACTTCCTCGGCGTGGCGGGCTACGCCTCCTCGAGCGGCGCAGGGACGGTGCACTTCCAGCATCTGCCGCTCACCACCAGCGGCGCGGTGGACTACATCCCCAACGTCGTCACCGGGGGCAGCTACAGCTTCGCGCGCCGCCCCTTCGTGGGCCCCGGGACGGTCAACACCACCTGCGGCGGCGGCGCAGGCCCGGAGGACACCTTCTGGTGGCGCAGCTGCCCGGAGGCCGGGGCGGTGACGATCCGCGCCAACACCTGCGGCACCCCGACGCCGACGGACACGATCATCGACATCCGTCACGCGAGCGGCGCCGCGGGGGTCTGCAACGACGACGCGGGCTCGGTCTGCTCGAGCAACACCGTCGCCTCCAACGTCACCCAGAGCCTGCCCGCGGGGGCCGGGCTCCACACGCTCACCATGGACACCTACCGCGACCCCGCGGTGGGCTCGCTCTACTACCTCACGATCAACCCGATCATCATCGGCGAGCGGCGTCGCGGGCCCTTCCTCGGGTCGGTCTGCCTCGCGAGGGCGATGTCCTCCGTGCCGCGCTCCTGAAGGCGCTCCGGCGCGACACGGGCCTTGTCGTTGGACAGACCCGCGTGCCAGATTTCGCCCGCATCAGCCCAATCATCCCCCTGGAAGACCGTTCACGACCGAAGGTTGCGACCCATGACCATGGAAACGATTACGAGCGGTCTGACTTCGGCGGGTGAGGAGCCCGGCGGGGCGCAGGGCGAGGTTCCCGCCGACGTGGCGGCCATCCGAGAGGCGAGGGCGCGCTGGGAGGCGGGCACCGTCGCCAAGGTGGTGGCGAAGTCGCCGCTGCGGCAGCCGAGGTTCACGACGCTCTCCGACCTGGAGGTGCCCGACGTGGTGACCCCGGGCGACCTGCACGTCGACTACCTGCGCGACCTCAACCTGCCCGGGGAGTTCCCGTACACGCGCGGCATCCAGCCGACGATGTACCGCGGGCGGCTCTGGACCATGCGGCAGTTCGCGGGCTTCGGCACGCCCGAGCAGACCAACGCGCGGTACCACTACCTCCTGGCGCAGGGGCAGGCGGGCCTCTCGGTGGCCTTCGATTTCCCCACGCTCATGGGCTACGACTCGGACTCCTCCGCGCTCGCTCGGCGAGGTGGGGATGTGCGGCGTCGCGGTCGACACGCTGCGCGACATGGAGGTGCTCTTCGACGGCATCCCCCTGGAGAAGATCACCACGTCCATGACCATCAACGGTCCGGCGATCGTGATGCTCTGCTTCTACGTGGCCCTCGCCGACAACCGGGGCATCCCCCGCTCGGCCCTCGGCGGAACCATCCAGAACGACTGCCTCAAGGAGTTCATCGCGCAGCACGCGTGGGTCGTCGGCCCCCGCCCCGCGATGCGCATGGTCACCGACACCATCGAGTTCGCCGCCAAGGAGCTCCCGCGCTGGCACCCGGTCTCCATCTCCGGCTACCACATCCGCGAGGCCGGGCAGCACCGCCGCGCAGGAGCTCGCCTTCACCCTCGCCGACGGCATCGCCTACGTGCAGGCCGCCATCGAGCGCGGCCTCGACGTCGACAGCTTCGCGCCGCGGCTCTCGTTCTTCTTCGACGTGCACGTCGACTTCTTCGAGGAGATCGCGAAGTTCCGCGCGGCGCGGCGCATCTGGGCCCGGGTGATGCGCGACCGCTTCGGCGCGAAGAAGCCCGAGAGCCTCAAGCTCCGCACGCACGCGCAGACCGCGGGCGTCTCGCTCACGGCGCAGCAGCCCTACAACAACGTCGCCCGCGTCGCGCTGCAGGCCCTCGCGGCGGTGCTCGGCGGCACGCAGTCGCTGCACACCAACTCCCTCGACGAGACCTACGCGCTGCCCACCGAGGAGGCGGTCACCATCGCGCTGCGCACGCAGCAGATCGTGGCCCACGAGACCGGCGTGGCCAACACCGTCGACCCGCTCGGCGGGAGCTACTTCGTCGAGTGGATGACCAACAAGCTCGAGGCCGAGGCGCTCGACTACATCCGCCGCATCGACGACATGGGCGGCATGCTCAGCGCCGTGGAGAAGGGCTACCCCCAGCGCGAGATCGCGGGCGCGGCGTACCGCTTCCAGCGGCAGATCGAGCGGCACGAGAAGGTGATGGTCGGGCTCAACGACTTCACCATGGCGGCCGAATCGTCGCGCATCCCGACGCTGAAGGTCGACGAGGAGACCCAGCGGCTGCAGTGCGAGCGGCTCGCGGGCGTGAAGGCCACGCGCGACCGGGCCCGGGTGGCCGCCGCGCTCGCCGCCGTGCGCGCCGCGGCGCAGGGGCAGGTCAACCTCTGCCCGCCCATCATCGAGGCCGCCAAGGCCTACTGCACCGAGCAGGAGGTCTGCGACGTGCTGCGCGAGGTCTTCGGCACCCACACCGACCCGGCGGAGTTCTAGGAGTGAACGTCTCGGACCGCGCCGCCGGCTCCATCCTGGAGGGTCGCTATCGCCTGGAGGCGAGGCTCTCCAACTGGGGCGTCGGCGAGGTCTGGCGCGCCTCCGACTCGCAGCGCGGCCGCGCCAGCGTGACGGTCAAGCTGCTCCCGGCGCCGGGCGCCCGGCGCACCGAGCGGATGGTCGCCCTCAAGGTGCTCGGCGACCGCCTCGCGAAGCTCCAGCACCCCGGCCTGCTGCCGCTGGTGGAGATCAACACCGCGGGCGCGCAGCCCTTCGTGGTCTACGAGTCCTGGGAGGGCATCGGCCTCGGGGAGTGGCTCACCGCCGCGCGCGCCAGCGGCGAGCCCACCTCCCTGCGCGCGGTCTTCGCGGTCGCCGACCGGTTGCTCGCCGCGATCGGGGCGGGTCACCGGCAGCGGTCGCCGGGTCGCTGGTGCACGGCGCGATGCACCACGACGCGGTGCGGGTGCGCTGGTGGAGGGCCGCGAGCCCGAGGTGCGCGTGCTCGACTTCGGCCTCGCCGCCGAGAAGGACTCCTCGGCGCTCGCCGCGCTCGTCGACTCGACCCCGTCGGAGTACGCGGCCCCCGAGCACGCCCGCGAGCCCGCGCTGCGCAACCCCGCGGCGGACGTCTTCGCCTCGGCGGTGCTCATCCTCCGTCTGCTGGTCCCCGAGGCGCTGCGGCCGCGCGGTCACCGCAGCTGGGGCCACTTCGTCACGCAGCGGGAGAGCGAGGTTCACAGCGCCATCACCGCGCTGCGCCCGGACGTGCACCCCTCCGTGTGGGAGGCGCTCGCCCAGGCGCTGTCGCGCCGCCCGGAGGCACGACCCTCGGACGCCGAGCGGCTGCGGGAGCTCCTCCGCGCCGCCTCCTGGGGCATCCCGAGCACCGACCAGCCGCACGAAGCGCTCTCCCCGGTCGTCCCGCTGGCGCTCCCGACGCTTCACCCCATCGCCCCGATGGCGGCCCCGCTCCCCACGTCGCCCTCGACCTCGCCTGCGCCCCGCGCCGGACTTCGCTCCTGCGCCCTCGGCCCGGCCGGCGGGGCCGCCGCCAGTGCCCAGGGGGATGCAGCTCGGCGTCGCCTCGGTGCTCGGCGCTAACCGCCCGGACACCGGCTCCGTGCGACCACGACGCGCCACCGCGGGCGTCGATCACCGCAACTTCGGCCCGCTCGCCACTCGGCCCCTGGACGACGCCGCGCCGCCCTCGCAGCATCGCGGCCGCGTCTCTCTCGACGACGCGCAGAGCACCCGCCAGGACATCGAGCTCCCCTCCGACGAGCCCGCGACCATCGCCGACTCCGAGATGACCATGGCGCTCAACGTCCCGGCCCACCACCTCCCGTCGCGGCCGCCGACCCACGGCTCGATGGTCACCCTCGACCAGGCCGACCGCACGGTGCAGTCGCCCTTCGAGCACGTCGAGCACACCCGGATCGCCCAGCTCCAGGTCCCTCCGTCGGCTCCGATGCCGCCGTACAACCCATCGGGGCACTGGAGCGCCGGTCCGTCGCTGCCCTTCCAGTCGGCCGTGGGCGCCTTCCCGACGACGCTCCCGCTCACCGACGCCACGATGCCGCTCAACCTCGACGCGGTCCCGCCCGAGGTCGCCGCCGCGCTGGCCGCGTACGCCGCGCCGGTCAGCCCGGCCTCCTGGGACAGCACCTCCAACCTCCAGCCCGTCTCGCTCCCCCCGTCCTTCGCGGCCCCGCCGCCCGCCTACGCCCCGCCGCCCGGCTACGCCTCGTCCGTGTCCGCGCCCAGGGCCGCCGATCCCTTCGCCCTCGTCGCGGCCGCCGGTCGCGGAGACGCCCGCGCCTGGGACGCCAACACCACGCCCCCCGATCGGGCGCCCGCGCCCGCCCGCAAGACCTCCACCGCGCTGCTCATCGGCCTCGGGGTGCTGGCCGCGGCGCTGGCCTTCCTCATCGGGGTGATGGCGTCCAATCGAGAGCCCGCGCCCTCGTCGACGTCTGCGCCCGCCGAGCGATGAGCCTCCCGCCCGGTCCTCACGTCGACGAGTCGAGCCGCTGGGTCGGAAGGCTGATCGCGTCGCGCTACCGGCTGCTGCGGGTGGTGGGCGTCGGCGGACACGGGGCCGTGTACGAGGCGAGGCACGAGCTCACCGGGCGGCGCTTCGCGGTGAAGCTGCTTCTCAGCGATCCGAGGTCGATCCGAGGGCTGGCGGAGCGCCTGGTGCGCGAGGCGAAGGCCACGTCGCGGGTGACGCACCCCAACGTGGTCGAGGTAATCGACGTCGGCGTCGACGCCGAGAGCGAGCGGCTGTACCTGATCGAGGAGCTGCTGGAGGGCGACGACCTGCGAGCGCGGATGCGGGCGCGCCGGAGGATGAGCACGCAGGAGGTGCGCGCGGTGATCGGGCCGGTGCTCGACGGCCTCGGCGCGGCGCACGCGCAGGGCGTGGTGCACCGCGACCTGAAGCCCGGCAACGTGATGCTGGCGCGACAGCCTGGCGGAGAGGAGGTCCCCAAGCTGATCGACTTCGGCATCTCGAAGCTCGACCGGCAGGAGGGAGCCGGGGACGAGAGCGCTCCGTTGACCCGCGACGGGATGATCCTCGGCACGCCCGACTACATGGCCCCGGAGCAGGCCCGCGGCGCGCAGTCCGTCGACGCGCGGGCGGACCTCTGGTCCGTGGGCGTGCTGCTCTACGAGATGTTCGCGGCGGTGAGGCCCTTCCGAGGGGTCGGCCCCGCCGGGGTGATCGTGGCGGTCGCGATGGAGTCGCCCCGCCCCCTCGCGGAGCTGCGCCCCGACCTGCCCGCCGCATGGACCGGGCTCATCCATCGCTGCCTGGAGAAGTCGCCCGCCGCGCGCTTCGCCACCGCGCTGGAGCTCCGGGAGGCCATCGATGTCGCCGGAGATCAGGACCCGACCGTCCTGCTCGCGGAGCTACCCCTCGTCGTCGCCGCGGAGGCCCCCGACACCCTCGCGTCCGCGCCCGTCGGGCCGATCGCCGCCCCGATGGCTCCCGGCCTCGGCGAGCTGCTCACCGACGGCGACTCGCTCTTCTCCGAGGCTCCCGCCGACCCGGCTCCCGCTCCGTCGCTGCCGACGACCCTGCCGCCGCGCGGAGGATCGTGGCGCTGGGTGCTCCTCTCCCTCGTCGCCTTCGCCGGCGTCGGGGTGGCCGCCTGGACGAGGCTACGCCCGGCCGCGACGCAGCCTCACGCCTCGCGGCATCCGACACCGCGAGCCTTCGCGCCGATGCGCTCCGACGCGGGGGCCGCCGCGCCGAGCGTCGTCTCGGGCGCGGACATGAGCGCCCGGGTGCATGGCCGAGGCAACGCCGACAGCGTCCCGCTGCCGCTGCGCCTCTCGGCGACGCAGCAGCGCACGGTGATGACGGCCTTCGCGCCGCGGGTGAGGGAGTGCCTGGGCGAGCGCTTCTTCGGTCAGCTCCCGGTCACCCTCACGGTGCGGGGCGACGGGCGGGTTCGCTCGGTGGTCGTGGGCGAGGCCGTGCGCCGCTCCGAGGGCGGGCGGTGCGTGGCGGAGGCGCTACGGTCGGTGACGGTGCCGCGATTCGCGGCGAGGGAGATGGAGATCGGCTGGGTCTACGTGTTCGCGGCTCAGTCGCAGTAGTCCTGCAGCGAGGCCATCTCGCCGAGGGCCTTGAGCCGGGCGAGGGAGAGGTCCTCGAGCTGGCGAATACGCTCCCGGGTAAGGTTCATGATGGCGCCCACCTCCTCGAGGGTGATGCCGCCGCGGTCGGCGACGTCGAGCGCGCAGGTCTCCGGCAGCTCCCACACCTCCACGTCCGGGAAGTTGAGCTTGATGTTGCCGTTGCGCTCGTTCACGTCGAGGTAGAGGTGGTGCTTGCAGCTCACGAACGGGCACGGCCGCTCGGCGTGCGGGCCGTGCTGGCAGTCGGCGCGCGACATCGGCCGCTCGTAGTCCACGTCGGGGTACATCTGGCGCAGGCGCTCGAGCTCGCGCTTCGACTGCCGCCGCATGGACAGCGTCCGGGGGCGGGAGCGCGCGCGCGGCTTCCGTCCGCCACGCTCCACACCGGGGACCAGCGTCGTGACCTCGGTCGAGGAGACTTCCATGTCCTCCTCCACGTCGAGGGTCACGGCGTTGCTGTTCACCTGGATCGGCATCGTCATGGTCGCGGTCCTCCCAGAGAGATCGGTGAGCCCGCACTCGTCCGTGCGGGCGGGCGGCGGACGGGCGTCGACGTCGAGGCGCGCGAACCGGGCGCGATGCCTCTTCCCCTACGACCTTCCCTGCCCTGTGATTCGCTTCAGTTCTGAACCAGAGCTCCAGGTTTAGATGGGCTCCAGCGCGCGCTGAGGAATCCCTTCTCTACGACCCGCCCGAGGGGGTCAAAAATATAGTGACGAATCTCACCATGTGCCGCGGGCCCGGCGCGGGCAACCCAACCCCGGGGGGGGGGGGGGGGGGGGGGGGGGGGGGGGGGGGAAGGGGGGGGGGGGGCCCCCGGGGGGGGGGGGGGGAGAATTGGGGGGGAAAAAGGGCGTCTAGCGCCGCTCCATCAGCCCCGAGAGCATGGCCTCGCGGGTCACGCGGCCGGAGAAGACCGCCTCGATGGCCGTGAAGATCGCCGCGTCGAGGCGGTGCTCGTTCGCGAAGGCCACCACCCGCGGGACCAGCGTCGCCGCCTCCACGCGCACCGACGAGCGCGCCTGCGCCTCGGCGAGCGTGGCGCCCTCCGCGAGCGCCGCGCCGAGCTGACACTCCGGCCGGTCGTACTGGCTCATCGCGGCCAGCAGGTCGCCGACGCCCGCCACGCCGAAGAGGCTCCGCTCGTCCGCGCCCGCGGCCACCGCGATGCGCGCCGCCTCGTGGAGCCCGCGCGTGAGGAAGCCGCCCAGCAGCGCCGGGGAGACGCCGATGGCGCGGGCGTAGCCGAGCGCGACGAAGAGCGCCCCGTTGAGCGCGCTCGACCACTCCAGCCCGACGAGGTCGTGGCTCACGGACACCCGCATGAGCGGGCCCTGAAGCGCGTTGCGCACCGCGTCGGTCACCTCGGGGTAGCGCGACGCGACCGCGAGCACCGAGGGCCTCCCCACGATGAGGTCGTCCGCCAGCGCGGGGCCGCCGAGCGCGCCCACGCGGCGACACGGGGTCTCCTCGCGCAGCACCTCGGAGATGGGCGTGAGCCCCTCGCCGGAGAGGCCGCGGATGCCGTGCACGATGAGGTGCGCGCCGTCGACCACGTCGCCGAGCGAGCGCGCGACCTCGCGCACCACGTCCGACGGAACGGCCATCAGCAGCAGGCGCGCGTGCCTCGCGAGCGCCCCCAGCTCGGCGGTCACCTCGACCTCCGAGGGGAGCCCGTCCGGGCGCTCGTCGCGGCGCGAGTGCAGCATCACCGGGTGGCCGTTGCGCGCGACGGCGCAGGCCAGCGCGAGGCCCCAGCGCCCGCCGCCGAGGATGCCGACCGGGGTCGGGGGGTGGTCGTTCATCAGCCTCTCCGTCGCCCCGGGTGGAAGCCGAGGCCGGTCACCGCGAGGCGGTTCTGGTAGTAGAGCAGGAGGTTGGTGTCGCCGAGCACGACGCCCCCCTGCGCGGGCCGGAGCACCGCGTTGGTGTGGTAGCCCGACCAGGCGCGCGTCGCGGCGTCGAGGATCGTCGCCGCGGTGGCGCCTCGGATGCCCGGGCCGAGCACCACGCCTCCCCGGTCTTCGAGGGCGCGGGCGCGGTCGGTGAGGTCGGCCACGCGCCGCTCCATCTCGTCCGAGGGGACGAAGACCTCGTCGCGGTGACGCAGGAGCTTGAAGAGGTCGTCGCCGGGGAAGGCGTCGCGCAGCTTGCCGAAGGCCGCGCCCGCGACGAGGTGCGTGGCGAGCAGCACCGTCTCCCTGGCGTACGAGCGGCAGATGGCCTCGCCGAGCTCGCGCGTGTACTGCGCGTCGCGCGCCTCGTCGATCACCGGGTGGCCGTCGCGGGTCACGTAGGTCGCGGGGTCGACGGTGCGCCCCCGCAGGTCGACCGAGCGGCCGTCGTCGAGCACGCGGTTGGTGAAGGGGTCCATCGGCTCGCCGAAGCGGATCACCACCGACCCGGTGGTCATCACCAGCTTGCGGAGCAGGGTGACGATGCGCTCGATGCGCGTGCTCTCGTCGTCCTCGATGATGTAGCGGCTGCGCCCGACCTCCGCGAGGTAGTCGGCGATGAGCGTCGAGGCCTCGAGGGTGAGCATGTAGTTGATGGTCGCGGGCACCACGAACACCCGCTGCGGATGGCCCCGCCGTAGCGAGTGCGTGAAGGCCTCGACGCCGGTGCCGAGGAGCCCGAGCTTGAGCTTCTCCTCGACCATGCCCGAGCGCGAGCGCGTGCCGCCGGGGAAGAAGAGCGAGTGGTAGCCGCGCTCGATGAGCACGCTGGAGTAGGTCTTGAGGACGTCCTTGTAGAGCTCGTGCCGGATGCGCCGGTCGACGCGGTAGGCGCCGAGGTTCTGCATGAAGTACGAGAGGAAGGGGTTGGTGAAGAGGTTCTTGCCTGCGCCGTAGGTGGCCGGGGGGAGGCCCTCCCGCTCGAGCGCGAAGCCGAACACCACCGAGTCGAGGTTGGAGAGGTGCGTCGGGGCGAAGATCACCGTGCCGCGGCGGGAGAGCGCGCGGATGCGCTCGATGGGCCCCTGCGTGACGAGGTGCTCTCGCAGGCGGTTGCTGGCGTGGAGGCCCAGCTTGAGGTCCTTCGGCGACAGCAGCAGCGAGAGCGCGGTGGGCAGCACCTTCGTCGAGAGCGCGTAGACCCGCGGGTCGAAGTTGCCCGCGATGTCCTTCGCGTAGTGCCGGGCGAGCTCCTCGACCCGCCGCCGCCGCTCGCTCTCGGAGAGCCGACCGAGCGAGCGCGCCAGCTCCCGGAAGCGCTCGTACTCCGGGCGCTCGTTGCCGGGCCGCGCCTCGAGGCGTCGGATCTCGCACCACGCGGCGTCGTTGAGGAGCAACAACGGATCGCGCGCCCCCTGCGCGACCCGGGCGACGACCTCCTCCACGATGAAGGACCGCTCGTCGTTGAAATGGAAGATCGGTGCAGCCTCCGCCATGGCCCGCGGACCGTACCGCCTCCGTCCGCGCATCCACAAGGGAGCTGCGCGTGCGCCCGGCGTCCTTGGGATCTGCTACGGGTGCGGTGCTCGGAGACTGCGATGCGACGACGGAGCACGAGACACCACGGAACGGAGACGCCTTCGCCGATCGTGCCGGTGGCGCTCGCCGTCGCGGCGCTCGCGGTGCTGGGCTTCGGCCGCTGGTGGCTCGACCGTCCGTCCGCCCCGGCCCCCCCGCCCTCGCTCGACGAGGGCAGCTACCTCACCGCCATCGCGCCCGCGCTCCGCCGGGCCGGGTGCGCCTCGCCCGCCTGCCACGGCGGAGGCGCCCCGATGCACCTCGCCCCGTCGCCCACGGACGCCGCCACGGCGCTCGCCGAGCTCGACGCGGTACGCCCCTTCGCCGTCCACGCCGACCCCTCGCGCAGCCCCCTCTGGGTGCGCGCCACGAGCCGCGCCCACGCGGGCCCCGGCGCTCTTGCCCCGGCGGCTGCGAGGCCCTCGCGCTCTCCCGCTGGATCGGCGGAGCCGTGGTCCGATCGTGCCCCGCGCCCTTGCCCCCGGCGCCCCGGTGACCTACTCCCCGACCGTGAACGCTCGACCCAAGAACGACGGCCGCGAGGTCTCCGGGCGCCGCGCCCTGCTGGTGGTCTTCTCGCTGGTGATCCTGCTGGCCGCGGGCATCGTCCTGCAGGCGGTGTTCGCCGACCGCACGGGCATCAGCCGGCGCACGCCGATGGTGCGCTTCGGCGACGCGGGGGCCTCAACGGTCCGGTGAGTCGTAGTGCGCGAGGCTCTCGCGCAGCCGCCCGAGGGCCCGCGCGTGCAGCCGGCTCGCCCAGCCCTTGGTCATCCCGAGCTGGATGCCCGCCTGCTCGATGGTGAGCCCCTCCAGGTAGACCTTCTCGACGAGGCCGCGCTCCTTCTCGGGCATCCCCACGAGCGCCTCGCGGATCTCCCTCGCCGTGTCCTGCTGCATCGCCGCGGCCTCCGGCGAGGGGCAGCTCCGGCGGCCGCAGCGCGATGGGCGGTCTCCTCCAGCAGCAGCGCGGTGGCCGTCTCTTCCAGCAGCCCGGCGAGGGCGCGGGCCGCGTCGAGGGCGTCGGCGGAGGAGGCCCCCTCGGCGGCGCGCTCCTCGAGCAGGTCGTCGACCGCGGCGCGGGCGCCCAGCTTCGCGCGGTAGATCGGGTCCTGGCCGTGCTCCTTGCGCACCTGGTCGAAGATCGCCCCGCGGATTCGGTAGTACGCGAAGGTGTTGAACTGCACCCCGCGAGAGGGGTCGAAGCGGGTGGCGGCGTCGATGAGCCCGAGCTGCCCGAAGCCCACGAGGTCGTCGACGCTCACGTGCCGGGGGACCGAGCGCACCATCGTCCGGGCCACGCGCCGCACGAGGCCCTGGTGGGCGACGATCAGCGCGTCTCGTTGCTGTCGATCGAGGGGAATGGACATCGCTCGGCGGAGCCGAAGGGTCGTCCGCGAGGCGCCGCGGCGTCAAGGGCGCTGGCGCCCGATGCCCTGGCTGCGGTACGCGTCGAGCCCACGATGTCGCACCCCCCAGTGATCATTTCGGGCAGCTCGCACCCCACCCTCGCGGCGACCATCGCGGGCCACCTCGGCGTCGCCGTCGGCCGCGTTCGCTACAACCGCTTCTCCAACGAGAACGTGAAGGTCTGCGTCGAGGAGAACGTGCGCGACCGCGACGTCTACGTGGTCCAGACCTCGTGCCCGCCGGTCAACGAGTCGCTGATGGAGACGCTGATCCTCATCGACGCGCTGCGCTCCGCGGGCGCCGGGCGCATCACCGCGGTGCTGCCGTACTTCCCCTACGTGCGCTCCGACAAGCAGGACGAGCCCGGGGTCTCGATCACCGCGCGCCTCGTGGCCGACCTGCTCGCCACCGCCGGGGCCCAGCGGCTGCTCGCGATGGACCTTCACTCGCCGCAGATCCACGGGTTCTTCCGCATGCCGGTCGACCACATCACCGCGATCCCCACGCTCGGCGCCGCGCTCATCGCCCACACGCCGGGCGAGCGGGTGGTCGTGGCGACGGACATCGGCGAGGCCAAGGACGCGGGGCGCTTCGCCGCCGACCTGGGCATCCCCCTGGCGGTCATCGACAAGCGCCGCGTGGGCGACGACGAGCACGCCATCCCGCAGACCATCGTCGGCGACGTGCGCGGCCGGCACGCGCTCATCGTCGACGACGAGATCGCCACCGGGGGGACCATCCTCGAGGCGGCGGAGCTCGTGATGCGCCTCGGGGCCGCCTCCGTGGAGGCCGCCGCGGTGCACGGGGTGCTCTCCGGCCGGGCGGTCGAGCGCATCCGCACGTCGGCGCTGCGGCGGCTCATCGTGACCGACTCGATCCCGCTGCCGGACTCCAAGCGAGACCCGCGCATCGAGGTGGTCAGCATCGCGGAGCTGCTCTCCGACGCCATCGGCCGCATCCACCGGGGCGAGAGCGTGGCGCACCTCGCCTCGCGGCGCTGACCTCCTTCAGAAGTAGCGCGGCCGGAAGCCCCCGCGGAGCGCGAGGCCGTAGCCGTACTCGTTGACCTGCGTGGTGCCCGCGCCGATGGAGGTCCACGCGGGCGAGCCGCTCGGGCTCATCGCCCCGCGGAAGAGATACACCGCCCCGGGGCCGCCCTCGCGGCCGACGTTGGCCGGCGCCCTGGCCGCGCGGACCAGCACGTCGTCGAAGCCGTCGCCGTCGACGTCGCCGGCGCCCACCGCGCGGTGGCCGAGGAGCGTGACGTTGCCGCCGGAGGTGTCCGAGCTGCTGAAGGTGACCGCCGCGGTGGTCGCGGGCGACGCCCCTCCGGCGAAGACGTACGCGCGGCCCGTGTCCGCCCCGTTGGCCGCGTTGCTGGTGGCGCCCACCACCACGTCGTCGAAGCCGTCGCCGTTGAAGTCCCCGGCGCCGTCGAGGGAGCTCCCGAGCTTCTCCCCGACGGTGCCCACCATCGCGCCGCGCACGTCGAGGAGCCGCTGGTTGAGGGCCCCGGAGGCGCCGGCGAAGACCACCACCTGGCCGCGGCCGGAGATGGAGGGAGCGCCCACCGCGAGGTCGGCGTACCCGTCGCGGTTGAAGTCCCCGGCTCCCGCCACGGTGGTGCCGAAGATGTCGTTCGTCGCGCCGCCCACGAGGTTGACGTCCACCACCGCGTTGGGGGTCGCGCCGCCGTAGAACACGCGCACCTCCCCGGTGGTGGCGCCCACGGTCTGCGGCGCCCCGACGGCGATGTCCGCGAAGCCGTCGCCGTTGAGGTCCCCGGCGCCCGCGATCGATCCACCGAAGCCGTCCGCGGGCATGGCGAAGGTGAGCTCGAGGTCGGGGGTGTCGTCGGGGGTCGCGCCGCCCAGGTAGAGCCACGCGCGGCCCGTGAGGCGATCGTACGCGGGCGCGCCGATGACCCAGTCGGCGAAGCCGTCGCCGTTGACGTCGCCGACGATGCTCAGCGACTGCCCGAAGCCACCGCCCACCACCGGGGCGCCCAGCCGCACCGACGGGCTCATGGAGACCGTCGCGCCGCCCAGGTAGATCGCCGCGCGCCCGGTCTCGGTGGTCTCTCCCGCGGCGCCGGTGCGGAGGTACCCGGCGCCCACGACGAGGTCGGCGTAGCCGTCGCCGTTGACGTCGCCGGAGGTCGAGACGGCGGTCCCGAAGCGCTCCCCCTGCGCCGACGCGGTGAGCGTCAGGTCGGGGCTCGCGGCGGGCATCGCCGCGCCGAAGTGCACGTAGACCTCGCCGGTCGGCGTCCCGACCCCGGTGTCGCGGCCGGGAGCGCCGATGACGACGTCCGCGCGGCCGTCGCCGTTGAGGTCGTGCTTCGCCCGCCCGGCGGTCACCGGCCAGGCCACCGTGGTGCGAAGCGCGGTCGCGCCGTCGAGGCCGACGACGCGCCACCAGCGGAGCCCGCGGGGGAGGTCGGCGGCGGGGGTCAGGGTGGTGCTGGCGCTGGTGGCCGACGACTCGACGGCGGCGAAGGCGCGGGTCGCAGAGAACTCGACGCGGTAGGTGGTCGCCCCGCGGAGCTCGCTCCAGCGGAAGGTCGGGCGCAGCGAGCGGACGTACGCGCCGGACTGCGGCGCGATGGGGCGGAAGGGCTCCTCGACGAGGGGGCCGGTGTCGCGAAGCACGCCCGTGTCGTTGCCCGGAGGGACGTCCGTCGACGGCCGGTCGCCAGGCGAGGGGATGTCCGTCAGGGGAACGTCGATGGGGCCGGGGCCCGAGTCGCCGATGACGATGGGCACGTCGCTGCCGGTGAGGCCCGACGGACGGGACTCCTTGCAGGCGGCGGAGAGGGCGAGGAGGGCGAGCGCGGGGGGAGGGAGCTTCATCGGGTG
This sequence comes from Deltaproteobacteria bacterium, assembly GCA_016704445.1. Lineage (GTDB taxonomy): Bacteria > Myxococcota_A > Polyangia > Polyangiales > SCUS01. Next base: position 76,951 of record JADJAE010000047.1, read on the forward strand.
TTGGGTCGTTTCTTCGCAGCGGTGGGCCGATGGTGTCAGGGCGTCGGAACCCAGCGGATGCGCGACCCACTCATGACGGGGCACGCCGTCGAGCCGCTGCAGAGGAGCGCGCCGTCGGTGCCGTCGACGGTCTCGAGGCCGAGCGTCACGGCGTTGGTCGCCGTGCCGAGCGACTGGTAGAGCATGTCGATGGTGTTGCTGGTCTCGTTCAACACGATCTCGAAGGTCAGATTGCCGGTGCGCGAGGGGTAGTACGAGGCGTCGGCCCACTGCACCACGAAGCGCCGGTTGGGCGCGGCGCCGACGGTGGCGATGCAGACGCCGGTCTCGCGGGTGAGCAGGTCGAGCCAGTACGCGGCGACCACGCCGTTGGGGGTCGAGCGGTCGGGGATCAGCCCCGAGGTGGAGGCCGAGGTCACGCCGTCGAAGTTGATGAAGCCGTTGGAGGCGATGTTCACGGCGGAGACCGCCGCGCCCCAGTAGCGAAACGGGAAGGGAACCGTGTCGGTCACCTGCGAGTCGTCGACGTTGGTGAGCACCCGCCGCGAGCCGGGCGCCGCGCAGGCGTCGACGAAGGTCACCTCCGCGGGGACCTCGGTGCGGCGGTAGGTCGGCATCGAGCCGGGCGCCACCGTGGACACCGAGACGTTGACCGTCGCCGTGGCGCCGAAGGAGCGCGCCTCGCCCAGGATGGAGTAGGTGCCCGCCGGGAGCGAGGGGTAGCGCTGCACCCAGAGGCCCCCGAAGGGCCCGGCGACGCAGGCTCCTACGATGCTCGCTCCGCTGCCGCAGGTGCGCTCGAGGGCGGCGTAGATCTGGGTGGCGGGCGTGGCGCTGAGGGTCACGGTGACGTCGCGCGCCGAGGTGAGCGTGAAGGTGCCGACGAGGTCGGTCCAGGTGCCGGTGCTCATGGTCGCCGAGCCGCAGGGGGTGCCGTGGTCGGGGACGGGGTCGAAGGTCGCCACCGGGAGCGCCACCGCGGGCGCGTCGGGCGTGATCACCGCGGCGGTGGCGCAGGTGTCGCCGACCGCCCTCACTCCAGGGGCGCTCGTCGCCACGATGAGCCGCGCCGACCCGGTGGGTCCGGTCGCCCCGGCCTGCTCGCCGACGACGTAGTAGTCGCCCGCGGGCAGCGAGCGGTAGCGCCGCTCGGTGACCGAGGTGCCCGAGACGCAGCCGCCGAGGGAGGTCGACCCGGGGCCGCAGGCGGTGAAGAGCTGCATGCGGATCGAGGTGCCGCCGAGCATGGTCAGGGTGACGTCGCGGGCGGTGGCGAGGCGGAAGTGGAAGACCCAGTCGGTCCAGGAGTCCATCGGGCGCGTCGAGCCGCAGGAGGTGCCGATGTCCGAGGTGGTGTCGAAGCCCGCCAGGGAGAGCACGCCGGGGGCGCCGTCGGGGTCGACGTTGAGCCCGGGGCACGCGTCCCCGAGCAGCCGCTCGCCGGGCGCGGTGGTGGTCACGGCGACGGTGAGCGACGGCGGCGGGGCGTTGCCCTCGAGGATCACGAAGTACGTCCCGGCCCCGAGGCCCCGGTAGCGGCGCACCGGCGTCACGCCGCTCACGCACGGTCCGATCGCCGTCGTCCGCGCCATGCAGTCGGACTGGAGCTGCATCCGCAGCGACGCCGACCCGGAGCCGCCCACGGTGACGGTCACGTCCCGCGGCGTGGTCAGGGTGAAGCGCGCGACCATGTCGGTCCACCCGTCGGCGGTGCCGTTGGAGCCGCAGCTCGTGCCGTGGTCGGGGAAGGTCTCGTAGCGCGGCGGCGTCATCACGACGGGTGGGCCGTCCGGGGTCACCTCGACGCCCGGGCATACGTCGCCCGCGGTGCGCATCGTCGGGTCGGTGATGGCGGCCTGCACGGTGACGTCCCTCGCGGTGCCGCTGCGCACGATGACGAAGTAGGCGCCCGCCGCGAGGGGCCGCTGCACCATGCGGGCGGTGGTCAGCGCCGAGGCGCAGCGGAGCTCGCTGGAGGCGACGCCGCACGGGGCGCGGAAGAGCGCGAAGGTGACCCGCTCGCTGCTCGGCCCGGTGACCGTGAGGGTGACGTTGCGCGCGGCGGTGAGCGTGAGGGGCAGCACCGCGTCGGCGGTCGGGGCGCCGACGTCGCAGCTCAGCGAGTAGTCCGGCAGCAGGCCCGCGAAGGAGACGACGTGCGGGGCCGCGTCGGAGAGGTCGAAGGCCGGGGTCGAGCCGGCGCGCGGGCAGAGGTCGGCCTCCGGCGCGGTGCTCGGCCGCCCGATGGTGACCCGCAGCCGGAAGATGCGCGGGGTGCTGGTCTGCACGGCCACGAAGTAGGTCCCCGCGGGGAGCGAGCGCACCTGCACCTGCGGCGCGGTCGAGGACACGCCCCGGGCGCAGCGCAGCTCGCTCGTCGTCGCGCAGGACGAGAGCAGCGCGATGGCGCCCACCGGGGTGCTCGTGTCGTCGTTGGTGATCGCGACGTCCTGCGTCGAGGCGAGGGTGAAGCGGTAGAGCGCCACCGGCTGCCCGGCGCGCCCGCAGCCGAGGGCGAAGGTCGACCCGACGCCCACCGTCGAGCCGGTCACGGAGTAGGTCGCCGGCGCGCCCACGCGCACCTCCTGTGCGCGCTCGCAGACGTCGTTGCTCGGGCGGCACACGGTGGTGTCCGCGAAGTCCACCAGGAGGTTGCAGTTGTTGTCCCGGCCGTCGTCGCAGACCTCCGAGGCGCCAGGAAACACCCGCGGATCGCTGTCGTTGCAGTCGGTGCCCGGGGTGCCTCGGGGCGTCGCGTCGCTCGTGCACGAGGTGGCGATGTACCCGTCGCCGTCGAGGTCGCGCGGCGAGTGCACGCAGCCGAGGCGCACGTCGCAGGAGTCGATGGTGCAGGTGTTGCGATCGTCGCAGTCGATCTGGTCGTCGACGCGCACCGGCTGGCACCCGGTGCCGGCGAGGGCGCCCGGGGTCGTCGGGTCGCAGCGCTCGGTGCCGTTGCAGGCGTTGCCGTCGCCGCACACCGAGTCGTCGGGGACGCGGGCGCAGGCGCGGGTGCCCTCGTCGCAGCTCACCTCGCGGGTGCAGCTATACCGGTCGTCGCAGGGGCTGGTCCCCGCGGCGCAGCGGCCCATCACGCACCGCTCGGTGCCGTTGCAGTACCGCGAGTCGTCGCAGTCGAGGTCGGTCTCGCAGTCGCCCTCGCCCCGCGGTCCGCGGTCCGTCGGCGTCGCGGGCTGGTCGTCGGCCGCGGCGTCGAGGGACGCGTCGTCTTCCGGCGGCGTCGCAGGCGCCTCGCTGGTGCAGCCGAAGAGGCAGGTCATGGCGAGGACGGCGAAGAATGGGAGGGAGAGCTTCATGGAGGGTGGCCAGGCTTCAGCGACGGTCGGGGCGCAGGATGAACCCCCGCTGCGAGCGCCGCGGGCGATCGTACCGGACGCCCGCGCCGGGGCTCAAACCTTCCCTGTGCGACGTCAGCCCGGCGGGCGCAGGCAGACGTTGGCGGCGCAGCTCAGCCCGTCGCAGCAGTCGGCGTTCGCCCCGCAGCGCTCGCCCTCTCGGCGGCAGGCGGCCTCCGGGGGAGGCGGGTTGCACACCAGCTGGCCCGCCGCGTTGGGGCCGCAGGTGCCCGCGCAGCACTCGCTGGACACGGTGCAGCTCATCCCGCGAGGGCGGCAGGGCTGCGGCGCCCAGAACCCGCTCACGTTGTCGCTGGCGACGTCCTGGCCGGGGAGCCAGTAGGGGACGTTCGAGGGGTCGGTGCCCGGCACCACGCCGGTGCTGACGGCGGTGACCCAGAGCTGCCGCCGCCCGGAGCCCCGGGTGCCGGCCTGGGCGTTGCCGTAGTCGCGGCGGGAGAAATACACGAGCCAGTAATGCCCGCCCTGCACGAAGGGCGAGAAGTTGGGGAAGTACGCGTCGTCCTCGCGCTCGTCGGCGGAGGCGTTGGTGAGCCGCGTCGGGGTGCCGCCGGTCGGGGCGACGAGGTAGAGGGCCGCCGGGAAGCGGGTGCGCGGCGCGGCGGGGGTGGCGCCGGCGCGGTCGCTCTCGCTGTAGGGGCCGTGCTGGAAGGCGAGCCAGCGGGAGTCCGGGGTCCAGGTCGGGTAGGCGAGCGCGCGGCCCGCCTCGCGCTGCGCGGAGAGCGAGGCGCCCATCACGCGCTGCGCGGCGGGGCCGAAGCTGTCCGGGGCGGTGACCGCGAGGGTCGAGAGGTTGCTGGTGGCGAAGGCGGTCGGGCCGTCGCCGACGAACTCGGAGATGTACGCGATGGTGTTGCCGTCGGGCGACCAGGAGGGCTGCACGCTGTTGCCCTGCGGGAGCGTCCCGGCCGCGGGAGGCACCGTGCGGCCGGTGGCGGGGTCGACGAGGAAGAGCCCGCCGAGGCGGTTGGCGATGAGGCGCGTCGCGTTGGCGCTGAACGACGAGTAGACCCACGAGGGCGACGAGGCGGAGTCGACGACCGGGAAGCGCGTGGGCGCGGGGTCGCGGGTGAGGTCGGTGCCGAGGTCGAAGACCGCCGACGGCCCCTGGCCCTCCCAGAGCTCCGCGGCCATCTGGAGGCCGTCGCGGGAGACGGTGTGGCACGCGACGCAGCGGCTGCGGTCGCCGGCGGGGCGCTGCGGGGGGGTGGGGAGGAAGTCCTCCCGCACCGGCCCGGTGGGCTCCTCGCGGATGCGGAGGATTCTCCCGGCGCGCAGGTCCCAGTAGTACACGGCGCCGGCGAGGGAGCCCTGCGCGACGCGGAGCGTGCGGGCGGCGCCCTCGATGGCGGCCCCGGCGGTCGCGCGATCGACGCGGAGGGTGATGGGCTCCTCGAGGTCGGACTCGACCAGGGCGCGCCAGCCCGCGGGGTCGACGGTCCAGTCGAAGCGGAAGCCCGCGCCGCTGTGGGTGACGAAGCCGGTCACCGCGACGTGTGGCTTGCTCAGTCGCACGCGGTAGACGTCGCCCGCGGCGCCCTGCTCCCACTGCACGTCGGGGGGCGCGACGTTCTGCGGGACGAGCGCGTTGGCGAGGGGGTAGCGCACGATGACCTCGCGCGCCGCGTCGGGGACGAGCGTCGAGAAGCGCGCCCGGTCGGCCTCGGTGCTGGGCGCCGAGAAGAAGTCCCGCTCGAAGCGGACGGTGAGGTTGGTGGCGGCTCTCAGCGACTCGGCGCCGGGGCGGGGCAGCTCGTAGTGCACCTCCGTGAGGTCGCCGACCTGGCCCGTGGCGGTGAACCTTCCGGTCGCCGGGTCGATGGAGCCGGCCCTCGCTCGGGTGAGGGTCCAGGTGCCGAGGGAGATGGGGCGCTCGGTGCCGTCGGCGTAGCGCCCGAGGGCCATGAAGGGCTGCATCGCGACGGCGCCGCGAACCACCAGCGTGGGGTTCTGCGGGGTGATGCTCACGGAGAGCAGGCCCGTGTAGAGGTCGGTGACATCGATCGGGCGCACATCGGGGCGGGCCGGGACGTCGAAGGTCTTGGCGTCGATGCCCGCGTCGCAGTAGGCGAGCCTGGGGTCGCAGTCGCGGGTTGACGGGCCGGCGTCGCAGCCTGACAGGACGGACAACAACGCTGCGCCCGAGGTCGGAAGCAGGACGGCGGGACGGGTGAGGGGACGCATGGGCACTTGCATGGTGCCTATCACGACGGAGCGCATCGCCAGAAGCATCCCTGACGAGCGTCGCTCGCTCCTCCGGCCGTGGCATGCGCGGTTGCCGCAGGGACCACCTGGCGCGTAGTCTTGTCCGATGGCGCGGCCTTACCCCCGCGCAGACAGGCACCCGATGACGGCACGGCGAGACAAGAGCGAGAGCGGCTTCTCCCTGGTGGAGCTGATGATGGTCGTGGTGATCATCGGCATCCTCTCTGCGATCGCGATGCCGCTCTACTCTCGCAGCCGGTATCGGTCGTTCGCGCTCGAGGCCTCGGAGGTGCTCGGCCGCATCACGTCGGCGCAGGAGGCCTACCGGGCCTCCTTCAACACCTACTCCGACACCTCCAACGACCACGCGCTCTCGGGCGCCTCCAACGGCGCCTCCGGGCTGCTCGGCAACAACTGGTGGCCCGCCCTGGCGACCCGCGACGCCGACGGTCAGGTAGATTTCTACACCAACCTCCCGGCCTCCTGGAACCAGCTGGGGGTCCGTCCCCGGCAGCGGGTGCGGTACTCGTATCAGACCATCGCGGGCCGCCCCGGAATCACCCCCTCGGTGGCCGGAACCAACCCCACCCTCGGCTACGCCACGCTGCCGACCGCGCAGATGGGGGCGTGGTACTTCGCCGTCGCGTCCGGCGACCTCGACAACGACAGCTCCTACTCCCGCTTCGAGGTCTCCAACCTCACCCCGGGAATCCAGATCACCAACGAGATCGAGTAGTCCCTCGCGGCAGACCGCCTCCACCAGTTGCGGGGAGAGTGGTTCCATCCCGGCGGTGTTTCGATACACTGCCGCGCCATGCCGACGAAGACACAGTTGATCATCGGGGCCGCGCCCGGGTGTGACCTCCTGGTGCAGGGGCCCGGCGTCGCCGCCCGCCACGCGCAGCTCCTCTGGCGCGACGGCCTCTGGCTGCAGGACCTCGCACAGGGGCGCACCGAGGTCGATGGCCGACAGCTCGCACCCAACGAGTCGGTGCAGCTCGCGGGCTTCCATGCGCGGGTGATGGTCGGCGCGGCCAAGGTGCCGCTCGAGTCCCCGGAGGTCTCGAAGCTCTTCCTCGATCGCTCTGCGCTGCCGCTCGAACGGCCGGGCGTGGTGACCGTGGGGCGTGACCCGGGGCGATCGCAGGTCGTGGTGTCGCACCCGACGGTGAGCGGCACCCACCTCCGAGTCGACCTCTCGACGCGAACGGTCACCGACCTCGGCAGCCGCAGCGGAACCTTCGATCGAAGCTCGCAGCGCCTCCCCCCCAACCAGCCCGTCCCCATCGACGCCGCGGGCGGCTACTCGCTCGGCGCGGTCTGGATCCCGAGCTCGGTGCTGATGGAGCTCGCGGGCGCGCCCGCGGGCCAGATGATGGCCGGCGCCCCGGTGCCGCAGACGGCGCAGGGCGGTATGGCCGGCCCCAGCCCGATGCAGTCGATCCAGGGCGTGCCGATGTCCCAGGGGCACAGCCCGATGCCATCGCACCAGGGCGGGCCGATGCCGTCGCACCAGGGCGGCCCGATGGCCACGCCGCCGCCGCAGGGTGGGGCCCACAAGACCATGTTCGGCTCCTTCGACCTGAGCGGCGCGAGCAAGGCCATCGCGATCATCGGTCGACTGCCGAGCTGCGACATCGTGCTGCCGTACCCGCAGGTCTCCAGCCGCCACACCTCGGTGATGCGCGCCCCCGACGGCACGCTGATCGTGGGCGACATGGGGAGCACCAACGGCACCTACGTCAACGGGCAGCGCCTCGTGCCCGGGCAGACCATCGCCGTCGCCCCGAAGACCAAGATCTTCATCGGCCCCTACCCCGTGGTGGTCGACCTCCAGGGCAACGCCATCGCGGCGTACATCGAGCAGGAGACCCAGTTCGAGAGCGCCAACCTGGTGGAGATCGAGGCGCTCGACCTCTTCCTGAAGGTGCCCGACCGCGACAAGCCGGGCACGGACAAGATCCTCCTCAACAAGGTCACCTTCAAGGCGCTGCCGGGCGACCTCATCGCGCTGATGGGCCCGTCGGGCGCCGGCAAGACCACGCTGCTCACGGTGCTCAACGGCTACCTGCGGCCCACGTCGGGCGAGGTGCGGGTCAACGGCGAGAGCCTCTACGCCATCTACGACGCGCTCCGCGGGAGCATCGGGTACGTGCCGCAGGACGACCTGCTGCACCCCGAGCTCACGGTGAAGGAGGCCATCTCGTACAGCGCGAAGTTCCGCCTGCCTTCGGACTACTCCGACGAGGAGATCGAGCGCCGCGTCCAGCAGACGATGAAGGACCTCGGGCTCGACCACCTGGCCAACACCATCATCGGGTCGCCCATCAAGAAGGTGCTCTCCGGCGGCCAGCGCAAGCGCGTCAACATCGCGCTGGAGCTGGTGACCGACCCGGCGCTGATGTTCCTCGACGAGCCCACGTCGGGCCTCGCGGCCGACGACACCGTGGCGCTCATCGACCTGCTCTCCAACCTCGCCAAGCGCTACGGCAAGACGATCATCGTCACGATCCACCAGCCCGCCCGCGAGGAGTTCGAGAAGTTCAACCTCGCCTTCATCATGGGCTTCGGCGGCGAGCCCGTGTACTTCGGCCCCTCGGGCAAGGACTCCTACGACTTCTTCGCGCGCTACCGGGGTCAGCCCATCGACAACCCGCGCGACATGTTCGACCAGCTCAAGAGCCGCGAAGACGACGTGGTCAAGCGGGGGCAGTTTCCCAACAAGTCCGAGGCGCGCCTCGGCGCCGCCCGGGAGTGGCGCGCGGAGTTCTACCGCCCCGACAACACCGTCTTTCGGAGCATGTACTCGGGCAAGCGCGAGCCCGGCAAAGCCGGCCAGTCGCGGCCGCCGACGCGCTCCGCGGTGCCGCTCATCCGGCAGTTCGGGCTGCTGCTCTCGCGCTACGCCAAGATCAAATCCCGCGACGTCTCAGGGCTCATGATCATGCTGCTCCAGGCGCCCATCATCGGCGGCCTGCTGGCGGCGGTGTTCTACGACTCCCCGAAGCTCCCCAACCTCTGGTGCCAGAATCAGGTGCTCGGGATGGAGGCGCGCCTCGCCGCGACCACGCAGCAGATGTGCCCGATGCCGCAGAGCCGCTTCCTCCCGGTCGACGACTTCAAGGGAGCGATCTTCTTCCTCACCGTCGGGGCGATCTGGTTCGGCGTGAGCAACGCCGCCCGCGAGGTCGTCTCGGAGATCGCCATCTACCGCCGCGAGCGGATGGTGAACCTCTCGATCTTCAACTACATGATGTCGAAGTTCGTGCTGCTCTCGCTGCTCTGCCTGCTGCAGTGCACGGTGCTGCTGACCATCGTGTACTTCTCGCTGAAGCTCGGCAACAACACCATGGACGCCTTCGCCCCGATGCTCGGGTCGATGGTCCTCACGTCGATGACCGGCGTGGCGCTGGGCCTGGTGATCTCCACCGCGGTGGGCTCCTCCGAGGCGGCCATGGCGCTCACCCCCATCGCGCTGATCCCGCAGGTGGTGCTGGGCGGGCTCCTGGTGCCGATGACCAACAAGAGCTGGCTCGGCGCCCTCATGGCGGCGATGCCGGCGCGCTGGTCCTTCGAGGGCGTGATGTCGGCTGAGCGCGACACCCTGGAGGTGCCGTGGCGCATCCAGACCTGCGCCCCCGCGGGCAGCAACGGCGTCAGCGTCCGCAACGGGGTCAACGTCTTCAACTGCGCCGTCGAGGAGATCGCCCGCACCACCGAGCGCTCCGGCGGCTTCGGCTTCGCCACCTGGGATCGCCCCGTGATCCACAACGGCGTCCTCGCCGGGATGCTCCTGCTCTTCCTGCTGCTGATGGGCGTGCTGCTGCGCCGCCGCGACTCCGTCTAGCCGCAGTCCCTACCAACGGGGGGGCTTCGGTCTCCGCTCCCCCTCCCCATTCCCTTCAATGCAATGGCGGCATGCCCGGCGTGGCGCTGCTCGCGGCGCCGAGGAGCACCCGGCGGGGCAGGGTGCTCTCCAGCGTGAAGGGCACGTCTACGTTGAGGCGCTCGCCGCCGACCCGGGCGCTGCCGTCGAGTCGATAGGGGATGTTCTCATTGAAGACGGTCACGGCGACGATGCCCGGGAGGTCTCCCCAGGGGGCGCGGACGTCGATGTCCATGGGCACATCGGTGTTCGTCGGCAGCCGGAGGGTGCTCGGGAGCTCGGTGACGCCCAGGTCTCGGCCAGCGAGGGTGAGCCGCACGGAGACCCGTTGTACGGTGAGGTCGAAGCGGTTGGTGTTACGAACCACGCAATGCACCCGCAGCCCGAGGCCCTGGGCGGTCACGCCGGTGACGTCCGCCGAACGGGGGGTGATGCGGGGCGGCTCCGGTCGGGCGCAGCCCAGCGCGAGGCTGGCAAAGGCGCCGAACAGCATCGAGCGACGGTCGATTGTCATGGTGTCCTCCGAGGAGGCTACCAGACAACCGACGCCGAACGATGTTGATTGAAGCGTAGTCGAGACGGGGTGATCGGCGCGAGGAGCGCCGACCGGGGAATCAGTTGACCGCGTCCTTGAGGGCCTTGATCGGCCGGGCGCGCACGGTCTTCGAAGAGGGCTTCGCGTCGCGGTGCTCCATCTTCTTGGTGAAGGGGTTCAGGAACTCACCGGCGGGGCGGCCCGGCTTCTCCGCGACGACGAACTTCGCGAAGCCCGGCAGCACGAACACCTTGCTCTTCTTGAGCTCCTTCTCGCCGACGCTGGTGAGCGCCTCGAGAACCGACTTGACCTGAGCCTTGGAGACGGTGTCCCCAATCGACTCCTGAAGGGCCTGCACCAGCCCGGCCTTGGTCAACTTCTTCGCTGCGGTCTTGCCGGCCTTCTTGGCCGGTGCCTTTGCCTTCGCCATCGCTCATCACCTCTGCTGCTTCGATCCCCCATCGGATCGAATGACAAGGCGGACGATACATCCTCCAATGCGCTTGGGTAGATCCTGCACACGCGAACCCGCTCATTTTCCGGGCTGCCATTGAGCACAACCCCCGCTCGGAGCGCCCCCGCACGGCGATCGTTGCGCTTTCAAGGAAGGCTCGTCTCGGAAGAAGACCGCTGAAATTGCAGGGCTTTTCGAGCGACTGAGCGTCCCCGCGACGGGCCCTGGAGGAGTCCCGCAGAGCGCAACTTCGGCGCAACCGCCGCGCCCGCAGGTTTTCTCGCGCTTCCGGGCGCCCATTGCGGAGCTCCGCACTCAGGCCCTCGCCCGATGTGCGAAGGCCGCCGCGGCGTCGCGCAGGGTCACGAACTGGTAGCCCGCCTCACGGAGCACGCCGACCACCGCGCGCAGGGAGGCGGCCTTGCGGGAGACCGGGACGCGCAGGTCGTGCTGGTGCGGCGCCAGCGCCCCGAGCCCGTCGGCGACGTCGAGCAGGTCGAGGCCGTGCAGCTCCAGGTTGACCAGCGGGCGCCCCACCATCTGCAGCGCCAGCAATCGGGACAACGACGGACCGAGCAGCGAGAGCGTGGTGCCTATGAAGGGGAGGCGGGCGCCGCGGGTGACCCCGATGGGGAGCTCGACGATGGAGGACCCGAGCGAGGCCCGGCGCCAGTACGGGCGCGAGGGGAGGTACGGGTCTGCGGGCGCGAGCAGCACCGCGGGCGAGTCGACGATGGAGCGGCTCGACCGGCCCCGCGCCCTGATGAGCCCGATCGCGCTGGTCTTGGCGCCATAGTAGGCGGGGCAGGGGAAGACCGAGCTGTCGTAGCCGAAGCCCTCCGCGGCGAGCACGTCGAAGAGCGCGTCGGTGATGGTGTACCCCGGCGCGCGGAAGCCCACCGGGCGGTGGCCCGACGACGGCCGCGAGCGCGTCGCTCGCGTCGCGCACCTCCGCGCGCATGGCGTCGGCGCCGAGCCGCACGAGGTCATAGCGGTGGCTGTGCGTGTGGTTGCCCAGCTCGTGCCCGGCGCGGTCGAGGCCGAGCACCGCGGAGCGGGCGATGGGCGCCTCGAGGTCGCGGCCGATCACGAAGAAGGTGGCGGGAATACCAAGGTCGGTAAACAGCTCGCCGAGCCGAGGCACCGCGCGGGTGTAGACCGCGTGGGCGCTGTCGTCGGCGGGCATCGGGAGCCCGTGAATGGCGTGGTAGCAGGGGACCTCGTCGAGGTCGACGGAGACGGCGCAGAGCTTCATCGCGCGCAGACTAGCAGCGCGCGGGGAGGGCGCTTCAGCCCAGGCGGGCGTGCGAGGGGGGACGGACGGCGGGGACGTCGGGCAGGTCGTTCCAGGCGGGCTGGCGGCGGCCGTGGCGGTTGACCACGGCCGGGGGGCGCAGGTGGCCGAGGCCGTACACGATGCTGTTGATGGCCAGCCAGCGGCCGCCGTGGAAGGCCGTCGCGAGCCGCGGGTTGCGCATGTCCGGGGGGTTGGCGTCGCGGTGGGCGCGGGCCGCCTCGAAGGCGTCGAGGAAGCGCTCGAGCATCTTGTGCGGCGCCGAGCGGTCGTGGGCGCGGGTGGCGGCGTTGGTGGCGAGCACCTGCCGGCGCCGCGGGTTGCGCAGCAGCGAGACCGCCGCGCGGGCGAAGCGCCAGTCGGCCATCTCGGCGTCGGGGCCGGGGTCGACCAGCAGCCCGGTGAGGTCGTGCTCCACCTGCTGCGAGACGCCCATGCCGTCGGCGAAGGCCACCACCGGGAGGCCCGACCAGAGGGCCTCGCTCACGACCTGGCCGTAGGTCTCCGAGAGGGAGGTGTACGTGAAGAGGTCGGCGTGGTGATACCAGGTGGGCAGCGCGCCCAGCGGAAACTCCCCGGGGAAGTGGGTCTTCTCCCGGATGCCGAGGGCCTCCGCGGTGTGGCGGAAGAGGTCGTGGTCGGGGCCGTCGCCGAGGAGCGTCAGCGTCGCGTCGGGGTTGGCCGGGGCGATGTAGCGCGCGAAGATCTCCAGCAGCCGCTCGACGGCCTTCTCGCGGGTGTGGCGGCACACCACCAGGAGCCGGGCGCCCTTGCGGAAGCCGCGGGGGAAGGGGTCGGGCCCCGGGGCGGTGTCGAAGATCCGGGGCTCGACGCAGCGGGGGATGACGTGGATGGGCGAGGTGACCCCGCGCTCTTCCCAGTACCGCTTGAGCCCGTTGGAGAGCACCACGAGGCCGTCGCAGCCGTTGTAGGCGCTGGCCGAGGTGCTGTCCGCGAGCTTCAGGAAGGACTTCTGGAAGAGCCAGTGCGCGGCCTTGGAGTCGTGCAGCGCCTCGGGCATCACCACGGGGTAGACGCTGGGGAGGTGCACCGTGTTGACGGCCACCAGGGGGATGCCGCGGGTCGCGCGCAGCCAGAGGCCGAGCTCCATCAGCTCGGTGGCGGTCTGGCCCAGCACCACGTCGAAGTCCCAGTCGCGCTTCTCGCGGAGGATGCCTTCGAGGGGCAGCGGGATGTAGACGCCCGGGTGGTTGTGCAGCGGGACGCTCGGCAGGCAGATGTGCCGCTCGGGGAGATCTTCTGGCTTCGCGTCGGGGTCGCGCGGGCCGATGACGGTCACCTCGTGGCCGCGCTTGGTGAGCTCGCGGTAGAGAAACTGCGTCGCGAAGGTGGCCCCGTTGGCGTACGGCAGCCGCACGTAGTCGCTCAGGATCGCGATGCGCTTCGGCCAGCGGCTGCCGGTCGCGCGCGGTCGTTGACGGGAGTTGTTGGGTGCGTTCATTGGGAGTGTCCTGACGAAGCAAGTCCCGGAAGCTCTGGCAGACGCGGTCGCCGTGAAGATTCTCGACGTGACGGGGTTCTTCTCTGAACGGGGCGGTGGCGTTCGCGCGTACCTAGCACAGCTCTTCCGGGAGGGGACATTGCGTGGCCATCAGTGGTGGTCGTCGCCCCTGCGGCCCACGCGCCGAGGAGTCCACCGTCCATGGCGGGAGGCTCATCCGGGTGAAGGGCCCCAACCCAGCCCGAGATTCCGATGTGTGTCCTGGGAGGCATTCCGGCCGGGCTGGGGGGGCGGCCCGGCCTGTTCTCTCCTGGCTCGTTGGCGCCCATCGGGCCGGACCGCGTTCCCGTCCGCCCCCCGGTCCCGCGTTCACCGTGGAGACCGTCGTCTTCACCCTGGCCGGAGGCGCCGGTGGCTCTGGGACCCCAAAGGCCCCCAGGTGGAAGCCGCGCTGGCCATCGAATGGCTACTCGACCAGCCACCTTGGGCCCTACGGACAGGTGCTCTGGCAAGGGCGGCCGCCATCCGGGACGTGAGATCGCACTTCGATGAGCTCTTCATGAACCATCCAGGGCGAGATCGAGTTCGAGCGCTCTAACCCGCGAGCACCCGCTCCCACGCTGTGATGTAGCCGCGCGCCATGTGCGAGGCACGGTACCCCGCCACGCGCGCGTGGCCGCGCTGCCGCAATGCCTGGCGGAGTCCCTGGTCATCGAGGACGCGCTCCACCGCGGCGGCCGCAGCGCCAGGATCGTCGAGGTCGACCGCGAGGCAAGCGTCGCCAGCGACCTCGTCCGCGCCGCTGTCGCGCCCCAGCACGACCGGGCAGCCGACCGCGAGCGCCTCGGCGACGGTCAGCCCGAAGCCCTCCAGGCGGCTGAGAAACAGGTGCGCCGACGCCGCGCGAAACAACGTGAGCAGGTCGTGGCTGGTGACGAAGCCGAGGAGATTCACGGCCGATTCGACGCCCGCGGTGCGCGCGATCCGTCGGATCCGCGCGCGCAATGGCATCGAGCGCGCCCGCCCAGACGAGCTCGATCGAGGGACGCGAGGCGCGGAGCCTACGGAGCGTGTCCATCATTCCCGCGACGTTCTTCCGGGCGTCGGCGCCGCCGACGTACAGCAAGAAGGGCGACGGACGAACGTGGAGACGCGCGAGCACTGCGGCGTCGGGCGGATCTTCGACGGTCCGCCATCGCTCCTCGACGAGCCCCAGGCGGACGACCTCCGCGCGGTCGGCGTCGACGTGAATCAGCTCGAGCAGGTCTCGGCGCGTGCGCTCGGAAATGCAGACAACACGCGCGGCGCGGCCGTAGCGCCACCGCGCCCCGGCGACCGCCGCCGAGCGCTTGTGGAACCACGGGAGATAGTGCTCTGGCATGCGCAGCGGGATGAGGTCGTGGCAGGTGACCACGCGCGGGACGACATCCCGCCATGGGGTCCCGAGCGCCTCGGTCTGATGCAGGAGGTCGAAGCCCCGCGCGATCGACGGGAGGCGCAGACGGCGCGCGTTGACGAGCTCCAGGTTGAACGCCTGGGGTGCCAGCGCCGCCCGCGCCGTGACACCGCGGAGGTCAGAGGACAGCACCGCCGAACCGAACATCGGTAGTCGCTCCAACGCGACGATCTCCGTGCTCGCCTCCCACTCGGCGCGGGTGTCGTCGAGGCCGATGAGAAGGTTGGCGGTCATCTGCCCGATGCCGCGGCGCCCGCTGTAGGAGGTCAGGGCGGTCGCGTCGAGCAGCACTCGTCGGCGGGGGCTCACCGCGCGACCCATCGCACCTTCCTCGTGGGCGCGCAATCTCGCGACCGGCTGTGTGATTGCGAAGCGCGGGGCGGCGAACTATAGCCCTGCGCACCCTTCGCAGACCGCAGAGCGCATGCCAAACGAGCTTGAGAACGCGTCGTCGCCTCGTCCCCGGCAGCAGATCTTGCTGGTGTCATGGCTCGACGCGGTCGACCGGGGCGGACAGATCAACCTCCTGCGCATCGTGCAGGCGCTCGACCGCGCGCGCTTCGAGCCGACCGTTGTCGTGCCTGGCCGCGGCCCCCTCTTCGAGCGGCTCACCGCGCTGGGTGTGCGGGCGCTCGAAATGGCGTTCGGACCCGTGATGACCTTGCTGCACAAGGGAGGCATGGCCCTGCCGTGGCGTCGCCTGCTGGCTGCGAACGGCCTCGCGTCGCCCGCCGTCGTCTACGTCGACGCACCCGACTACGTCAGCCAGCTGCGCCGGGCGTGCGGCGGCGCGACGCGAGTGCTCTGGCACGCGCAGACCTCGACGCCTTCGCCGCAGGACGCAGCCGCGCTGCGGCAGGCGGACGCAGTGGTGTCGGTGTCCCCTTCGGTCGACGCGCGCCTGGCCCGAGCGCCGGTGCGCCCTCGTCGGCTCGTGCGCATCCCCAACGCGGTGGACGCGGAGGCGTTTTGCCCGGGAGGGGACGGTGGTCTGAGGGGCGAGGTCGCGCCGGGCGAGCGCGTGATCCTCTACGTGAGCGCCCTCGAAGCGGCGAAGGGCGTGGAGGACCTGCTGCGGGCGTTCGCGACGCTCCGACGCCCGGACGTGTGTCTCTGGATGGTCGGGCGCGGCGACGCCCGGAGCCGCGAACGCTACGCCTCCCTGGCCGTCGCGCTCGGCGTCGGGGCGCGCGTCCGCTGGTGGGGATCGCAGGCCGACGTTGTCCGCTTCTACCGGTCGTGCGACGTCTTCGCGTTTCCGAGCCACGCCGAAGGCCTGCCTCTCGCGTTGTTGGAGGCCATGGCGACGGGTTGTGCGTGCGTCGGCACCGACGCGCGGCGTTCGCCCGCTCGCGGACGGCGCCGGCACGAGCGTTCCGCCGCGCGCTCCGCCGGCCCTCGCAAGCGCGCTCGCCGCGCTGCTCGACGCGCCCGACCGGCGCCGCGCCTACAGCCTCGCGGCGAGGGGGCGAGTGCTCGCTCTCTACACCCTGCCCGCGTTCGAGCGGGCCTTCAACGACCTCTTCCTGGACCTCGCCTCGTGACGGCTTCGCCCCGCGTGTCGATCGTGCTGGCGACCTCGCCGCCTACCGCCCTGCTCGACGGAAGCGCTGCGCCTCGGTCGCCGGGCAGACCTTCCGCGACTGGGAGTGCTTGGTGGTGACGACGACGGCGGGGCCCCGACGGGCGAAGTCATCGCGCGGTACGCGAGCGCCGACGCCCGCATTCACCACCTGCGCACCGGGGGCGCGGGGGGGCTCCCCGGCGCGCACGCGCAACATGGGCGTCGAGGCGTCACGCGGCGAGTTCGTCTCGTTTCTCGACGACGACGACCGGTTCCTCGCGGGGAAGCTTGAGCGCCAGGTGGCATCACTCGACCGCGACCCCGCTGCGGTGCTGGCGTGCGGGCGGGTGCGGGAATTCGGGGCGCGCCGCGGCGTCTGGCCCGCCGCCCCGTTGCCTTCCCGGCTGACCCGCGTGCAGCTCCTCGCAGGCAACGAGGTCGCGACGTCCACCGCGATGGTCCGTCGCGCCGCGCTCGGGGCGAGCGGCGGCTTCGATGAGGCGCTCCGCGTCGCGGAGGACTACGCGCTGTGGCTGCGCCTTCTGCGCGACGGTCACGCGCTCTTCGACGACGCGGTCCTCGCCGAGTACCGCGTGCACGGTGGCAACATCAGCGGCCCCGAACTGGAGATGATGGCCGCGGTAGAGGGGCTCTTCCGCTCGCTGCACGCGCGCGGTGAGGTCGACGATGCGTGCCTTCGTCGTCGCGTGCGCGCGATCAACTCCCGCCGTGCCGCGCTCGCTTCGCGGTGGTCCGAGAAGGCGCGCTGGACCTGGAGGTCGCTGCTGGGGTGAGGCCCGGGAGGACCTTAGCGGTTCAGCAGCCGATCGAGGAGCCCCGGTATGCCTCTGGCGCGCCAACCCACCCCCGTCATGATCCGCTCGCCGTGCTCGGCGCTGCTGCGGCGAACGAAGGACTCCAAACGTGGTCGAACGCGTTCGGGCACCGCGCACAGGACGTCATCGAGGACGAACACCCAGGGGCGCGAAGGCAATCGACCGAGCGCGCTCAGGAGTGTCACGAGGTCGGGCCAGTGCGCCGGGTTGTGGGGTTCGGGCGGGGGGCACAGGAAGAGGCGCGCATCGTCGATGAGCACGGCGTGCTCCACGCCGGACGCAGCAATGACTTCGACCTCGTCGAGCACCGGGCACTCGTCGTCGTGGCCAAAGGTCTCCCCGCCGCTCCAATGGCTGTCGAGCCAGATGACCGCGCTCTTCTTCAAAGCAGGCACCACCCGCCGCAGCACGACCCGCGAGTCTCCCCTCGTCGCAACGCACGTTCGGGAGCGACGCCAGGCGCGCGCGGGCGGCAGCGTGAAGTGATGGTGCCGCCTCGATGGTGATGACCTGCTCGAATTGAAGCGCCGCCCACGCCGCCGTCGTCCCTTCGAAGGTGCCCGCCTCGACGAAGGTGTCGGCCTCCATCGCGTCGCGGATGAGAACGACGAGCTCACGCGGGACGCCGTGATTGATGATTCCCACCCGTCCGACGCTAACAGTCGCCGCGCGGACCGGTCAACCAGCGCCCGGGCGCGACCCCAGGCCCACCTGGCGAAACACGCTCTGAAAGCGGTGCTGCCAGGTGTGCTCGGCGAGGGCGCGCCGATGGCCCGCCCGGCGCAGCCGTGCGCTCCGCAGGCCGCGCGAGGTACCAACGGGTCTTGTCAACGAGCTCGCTCGCGTCACGATAGAAGGCCATCTCGCGGTCGGGTTCGAAGAAATCCGTAAGCTCTTCCATGTACTCGACGAGGTAGAAGGCCCCGCTCATCGGGGCCTCGAAATCGCGCAGGCGAACCTGCAGGACGCGCTCGCCCGTCCGGTGGGTCTCGCCGCACGACGAGAATCCGAGGCAGATGCGGCTCTCGCTGTAGAGGCGCACCATGTCTTCGTCCGCGAGCACGGGGCCGACCACGGGGCCCCGCTCGTCTCGGGCCAACAGACTTCGCAGTCGACCCGTGAGGCCGCCGCGACGGGCGGCGTCGGCCTCGCCCCACCCCGGTCCAAATACGTGCACGTCAACTCCGCCGCGGGCGAGCCGGGAGACGAGCTCAGGGCGGTCGCCGTAGCGCATGCCGCAGAACGTGGCGTCGTATCGGACCGGGACGTCGTACGGACGATAGACCGACGGGTTGGCCGCCTCCTGTACGTAGAGAGGGTTGGCGCCGGCGTCGCGGTAGTCCTGTAGGCGGTTGCGCTCGGGCACGAGGCACCAGTCGTAGGCCGGGGCCAGATCGCGGATGAGGTGGAACTGGTAGCTCGCATTGCAGTACCAGTTCATCGTGGGAATCCCCATCGCGCGGATGGCGCGGATGGTGTCGGGTCGACAATGGGCCGAATAGAAATAGCTGAAGAAGAGGTCGATGCCCCCCTGGGCGTGGGCGCGCCGCACCTGCGTCAGCAGCGCCTCCTCGAGCCGCGGGCGCTGGGCTTCGATGTACGACCGCTGCCGCGGGTCCGACGGGTCGAGGTTGCTGGAGAAGCCAGTGAGGTCGTGCTCGAAGGTGACCAACTCATGCCCGAGGTCTCGCAGCGAGAGGTAGAGGTTGGCGTACCACAGCCGCGATCCAGGAATCGCGGAGTTGGGCGAGTGGTCGGCGGCGTAGAAGATGCGCACGGGTCAGCCCGCAAACTCCCAGCCGGGAAACGCCCGGAAGCACCCGTAGCCGACCTCGCCAGCCTACGACTTTGAACGAGAAACGCTTCTCGTGCCAATCGCAGACGTTATTCACGTTGTGCTCGGAGACGCTTACCGAGACCTGATGCAAGCCTGCCACGAAGGGCAGCCGGGGAAACCGCATGAGGGCCTTGGCGCGCCCTGGGGCCTCGATCCCGCGGTACGGCGTCCCGTCATCGACGTTGTTCTGGCACAGCAGCATCTGTCCCGACTCGGCCTGCCACACCGTCACGTTGACGAGCAGCGGCCCCGTCGCGCGCGACGCCGCAATGGTCATTTCAATGGTCATGTCCCCACCGGACTCGAAGTCTGCTCGCTCCGAGCCGTCGGGCGCGACGAAGCGCACCGACTCGAGGGAGATGGACGGGTCAGACTGCACCCGATACGAGTCCGAAGACGTGAGCGCCAGCTCTCCTGCGGCGGTGTCGAGCGCGTGGCGCGTGTACGCGGCGCAGACGTCGTTCGGCGTGCCCTGGGCTCGTATCTGACCTTCGTGCAGCCAGATGGCGCTGGTGCAGAAGTTACGAATGAGCTGGAGGTTGTGCGACACCAGCAGGACTGGGATGCCGCGCTTGCGGATCTCTTCGATCTTGCGATAGCTCTTCAGCACGAACGCGAGGTCTCCGACCGAGAGCACCTCGTCGACGAGAGGACGTCGGGGTCGAGGTGCACCGCGATCCGAAGCCAAGCCGGGCGAGCATGCCAGACGAGTAGCGCTTGACGGGCGTCTCCATGAACTTCTCGAGGCCCGCGAAGTCCACGATGGCGTCGTACTTGGACGCGGCCTCGACGCGGGACATCCCGAGGATGGAGGCGTTCAGGAAGACGTTCTCCCGCCCGGTCAACTCGGGATGGAAGCCGCTCCGACCTCGATGAGCGGCGCCACGCGACCCGTGATCGAGAAGGTTCCCGAGGTCGGGGTCGTCACGCCGCAGAGGACCTTCAGCAGGGTGCTCTTCCCCGCCCCGTTCTTGCCGACGACGCCCAGCGCCTCGCCGGGCTCACAGCGAAAGCTCACGTCCCGGAGCGCCCAGAAATCGCTCACCGCCCGCGGGTCGACGAGCTTCGGAAACCACCGCGTCGCGAGCTTGACGATGCGGTTGTCGCTGCCGAGTTGATAGCGCTTCGAGACGCCGTCGACGACGATGGCCGAGGGGCTAGATGACATCCGCATACCATCGCTCGAGGGCCTTGAAGACGGTGTAGCCCCCCGCCAGGATGAGCAGCGAGCTCCCCGCGGCCATGCCCAATGCCATAAGGTCAGGAGGACCCGTGTCGAGCAGGGCCGTCCGGTATCCCGACACGATTCCGGCCATCGGATTGAGCAGGTACAGAGTGCGCCAGCGGGCTGGCACAGCGGACAGGGGATAGATCACGGGGGAGGCGTACATCCACATCTGGAGCGCGAAGAACGTCGCGAAGATCACGTCGCGCTTGAAGGTGCCGAGCGCGCTCGTCAGAAGCCCCACGCCGAGGCCGAGCGCGAGTTGCACGACGACGAGGAGCGGGAGGATCGCAACCCAGGGCCCGGGTGCTCGGCCGTACCAGACGAGGAGGCCGACCAGCACGGCGAACGACATGACGAAGTCGAAGAGCGACACCAGGATGCTCCCGACCGGGAGAACCTCGCGAGGAAAGTAGATCTTCTTGATGATCCCGGCATTGAGCACAATGGACGGAGTCGCCATCATCACCCCGTTCTGGAACATGGTCCATGGAATGAGCGCGGTGTACGAGAAGAGGGGGAGGGGCACTCCATCGCTCGGCAGCCGCGCGAACGAGGCGACGAAGCTGAACGTGAGCATGAGCACGAGCGGTTGGAGGATCGCCCACGCCGGGCCCAGCACCGACTGCTTGTAACGGGCAAGGACTTCTCGCTTGACGAGGCTGGCGGTGAGTTCTCGGTAGCGCCAGATGTTTTTGACCAGACCCGTCATTCGGCTGCCTCGGTACCAGCGAGGTCGGGGGACGTCAAGGCGAGTGCCTCACCCGCCGCGCGGCCGCTCGAACCAGAAACAACCGCAGGCGTACGTCTGTCGGTCGCAGAGGTATTCGGGGGCGTCGACGAGGAGGTCGCCGTCAGCGGCTGAGTCTGGGATCAGCGCGAATTCGCGGAGGGTGAGCTCGGCGAACGCCTCGACGATCTGCCGGTACGCGTAGATGCGGTGGGCGTTGAACTGAACGCGGGGACGGCCCACTGGAACCACGATCCGGAGCGTGCCTCCCGGCGCACGACGCGGCGAAGCTCGGCGAATGCCTTGAGGTCACCGTCGTAGTCGACAGGGTCAGCGTAGCGACCGAGGCCAACGTGTTCGAGGACGTGCATGCACGACAGCGACGCGATGCTCCGGTCGGCGAAGGGGAGGCGTGTCAGGTCGGCGGCGCCGCAGGTGAGCCCCGCCAGCGTGACGGGGGCCGGGCGGTAGTCGAAGAAGCGCACCGGGACGAACGCCGAGACGAGGGTGCAGAAGTGCAGCGTCGAAGAGATGTCGACGTGCTCGTCGGGCGCAGTCTTCGCCAGGACACGCGCCGCCCACGCCGGGTGAAAGACGTAGTGCCGATCGAAGTCAGTCGTCGGGGTGCGGTCATCGAGGCACGGCCACCGATCGGACCATTCCAGAGAGAACCGCTCGGCGTGTCCCTTCGCGCGGCGTCGAAAGGCGAGGAACTCCAACCCGAACCGGAGCCGTCGGAGAAGCCTCACGGGAAGGGGATGAACTCCCGAGAGGCGCGTTGGTCGGTTGGAGGGTGAGACCTGCTCACTCGGGCGACAGGGGCACCGCCGGATCTTCGCCCCGTGCGCGCCCCGTGACAAGCGCCAGCGATCGACCGGTCAGATCGTGGTGAGCCCCTCGTGGTGCCCCTGCCGACCGGACAGCAACACAAACGACGGATCGACCAGCACCCGGCCCGCCGCGCGCGCGAATCGCCATGTGGAGGCTCACGTGCTCACAGTCTTCGCCGCTCGCGTCGTAGCGCAGGCCGGAGATCGCGGCGGCGTCGTAGACCGCGCAGCCGCCGAACGCGCTGTCGACCTCGATCGGCGCGTCGGCCCGACGCACGCCGAGGAACCGTCGCCGGACATCGAGGTCACGGCGTCGGCGCCCGTGCCCGACGCGGAACGCGAAGGTGTCGTAATGAGTCGCGCCCGATCAGGATCGGGCGGTCGATGCCGATGGCGTATGTTGTTGACGCCGTACGCCGTGACGGCGACCGCCGCGGCCGGGCC
The DNA here is from genome assembly GCA_016704445.1 of Deltaproteobacteria bacterium. Lineage (GTDB taxonomy): Bacteria > Myxococcota_A > Polyangia > Polyangiales > SCUS01. The sequence goes on from JADJAE010000047.1 coordinate 99,086, forward strand.
GCGGAGGAGGCTGGCCGCATGCACGAGGCCGTCGCGGCTCACGGGGCCCGCGAGGTCGCCGTCGAGCATCGCCACCACATCGACGGCCTCACGCTCGACCGCGTCGAGCAGGTGGTTGCGCAGCGCTGCGATGCGCCCGATGCCACGAGCCGCCGACTCGGTGAACTCCGGGAGCACCACCCGCGGATCTTCCGCCGCCCAGCGGGCGACAGCCGCCGCAGTGCCGTCGCTGGAGTCGGCGCCGTAGAGGATGAGCTTCCATCCCG
>JADJAE010000048.1 GCA_016704445.1 Deltaproteobacteria bacterium
CACCTGCCACCGGGACGGCGTCGACGTCGCCGGCCGCGTCGCCCCCGCGATGCCCCACGGCGAGCTCGGGAGCTGCCTCCAGTGCCATGTGGTGTCCGAGGCCCCGATGGCGGGAGACGCCATCGTGGGAGGCCCTCCCATCGACAACAGCTTCGCGGGCCTGCAACCGCCGCTGCGGGGCGAGCGGGCCTGGCTCGTGGCGCCGCCGACCATCCCCACGCGACCTTGATGCGCGGCCGCTGCGAGAGCTGCCACGGCGTGCTCTCGCAGGGGATCCGAAGCACCCACCCGTGGCGGGAGAGCTGCACGCAGTGCCACGCCCCCTCGGCGGCGCTCGACCAGCGCCCGATGGCCGCGGTGACTCCGTGAGCGAGGAGGTCATCGCGCTGCCCGACGTGCACGAGGCCCTGCTCGACCCGGCGACCGAGCTCAGCCTGCTGACGGACATCGAGGCCCTCACCGACCTGCGGGGCGTGACCCTCAAGGGCGCCCCGACGCAGAGGGTGGACGACCGTCCGCTGACCCTGGCCGAGGCCCTCGCGGCGTGGCGCGCTGACGACGCGCGGGGGATGCAGCTCCGCTACCGCCACCAGGGTGTCGAGTGGTGGGACACGCTGATGCGCACGCCCGCGGGCACGCGCCTCGTGCGCATCGCGCAGCGATTCGCGACCGTTTGACTGATCGAGATCCGAGAGGAAGCCATGAAGACCCATCGAGGCCTTGGATGCGTGGCGGCCGCCATGGTGCTGGCCCACGCGACGGGGCGTTCGCCCAGCCCGCGGTGTCGCCTGCCCGCGCCCGCGCCCAGTACTCGCTGCCGTGGACCATGCGTCCCGCGGTCGCCCCGACGCTCGCGCGCCTCGACTCGTCGATGTCCTTCTCGACGCCGGGCTTCACCGCCGTGACGCTGCTCACCGGGGGCTATGCGTTCGTCCCCGGGACGCTCGGGCTCTACGGCCGCGCGGGGGTGGTGCACCAGACCCCGGCGACGGGCGCGGCGGCCACGGTGGTGAGCAACCCCATCGTGTTCGGGCTCTACACCCCGCTCGTGGCCCCGGGCTGGCGGCTCACCGTCTTCGCGGGCGTCGCCCTCCCGGTGGGCGGCGGCGGCGGCGACAGCGCCGATCCCAACTCGCTGCGCACGGTGCGCTCAGGCATCCCCGCGCGCTCGGCCATGGACAACGCCCTCTTCGCCGTGAACTACATCACGCCCACCGCGGGCGTCGGGGCCGCCTTCATCCGCTACGGCCTCACCGCCCAGGCCGAGGTGACGGTGCTGCAGCTCATCCGCGTCCGCGGTGAGTCACGCGACGCCGACGCGATGCGCACCAACTTCACCGCGGGGCTCCACCTCGGGTACCTGCTGCTCCCGTGGCTCACCGCGAGCGCGGAGTTTCACTACCAGCACTGGCTGCACAACCCCTCGCTCGACCCGAGCGCCACGGCCCCAGCGGGCAAACCCCGCGGTCAGGCGACCGTCGAGCTCGGCGTCCGCGCCAACCTGCCGCTCTCGGACACCGTCCTCGCCCGACCGGGCATCTCCTTCGGACTCCCCCTCGGTGGACCGATGGACACCGACGCGTACCGCATCCTCCACCTCGACCTCCCCGTCGTCTTCTGAACGCATCGCCCTGACGCGCACGCCCTGCGCACCTCCCGCAGGGCGTGCATGATCCCTGTAGCCCAAGAGGCCACCACGGCCGCGCGGCACGTCGGTTGCTGCCGACGGGCTCAGCCTGGGATTCGACGGAAGGGACGATTGCTCCAATGATCCATCCATTCACGAAGGTGCTCGTGGGCACCGACTTCAGCGAGCCGGCGAGCCGCGCGGTCGAGCGGGCCATCGACGTCGCGCGACGCTACGAGGCGAAGCTTCACATCGTGCACGTGTGGGAGGTGCCGCTGATCGTGGGCGGCCCCATCGCGGGGCCCTCGGTCGACTGGATCACCCCCATCGAGCAGGCCGCGCGGGCGCAGCTCGACGAGCTGGTCGAGGGCCTGCGCGCCGGCGACGTCGACGTCGCGGCCACGCTCTGCAGCGGCGTCGCGTGGGACCGCCTCATCGAGCTCGTCGACAAGGTCGGCGCCGACCTCGTGGTGGTGGGCACCCACGGGCGCACGGGCATCCGCCGTGCGCTCATGGGCAGCATCGCCGAGCGGGTGGTGCGCCTGTCGCCGGTGCCCGTGCTCACGGTGCACTGACCGCCGCGCCGGGGTCGCTACTGGCCGACGCGGCGCAGCGTCGAGGTGTCGACCACGCCGTTGCTGGTGCTCTCGCGGAAGGCCATGCGCTCGCCGGTGCACCGCACCATGGCGTTGACCCGGGGCGTGCACCGCGGGGTGCTGCTGACGCCGGTGCCCCGCACGACGGCTCCGTCGAAGCGGCACCCGACGAAGCGGTAGACGCAGGTCGAGCCGCTGTTCTCCCAGACCTCGCGCCACTCGCCGCAGGCGTCGCCCGTGCCTCGGATCGAGACCCTCAGCGACCCATACGCGCCGGTGTTCTCGGAGATGCGCCCGGTCCAGGCGCCGACGCAGGCGGGCAGCTCGGGCTCCGCTGGCGGCGGGGGCGGGGCGGACGCAGGCGCCGTGGTCGGCGGCGGAATGGGCTCCATCGTGACCTGCGGCAGCGTCGGCGGCGGGGCCACGGGCGGGGGAGCGAGCACCGGCGGCGGGGTGAGGGCCGGCGGGGTGGTCGGCACCGGGGTCGCGTTGGCGACGCAGGCCCGGCGGGACTCGTCCCAGCTCGCGTCGGTGCGACAGCAGTGACCGTGGCTGTCCTGGTAGCCCGCGTCGCACTGCGAGCTCCACCACGCGACCCCCGCGACCGCCCCGGCCGCGACCACGAACACCCCGAGGCCCACGAAGAGCGCCGCCCCGGCGGACTTCTGCCGACGCGTCGGCGGCGCGAGCGGCGCGGGCCCGCCGTTGATCATCCAGGGCGGAACCCCGGCGCCCATCACCGGCATCATCGCGGTGCCGTTGGACGCCCCGGTCGCCGACCACGCGACGGTCGACTCCGGGCCCGAAGGGATCATCGGCTCGGCCAGCGGAAGGGGCACCGGCATCGCGGGGATGGCCACCGTCGGCGGCACCGATCCCCGCGCCGGGAGCGTCGTGGAGAGGAACACCGCCTCCAGCGCCGCGTGCGCCTGCGTCGCGTCGGGGAAGCGCTCTCTCGGGTCGCGCGTCACGCACCTCGCGAACCACGCGTCGAATCCGGTGGGGAGCAGACCGTCGCGCCCCGCCTCGGCCGCGCGCTGCGTCGCCGGGACCAGCTGCCCCATGGAGATCTCCGCGATGAGCGCGGCGAGGGTGATCGACGGGCCCTGCGCGGCCTTCCAGTACGACACCCCGGTCAGCATGGTGAAGGTGACGAGACCGAGCGCCCAGATGTCCGTCGCGGGCGACACCAGCAGCGTCGTGTCGAACTGCTCGGGCGCCATCCACAGCGGCGAGCCCATCACCGACGTGGTGCGCGAAGGAACGTTCTCCTGGAGCCACTTCGCGATGCCGAAATCCAGCACCTTCACGGTGAAGGCCGCGTCGCTCCGGCGCGACTCCGCGACGTAGATGTTCTCGGGCTTGAGGTCGCGGTGCACGATGCCCTGCCGGTGCGCGGCGGCGAGCGCGTGGCCCAGCTGCTTCAGCAGCTCGCGCACCTCGCCGAGCGGCAGGCGCCCGCGGCGCTCGAGGAGCTTCGAGAGGTCCTCCCCGCGGAGCAGCTCGAGCAGCATCCACGGGGTGTTGTGCTCCGGGTCGATGCCCGCCGCGAGCACCTGCGCGACGTGCTCGCTCTCGATCATCGCGGCCAGCTGCGCCTCGCGGGTGAAGCGCTCGCGCGACCGCGGGTCGTCGACCAGGTCGCCGTTCATGATCTTGAGCGCGCGCTGCTGCCCGGTGCCGAGCTGCTCGACCAGGTACACGGTCCCCATGCCGCCGGCGGCGATGGGCTGGATGACGCGAAACTGCCCCGCGAAGAGGCTTCCGGGGTTGAGCGAGAGTCGGCCTAGCATCGTCGGGGCCGCATCATCGCCCGTCGCGGATGGCGCGCAACCACGCGTCGAGGGCCGCCTGCGTCTGCCCGGCCTCGGCGAGCCGCCGAGCGCGCCCGGAGGCCTGCGCGGGGGTCTCGGCCGGAGGGGCGGTCGGGGGCGCGGCGTCCGCGGGGTGGGGCTCGAAGGCGCTCTTCACGTAGCGGGTGACCGCGGCGCTCTCGGGGCGAAACGCCAGCGCCGAGGGCAGGAGCATGAGCACCGTGAAGGCCGCCGCGCCGAGGCCGTGGGCCACCATCACGAGCGGCCGCCGCCGGTCGCCGCGCATCACCACGAGCGCGATGCCCGCCGCCGCCACGAAGAAGGGCGCCATCGAGCGCAGCCCGCGGCTGCCCAGCTCCAGGCCCACGTTGTGCGGCACGAAGCCGTCCCGGATGAGCGGCACCATCATCTCGAAGAAGGGCGCGGCGTACTCCGTGGGGATGTGCGGAAACCACGCCGAGGGGGTGCCGGTGAGCAGCAGCCCGGCGAGGGGTGGCGCCCGCGGCGAAGGCGGTGACCGTCACCCGCAGGGCGTCGTTGCCGGTGCGGCGCGCGGCCTGAGCAGGGACTCCGCGCCGGACAGGGCGAGCAGCCCGAGGGCGGGGACGACCGTCACGAGGTAGCGCGGGCCCACCTGCCAGCCGCCGCGCCAGTTGTTCATCATGCCGATGAGGTGGGTCATCCCGATGAGGGTGAGGGCGATGGTGGCGCCCATGGCGCGGTCGGCCTTCGGGGGCCGCGGGCAGCGCACCATCGCCAGCGCGATGAGGGCCACCGCGAGCGCGGCCACCCAGGGGCCCGAGCGGGCGTGCAGGTCGGGCAGCGCGTGGGCCTTGAGGGCGAGCGTGAGCTTGACCGAGGCGAAGAGGGCGGCGGCGACGAAGCACGCGCCGAGCACGTTGCGGCGGGAGAGCGGGCGTCGGTCGTCGGGGAGCTCGGGCGCGAGGTAGGCGCCGAGGCCGACGAGGGACAGCAGCAGCACCGGGGTGGACGGGATGAGCCCGAAGGCGGGGTCGAGCCAGAGGCGCAGGGCGGCCTCCCAGGAGAACTGCGTCGCGCCGAAGAAGCCCTGGTTGGTCTCCTCGCGGAAGGTCGGGTTCTCCAGGAAGCTGTACCCGGGCTTGAAGGCGCTGCCGAAGCAACGATGGTGAAAGAAGAGCACCAGGCCCGTCGGGATGGCGCCGCCGAGCCCGGCGCCCACGAGGCGCAGCAGGCCGCGCAGGGAGAGGGTGACGGCGTACGCGACGAGGGCCACGGCGACGGCGGCGGCGGCGGGCTTCGGGTGGTGCTTGAGCGCGAGCGCGGCGGCGAGGCCGAGGGCGACGAGGGTGACGCCGAGGGCGGCGCGGCGGCGCTCGGCGGCGACGGCGGCGATCCAGAGGGCGACGGCCGCGGAGGCGATGGCGGCGGGGTACTCGAAGAGCGTGGCCCCGGCGCCGAAGAGGCCCGCGAGGAACATCCAGCCGAAGCGCACCCGGGGGCTCTGGCCCGCCGCGGCGTCGTCGGCGTCGCGCTCGCGCACGGTGGCGAGGGCCATGAGGGCGGCGCCGAAGCAGTAGGCGTTCTGCGCGTGGCTGACGAAGACGAGGGAGTAGGCGAAGAGCGACGAGCCCGCCATGGTGCTGAAGAACACCGCCTCGCGCACCGTGGCCGAGCTGGTGCGCGCGGCCAGGAAGCGGTGCCAGAACCACCCGAAGAGCAGCCCCGGGAACACCGTCGAGAAGAGCCGCAGGACGTACATCACCTGCGCGCGGTCGATGGGCTGCCGCGGGGCCGGGGGAGGGCGCTGCCCTGGGGCGACGGGGGCGGGCGCGGGGGCGGCGACGACGTGCGAGTTGCGGTGCGTGAGCCGGGTGAGGGCCCAGTAGACGGGCACGCCCAGGTAGCTGGTGCCGGGGGCCTTGGAGCTGTAGAGGCGCCCGGCGCGGACGGCCTTGTCGTTGACGTAGCCCCACGCGCCTTCGATGCGGTTGATGGCGAAGGTGTGGTCGTCGACGATCGCCACGGTCATGTAGACCCGGACGTTCTCGTTGGGGTTGCGGACGACGTCGTGGAAGGGGAACACCCACAGGTACAGCACGGCCAGCAGCAGCACCGAGAGCGCCGTGCGGGCGTACGAGGTCGTGGGGGCGCGGGGTCCCGGGTCGTTCACCGGGCGCAACCTGCAACGGCGCGCGCGCGGCCGTCAATGCGCGCCGGGCGCGAGCGGTGACGTGTCGCGTGCGCGGAGGGCCGGTGCTACGGTCCGACCTGACCGCGAGGTGAACGGATGACGATGAACTTCGATTTCGCTGGGTATGTCGAGCGACGCAAGGGCGGGGTGATGGGCGAGCGCGGCGAGGGCTACGCCTTCGAGGGCGACCTCAAGGTGCTCCGCGCCATGCGGAAGATGAAGGCCGTCGAGGTCGCGGTGGCGCAGACGGTGAAGCTCACCAAGTCGCTGCTCTCGACCAACCTGCTGGGCACCGCGGTGAAGGTGGGGCCGCGGCAGTTTCCGCGGGTGCAGCGCATCGTCGAGGAGTGCGCGACCACCCTCGGCATCCCCACGCCGCAGGTCTACATCGTGCCCAACATCGCGCAGGTGAACGCCTACACCTTCGGCACCGACGACAGCGCGACCATCGTCGTGCACGCGGCGATGTTCGAGCACTTCGACGACGACGAGCTGAAGTTCGTCATCGGCCACGAGTGCGGCCACATCCAGAACAACCACGTCGTCTACCTGACCACCCTGTCCATCCTGCAGCGCATCGCGTCCGTGGGCGCCGGTGTGCTGCTCGCGCCGCTGATGCTCCCGGCGACGGCGGCGCTCATGAGCTGGTCGCGCGCGGCGGAGATCACCTGCGACCGCGCGGGGCTGCTCTGCTGCAAGAGCGAGCGGGCCGCGACGAGCTCCTTCGCGAAGCTCGCCATCGGGAGCCGCAAGCTCTACGGCGAGATGGACATGGACGTGTACCTGGAGCAGCTCGCCGAGGGGCGCGACGGCGTCGGGCGCGTGGGCGAGCTCCAGATGTCGCACCCGTACCTCACCAAGCGCATCGAGTCGCTGCGCCTCTTCGCCGCGAGCGCGCTCTACCAGGGCGCGCTCGGGCCTCGACGGGGGCATCACCCGCGAAGAGCTCGAGGCCCGCACGACCGAACTCATCAAGGTGCTTTGAAGCCTCGCGACGGAGAGACATCGATGACCCTGCGCAACGTGAACGAGATCAAGACCGAGGTGGCCACGGCCCTGCGCGAGCTCGCGGGCCTGGCTGGGGAGTCCGGGGCGGCGTCGCTGCACGAGCGCATCCTGGTCGATCGCCTGCCGCGCCTGGAAGAAGAGCGCGCCGTGCTGGTGGTGCTCGGGGAGTTCAACCACGGCAAGACCACCTTCGTGAACGCCCTGCTCGGCGGCCACGTGCTCCCCACGGGCATCACCCCGACGACGGCGATGATCCACGAGGTGCGCCACGGCGACGCCCCCCGCGCGGTGCTGGTGCGCCGCCCGCCGGAGGCCACGGCGACCTCCCGGCCGCTCACCGGTCCGCGCGAAGAGGTGGCCTTCTCGCAGCTCAACGAGCTCGTGGCGGGCGGCAGGGCGAAGCCCGAAGACGTGCTGCGCGTCGAGATCGAGTACCCCGCCGAGCTGCTGCGCGACCGGGTGACCCTCGTCGACACCCCCGGAGTCAACGACCTCAACCTCCAGCGCGCGGAGATCACCTACGGCTACGTGCCGCGCGCCGACGCGGTGGTGTTCCTGCTCGACGCGGGGCAGATCCTGAAGGAGAGCGAGCGGCGCTTCCTGCGCGACCGGCTCCTGGGCGCGGGGCGCGACCGCATCCTCTTCGCCATCAACAAGGCCGACCTGCTCAGCGAGAGCGAGCGCACCGAGGTGATGGAGTACGCCACCCGGCAGCTCTCGTCCCTGGTGCCCGGCGCGCCGGTGATGTTCCTGTCGGCGACCCGCGCGCTGGCGGGCGACCGCGCGGGCTCCGGGCTCGACGCGCTGCTGGGCAAGCTGTCGTCGCTCCTCGGCAACGACCGCCTGAAGATGCTCGTCGACTACGCCGCCGACGAGGGCCTGCGGGTGAGCGAGATCCTCGGCCGCGGCCTCTCCGCGCGCCGGCGCGCGCTCACCATGACCAGCGAGGAGTTCGACCGGCGCCTGAAGGCGCTGGAGGGCGACGTCGAGCAGGCGCGCACCCTGGTCGACCAGCGGCGCAGCAAGATCGACGAGGAGATCGCGGCCATCAAGGCAGTGGCCCAGCGCGACCTCGAGGCCTTCACCAACGAGTTCGCCAGCGCCATCCGGCTGGAGGTCGAGAAGTCCTCGGCGGACGACATTCGCAAGTTCCTCCCGAACTTCATGGAGGAGACCTGGCGCAAGTGGCTGGAGACCGAGGCGAAGATCCCTCGGCGAGCGGCTCGAGGCCCTCGGCGAGCAGATCGTGGCGATCGTCAACGAAGACGCCCGCGACGCGGCCCGCTCGCTCGACGCCTTCGCGGGCGACGCGCCGGGGCAGTTCGACGTGAAGGTCGACACGATGAAGTACGACGTCGGGGTGTTCGCCGTCGGGGCGCTCGGCGTCGGGGTGATGGTCGCGGTCAACCTCGCGGTCGGCGCGCTGGTGACCGCCGCGGCCCCCGCGCTGGCGATGCTCTTCAAGGGCTGGGTCGACAAGGAGACCAAGGAGCGCGCCCTCGAGGCCGCCCCCGCGGCGGTGCGCGCGAGCGCGGCGAAGATCGGCCCGGCGCTGCAGGCGACCGTCGAGGGCTTCGGGCAGAAGCTCACGGACTTCGTCACCGCCGCGAGCGAAGAACTCCGGCGGGCCGTGCTGGAGGTGCTCATCGCCACCCGCAAGGCCCGCGACGAGGCCAAGGCCGGCGAGGCCCCGTCGACCGCCACCGTCGACGCCATGGTGCAGCGCCAGCGCGACCTCAAGGGTCGCCTCGAGCGACTCCGCGCCCAGGTGTGGGAGCAGTCCGTCGACGACATCGCCGGCATCCCCATGGCCATCGGCAGCGCGTAGCCTCCCCGGCCACGAGCTCCCTCGTGGCCCTCCCCCGACCGACCCCACTCCTAGTCTTCACCGTCGCCCTCGCGGGCCTCTGCGCCGCCAACGTCCTGCCCCGGGCGGGGCGCTTCTCCGGCGACGCGATGATCCACCTGGGCATCGCCGAGCGCGCCGCCTCGGGCCGCTGGTTCGAGTTCAACCCCGGCGAGGTCACCTCGGCCACCACGTCGCCCGCCTGGACGGCCCTGGAGGCGGCCCTGCTGGCCCTCGGGGGCTACCCCCTCACGCTCGCGGTCGTCTCCTTCCTCACGCTCGCGGCCCTCGCTGGCGCGGCCCTCCTGGTGCGTCGGCTGGCCCTCCGGCTGGGCGCCACCGGGCCCGCGGCCTCGCTGGGGGGGCTGCTCTTCGCCTCGCTCCCCGGGGTCGCCTCCAACGCTCCGCTCGGCATGGAGAGCGGCGCCTTCGCGTGCGCCTCGCTGGCCTTCCTCCTGGCGGTCACCACCCCGGGTCGGCTGGGTCGCCCGCTGCACGCGGCGGCGCTCGGGGCGCTTCTGGGGCTCTGCGTGCTCCTGCGCCCGGAGGGGGTGCTGCTCTCGGTCGCTGCGGCGGTGGCGCTGGCCTCGTCGGGGAGCCGTCGACGCGCGGGGGCCGCGGCCCTGGCGCTCGCCGCGGTGCTGGTCGTCGCGCCTGCGCTCTACGCCCACTGGCGCATCACCGGGCGACTGCTCCCTGGCTCCGGTCTCAGTCGGGTGATGGCCGCTCGTCGCGACCCCGCCTCGATCCACCTTGCGGGGCCGCTCTGGCTCTACCTCGCCGCCCCGGCTCGCCTGCTGGTGCAGCTCCCGCTCGCCTGGCTGGCCTTCGAGGGCGCTCGTCCGGCGGGGCCGTCTCCCTCGACGCGTCGGGCGCTGCTGGCCACGCTGGCCGCGGGCTTCGCGCTCTACACGCTGATCACCGGCGCGGCGCACGTCGCCCGGCTGACCCGTGTGGCTCTGGGCGCTGCTGTCGGCGCTGGCCGCGGCGGGGCTCTCCCGGCGGCTCGCCCGTGGCGTCGGGGGCCGCTGGCTCGCCGTGGCGTGCGCGGCGCACCTGACGGTCGCCGGGGCGGAGACCGTGGCCCGCTGGCGCAGCGTGTCGCAGGGGAGCGGCGGCTTCGACCGGGCGACGCTGCTCCGCGCGACCGATGGGCGGCGGGCGCGCACCGACCGGGTGCTCCGCTCGCTCTGCAGCGGCGGGTGCTGCCGCGAGGGGGTGGTTCCCTCCGTCGCGGCGGTCGAGGTGCAGCGGAGGATCACCCTCGACGCCAGGGTGTCCGTCGCATCGCTCGACGGGGTGACGGCGCCTGCGCGGGGCGGCGGTCCTTCGGTGGGCTTCGACCCGGCCACGGGGTGCCCTCGCATGGACGCGCTGCTCTCCCACTCTGCGGTTCTCGGCGTGCTCGAAGACCCGGGGGCCCAGCTCTCGCGCTGCACCACCTCGCCGCTCGCCCGCGCTCTCTCCCTGGCCTGGGAGCGTCCCTCGCTCGCCCCCTGGCTGGCGTTGGGACCTTGCCTTACACGGGTGGGTAAGACGATGCCACCCTGCCGATCACCCGCCGCCGAGCGCGGCACCGAGCATCGCGAGCGCGTCGCGCACCGTCGCGAGCCGCACCGCCGCCCGGCCGACCTCGCCGTAGTCCCGCTGCGAGTGCACCACCTCGCCGGTCGATCGCCTCGCCACCGCGAGGTGCACCCGGCCCGCGGGCTTTCCCTCCGAGGGCCCCGGGCCCGCGACGCCGGTGACCGCAACGGAGAGCTCGACCCTCCCTGCGGCGCCCTCGAGGAGCCCGAGGGCCATCCGCCTCGCCACCGCCTCGCTCACCGCGCCGTCGGCCTCCAGCAGCGCGCGCGGCACCCCCAGCAGCGACTGCTTCGCCTCCCAGGAGTAGGTCACCACGCACTGCTCAACGACCTCCGAGGCGCCCGGCACCGAGGTCAGCGTCGCCGCGATGAGCCCGCCGGTCAGCGACTCGGCGGTGCCGACCTTCACCTTCGCGGCGCGCAGCCTGGCGATGAGGTCCCGCGCCTGCTCCATGGTCGCCTGGTCGATCATGATTGGAGGGTATCGCAGCGGCGCCCCGTCGCGCAGGGCCCGCGGTGCGACGTCGGAGCAACGGCGCGCGGCCTTCATGTCGCAGAAAGAGCGCGCAATATCTCCACGATCTGACCTTCGGGACCACAGGTGCATCGGGGCACCATAACGGCCTACAAGAGTCCCCAACTGCAGGAGGTGCATCCGTGACCGAGTCCTCGCTTACCCAACTGATCGAGCGTGATGGTCAGGCCGTCGCGCGCCGCATGAAGACCGTTCGCGTCACCGTGCTCGACGGGCCCGACAAGGGCGCCGTCTTCGAAGGCGCGCAGGAGGAGATCCGCGTCGGCGGCGACGACGACAACGACCTCGTCATCCGCGACCCGTCGGTGTCGCGCAAGCACGTCTCGCTCGGCCTCGAGCGCGGCGGCATCCGGGTGCGCGACCTGGGCAGCACCAACGGCACCTTCATGGGCGACCTGCGGGTGAACGACGTGGTGATCCGGGGCACGCGCGAGCTGCTCCTCGGCACGACGCTGGTGCGCGTCGAGCCGACCGAGAACGCCGTGGAGAAAGACCTCTCCATGGGCATCCGCTTCGGGCGCCTGGTGGGCACCTCGACGGCGATGCGCGAGGTCTTCGCGGTGCTCGAGCGCATCGCGCCGAGCGACCTGCCGGTGCTCATCGAGGGCGAGGCGGGCACTGGCAAGGAGCTGGTGGCCGACGCCATCCACCGACGCAGCCCGCGCAGCGGCGGCCCCTTCGTGGTGGTCGACTGCGGCGTGGTGCCGCGCGACCGCATCGAGGGCGAGCTCTTCGGCCACGCGAAGACCGCGACGCTCCCGGAGTCGCAGGGCGCCATCCGCGCGGCGGAGGGCGGGATGCTGCTGCTCGACGAGGTGGGCGACCTCTCCGTCGAGGCGCAGGCCAAGCTGCTCCGGGTGCTGGAGTCGCGAGAGGTGCGCTCCCTCGGGGCGAGCTCCCCGGTGGCGGTCGACCTGCGGGTCGTGGCCACCACCAGCCGCAACCTCCAGCGGGAGATCAAGGACGGCCGCTTCCGTCAGGACCTCTACTACCGGCTCTCGTCGGTGGTGGTGAAGCTCCCGCCGCTGCGCTCGCGGCTGCAGGACGTTCCGCTGCTTGTAGAGACGGTGCTCGAAGACCTGAGCCGCCGCCGCGCCGCGCAGGGCCTCACCGGGTACAGCCCGCTCGACCCGCGCGCGATGGAGCTGCTTCAGCACTACGACTTCCCGGGCAACGTGAGAGAGCTGCGCAACCTGGTCGAGCGCTTCGCGGTGCTCGGGCCCGACGCCTCGGTGCTGGCGCCCACCAACGGCGTGCCGAAGGTCGGCGGCCACGAGATCCGCACCGATCTTCCCTTCCACGACGCCAAGGAGATCTGGACCGAGATCTTCGAGAAGACCTACCTCACCGACCTGCTCAAGGTGCACCACGGCAACGTGTCGGCCGCCGCGCGCACCTCGGGCATCGACCGCCGACACCTCCAGCGGCTGATGGTGAAGCACGACCTCCGAGAGCGCGACCGCCCCGACGAGGGCTGAGCGCCACCTCTCTCGATCAGTTGGGCTCGCCGGACGGGCCGAGCTCTTCGTCCTCCGCCGACGGACCGTGCAGCAGGTGGCGAACCTCCTCCGCCACCTGGCTGCTGATCTCCTCCTCCAGCTGCTCCAGGGGCCCCGCAGTTGCGCTCGACGTTGCGCTGGTAGACGAACACCCGCACGAAGGAGCGCGGCCCCTCGGTGGCCGCCTCGCCGTCCGTCGGGCCGACGCCCTCGACGAGCACCGAGGCGCGCGGGTCGACGCCGTCGGCCACGACCTCCATGCCGGGCACGTCGGCGACCAGCACCAGGGCGCCTTCGAGCGCGGCGGACACCTCGGGCTCCAGCGAGCCGAGGGCGCGCTCGACGGTGCGATGGAAGAGGTCCTTGCCGGGCGACCAGGGCGGCGCCGGGACGCGCAGGTCGAGCTCGCGGGCCTCGAGGAAGGAGAGCGTCGCGCCCTTCCAGTCGCGCAGCCGGTCGCGGGTGAGGGCGAGGTAGTAGTGCGCGTCGGCGTTGTCGGGCTCCGCCACGACGGCCTCGGTGAGCAGCGTCGCGGCGCGGGCGAACTCCTCCGCCTCGAACCACGCGCGCCCGACCAGGTAGCCCGTGAAGGGCGCCTCGTAGGGGCCCTCCGGGAGGTCATCGAGGATCGCCCTCGCGGCGTCGTCCTGACCCAGCGCGTGGAGCGCGTCGAACTTGAGCAGCACCGCGTCGGCGCGCTCCTCCTTCACCTCGGCGAACTCCAGCACCTCGTCGCAGAGGGCGATCGCCTCCTCGAAGCGCCCCAGCGGATGGATGAGCACCTCGGCGGCGTTGAGCATCGGGTCGATGTAGCCGTCGTCGAGCGAGTACGACTGCTTGTAATGCTCGAGCGCCTCGTCGGCGTCGCCCTCGCGCGCGGCGGCCTGGCCGAGGAGGTTGTGCGCCTCAGGGGAGTTGCGGTCGATCTCCAGCGCGCGGCGGGCGCTGGTGCGGGCTCCGCGGAAATCCCCCTGACCGAGGAGGTCCCAGCCGCGGTCGAGATGTGCAGAAAGGCGGTCCATAGACACGGCGGATCATCCATCGTTGGTTCGGAGCGAAAAAGGGGGCGTTGGAGCATGAAGACCGATGGCACGGCGGGTCAAGCGTTGGCGATGGACGTCAACGCCCCTCTGGTGGCCATTCCGGCGTGGCGCTAGCGTCGGATCGTGACCTCCTCCTCGCGCGCCCTGCGTCGTGGCCTCGCCTCGCTCTTCCTGGGGCTCGCGGCTCACGCGCTGACGGGCTGCGCGCACCTGCTGCCCGGCGCGGCGTCCCCGGAGGGTGGGTCGCGCGGCAAGCCCAGCACCGGCTGGCTCGCTCACGGAGTCCGGCTGCCCGACCGCGGCCCCGGCTTCGAGGCGCTGCGCACCGAGTCCGAGGGGGGCCTGCACTTCGGCACCGACCGCGTCGTGGGGATGGTGCGCCGCTCGGCCCGAGCCATGATGCGCGACCGCGTCGCGGTGCCGCCTCCAGGTGGGCGACCTCTCGGGCTGCGCGGCGGCCAGGTGACCCGGCACCACTCGCACCGCAACGGTCGGGACGTCGACCTGCTCTACTTCACGCGCGACGCGGCCAGCGGCCTACCGGTCATCGCGCCGGGCTTCATCCGGTACAACCGCACGGGCGACTCCGTCGGCCTCGCGACGCCGCTGCGCTTCGACGCCGAGCGCAACTGGCGGCTCGTCGAGGCGCTGCTGCAAGACCCCCACGCGGGCGTGATCCGGGTGTTCTGCGCGTCGTGGATCAAGGCGATGCTCCTCGACCACGCCCGCCGCATCAATGCCCCGGGGTGGCTGGTCGAGGCGCGCCGAGCTGGTGCTGGCGCAGCCCGAGACACAGCGCCGCACGACGACCACTTCCACGTGCGGGTGGCCTGCACGCCCGGCGAGCGGGTGCTCGGCTGCCAGGACGGCGGGCCGCTCTGGCCCTGGCTCGACAAGGACTGGGAGAAGGCCGACGCGACCCCGATGGACGACGACGCGCTGCTCGCGTTGATGGAGGCGATCCCACCCGGCTTCGAGCACGGCCCGCCGGATGGGATCTCGCCGTCGAGCGCCGCGCCCGGAAAGCCCGACGCGAGCTACTGCGCGGCGAGGCATGGTCGAGCTGGTCTGCCGCTGAGGCGGCGCAGGCCTACGCGGGCAGGTGCGCTCCATGCGGAAGCTCACCCCGCCGCGGTTGTCGCTGCACGCGCTGTCGACGAAGTAGCAGCGCAGGTCGCCGCCCGTGAAGGGCGCGCTGGAGGTGGTGCCAGGGAGGGGCTGAGAAGGCAGCCGCTGCCGTGGCGTAGTAGGTGCCCGACGGGTGGAGAGGCCGGGCACCCGAAGTTCTCGCAGGTGATGTACCAGGCCCACCCCGTCGAGGGGAGCGAGACGGAACCCAGACGATGCGCCGCCGCCGAGCGCGGTGACCTGATAGTTGCCCGCGGGGACCGCAGGACGCGCACCACGCTGGCAGCGCCGGTCGGGGCCCTGACAGGCGTCTGACCAGGGGATGCTCACGTCCGTGCGGAAGGTGCGGCCCGACGCCCGTGCGCCCAGGTGCCGCTGGCGCAGTCGCTCCCGACGGTGCAGCTCTGGCAGAGCGCGCAGCGGGCGCAGCTTCCGCCGCAGTCGACGTCCGTCTCCGTCCCGTTGCGAACGCGGTCGTCGCAGCGAGCGGCGGGCGGCGCCGCCGGTGCGGACGCCCGTCGCGCAGGTGCGCCGCAGCGGCCGCAGTGGGCGGGGGTGCGGGCGAGGTCGACCTCGCAGCCGTTGGCCCGCGTTTCCGTCGCACGTCGCCGAAGCCGGGGTTGCAGGGTGAAGCCGCAGGGACCCGCTGCCGCAGGTCGCGCTCGCGTGGGCTTATTGCCGCGCACGCCCGACCGCATGCGCCGCAGTGCGAGGTGCCGGTGCGGGTGTCCCCTCGCAGCCGTTGCTCGCGTTGCGTCGCAGTCGCCGAAGCCTGCCGCGCAGGCCGTGAGCCCGCGCCACGCCGGACTCCCGCAGGCCGCGCTGGCGTTGCTGAGCGGAGCAGCGCTGCCCGCAGCGGCCGCGGGTGCGTTTGCTGGTGCGCAGGTTGGTCTCGCAGCCGTTGGATTCGACGAGGTCGCAGTCATCGAAGCCGACCGCGCAGGTGCGGAGGCAGGTCGATCCCACGCACGCCGGGACGCTGTTGGCGGGCGCCGGGCACGCCGCGCGCACGCGCCGCAGTGCGAGGTGCTGGTGCGAGTGGTCCACCCCGCAGCCGTTGCTCGCGTTGCCGTCGCAATCGCCGTAGCTCGTCGCGCACGACCCCACGATGGTGCATGCGCCCGCCACGCACGCCCCGGTCGCGTTGGGCGGGGCACGCGCGGCCGCAGCCGCCGCAGTGGAGCGTGCTCGCGCGGGTGTCGGCCTCGCAGCCGTTGCTCGCGTCGCCGTCGCAGTTCTCGAAGCCCGCGTTGCAGGTGAAGCTGCAGGCGCCGTGGCGCAGGTGGCGGTCGCGTTGGCCCTCGTGGGACAGGCCGTGTTGCACGCGCCGCAGTGCGCGGGGTCGCTCTGGGTGTTGGCCTCGCAGCCGTCGCTCGCGCTGCCGTTGCAGTCCGCGAAGGGGGCCGTGCACGAGGCCACGGTGCAGTTGCCGTTGAGGCACGACGAGGCCCCGTTGGGGATCGTGCAGCGGTCGCATGCGCCGCAGGCGCGATGTTGGACTGGGGTGCCGACCGCAGGCGCCGGAGCAGCACGCTTGGCCCGCGGGCAGGGCGCGGGTGGCGTTGCATCCCATCACGCAGAGGTTGCCGACGCAGAGGGTTCCGGAGGGGGTGGTCGTCCGCGAGGCCGCTCGACGCAGGCGCGGGTGGCGACGTCGCAGCGCCGTCCCGACGAGGTCCCCGCGTCGGTGGCGCCCGCCGCGCAGCCCTCGTCGTTGCGGCAGCCGGGCGCGCAGGTGTTGGAGCCGCTGAGACAGAACCGCCCCGCGGGGTGGGGTGTCGGCGGTGGCCAGGCACCGCACCCAGCGGCCCGTGGCGACCTCGCACACGTTCCCCTCGGCGCGGCCCGCGCAGTCCATCGAGCGCGCAGCGGAAGGGCGCATCGACCGGGACGTCGGTCACGTCGGGCGCGTCGATGGGAGACGGGACGATCGGGCGCGTCGAGGGGGAGAAGGGATGTCGTCGGAGTCGAAGGCGTCGCCGAGGTCCGCCGCCGAGGGCAGGGCCGCCGTCGCCGGGGCCGCCCACGACGGAGGAGCGCCAGGCCGCAGCCGAGGGAGAGGGTGAAGAGGGAGGCGAGGAGGAGGGGGTGGCTGGCGGTGCACGGCGGCGATGCTACCGCCGCGACGCGGAGGTCAGTGGGCAATACATCCGCCGACGCCGCAGCCGAGGAAGCCTGCGGTGACGCAGTTGACCCGCTGCAGGTTCCGCCGACGCAGAGCACC
>JADJAE010000049.1 GCA_016704445.1 Deltaproteobacteria bacterium
CTTCGCGTGCGATGGCCGTGCTCGCGATCGTGCTCGGTGTCTTCGCGATACTCTCATCGCTCGGCGAGACGCTCCTCGTCGCGCTCGGCACCTCGTTCTTCGCGCTCAACACGCGGTGGGAGGGTGATTGGAACGAGGTCATGCGCTCGGGCTGCGCCTTCGCGGTGCCTCTGCTCATCGCCTTCGTGCTCGGCGTGGTGGCCATCGTCGGAGGCTCGCGCAAGTCGAGCGCTCACTCGTGGCTCGCGCTGGCGCTCGGCGCGATCGGGCTCGCGTTGGTGCCGGCGACGTTCATCGTCCCATTGGTCCTGCTGAAGGCGACCGCACCGCGCGAGGAGCTCGGTGGGCCATCCGCGATTCAGTACATGGACCCAAACGAGATCGGGCGCGCGTGCCACGCGGGACCGACTCTCAACGGAGACTGCACGGTCGGCTACTCGTGCATGGGGGCGAGTTCGCGAACCCGGCGACGGGCCTGTTCTCCTGCCAGATCGCCTGCGTCACGACGAACGACCATTGTCCCTATCGGACGTCGTGCGGCCCACAGAGCGTGTGCGTGCTCCACGGGCCGCGTTAGAGCGGTTCCCATCTGGGTGTGGGACGGCGGCGACTTGATCGAGGGCAAGCCCATCGCCCCACCGCGATGAGACCGTCGCGCGCGGAGCCTCAGATGTGCTCCCGTAACGTCCCTGACTGATTGTTCGTAGGAGTGACCCCCATGCTCAAGATCCTCGGCCTTGTCTCGCTCGCAGCGTTGTCGGCGGGGTGCACGCTCAGCACCACCGGCGGGCTCGTCGGCTCCACGGTCTATGCGAACTACTCGCAGGTGAACCTGGCGGTCACCAACGCCACGAGCCGCACCATCTGCTACCTGTACCTCTCGCCGGTCAGCGACCCCAACTGGGGTCCCGATCAGCTCGGGTCGCGCGTGCTCCCCGCCGGGCAGACCGAGAGCTACCAGCTCTACGCCGGGCAATGGGACATCCGGGCCGATGACTGCTCGCACAACCGGCTCGCGGTGCTCCGCAACACTACCATCGCCGCGAGCAGCCAGCTCATCATCCAGTAGCCCCCCCCAAGGGGTGGGCGCATCCGACAGAGCGGGCCACCGTCGCCCCGCTTACCGGTGCCCCAGCACTACAGCGAGCTGCTCTCGATGTTGGTCATCCGGTTGTAGAGGATCACCTCATTCACCTCGAGGTCATTGATCAGTCGTAGGCAGGCTGCGACGCCAGAACCGACAGCCTCGCTGGCGACCTCGCCATATTCAACCTCCATCACGACGTTGGCCGCGCGCTCGTCGCTGGCCCCACCCTTCGGATCGCGCCAGCTTCCGCGCACCTCCACCTCGCTCACGGCCATCATGAAGTCGAGGGCGAAGCGCTTGCTGCGCGGCAGCGTCATCGCGAGCAGCTCGCGCTCCTTCCGCGCGAGCGCCACGTTCATCTCGCTCGTGCCGAAGAGGAGAGCGTACAGGAGGTCCTTGGCCTCGCGGAGCAGCGCGTTGCCAGCGTCGCTGCGTTGATCTGCCGTGATGAGGGCGCCGCCCTTCTCTGGAGGGTTGCGCAGGTGCCCCTCACGCTCGAGCTGAGCGCGGTCGCGACCGCCGAGGCGCTCGAGCAGGAGGTTGAGGTTGCGCTCGTCGAGGTTCAGCGCTCGCACCCGCTCGACCCGCGTCTCGCGCTCGAGGGAGGTCTGCGTGAGATACTGCTGCTCCTGCGCGGCGAGCTGTACCTGCTGGTCGATGCGCACGATCTCCTGGAGAGACGCGTCGGCCAGAGTGAGCCTTATCACCTCCTCGATGAGCCATTCCTTGTCACGGGATTCGAGGCTACCGCGAAGCTCCGCTGCGATCGCGGAGCGCAAGTGCTTGACGAGCTCGGGGATGGTGTTCATCCCCAGTCGATAGGGTTCCAGCGACGACCAGGGAAGGGTCGGCGAAGCAGCATGGGCCCTGTTCGCGTCACTCCGCCAGGCGCCCCAGCTCGCTCAGGAGCACGGTCGTGCCCCCGGGGATGCCGCTCACCTCGACGAAGCGAGGGTCGATGCTTCCGAGGGTCACGGGCCGCTCGCGCGACCAGACTCCCCATGGCACGCGAACGACAGCTCGCCCCAGTCGGACCGTGACGGCCTCTCGCGGGACGCGCGTCAGGACAGACCGTGGCGCCATGATCTCGCCCTCGAGGTGCAACCCGATCGGAAGCGTCGTCGGGGCGTCCCACGAAGCCCAGGCCGGGCGCACCAGCCCGTCAGAGCGGACGCGCCCGTCGTCGGCGCCGATGCTCCGTCGGTCCAGGCGCCCGCCCACGCGGGCGATGTGTGCCGTCCCGACGGCCCCTCTCCCGCCCAGGCGCACCACCCGCACCAGCGCGCCGACCCGCAGCCGCTCGGCGTCGGATTCCTCGACCTCCAGCCGCAGCTCCGTGCGCCCCGGGTCCGCGATCTCGAACGCCGGCGGAGACGCCGCGCTCAGCATCGTGGTGTCCCCAGGGTCGACGCGCCGCGCCAGCACGATGCCCGCGGCAGGCGCCAGCAGCCGCGTCCTCGACAGCTCGCTGCGAGCCTGCGCCTCTAGCGCCTCGGCCGCCGTGACCCTCGCCCTCGCGGCGCGGACGTCCTCCGCCCGCCCTCCCCCCTCGCGTGAGACGCCATCGCGCCTCCACCGCGGCGGCCCTCGCCTCCGCTGCACGGAACCCCTGTCGCGCCTCCACGGCGGACTGCGCGCTCCCGCTCCCCGACGATGCGATCTGCTCGGCCCGCGCCGCGCGATCGCGCGCGAGTGCGAGCTCCTCACGCGCCGCACGCGCCTCCGCCTCGGCGGCCGCCTGCTCCTCGGGCCGCGCTCCCCGCGCCACCGCGCGCGCGCTCTCCAGCAGCGCGAGCCGGTCGGCCGCCCGGCGGCTCGTCTCCGCGGACTGCATCTCGCTCTCGATCTCCGCCAGGAGCTGCCCCTCGGTCACGCGCTCTCCCTCGCGCACCAGCACGCTCACCACGCGCCCCTCGACGCGGGCGCGCACCTCGGCGACGCCCTCGACGGCGACCACAGCCGCCTGCGCGACCATGCGCTCGTCGAGGGTGCCTGCCCCGGCCGTCGCCCGCGGGCGCGCATTCCCCACCCTCTGCGCGAGCGCTCCCCCCGCGATCCCCACCACGAGGAGGCCCACGGCGACCCTCCCGAAGCGCCGTGCCCGCGACGAGATGCCAGCCTCGCTCTCCCTCAAGTCACTCATCGTCACCGCGCCCCTTGCTGCGCTTCGTCGGCCCGTCGATACGCCCGCGGCGATCGGCCACGATCCGGCCGTCCTCGATCTCCAGCACCCGGTCAGCGAAGCCTCGAGGCGGTGATCGTGCGTCACGAGCAGAACTCCGCGTCCGTCGCGACGTGCGCGCGCAGCACCTTCATCACGGCGACGCCGGACCCGGAGTCGAGCGCGGCCGTCACCTCGTCGCCGATCACCAGGCTCGGCTTGCCGGCCAGCGCGCGCGCGATCGCCACGCGCTGCTTCTGTCCCCCCGAAAGCTCCCCTGGCCGGTGCCCGACGCGCTCCCCGAGGCCGACGCGTCCGAGGCGTCCTCGCCGCGCCCTCCGCCTGGCGCGCGGAAGCGCCTTCATCCGAAGCACATGCGCGACGTTCTCCAGCGCCGTCAGCGCCGGGAAGAGGTTGTAGGTCTGGAACACGAACCCGAGGTGCCTGCGCCTCACGAGCGCGACGTCCGACTCGCTCATTCGCGTCAGGTCGTGACCGCACAGCTCGACCCGGCCGCCCGATGGCCGCTGCAGTCCCGCCAGGATGCTGATCAGCGTGGTCTTGCCGGAGCCCGACGGTCCCATCAGCAGGGTCAGCTCCCCCTGGCGTATCCTCGAACGACACCGCGTGAAGCACTCGCGAGCTCAGCGCCCCGGTGCCGTAGACCTTGGATACCCTGTCGGTCCGCACCAGGGCGGCGCGCTCGGGGACGCTCACTTGAACACCTCGACGGCCTCGAGGGTCAGCACCCTGTGGATGCTCGCGAGGCTCGCGACGGCGCACATCACGAGGACCGCCAGCATCGCGACCACCACGACCTGGGCGTCGAGCACCACTGTGAGCCCCGCGCGGACGAGCGAGCGCTGCGTGGCGAACGCGATAGCCGCGCCGGACGCTCCGCCCACGACGGCGAGAAACGCGGCCTGCCACCCGACGAACGACGCCAGCTCGAACGCCGAGGCGCCCACGGCCTTGAGCGTCGCCAGCTCCTTCTCGTGCTCGCGCGTCAGGGCGTACAGCGTCTGGGCGACGATCACCGTGCCTACGACGAGCCCGAGCAGCGCGGAGAACCCCAGCGCGGTGCCGGCCCCCGAGCCCTTCACCCAGAAGTCCTGCGTGCGGGCCCGGAAGTCCTCCGCCGTCCGCACGTCCAGGTCGGGCGAGCGCGATGTGATCTCCCGGATGACGGCGGGAGCGCAGCCCGGGTCGCGGAGGTCCAGCACCCAATAGTGCACCTGACCGTCGGCGAGGTTGAGCACGCGTCGCGCGGTCGGGAGTTCCATAAACAGGAACGGCGTGAGCGCGAACGAGCGAATCCCACGGGTCACCGCGGCGACGAAGACCGCGCGACCGTTGACCTGCAGCTCAGCTCCGACCGGGTTGTCCGGCAGGTGGAGCTTCTTGAGATCGGTCGTGTCGACGCTCACCCGCATCAGCGGGTGCAGGTCGCCCGGGAGACCGCGCGCCAGCTCCCATGGGACCAACGGTGTCGGGCGCGGATACGCCGCGTCGGGCGGCTCGAAGCCCACGACCTGCACGGCATCGAGCGCGTCGCCTGGCTTGCGGACCGCGGCGAACGAGAGGATCGCTCCGCGCGCGCGGGCCACGCACGAGGGCGTGGTCACGACCGAGCGAGCGCCCGCGGAGAGCGGCTCCCCGTTGTCGGTCACCTCGGTGCCGCGGGCCATGACCCAGAGATCGCCGCCCATGTGATCGATCAGGGCCGACGCCGTCGAGATGAAGCCTTGATAGATGCCGATCTGCAGCAACAGCAGCACGGTCGCGAACGCCACGCCGGACAGCGCTCCCAGGAGCTTTCCCCGGTCAAATAGCAGCGAGCGAAGCGCGATGTATCGCATCGATGCCAGAGACCTCCCGAGCGTTGTGAACTCGGGCGGGGGTGTATGGCACTGGCGATGTCGGCGACTTGATCGAGGGCAAGCCCACCGCTCCCCCCGATGAGAGCTACTTCGGGCGGCGGTCGCGCAAGGCCAACGCCGGGTTACTGGTCCCGGTCGACGCCGGGAGGGGCACACCGACGCTTCCGCGACGCGGCGGGAGCGCTCGATCGCCGCGCGGTGCAGCTTGAACACCACCCGGTTGACCACCACCACCGCGGACACCGCGCGCGCATGAATCCGCACGCCAGGACACCGCACTCCAGGAAGACCTCCGACTCCGCGCCGACGCCGACCCGGTGCTGATGACGCCGTGGGCTCCGGGCCCATGGACAGACGGAGGCTGTGGGCCGGCGAGGGTTCAGCCCCGCGTTCGCACGTCACGGAGCGTCTCCAGCTTGCGGTAGCGCTTGAACTTCCCGGTGCGATCCCAGGATTCGGTGGAGTCGGACAACACCTCGACGAGCACCGTGGGATTGAGAATGGCGTTGGGGTCGTCTTCGTGGGCCTCGACCTCGCCGCACACCACCGCGACGTCGGCGTACGACGCGAAGCGGATCTTCCTCGGGCGGATCTTCAGGTCGGACGTGTACGCGTTGCACGGCCCCTCCCCGAGGATGCGGGCGAGCTCCACAAGGATGCGCGAGCACAGAAGGCTGTGGGCAGGGGATCCGCCCGCCATCGCGTAGGCGACGCCGTCGACCCACTCGTGCCTCAGGTCGGTGGAGCGCTCGAGCGCGAGGTAGTCGGCGTAGGAGAGTTCTGCCACGGTGGCTGCGTCGGCCGATCATGTCACGGCGGTGGTGTAGCGAGAAAGCCGCGTCCAGGCGGCTCGACGTCGGTGCCGTGCGGTAGCGTCGATGGGGCGCGGCGGAGCGTGCACGGCGCGGTCGTAGCCTCAATCCGCGTGCGGACTCCGTGCGAGGAGGTGGCGGAGCTTTTCAGAGCCGTAGCGAGCCTTCGAGTGGACGTGGCGACGCGCCGAGAGGCTATGTCGCCGCGCCGGAGTGGCGTGGCGCGCGAACGGAGTGGCGTGGCGCGCGAACGGAGTGGCGTGGCGCGCGAACGGAGTGGCGTGGCGCGCGAACGGAGTGGCGTGGCGCGCGAACGGAGTGGCGTGGCCCCGCCTCCGCCCCGCCTACGCCTTCGGCAGCCGCCCCATGAAGCGCTCGATCGCCGCGCGGTGCAGCTTGAACACCACCCGGTTGACCACCACCACCGCGGACACCGCGCAGACCTCCGCCACCACCGAGAGCCCGTTCTGCCGCAGCGTCTCGCCGGTCTCCACCAGGTCGACGATCACGTCGCTCAGGCCCACCAGCGGCGCGGTCTCCACCGAGCCCTGCACGTAGATCATCTCGACCTCGATGCCCTGCGCCGCGAAGTGTCGTCGCGCGATGCGCGGGTACTTCGTCGCCACGCGCAGCGCCCGGTCGAGCGGCGGCGCGGTCCACCCGTCGGGCGCGGCCACCACCATGCGGCAGCGGCCGAGGCCCGTGTCGTGCGGCAGCACCAGGTCGGCCTCGCGCTCCAGCAGCACGTCGCGGCCCACCACGCCCAGGTCGCAGGCCCCGTGCTCCACGTAGGTCGGCACGTCGTCGGGCTTCAGCAGCAGGAACCTCATCGGCGCCCCGTCCACCGTCGCCTCTCGCACCAGCGTGCGGTCGGTCTCCGAGAGCGCCCCCTCGGGCACCCCCGCCTTCGCCAGCGAGGCCGCGAGCTGCTTCGCCAGCCGCCCCTTCGGGACGGCCACCGTCAGCGCCCGGCTCACCCGTCGCCGCGCACCCGCTCGATGCGCGCTCCCAACGGCCGCAGCTTCTTCTCGATGGCCTCGTAGCCGCGGTCGAGGTGGTACACGCGCAGCACCTCGGTGCGGCCGCCCGCGGTGAGGCCCGCGATCACCAGGCACGCGCTCGCGCGCAGGTCGGTGGCCATCACCGTCGCGCCGGAGAGCGCCGGGACGCCCTTCACCACGGCGACCCGCCCGTGCACCTCGATGTCAGCCCCCATGCGGCTGAGCTCGGGCACGTGCATGTAGCGGTTCTCGAAGACCGACTCGGTGACCACGCTGGTGCCGCGCGCCAGGGTCATCACGGCCATGAACTGCGCCTGCATGTCGGTCGGGAAGCCCGGGTGCGGCGCCGTGGTGATGTCCCCGCCCTTGAGCGAGCGGGCCCCGTCCGAGCGCACCCGGATGCCGCCCTCTTCGCGCAGCACCTCCGCGCCCGCGGCCCCTCCACCAACACGTCGCCCCCCGTCGCCGCCGCGGCGAGCAGGAAGGTGCCGGCCTCGATGCGGTCGGGGATGATCGCGTGGTCGATGGCGTGCAGCGTGTCGACGCCCTCGATGTGGATCACGTCGGTGCCCGCGCCGTCGACGCGCGCGCCCATCTTGTTGAGCACCCGCGCGAGCTCCTCGATCTCGGGCTCCCGCGCGGCGCCGATGAGCTGCGTGCGCCCCTTCGCGAGCGCGGCGGCCATCATCAGGTTCTCGGTGCCCGTCACCGTGGCCATGTCGAGGTGGATCGTGGCGCCGTGGAGCCTGGCGCACTCGGCGTGGACGTAGCCGCGCTCGAGGCGGATGTTGGCGCCCATGGCCTCGAGGCCCTTCAGGTGCTGGTCGATGGGGCGGGCCCCGATGGCGCAGCCGCCGGGGAGCGAGACCTTGGCGCGGCCGTAGCGGGCGAGACCACCGGCGGGGTGACGTCGGTCTCGGCGCCCATGAAGCGCAGCAGCGCGGCCATGGTCTCGACGTCGCGCAGCCGCGGGACGTTGCGGAAGGTGCACGCCCCGTCGGTGAGCAGCGACGCGCACAGGATGGGGAGCGCGGCGTTCTTGGCGCCGGAGACCAGCACCTCCCCGTGGAGGGCGAGGCCCCCGTCGATCACCAGCTTTTCCATTGGACGTCGGGCCTTAGCACAGGTCGCCGCGGGGACGCGACGCCGTGCAGGGAGGAGCGCGGGATCAGCCGCCGGTCGTGAGGTTCACCGTGGTCTGCGCGTCGAGGGACTCCCCCGCGCCGATGGGGGCGATGGTGCCGACGCGGCCGCGGATGCAGGCGTCGAAGCGGGGGTCGGGGCTGCCCGAGACCGTGGCGGAGGTGATGCGCCCCTGGCCGTTGACCGAGAGCGTGATGCGCACCGAGGCGTCGCGGAGCGAGGGGTTCATGCGAAGCAGGTTCTGCCAGCAGGTGTTGACCACTCGGCTGTCCTGAAACGCGCGGATCGCCCGGTTGGCGCGCGCCGCGCCGGTGGGGGCGGGGGTGGTGTCTCCGCCGCCGCCAGGCTGGGTGCTCAGCCGGACCGAGTTCACCGGGCCGCCGCTCGGGCCGCCCTGAGTACCGCCGAGCTGCTGGAGCAGTCGGGCGTTGGCCGCGGCCTGGGCCGCCGAGATGCCAGGGGCCGCCGCCGCGGGCCCGGCCGGTCGCCGGGCGGTGGGTGCGGGGGGCCCGGGGTCTCTTCGGGCCCGTCGGCGGGCTCGGGGGCGGCCGGGGTCGGCGGCACGGCCTCCGGAGCCGTTGGGGCGGCCACCGCCACCGAGGGCGCAGCGGGCTGCACCTGCGGCACGGCGACGGGCACCGGGGCCGGGATGGGCTGCGGCACCGGGCGGTTGAGCCGCCCCGCGAGGAGCACGCCGAAGACGCCCGACCACCAGCACCCCGGCCATCGGGACGATCACCGGCATCGAGAGCCCGCCGGCCGCTGCGCAGGCGCGGGCACCGCGGCCGGCTGGGCGTAGCCCGGCATGGTGGGCGAGTGGCCGGGCATGGGGCCGAGGTGCATCGGAGCGGGCTGCACCGACGGGGGCGCGGCCATCGGGGCAGGCGACGAGATGGGCGACGGGGCGCCGCTGGAGAAGGCCGAAGACAGCCCGAAGGACTCCAGCGAAGGGGCGTTGGACTGCGGGGGAAAGGGCTTCTTGCCGAAGAGGTCTTCGGGGAGCTCGTCATCCCCCGCGAGGGCCGAGGCGGCCGGGGGAATCGAGGAGACCTGGAGCGAGGGCGCCGACTCGACGGTGAGCGAGGGCTGCGACGCGGCCACCAGCTCGACGACGGGCTCAGGGGTGGGCTCCGGGGGAGGCGGCGCGGGCTTCTGGACGAGGGCCGCGGGCGCGGCGCGCAAGGGGGCCTTCGGAGGAGGGGCCTTCGGGGCCGGCGCGTGGGGGGGGCTGATCTTCGGCGCGGGCTTCGCGAAGGAGACGTCGCGACCCGGGGCGGAGGCGGCGGGTGAGGGGGTTCGGTGAGCGTCAGGTCGCCGGACTCATCCTCCACCACGGGCTTCGGCGCGGGCTTCGCGGCGAGGGTGCGGGGGATGAGCGCCGCGATCGCCGGGTCGAGGCCCGTGACGCGCGTCGCCTCCTCGTCGTCGTCGGTCATCGCGGGGCGGGTGAGCGCAGGGGCGCTCGCCGGAGCGGGCTGCCGCAGCGGCACCACCTGCCCGCTCCGCCGCTCGGGGGCGACCGGGGGGGTGGGCTGCGGGCGGCGGCCCATCTCGTCGAGCAGGTTGCCCGAGATGCGCTGGGCGCCCAGCCGGAGGACGTCTCCGAGCTCGGCGACGTTGCGCAGCGGGCGCCAGTCGTCGAGGCCCTCGCGCCAGACCAGGGTGTCCGGCGTGACCTCGGCGGACTGCACCTTGGCGATGAGCTCCTTGCGGGTGAGCGGCCCGACCGGCAGGTCGCGGATGCCTGCGTACCAGCCCGTCTCGCTCGCGTTGAGGATCGCGGAGGTCGAGGCGGTGCGGGGCGCGGCCTTCGCGGCGCTCGCGGCCATGCCCGCGTTGAAGGCCACTCCCACGCTGGTGGGCGCCCTCGTCCTCGCGGCGGTGCGCGCCGGAGGAGCCGCGGGACCCGGCGGCGAGCTCGCGGAGATGGGGGACACGGCGGGGCGCGGGGAGCTCGGGGCGATGGTCGCCGGGCGCGGCCTGGAGTCCGGTGCGTCGGCCTGCTTGGGTGCGTCGGGAGCGTCAGGGTCCGGCAGCGCGTCGCCCCGGAGCTCGATCACGTTCTCGCACTTCTTGCAGCGGAAGCGCGTGACGGCGCGGCCACGGATCTTCTCGTCGGCCACATGGTACTTCTGCTTGCACTTGTCGCAGACGAAGTTCATCGGGGCATCTCTCGCCTAGGGGCTGACAATGGCATCACGTTCTATGGGTTGGAGCAACGAGACCGAGATGGTCTTTGATCTGCGCTCGCGTTGACTCGTCGGGCGCGACCGAGAGCGCCCGCTCCCAGGTGTCCGCCGCGCACCATCGGAAGCCCACCCGCTCGTAGAGCACCGCGAGGTTCTTGAGCGCGGGGAAGAACCCGTCGAAGAGCGCGACGCTGCGCTCCAGCGCGGCGATGGCCGAGTGCACCGACCCCTGGCGCCCGTGCAGCAGCGCGACCTGATAGTGGAGCCGGTACGAGCGCGGCGCCACCTCGACGCCTCGCTGCAGGTGGCGGATGGCGCCCTCGAGGTCGCCCTGCTGGTAGGCCGCGGTGCTCGCCTGGAGCGCGGCCTCGGCCGCTGGGGAGAGGGTGCGGGTCGCGGGGTCGTCGGCCGCGGGGTTGAGCGCCGCCTCGAAGCGGGCGAGCAGCTCGGGCTCGCTGGCCGAGGGGGACAGCGTGGCGACGACGCCGAGGGCCGAGCGCAGGTCGCGATCGCGCCGCCATGAGGGCACCGCCGAGGTGAGCAGGACCACCGCGAGCCCGGCGGTGCGAGGCGCCGCGCGGAGCGACTTGATGACCTCGTGGCCGTCCTCGTCGGGCAGCGCGGGGTCGAGGAAGATCACGTCGGGGAGCACGTCCTCGGAGGCCGCGCGGAGGGCCTTGGCCGTGTCGAAGGCGCTGGTCGCGTGGCCGAGGTTGGAGAAGGCCTGGGCGAGGGCGGCGCGGGTCTGCGGGTTGGCGGAGACCACCCAGATCGCTCGGATGCCGAGGGAGAGCGCAGGAGGAGGCGTCGGGGAGGCGATGAGGGATGCGCTGGAGACCATCGGAGGCGGAGGCGCGGTCTCTGGGACCTGGGCGAAGCCCTGGCGCCGGCGCGAGCGGCCCCTTGGCTGCGCCTAGGAGGCGCCCGCGAGGTGGGCGCGCCGGGGTGCGACAGCAGGGTGCGAGAGCGCGGCGGCAGCGGGATCTCGGAGCGCGGCGGCGGGGCGGTGCCGCTGGGGAGCGGCGGCGGGGGAGGGACGCGCGACTGCACGTTGTCGCCGAAGAGGTGCTCCTCGCCCCGGGCGCGGGCGTCGTAGGCGGCGTCGATGAGCTGCGCGAGGCGCTCGGGGTCGGCGGCGAAGGGGAGGAGCTTGCGGCCGCAGACGAACTCCAGCTCCTCGCGGGTCTTCGGGTCGCTGGGGTTGGCCATCGCGACGAAGAGCTGGTCGGCCTTGGCCAGGAGGGGCAGGGTCTGGTGACGCTTCGCGATCTCCAGCGGCAGCAGGTCGAGCTCGACCAGGGAGAACCGCAGCGTGGTCAGGTCGACCGGAGGGACGCCGTGCTTCTCGCTGGCCGCGAGCAGCCGGCGCAGCTCGTCGCCCTGCACGTGCAGCGGCGGCGTGTCGGTCCGGGGCTCTGGTCGTTGGGAGGGGTCATCACGTCCGGCCATGTCGCTCGCGCGGGGGGCAAACTAGCACCCGCGAGAGCGGCCCCACAATCGGGAATGCCGCGGCTGCTCACATCCCGCTGACGATGCGGATGGTGTCGCCCTCGCGCTCGAGCTCCAGGCGGTTGTCGGCCACGCGTCGGAACCACACGTCCTCGCCCTGCTGAGAGCGCTCGGAGCCGCGCACCGGGTCGATGGTGAGGTGGGGCGTGGGGCGGGCCGGGCCGGGTCGGACCCGCTCGGGCTCGACCTCCGCCGGGCGACGGAGCGTGTAGCTCCCCGTATAGGTGAACTCGACGTTGAGTCGGCGCGTGTCGGACTCCGAGACGCCGATGCGTCGGTACCGGATCTCGTAGCGCACCTCGTTGACCTCGTCGGCCCAGGCGGTGAGCAGGCGCTGGAGGCCGTCGAGGCCGTAGTCGTCGGAGCCGTCGGGGGTGCCGCCGTCCTCGAAGTAGCGGGGCGAGGCCATCGCGATGAGGGCGCGGGCGTCGCGGGTCTCCACGGCGCGGCGGTAGCGCTCGCAGAACGCGATGATGTCACGGTTTTCAGACGTGTCGGGCACGTCGGTGTTGGGGATGCGCGACGACGCGCAGCCGAGGCCTAGGGAGAGCAACAATCCGGAGAGCAGGGGTCGACGCATGCGATGAGCCTCGTGATGCAACGCCATCGGCGGGCGCGGATATTCCTCGCGACCGCCCGCGGAGACAAGCGCTCGGTGAGGAGTTCTTGCATGAGCGGGGGTCGGCGGGGCATAGCAGCCCCAGAAGAGCCGCCGCCGCATGGACACGCACGACCCAAGACAGACCCGCAAGAGCCGCCGCATCGAGGAGGCCGTACTCGAGGTAGACGGCGTGGTGGGGGTCCGCATCTGGGAGCTCTCCGACCGGGTGGAGGTGGGCATCCGGGTGGCGCCCATCGACGCGGCGCCGGATGTCCTTCAGCGGGTGAGGGAGCTCATCGAGGCCATGCGCGAGGGCGACGAGCGCTGGGAGATCGGGCTCCTCACGGAGCCCTGAGCGATCACATCACGTAGCCCGACTCGCCGTGCTGCGAGGCGTCGAGGCCTTCGAGCTCGTCGTCCTTGGCGGCGCGCAGGCCCATGGTGCGGTCGATCACCTTGAGCAGCCCGTAGGTCAGCAGCGCCGAGTAGGCGCCCACGACCACGATCCCGAGGAGCTGCTTGCCGAGCTGCGCGGGGTTGCCTGCGAGCAGTCCGTCGGCGCCTGCGGGGTTGAGGGCCTTCTGCGCGAAGACCCCGGTGAGCAGCGCGCCGAGGATGCCTCCGACGCCGTGCACCCCGAAGGCGTCGAGGGAGTCGTCGTAGTGCCAGCGCTCCTTGAGCTGCACGGCGCCGTAGCAGGCAGCGCCCGAGGCGGCGCCGATGAGGAGCGAGGCCGCGGGGGAGACGTAGCCCGCCGCGGGGGTGATGGCGACGAGGCCCGCGACGAGGCCCGACACGAAGCCCAGCATGGTGGGCTTGCCGCGGTGCCACCACTCGACGAGCACCCACGCCAGGGCCGCGCTGGCGGCGGAGACGTGGGTGGTCACGAAGGCCAGGGCCGCGACGGCGTTGGCGCTGAGGGCGCTGCCGGCGTTGAAGCCGAACCAGCCGAACCACAGCAGGCCGCCGCCGATGACGGTCATGGTGAGGTTGTGCGGCGGGTGCTTCTCCCGGGGGTATCCGCGGCGCTTGCCGATGACCAGCGCGCACACCAGGGCGGCGATGCCGGCGGTGAGGTGGACGACGGTTCCGCCGGCGAAGTCGAGCACGCCGAGGCGGAGGAGCCAGCCGCCGTCGGCCCAGGTCCAGTGGGCGACCGGGTCGTAGACGAGGGTGGTCCAGGCGAGGGCGAAGACCACGTAGGGGGCGAAGCGCATCCGCTCGACGAAGGCGCCCGCGATGAGCGCCGGGGTGATGATCGCGAACTTCATCTGGAAGGCCATGAAGGCCAGGGCGGGGACGGTGCCTCGGAGGGCGCCCACCATCCCTCGGAGGCCCACGAAGTCGAAGCCGCCGATGAGGCCGGCGTGGGAGCGGCCGAAGGCGAGCGAGTAGCCGATGAGCACCCACTGCACCGTGATGATCGCCAGCGCGAAGTGCACGAACATGAAGGTCGAGAGCACGTTGCGCTTGCGCACCATGCCGCCGTAGAAGAGCGCGAGACCGGGGGTCATCAGCAGCACGAAGGCCGACGAGA
Source organism: Deltaproteobacteria bacterium (assembly GCA_016704445.1). Lineage (GTDB taxonomy): Bacteria > Myxococcota_A > Polyangia > Polyangiales > SCUS01. The sequence continues at coordinate 13,921 of JADJAE010000049.1, forward strand.
CCAGCAGCCAGGCGGTGTCGCCGGTGTCGATGGCGGCCGGAGGATCGGCGCGCGCTACCGATGGGAGGAGGAGAGACGCGGCGAGCGCCGCGAGGGAGAGCCACGAGGTCCGACGAGCCATATAGCCCGGCAAAGGATCATGGCCCCGAGCGAGGCCGCGTAAGCGCTGTGTAAACTCGGGAGGGGGGAGGAGAGCGCGATCAGATCGCGACGATGCGGGTCTGGATGCGGGTGCGGTCGGAGACCCCGAGGCCCATGGTGCCGGCCACGTCGATGTAGCGGGGCGGCAGGCCGCGGGCCTCGAGGGTGCCCATGCGGTGCGCCACGCGGAGCTGGTCGACGATGTCGGCGCCGACGCGGTCGAGGGCCACCGGGTCGGTGCTGGCGAGCACGCACTCGAGCGCCACGCGGTGCTCGGGGTTGTCCCTCGGGCCGCCGTGATAGACGGCCTTGAAGCCGTCCATGATGTGCAGCCGCATGCGCGACTTGATGGCGTCGTGGTTGTAGAGCTCGGCGATCTGCGGCGAGCAGAGGTGGCGGTGGAAGGCCTCGGGGTTCTTGATCGACCCGTGGGTCATGTTCTTGAGGGCGCCGGTGAAGCCGCAGAGGCTGTGGTCCTTGATGAGGGGCACGCCGATGACCGCCGTGGCGTCGATGAGGGCCCTCGCGTACTGGGTGCGGCCCGACGCGACGCGGGTCTCCGGCGCGAGCGCGGTGCCGTTGTGCGAGACCATGCGGACGCCCGAGGGCAAGCCGCGGGTGCTCACGCGGGTGCTGCGCAGGAAGCTGTCCCACTGGTCATAGACGACGATGTTCGCGGTCGGTACGCCCGCCGCGACGAGGCCCTCGGCGATGGCCTCGACGACCTCCTTGTTGGAGGCCATGTTGCGCAGCCCGAGGCCGTTGACCTTGATGGCCACCCGGTCGGTCGGGTGGATGAAGGCCCGCCACGCACTGGCGAGATCGGCGCGCCCGGAGAGCTCGATCACGGCGCGGTTGACCATGGCGCGGGCGTCTTCGGGCTTGGGGAAGAGGCCGCCCGGGCGCAGCGAGCCGGGCTTGTTGACCCGCACGATCTGGCCAGGGCGAGAGAGCGGAGTGAAGCCCGCCGGGCGCGTCGCGGCGAAGTCCACCGCGGGCGCGGTGGCGGGGGTGCGGCGCTGGGCTTCGGCGTCCTGGGTGACCGCTACGGCGGCGGTGCCTGCGGCGACGGTGGTGAGGAAGTGTCGACGGTCGAGGTCCTGGCTCATGGTGCTGCTCCGTAAGGTCGTGGGTCCAAATGGCACTACCACGCGGCTTCCATGAGCGACAATTCCGCCCCTCGGCCCCCCGCAGGGCCGGCGGCGCGGTCGGCGCTTGCCAGAGCTTTGCCCATCGGCGCCGGAGCGCGGCATGATCTGCGCCCAATGATCGAAGGGCACTTCATCGCCATCGAAGGCATCGACGGGGCCGGGACCACCACCCAGGCCTCACTCCTCGCTGCCGCGCTGCGCAAGCGGGGCCTCCCCGTGCGCACCACCCACGAGCCCACCGACGGCCCGGTCGGGGCGCTGATCCGCCAGGTGATCAACGGCCGCGTGGTGGTGAACGGCCCCGCGGGGTCGAGCTCGCTCGGCTGGTCGACGCTGGCGCTGCTCTTCGCCGCCGACCGCCTCGACCACCTCCAGGCGGAGGTCATCCCCAACCTCATGGACGGCGTGACGGTGATCACCGACCGCTACGACGCCTCCAGCATCGCCTACCAGGGCGTGGTGAGCGGCGACGCCGGGGTCGCCGAGTGGATTCGCACCATCAACCGCCGCGCCCGCCGCCCCGACCTGACGATCATCCTCGACGTCTCGCCGGAGACCGCCACCGAGCGTCGGCGCCACCGCGGCAACGTGCCCGACCTCTTCGAGGAGGAGGACCTCCAGCGCCGCCTCGCCCGCTTCTACGACACCATCGAGCAGTTTCTCCCGGGCGACCGGGTGATCCACCTCGACGGCAACGCCGACGCCGAGACGGTGCATTCGGGCGTGCTCGCCGCCGTGGAGGCGCTCCGTGCGGAGGGCTGAACTCCTCGCGCTGCTCGCGCTCTCGGGGTGCGCGACGCGCCGCGTGGCGGACGTCTCCCCCGACGAGGTCAACTGGTCGGAGGCCACGCGCGTCCCTACGGCGCCCACCCCGTCGCCCGTCGACGACGGCTCGCCCGCGGTGCTCACCCGGCAGGTGCTGGTCGACGCCGCGGCCCGAGGCATGGGTCACTTCCTCTCGCAGGTCGACGTGTCCCCGGTGGTCGAGGGAGGGCGCTTCGTGGGCTTCCGTCTCAACAGCGCGCTCTACCTCCGTCGCTGGCGCCGAGCGGGCGCCGACCTGCTGCCGGGCGACGTGATCCTCCGCGTCAACGGTCAGCCCATCGACCGCCCGGAGCGAGCCGTCGGCTGCCTCGCCGCGCTGCGCGAAGCCACGGAGCTTCGTGTCGACCTGCTGCGCCGCGGTCAGCCCGTCTCGGTGCGGGTGGAGGTCGCGGCGGCGGAGGTCAGATCCGCTCCGTGATGCGCACCCCTACCTGACCCTCGACGTCGACGAGCTCGCCGTGCGCCACCACGCGGCCGCCCGCGCGCACCACCACGGCCTCGCCGATGCGCTGCGGAAACTCCACCACCGCGCCGACGCCCCAGGAGGCGAGGGTCTCCAGCGAGGCCGACTGCGCCGCGATCTCGACGGTGACCTCGACGCGTAGCTCTCGGAGGACTTCGGTGGACTCGTTCATGGCGTGGCTCCAGGGGGCTCGCAGCGGGGCGGTGACGGTGACACGAGAGGCGTCCGTGAGCGTGGCGTCGAGGCGCAGCGGGGGTGTGGCGCCGAGGCAGAGGGTGACGTCGCCGGAGAGCCCGGCGGACGAGGCCCGGAGGCCGTCGAGCATCAGCCGGTCACCGACCTCGAGGGAGGCGACCGCCCCGGCCGGGAGCCACGCGCGCCCGGCCACGCAGCGCACCGGGACGGACACCTCGGCGAAGCGCGAGAGCTCCGGCGGAGGCGGGCGAGGAGCGGGGCGGAGCGAGTCGGCGGCGAGCACCAGGGTGACGGTCCCGGAGAGGGTCTTACCGGAGAGGGTAAAGTCCCAGGCGACGAGGGAGGCCGCGTCGAGGGCATCGAGGGCGTCGAGGGGGTGGTCGGTGATCGCCCTCAGGGTGGGCGGCGCGGACGGGGCGCAGAGGGTGACGGCGACGCGGGCGGCCAGGGCCGAGAGCGCCCCCTCGGCGAGGTCGGAGAGCGGGGCGGAGGGAGAGCGCAGCGCCTCCGGGCCGAGGGCTCGGGACACCAGGTGGAAGGCCAGGTCGCGGGGCAGGGCGACGAGGAAGGTTCCCAGCGAGGGGTGAGACCAGACGGCGACGACGGCGGGGTCGAGGGCCCACACGGCGCGTAGCGAGTCGGGGGTGACCGGGCGGGGCGCAGCGGGGCGGGCGCGCACCGGGGATCCGAGCAGCGCGCCCCAGCGGTCGTCGAGCAGGGGATCGGGCAGCGGAGGCGAGGAGGCGAGGGCGGCGCTCACCTGGCGGGTGAAGAGCGCGGCGGCCCGGTCGACGCGGGGGAGGGCGGAGAAGGGAAAGTGTGCGGGTGCTCGCGACACGGTGGGCAGTGCGGCGATGGAGCAACGGGGCGCGGGCCGGGGTCAAGCGAGAGGGCGCGCCGGGAGTTGTTGCCGTTGGGGCGGGAGTCGGGTCAATCTCCGATCCGTGGCGAAGCCGGATCCGTACGTTGGCAAGGAAATCCTGGCCGGGCAGTTCAAGGTGCTCGAGCGCATCGGGGCTGGCGGCATGGGCTCGGTCTACAAGGCCCACCAGCCTTCGATGGACCGTCTGGTCGCGGTGAAGATCCTCCACTCGAAGTTCACCAGCCGGAAGGACCTCGCGTCGCGCTTTCGCCGGGAGGCTCGCGCGATGAGCCACCTCACGCACCCCAACACGGCGAAGGTCTACCTGTTCGGTCAGCTCGAGGACAACGCCTGCTACATCGTCATGGAGCACCTGGAGGGTCGCAACCTCGGGCAGCTCGTGCGGCAGGAGGGCCCGATGGCCGCGGGTCGCGCGATCGCGGTGCTCATCCAGGCATGCGGCGCGCTGGAGGAGGCCCACCAGAAGGGGATCATCCACCGTGACCTGAAGCCCGAGAACATCTTCCTCTGCAAGCAGGGTGGCATCGAGGACTACGTCAAGGTGCTCGACTTCGGCCTCGCGAAGGTCACCGAGCGCGAGATCGCGCCGGGCTCCCTCATCCTCACCCAGGAGGGCATGGTCTTCGGGACGCCGGAGTTCATGTCCCCGGAGCAGGCGCAGGGCAAGGCGCTCGACCCGCGCTCGGACGTCTACTCGCTGGCGGTGATCCTCTATGAGCTCGTCACGACGAAGCTGCCCTTCGAGGCGCGTTCGCCGATGGAGTTCATCACCCTGCACGTGCAGGCGCAGCCCATCCCGGTGTCCGAGCGCGCGCCGGACATCACGTTTCCGCCGGGCTTCGACGAGGTGATCCTCAAGGCGATGGCGAAGAACCCGGACGACCGCTACCAGTCGGCCGCGGAGTTCGCCGCCGCGCTCGGCTCGCTCGTCGCCGACGACCCCGCCGTGCAGCAGGCGATGAGCGCGATTCCCGACAACGTGGCCTTCGCGCAGACCCAGCCGTCGCAGCACTCGCTCAGGCCCGATCGTTCGCTGCCGCCGCAGGGCTCTCCGTCGCCCAACAACTCGCCCAACCCCACTTCCAAGCACTCGCCGCAGTTTCCGGCTCCGGCCCCGGTGCCCGCCCCGACCGTCCCCTTCCGCACGCCCGCGGTCGTCCCCCAGGACGCGCCGAAGTCGGGGCGCACCACCGTCGACGAGCGTCCGCGGCGCGGTGGCCTGCCGGTCGCCGCGCTCATCGGCGTGGGCGTCGCCATCGGCGTCGCCATCACGCTCTTCTACCTGTTGCTGATTCGCTGAGCGGGTCAGTCGGCGGAGGCGCCGCACGAACGGGCACTGCCGCGCCCCGGCGCCCATCTCGAAGCCGCAGTACGCGCAGCGCGTCGCGGCCGTCGGCTGAGGTCGTTGCGCGGCCGGAGCCGTCGGTCGCTGCGCTGAAGGCGCCTGCGAGGGCGCCGGGACCGCTCGCTGCGCCGGGGCGGGCCGGGGCGCGTTCAGTGCCGCGAGGCCCGCGGTGTTGCCCATCGCGGCGTACATCGCGCGCAGGTACTCCCTCGCCCCCGCGTGCGTGGGCACCGCCGTCAGCAGCTTCTCCGCCGCTCCGACCGCGCGCCGCTCGTCGCCCAGCTTCACCCGATAGAGGCTCACCAGGTGCTCGTAGGTCCGCACCTTCTCCTCGTCGGAGCGCACCCGTTGGCCCCGCTCCTCCAGCGCGCTCGCGGCCTCCTCCCAGCGACCCGACGCCTCCGCCTGGCCGATGCGCCGGTCGAGCGCGCTCACGTCCACCACCTGCACCGGCACCGCCGCCTGCGCCGGGCCCCTTCCGCCGAACACCGGGGCGCCCAGCAGGCTGCTCGGCCCGTAGATCTCCGGCGTCTGGTCGAAGCCTCCGCGCTTCACCTCGCGCTTCGTACGATCGAAGACCTCGGCCCAGGTGGAGTCCGGCCGGTCGTTCACCGACTTCAGCAGCGCGTGGGTGAACGCCCCCGCCGAGCGCCCGTTGAAGCTCGCGTCGGCCGCCGTCTCGTCGTCCCGGCAGGCGCCCAGGGTCAGCGTGTCGACCACCGCCGACGACGCCGCCGAGGGGCGCCTCCCTCGCGCCGCCTTCGCTCCGCCCTCCATCGAGCGACGGCCCGCCATGGAGGCGCGGAGGTCGAGGTTCTTCGGGCGGGGCAGGTACTTGCCGAGCACGTCGGTGACGCCCTCGCTGTAGCCGGTGGTGGCGAGCGGCCGACGCATGGCGCGGCGAGCGGCCTGCGCGGCGCGGCCGGCGTCGTTCAGGGTTCCGGAGTGGCAGGTGTCCCAGAGGGAGACCAGCGAGGCGCCCTGCGGGAGTCGAACGATGTGCTGGGCGATCTCGTCATCGATGAGGAGGGTGCCCTCCCAGTCGTGGTCGTGCGCGATGAGCACCTCGTCTTCCTGATCGTCCTCGTCGCCGCTGACGTCGGGGATGTGGCTCCCGTGCGAGCTGGTGAAGAGCACGAGCTGGTCTCCCGGTCGCGCGCTGCCCACCAGCCAGTCGAGGCCGTCGAGGAAGGCCGCCCGGGTGGCCTGGGCGTCGAGCAGCACGCGGATGTCGCTGCTGCCGAAGCCGTAGGCGCCGTGCAGCAGCTCGGCGACGTTGCGGGCGTCGTTGACGCAGCCGTTGAGCGGCGGCGCGTCGCGGTCGCGGAAGCGGTTGATCCCGATGCAGAGGGCGCGTCGTGTCATAGGCTTGCGATGCTCTCCGATCAGCCGCGCAGGGCCGCGATGGCGATGGCAGGAACCTTCAAGACGCTCGGCTCGAACTCCAGCTCGACCAGCTTGGGGGCGATCTCGTGGGCGGTCTTCGAGGTCACGAACCACGGCGGCTTCGGGAACACCGTGAGCGGCCCGCGCAGCACGACCTTCTCGATGCCCTCCAGCATGAAGGTGTTGTGCACCCAGCCGAGTCCGCCTTGGACGTTCTTCAATGTAGACGACGGGTGCGCGCCCCACGGAGTGGTGACCAGCCCATAGACCAGTCCGGTCCATTGATTGATGCCTACTGCGCCATAACGGAGCTGGTCGACGGCGTCGTAGAGGGCGGCCGACACGCCGGGCTCCGCCTCGGTGCGGGGATGGATGATGAGCACCGCGCTCAGCGTGCCCCACAGCCGTTCATTGCAGAACGCCGTCGCGGCCTTCAAGAACGCCGCCGCGTCCGAGGCCTCCAGGCTGGTCTCGCTCAGGATCGGGCAGAAGGGCTCCGTGATGAACAGCTCTTCTTCCTTGTTGGCGCTGTCGAGCCCGAAGACCAGCGTCCAGGGGAGCTCGCCCTCCTTCGCGTCGCCGAGCTTCAGCACGTCCGCCCGCTCGCCCACCAGCGACTTGTACCGATCGAAGGCGCCTGGATAATAGGCCTTCCGCGGCTTCTGCGCGCCGAGCTCGGCCTTGATCAACCCGAGGAGCTTGTCCCGCCCGCTCCACCCCTTGGCGGTGATGAGCATCTTGCCTGCGTTGCAGTTGCACGAGGCGTTGTTGACCATCATGGTCGCGACGTTCTGTGCAATGAACGCCAGCTCCGAGTCTGAATAGGCACCCGGGGTGATCATCACCGGGGTCACGCACCCGAGCTCGGAGGTGATGGCCTTCTTCAGCACCGGGTCGTCTTCGCGCATCCGGCGCTCGCGCTCCGGGCCGGGCGGGCCCCACACGATGAGGTCGTGCGTGCGGTCGCTGCCGGTGATGTGCACGTCGTCGACCTCGGGGTGGTTCACCAGATAGGTGCCCACCGAGGTGCCGCCCTTCACGAACTTCAGATAGCCCTTCTCGACCAGCGGCGCGAAGGCCTTGTCGAGGTGCTCCTCGAGGTACTCGTTGACCGGGTTGAGCTTCACCAGACACACGTTGCCGTCGACGAACATCTTGTAGAGCGCGTCCATCGGGGGAATGGACGTCACGTTGCCGGCGCCCAGCACCAGCGACACGCCCCCCTTCGGATCGGCCTGCTTGTAGAACGACCCCTGCGCCTTGCGCACGTCCGCCGGGGTCATTCCCTCCTTCATGCGAACCGTCGCGTTGAAGCCCGTATAGAGCAGCGAGTCGACCACGGTGTTGGGGAAGACCTCGACCACCGTGCGGCCGCGCTCGTCCCGATGGACCTTCTTCTCCTCGGGCCCGGGGCTGCCGGTGGTGGCGATGGCGTCGAGCGCCTCGGCGAGCAGCCGGGTGTTGCGCATGGTCGTCATCGGCCCGGCGAGCCACTCCTCGGAGGCCTGAGGGCGCCCGGCGTCGAGGCCCTTCGCCGCGATCGCCGCCTCGGCCCACGGCCGGGCCTGCGCCCTGATCGCGGGGAGGCACGCTCGCAGCAGCGCGGCGCGGGCGCTGGGGGAGACCTTCGCGAACTCCAACGCCTTCGAGCGTAGCCCCGCGAGGAGCTCATCGAGGTGGGCGGTCGGAGTGTCGGCCGTGCTGTGGGCCGACGCGCTCATTTCCAACGAGACCGATTGGGTGGAGGTGGCCATTGGTGGGGCGAACGCTATCACGTCCCCGCCGCGGCGCGCGGCTCAGCTCAGGAGGGCCCCGGGCCCGTCTCGACGGGCCTTCCCGCGCTGGTCCAGCCGACGATGCCCGCCGGGAGGATGAAGACGTTGGAGTAGCCCAGGGCCATCGCCTGGCGGGCCGCCGTGTGGCACGCGGTGCACTGCTCGTTGTGGCAATAGAACACCACGCGCGCCGCCCGGTCGGTCGGGAGCGCCGCCGCCGTGATGGCGTCGTAGGCGATCCAGCGCGCCCCGGGGATGTGCCCGCGCTCGAAGGTGTCGCGGCTGTTGTTGTCGATGACCGTCACCCCGCCGCGCTCGATGAGCCCGGCGAGCTCGGCCACGGTGACCGGACGAAGCTCGGCCTCGGTGCTGGCGGCGGCGCTCGCTCCGGTCGCCGTCGAGTGGGCGCAGCCGAGCCCGAGGCAGAGGGAAAGCGCGAGGGTGATGCGTCGGGATGAGGTGTTCATTGAAGTGAGTACCAATGGGGCCTTTCGAGGGAGGCGGCGATCAGCCGGCCATCGCCACGGCGAGGTCGGGGCGCGAGGTGCAGTGGCCCGTCCATCGGCCGATGTGGGGATAGCCGCTGAGGTCGGCCACGCCGGAGCGCGCCATGAAAGGAACGAAGCTCGCGATGGAGAGGTCGACCAGGGTGAAGCGCTCGGCGACCATGTACTCGCGGCCTTCGAGGTGGGCCTCCAGGGCGGCGAGGTTGGCCAGCACGTCCTTGCGGGCGGCCTCCGCGGCGGCGGCGTTGTGGGCCTCCTTGGGGAAGCGCTCGCTGGTGTTGAGCAGGTAGCGGAAGACGTTGGTCGAGAAGGTCACCGTGCCCCAGGTCATCCACGAGAGGGCGGTGGGGTACTCGGGGTGCTCGTGAGGGAGCCACAGGTTGCGGGCGACCCCGAAGCGCTCTCCCAGGAAGAGCAGCATCGCCAGCGACTCGAACATCGGCACGCCGTCGACCACCAGCGCGGGCACCTTCCCGTGGGGGTTGATGGCGAGGTACTCGGGCTTGCGGTGCTCACCCCCGGCGAGGTCGACCTTCACCTTCTCGTAGGGCAGGCCGAGCTCCTCGAGGGCCCAGAACACCCGCGTCGCGGACGACATCGGGGCGTAATAGAAGGTGATGCTCATCGGGGGGATCGCTCCTCGCGCGGCCGGTGACTGCGCGCCAGGCGCGATCGTTCGCCCAGCCGGAGGGGGCTTGTCAACGGAGGCGGAACTCTGGCACCCCTGCGCGCTCCATGAGCGAACCGCTGACCCCAGAGATATTCCGCGCCGCGCACCCGACCGACGACAGCGATCCGGAGCGCACCTGGCTGCGTGAGGTCTACCAGGGCGACGACGCCCGGCAGCTCACGGTGCGGGCCGTCGTGGCGGGGATGCTGCTCGGCGGGGTGATGTCCCTCTCCAACCTCTACATCGCGCTCAAGACGGGGTGGAGCTTCGGGGTGACCATCACCGCGGGCATCCTGGCCTATGTGATCTTCGGCGTGCTCCGGCGCGTCGGGCTCGCGCGCAACGAGTTCGGGATGCTGGAGAACAACGCCATGCAGTCGGTGGCCTCGGCCGCGGGCTACATGACCGGCGGCGGCACCGTGGCGGCGATCCCCGCGCTCATGCTCGCCACGCACACGGTCATCTCCGGCTGGACCATCTTCCTCTGGATCACCCCCATCGCCATGCTCGGCGTCTTCATGGCCATTCCCATGAAGCGCCAGATGATCAATCAGGAGGGGCTGAAGTTTCCTTCGGGCATCGCCGCCGCCGAGACCCTCCGCGGGCTGCACCCTGAAGAAGCCGCGAAGATGGACGCGCGGCGCAGCGACAAGCCCGACGCCTCGGTCGACGCCGAGGGCGCCAAGACCGCAGGCCGCGCGCTCATCTGGTCCGCCGGCGTCGGGGCGCTGGTGCTCTGGCTCCGCGAGGCCCGCGCCCGCTGGATTCCCTTCAACCTCCCCGAGCACGTGGCCTTCCCCTTCACCATCCGCGGGGTGCCCGCGATGAAGTGGTCGGTCTTCTTCGACACCTCCCTGCTGCTCATCGCGGCGGGGGCCATCATGGGCTGGCGCTCGGCCTGGAGCATGATGCTCGGCGGGCTCATCAACTACTTCGCCCTGGCCCCGCACGGCTTCGACATCCACGAGATCGCCGAGGTGAAGATCCGCGCCATCTCGCAGTGGACGGTGTGGTTCGGCTCGCCGCTGCTGCTCACCTCGGGCCTGCTCTCCTTCGCGTTCTCCTGGCGCCAGATCGCCCGCGCCTTCTCCGGCCTCTCGGGGATCTTCTCCAAGGTGAAGCCCGTCAACGAGGACCCCATGGCCGCCGTCGAGGTGCCCATCCAGTGGTTCGTCTACGGCGTCGGGGCGCTCACCCCGCTGGTGATGTTCTTCGCCTGGAAGCTCTTCGGCATCGCGTGGTGGATGAGCCTGCTCTGCGTCGTGATGAGCTTCTTCATCGCCATCGTGGCGTGCCGCGCCACCGGCGAGACCGACACCACCCCCACCGGGGCGCTCGGCAAGATCACCCAGCTCGTCTTCGGCGTCGTCGCCCCGGGGAGCATCACCACCAACCTCATGTGCGCCTCCATGAGCGGCGGCGTGGCGATCCACTCCGCGGACATGCTCACGGACCTCAAGTCGGGGCACCTGCTGGGCGCCAAGCCCCGCCAGCAGTTCATCGCGCAGTTCTTCGGCGTGCTCGCCGGCAGCCTCTTCGTGGTGCCGGCCTTCCGGCTCCTGGTGCCCGACTACACGGTCATCGGCACCCCGGAGGTTCCTGCCCCCGCGGCGCTCGCGTGGGAGGCCGTCTCTCGCGCGCTCTCGCAGGGCGTCCACCAGCTCCCGCCGGGGGCGCGCACCATGATCGTCGTCGGCGCCGTGCTGGGCGTCGTGATGGTGCTCATCGAGCGGGCGCTGCCGGCGAAGCTCCGCCGCTTCTTCCCGTCGCCGGTGGGCTTCGGGCTCGCGTTCACCATGCCCTTCTCCAACACCCTCGCGATGTTCGTCGGGGCGCTCCTCGCCCTCGGCCTCGAGCGCGCCCGCCCGAAGGTGGCCGAGCAGTACATCGTCCCCGTGAGCTCCGGCATCATCGCCGGAGAGAGCCTCATCGGCATCCTCATCAAGGTGCTGACCCGCTTCGGCCTCCTGGCCGGCTGAATCTCCTACAGCTCCGTCTCGCCCATCTTCAGGATCGTCTTGAACTCCGCCGCGGTCACATGGGTGACCGACAGCCGGTTGCGCTTGAGCATCTCGATCTCCGCGAGGCTCTTCCTCCCGCGGATCTCCTCGAGCGTCACGGGCTTCGCCAGCGCCGCCACGGGCTCGACATCGACGCAGCTCCAGTCCTCCTCGGTGCCCGGGTCCTGGTAGGCGGCGCGGGAGACGCGAGCGACGCCCACCACGGCCTTGCCCTCGTTGGAGTGATAGAAGAGGCAGAGGTCGCCGACGGCCATCGCGCGGAGGTTGTTGCGCGCCTCGTAGTTGCGCACCCCGTCCCAGCGGGTGCTGCCGTCCTTCACGAGCTGATCGAAGGAGTACTTGAAGGGCTCGCTCTTGGTGAGCCAGTGCTTTGTGCGCGCCATAGGGCCACAGCGTCTATCGCGGGGCCCTCGCGGGTCGCCAGTCATTGGCAACAAAGAAGAAAGGCCCTGAAGCTCTTGTGAGTAGCTTCAAGGCCCTTCTTCAAGCTGCGCGCGGTGCAGGAGTCGAACCTGCGACCTTCGGCTTCGGAGACCAACGCTCTATCCAGCTGAGCTAACCGCGCTTGGGGACGGACCTTGTACTCCACGCTCCCTGCGCCGCGCAAGCCCCTCGTAGGGCATCAAGGCATTCCCTCGCCGACGCCCGCGTGGTACCGCCGTCCGCATGAGCCAACGCATCGCCGTCCTCCCGGGAGATGGCATCGGGACCGAGGTCACCCGCGAAGCCGTCGCCCTGCTCGAGCTCATCGCGACCCGCCGCGAGCTCGACCTCGACCTCTGGCACCTCGACCTCGGCGCCGACCGCTACCTCCGCGACGGCACCACCCTCCCGCCCGCGCTCTTCGAGGAGATCCGCGACACCTGCGACGCGATCCTGCTGGGCGCCCTCGGCGACCCGCGCGTCCCGTCCAACGACCACGCGCGCGACATCCTCTTCGGGTTCCGCTTCGGGCTCGACCTCTACGCCAACGTGCGCCCGGTGCGCTGCCTCGACGACCGGCTCTCGCCGCTCAAGCACCACGGCGCGGCGGACATCGACCTCGTGGTCTTCCGCGAGAACACCGAAGGGGTCTACGTCAACGTCGGCGGCCAGGTGCGCCGCGGCACCCCCGACGAGATCGCCATCAACGAGGACGTCAACACCCGCAAGGGGGTCGAGCGCATCATCCGCGCGGCCTTCGCGCACGCCCGCCTCCACGGCAACAAGCGCGTGCACATGGCGGACAAGTCCAACGCCATGAAGCACGCCCACGAGCTCTGGCTGCGCGCCTTCCGCGAGGTGGCGAAGGAGTACCCCGAGATCGAGGCCGTGCACGTCTACGTCGACGCGCTCTGCCTCTACATGGTGCAAGACCCGTCGAACATCGAGGTCGTCGTCACCAACAACCTCTTCGGCGACATCGTCACCGACCTCGGCGCCGCGCTCCAGGGGGGCCTCGGCATGGCGGGCAGCGCCAACCTCCACCCGGGCCGGCGCTGCGCGATGTTCGAGCCCGTGCACGGCAGCGCGCCGCCGCTCGCGGGGAAGGACCTCGCCAACCCCTTCGCCGCCGCGCTCACCGTCGGGATGATGCTCACCCACCTCGGGCACCAGGGCCTCGAGACCCTCATCGAGCACAGCGTCCGCGACTGCATCACCGCCATGGAGTGCACCCGCGACGTGGGCGGCTCGCTCGGAACCGCCGCCGCCGCCGCCGCCCTCCGCGCCCGGGTCAACGCCCGCCTAGGCTGACTCTCCGCGGGCCTCGATGCGAGCCCGCGCCCCCGCCATCGCCGCCAGCACCCGCCGCCTCGCCGGAGCGCCCGGCAGGTCGCGCCGCTCGATCGCCACCTCCGGGTCGAGCGCGTGGAAGATGTCCTCCTCGAAGAGCAGGTGCGCCTCGCGGTAGGCCTCCAGCGAGAGCTGCCCGAGCTCCTTCCCTTCCGACAAGGCCCTCCCTACCAGCCGCCCGGCCACCTCGTGCGCGTGACGGAAGGGGACGCCCTTGGCCGCCAGGTAGTCCGCCACCTCCGTCGCCACGGTGAAGCCCGCGCCCAGCGCCGCGCGCATCCGGTCGCGCTTGAAGCTCATCGCCCCCACCGCGTCGGCCAGCACCTCCGCCGCGTCGCGCACCGTGTCCACCGCGTCGAAGACCGGGGCCTTGTCCTCCTGCAGGTCGCGGTTGTACCCGAGCGGCAGCCCCTTCAGGATCACCAGCAGCGTCACCAGGTCGCCGATCACCCGGCCCGACTTGCCCCGCACCACCTCGGCGACGTCGGGGTTCTTCTTCTGCGGCATCATCGACGAGCCCGTGGTGTGCGCGTCGGCCATCTCGACGAAGCCGAACTCCTGCGTCGACCAGAGCACCAGCTCTTCGGACAGCCGGGACATGTGCACCGCCGCGATGGCCAGGGCGGCGAGCAGCTCCAGGAGGAAATCCCGGTCGGCGGTGGCGTCGATGCTGTTGCGCGAGGGGCCGTCGAAGCCCAGCGCCCGGGAGGTCATCTCCCGGTCGAGGGGGAAGGTGGTCCCGCACACGGCGCCGCTGCCGAGGGGCGACTCGTTCATGCGCGCGGCGGCGTCGTCGAGCCGTCCCCGGTCGCGCCCCAGCATCTCCACGTAGGCCATCAGGTGGTGCGACAGCCGGTTGGGCTGCGCCCGCTGCATGTGCGTGTACGCCGGGATCAGCGTGTCGATCTCCGCCTCCGCGCGCCCCACCAGCGTGAGGGCCAGCCGGTCGAGAGAGCGACCCACCTCGGCGCAGGCCCGCCGGGCGAAGAGCCGCATGTCCGTCGCCACCTGATCGTTGCGGCTGCGGCCGGTGTGCAGCCTCGCGCCCACGTCGCCCTCGCGCGCCGTCAGCGCGGCCTCGACGTTCATGTGCACGTCTTCCTTCGAGGCGTCCCAGACGAAGCTCCCGGCGCGGATCTCCTCTCGGATCGCCCCGAGGCCCCGCTGCACCTGCACGAGCTCCTGCGCGGTGAGCACCCCGATGGCGCAGAGCATCTCGGCGTGCGCGAGCGAGCCCGCGATGTCCTCCTCGGCGAGCCGGGAGTCCACGTCGACGCTGGCGAGGAAGCGCGCCGCCCCCGCATCAAGCTCCTGCGTAAATCGCCCGCCCCATGCCGTCTTCGTCGCCATCGTCGCCGTCTCCTCGCGTTGCTTCGCGCGGCGCACCCTACCCAATGCCCTGCGCGGGACAAAGCCCCGTCGGCGCGGGGTGCACTCGGCCGCCGCTTGGCGCTACCCTCCGCCATCGCCATGCACGTCCTCGTCGTCAATTGCGGCAGCTCCAGCATCAAGCTCGACGTCCTCGACCCCCACTCGGGAGAGCGCCTCGCGACCGCCCGCGTCGAGCGCGTCGGCCACCCCGACTGCGTCCTGCTCATGGGCAGCGAAGGGGTCCTCATCGAGGAGGCCGACCACGCCCGCGCCCTCGCGTTCACGCTGCCCCGGCTGCTCGAAGGCCGCACGGTCGACGCGGTGGGCCATCGGGTCGTCCACGGGGGCGCCCGCTTCGACGCCCCGACCCTCCTCGATGACTCCGTCGTCGAGGCCCTCGGCGCGCTCTCCCCGCTCGCTCCGCTGCACAACCCGCCCAACCTCGCGGGCATCGTCGCCGCCCGGTCGCTGCTCCCGAAGCTCCCCCACGTCGCGGTCTTCGACACCGCCTTCCACGCCACCATGCCCCGGCGCGCCCGCTCCTACGCGCTCCCCAAGGCCCTGGCGGAGAAGCTCGGCATCCGGCGCTACGGCTTCCACGGCACCAGCCACGCCTGGGTCGCCCAGCAGGCGGGCCGCTACCTGAAGGAAGACCCCCGCGCGCTGAGGATCATCACCTGCCACCTCGGCAACGGCGCCAGCGTCACCGCCGTCGAGGCCGGTCGCTCGGTCGAGACCAGCATGGGCATGACCCCGCTCGAGGGCCTGGTCATGGGAACCCGCTCGGGCGACGTCGACCCCGGGATCATCCTGGAGATCGCCCGCAAGGAGGGCCTCGACATCGACGGCCTCGACAAGCTGCTCAACCACCAGTCGGGGCTCGCGGGGCTCTCCGGGGTCGGCAACGACCTGCGCGACATCGAGGCGCGCGCCGCCTCGGGCGACGAGGACTGCCGGCTGGCGATCCAGGTGTTCGCGCACCGGGTGAGGAAATACATCGGCGCGTATGCGGCCGTGATGGGCGGCGTCGACGCCATCGTGTTCACCGCGGGCATCGGGGAGAACAGCGCGCTCATGCGCCACCGCATCGCCAGCGCCTCGACTTCCTGGGCGCCCGCCTCGACGAGGACCGCAACCGCGACGCCCGCGTCTCGGCCACCTCGCCGGTGGCGGAGTTCTCCGAGCACGGGTCGCGGGTGCGGCTGCTGGTGGTGGCCACCGACGAGGCGCGCGCCATCGCCCACGACGCCGCGCTGCTGGCCGCCGGGGCGCAGTCCGTCGAGGCCGCTAGCAGGATCCCCATCGCGGTGTCGGCCAGGCACATCCACCTCACCCGCGAGGCCGTCGAGACGCTCTTCGGGGCGGGGCACAAGCTCACCCCGTACAAGCCCCTCAGCCAGCCGGGGCAGTTCGCCTGCGAGGAGAAGCTCACGGTGGTCGGACCGAAGGGGAGGCTCGCCAACGTGCGGGTGCTCGGCCCGGAGCGCAGCGAGTGCCAGGTGGAGATCTCCCGCACCGACGAGTTCGCCATCGGCGTCGACGCCCCGGTGCGAGACTCCGGCGACGTCGCCAACTCCCCAGGGATCACCCTCGAAGGCCCCGCCGGGGTCGTCACCCTCGCCAAGGGGCTCATCTGCGCCCGGAGGCACATCCACATGCACCCCGACGACGCCGCGCGCTTCGGGGTGGGCGACCGCGACGTGGTGGAGGTCGCCGTCGACACCGACGGCCGCGACATGATCTTCGGCGACGTGCTCATCCGGGTGAGCCCGAAGTACAAGCTGGAGATGCACCTCGACACCGACGAGGCCAACGCCGCGCAGCTCAGCGGCGGAGACGGCGGCGTGCTGGCGAGCACCGGCGGCAGCGTCCGGCTGCGGCGGAGAAACGTGGGCTTCGATGCCGAGTGACCCGACCCGGGGGGAGGGGGCCTCGGTGGACGAGGCCCTGGAGCGCGAGGCGAAGCGGCTCTTCCGGCGCTACACGGTGGAGATCGTGGAGGGGCTCGACATGTGCCCGTGGGCCGAGACCGCGCGCCGACGCTCGCAGGTGAGCGAGTCGGTCGAGCTGGGCGCGCTGCCCGACCCCTCGGAGGGGGCCGCGTGGGCGAGGCGCCTCGGGGAGACCCCATCGGTGGAGATCGGGTTCCTGATCCACCCGAGGGTGAAGCTCTCGCGGAAGGAGTTTGTGGCCTACGTGGAGGCCGTCCGCGCGGCCTACGCGAAGGACCCCGGGCGCCGCGGGGTGCTGATGGCCATGGTGGCCTTCCACCCGGAGCCCGAGCCCGACACCACCACCGCCCTCTCGCTCATCAACTTCATCCGGCGGTGCCCCGACCCCACCATCCAGGCCATCCGCCTGAGCACCCTCGAAGAACTCCGCCAGCGAGACGGCACCGGCAAGCGCTTCATGCCCATGAGCGCCGCCCTGGCGCTGCCGCTCGACGCTCCCGCCAAGCGCCCGCTGCACGAGGTGGTCACCGACGCCAACCAGCAGACCGTCGAGCGCCTCGGGGTCGCGCACGTCGAGGCCATCGTCGAGGACATCCACCGCGACCGGGACCGCGCCTACCGCGCCCTCGGCGTCGAGCCCTGAGAGCTCTACGAAGGACCTGGAAATCGTGGCCTTCGCGGCGTCGACCTCTTCGCTTGTGGGCGCGAGAACCGGCGTGATAGCGTCCGCGCCGCATTCAAGGGAGCGATATCGAATGAAGCACGGATGGATGGCGCTCGTGGGTCTGTGCCTCGGCTCGATGGCCGCGGTGACCATCGGTTGTGACGGGGACAGCAAGCTCACGGTGGTGACCGAAGAGGGCGCCGCGGCCCCTCACGTCAACCTCCCGACGGTGCCGACGCTCCCGGCGCCGCCGCCGATCAACCACACCGACGGGTCGTTCACCGTCTACGGGTTGCGCCACAACGCCACGCGCGACAACAACCTCTGGAGCAAGCAGCAGCGCGTCCACGGCTTCATCGTGAGCGTGTACACCGCGCGCAACCCGCGGGGGCTGCCCTGCACCGAGGCCGACCGCTGCGTCGAAGAGCGCCCGCACATCTACATCTCCGACAACCGCACCGAGCGCGACCCGGCCAAGATGATGATGGTCACCGGGTACGCGACCTTCCAGCACGAGATCGAGGCCGCCCGCAGCGCCGCGCGCTCGGGCCGCCAGCCCACCGCCGCGCAGCTCGCGCAGATCGCCGCCGGCCTCGTGAAGCCCGTGCCCACGGACTTCGACGAGGGCGCCGAGGTGGTCGTCGCCGGCAACTTCACCCGCCGCGCCGCCAACGGCCAGGCCGACTCCAACGGTCTGCTCGAGTACACCTCGCACACGACCACCACGCCCGCCCCGCCTCCCGCCAACGCCCCCCGGCGCTGACGGCCCGCTCGCCCCTCTCCCTCCGCTTCACTCCACGTTCATGGCCCTGGCGACCTCGCGTCCCAGGGCGTGGTCCTCCATCATCGCCCGCGACCAGCGCTGCATCACCTCGCCGAAGTCCGCGAGCTCGATGCCCAGCGAGGCCAGCGCCTCCTTGCGCTTCACCCGGTCGGCGCGCAGCCCGCGCACCATCCGCACGTACTCCGACACCCTCGCCACGGACTGCCCCGGAAACACCTCGCGGTCTCGCGCCACCCCGTCGGGCGCCGAGTCTCGCGCCCCAGGATCATGCAGCAGCGCCGAGGGCTGCCACCCCTCCGCGGCCGGGTGAGAGAGCACGAAGCACTGCACCCTCGTGTCCCCGAGCGTGCCGTGGTGGTGCGTCAGCCGCCACGTCCCAGGGCGCACCCGCAGCAGCCACGCCACCGGCCCTCCGGCCTGCGACTCCAGCCCCGTCGGCAGCGACGCCGCCGCCCGATCGTCCTCGACGCACGCGGCCATCCACCCGGCCTCGCCGCGCTCCGCCGAGAGCGCCGCCACGCAGCGTCCCGAGGCCCTCGCCCAGGCCAGCGTGAGCCAGCCGCTCGTCACGTCCACCGAGTGGGCCACCGACTCCGTGCGCCGCTCCCAGCGCCCCGCCAGCTCGCCCGCGAAGCTCTGCCCGCCAGGCATCCCCGCCACCACCGCCACGCCGTCGGGCTCGCCCATGGTGCTGGTCACGACCGCGCACTGGAGCGCCGAGTCGCCCGGCCGCCACGCCGCGCCGCGCAGCCCCTCCGGCAGCGATACCTCCGCGGTGAAGCCCACCAGGCCCGCGAGCTCCAGGGCGTCGGTCGTGCGGTCGATGCTCAGCCACGCCACCTCGTCGGACCCGCGCACGAAGCGCTCGCTCCACGCCGTCTCCGGGTCCATCAGCCCGTCGTCCGTCGCCCGGGCGTCTCGGGGAGTGAGCCCCGGGGCCGCCGAGAGCAGCCGCTGCCGACACCGCTCGTAGGCCTCCCTCGCGGCCTTCTCGCTCGCGAGGACGCCCTCCGGAACCGGCCACGGGTCGACCCGCAGCTCCGGCGCCGCCCCGTGCCGCAGCACCCAGCGGTCGCCCGGCTCGGCGCCTCGCCAGCGCGCGAAGGCCAGCGCGTCCATCGCCATCACCGGAATCCCCTGGTCGTGCCGCACTCCCACGCGGTCTCGCGAGGGGGTCACGACACCCGCCCGCAGCGCTCCGATGCGCGCCGGAGCGCTCACCAGCACCGGCTTGAGCGTCGCGGGCTCCGCGGGGGTCCTCCTCGCCGAGGGCGCGGCGGCCAGGGCCTGGGCGAGCACCGTCGACTCGATGCGCAACATCGTCGGGCCGGTCATGGACGAGGCCGCGGAGTCCACCAGCGCGAAGCGCTCGAACTCGAGCGCGTCGAGCCCGTCGGGGCCGAGCCGGGCCCGCAGCGCGGGCAGCACGTGACGGCCCACCGCGAAGACCGCCGACGAGGTGCGCGCCGGGTCGAGCGTCCCCTGGAGCAGCATCCCGTGGACGGTGTCCGCCACGAGGCGCCCGGCGTCCCGGCTCCACCCGGCGTGGCGCGCGGCGAAGTCCCCGCCGTCGACCAGCAGCGCCCGCACCAGGGCCGCCGCGTCGGCGACGCGCAGGCTCACCCGGGCGCTCACGTGCAGGTGTCCCGCCCGCCCCGATCCCAGGCCCGTGACCGCCCCCACGGGCGCGTCGACGTCGAGGTACCACGGGCCCCCGGTGGTCACGAAGAATACCTGGATGCGTAAGGTCTCGGAGGCAGGGTCGACCCACGGGGCGACCGCGGGCCACTGCGCCGGGTCGAGCGCGTAGCGCCCGGGGCCCGCCGCCCCGAGGATCGCGCCCTCGGCGACGAACACCGCCTGCTCGTGCCCCTGCACCACCAGCGTGGCGCCCACCGCCGGGCCAACGGGCCAGCGCATGACCCACTCCAGCGCCGCGTCACCCCGCCGCTCGATCTCCCGCTCGCTCATCGCGAACAAGGGTAGCGCCCATTTCGCGCCCCGGGCTCCCGTCCGGCTCACGCCTCGCGCCCGTGGCGGCCGGCTCCCGCTGCGAAGCGCGCCGCTCCGCTCGCCCCGTCGACCCGCAGCGCCTCGGCCCCGTCGGTGAACTCCGCCTCCAGCGCCTCGGCCGCCGTCAGCTCGAAGGCCCGGTACACCCCGCGCCGGTCGGCCATCGCGCAGGCCCACGGGTGCGCCGCGATCTCCCTCGCCAGCGCCTCGGCCGCCGCCCTCGCCTCGCCCCGAGGGACCACCCGGCTCACGAGGCCCATCGCCAGCGCCTCCCCGGCGTGCACGGGCCGCCCGGTGAGCACCAGGTCGAGCGCCCGGCCGAGGCCCACCAGCAGCGGCAGCCGGGCCGTTCCGCCGTCGATGAGGGGCACTCCCCAGCGGCGGCAGAAGACGCCCAGCACGGCGTCTTCCTCCATCACCCGCAGGTCGCACCAGAGCGCCAGCTCGAGGCCCCCGGCGACCGCGAAGCCCGAGAGGGCCGCGATCACCGGCTTGCTCATCACCATCCTCGAAGGCCCCATCGGACCATCGCCCGTCGGGTCGAGCCGGTTGGCCTCGCCCGTCGCGATGGCCTTGAGGTCGGCTCCAGCGCAGAAGGTGCCCCCCTCGCCGCAGAGCACCGCGACCCGGGCGCCGTCGTCCGCCGCGAAGCCCCTGAACGCCTCGGCCAGCGCCTCCGCGGTCGCCCGGTCGACGGCGTTTCTCACCGCCGGTCGGTCGATCACCACCGTCGTCACCCCGTCCGCCCGCTCCACCCTCACCGACATCGCCCGACCCTCCCGTCTCGACGCGCCTTCAACCCGAAGCGCTCATCTGCCTTGACCGCTCTCCGCGCCGTGTCACCCGTAGAGAGCCCTCATGAGCGATTACACCTTCACCGAAGACCAACTCGAATCCTGGCGCTCGGTGGGCGATCCCCTCGCCGACGGCGTCATACGCGAGCTCTATGAACTGGGGAGCGTGACCGCGGTCAACGACCTGCTCAGCCTGATGGTGCGGCACGACGTGGCCCCTCCCGCGCAGCTCCCTCCGGCGGCGCAGCGCTACCTCCAGGAGAGCGCCGTGCTGCCCCCGTGGGTCGACCTGGTCGCCATCACCAAGGGCGAGGAGGTCTTCATGCGCTACGGGCTGCTCTCGCTGGCCTCGCTGCTCTGCGCGTCGCTGCCCGAGTGCTACGCGATGCGCAACGGGGTGCACGTGCTCGACATCACCCGGCAGCTCCGGTCGAACACCGAGCGCCGCGTCTACGAGACCTCGCAGATGGTGATCGACGTGATGGCCCGAGGGGGCCTCCGCCCCGGAGGGAGGGGGGTGCGCACGTCCCAGAAGGTCAGGCTGATGCACGCGTCGATGCGCTACCTGCTGGAGATCGATCCCGATGGGGTCACGGAGCCCGAGCCGGCGATGCCCTCCCTCGCCGACGTCATGACCCGCAAGGTCTGGGACCCCGCCTGGGGGCGCCCGATCAACCAGGAGGACCTGGCCTTCACGCTGCAGACCTTCTCCACCGTGATGCTGCGCTCGTGGGAGCGCCTCGGGGTGGTGCTCGACCCCACGGAGAAGGAGGGCTACTTCCACTGCTGGCGCGTCGTCGGTCACCTGCTCGGCGTGGCGGAGGAGCTCAACCCGCCGACGGTGGAGGGCGGCGAGGCGCTCTTCGAGGCGCTGCGCGCGCACCAGCGGGGAGCCACCGAGGCGGGGCAGGCGATGACGAAGGCGCTGGCCGACACGGTCGCGCAGGTCATCGGCATCCCGTGGGTGTCCGACGACGCGGTGACGCTGCTGATGCGCCACCTGCTCGGCGACGACACCGCGGAGATGATGGGCGTGCCGGAGAGCTCGAAGATCGGCGCGCTCGCGATGAGCGGGATCGTCTCCGTGGTGCGCGCTGCCTCGACCGTGGGCGAGGGAATCGGCGACGAGGTGCCGCTGGTGCATCGCATCAGCGCGTGGTTCGGGCAGCGCTTCGTCGAGCGCATCGCGCGGCGCGACCGCGGCGGCGAGCGGTCGCTCTTCCACCTCCCGGCGGACCTGCGAGAGGCCTGGGAGCGCTGAGCGATTCTCTCCGCGCGGGCGGCTTGTGGGGGCGCGATCCCGCGTGAGAGTATCCGCCACCCTTCGCGCGCGGCGGTGGCCATCGAGAGCCCCAGAATCCCGCTCAGCGTCGGTCGGGGGAAGGAAACGAGCGGATGAAGATCACGTTGGGATTGTCCGGGTCGGACGCTGAGGTCGACCTGCTCGCGGTGCTCCTCGCGGAGGAGGACCTCGCCGGTGACACCCTGCTGAACGACCTCGACGAGGCGCTCTCGGGCACGCTTCGCACGGCCATCAAGGACGACGAGTTCACGGGCAAGCGCGACGCGACGCTGGCGGTGATGACCTACGGGAAGACGCCCGCGCGCAAGGTGCTGCTCATCGGCCTCGGGCCCGCGGCGAAGGTGACGGCCATCGAGCTGCGCGCGGCGGCGGCGAAGGCCGCCAAGGTGGCCAACGCCGACAAGGCCACGAAGCTGCACCTCGCGCTGCGCGGCAAGGGCGACGCGGCGGAGCTGCGCGCGGCGGCCGAGGGCGTCTCGCTCGGGTGCTACCGCTTCACCAAGTACCTCACCGGCGACCGGCGGCCGAAGAAGGAGCTGGAGTCCGTCTCGCTCGGGCTGCGAGGGGTGAAGTCCGTGAAGGCGACCGCGGAGCAGAAGCACGCGATCGCCGCCGGCGAGGCGGTGGCCTCGGCGATCAACCTCGCGCGCGACCTGGTCAACGAGCCGCCCAACGAGCTCACCCCCGCGGCGCTCGCCGACGTGGCCCACGACGTCGCCAAGGCCCACGGGCTCAAGGTCTCCATCTGGGACCGGGCGAAGATCCGCGCCGAGGGCATGAAGCTCCTCGACGCCGTCGGCCGGGGGTCGAGCAACGAGCCTCGCTTCATCCACATCACCTACAAGCCCGAGAAGGCCCGCAAGGGCCGGCCCCGGGTGTGCCTCGTGGGCAAGGGCCTGACCTTCGACTCCGGCGGCCTCTGCATCAAGCCCGCGCCCGGCATGGGGGACATGAAGTCCGACATGGCCGGCGCCGCGCTCACCATCGGCGCGATGGCGGCCATCGGCGCGCTCAAGCCCGACGTCGAGGTGCACGCGCTCATCGCCGCGGCGGAGAACATGCCCGACGGCGACGCCTACCGCCCCGGCGACGTCTTCGGCTCGCTCGACGGCAAGACCGTGGAGATCATCAACACCGACGCCGAGGGCCGCCTGGTGCTGGCCGACGCGCTGGCCTTCGCCCGCAAGCTCGAGCCCGACCTCATCGTCGACCACGCGACCCTCACCGGCGCGTGCCTCGTGGCGCTGGGCACCTCGACCGCGGCCTTCTACTGCAACGACGAGGAGATCTCGAAGCGCTACCTCGAGGGCGCCAAGACCGCCGGCGAGGCGATGTGGCGCATGCCGCTCATCGAGGAGCTCCGCGACGGGCTGAAGAGCGACGTGGCCGACCTCAAGCACACCGGCGACCGCTACGGCGGCTCCATCATCGGCGCGCTCTTCCTCCGGGAGTTCATCGGCGACCGGAAGTGGATCCACCTCGACATCGCGGGCCCCGCCTACCTCGACCGGGTGAGCGCCCTCGGCCCCAAGGGCGGCACCGGCTACGGCATCCTCGCCTTCCTCCAGTACCTCGACTCGCTCTGACCGGGGTCCCCCCCTCCATCGGCCATGGCCGCTGATCTGGCGCCATGGCCCTTGTCCATCCCGGCGCCCGTCAGCTAAGCCTGCGCGCATCGCCATGGCAGACCACCACACGCACGACGAGGCCCCGATCCGCTTCGAGACGCACCCCTCGCGGTATCGTCACTGGAAGCTCGACTTCCCCGCCGTCTACGGCGGCCGGGTGGCCCGCCTCGCGATGGACGTGCAGGAGGACGGCGGGCTGCGCCCCGGCTATCCGCTCAAGCTCAACAGCTACGACCTCGGGGTGGACATCGAGCTCTCCGACGCCATCCAGCGGCTGCGCTTCGAGCACCCCGACGTGCGGGCCCTCGTGGTCACCAGCGCCAAGGACCGCATCTTCTGCTCCGGCGCCAACATCTACATGCTGGGCAGCTCGTCGCACCCCTTCAAGGTGAACTTCTGCAAGTACACCAACGAGACGCGGCTCTACCTGGAGGAGCTGTCCGAGCTCTCGGGCATCCCGGTGCTCTGCGCGGTCAACGGCACCGCCTCGGGCGGCGGCTACGAGCTGGCGCTGGCCTGCGACGAGATCCTGCTGCAGGACGACGGCAGCACCGCGGTGAGCCTCCCCGAGGCGCCGCTGCTGGCGGTGCTCCCGGGCACCGGCGGGCTCACCCGGGTCACCGACAAGCGCAAGGTGCGGCGCGACCTGGCGGACGTGTTCTCGACGCTGGCGGAGGGCGTGCGGGGCAAGCGCGCGGTGGAGTGGCGCCTGGTCGACGAGTCGGCCTCCCGCAGCCGCTTCGAGGCGGCCGTGAAGGCGAGGGTTGAGAAGATGGTCGAGCGCTCTCCGCGCGCCGCGTCGGGAGCGGGCATGGAGCTGCCGCCGGTGACGGTCAGCCGCAACGGGGACGTGAGCGCGTACAAGCACGTGCTGCTGCAGGTCGACCGGGGGCGCAGGGTGGCCGAGCTCACGATGCGCGGCCCCGAGGGTGACCCCCGCGCCGCGCTCACGGCCGAGCACTGGAGCGTGGCGGCGTGGCGCGAGCTCGACGACGCGCTGCTCGACCTGCGCTTCAACCACCCGACCGTCGGGCTGCTGGTGCTGCACACGGTGGGCGACCTCGAGGCGGTGCGGCGCTTCGACCGGCACCTCGTCGAGCGCGCGGTCACCGACTGGCTCGCTCGCGAGGTGCTGCTGCTGCAGAAGCGGGTGCTCAAGCGCCTCGACCTCACGGCGCGCAGCCTCTTCGCGCTCGTCGAGCCGGGGAGCTGCTTCGCGGGGTCGATGCTGGAGATCGCCCTCGCGGCCGACCGGGTGTTCATGATCGACGCGGCGAGCACCCACGTGGCGCTGTCGGTGGTGAACTTCGGGGCCTTCCCGATGAGCAACGGGCTGTCCCGGCTGGAGTCGCGCTTCCTCTACGACCCGTCGATCGTGACGCGGCTGAAGGACGAGGCGGGGCTGCTCGACGCGGGCGCCGCGCTGAAGGCGGGCCTCGTGACCTTCACGCCCGACGAGATGGACTGGGACGACGAGGTGCGCGTGGCCATCGAGGAGCGCACGAGCCTCTCGCCCGACGCCATGACGGGCATGGAGGCCAACCTGCGCTTCGCCGGCCCGGAGACCATGGAGACCAAGATCTTCGGCGGCTCAGCGCGTGGCAGAACTGGATCTTCCAGCGCCCCAACGCCGTCGGCGAGGCCGGCGCGCTCACGATGTACGGGCAGCCAGGGCGCCCGGTGTTCGATTACCGTCGCACGTAAGAAATCCCCCACGGAAGCAGGTCAACCGATGTCATCCGTCGTCAACGACACGCGCATCCCGAACAACGTCGACCTCTCGTCGGACAAGAAGCTCCAGCGGGCGCTCGAGGAGTGGCAGCCCAGCTTCATCAAGTGGTGGGGCGACATGGGGCCGGAGGGCTTCCAGCAGGACGACGTCTTCCTGCGCACGGCGATCAGCGTCGACCAGGCGGGCTGGGCGCACTTCGACTACGTGAGGATGCCCGAGTACCGCTGGGGCATCTTCCTCGCCGACGCGGTGCCCGACCGCACCATCGGCTTCGGCGACGAGTTCGGCAAGCCCGTGTGGCAGCAGGTTCCGGGCGAGCACCGCAACACGCTGCGGCGGCTGATCGTCACGCAGGGCGACACGGAGCCCGCCTCGGTGGAGCAGCAGCGGCTGCTGGGCCAGACCTGCCCGAGCGTCTACGACCTGCGCAACCTCTTCCAGGTCAACGTCGAGGAGGGCCGGCACCTCTGGGCGATGGTGTACCTGCTGCACTCGCACTTCGGCCGCGACGGCCGCGAGGAGGCCGAGGCCCTGCTCGAGCGCCGCAGCGGCGACGCCGACAAGCCCCGGATTCTCGGCACCTTCAACGAGCCGTGCCCCGAGTGGCTGTCGTTCTTCATGTTCACGTACTTCACCGACCGCGACGGGAAGTACCAGCTCCTCGCGCTCGCCGAGAGCGCCTTCGACCCGCTCTCGCGCACCACGCGCTTCATGCTCACCGAGGAGGCGCACCACATGTTCGTCGGCGAGACGGGCATCCTGCGCGTCGTGCAGCGCTCGGCCGAGCTCGCGAGGCTCGACCCCAACGGCGACGTGCGCGCCCAGGGCGGCGTCGACCTGCCCACCATCCAGAAGTACCTGAACTTCTGGTTCAGCTCGTCGGTCGACCTCTTCGGCGGCGAGGTGTCGTCCAACGCGGCGTCGTTCTTCGCCTCGGGGCTCAAGGGCCGCGCCAAGGAGGCCGGCCACGAGGACCACGTCGCCCTCCACGGCACCTACCGCATGACGACCCCGGAGAACGGCGCGCTGGTCGACCGCGACGTGGCGCTGCGCTCGGCGATGAACGAGGTGCTGCGCGACGAGTACGTCGGCGACTGCCAGCGCGGCGTCGACAAGTGGAACCGCGCCATCGCCGAGGGGGGCGTGGACTTCGAGCTGAAGATCCCGAGCCGTCGCTTCAACCGCAACGTCGGGCTCTACGCGGGGATGCGCTTCAACCCGGCGGGCGAGCTCATCTCCGAGGAGGCCTGGCAGGCGGGCGTGGGGCAGTGGCTCCCGACCGCGGCCGACCGGGCCTACGTGCTGTCGCTGATGACGAAGCCGGTCTACGAGCCCGGCAAGATGGCCCACTGGATCGCCCCCCCGAAGCAGGGGATCAAGGGCCGCCCGGTGGACTTCGAGTACGTGCGCCACGACGCGCGGTAGGCCGCCGTTCGGCCCTCCGGGTCACGCGAGGTCCCAGACCCCGACCGCCTCGAACTCCTCCTCTCCGAAGCGCTCCACATAGGCCGCGTAGTGCTCCGCCTGGGAGCCGGGCGCGCCCGTCACGCGGTCTGCGCTACGGGAGCTTGATCGCCGCGAGCGCCTTGCCGAAGCCTACCAGGTCCGCGTCTGCGACCGGCGGGAAGAGGTTGGTCTCCCGTCGGCGCGTGGGCGTCAGCGCCGGGAGCCTCGCCTTCGTGAGCGCGGCGGCGATGGACGCGGTCACCGGGTCGGCAGGCTTCGCGGTGACCTTGCGCCGGGGCCGCTTCGCGCGCGCGGCGGCCCGCATCTCATCGGTCGTCAGCGTAGGAAACAGCACGGTCTCATTGGCGCGACCGCGCCGCACGACGACGCGCGTCCGGGCAGGGTCGATGGCGACGCGGGGGAGCTCGCCCGCAACCGCCTCGAGGTAGTCGAGCAGCGCCGCGAGCGCGGTGACACCGTGCGCCGCCTCGTGCGCCGCGGTGAAGTGCCGTGCGACGCGGGTGTGGTCCCGCACCGTCTGGAGATGAACCCCCGGCAGGTGCTTCGAGCAGAAGGCCTTGGCGGTCTTGAACCCGCCTGCGAGATACAGCGGCGGGTCGTGCGTCAGGACGCGATCGACGGCCTCCCACTTCGCGTCCCAGTGATTGGACTCCTCGATGCCTTCGCCCGCGATCGTCCGCGCGGCGGACTTCCACGCGGCGTCGAGCTTGCGATCGATTAGCGCCGCCGGGCTCAACTCCGCGACCGGCGTACGGGACCTCTGCGGGGCGTTCTTCGCGCGTGCCATCGGGCGATCGTGCCAGCGAGGGCACTGCGCGCGCAATCGTCGGCTTCTGCGCGTGACGGACCGGGCTTCGTCGCGTGACGGCGTGCGGGAGATGCCTCATCCGCGCAAGGGAGAGAAGTCAGGCGCGCGAGAGTTGAGGCTCTCGGCGAGAGCGCGAGCGTCTTGATCGTCACCGGGCTCCGAAGGCGGCACGACGACCCCGTGGAGCTGCGCTCGGAGGTCGTCCCATCGACTCAGGAGGACCCGCCATTGATGCTCGTCGTATGTGCCCTCGAACACCGGCATCAGGACCTCGATCCGCGGAAGTTCGTCAGCCGGACGGTCATCGGCGAGGCACCGTTCCAGAAGCTGTTCCCAACGGCTGCCGATTCGGTCGACGCGCCCGATCTGCTGCTCCACCACGCCCGGGTTCCACTCCGGGTGCAGCAACAGCACGACCCGGCAGGCTTCATGGAGGTTGAGCCCCTCCCGGCCGACGATCGACTGCGCGATGAGCACCCTCGGGAAGCTGTGCCCGCGGTTGAAGGCTGCCTGGAGTACGCGTCGCGTGCCGTGGCTGGTCGACCCGTCGAGCAAGCGCGCGAGACCGCCACGACGTGGTCCGAACTCCTCGGCAACCAGCGTGCGAACCGCCTTCCCGATCTCCTCGACGACCGTGTCGTCGTGCCCGTCGTCACCCTCCGGGTCGGAGACGCTCGCCGCCGACGCGACGAGCGCGAGGAACGCCTCGGCGAGTCCCGCCCTCGCGCGCTCGGAGTCACGCTCGGCAAGGAGTTCTCCCCGCACCTCCGGCGCAGCGAGCTCCCACACCGCCCGCACAAGCCCGGCCATCCCGTGCTCTCCCGCCTGCTCGACGTCGCGCCGGAGGCCACCGAGGACACCCAGGCCTCGTCGGCGTGCGCCCTCGGGTGGCCTCGCACTCTCCTGAAGGTCACGCTCCAGCAGTGAGAGCAGGTTTCCTCGGAGCCACGCCCGTCGGAGTTCATAGGCGCGGTAGCGCTCGCCATGAGCCTGGAAGGCGGCGTCGACCACATCGCGAGACAGCTCAAGCTGCTGGGCGGCGAGCCAGTCGAGCACCCCCGGCTCCACGGTCTCCTCCGGCCATGGCTCCCCGCGCTTCTCACAGAGCGATCGGAGACGCGCTCGAGCGTTCAACAGGTTCTGGAGGGCGTGCATCGGGCGGCTGTACCGACCGAACACCAGCACCTTCTCGCCGAGCTCCAGCCGGTCCTCAATGAGCTCCACGGCCCTGTGGATCTGTGGATGCTGGTACAGCGACAGGTCCGGGCCGGCGTCGCCCGGGGTGCGCCCGACCTCGGAGCCGATGAGTTTCACCCACAGGTGGGCCCGCGCCTCCTGCTTCGCGTCGGGGGTGCCCTTCTCCTCGAGCGTCGCGTCCCCCTCGGCCTGACGCTCGGCGTCCGTGGCGAGCGTCGCGTCGATGACGCTTGCGATGCCGTGACCGTTCGCCAGTGTCAGCCGCAGCCGCTTTCCGACCGGATCCCGTCCTCCGTGAACCGTGGCCGAGAGCCCCTCCGCAGCGAACACGACGCGTCGCCACGCCTCGGACAGACCGCGCACATGCAGCGCCTCCGAACGCACGACCCGGTACGGCTCCTGAGGCCCGGCGCGCTCGCGAAACCTGCACACCGCCGGGTCCTCCCGCTTGTCCCGTCGGAGCACGTAGGGCCGCAGCGCGGACGCGAACGCCTCCGCCGTGCGGGTCCACGTCTCGCGGTTGATCTCGCTGGTGCGCCAGGTGTCTCGCAGCCGCGCGGGTCGCGTCGGCGTAGCGCCGCCCGACCTCCCCGATCTCCCTCCGCGCGCCCGCGGGCACGCCCACCCGCTTGAGCGTGCCGTCCCACTCCGCGACGTCGAGAGCAACGGGGGTAGCGGTCAGCCCGAGCCGCGCGGTCTCGTTGCTCACGTATACGAGCTTGAGCAACCGCGAGAGCCCCGACACCTCCCGCGCGCCTTGTGGGCCTCGTCGACGACCACCAGGTCGAAACGCCCGAGTCCCCAGCCGAAGACCTCTTCGAGCTCTGACCGACGACCGCCACCCGCATGATACAGGCCCCCATCGTCGAAGCTGGTCGACCAGGGGCGCTCCACCCAGGCGTCGAGCTTCGGCACCACGTCAGACCTGCCTACGCGACACAGCTCCTCATGGATCATCTTCGCGACATGGCGGATGAGCTCCCCGTTGTTTCTTGCGAGCTCCCCGTTGCTCCAGGCCCAATACCCATGCGGCAAGCGATCACGGGTGTGCTTGTGGTGGAGGGCTACGAGCTCGGGGAGCAGAGCCCACCGCCACACGTCGCTGCTCTCTCCGAGCCTCCAGTTCGTCACCTGGTGGGAGATCAGGACGACGTCGTCCCACGACCACCGGCTCGTCTCCTCGAAGCCTCGGAGGTAGCCGAGAAGGGAGCGCACCAGCTCCCGCGGATGCAGTCCGTCGCCGCGCAGCTCCTGCTGCCACTGGAAGCCCAACCCCGGCGGCACCAGGATCGCGACCCGTCCGTCGGCCGCCACGACGGCGCTCGCCACCGCCGAGGCGACGCGCGTCTTCCCCATGCCGACCTCGTCGGCGATGACCACGCCGCGGCAGTGGTTCCCATGCGCGCCCTGGAGCCTCCCCGCGATCGCTCGGAGCGCCGCGCGCTGTCCCTCGTTCAGTCGCGCGCTCGCGATTTTCGCGCGCCGCTCGAGCGACCGCGCCACCACGTCCCTGCCGCCGAATCTGGCCATCAGGCTTCTCCTTCGGGGAAGAGAGGAGGCAGTCGCGCGACCTCCCACGCGTCCTCGACCTTGCGGAGCACCTCCTCGTAGAGCGTCCCCGCGGGGCTCTCATCCGACTCGGCGAACGATGGGCGAAATTCCGGGCGATACAACGCGCTCACCGGGTTGATGCCGATCTCCCGCAGGCCCGCGATCGTCGAGCACGACCTCGCGCGGAGGAGGCTCTGCTCCAGCCTCCCACACCACGCCTTCCAGTCCGATTCCGCCATCCTGGTCTGACGCGCGGCGACCGCCTCGAAGAGCTGCATGGTGCTCCGAATCGGAGTCCGATCCACCGACCCCGGATGCGAGGCACCAACCGGGTTGCCCATCGGATCGGAGGAGGGATCGTCGTCGTGCTCGTCGTGCTCGTCGTCTCGGACTTCCGGAAAGCGCCCGAGTTCGATGAGGAGGCCGTCGAAGTCGAGCGGCGGCAGCGGACGGCCCGCGACGCGCCCGTACCCGTCGAGCACCGGCACGCGCACACGGGCCGTACGCCCGTCGATCTCCCAGCGGACGACCACCTCGACGGGCGACCCACCCCCGGTCCAGGCGAAGCGCCCGCGGTCATCCGTGGCGCAGGGCGACGCGTCGAGGGCCTCGACGACCGCCCCGCCCGTGTCCCTCGACTCCGGCGGAACCAGCCAGCCTGCGCCGTTCTCCTCGACCCAGCACAGGAAGCCGAAGGGCGGGGCGAGCACGTCGGGGCCACGTTCCGGCGCCGCGTCGCCCGACGCGAGGGCGCCCAGCTGGTCCGAGAGGTCTTCGCCGTTCAGGTCGATCGGAAGAACGTCCCCCACTTCGGCCCACGTCAGCGCGCCCGCGGCGAGCACGACCCCCGCCTCCAGGTTCCCTTGAGCACGGGCCCCGTCGCTTCGAGGCAACGCCCGATGGCGGAAGCCCGGCGACGTCAGGTTTCCTGAGCCCAGGTACACCCACGCGCGGGAGCAGCGGTCGCTGCCCTCGCGTTCGTTCGCCGAGAACACGAACTTCGCATGAAGCGTTCGCGCCGCCCCAACGGGATCCAACGCACCCGTCACCGACCACCCGCCCAGCGCGGACCCAGTGATCGCCACCTGCTGGCACGCGGCAGGATTCACGACGAGCGTCACCCTCGCGGAGTTGGTGAGCAGCGGCGGTCTCCCCCTGCCAGGCGTCTGAAGACGCTCGACGATCGCCGCGACCACGGAGGGTCGCCTGTCCGCAGCACCGGCCGCCTCGAAGAACCCGGAGCCGAGGAAGATGCGGTTGCGGCGAGTGCGCCCCGCCACGGCGCTGACCTTCGCGGGCAACTGATCGAGGAGGGACGCGGAGCGGTTGTCGAAGAAGCGAGACCCGGTGCGACCCGCCCTGGCCGTCAGCTCGGTCACGGCGCTCTCCAGTCGCTCGATGGCCTCCCGATTCTCCTCCGCGACGCTCCCGCGAGAGTCCGAGAGCACGTCGGTCGCGAAGCGAGGTCGGACATCGCTCAGCATCTCCCACGCCGCCCGAAGATCCGAGGAGGCCTGGGCCGCTCCCTGGGTCCCTCGATCGGCGAGGCGAAGGTCGACACGCCACGCGAGATCAAGGCTCGCGTCGAGGGTCTGACGCGTCCAGTTGCCGGTCGAGACGATCAGGCGAACACACCGGTCCGTAGAGTTCGATGAGCCGCGGAATCCCAGCACGGCGACCTTGGCGTGGAGCAGGCGATAGGGCAGCGCGGCGCGCGCAAGCAGGTGGAGCGCGCCGGGACAGGCCGAAAGTGGGATCTGGGCGCAGCCCGGATCGAGCATGACGCCGAGCCAGACGCGACCGATCTGGCTCCGCTGGGCATCGGAGAGCCCCGTGAACCGATCGCACGCGACGTTGAGGAAGTCGGCGTCTCCGGAGAAGCCGCACACCCAGCCGAAGTCCCCGTCGAAGCCCTTCGGCGGAACGAAGCCATCGACGAGCGACCCGATGGCGCTCACTCTGCCTCCGCCGCGCCGCTCAGCCAGCCACCCAACCGACCATCGAGGTCGAGGTCGAGCGTGTGGAGCGAGCGCACCCGACGCGAGATGCCCTCTGGGAGCGGGAGAGCGCCGGTGGGCTCGGGCGTACCGCCCCCGTCATCGTCCTCGGAGTCGTCCGTCTTCGAAGCGTTCGGCGCAGGCGGCTGACGTCGAAACACGGGCCCTGCCAGCACACGATCGTGATCGATCAGGAGTCCTCGGCCGTCGCGCTCCACTGCGGATCGCAGGCCGGCGGCTCGATCGGTGTTGCGGACCTCCGTCGCGAAAGCGACAGCATTCTCGGCGCCCACGGGGGTATGGTTCTCGTCGAGGAACGCCGATGCCCGGGCCGAAAGTTCTTCCAGCAGCGGCTCCATGGGCTCGGTGCTCGCCTCCGCAAGTCGGAGAGAGCCTGCCGTCCGCACGATCGCCTCGGCGCCATCCAGCACGGCAAGCGCAGCCCGTTGAAGGTCAAAGAATCGCGCGCCGACGCGGAGGTCCCTCCAATGCTCCACGTCGATGAGAGGTGGGCGCTCGGCCCAGCTCGCGGAGCGGTCGGGTTTGCGCAGCCAGGCGATCACCGCGGCCCGGCGAGGCGCGTCGGGTCCCCACCGCGCGACGCGCTCCCGTAGGAACTCTCGGGCACGCTCTGGCAACGGAGCGCGCGGGTCGAGCGCTGCGCGCATGCTCTCCGTGTGCACCCCCGCCCCGCCCTCGATCCACTTCGCGAGGACTGCATCGACGGCGTCATTCTTCGGCCGGAAGCTTTCGTACGCGAGCTCGACGAGCCGCTCGCCGGCCTCGGTGAGCTGGTAGGCGTTGAAGCGCTGCGGCCCCTCGTGCACGAGACCGAGACCGCGGAGAGCCTGGACCGTTCCCTGACGCATGGGCTGCGTGACGTAGAAGCCTCGACGGGCCGCCTCGCGGAAGCTTACGAAGCCATTGGGCACGCCAGCGAGCATCGTTCGCCCGCGCACCCGCGAGTCAGGGTCGGCGCGTGCGTGCCAGCAGGCGAGCGCCTCGATGGCGTTCGCCACCGACACGGCGGAAAAGGAGCGCCCGCGGGCCAGGCGGATGCCGAGCACCGCCCAGGCCAGAGGCCGCGCAAACCACACGCCGCCGATTCCCGGAACGGCGAGCTCGTTGAATGCGCGGACGGCAGCGCCGAGACCGAGGCCCCGTGTTCGGCGGGTCAGCCCGGCCCGTTCCCTTGCGAGCAGGCCCCACGATTCATCGATCATCCGAATCCTCCTCCCTCCAGGGCCGTTGGCGCGATTCGCGCGTGTTGCTTCGCAGATCGCGGACACGCCGTAGGTCTGTACTGCCTGGTTCGGGCCGCGTCCGACGCGCGCTGAACGGCGCCTCAGCGACCGCGGAGCGTGCGGGTGAAGTCCGCGAGGTTCACCAGCAGCTCGGCCACGAACTTCTTCGTGGCCTCGTCGGTGAGGTTGGCCTCCGCGTCGAACTTCTCGTTCGCCTTCCCTACGTACACCTCGGGCTTCGGGACCACGTACATCCCGAGGCCGATGCAGAGTTCCCTGAGCTGCGTCTGTCCGCGCACGGTGCCGTGCATTCCTGGCGAGGCGCCGAGGGTGGCGACGGGCTTCTTCCCGAAGGGCGGCGCCGGGGGGCGGGAGGCCCAGTCGATGGCGTTCTTGAGCACTCCGGGGACGGAGTAGTTGTACTCGGGCGTGACGAAGAGAACCGCGTCGGCCTGCTCGATGGCCGCGCGGAAGGCCGCCACGGGCTCGGGGTAGCCCAGCTCGCGGACGTCCTCGTTGTAGAGGGGGATGTCCTTGAGGTCGAAGGTGGTGATCGTCGCTCCCGGAGGCACCAGGAGCGTCGCAGCGGCGAGGAGCTTCTTGTTCCAGGACTGGGCGCGAAGGCTGCCAGCGATACCGAGAATCGAGACGGGAGAGTCGCTCATGGCGGCGACGATAGGGGACACCCGAACGGGGAGCCAGCGCCGACGCTCGCGACCTCGGTGGCGTTCCGATAGTCTCCGCGCCGCCATGAGCCAGACACTCCGACCCATTCAAGACGTTGCCGGTGATCTCGGGCTCTCTGCGGGCGATGTGATCCCGTGGGGGCGCAACCGCGCGAAGGTCTCCCTCGACGCGCTCACCCGCCGCGAGGCATCGCCCCAGGGCCGCCTGGTGCTGGTCTCCGCGATCAACCCGACGCCCGCGGGCGAGGGGAAGACCACCACCTCGGTGGCCCTCGCGATGGGGCTCAACCGCCGCGGGCGGCGCGCGGTGGCGGCGCTGCGCGAGCCCTCGCTTGGGCCGGTCTTCGGGATGAAGGGCGGCGGCACCGGCGGCGGACTCGCGACGCTCGAACCCTCGGCGGACATCAACCTCCACTTCACGGGCGACATCCACGCCATCACCTCGGCGCACAACCTCCTCGCGGCCATCGCGGACAACGCGCTGCACTTCCGCGACCCGATCGACCTCGACCCGCGCTCGGTGCGCTGGCGCCGCTCGCTCGACATGAACGACCGCGCGCTGCGCCACGTCGTGGTGGGCATGGGCAAGGGCAACGGCCCGATGCGCGAGACGGCCTTCGACATCACCGCGGCCAGCGAGGTGATGGCCATCCTCTGCCTCGCCACCTCCGTGAAGGACCTCGAGGCCCGGCTCGGTCGCATCATCGTGGGCACCACGCCCGCGGGCAAACCCGTGCGCGCGAGCGACCTCGGCGCCTCCGCGGCCATGACCGCGCTGCTGCTCGACGCCCTCATGCCCAACCTGGTGCAGACCCGCGAGGGGACGCCCGCCATCGTGCACGGCGGGCCCTTCGCCAACATCGCCCACGGGTGCAACTCCATCCTCGCGACGCGCCTCGCCCTCGCCTACGGGCAGGACGTCATCACCGAGGCGGGCTTCGGCTTCGACCTGGGGGCGGAGAAGTTCCTCGACATCAAGTGCCGGGCGGGAGGCATCTGGCCGCACGGCGTGGTGCTGGTGGCGACGCACCGCGCGCTCAAGATGCACGGCGGGGTGCCCGTGGCGAGGGCGGCGGAGGCCAACACCGCCGCGCTCACCCGCGGGCTCGAGCACCTCGAGAAGCACCTGGAGACGCTGCGCTTCTACGGCCTGCCCGCGGTGGTGGCGGTCAACGGCTTCCCCAACGACACCGACGACGAGCAGGCGGTGCTCAAGGACTTCGCGGCGCGCAACGGGGTCGCCGTGGCGAGGCACGAGGGCTTCTCCAAGGGCGGCGAAGGGGCGCTCGAGCTCGCCGACGCGGTCACCTCGATGCTCGACCGCTCGGACGCCGAGCGGCCGGTGGCGAAGTACACCTACGAGCTGAGCGATCCGCCGGTGGAGAAGATCCGCAAGATCGCGCGCACGGTCTACGGCGCCGACGACGTGACCTTCACCGCGTCGGCCCTGAAGGACCTCGACGCCGCCGTCGCGCTGGGCGGCGCCGAGCTGCCGGTGTGCATGGCCAAGACGCACCTCTCGCTCACCGACGACCCGACCCGGCCGGGGCGCCCGTGGGGCTTTACCATCAACGTAAAAGAGGCGCGGCTCAGCGCGGGCGCAGGCTTCGTGGTGGCGCTCACCGGAGAGATCATGACGATGCCAGGGCTGCCGAAGGTTCCCGCGGCGGCGCGCGTGGTGGTGCACGACGACGGCCGGGTCACCGGGCTGATGCAGGGCGAGTGAGCGAGGGCGGGCTCAGCCGCCGCCGCGATGCTCGATGAGCGCGGGTGCGGCGGGCTCGAAGCGGCGCTCGGCGTCGCTCCAGCGCATCACCTGACGGGAGAACTTCACCGAGCCGCTGGAGACGTCGACGCTCGACGAGGCGACCTCCAGCCGCGGGGTCGCGCCGGTCTCCAGCACGCGAATCGACCCGGGCAGCGTGGCGTTGGCGGGCGGCGTCGCCATCGCGGGGGCCCGCGCTACGCGCCCGGACTCCGAGTAGACGAGCGAGCGCCAGCCCTCGGGGTCGCGGTGCAGGAGCTGGTCCGCGGCGGTGAAGAAGCCCGCGGTGGGAATCCAGCAGCGCACCTGGATCGACGGCGCGCCCGCGAAGACCTGCACCGCCCTCACCGTAGAGCCCGCGCCGCACGCCCCCTCGATGAGCGCCGCTCCCCGCACCGCCCCGGCCTCATCGAGTTCCACCAGCACCGCGCTCCCGGCGCCAACCGGGCCGTCCGTCGCGGTCGCGAGGCGCACCCTCCCGGGCGACGGAGCTCCCGGCCACGCCACGCCCGGCGAGCCCGCTGGGGCCGAGTAGCGCTCGCAGACGAACTCACCCCCCGCGCGCCGCACCAGCCGGATCACCGGCCCCGCCGCCGTGCTCTCCGCCGCGTACGCGACGTCGTCCGAGACGCGCACCACGGCGCCCCGCACGCTCGCGTCACAGCGTCGTAGCTGCTCCTCGATGGTCGGCGCCGCGGGCTCCGGCGGGAGCGCCGCCGTCGCGACCGCCGCGTCGGGCTTCGCGCCTGCCCGCGGCACCTCGCGCCCCGGGCTCGGCCGCAGCGCCTCGCTCACGCCAGCGTCCCTGGCGCTCTGCGGTCGCTCGCGGATACAGCCACCGAGCAGCGCCATCGCGACGACGGAGGGGGTCGCGCACCTCATCGGGCGTAGTCCACCGCCCGGGTCTCTCGCACCACGGTCACCTTCACCTGGCCGGGGTAGGCCAGCTCGCTCTCGATCTTGCGGGCGATGTCCCGCGAGAGCGCGAGCGCCCCGGCGTCGTCGATCTCGCTCGGCTCCACCAGCACCCGCACCTCGCGCCCCGCCTGGATCGCGAAGGACCGCTCGACGCCCTTGAAGGCCCCGCAGATGCGCTCGAGGTCCTCGAGGCGTCGCACGTAGCCTTCGAGCATCTCTCGCCGTGCTCCCGGCCTCGCGCCGCTGATGGCGTCCGCTGCGGCGGTGAGGTGCGCCAGCACGCTGCGCGGCGGCTCGTCGTCGTGGTGCGCCGCGATCGCGTTGACGACCATGTCGTCCTCGCCCGCCTTGCGCGCCATCTGTCCGCCGATCACCGCGTGGCCGCCCTCCACCTCGTGGGTCACGGCCTTGCCGATGTCGTGCAGCAGCCCCGCCCGCTTGGCCAGCTTGGGGTTGATGCCCATCTCCTGCGCCAGCAGCCCGCAGAGGTGCGCGACCTCCACCGAGTGCCGGAGAATGTTCTGCGCATACGAGTACCGGTAACGGAGCTGCCCGACGATCTTCACGAGGTCGGGGTGCAGCCTCCCGATGCCGAGCTCCATCGCGGCCGCCTCGCCGGCCTCCTTGATGGTGCGCTCGACCTCCTCCTTCGACTTGATGAAGAACTCCTCGATCTTCGACGGGTGGATGCGCCCGTCCAGGATGAGCCGCTCCAGCGTGAGCCGCGCCATCTCCCGGCGCACCGGGTCGAAGCTGCTCACCACGATGGTCTCCGGCGTGTCGTCGATCACCAGGTCGCAGCCGGTGACCTCCTGGAAGGTGCGGATGTTCCTGCCCTCGCGGCCGATGATGCGGCCCTTGAGCTCGTCGCTCGGCAGGTGCACCGAGGTCACCGCGCGCTCGCCCGCGTACTCCCCGGCGTAGCGCTGCACCGCGATGCCGATCACCCGCTTGGCCCGCTTCTCCGCCTCCTCCCGCGCGAGGTCCTCGATCTGCTTGGCCTCGCGCGCCCCCGAGCGCCGCGCGTCGTCCATGATCTCGTCGATCACCCGGCTGCGGGCCTCCTCGCCGGTGAGCGCCGCCACGCGCTCCAGGGCCTCCTTCTCCGAGGACTTCACCGCCTCCAGCGCCGCCGCCCGCTCGGTCACCAGCTTCTCCGCCACCGACTCGCGCTGGGCCACCGTCCGCTCGCGCTCGGTCACCGCGCGGTCACGGCTCGACAGCTCCGACTCACGCAGCGCGAGCCGCTGGTCCTTCTGCGTGACCGCGCTCTCCAGCAGCGCGAGCCGCTCGTCCCTGGTCTTCAGGTCGCGCGTCATCGACTCGGCCTGCGCCCTCGCGTCGGCGACCACCTGCTGCGCCCGCTGCTGCGCCTGCCGCTCGACCTCCTCACGGACGATGTCCCGGGCCCGCGCGGTGGCCTCCTCCAGCGTCACCGCGGCGGCCCGGCGGTGCACCTCCGCCTGCTCGTGCGCGGCGCGGGTCTCCCCCCGGGAGGCCTCGATCACCTCCTGGAGCAGCGTCACCTGGGTCTCCAGGGTCTGCACCCGGGCGCGGGCCTCCGCGAGCGATCGCTCGTGCGACGAGCCATCGGCGCGGGCGGCCTCGAGGCTCGGCGCGCAGGGCGCCAGGTCGGCGTCGGCGCTCTTCGATCGAACCGCCCAGGAGGCAGCCGCTCCGGCGGCCGCTCCGGCGAGGAAGGAAATCGGGGTCATCGTGGGGGCTCCATCAGGGCGCGTCATCGACGCGGTAGGTGTCTTCATCGGTCACGATGAAGTGCACTCGCTGGTCGTGCGCCTCATTCGGGACCTCCGCGATCATCTGGAAGGCGAACACCGTCGCTACCCGCGCCGCCTGGGTCATGAGCGCGAGGGTGTTGTCATAGAGGGCCCGGCCGAAGCCCAGCCGGTGGCCTCGCGGGTCCATCGCGAGCGCCGGGACGATCACCACGTCGAGGGTCGCGAGGTCGACCTCCGGGGCCGCGTCGGTGGGCTCGTCGATGCCGAAGGCCGACAGCGCCGTGGGGAAGCGCTGCCCAGCCCGCACCAGCCAGCGGAAGGAGAGCACCCGGCCTTCGCCCACCACCGGCAGCGCGACGTCGAGGCCCCGGGCGACGGCGTCGTCCAGCAGGGCCCGGGTGTCGAACTCGTCAGGCATCGAGGCGTAGAGGGCGACGGAGCGGGCGGCCTGCCAGCAGGGGAGGGCGACCACCCGGGCGGCGACCGCGGCCGAGCGGCGGGCGCGGGCGTCGGGCGGAAGCGACCCGCGGAGCTGGCGCATCCGTTTTCGCAGGAGGGTCTTGGCGCGGGGTCGGAGAAGGCTCAGGTCGTCGTCGGAGTAGGGTAGTTCGGCCATGGTGGGGGAGCCGAGAGGCATACCACGGTCGCCGTCCGTCTTGCCCGGAGGGGGAAAGGTGCACTACACGGTGCGGCGAACAACCGCGCGGCCCTACCGATCCCATCGGCGGCGGTGCATCAGACGAAGAACCTGAGGAGCGACCATGCGAAGCGAGTGGGTGGCCCGGCGGTCGAACGATCGCGTGAAGACGCAGATGGTGTACGCCCGCGCGGGCGTGGTGACCGAGGAGATCGCCTACGTGGCGAAGCGCGAGGGCGTCTCCCCGGAGCTGGTGCGTGACGAGGTCGCGCGTGGCCGGCTGGTGATCCCGGCCAACGTGGCGCACACCAACCTCGAGCCGATGGGCATCGGCATCGCGCTCTCGTGCAAGGTCAACGCGAACATCGGCAACAGCGCCGTGACCAGCAAGGTCGAGGAGGAGCTGGCGAAGCTCCACGTGTCGCTGAAGTACGGCGCCGACACGGTGATGGACCTCTCCACGGGCGGCAACATCGACGGCATCCGCGCGGAGATCATCAAGGCCTCGCCGGTGCCCATCGGCACCGTGCCCATCTACCAGGTGGTGCAGGACCTGAAGTCCATCTCGAAGATGACCGTCGACGACTTCCTCGGGATGATCGAGCACCAGGCGAAGCAGGGCGTCGACTACATGACGCTGCACGCGGGCGTGCTGCGCGGACTGCTCCCGACGGTGCAGCACCGCATCACGGGCATCGTGTCGCGCGGCGGCTCGCTCATGGCCCAGTGGATGATCGAGAAGGGCGAGGAGAACCCGCTCTACACGCACTGGGACGCGGTGCTCGACATCTGCGCCCGCTACGACGTGACCATCTCCGCGGGCGACGGGCTGCGCCCCGGCTGCCTCGCCGACGCCTCGGACGACGCGCAGTTCGGCGAGCTCAAGGTGCTGGGCGAGCTCACCAAGCGCGCCTGGGAGAAGAACGTCCAGGTGATGATCGAGGGCCCCGGCCACGTGCCCTTCGACCAGATCGCGATGAACATCGAGAAGGAGCGCGTGCTCTGCCACGAGGCGCCCTTCTACGTGCTCGGTCCCCTCGTGACCGACATCGCGCCCGGCTACGACCACATCACCAGCGCCATCGGCGCGACGATGGCGGGCTACTCCGGCGCCTCGATGCTCTGCTACGTCACCCCGAAGGAGCACCTCGGCCTGCCCAACGCGGAGGACGTGCGCAACGGCCTCATCGCCTACAAGATCGCCGCCCACGCGTCGGACATCGCCCGCCACCGGCCTGGCGCGCGCGATCGCGACGACGCCCTCTCGCGGGCCCGCTACGCCTTCGACTGGAGCGAGCAGTTTCGCCTCTCGCTCGACCCCGAGCGGGCGCGCGAGTACCACGACGAGACGCTCCCCGACGCGTACTTCAAGAGCGCGGAGTTCTGCGCCATGTGCGGGCCGAAGTTCTGCTCGATGAAGATCAACCGCGTGGTGGAGGAGTTCAACAAGAGCGAGGTGCAGCGCTCGCGGCTGCCGATGGCCCCGACCACCGCCGAGGCTCGCGCCACGGGCGGCCCGACGGTCACCTGATGGAGCGTGGCCGCGCGATCGCCCTCGTGCTCCCCCTCGCGCTCGCCGTCGCGTGCGGCCGCTCGGGCCTGCGCGAGTGGCGCCCGGAGGACCACGACAGCGGCGTCACCAGCGCCTCGCCCATCACCGCCGCGCCGACCAACGACGACCCGCACGCCAGCGCGCGCGCCCTCTTCGTCGCTCAGTGCGCCTCGTGCCACGGCACCGGCGGGCGCGGCGACGGCCCGATGGCGGCGATGTTCCGCCCGGCCGACCTCTCCGCGAGCGGCGCTGCAGTCCGCCCGCACGGACGCCGAGCTCACGGCGTCGATCACCGCCGGCCGCGGCCGCATGCCCGCCTTCGGTCAGAACCTCCGCCCCGAGGCGGTCAGCGCGCTGGTGCGGCTCATCCGCTCCTGGCGCCGCTGAGCCCCCGCGCTCACTCCACGATGGGAACGCCCTTGGCGGCGCTCTCGTTGACCATCTCCTTCAGGTCTTTGCCGACCTTGAAGAACGGCAGCTTCTTGGCCGAGACCTTCACCGGCCGCCGGGTGCGCGGGTTGCGCCCAAGGTACGGCTCGTACTCGCGGATCGAGAAGCTCCCGAAGCCCCGGATCTCGATGCCCTCCTCCTGCGCCAGCGCGTTGGCCATCGACTCGAAGATGGTGTTCACCACGAGCTCGGCGCGGGTCTTGGAGATGCCCTGACGCGCCGCGATCACCTCGATGAGCTCTGACTTGGTCATCGCACCCTCCGTCCCGCCAACACCGCTGGAGTTCCCGCCAGTTCGCTCCGCGAGCGACCGCGCGATACTACTGTCCGACCCATGGCTGTCAAACGCGCTCGTCGCCTCCTGCTCCTCGGCCTCGCGCTCGTCGCCTGCCGCCCCCGCGAGCGCCCCGTCGACGCCGGCGTCCGCGCCGTCTCCCGCGCTCCCGCGGTGACGCCGTACACCCGCGCGGCCTTCCCCGCCGTCGACGTGCACACCCACTTCGACCCCGGGGCCACGGCGCGCGTGCTGCGGCTCATGGACGCGCAGAACATCCGCTACGCGGTCAACCTCTCCGCGGGCTGGGTGGGCCACGGCCTCGAGGAGGCGCTCACGCAGCAGCGCGAGTCCGGCGGGCGCATCGTCCCCTTCTGCATGATCGACTGGCGAGGCGCCGGCGCCGAGGGCTGGGTCGCGAACTCCATCGCCACGCTGGAGCAGTGCGCGGCCGCGGGCGTGCGTGGGTGGAAGATCCCCAAGGTGCTCGGCCTCGGCGCGGGCGACGGCCGCGGGCACCGGCTGCGCGTCGACGACCCGATGCTCGACCCGATCTTCGAGCGGGCCTCGTCGCTCCACCTGGTGGTGCTCATCCACTCCGGGGACCCGCGGGCGTTCTTCGAGCCCAACACCCCCGCCAACGAGCGATGGGACGAGCTACGCGCTCACCCCGCCTGGAGCTTCGCCGACCCGATCTATCCGCGGTGGACGGAGATCCTCGACGAGTTCGAGCGGCGCGTGCTGCGCCATCCCGGGCTGCGCTTCATCGGCGCCCACTTCGGCAACGCCGCGGAGGAGCCCGACCGGGTGGAGTCGCTGCTGGCTCGCGCGCCCAACTACTTCATCGACACCTCCGCGCGCATCCCGGAGTTCGGCCGTCACGACCCCGCGCGCATGCGGGCCTTCTTCATCCGCTGGCAGGACCGGGTGCTCTTCGGCACCGACCTCGGCGTGGGCACCGAGGCCGACGACCTGATGCTGGGCTCCACCGGCGAGCACCCGCCGACCCCCGAGGAGATCACCCGCTTCTGGCGCTCGACCTGGCGCTACTTCGAGTCCAACGACCGCAACTTCGAGCACCCGACGCCCATCCAGGGGCGCTGGACCATCTCCGGCGTCGGGCTCCCGGAGGGGGTGCTGCGCAAGGTGTACGGGGCCAACGCCGCCCGACTGCTCGGGCTGCCGTGGCCGTAGCGGCTGTGAGGGAGATTCAGCGGGCGCGGAAGGCGGAGCGGCCGAGGTAGACGCGCGCCGTCGGCGAGCTGCGCCTCGATGCGCAGGAGCTGGTTGTACTTGGCGGTGCGCTCGCCGCGGGAGAGGCTGCCGGTCTT
Source organism: Deltaproteobacteria bacterium (assembly GCA_016704445.1). GTDB lineage: Bacteria > Myxococcota_A > Polyangia > Polyangiales > SCUS01. The sequence continues at coordinate 56,912 of JADJAE010000049.1, forward strand.
GATGAGCCCGGCGTTGGTGGCGACCGCGAGGTCGGCGATGAAGGTGTCCTCGGTCTCGCCCGAGCGGTGCGACACCACGCTGGTGTAGCCCGCGCGCGCCGCCATGCGCATCGTGGCCAGGGTCTCGGTCACGGTGCCGATCTGGTTGAGCTTGATGAGGATCGAGTTGGCGATCCCCTCGCTGATGCCCCGCTTCAGGCGCTCGGGGTTGGTGACGAAGAGGTCGTCGCCCACGAGCTGCGTCGTCGGGCCGAGCGTGGCGGTGAGGTGCTTCCAGCTCTCCCAGTCGTCCTCGGCGGCGCCGTCCTCGATGGAGATCAACGGGAACCGTTCGGACATCAGACGATACCGTTCGACCAGCGCACGACCGTCGAGGGTCTCGCCGTTCCAGCGGTATCGGCGGGTCTTCGCGTCGAAGAGCTCGCTCGCTGCCACGTCGAGGGCGAGTGCGACCTCCTCGCCCAGCTTGTACCCCGCGTCGGTCACCGCGGCGGCCACGCGCTCCATGGCCTCCTCGTTGTTCTTGAGCCGCGGGGCGAAGCCGCCTTCGTCGCCGACGGAGGTCGCGAGGCCCTCCTTCTTCAGGGTGCCCTTGAGCTTATGGAAGATCTCGGCGCCCGCCCGCAGCGCGTCGGAGTAGCGGTCGAAGCCCACCGGGCAGATCATGAACTCCTGCACGTCGAGCCCGTTGTCCGCGTGGGCGCCGCCGTTGAGGATGTTCATCATCGGCACCGGGAGGGTGCAGGCGATGGTGCCGCCCAGGTAGCGCCAGAGCGGGATGGACATCGACTCGGCGCCCGCGCGCGCGACCGCCATCGACACGCCGAGGATCGCGTTGGCGCCGTACTTCGACTTGTTGGGCGTGCCGTCGGCGTCGAGCATCACCGTGTCGATGTGCTGCTGGTCGAAGGCGTCGAGGTCCTCGATGGAGCGCCCCAGCAGGTGGACGTTCTCCACCGCCTTCTGCACCCCTTTGCCGCCGAAGCGCTTGTCGCCGTCGCGCAGCTCGAGCGCCTCGTGCGTGCCGGTGCTCGCGCCGGACGGGACCGCCGCGCGACCGATCGCTCCCCCTTCCAGCTCGACCTCGACCTCGACGGTCGGGTTGCCGCGGGAGTCCAGGATCTCTCGCGCGACGACATAACGGATCGCGGAATCGCTCATCGCTCAGTCTCCAGTGGTTGGTGCGGTCGGAGGCGCCGGAGCGTCGCGACCGCCGGGAACGTTGCTCAGTCGGCCGCGTCTTCGGCCCCGGCGTCGGAAGGGCCACCATCCTCGGTGCCCGCATCCGCCGGACCCGTGTCGGCGGGACCGCTGTCCTTGGAGCCCGCATCGGCGGGACCCGAGTCAGCTGGTCCGGTGTCCTCGGGACCCGTGTCCGCGGGACCCGTATCCGCAGGTCCCGTGTCTTCGGGGCCCGTATCCGCAGGTCCGGTGTCCATCGGTCCTGTGTCCATCGGTCCGGTGTCCGCGGGGCCCGTGTCGGCGGGGCCCGTGTCGGCGGGACCCGTGTCGGCGGGGCCCGTGTCCATCGGTCCGGCGTCCATCGGTCCGCCGTCGAGCATCCCGGTGTCGGTCGTCCCGGCGTCGACCACGTCGGCGCCCCCGGCGTCGACCACGCCGCTGTCCACCTCGCCGGTGTCCGTCGGCCGGTCGGCGGCGCCCACGTCGGTGCCGGCGTCAACGCCCGCGTCGAGGACCCCGCTGTCGATCACCCCCGCGTCGATGCCACCATCGAGCCGTCCCTCATCGAAGGTCGCGATCAGCTCGCAGCCGAGCACGGTCGCCATTCCCAGCAGAGCCATCAGCCTCGGCAGTCGTCGTCGCACGTCTTCAGCGCCTCCGTCAGAACGTCACTCGAACGCCGGTGCCCGTAAACTGCATCCGTGCGCTGCTCGTCGCCGCCGGCGTCGTCGCCGACTCGGTGCGTCCGCGATCCGCGAAGTACACCACCACCGCCACGCCCGCAGAGAGCACCGACGCCGCGAAGCTCACGTCCGAGAGCAACGCGTTGCGCTGTCCCCGGTCGAGGAGATCCTGCGTCGGCGCCGTCTCGTAGTCGTTGGCGTCGGACAAGGCCATGATCCCGAACACCGTGCCCGCCACCGCGGCGGCGCCCGCCACTGCGGTCGCGACCCACACCGCCGAGCTCACCCTCCGGCCCGTCACGGGCGGCGGGACAGTCGTCACGCCGGAGGTCGCCTCGCGCTCGAGCGTCACGCCCACGGAGAGCGGAACGCCGGGGCTGGTCTCGACCTCGCGCTCGGTCGCGCGGTAGCCCGACAGGTTCGCGGAGATGCGGTGATGCCCCGGGGGGACGTCGACGTCCGCGGGCGTGCGCTGCGGGCGCGACTCCCCGTCGACCACGATCTGCGCGCCGTCGGGCGTGCTGCTGACGCTCACCCTCGCGGGCCGCTGCCGGAGCGTGGCGAGGCGCGCCTCGAGCTGCGCGTGGTCGGCCGCCGTCGGCAGCTCGCTGAGGTAGCGCTCGAGCGCGGCGATGGCCTCGGGGACGTGGCCGAGCCGCTCATGACACTCCGCGATGGGCTTGAGCACCACCGGGTTGGCGCGCAGCGCGAAGGCCCGCTCGAACGAGGCGAGGGCCTCGGCGAAGCGGCCCGCGTTGAAGTGCTCGGTGCCCTCGCCGTAGGCCCGGCGCGCTTCGGCCAGGACCTCGGCGGTGGCAGGGGGCGCCGTGGCGGCGGGGGTGGCGACGGCGGCTGTGGGCTGCTGCTGGGCCTGCGCGGGGGACGCCACGCCGATCGCTGCGACCACGGCCGGGAGCATCCAGATCCATTGCCTGCGTCGGGTCGACATCGACGGAACCCTACCTCAGGCCGAGCGCCGTGTTCAACGGTCGACAGCCTTTGCGCCGACCATGGCGTCGAGGTCGAGCACGTCGGCCCGCAGCGCCGCGTCGAGGGAGTCGATCGATTCGAGCGCCTCGCTGAGCTGCCGGATGAGCGCGTCGAGCTCGACCGCGAGCGTGCGCTCCTCCTGCGTGAGCTGCGACTCGATGTCGTGGAGCTGCGACTCCAGCGCGTCGCAGGCGGCCACCTGCTCGCGCAGCGTCTCCTCGCAGGCGGCCAGCTCCCACAGGATCGCGTCGGACGCCCCCATCGCCGCGGCACCCGGCACCGACTCGCGCCGCAGCTGCTCTCGCCGCCGCAGCAGCTCCGCGCGCCTCGAGGCCGAGTCGTCGCGCTCGCGCCCCTGCTGGGTCAGCGCCGCCGCCAGCGCGTCGACGGCGTTGCCGTGGTCGATGCGCAGCTCGCGCGCGCGGGCCTCGACCCCGAGGGCTCGCACCCGGTCGATCTCGAGCTGCGTCACGGCGACGTCCATGGCGGCGACCCGCGAGTGCATCGCGCCGAGGCGGGCCTTCACCTCCGCGGGGTGGTCGCCCCAGAACACCGCCGCGAGGCGCGACGTCACCGAGTCGATGAAGTGCCGCCAGGTTCGAGGGCGCTCCACCGGGTCGACGCGCTCAGGCGCCGGGATGTCGAGCACGCCGCCGACCCCGGTGCCGCCTCGCGGGATGTTGAGCAGGTCGTTGGGCGAGCTCGCCCGCACCGGAATCGTCGGCGCCATGGGCATCGGAACGAGCGAGCTGCGCACCCGCGTGGGGCCCTCGTCGACGGCGTTGGCGTCGAGGCCGGGGATGTCGATCGTCGGCGTCCAGCCCATCACCGCCGCGGGCTCCCTCGGCGGCGGCAGCGCGTCGAGCACCGGGTCGCCGGAGAGGTCGCGGCGCAGCGCGTCGATCTGCTCGATGAGCTCGAAGGCGTTCTGGAACCGTCGCTCGGGCTGCTTCTCCAGGCACCGCAGGACGAAGCGCTCGATGGGCTCGGGGATCGAGGGCAGCCGCGCCCTCGGCGGGATGGGCGCCTCCATCACGTGCTTGAGCATCAGCTCGCCGAGGTGCTCGACCTCGAAGGGCAGCGCGCCGGTGACCATCTCGTAGAGCACGACGCCCAGCGAGTAGAGGTCGGTGCGTGGCGTGAGGGCCCCGCCGGTCGCGTACTCCGGGGCGATGTACCCGGGCGTCCCGAAGACCTTGTTGGAGAGGGTGAGCGAGGGCTGGTCGAGGAGCTTCGCGATGCCGAAGTCGAGGAGCTTCACCTGGTCGCGCCGGTCGTCCCTCGGGATGAGCAGCACGTTGTCGGGCTTGAGGTCGCGGTGGATGACATTCATCTGGTGCGCCCGGGCGAGGCCCGAGGCGATCTGCCGCGCGATGTCGAGCGACCGGCGGAGCGCGAGCGGCCCGCGCGTAATGGCCGCGAGGAGGCTCTCGCCCGGGACGTACTCCATCACCAGGTAGACGAGCCCCTCGGAGGTCTCGCCGTAGTCGGTGATGTCGATGACGTTCTCGTGCTGGATGCGATTGACCGCGCGCGCCTCGCGCAGAAACCGATCACGGTGCACCGGGTCGCGGCTCAGGTCGGCACGGAGCACCTTCACCGCCGCGAGCCGGTCGATCATCAGGTGCCGCGCCAGGTACACGCTCGACATGCCCCCGCGGCCGAGGCGCGCGATGACCCGGTAGCGCCCCGCCAGCGTGGCGCCCACGAAGGGGTCGAGGACGTCGCTATAGAGCCAGCCGTCGCGCTCGCAGCGCAGCGACCCCGGGGGGAGCACATCGCCGCAGTTGGGACACCGTGCGCCACGCGGGGCCCGCGGGGCGGTCGCCAGGTCGCGAGAGATCACCGCTCCATCGGGGCGTCGGGGTCGGCGGACCACTCGGCGAGCGAGCCGTCGTAGTTACGCACCGAGCCTACGCCCCGCGAGGCGAGGGCCACCGCCGCCATGGCGCTTCGCACGCCGCAGGTGCAGTAGGTGATGATCTCCCGGTTGGGGTCGATGCCCGCGTCGGCCAGCAGGCGCAGCACCCGCGATGACGGCACCAGCCGGCCGCGCTCGTCGAGCAGGGTGCGCCAGTCGATGTGCCGCGCCCCCGGCGATGTGTCCGCCGCGCGCCTCGCCGTAGGGCGTCGCACCGCGGAACTCCAGCCCGCTGCGCACGTCGATGACCTGCGCCCGGACGGCGCCCAGGTCGGCCTTGCGAGCCACCAGGTCGTCGCGCCAGCGGGCGTCGAAGCGGCCCAGCGCGGCCCGGGCGTGGGAGGTCACCACCGGGCGTCCCGCGGATTTCCATGCGGTGAACCCGCCGTCGAGCAGGGCCACGTCAGGGTGCCCGAGGAGCGCGAGCATCCACGCCGCGTGACCCTCTTCGCCCCAGCCGCCCGCGCCGCTGCCGTAGACCAGCGTGGGTCTGCCGCCGTCGACCCCGAGGGCTGCGACCTGCTGTGCCAGCGCCCTCGGGTCGGCCTTGAGCCTGCCCCGCGCCGCGCCCTCTCCCGTGAAGGCCTGCCACGCGTACATCTGCGCGCCCGGCAGGTGTCCCTGCGCGAAGGACGCCGCGTCTCGCGCGTCGAGCACCGCCGCGCCGCGTTGAAGGATGGACGCCGCCCCGCGGACATCGACGATGCGAATGGGCATCCGGACCGGTGGCACACCCGCGCCACCAGCTCCGGCGGAGAACAACGTCAGCGCCACGAACGTGAGCGGTGCGAGCCATCGCAGCAGCATGATGAACGACTCTCGACCAGCGCCGGGAGGTCGTCAATCACGGCCGATCCGAAATGTTCTCGCGGTGTCGGAGACTTAGTGTGCCGGGGCTGTGCCGGGAGAGCCGGTTGCGGTCAGATCGTCCACGACCTCGGGAGGAAGCCCCCCCTCGACTGTGCCTGGTTGTGCCTCGACGGGTGCGACCATCGCTCGGATTCGTTGCAGCAATGTCTCGCGCCCGGCGCCGGTCTCCCCCGAGAGCCCGAGCACCGGCACGCCGAGGTCACGCTGCGCGCTGGCGACGGCGGCGCTGGCCTCGTTGCGCGAGAGCTTGTCGATCTTGGTGAGCACCACGATGGGATCGCGGTGGATGAAGCGCAGCCAGTCGAGGAGCTGGATGTCGTCGGGCTGCGGGCCTCGCCTCACGTCGATGAGGACGATCACGGCGCGGAGCGACGCGCGGCGCGCCACGTACTCCTCCAGGTGCTTGCCCCAGGCGGCGCGCTCGCCCTTCGAGCGGTCGGCGAAGCCGTAGCCGGGGAGGTCGGCGATGTGAAGCTTCGTCCCGTCGCGGAGGCGCAGCTCGAAGAGCACCACACCGCGGGTGCACCCCGGGGTCTTGGAGGTGCGAGCGAGCGCGCGTCGCTGCGCGAGGCGGTTGAGCAGCGTGGACTTGCCGACGTTGCTGCGGCCAGCGAAGGCGATCTCGGGCTGCGTAGGGGAGGGCAGCATGTGTCCCGGCCGGGCCTCCGCGAGGTACGTCGCCTCGATGCAGTCCAGCGGCGAAGCGGCGGCCTTTGCAGCAGGGCGCGGGGCGGGGCGAACGTTTCCTCGATGCGGAGAAGCCATGCGCGGAGGAGATACACATCCGGCCGCCCGACGCTACCCGCGATCGTGCTAAGGCCTGTCGGGCGATGGGCCTCGTCGACCGCTTCGAAAGGCTGCTCGACCGGATCATGCCGCCCCCCGAGGAGGCGGTACGGGCGCTGCGTCGGGGCGAAGGCCTGCTCGCCCACGGGGACGTCCGGGCCGCGCTCTCGCTCGCAGCAGAGGCCCACCGGGTGGCCCCGGGGTGGCTCGGCCCGATGGTCCTTCGGTCGGACGCGCTGGCGGCGGACGGTCAGCCGGGCGAGGCGCTGAGGGTGCTCGACGACGCGGCGCGCGACCGCGAGCTGCCCGCGGAGGTGCTGGGTCGCGTGGCGGCGCTGGCGGCGAGCGTGGGCGACGTGGCGCGCGCGCTGGAGGTCGAGCGGCGCACCCGAGGGCGCGTGGTGGTCGATCCGAAGGGGCTCGCGGGGCACTTCCTCCTGGCCGCCGAGCGCTTCGAGGCCGCGGGTGAGTCCGAGGCGGCGAGCCGCTTCGCGCGCGCGGCGACGATCCTCGACCCTGCGCGCTCGCCGGCCTGGCTGCTCCTCGCCCGGGCCGCGATGGCGGTGGAAGACCCTTCTCGGGCGCGCAGGCTGCTGGGCAGGGCGGTGCTCTCCATCGACCCGAGCGACGGCCCGACCAACCACGCCGCCGGATCCCTGGCGTGGCGCCTCGACGACCGGGCCCTGGCGGTGCGCTGCCTGAGGAGGGCCTGGGTGTGCGGCGAGGAGGGGGCCGCTCCGCTGCTGGTGGTGGCGCTGACCGCCGCCGATGACGCGGCGGCGATCGAGCGGGTCACCCGCGGACTCGAGCGCCCGCTGGCCCGGGTGGTGGCTGCGCTCGGGGTGCTCGCCCGGGGAGAAGTCCTCGGGGCGCGAGAGGCGGTCGGCGCGGAGGAGGTTCCGGAGGCGCTCTGGCGCTATGCCATCGAGCTGGCGGTGAAGAGCGACCTCGCGCTGGCGGTGCGCTGGGCCACCGAGGCGCCCGAGCGTCCGGGCAGCGCCGAGGTGCTCGCGCTCGCCTCGGCAGCGGAAGACCTCGAGCGGGGCGAGGTCGCAAGCGCCGCGGACAAGTTCTCGCTCCCGTTGTCCTCGGCGGTCACCCGGGCACGCGCCGCCGCGCTGATGGCCCGCTCCTTCGAGCTCGCCTGGGGGGCCTCGCTGGACGCCCTCCTCGCAGGGCTCGCGGGCTGGCTTCGCTCCAGGGCGCCCGCGGACGAGGCGCTCGCGGCGTCGCTCGACGCGCTGCGGCGCTCGCTCGACGAGCCGCTGCGGGTGGCGCTGCTCGGGGAGTTCAGCGCGGGGAAGAGCACCGTGGTGAACGCCTGGGTGGGCGCCGCCCTCTCGGCGGTCGGGGTGCTGCCGACCACCGCGCGGGTCTACTGGCTCCGGCAGGGCGAGGCCCGCGCCCGGGTGCTCGACGCCCGCGGAGGTCTGCGCGAGGGGCCGATCGGGGCGCTGCCCGAGGTGCTGCGGGCGATCGAGGCCGAGGGGCAGGCCGTCGCTCACGTGGAGCTGTTTCACCCGAGCGGGGCGCTGGCCCACCTGGAGCTGCTCGACACCCCGGGGAGCAACGCGACGGACGGCGTCGATCCGTCGATCACCCGCCACGCGCTCGAGCTGGCCGACGTCGCGCTGTGGGTCTTCGACGCCCGCCAGGCTGGCAAGCAGAGCGAGCTCGAGGCGCTCCGGGCGGTGCGCGCGGAGGGCGTCCCGGTGCTGGGGGCCATCAACAAGGCCGACGTCGTCGGCGCGGAGGGCGTGGCGGAGGTCGTGCGCTCGCTGCACGACGCGCTCGGCTCCGAGGCGCCCCTGCTCGGCTCCTTCAGCGCCCGCGAGGCGATGGCGGACCACGGCGCGCCAGGGTGGGGAGAGTTCAGGGCCTCGGTGGGCGAGAGGATCATCGCGAGGCGAGACGCGTGGAAGCGGCTACGGGCGTCGGCGCGGCTGCGAGGGATGCTCTCCGAGGTGCGCCGAGCGAGGGAGGCGGAGGAGGCCCGGGAGGCGACCCGGCGCGGCGTAGAGGCGCAGCTCGTCGACGCCCTCGCGACGCTGCGAGAAGAGCTGGCGCGACGGGCGACGAGGGTGCGCCGGGAGGTGGCCGCGTCGCTGCGAGAGCAATGGACCTCCCTCCGGGGGAGGGAGTCTGCGCCCTCCGACGAGGTGCTGAACGACGTGGTCTCGGAGCTGGTGCATCGGTGCCTCCAGCGGGAGCGGGCCGAGCTGGCCGAGCTGCGCGCGGAGGTCGAGGCGCTGGCGGTGGCGGCCGGGGCGGTGCGGCCGGGGCTCGGGGCGGTGTTCACCGCGCCGGTCGACGGGGTGATCCGAGCGGCGGTGTCCGAGGGAGTACGAGACGCGCTCGATCAGGCGCTGCGGCCTTCGGTGCTGGGGCAGTCGGCGGGCGCGGCGGCGCAGGGGCTCGACATCGGAGACCCGTGGCGCGAGGTGTCTGGAGCCCTGGACGCGACGCGGGCGCCAACGGACCTCCCGACCGTGATGTTCTCCGTGGCGCTCGACGCAGCGCTCGAATGCACGTCGCGTACTGCGGCCGCGCTCGCGGAGGTCCTGGGCGTCAAAGTTCCTGATGCAACCTCGGAGCCGAAGGACTAGAGTCTGGGACGCCGCGCGGAGGTAGGAATCTTTTCAGAGCTTCGGTAGGCGGGATCGCGCAGAGGAGAGAAGGCGGATGGAGATCAAGCTCGTTCAGGGATTGCAGCAGAAGCTGGTGATGACGCCGCAGCTTCAGATGGCAATCAAGCTGCTGCAGCTCTCTCGCCTGGAGCTCATCGACGCGGTCCGCGAGGAGATGATGGGCAACCCCATCCTCGAGGACGGGGCCGACGGCAATGACCCCATCGAGCGCGCCGCGGAGGCCGCGGAGACCCCGACCATCGACCGCGTGGCCGCGCTCGACGACTCGCGGCTGCACCTCCCGACCAGCCAGGAAGACCGGGCGGCCATCTCCGAGACGACGCAGGAGGACTACTGGGAGAAGTTCCTCGACGCGTACGCCAACCAGGCGCCGCTGCCGACGACGTCGCGAGGGTCGAGCGAGGACATGCCCTCCCTCGAGGCGACGCTCACCCGCCGCACGACCCTCAGCGACCACCTCGAGCAGCAGATCAGGCTCTCGAACTTCCGCGAGAACGAGCTGAAGTTCGCGATGCTCATCGTGCACAACCTCGACGACAGCGGGTACCTCAACCTCAGCGGCATCGTGGTCGACGAGGACGTCGAGGGCGAGGCGCCGAAGATCCGCGCCGCGGCGGAGACCGAGGCCGCGGGCCGGGCACTCACCATCGAAGACCTCGCCCGCGAGGTGGGCCTCGACCCGGAGGACGCCGAGGAGGTGCTCCGGCTGATCCAGAGCCTCGACCCGGTGGGCGTGGCCGCGCGCGACCTGCGGGAGTGCCTGCTCGTGCAGGCCGAGCACTTCGGCTACGACAGCGACAACATCCTCTGGCAGGTCATCGACCGGCACCTGCCCAACGTCGAGCGCCGTAATTTCCAGGCCATCGCCCGCGACCTCCACTGTGAGCTCACGGACGTCTACGAGGCCGCGAGGTTCATCAGCACCATGGAGCCGCGCCCGGGGCGCAACTTCACCTCCGAAGAGCCGTCGTACATCACCCCCGACGTCTATGTGCACAAGGTCGGCGACGACTACGTGGTCAGCACCAACGACGACGGCATGCCCAAGCTCAAGATCAACGAGCAGCAGGCCCGCTCGCTGATGAAAGACCCGAAGGCCCGCGAGTTCGTGCAGGGCAAGCTGGCCTCGGCCAAGTGGTTCGTGCGCTCGCTCGACCAGCGGCAGAAGACCATCGTCAAGGTCACCCAGAGCATCGTCGAGAAGCAGCACGACTTCTTCGAGAAGGGCATCGAGTTCCTGAAGCCGATGATCCTGCGCGACGTGGCCGACGCGGTGGGCATGCACGAGAGCACCATCTCCCGCGTCACCACCAACAAGTACGTGCACACCCCGCGGGGCATCTTCGAGCTCAAGTACTTCTTCAACAGCTCCATCCGCCGCATCGCGGAGGAGGACATCGCCAGCGAGAGCGTGAAGCAGGCGATCAAGAAGATCGTGGCGCAGGAAGACGCTCAGGCGCCGCTCTCCGACGAGCAGATCGTCAAGGAGCTGGTGCACCAGAAGATCGTGATCGCCCGTCGCACCGTCGCGAAGTACCGCGAAATGCTGGGCATCCTCTCCAGCGCCAAGCGCAAGCAGTATTACTGACCGCACCGCCCGTTGAATTCCCGGCGATGGGGTCTACCCACACCCCTCCAAAGGGAGTAGATCCCATACGTCGGCGGTTGCTCGCCCACGCCGACGAGAATGAGTTCTGGGGCTGAGCGTGGCGTTGGTTTGACGCAGGACCCGAAGGTGGTTCCGCGTGACTACCGCCGATGGAGGATGTGATGGGCATTGCGATCACTTTCAGACACCTCTCGCCGAGCGACGCGCTCAAGGGGTACGTCCACGAAAAGCTCGAGCGCGTGCAGAAGTATCTGCGCCACCCGCTCGACGCGCACGTGACTCTTTTCACCGAGAAGCACCTGCACGTGGCCGAGGTCTCCCTCGCCTCCGAAGGCCGCCACTACCAGGCGCGGCACGACAGCGAGGACATGTACAAGTCCATCGACCTCATGATCGACAAGGTGGAGCACCAGATCTCGCGCCACCACGACGCCTCCACCCGCAACAAGAAGGGCGGCGAGAACCTCCGCGCCACGCCCATCGCCGCCGAGCCCGACGACGCCGACTGAGCGCCTTCCGCCGGGGCCCTCTTCCAGGGCCCTCACACCGCCGCTTTACACTCCCGCCCTCCCAGAGTATCCCGCGCTCCCGTGATGCGGTTCAGCGATCTACTCACCCCCGCGCGCATCTCGACGACCCTGCGGGTCTCGTCGAAAGACGAGGCCCTCGAGGCCCTCGGCCACCTGTTGATCCAGGACTCCGAGCTCTCCGACGCCTCGACGGTCATCCAGGTGCTGCGCGACCGGGAGAGCCTCGCCTCGACGGGCGTAGGCGACGAGGTGGCCATCCCCCACGGGCGCCTGCCCAACCTCACGCAGATCATCGCGGCCATCGCCATCGCGCCCGACGGCGTCGACTTCGACTCCATCGACCGCCGGCCCGTCCGCATCTTCGTGGCCGTGCTCGCGCCCGACCGCGCCCCGGGCGACCACCTCCGGGTGCTGGCGCGGGTCTCCCGCCTCCTTCGAGACGCGAGGGTGCGCGCCGAGCTGATCGCCGCCACCTCCCCCGATCAGGTCCTCTCGATCCTCCTGGCCGAAGAGGCCCAGCTCCGCTGAGATCGTGCTAACCCGTCGAGGATGCGACCTCGGTGGGAGACGTGGGTGGCGGTCCTGGCCCTGGGTGCACCCGCGTGCGCCATCCGCCAGTACCAGGAGGTGACGGTCGTGGTGCAGCCGCAGGAGCCCCTGCGCGGCTACGCCACCGGAACGCTCTCTCTCGGAGAGTCCCCGAGCGACCTGACCGCCGCGCAGATCAACGCGGCGCTCGAAGGCTACGGCACGTGGGTCGACTCGCCCTCGTACGGGAGGGTCTGGCGGCCCGACGAGGCCATCGTCGGTCCGACCTTCGTGCCCTACGGCAGCGCGGGCCAGTGGGTCGCGACCAACGCCGGCTGGTACTGGCAGAGCGACTACGCCTGGGGGCGGGTGCCCTTCCACTACGGCCGCTGGGTGCTCGAAGGGACGTGCTGGTCCTGGGTTCCGGGGTCGCAGTTCGCGCCCGCCTGGGTCGACTGGCGCACCGGCGGCGGCTGGGTCGGCTGGGCGGCGCTGGGGCCGATCGGGGCGCGCTCCCGGGCGCCGTATGTGTACTGCGCTCACGGAGCCCTGGGCGGTCCCGGGCTCGGAGGGCGGCTCATCCATGGGGCGGCGGGCAGCTCGCTCTATGCGCGCACCACCGCGGTCGCCACCGACGGGGACACCCCGCGCGGTCCTGCGCGTCCGACGGCTGTCGTGGCGCTCCAGCAGCTCTGGAACACCCCGCAGCCCGATGGTCCCCGCGCCGTCCGGTCGGCCTCGACGCTCGCCTCGGCCGTGGGCGTCGACTCGGTCGAGCGCATCCCCGTGGCGCGCGTCCGGGAGCTCGCCCCGGTGGTCGATCCGCCGCTCGAGGGCGTGGCGGTGGTCATCCGCGACCGCGACCTCCTCGGCATGTCCGAGGGCCCGAGCGTGCGTCGGCCCTTCGGGTCGGCCCTGCCCTTACCTGATCCGGTAATCGCCCCTCGACCCGTGGTCGTGCAGGCGCCTCCGGCCGCGCCTCCCCGCGTCGCCTTGGCGGCTCCCCCTCCGCTGCCGCCTCCTCCCGATGGCGTCGCGTTCGGGGGCTACCCCGGCGCCTACCCGATGCGCTCGCGGATGGCCTTCGCGCCGCGCCGACCGCCCATGGGCGCCACCTCCTTCGGCGAGCCGAGGGTGCTCGTCGCGCCGTCGCCGCAGCCCCCCGCGCAGCCCGTCGCTCAGCCCGCCGCGCGGTACGGATCGGTCGGCGCGGGCATGGGCTGGATCGGCCCGAGCGGAGGTTCCCGCTCCGCCGCCCCGAGCCAGGGCGCGGTCGCTCCGCTCAGCACCGTTCAGTAGAAACGCCATCTGGTCACAAGAACCCCACGGTCCCGGTCACTACGCACGCTTGCGTGCGATCGGAGGGGGGCGGTACCTATGCGTGCGAGGCGCCGTGTCGGCGTCGATGATCACCACTATCCCTTCGTGAGGATTGCGATGAAGCGCAACATCGGACAACTCCCCTGGCTGGCGGTGGTGCTCGCCGCGAGCTGTTCGCCCGGCCAGGACAACACCACGGTGATCGCCGCCGACGCGGGCGTGCGCCGTGACGTGGGCCCCGTTCGAGACGCCGGCCCGGTGCCTCCCCGCGACGCGGGGCCTGCGGGCAGCTGCGTGGACACCGACCGCGACGGCCTCTCCGACACCGTCGAGGGCGCGCCGATGCTGGACACCGACGGCGACGGGATGCCCGACTTCCGCGACGTCGACTCGGACAACGACGGGTACACCGACGCCGACGAGGCGCGCCGGGCGTATCCCCGCTACGAGTCGATGGCCCGCGCGCTCACCTGCGGCAGCGCGGGCGACAACTGCGACGGCACCGACTCGGTGCCCAACCAGCGCGACGCCGACTCCGACGACGACGGCCTCACCGACCGCGAGGAGTTCACGGCGGGCACCAACCCGTGCAGCGCCGACACGGACAGCGACGGGGCCACTGACCTCATCGAGAGCGCCGCCATGTCCGACGGCCGCAGCGCCGACTCGCGCCCGCCGGAGAACTCCCTCTACGTCGTGCTGCCGTACTACCCGCCGCCCATGATGGCGATGCACGAGTTCCGGGAGTTCACGTTCTCCACGCGCATCCGCCTCGCGGACGTGTTCTTCCTCGTCGACAACTCGGCCTCGATGCAGCCCGTCATCGCCGCGCTCCGCACCGGGCTCACCACCATCGTGAGCGGCGTGCAGATGGCGATCCCCGACGTTCGCGTCGGCGTCGGGTCCTTCGACAGCATGCCCTTCCTCCCGAGCGGGCAGCCCGGCTCGCCCGGCGACTACACCCTCTGGATCCGCCAGGCGATGAGCCCCGACGTGGCCGCCTCGCAGCGGGCCTTCAACACCATGCGCACCATCGACGACGACACCGGCGGCCGGTTCTTCGGTGGCGACAACCCCGAAGACCAGACCGAGGCCATCTACGAGGTCATCGCGGGCGGCGGGTCGCGCGGCCACGAGGGCGACGCGGCGGCGCTGCGCTCGGTGCGCAACGCGCTCGACCCCGCGGGCAACGGCTGGGTGCCGCGGGTCGACCCGGCGCGAGACTGCGGCGCCACGGCGACCAACCCCCGCTACGGCTGGGGCTGCTTCGCCGAGGGGCGCGTGCCCATCGTGGTGCTCGCCTCCGACGCGCCCTGGTACGACGGGTGTTTCGCCATCGATGCGAGAACCTACCGGTCGACCCAGGGGCACAACTGCGACGAGGTGGTGACCGCGCTCAACGCCCGAGGAGGCTTCTTCGTCGGCATCGACGTCGGCGCCGGCATCGGCGGAGCGACCTACGCCAACTCGCAGGTGCTCGCGATGCGCACCCGCACCACGGACGCCTCCGGGGCTCCGGTGGTGTTCGGTCCGGGCCGGGCGGTCGGGGCCGTGGCGGCGCAGGTGGTCGACGCGGTCACCCGGCTCGCGAGCGGATCGCGGCAGGACATCACCACGCGCACCGAGGGCGACCCGGCCGCGGTGGGCATCCCCATGGGGCGCACCACGGCGGACTTCATCCGCGCGGTGGTCCCGGTGAGCGGCGAGCCCGCCATGCCCACCGGCTACGAGCGCCACGACATGACCACCTTCTACAACGTGCTCCCGAGCACGCGGGTGACCTTCCGGGCGGACTTCTATAACGACTTCGTGGAGGGCGGCGCGAGCGCCAAGCTCTTCCGCGCGACCATCAACGTGCTCGGTCGCGGCGGCACGGTGGTCGACACCCGGCCGGTGTTCATCGTCGTCCCGGCGCGCGGCAGCGGCATCGGCGTCCCCGGCTGATCAGCGGGCCCGCGAGCACTCGTCGCCGGGGGCCTCGACCCTCGCGTAGACGACGAGCACCCCGCGGGCCTCGGACTCGACCCGGTATCCGCAGCGCTCCAGCAACACCCGAAACTCATCGACGCCCATGTGCTCGACCTCGCGGTCGATGGTCACCACCGACGGGGTCTGCGCGATGACGGCGTCGCGGACGTCGTCGGCGGTCGCGATGTGCAGCCGATCGCGCAGCGCGGCGTCGCCCAGGGGGAGCGGCGCCTGTCGAGCGAAGTGGTTCTCGGTGCCGGGGAGCATCCGGAGGCCGAGGCCCAGCGCGGAGCCGGGCCAGAGCGCGAGCACGGGGCCCGGGTGGCGCTCGGACGCCATGCGCACCCGCGCGGCGGCGTAGTCGAGGCGGCGCGGGCGGAAGGCGTGGAGGCGGAAGTCGCCGTAGAGCCCCTCGCGCCAGCGGCGGTGAAAGCTCGGGTAGCCGATCACGAGGTGGAGCGCGAGGAGGCAGACGGGGAGCGCGAGGCGGGGGGCGAGCGGTCCTCGGAGGGCGCGGTCGAGGTGGCCGAGGCCGAGCCCCGCGAGCAGCGCGAGGACGGGGACGGCGGGGGTGAAGTAGTGCTCGATGACGGGGAAGGGGACGAGCGCGGCGAGCACGACGGCGGCGGCCGCCAGGGAGGGCGCGATGGTCTGTCGGGCGGGGCGCGAGAGGAGGGCGAAGCCCGAGAGGAGCGAGAGGACGATGAGCTCCGGCGCGAAGGCCGAGAGGTGGTTCATCGAGACGATGCCGAAGAGGCCGTGGATGTACGTGCTGCGCTGGGCCCACCACGGAACCTGATCGGCGGCCCACGTGCCGGTCACCCGGTTGGCGTGGAACGCGAGGTTGCCGAAGAGGAAGCCCTCCGGGGCCATCCGAAAGAGCGCCGCGAGGGGCAGCAGGGCGGCGATGGCTCCGGCGAGGGTGAGAGCTCCGCGCTTCGCTCGCTCGCGCCAGGCGGGCCCCGCCGCGACGACCAGCAGGGCGAGGGGGACGGTCCAGCGAGCCGTCTGGATCTGCTGGTTGCCGGGGGCCCAGAGCGTCACCCGCATGAGCACCATGACCGCGAGCGCTCGCAGCAGGGCGAAGCGGGCGCCCCGCAGCCAGGCCGCGGCGACGATGGCGCCGACGAAGGGGAGGAGCAGCAGGCGCAGTCCGCCGACGACCCCGGCGAGGGCCCCGGCGAGGGCGGCCCTCGCGAGCGAGGGGCGCTTCGGGGCGGACACGAGGAGCGTCGCGCCGACGATGCAGAGGGCCGCCGGCGCGTAGGGCCGGATGCTCGGAAACCACTGCCAGGTGAGCTCGTTGAGGGTGAAGAGGGCCGCGGCGGTGACGGCCGCGAGGGCTGAGCCCGTGTCGCGCTTCACGCCGTGCGCGATGAGCCCCGCGGTGATCGCTCCGAGGAGGGAGAAGACCACGCGCTCGATGACGAAGCGCGACGCGACGGCGGCGACGGGCGCGAGGAGAAAGGGCAGGTACGGCGCCTGCGGGTAGAAGTAGTCCCGGTAGGGGAGGCGGCCGTGGGCGACGAGCTCAGCGGCGATGGCGTAGAAGCCCTCGTCGACGTCCGCGGGGGTGCGCTGCCCGATGGCGATGAGCGCGACGGCGGCGCCCACCGCGGTGAGGAGCGCGAGCCGGTGGGTCTGCGCGAAGCGGCGCACGGGCAGAGCTCAGCCGTGGACGCGGTTGCGCCCGGTGCGCTTGGCCGCGAAGAGGAGCTCGTCGCCGCGGCGGTAGATCTCCATCGGGTCTTGATCGGACGGCGTGCGGGTGGCGACCCCGACGGAGATGGTGAGGGGCATCACGGCCTCCTCGAAGACGAAGCGGTGCCGGGCGGTGAGCAGCCGGAGCTTCTCGGCGGTGAGCCTGGCGCCCGCGTCGTCGATCTCGGGGAGCAGCACGGCGAACTCCTCGCCGCCCATGCGCCCGGCGAAGTCGTCGCGGCGGAGGTTGGCCTTGAGCAGCGTGGCGAACTGCCGGAGCGCGGCGTCGCCGGCGAGGTGGCCGTGCACGTCGTTGATCTTCTTGAAGTGGTCGATGTCGATGACCAGGAGCGAGAGCGGTCGGACGTAGCGGGTCGAGCGGGAGAACTCCCGCTGCATGGCGTCCTCGAAGGCGCGCCGGTTGGGGAGGTTGGTGAGCCCGTCGGTGGTCACCAGCCGGTAGATCTCCTCGTGGTAGGCCGACTCGATGTGGCCGCTCACCAGGAACTTCAGGATGTTGCGGCCGATCTGGAGGTGGTCGCCGTGGTTGAGGACGGCGCTCTCGACGCCGCGCTCGTTGACGTAGGTGCCGTTGGTGCTGCCGAGGTCGCTGACGCTCCACGACTCGGGGACGCCGCCGGCGCCGATGGTGGGGTCGATGCGGCAGTGGTTGCGGGAGACGCTCTCCTCCTCGAATTGGAGGTCGCTCTCGGCCGACCGGCCGATGCAGAGCGGCGCCGCGGTCAGCGAGATGCGCCGTCCGATGGACTCGCCATACATCACGACGAGGCACGCCTCGCGCACCGCGGGCTCACGGCTCGGGCGATCTCGCGACCCGCTGACCTTGAACCTGCTCGTGTCATTCAGGTCCGACGCCACCACGGGGGCGGAGTGTACAAGGGAACTCGCTGGAAGGCAGAACTTACGAGCAGGACGACTCATGGTCCGCATGGCGTCTGTCATGAAGTTGACCAGGCACCTCCGCCCTGGCTAACGGCCCCTCCCACGATGGTATTTCGAGCACGCGCGATGGCGATGCTGGGGGTGGTCGGGGCGGTGGTTCCGTTCGTCGCGCTGCGGCACAACGCCGTGGCGCAGCGCGCCCGGACACGGGAGGCGCCTGCCCCGATGGCGGACGGCGGCGTCGCTGCGCACGGCCGACTGCGGGGCGCTCCGGCGTCGATCACCGCCGCGGTGGAGGGCCTCGATCCCTCCCGCGCTCGCCTCGAGCGCGGCGGGGGTGACTACGTGGTCGACCTGCCCGGCGCTCGCCGCGCGACGCTCACCCTCGAGCCCGCCTGGCAGCGCGCCACCGCGGCCCTTCTCGAGCGGCACCAGCTCCCGATGGCGAGCGTGGTGGTGCTCGACACGGCGACCGGGCGGGTGCTGGTCTGGGCCTCGCGCGGAGCGCCGGGCCGGGACCTCGCGCGGGTGGCCGAGGCGCCTGCGGCCAGCGTGTTCAAGATCGTGACCGCCTCGGCGCTGCTGGAAGAGGGGTTCTCCGAGCGCACGCCCACCTGCTGGTCGGGTGGGTTTCACGCGCTCACGCTGCGCGACCTGATGACCGACCCGCGGCGCGACCGCGAGTGCAGCACGCTGCCCGAGGCCTTCGCGCGCTCGATCAACACGGTCTTCGCGCGACGCTCGCTGGAGCTGCTGAACCCCGACCGCATCCAGTCGATGGCGCGGCAGTGGGGCTTCGGCGAGGCGCTGCCCTTCGACGCCCCGGTGGCCGCGAGCCAGCTCACGGTCCCCACGGAGACCCTGGCCTTCGCGCGCACCGCCGCGGGCTTCTGGAACAGCACGCTCTCCCCCCTTCACGGCGCGCTGCTCGCGCAGGGCATCGCCCGCGGCGGCGAGATGACCCGCCCGTGGATCGTGTCGTCGATCCGCGGGGCGCAGGGCGAGACGCTCGCGGTGGGCGGCGAGCACGGCTGGCGGCGCGCGGTGAGCCCCGAGGTGGCCGCGACGCTCGTGCGCTCGATGGCGCGGACGGTGAGCGACGGCACGGGGTTCCACGGCTTCCACGACGACCGCGGCAGGGC
>JADJAE010000050.1 GCA_016704445.1 Deltaproteobacteria bacterium
CCGAGCTACTCCATCGAGGTCGAAGACCGGCTGGACAACCGCCGCACCGACAAGCGCTGCTACTTCCTCAAGGTGAGCGCCGGGGCGCGGCAGACGGCGGCCTACCGTCGGGTCGCTCCGGTGCGGGGCTTCGAGCGCTACCTCTCGCTGCGGGTGGCGACGCGCTTCCCCTTCGGGCTCTTCGAGAAGTGGCGCGAGATCGACATGAGGGAGGAGCAGCTGGTCTACCCGTCGCCCCTGCGCTCGCGCTCCGAGCGCACCCCCACGGTGGTCGCGGGAGAGCAGGTCGCCCGGGAGGAGCGCGGGCACGGCGAGGTCGACGGTGTGCGAGAGCTGGCGGACGGCGACCCGGTGCGAGACATCCACTGGGCCAAGACCGCCGCGACGGGCAAGCTGGTGGCCCGCGAGCGGCGCTGCGAGGGGGCGCGCGCGGTGCGCATCGAGGTGGCCAACCGCGCGGCGGACGGAGGCGTCGAGCCGGCGCAGCGGAGGGCGGCGATGCTGCGGGTAGAGGAGGAGATCCGGAGGGCGGCGGGGGCGGCGCTCGACGCGCTGAAGGGCGGGGCCTCGGTGCAGCTCGTGGCGCAGGTGGCGCCCCTGGAGGGAGCGGGCACCCTGCACGCGCGGCCCTCGTCGGGGGCGGCCGACCGGGTGCTGGCCTTCCTGGCGAGGCTGCCGCCCGAGCCGATGCTCCCCGAGGAGCCGGAGGCCGATGGACGGCGGAGGGTGAAGCCCGCGTGAGGTTCTCGCAGGTCCACAAGTTCGCGGTGTTCACGCTGGCGGTGCTGGGGCTCGTGGCCCTCGGGGCGGGCGGCGAGATGCCCATGCTCAGCCTCGGGCTCACCGCGGTGGGCGTCTTCGCGAGCTGGTTCATCGAGGGCGACCTCCTCCACTCCGAGCGCTACGCCCGCGGCTGGAACATCGCCCTCGTCCTCGCCCTCGCCCTTCAGGCCTCGCGCGCGCTCTTCTTCGGCGCCGAGGCGCTGCTGACCATCGTGGAGTTCGCGGCGCTGCTCCAGGTCAACCGCCTCGCCAGCCGTCGCACGGCGCGCGACTACCAGCAGATCACGCTGCTGGCGATCCTCCAGCTCATCGCGGCGACGGTGCTCGGCGGCGGGCTCTCCTACGCGCTCTGCTTCGTGGGCTTCGTCATCGCGACCCCGTGGGCGATGACCCTCGGGCACCTGCGCCGCGAGATCGAGGGCAACTACCTCGCCGACGCGCGAGCGGGCCGCGCGGGCGTGCCCATCGACGTGGCGCGCATCCTCCGATCGCGCCGCGTGGTGGGCGCCGGGCTGCTGGTCGGGTCGTCCGTGCTGGCGGTGCCGATCTTCCTCCTCACGGCCGTGATCTTCGTGCTCTTTCCCCGCATCGGCCTCGGCATCCTGACGGTGCGCTCGCGGGCCGACACGGTGATGGCGGGCTTCGGCACCAGCGTCGACCTGAGCGGCCACGGGACCATCCGCACCGACCAGACCATCGTGCTGCGCGTGCAGCCGCCCGACCTGCCCGAGAACCCTCCGCCGGTGCGCACCTTCCGCCTGCGAGGGACGACCTTCGACACCTACAACGGCCGCTCGTGGTCGCGCCGTCCCAACGTCGGCGGCGACCACCATCGCATCGACCGGGACGGCACCCTCTACTCCCTCACCCGATTGCCCGACCCGGATCGCGACCTGGCCGTGCGCATCGTGCTCGACCCGCTCGAGCCGCCGGTGGTCCCGGTGCTCGAGGGGGCGGTGGGCTTCCAGATCGACGCGCGCTTCGAGAGCGGCTACCCCCGCTACGCCGACCTCACCATCGACCACGACGACGGCGTCCGATACAGCAGCAACAACGACGGCATCGGGCTGGTGTACACGACCTTCCTGGGCCGCGGTCCCTCGCGCCCGGCGGGGCGTCGTCGCATCGACGAGCGGCGCGACGCCTTCACCAACCGCTACGTCCAGCTCCCGAGCGACCTCTCGCCGCGGGTGAGGGAGCTCACCCAGCGGGTGATCGCCGACGAGACCACCCCCCTCGGCCGCGCCCGCGCCGTGGAGCGCTACCTCTCCCGCTGGCGCTACACCCTGGAGCTGGAGAGCGGCGGCGCGGCCCGCCCGCTGGAGGACTTCCTCTTCCGCACGCACGCCGGGCACTGCGAGTACTTCTCCACCGCCATGGCCGTGATGCTACGCACGGTGGGCATCCCGACGCGCAACGTCACCGGCTTCCTCGGCGGAACCTTCAACCGTTACGGGCGCTTCTACGCCGTGCGCCAGGGCGACGCGCACAGCTGGGTCGAGGTCTGGGACCCGAGCGAGGGCTGGGTCACCTTCGACCCGACGCCCCCGGCGGGCGAGGCGCCGGTGGTGCGCACCGGGCTCTTCGCGGAGATCGACGCCGTGGTCGAGGCCATGCGCATGCGCTGGCGCCACTACGTGGTCGACTTCGACCTCGGGATGCAGGCGCAGATCGCCAGGAAGGTGTGGCGCTTCTTCGAGCAGCGCCGGAGGCACGACACGCTCTCCGGACGGGTGCTCGACCGCGGGCGCACCTCCATCGCCGCGCCGCCGGTTCCGTGGAAGGGCGTGGCGGGCGTCGCGCTGGGGGCGCTGACCCTCGGGGCGCTCGCGTGGCAGATCAACGCGTGGCGGCGCAGCGGGCGGGGGATTCGCGGCGCTCCGCCGACGGCCGCGGTGAAGGCGGCGCAGGAGCTCGCCAGGGCGCTCGACGCGGCGCTGGTGGCGAGGGGCGTCGCCCGGCCGTCCAACCGGACGCCGCTCGCGTGGGCGCAGGAGCTGACGCGCCGTAAAGACGCGATGGCCGCGCTGGCGACGAGGGTGTCCGAGCGGTACACGGCCGCGCGCTTCGGGGCCGAGACGCTCAGCCGGGAGGAGCTCGACGCGCTGAAGGCCGAGCTCAGGTCGGCGGCGCAGGCTCCGTCGGCTTCAGCGTGACCGGGCCCTCGGCGAGGGCCTCCTCGACCGAGGCCAGCGGCTGGCGGAGCAGCAGCGCGAGGATGGTGCCGAGCTGCGGGCGATCGACGAAGGCGCGCCAGGTCTCCTCCGGGGTGACCACGGCGAGGTAGCCCGACACGAGGTCGGTGTCGACGCGCACCAGGGTGCCGGCGGTGGCGATGCGCTCGATGGAGGGGGCCTCGCGGGCTGTTACCTCGCGCCAGTGGCGGGCGGCCTCCGCGATGCGCGCGGCGGCGGCCTCCGGGGGCTCCGCGAAGAGCGCGGCGAGCACCGGGTCGAGGGGCTTCGGGCGGCGCGTCGGAGAGGCGTCGGCCTCGGCGGCGAGGTCGGTGGCGAGCTCGATGTCGGCGTCGTCGAGAACATCGAGGAGGGCGGGGTCTTCGAGGGGGTCGCGGTTCATGGCAGCGGCGGCGGAGGGATCTACCACGGAGCCCGAGGCGAGAGAGAGCCACGCGATGCGGACGGGGTTCCGCTGCTGCAACGAGACCGCATCGGTGATAGAGCGGCCTCCGTGGGTAGCGGGAGGCTGGAGCCGGGGACCCTGATCGATGATGAGTTCATCGTCGGCTCGACCCTGCGCGTCGGCGGTGCGGGTGCGGTCTACCGCGCGGTGCGGCGGAGCACCGGGGAGCGCTGCGCGGTGCGGGTGCTGTCGTCCTCGCTGGGGGACGTGGCGACGAGGGAGCGACTGGTCGAGCTGGCCCGCGTGGGGCCCTCCATCGAGAGCGCGCACGTCCCGGCGGTGCTCGTCGCGGGCTTCGACCGGACGCTCAACACCGCGTGGCTGGCGACGGAGGAGATCGAGGGCGAAGGGCTCCCGGCGATGCTGGCGAAGACCGGCCCGCTGCCGGTCGGGGTGGTCTCGGCGCTTCTGCGACAGGTCTTCGACGCCCTGGCGAGCGCGCACGAGGCGGGGGTGGTGCACGGCGCTCTCACGGCCGACGACGTCTTGGTGGCGCCCTCCCCGAGGGCGAAGGGTGACGGGTGGGTGAGCGTGCTCGGCTTCGGCGTGGCGCGCGGCCTGGCCGAGCGTCGATGGCAGGAGGGCCACCGCGAGGACGACTCCTCGACGCTCCACTCGGCGGACGTGCGCGCGCTGGGAATGCTCGGCCTCGCGATGCTCTCAGGGAAGGCGGAGCCGGCGGAAGACAGCGCGCTCTCGCCCACAGAGCGGCTGCGACGCCTGGGGGTGCCGGAGGTGGGGGCGCTCGGGTGGTTCGACGCGTGGTTCGAGGCCTGCGTCGCCGCCGAGCCGGAGGCGCGGTTCCAGTCGGTCGAGGAGGCCGAGGCGGCGTGGGAGCACGCGGTGGCCGCCCCGCCGCGGGCCGGTCGACGGGGGTGGGCGCTTGGCGCGCTGGCGCTGGCGCTGGTCGGGGTGGCGGTGCCCGTGGCCCTGCATCGCCGGGGCAGGGCGGTGAGCCAGGCGCCAGGAGGGGGGTGTGCTCCATCGGCCTGCGGCGACGCGCTCGCACTGCCCAGAGGGGATGGTGTGGCTGCCGGGGGGGCAGTTCCTGATGGGCTCGCGGGAAGACCGCGGGGACCCTGACCAGCGGCCGCGCCACGTCGTGAACATGAGCGGGTTCTGCATGGAGCGCACGGAGGTGACGGTCGGCGCATACGGGCGCTACTGGGCGCTGCGCGGTCATCCCCAGGAGCTGGCGCCCGACGAGGGGCTCAACTGCAACTGGCGCCGCGCCGACCGGGTCGACCACCCGATGAACTGCGTCGACTGGCGCGCGGCGCGGGAGTACTGCGAGTGGCCTGGACACCCCGGCGGCTCGCGGAGGCTGCCTACCGAGGCGCAGTGGGAGTTCGCGGCGCACGGGCCGGAGGGGGGAAGGTACCCGTGGGGCGACGGGGTTCCCGGCGAGCAGGTGTGCTGGTCGGGGGTGTCGCCGCGCCTGGGCACCTGTCCGGTCGGCGCGTCGAGGAGGGACGTCACCTCGACGGGCCTCGTCGACATGGCGGGCAACGTCGCCGAGTGGACCGCGGACCTCTACGCCTCGCAGTACATGGTGCCTGACGCGGCGGTGCCGATCGATCCCACGGGCCCGGAGTCGACCCCCGACGGGCTCCGGGTGTTTCGCGGAGGCACCTGGGCGATCAGCGTTCCGTCGGGGCTGCGGGCGGCGACGCGAGGGAGGCACACCGAGTCGATGCGCGCCCGAGGCGTCGGCTGGCGGTGCGTGAGAGGTCCCTCGGTCGACGACCCGTGACAACCCGCGGGCGCGGCGACGTATCATCCGGCCGGAGACCCGACATGAACCATTCCACGCTCACTCTCGTGCTAGGCCTCCTCGCGGCGCAGGGCCTCGGGTGCCAGCGCGACCGTCCATCGGCCCCCGCGACGCGCCCGGTGCAGGCCGGCCCCAACGCGCTCGGCCCGGACGGCCGCCCTCGCGCCGGGGTGCCCGGGACTCCCGCTCGCCCCGCCCGGGTGGGCCTCGCCGTCGGCATCGTCGAGGGGCGCATCAAGCCGCCCGACGACAAGCCCAACGACGACGAAGACCGCCACCGCGTGCACCCCGAGTGGTACCCCACCGGACAGCCCAACAACCCCTACCCCGCAGGCACGGTGATCCCGATCGCCCCGCCGCCCCCAGGGCTCTCCATCACCCCGCTGCCGCCGATGCAGCCCATGGGGCAGCCGTCGATGCAGCCCATCGCGCAGCCATCGATGCAGCCCATGGGGCAGCGATGCAGCCCATGGGGCAGCCGACGATGCAGCCCATGGGAAACAACGGCGTGACCATGGTGCCGATGGGATCGCCGGGGGTGCCGCCCTCGACGCCGAGCGCGGTCCCGATGGCGGGCAACGGGGTGACCATGGTGCCGATGCCGGCGCCCGGCGGACAGCCCTCCGCTCCGGCTCCGGCTCCGCAGGGGCAGCCGTCGGCTCCGAACGGAACCGGGGCCGTGGCGCAGACCTTCCAGGGGACGCTCGATCCATCGGCGGAGCGCGACCCTGGTGGACGCTTCTTCCGGGTGCACCAGGTCTCGCTCCAGCGCGGCTCGCGCGTGGCGATCACCATGCAGAGCCCGCAGTTCGACACCCTGCTCCGGGTCGAGCCGCCCACCGGAGACGCGGTCGAGAACGATGACGTGGCGAGGGAGGACACCAACTCGCGCGTCGACTTCACCGCCCCCATCGACGGCCGCTACCGCATCGTGGCGACCTCCTACGCCCCGGCCACGGCGGGCGCGTACACCATCCAGGTGAGCGCCGGCGCGCCGGGCCAGGGGCTCATGGTCACCGGCTCCAACAACAACGCCCCCGACGCGCAGACCGGCCCCGGCGGAACCATCGTCCCCGGCACCCCCGTCAACGAGTACCTGACCCCTGGAGACCCCTCCTCGGGCGGGCGCTTCGTGCGCACCTACCGACTCGACGGCAGCCAGGGGGACATGGTCTCGCTGCGGCTCGCCTCCACGGGCTTCGACCCCACGATCGCGCTCATCGCCCCCAACGGGCAGCGGTGGAGCAACGACGACACCAGCCCCTCGGACACCAACAGCACCCTCGCGATGACGCTCCCCACGGCAGGGAGCTACCGGGTCGAGGTGTCGTCCTACCGCCCCGGGGCCACCGGGCCGTTCAGCCTCACGCTTAGCTCGTCGGCGCGCCCGACGGTGGCGACCAACGGAGCTCCCGTGGGCAGCGTCGCAGGCCGCGCGGGGCAGGGCAACATGTACGGCATCTTCGTCGGCATCTCCGACTACGGCGGCCGCGGCAACCTCTACGGCTGCGCCGACGACGCGAGGCAGCTCGCCCAGGCGTACATCAACGCGCACCTCGGGAGCGCGCAGAACTTCGTGGTGCTCACCGACGCGGAGGCCACCACCTCCGCGGTGTCGCAGGCCTTCCAGACGATGAGCGCGCGGGTCGGGGCCAACGACGTGTTCATGTTCTTCCACTCGGGTCACGGCAGCCGCGCGGAGTCGCACGACGCCGCCGCCGACCCGGATGGCTACGTCGAGTCCATCGTGCTGCGCGACGGAGAGATCACCGCCCACCAGATGGCGAGGCTCTTCGACGGGGTGCGCGCCGACGTCGACATGCTGGCGCTCGACAGCTGCTACTCCGGGGGCTTCGAGCGCGCGTTCGGCTCGTCGCGCAACCGCTTCGGGATGTACAGCTCCGAGGAGGACGTGCTCTCCCAGGTGGCCCAGCGCTTCCAGGCGGGCGGATACCTCTCGTACTTCCTCCGGCGCGGCGTCTCCGAGGCCGACAACAACCGCGACGGCGCCGTGCGCGCGGGCGAGCTCGCGGACTACCTCCACCGGCAGTACGCGCAGAACCTCCAGCAGATGCAGACCCAGGACGGCCAGGAGGTCGACACCTGGCAGCACCTGGTG
Organism: Deltaproteobacteria bacterium; assembly: GCA_016704445.1. Taxonomy (GTDB): domain Bacteria; phylum Myxococcota_A; class Polyangia; order Polyangiales; genus SCUS01. The sequence continues at coordinate 7,317 of JADJAE010000050.1, forward strand.
ATCAACCGCTCGGGCGTCGCCCTCAGCGACCAGCTCTGGCGCTTCCCCCTGGTGGCCTCGGCGCGATGAGTCGCGCGTGCTGATCCTCGCGAGCCTCGTGCTGCTGGCGTGGTCGGTCCAGCTCTGGCTGGCGCTGCGCATCCGCCGCGCGGTCCCGGCGCTCTCCGAGCTCCCGGTGCTGTCGCGCGAGGCGTGGCCCCTGCTGTCGATCATCGTGCCCGCGCGCGACGAGGGCCTCCACGTCGGCGCCGCGCTCGCGTCGAAGCTCTCCTGCGGATACCCCTCGCTGGAGGTGGTGGCCATCGACGACCGCTCCACCGACGACACCGGGGCCATCATCGACCGCGCGGCCGCGGCCGACCCTCGGGTGCTCGCGGTGCACGTCACGGCGCTCCCCGAGGGTTGGCTGGGCAAGGTGCACGCGATGGCCCGCGGGCTGGAGCGCGCCACCGGCGAGTGGGTGCTCTTCAGCGACGCGGACGTGCATGTCGAGCCTGGCGCCCTCGAGCGCCTCGTCGCATGGGCCGAGGCGGGCGGCATCGACCTGGTGGCGGTGTTTCCGAAGATGCACCCGGTGGGGGTGCTCATCGACGCGTCGCTGGCGTCGATGATCCGCGTGCTCCCGCTCGCGGGGCGGGCGTGGCGCGGCAACGACGACACCAGCTCCATCGGGATGAGCGTCGGTGCCTTTACGCTGGTTCGCCGCGCCGCGCTGGTCGAGAGCGACGCCCTCGGCCACCTGCGGATGGAGGTCGCCGACGACGTGGCGCTCGGCGCGTACCTGAAGCAGCGGGGCGCGCGGTGCCGCGTGCTGGTGGGCCACGCCGACGTGCACCTGGTGTTCATGCACTCGGTCGCGGCGCTGGTGCGCAGCGCCGACAAGGGCGGCGGGATGCTCGGGTTCTCCTGGTGGCGCCCGGTGTTCTTCGGGATCGCGCCGGTGGTGCTCGACGTGGTGATCCCGGCGTGGGCGCTGGCGTCGGGCGGCGCCGCGGCGGTGGTCGGCGCGGCGACCCTCGCGGCGGCGACGGCGACGCACCTGGTGCTCTCGCGACACTTCGACGGACCGCTCCGCGGCGCGCTGCTCTGGCCGCTGGGGGAGGCCTTCATGGGGGCGCTCACCCTCCGCGCGGGCCTGCTCGCCTGGAAGGACCAGGGGGTCTTCTGGCGCCGGACCTTCTATCCCCGCGCGGTGCTCGAAGCGGGCAAGAAGCTCGACATGATCTCCATGAGGGTGAGTCCGCCGTAGGGCTTCGCGCTATGGTGCCTGCGGCCCTCCGATGCCGCGCCACTTCAACACCGCAGGACCTTGCCGGGTCGACCTCCACTACATGTTGCCGCCCGAGCGGCGGGTGCCCGAGGTGCGCGCGCTCGTCGACACGCAGGCGTACTTCGCCCTTCACGCGCCGAGGCAGGTGGGCAAGACCACCGCGCTGACCGCGCTCGCCGGTGGCGCCGACGCGGGCCTCTCCGCCGGCGCTGCGACCGCCAGCGTGGCCCGAGGCCGCTCCCGGGAGCCGGATCCAGGCCGCGCTGACCGCGTGGACGGCGGCGTGTCCGCGCCCGCTCGTGGTCTTCATCGACGAGATCGACGCGTTGCGCGACCAGGCGCTGCTCTCGGTGCTCCGGCAGATGCGCGCGGGCCACAACTACCGCCCGACGGCCTTCCCGTGGTCGCTCGCGCTCGTGGGGCTGCGCGACGTGCGCGACTACAAGGTTGCCGCCGGGGGCACCGACCGGCTCAACACGGCCTCGCCCTTCAACATCAAGGTCGAGTCGCTCACGATGCGCGGCTTCACCGCCGACGAGGTCGCGGAGCTGTACGCGCAGCACACCGCCGACACCGGGCAGCGCTTCGAGCCCGACGCGGTGGCGAGAGCCTTCGAGCTCACCCGGGGCCAGCCCTGGCTCGTCAACGCGCTCGCGTATGTGATCACCACGAAGCTCGTCACCGACCGGGCGTGCGCCGTCACCGCGGCCGACGTCGAGCGGGCGCGCGACGCGCTCATCGAGCGCCAGGACACGCACCTCGACAGCCTCGCCGAGCGGCTCCGCGACCCGCGCGTGCGCGCCGTGGTCGAGCCGATGATCCAGGGCGCCGCCCTCGCGTCGCTCGCGCCGGATGACCTGCGCTTCGTGACCGACCTCGGCCTCGTGCGGCGCGACGACGACGGCGCCGTCGAGGTCGCCAACCCGATCTACCGCGAGATCATCGTGCGATCGCTCACCGACGCGATGCGCGCGTCGATCCCGAAGCTCGCGCCGACGTGGCTGCGCGCCGACGGCACCGTCGACTGGCAGCGGCTGCGCGAGGCCTTCGTGGCGTTCTGGCTACAGCACGGCGAGGCGCTGCGCGGGGCGTCGGCCTACCCCGAGGCGGCGCCGCACCTCGTGCTGATGGCCTTCCTGCATCGGGTGGTGAACGGCGGAGGGCGCGTCGAGCGTGAGCTCGCGCTGGGGTCGGGGCGCCTCGACCTGGGGGTCGAGGTGCAGGGAGAGCGCCTCGGGGTCGAGGTGAAGACATGGCGCGACGCCGACAAGTCGCGCGACCCGACCGTCGCGGGCCTCGGCCAGCTGGAGGAGTACCTCGCGCGCTTCGGCACCTCGCGCGGCTGGCTGGTGCTCTTCGATCAGCGGAGCGGGCAGCCCGACCTGCCCGAGCGCCTGCGCGTCGAGGCGCGAGTGACGGCGAGCGGACGGGAGATCACGGTGATCCGGCTGTAGGAGTGGAGGGCGTCACGCAGGCGGGGCGATGGCGGCGTCGATGAGCGGTGCGTAGGTGCGCCAGGCTCGGGCGAGTTCCGTCATCAACGAGTCTCGATATGCGTCGAATGACTCGGGAACCTCCGGTCCAGGCAGCACATATCCGATGGCCAGCCACAACGTCGTCATCTTGTGGTTCAACGCCTGCCGGGCTGTCTTCACAGCCTCCGAAGCGCGAAGCTGGGCTCCCAGCGCTTCAGCGCTGCGGCAATACACTCCGACGTACGGAGGCTCCCCCGATCCGAGGGTCACATAGCCGCGGTGCCACTGAAGAGCGACGCAGGCGATGGGTTCGCCCGACACGTGGAGAGGCCACGACGGTCGAACGAGCTGGAATGTGGGCCATTCATTGTCGGGATCGAGGCGCGGATTCGGCTGGGCTCGCAGCCCCGCCGCCAGCTCGGTCACTGTGGGATGGAGGCCAGTGAGCCATCCATCGACCGCCGCTGTTGCTTGCTTCCGCAGCGCCGCCCACTCCTCGATGCGCTCCCGGTTGCGGAGGTAGAAGCGGACACGTTCATCGTTGATGCTCATCAGAATTCCCTCTTGAGCGTTCGGCGGTAGCTCTCGGCCACCTGTCGGCCTTCCGCGGTGACACCAGCTGGGCCGACTCCCGCGGCGGTTTCAAGCGATCGGTCGAGCGCCAGGAGAACCTGACGGTAGCTCAACGCGCGAAACGCCCCCGCGGCGGACCCGGTCGCGCTGATGGGTGTACGGCCGTCGGGAGTGAGGAACACGAATCGAGCCCCAGGCTCCGATCGGTACGCTTTGAAATACGCGTCGCATTGGCCCAAGCACTCCGTCGCCTCGACCTTGTTCTCGATGACCAGCGTGAGTTCGGAGCCGGCGCGGATCACGATGTCGACCCGGCACTCTCCTCGCTGCTCTTCGCAGCGCGTTCGGGCCTTGGGAAGAGCGAGAAGGAGAGCCGCAGGGAGCCCCTCCGGGTACGCCTCGGCGAGGAATTCCCGGAGCATGGTCGGGCCGAGCCCGTGGCGACCGCAGGGGTCGAGCAGCCACGCGATCATCGCGGAGTGCGGCAGCTCGTCTCGTTGGATGCCGAGTACGCCGAAGGTGTCGTCGGGCCCGTGAAACCAATGCCCGCGTGAGCGCAGCGCATCCTCCTCGGCCGCGATGCGATCGAAGCACAGGGCCCACTCCGAAAGGTCCACCGATGCGCGGTCTGTGATGACGCGCCACTCTGACAGCAGCCGCTCGAGGTCTTCCTGGTCGGGAGTCCGAGGGCGTGTCGCAGTCTCTCTCCCAGAAGCGATCATCCGAATTCCGCTATCACGTCCGCAAGACGCACCACAATCGCTGGCGCCGCAAACACCCCGCTCACCCCCCGACCATCCACGCTCCCAGCGTCGCGTCCGTCGCCTCGCTCGCGGGCACCTCGCCCACGACCGCGCCCCGTCGCAGCACCATCACCCGGTCGCTGAGCGCTCGCAGCTCGTCGAGCTCCGACGACACCAGCACCACCGCCACGCCCTTCGCTCTCAGCCCCCGCAGCGCCCCGCGGATCACCTCCGCCGCCCGCAGGTCGACCCCTCTCGTGGGCTGCGCCACCAGCAGCAGCCGCGTCGCCGTTCGCAGCTCTCTCGCCATCAGCACCTTCTGCTGGTTGCCCCCCGACAGCGAGGACAGCACCGCGTCCGGGTCCGTCGGCCGCACGTCGAAGCGCGCGATCGCCTCCCTCGCGACCTCCCTCGCCGCCGCCCCGTCGTAGCGGCCTCCCCAGGGTCGCCGTCGCCACCTCGCCCAGCGCGAGGTTCTCCGCCACCGTGAGCTCCGCGAAGAGCCCGTGGCCCTCGCGGTCCTCCGGGACGAAGCCGACGCCACGGGCGCGCCGCCCGGCCACCGTCTCTTTCGTCACGTCCTCGCTGCCCAGGGTGATCGTCCCCGCCTCGCAAGCGCGCATCCCCGAGAGCATCTCCAGCAGCGCCCGCTGCCCGTTGCCCTCGACCCCAGCCACCCCCAGCACCTCGCCCGCCCTCAGCGTCAGCGTGAACGGACCCGCTCCTCCGCCTCGCACGCCGCGCACCGACAGCGCCTCGCCCGCCGCTCCCTCCGCCGCCTCGCCAGCTTTACCCGACACGGTATGCTGCGCGTCGCCCACCACCGCCGCGACCACAGCCTCGTGGCTCGTCGCCGCGACCTCCGTGGTGAGCGCCACCTTGCCCCGGCGCAGCACGGTGATCTCGTCCGCCACCGCGAACACCTCGTCGAGCTTGTGCGTCACCAGCAGCACCGCCGCGCCCTGCGCCGCCATCGCGCGGATCGCCGCCAGCAGCTCCGTCACCTCCGCGGGAGAGAGCACCGCCGTCGGCTCGTCGAGCAGCACCACCGTCGCCCCGCGGTGCAGCACCTTCAGGATCTCCACCCGCTGCCGCTCGCCCACGCCCAGCGAGGCCACCGTGGCCGAAGGGTCCACGGGCATCCCCCGCGCCTCGGCCAGCGAGCGCACCCGGGCGTCCATCGCGTCGCGGTCGAGCAGCCACCCGAAGGGACCGCGCCGTGGCTCGGCGCCCAGCACGACGTTCTCGGCGACGGTGAGCGCCTCGGCCAGCATGAAGTGCTGGTGCACCACGCCGATGCCAGCGCCCAGCGCGGCGCGCACGTCCCCGGGAGGGAGCTCGGACTCGTCGACGGTGACGCTCCCGGCGTCGGCGGCGACCAGCCCGCAGAGGCAGCGGATGAGGGTGCTCTTGCCCGCGCCGTTCTCGCCGACGAGGGCGTGCACCCGGCCGGGGGTGAGGGTGAGCGAGGCGTCGTCCAGCGAGACGCAGTCGCCGTAGGCCTTGCGCAGCCCTCGCGCCCTCAGCGAAGGCATCAGTGCGGGTCGGCGTGCGGGCGGGCGTGCGGGTCGAAGGGCGGCAGGTTGCCCAGCTCGCCGGGCGGGAGGTGGATCAGGTCGAGGCGGTCTTCGTGCACCTCCGGGTGCAGCCGGTCGCGCGCCTCCTGGAGCAGCGCCGCGGTGCGCTGGGTGCGACGGTCGCGCACCAGGAAGCCCCGGATGGTCGCCACCACGCCGGGGTCGGTGACCTCGCGGCGGAGCGCGGGGCGCGTCCCGGTGAGCACCCCCACGCCGAAGCGGTTGTTGGCCAGCGCCACGGGCTGCGCGGTGACGTCCATCTCCCGGCCGAGGGTGAACACCGCCGCGGCCAGCGCCGGGTCGACGGGCTGCCCATCGCCCGTGGGCGCGCCGCTGCGCTGGAAGTAGAACACGTCCCCGTCGCGGGCCTTGGAGGGCTCGTCGACCGAGTGCTGCCGCACCAGCTCTCTCACCCGCCGCAGGTCGCCCCGCGCCGCGCGCACGTCGGCGATGGCCCTCGCGGCGGTCTCCCGGTCGGCGGTGATGATCACCGTCGCGCGGCGGTACTCGGGCTGCTGGTAGTCCGCGAGGTGCGCCTGGTAGTAGGCGGTCACCTCGCTCGCGGAGATGGACTCCGGCGTGACCGACTCGAGCACCGCGCGCTGCTCCAGCCGCTGCGACAGGATGCGACGCACCGACGCCGACACCTCGGGGTTGCGGTCGAGCCCCTGGCGCCTCGCCTCGGCGGCCAGCAGGAAGGTCGTCACCAGGTTCTCGAGGTACGCGCGACGCTCCGCGGGGGCGAGGTAGCGCTGGCGCACGGGCCCGGGGGCCTCGTTGAGCATGTCCTCGAACTCGCCCACGGTGATCGCCTGGTCGCCCACGCGGGCCACCACCTGCGCCCGCCGCGCGGCCTCCGCGGGCGTCACCCCGGCGTCCGCCGAGGGCGGAGGAGCGGGCTGCGCCCCCGCGAGCCCAGGCGAGAGCAGGCCGACGAAGAACAGCGGGAGCAGGCGCGCAACAGGGCTTCGCATCGGTGGAGACGTCGGGTCGCATGGCCCCGCCCGGGACGTCAAGCGCCGCGCGTACGTGGTAGCGTGCGCCCAGCGCCGATGCGATGCCCCCAGTGCCAGAGCCGCGTGACGCCCTCGATGCGCCGCTGCCTGCGGTGCGGCGCGGTGCTCCCCAAGGAGCTGGCGCAGACCATCGAGACGCTCGCCCGCCCGGCGGCGCCGTACGCCTCGGGCGACCGCGTGGTGGGGCGCTACCGCATCCTCGAGTCGCACGGGTCGGGGCCGCTGGGGACGACGTATCGGGCGCACGATCCGACCGGGCGCACCATGGCGGTGAAGGTGCTTCCCGCGGCGCTCTTCCCGGGAGACACCGAGCGGCGGGAGTTCATCGAGCGCTACGGGGCGCTCTGCGGAAGGACGCTCCCCGGCGCGGCGCTCCCGACGGAGGTGGGCGTCGACAACGAGGTGGTCTTCGTGGCCTCGACCTGGGTGTACGGCGCGTCGCTGCGCTCGATCGTGCGGGCCTACCGCGCGGCCGACCGGCGGCTGGAGCGCGACCAGGTGCTGGGCGTGCTGCGCGGCGCCTACGAGGGCCTGAAGGCACTGCACGCCATGACCACCCACGGGGCGGTCTACCCCGAGAACGTCTCGATCACCTCCGACGCCGTGGTGCTGCTCGACCCGGGGCTCGCCGCCTCGCTGCCGCCACGGCGCTACGTCGAGCGCGTCGAGCGCGCGCCGGAGATCTGGCCCTACATTGCCCCGGAGCTTCGCGTGGGCAAGCGCGCCAACCCGGGAGCCGACCTCTTCGCCCTCGGGGCCCTCGCCTCGGAGCTGCTCACCGGCGACCCCGCCCGCTCCGCGTCGCCAGACTTCACCGCACCCGACCTCGGCACCGCCCTCGAAGCGGCGATGCGCGCCGCCGTCTCGAGCCAGGCGTCGCGGCGGGTGTCCGCCGTGCCCGACCTGCTCTCCGGGCTGGCTCAGATCGCGGGCGAGGCCTCGCTGCCTCCCTACGCGCCGCTGCCTTCGCCCTCGGAGATGGTCGACGCGCGCACCCGCCGGGTGGTGCTGCGGGTCCCCGGGACGGGTCGTCCGTCGGCGCCGCGGTCGCCCGGGCGCCAGCGCAAGGTCGGTTGAGCGTTCGGCGCGCGGAGTCTGCTAGTGTCGGGAGTGCGTGTCCGAGAGTGCACCTGAGGTTGGTTTGAGCGTCGCCAGCGCGTGTCCGCATTGCCAGAAGCCGTTGCCCGATGGGTACATCGGAAGGGCCTGCCCCCACTGCGGCGGGGTGATCGCGGGCAAGCGAAAGCGCTCGCTGTCGGGCTTCTCCTTCCAGGCGATGCAGCCGGGGTTGACCGTCTCCTCGCGGCCGCCCCACCCGTCCCGCTCCAGCGTCCCGCCGCGCGAGGCCGCCGAAGACCGATGGGACCTCCCTGATCAGGGCTCCGAGCCGCCGCCAGAGCGGGGCCCGGTGCCTTCCGCGTCCCCCACGGGCTTTCCCGCGGTGCCAGGCCCCATGAGCGCCCGGGGAATCCGCTCGACCATGGCCCTGGGGACACAGTCCCCCCGTGAAGCCGCTGCGCCCGCGCCTGCGCCCGTCGCTGCGCCCGTGCGCTCTCCCGGCGTCGACCCGTTGCGCTCGACCGCCCTCCTCGACCCCTTCGCCTGGAACCTCGACCACGCCGCCCCCCCGGAGGCCCCACCCCAGCGGAGCAGCGTCCTCGACATCCGCACCCTGAAGCAGACCTCCCTCGGGGTCGGCGCCCGACCCTCTCCCTTGCCCCAGGCCCCCGAGGTCCCCGCCAGGTCGTCGTCCGCCGCGGCGACCATCCGCTCCACGGCGCTCGGCATCGCCCCGATGCCCGCGGTCCCGTCGCCGCCGTCTCCCTTCGCGGTGCCCGACGACCTTCCCGAGGCCGACGCGTTCCCGTTGATCCGCAGCACCCAGCCCTCGGGCACCCCGGTGACGACCAGGCCTCCGCCCTCCTTCGATCCGGTCGCCGCGATGCAGGACGGGATCGACATCCCTTCCGCCCCGGCCCCGGCCCCGACCTTCGAGCTCGACGAGCACTCCGCCGACCTCGAGGAGAGCGACCCTCGTCCCTCCCTCCTCCCTGCCTACACGCCGCTGCGCGCGCCACCCTCGCGGGCCCCCAGGCCGGTCACCCCGGTCGGGTGGGGGTGGTCCCTCGGAGGCGCGGCGCTGGTGCTGTCCGCCGTGATCGCGCTGCGCTCGGCCCCGCTGGCGGTCGCCCTCCGCGCGGCCGCCGGGGCGGCGTCGCTGCTCATGCTGGCGCGCTTCGGCGGCCTCGCGATGCGGGCGCTGCTCCTCCTGCTGGTCGCTCTCCCCGCGCTGGCCCTGGAGACGCTCTCCGTCCCCTCGCTCTCCCGCGCTGGCGCCGCGGTGCTCACCAGCGCGCTGGTGCTGCTGCCCGCCGGCGCGTGGATCTCCGGCGACCGCGCCCTCGTGCGTCGCGCCCTCCTGCTCGCTGGCGTCGTGCTCACGGTGGCCGCGATGTTGATGCCGGGCGGGGTCGCTCGCCCGTGGTCCTTCGGCGCGATGCCGGCGCTGGTGCTGGCGCTGGTGGCGATGGCGACCCCGGCGCGGCAGGTCTCGGCGGCCCTCACCGCGGCGCTGATGGCGTGGGCCGCGGCCTGCGCTGCGAGCGCTGGCGGCCCGATGCTTCCCGCGGTCGCGACGGGTCTGGCGACCGCCGCGCTGGTGCTGCTGTGCGGCCGGGCGCTGGCCGCGGTGGTGGAGAGCGACTTGAGGTACTACGCGCCTGCGTCGAGGGTCACGCCCGCCAGGAAGGCCCTGCGCGCGTCCATCTCGTCGTCCGCGTAGAGCCCCTCGGCGTCGGTCAGCGTCACCGAGCGCGAGCTCCCGCTCTTCGGGTCGCGCAGCTCCAGCGAGAGCACCCCGTCCCGGCCTACGCGCAGGATCACCTCCACCGGCGACCCGTCGGCCAGGCCCTCGTCGAGCGCCACCTCGAAGCGCCCCAGCGGCGTCGCCTCGGAGAGCGTGGCCCCCTCCAGCACGTCGATGGGCAGCACCCTCGCGCCGCCCCGCTTGCGAAACACCCGCCGCCCCTCGAAGGGCACCTTCGTCAGCGCGGGGACCAGCACCGCCAGCGCCTCCCGCCGCTCTCCCGGCCTCGCCGGGTCGGCCTCTCGCGCCCTCACCCCCAGCGCGTCGGGGATCACCCCGTGGTAGTCCGCCGCGGCCTTACCCCCATCGGTAAAACACCGCTCGGCGTAGAGCGCTGCCCCGGCCGCCACCGCGCACGCCGGGTTGAGCGGGTCGTCCGCGTCGTCGAAGATCCGCACCGCGCCCGCTCCCCGCAGCGCCCTCAGCCGCGCCTGCACCGGGTAGAGCCAGCTCGACCCGCCCACCAGCAGCACCTCGTCGAGCCCCGACCACCCGAGACCCGCCCGGGAGAGCGCCTCCTCGGCGCAGTCCACCGCGCGCTCGGTGAGCTCCTCGGTCCATCGGGCGAGCTCCCCGAGGGTCACGCGCACCACCGCCGGGGGCAGCGACGCGCCCCCCTCGGTGCGAAGCGCCAGCGTGCGGGAGGCCACCCTCGCCATGGGGTTGGCGTCGAGCGTCGCGTGCTGGTTGAGCTGTATCTTCACCCCCTCGGCCACCGAGAGCAGCGCCTCCCTCGACGCCTCGTCGATCTCGTCGAGCCCGAGGCCCGGAGAGCGCGCGGCGTCCGCGTAGCGCTCCAGAAGGCGCTCCCGCAGAAGCTCGTCCACGCCGAGCCCCCCGAGCTGCACCCCGTACGAGGCCAGCGCCTCCAGCGCCGCAGCGCTCCCGCCGCCCTCTCGACGGAGGATCGTCACGTCGAGGGTGCCGCCGCCGAAGTCGAAGACCATGAAGCGCGCTCCCCGCGAGCCGAAGCGCTGTCCCATCCCGTAGGCCCACGCCGCCGCGTCGGGCTCCGGCAGCATCGCCACGGAAGGCAGTCCGGCCAGCGAGACGGACTGCGCCACCGCGCGTCGCTCCCGGTTGCGAAGGCGCTGGGGGTGCGTGACCACCACGCCGTCGATGGGGGGCAGCCCCGGGGTGCGCTCGACCCACGAGCGCAGCGCGCGAAGCACCAGGGCGCCGATGTCCGTGGAGTAGAGGTCCATCGCCCCGAGCGACCACGGGGGGCCGCCGGCGACGGAGTGGGTGACCGCCAGGTGGTTCTTGCTGCCTCGCACCAGGGCCACGCGGGGAGGGGCGCAGCCGAGGGAGGCGCAGCGGTCGCGCCAGGCGAGCGCCGCGCGGCGGCCGACGATCACCGAGGGCTGCGAGGGGTCGCTCCCGTCGAGCAGCACCGTGGAGGCCAGCGTGACGCCGCCGGACTCCAGCGGGATCATCCTCGCCACGCCGCGGTGAGCGAGCGCCACGGACGTGTAGGTGGTGCCGAGGTCGATGCCGTAGAACGCCATTGGGTGGGGGGCTTCGTAGCCGCCGCGGACTCTACGCGCGACCCGCTTTCTGGTGAAACCACCGCCGGGCGCGTCATGATCGCCAGGAAGGTCCTGGCATTCCCCGGCACGCGCAGATGAGCTCCGACGACGAGGCCTTCCTGGAGCTGGAGAGCGACGCCCCCGCGGCGCCGGACCCCACGCCGCACCTCCCCGAGGCCCTCGCCGACGAGGCCTTCCTGGAGCTCGACGAGGTCGCCCAGAGCCCCCTCGCTCGGGCCGTTCGCGTGGTCAGCGACGACGACCTCCGCGCCGTGACCGCCCTCGCCGAGGACGACCGCCCCCTCCTCGACGCCCTCTACCCCGCGCAGCCCGACCTCGCGGCCCGCCCCCCCTCCGCCGCCGAGCTCGCCGAGCGCCTCGCCTTCGTGCGCGCCGCGCTCAACCAGGTCACCCGCCGAGGATCGGAGTGGCGAGCCCGCGCGGAGGTCGCCGGGTCGGCCCTCGCCCGCCGCCTCGGTTCCCTCTCTCGCCAGGGCGAGCTCTCCGCCGCCGCGCTCTCCGAGCTCATGGCCTGGCACGAGCGCGCCCTGGAAGCCCTCATCACCCGAGAGGCCGGCGACGCCCGCGCGCTGCACCCCCCGGAGCTTCGCCGCCTCGACCAGGAGGCCGCCCGCCGCGGGCTCTCCCCGGACTTCGCCCGCGCCGTCGCCGAGCGCCTCGGCGTCGCTTTACACTCCGATGTATCCCTGGCCTGGTCGCCGTGCGACGCGCTGCCCGGCGCTCCCCGCACCCTCGACGCTGCCGCCGGGGCCATCACCGAGAGCGTCGCCCACGCCGTGGTGGCCCTCCGCGACGGCGCACTCTCGGCGTGGCTGCGCGCCAACCGCGGCGACGCGGCGCTCCTCTCGATCGCCCTGGAGTCCGAGGCCCTCGCCCGCGGCCCCGACACCGACGCGGCGCTCGTCGGCGCATGGACCCTCGCCTGGGCGATGGGCCGAGAGGGCGTCGCGGTCGACGGGCTCGCGGTCACCTCGCCGGAGCTGCTCCGCACCCACCTCCGCGCGGGTCGGCTGGACGCCTCCCGGGTGCGCTCTCAGGGCAGGGCGCTGGGCGCGTGGTTTCGCCGCGAGGGCCACGGCGCGGTGGCGGCGGCGTGCGAGGCCCTGGCGCGCGACGAGGTCCATGCCGAGCTGCGGCTCTCCTGGGCGCTGGGCGAGCCGCTGAGGCTGGCGTCCAAGCCGGTGGGTGATCCGACGGCGCTCGCGAGGGAGGTGCTGCGTCGGCCCGAGGCCCGCGCCGAGGCCCTCGACCGCTGGCGCGACGGAACCCTCCTGGCCTGGATGGACTCGCTCCCCCGGGCGAAGCGCGACGCCGCCTGGATCGACGAGCTCTCGGCCCCCCGCGCCCACGACTCCGACGAGGGAGCCTTCTGGCGAGGGGTCTACCGCCGGGCTCCGCGGGCCTCGCTCCGGGTCTTCGTGGAGGTGGGCGCCTCGACCCGGGCGGTGCGCTTCGAGGGCATCGGCGACCTGCGCTCGACGGCTCGCGTGGCGGCCGCTTGGGGAGCCCTTCGCGAGGCCCACGTGCGCTCCGAGCTGCACGCATGGCTGGCCCACTCGGCGCCTGGCCTGGAGCTCGATGCTCCGCCTTCCACCGCCGACGACGGGGCGCTGCTTCGGCTGCTCTGGTCCCTCGGGGCGACGGGCCTGGTGCTGGCTCGCGGGGCCTCCGGGGCGGCCATCGACACCCCGGCCGACCTCGTGATCGCATGGCGTCGAGGACCGCTGGCCCTGGAGGCCGCGCTCTCCTCGGGCCTCGTGGGCGAGTGGCTCCGTCGCTTCTACTCCCAGGACGGCGTCTCCGGGCTGAGCCTCGGCGAGGCGATGACCCGCTGGGGCGCTGGCTTCGGCGCAGGCGCGGCGCCCTCCGGCATCGCGGCGCTGCGGTGCGCGCTGCTCTGCGGGCTCACGGTGATCCCCAGCGACCCGACCGCGAGCGGAGGCGCCGAGGGGAGGGCGCTGGTGGGCTTCGTCGGCATCGATCCGTCGAGGCGCGACGACGCGGTGTGGTCCGAGCTGCTCGATGCCCCGGGCGACCCGCTGGGGCAGGGGACGGCGCTGCTCTGGGCCGCGAGGCACGTGCCCGCCCTCGGGGTGCTCACCGCCGCGGGCGAAGGGGCCGCTCGCGAGGCGGTGCGAGAGGCGCTGCTGGCGGCAGGGCGACCGCTCCCTTCGGCGCCCCTCGCGGAGACCCTCGCGGACCAGGCGGCCCAGGCCGAGCGGCGCGCCCGGCAGAGGGCGCTGCTGGAGGAGAGCGAGCGCATCGCGGCGCAGCGGGAGGCCGCCCGCTCCCAGCTGGAGCGAGAAACCGCGAGGGTGGCTGCGGAGAAGCTCTCCGCGCAGCGAGAGGCGGCGAGGGACGCCCTTCGGAGGGAGGTCGACCGGGAGGTCGCGCGCATCCAGTCGGAGCGCGAGGCGGCGCGTCGATCGCACGATCGGGCGCTGGCGGCGCTTCAGGCCGAGCGGGCGCTGGCGGAGGCCGAGCACGCGAGGGCGATGACCGAGCTCTCGCTGTCCAGGGCGCGCTCGACCGAAGCCACCGCGGCGGTCGACCCGGCGGAGCTCGAGGCGCGCTGGCGCGAGGCGGCGAGGCTGGCGGCGGAGGAGGAGGTCCAGCGGGCGGTGGCGCGCTCGGAGGCCGAGCTGCGAGAGGCGGCGCTGCGGGCCGCGGAGGGGGCCGCGCAGGGGGAGGTGCGTCGCGCGGCGGAGCTCGCGGCGTCGGAGCGGGCGCGGCGGGAGCGGGCCGAGACGGAGCTGTCCGCGACGCTGGGCGACCTGCTGGCGAGGGAGGGCGCGCTGCGCGTCGAGGCGGAGCGCGCGGCGGACGAGGCGACGCGGGTGGCGCTCTCGCTGGCGGAGGGCGAGACGCAGCGGGTCGAGGCGGAGCAGCGCGCCGAGGAGGCCGCGAGGCGAGCCGAGGCCGCGAGGGCCGAGCGCGTCGCAGCGCAGTGGGCCGAGCAGCAGGCGAGGGCCGAGGCGGAGATCGAGGCCCTGGCGAAGACCGAGCGGGAGCGCCGCGCGGAGGCGACGCGCCTCGGGCTGGAGGCCGCGAGGGAGCGCCCCGCGGCGGCGGACGAGCCCTCGGTGGACGAGGCCTTCACCGAAGACCCGATCGCCGAGGCCGCGGACGACGTCGGCGAGGAGCTGCTCACCAGCGACCGCCACGAGGTGGCCTTCGACCGCCTCGCGGTGGCCTACGAGGGCGTCGACGACGCGGCGCTCTCGGGCCTGCGAGACGCGGTGGACGCCTGGTCGCGAGCCCGGCCGAGGCACCCGCTCGCCGCGCTCGGGGCGGCGATGGTGGTCGACGCGGTGACGATGATCCCGGCCTTCGAGGCGCACGTCGCGACGCGGCTGGAGTCGCGGGTCATCGAGCGGCGGGTGGTGACCGGGAGCGACGACCAGGACGCCGTGGCGGTGGGCCCCGAGGCCTGCGCCGCGGGCGAGGACTCCATCGACGCCTGGCTGCTCGACCTCTCCCCCGTCGACACCTGGGACCGCCTCACCGTCGACGCCCCGCTCTCGCTCCGCCCCCGTCGGGAGCCGTGTCCCCGGTGCGCCCTCGACGCCCCCTCCGGGACTCCCACCGGCCGCTTACGCTGCGAGGTATGCGACGCCGTCGGCACGGTGGTCTGCTCCCGCTGCGGCGGCTTCGGTCGCTCCCGCTGCGGCCGCTGCGGCGGCAACGGCGAGGTGCTCGTCCCCGGCGGCGGAACCCGTCGCTGCCCCGCCTGCGACGGCCGCGGCGACTCGGTCTGCGGCTGCTCCCTCGGCCGCGTCTCGTGCCGCGCCTGCGAGGGGGTCGGCCACTGCCCGTGCCCCACCTGCGGCGCCGACGGCGTCGTCGAGACCCGCCCCTGGGTGTCCCAGTCGGCGCTCGGGGTGCGCGCCCGCGCGGTGGTCTCCGTGGGCCTTCCCCCGGGCCTCTCCGGGGAGGTGGGCGTCCCCGGCAGCGAGGCCGCCGCGGTGGTGCACCTCGAGGCCGACGCCATCGACCCCGCCGCCCTGGCGCGCGAGCTCCCTCACGACCACCTGGGAGCCGCGCTCGCCGACCTGCTCTCCGCGGAGGCCGCTCGCGCCTCCGAGGGGCAGCGGGTGACCCGCCAGCAGGTGGTGGTCTGGCGCTACCCCGCGTGGCGACTGCAGGTCCGGGTGAACGACGAGCCCTTCACGCTCTGGGTGCACGGCGCCCGGAGGCGGGTGTGGGCCGAGCGCTCCCCCCTCGACGCCGCCACCGAGTCGGCCGTCGCCTCGGTGCGCGCCCTCATCGCCTCCGACTCCCTCGACGCCGCCATCGACGCCTTGGTTTCCCTCGCGGAGGAAGACCCCGGCCACGCCTCCGCCCGCGACGCGGCGACGGCGCTGGGCGACGCGGTGCTGGCGATGGCCGAGCGGGGCGAGCTCTACGAGGCGCAGCGGCTGGCCGAGCGCGGCGCGGCGGTGCGCTGGCCCGACGCGGTGTCGCGGCTGGTGCAGGCCGAGCGCGTGGCGGGTCGTCGGCTCCACAAGCGCTCCTCCTGGGCGCTGCTGGAGGACGCCCGCTCGGCGCTCCAGCGAGGCCTCGACGCGCGCGCGCTCGACCTCCTGGGCGAGCTCCATGTCACCGCTCCCGGCGACGCGGAGGGAGAGGCGCTGGCGGCCGAGCTCGGTAGTCGGCTCGACGCCCAGGCCGTGGCGCTGGTGTCACGCGGCGCGCTCGACGACGCGGCGGCGCTGCTCTCCCGGGCGGAGTCCTCGGGTCATCCCTCGGTGCGCTCGGCGATGGGCTCCTCGGGGCTCTCGCTCCAGCGCGCCCGTCGCCGCTCGGTGCTCCGCGTGGCGGCGACCGTGGCGGCGGCGCTGGCGCTCCTCGCGCTCCTCGCGCTGGCGCTGATGCGGTGAGTGCTTCCCTCGCGGCGTCGCGGGGGTATAGGCTTCGCGCCCGTGAGATTCCGAGGACTCTTCGCGACGCTGGGACTCCTGGGAACCCTCCTGGGCGGGGCATCCTGCCTGGGGGAGATCGACGACTACGCCCAGCAGCCCATCGCCACGCACGTCACCGACTGGCGCGACGAGGTGATCTACCAGCTCCTGGTCGACCGCTTCGCCGACGGCGACACGGGCAACGACGTGCGCGTCGACCGCACCGCGCTCGGCCGCTACCAGGGCGGCGACTGGCTCGGGGTCATCCAGCAGCTCGACTACATCCAGCGCCTCGGGGTGACCACCCTCTGGATCTCCCCCATCGTGCGCAACGTCGACACCGACGCGGGCTTCGACGCCTACCACGGCTACTGGGCCTCCGACCTCACGGCGCTCAACCCCCACTTCGGCGACCTCGCGATGCTCCGCCGCCTCGTGCGCGAGTGCCACGCGCGGGGCATCAAGGTCATCGTCGACATCGTGACCAACCACATGGGTCAGATGTTCTTCTATGACATCAACAACAACGGCCGACCCGACGAGTTCCTCGGCGGCAGCGGCGACGTGTCGGGCTTCCAGAACCCCGGCGGCGCGAGGAGCCCCATCTCCCGCGTCACCGAGTACGACCCCGACTACAACCTCCGCGGCCCGGTGCAGGCATTCACCTCCCTCGGCCCCGCTGGCGACGCGCCGGTCATCTTCCTCAACATGCCCGAGATCTTCCGGGTGCCGCCGCGCTCGGACATCCTCCCCTCGCAGGCGATCCTCGCTCGCCCGGAGGGCTACCACCGCCGCGGTCGCATCACGACCTACGACAACGTCAGCAGCCAGCCCGGAGAGCAGACCCTCCTCGGCGACTTCCCGGGCGGCCTGAAGGACGTCAACACCGAAGACCCTCGGGTGCGCCTCGCGATGGTCGAGGCCTACTGGCGCTGGGTCGAGCTCACCGACATCGACGGCTTCCGCATCGACACGCTCAAGCACGTCGAGCACGGGTTCTGGCAATACTTCGGGTCGCAGATCAGGCAGCGCGCGACGCGGGCGGGCAAGCAGCGCTTCTTCATGTTCGGCGAGGCCTTCGACGGCGACGACCGGCTGGTGGGCTCGTACACCAACCCCAACGAGATGGACTCGGTGTTCTACTTCCCGCAGAAGTACCGGGTCTTCGACAACATCTTCCAGTGCGGCACGGCAACACCCGGGACATCGAGACCCTCTACTCCGAGCGGCTCCGCGACTTCTCGGCGACGCCGCAGCCCCAGGGCATCGGCGTGCCGCCCACCCAGGCGCTGGTCAACTTCATGGACAACCATGACGTGTCGCGCTTCCTCTATGGAATGAACCCCACCGTGGTGGATGACATCCGCCGGGGCGACGGGCGCGACTGCTCCTCCGGTCTGGTCAATGGCAACAACCCCGCGGACGTGGAGCGCTTCCGCCCCCGGATGCTGGCGGCGCTCACCTACCTGCTCACCGAAGACGGCATTCCCTGCCTCTATTACGGCACCGAGCAGGACTTCCGCGGCGGCAACGACCCCTCCAACCGCGAGCGGCTCTGGGACACCGGCTTCCCCACCAACGAGACCCGCCGGGACGGCTCCATCAGCACCTTCGGGTGGACCCGTCGGCTGATCAACGCGCGGCGCACGTACCCCGCGCTGCGCCGCGGAAACTTCTCGGTGCGCTGGACGACGGAGCACACGGGCGCCGAGCAGGACGCCGGGATGCTCGCCTTCGAGCGGGTGGACAGGATGGAATTCGCGCTGGTGGTGATCCACGCGAAGGACGGCACGGCGGAGACGGCGACGACCCGAACGGGGGGCAGCGCGATGACCGTCAGCCAGCCCGAGGGCACCGAGCTGGTGAACATCCTGGGCACCGAGCCCCGGACGGCCACCGTCGGCAATGGCGGACAGGTGACGGTGTCATTGGGACCATGGCAGAGCGCGGTGTTCGTTCCTCGATCGCAGGTGCGCTGAGCCTGGCGGCGGTGGTGGGCTGTGGCGCCGCGCGGGTTCGCCCGCCGCCGCGAGTCGCCTGCACCGTCGGCACCCAGCAGGGCCTCCCCACGCCCCACCTCGCCTGGAACGGCCGTGGATGGAGCGCCCTGGTCCTCGACGGCCGCACCCTCTACCTCCGCGGGCTGCGCCCCGACGGCGCCGTGTCGGGTGAGCCCGTCGCCCTCTCCAACGACGTCGGCGGCCTCGACCGCGCGGCCCTGGCGGTCGTCCACGGCACCCAGCGCGTCGCCTTCGCCACCCGCGAAGACGCGACGGTGCAGGTGGTGCGGGTGGCCGACGGAGCGGAGCCCACGGTGGCCTCCCTCGACGCGGCCCTCACCGGCAGGCTCTCCGTGGTAGCGCGGCCGGGGAGCACCTCCGTCCCGGCTGCGGTCTTCCTCGAGACGCTCCGAGGCACCGAGCGGGTGTTGATCGACGAGGATGGCGACCTCGGGTCGACCGCGCGCTGCCCGACTGGGGTGGTCCCGGACGCGGTGACGGCCTCGGGCGACGGCTTCGTGGCGCTGGTGTCGGGAGAGCGCTCGGGGCTCTCCGCGGTGTGGCTCGACGAGGACTGCCGCGAGCGCGCTCGCGAGGTGCTCTCCCAGGACGCGGGGGTGGTGCACTGGCGCGAGCTCAGCGCCGGCCCGATGGGGCCTTGGGTGACCTTCACCGACGGCAACCGCGCGGGCTGGTTCGCGGCGCTTGGCGAGCGCGGCGGGCTGCGGGTGCGCCCACGGAGGCTGGAGGGGCCTATCGAGCGACCGTCGATCCTGGTGGGCGTCGACGAGGCGGGCGCCATGCGCTCATTGACGGTGTTGGGCATTCGCCGCACCGAGGTCGACGCGCGGCTGGTGACCCTTCAGTACGACCACGAGGCCCGCTTCGTCGACCTGCGCACCCTCCTCAACGACCCGGTGCGCACCCTCGACGTGGTGGCGCCCTCCCCGTGGGGAGGAGCCCTGATCGGATATCAGCGTAACGCCGTGGCGGGCTCCATGGGCTACTCCTTCCTGCTACGGATGTGCCCATGAACTCCCTCCGCGGAGTGCGAGTGCTCGACCTCACCCGGATGCTCGCGGGCCCCTATGGGACCATGCTCCTGGCCGACCTGGGGGCCGAGGTGCTGAAGATCGAGCGCCCCGTCGTGGGCGACGACATCCGCGCGGTGGGCCCGCATTTCCTCCACGGGGAGAGCGTGTATTTCCTCTCGGTCAACCGAGGCAAGCGCTCGGTGGCGCTCGACCTCGCCCGCCCCGAGGGCCGCGCCCTGCTGCGCCGGCTCGCCGCTCGCTGCGACGTGGTGGTGGAGAACTTCCGCGCCGGCGTGGCCGAGCGCCTGGGCTGCGACGCCGCGACCCTCATGGCCGACAACCCGCGGCTGATCGTCTGTGGCATCACGGCCTTCGGGCGCAGCGGCCCCGACCGGGACCTCCCCGCATTCGACCTCACCCTCCAAGCGCGCGGCGGGATGATGGGATTGACCGGTGAGCCCGACGGCGAGCCGGTGCGCTGCGGCGTCCCGATGGGCGACCTCGGTGGAGGGCTCTTCTCGGCGCTGGCGGTGAGCGCGGCCCTCTACGAGCGGGAGCGCACCGGGGTCGGCCGCTTCATCGACCTGTCGCTGCTCGACTGTCAGGTGGGGCTATTGACCTACGCTGCTGGCAATTGGCTGATGGCCGGGGACGACATGGGCCGCCAGGGATCGGGCCACGCCCACGCTGTTCCGTATCAGCGCTTCGCGACGAGGGATGGTCACCTGGTGGTGGCGGTGTTCACCGACGCCTTCTGGCCGGGGTTCTGCCGGGCGCTGGGCTGCCCCGGGTGGGCCTCCGACCCTCGCTTCGCCACCCAGGCCGCGCGCCGAGAGCGCATGACCGAGGTGCAGTCGCTCATCGGACAACGCTTGTCCGAAGAGGGCACCGCGCACTGGCTCTCTCGCCTCTACGAAGAGGGCGTCCCGGCCGGGCCGGTGCAGCGGGTGTCCGAGGTGTGCGCCGACCCGCAGGTGCTGTCTCGGGGAATGGTCGCGACGATGGAGCACCCGAAGGCGGGGACGGTTCGCACGGCGGGCGATCCCCTGCGGGCGGGGGAGCCCGATCGCGAGGGCTTCCTGGCGGCGCCGGTGCTGGGGGCGGACACGGACGCGGTGCTGGCGGGGCTGCTGGGCCTCGCGCCCTCGGAGCTCATGGATCTACGGGCGAGTGGAGTCGTCGGTTGAGAGGGGGAGATATCCAATGACCATCGTGCTGCATCGTTTCCCCTTGAGTCACTTCTCCGAGAAGGTCCGGCTGATGCTCGACTTCAAGGGCCTCGACTACCGCATCGTCGAGCACAGCCCGGGGCCCGATCAGCTCGCGCTGATGAAGCTCTCGGGCCAGCGCAAGGTGCCGGTGATCGAGCACGAGGGGAGCGTGGTGCACGACTCGACGGCGATCGGGCTCTACCTGGAGCACGCCTTCCCCAACGCCCGCCCGATGCTGCCTTCGGACTTCGTGCGTCGCCGCGAGGTGCTCGACCTGGAGGAGCGCCTCGACGCCGTGCTGGGCCCTCGCGTGCCCGGCATCGCCGCGGACGAGGCCCTGCGCGACGGCGACCTCTGGGCCGACGTGGGCACGGCCTCGATGGGCAAGCCGAGGGTCCCCCGGCTGCTGGTGCGGGCGGTGGGCTGGGTGGCCCGCCCGGCGACCTTCGTCCCCGGGGTGCGCCATCAGCTGGACGAGGCGCGCACGACGGTGCGCACGATGCTGGTCGAGCTCTGCGAGCGCATCGCCGAGCGGGGCTACCTCTGCGGCCCGGAGCCGACGATGGCCGACCTCACGGCCGCGGGTCTGACGATGCTGTTGAAGATCCCGGACACCCGGTACAACCCGCTGCCCAAGCGGGTGGGCGAGGGGGTCCGGGAGTTCATCAACGACCCGGTGCTGGGCAGGTTCTTCGACTGGCGCGATCGGCTCTACGCCGAGCACCTGAAGTAGCGACTACGTAACCGTTCAGGGGGTGCAAGCTGCTCGTTTGACGCTGGGGTTCGCGCGAAACAGTTCAGAGGTGCAAGTCGCCTGTTTGACGCTGGGGTTCGCGCGTTGGCGCTCACCCCAGGCAAGGTAGAGGTGGGGTCTTTCGTACCGAAACTCGATGGACCTTCCGGAAGGTCCAATCGACGTGCTGCGGGCTCCATCGAAGTGGCATTCCTGTTCGAAAGACCCCGCGAACGCGGGGTCGTCACTTGTTATAGCCTGGGGTGAGCGCCAACGCGCGAACCCCAGCGTCAAACGAGCAGCTTGCCACGACGATGAACTGTTACGCGCGAACCCCAGCGTCAAACGAGCGGCTTGTTCATGGAACAGTAGACCGAAGCAATACGGCAATCCTGACGACAGATCAGAGTGCCTCGACAGACTACTTCCCGTTGGTGGTCTTGAAGGAGAGGTAGGTCTGCTCCTTCAGGCCGCGCTCGTAGTCGGCGAGGAGGCGCATGCCCTCCTGCGGGCGCAGCCGGTCGGCCTTGATGGCCTGGTCGATCTGGGACTTCATCTTCTGCGCGAGGTTGTTGGGGAAGTACTGGGTCATCGCCAGCACCTCCGCGACGGTGTTACCCGGCAGGGTCTCTTCGATGTAGTAGCCGCGCTCGTCGTCCTCATCGAGGAAGACGTGCACTTCGTTCACGCGGCCGAAGAGGTTGTGCAGGTCGCCCATGATGTCCTGATAGGCGCCGGTGAGGAAGATGCCGAGGTAGTACGGCGAGGCCGACACCTCGTGCAGCCGCAGCGTGTCGCGGGTGTCGCTGAGGTCGATGAACTTCGACACCTTGCCGTCGGAGTCGCAGGTGATGTCCACCAGCGTGGTCTCCAGCGTGGGCTCTTCGTTCAACCGATGGATCGGGACGATCGGGAAGAGCTGCCCCAGCGCCCAGTGGTCGAGCAGCGACTGGAACACCGAGAAGTTGCAGATGTGCTGGTCGGCGAGCTGGTTGTCGAGGTCGCCGAGCTCGTCCGGCCGCTCCTCCGGGTCGAGGGTCTTCGCGCGGTTCTGGATGGCCTCGGCGATCTCCCAGTAGAGCGACTCGACGCGGGCCTTCACCATCAGGTCGAGCATCCCCAGCTCGAACATCTTCTGCGAAGACTCCTTGATGTCCGTGAGGTCGTGCCAGCTCTCCATCAGATTGCGGTCGGTGAGGTGCCGCTGGATGTAGAGCAGGTCGCGGATGAGCTTGTGGTCCACCACCGGCGACTGCGCGGGCTCGCTCGGGGTCTTCTCGATGGAGCCGAAGGCCTCCACCACCAGCACCGAGTGGTGCGCCACCACGGCGCGGCCGGACTCGCTCACGATGGTCGGGTGCGCCACCTTCTCTTCATCACAGATGTCCATGATGTTGTAGACGATGTTGTCGGCATACTCCTGCACCGTGTAGTTCATTGAACTATGGAAGGTGCTGGCGCTCCCGTCGTAGTCGACGGCGAGGCCGCCGCCCACGTCGATGTACTCCACCTCGTGGCCCATCTGCCGGA
Organism: Deltaproteobacteria bacterium; assembly: GCA_016704445.1. GTDB lineage: Bacteria > Myxococcota_A > Polyangia > Polyangiales > SCUS01. The sequence goes on from JADJAE010000050.1 coordinate 29,796, forward strand.
GCTTGGCGTAGTACCGCGCGGCCTCGCGCACCGCGCGCTTCATGATCAGGATGTCGGGCACCTGCGACCCGATGTGGAAGTGCAGCAGCTTGAAGGCCGAGGCCAACCCCGCGTCGCGCAGCATCTGCCCCGCGTCGAGGATCTCCGCCGTGCTCAGCCCGAACTTCGCGTGCTCGCCCCCGGAGGTGGCCCACTTGCCGGCGCCCTTGGCCAGCAGCCGCACCCGCAGCCCCACCATGGGCTCGACGCCCATCTCCTTGGCGACGCGGATGATCGCCGCGACCTCCGCGAGCTTCTCCGCCACCAGGATCACCCGCTTGCCCAGCTTGCGCCCGACGAGCGCGGTGCGGATGAAGGTGTCGTCCTTGTAGCCGTTGCAGATGATGAGCGACTCGGGGTCGCTGTGCTGCGAGAGCCCGGCGAAGACCTCGGGCTTCGACCCGACCTCGATGCCGTAGTGGAAGGGCTCCCCCGCGATCAGGATCTCCTCCAGCACCTCGCGGAGCTGGTTGACCTTGATGGGGTACACCCCGCGATACACGCCCTGGTACTTGTGCTCCGCGATGGCCGTCTGGAAGGCCCCGTTGATGGTCCGCACCCGGTGGTGGAGGATGTCCTGGAAGCGGATGAGCAGGGGGTCTGGAAGCCCTCCTCGCGCGCCTCCTTCACCACCTCCAGCAGCGGAATCGACGCGCCCTGCTCTTGTAGCGGTCGGGCGGCGATGTTCCCGTCGGGGTTGACCGTGAAATACCCCGAGCCCCATCGATCGATGAGGTAGAGGGCGAGGGCGTCGTCGATGGTCCAGGCCGGGCGCTCGGTCGAGTCGGCGGCGGGTGCGGGCGTAGCGTCCAATGAAGCAAACCCTTCGTACTGCGAAATGGAGCGGTCCCGGTCATCGGGACCCTTCGCGAGCGGCGCGATTGTGGGCAAGCGGACCCTTGCGTCAAGGCCCACCGCCGACTGTCACGCGATCTCCGTCAGAGCGTGCGCCGCGCTACGCTCGCACGGTGCTGCGTCCCCCTCCCGCCCTCTCCCTCGTCGCCCTCCTAGCCGCCTGCGACGCGTCTACCGCGCCCACGGACGCCGGTCGCGACGCCTCGATTACAGACCTCGGTAAGCCCGCCGACCGCCCCGCCCCGACGGACGCTCCCCCGGTCGATGTCTCACCCCCGGTCGATGTCTCCCCCCGGTCGATGTCTCCCCCGACGTGCCCGACGCCGGTCCGCCGGGGTGCTTCAACCTGCGCGGCGCGGCCTTGCTCCCCGCTGCGGGGCGCGAGCTCGGACCCCACAGCGCCCAGTCCCTCGTCTACGACGCCGCCCTCGGAGGTCTGGTCCTCGCGCCCTCGACGCGCCCGGGGCCCTTCGTCGAAGACCGACCGCTGCCTCGCGGAGCCCTCGACGCCGACGGCTTCGTGATGGACGGCTGGTGGTACCTGCTCGGCGGCCAGACCGACGCGACGCACACCTCCACCGAGCTCATCGCCGCGCCGGTGCAGCCCGACGGAACACTCGGGCCGTGGAGCGCGCGCACCCCGTACCCGCTCCCCCTCCTCGATCACATCGTGCTCGCCCACTCGGGCCGCGCGTACCTCACCGGCGGCGCGCAGGACCTCGGCGGCGACAACGTCCGCCAGCTCGCCGCTGCGCGCTGGTCCTCCCCCTCCGCCGGTGACATTCCTCTCTGGAACACCGCCCCGGACAACCCCGTACGGCGCTTCGGCCACGAAGCCGTGCTCACCGCGGGCTTCCTCTACACCCTCGGCGGCGATGACGGCGACCTGGCCACCGACGACGTCTCCGTCGCGACCCTCCTCCCCGACGGCTCGCTCGACGCCTGGCGTCGCACCACCCCTTTACCCGACGGGGTAAACCAGTTTCTCGCCGGGGCGGGCACCTCGCGGCACCTCTGGGCCCTCGGAGGCTGCCGCCGCAAGGACTGCGAGACCGTGTCCAACATCGAGCGCCGGATGTTCGTCGCCGACATCCAGACCGACGGGACCCTCTCCGCCTGGCGTCTGGCGGGCCAGCTCCCGGCCGCCAACTACGACCAGAAGGTGGTGGTCACCGGCGGCCGCGTGGTGATGGCGGGCGGCCGGGCGGGCGGTCGCTCCCGCTGCGGCGACGCGGGCGGCGACAACTACGACGGCGTCTGGTGGGCCGAGCTGCTCCCCGACGGAACCCTCGGCCCATGGGAGTCCGGCGCCTCGCTCGGCGTCGTGCTGCCGCGCGTGCGCAGCGACCAGGTGATGCGCGTCGACCACCTCGGGCAGCTCTGGGTGCTGGGCGGCCGCACCTCCTGCATCGGCGCCGAGACCGCCGACCGCAACAACACCTTCCCCCGCGAGGTGTGGCGCTCCGCGGCGGTGACCCTCCCCGGTCGGGCCCGCGTCGGCCACTGGCTCTCCGGCCCGCTCACCCCCGCGTCGGGCCGCGTGACCTCGCTCCACTGGGACGCCGACGGCGAGGTCACCGTGCAGGTCCGCTTCGAGCGCGACGCCGCGCCCGGCACCTGGAACGCCTGGACCATCGCCCCCACCTCCGCCCGCTCCATGCCCCTCGGATTCGGCGTCCGCCGCGTGCAGGTGCTCGCCACCTTCGCGGGCGACGGCGCCTCGACCCCCAGCCTCCGCTCGGTCACCCTCGACTGCGCCCCGTGAAGCACCTCCTGCCCGTCTCCTCGCCGCTCCCGCCCGGAGAGGTTTTACTGTGCTGTGTAAATATCCCCCGACGCCTCCCGGAGGAGCTCACGACGAGGCTGCGCCGCGCACTCCCCGAGGAGGAATGTGCGCGCCACGCACGATTCGGCGACGAAGGGGCTGCGGGGGAGTTCCTGTGTGGCCGGGCGCTGCTGAGGGCGGTGCTGTCGACCTGGACGCCGGTCGACCGGCGCGCGTGGCGCTTCGCCCTCAACCCCCACGGCCGCCCGGGCATCGCCTCGCCGGAGTCCCGGCTGCACTTCAACCTCTCTCACACCCGCGGGATGGTGGTGCTCGCCCTCGGGTGCGACCCCTGGGTGGGCGTCGACGTCGAGCGCCTCGACCGCTCGGTGCGACCCCTGGAGGTCGCCGATCGCTTCTTCTCCCCCTTCGAGGTCGACGGATTGCGATCGCTCCCGACGGAGCGCCACCGCGACCGCTTCCTCGCCCTCTGGACCTTGAAGGAGGCCTACATCAAGGCCCGCGGGATGGGCCTCGCGCTGCCGCTGCGGGACTTCTCCTTCTCGCCCGACGCCTCGCCTCCGAGCGTGCGCTTCGAGCCCTCGCTCGGCGACGACGAGTCGCGCTGGCGCTTCGAGCGCGTCGACCTGGACTCCGGGCACCGCGTCGCCGTGGCGGCGAAGGTCCCCCGGCTGACGGTGCATGTGTCTCGGATTGACCTGGAGGCGCTGGCAAGCCACGTCGGGTTGCCCCATACCGCAGGCGCGGTGTAGAACCCTCTGTCTTCAGTTCCCTGGAAGGAGCCTCAATCCCATGTTGGGTCTTGGACCGTCTGAGCTCGTCGTGATCCTGCTGTTGGTGGTGCTCATCTTCGGAGCCACGAAGATCCCGCAGCTGGGTCGCGGGCTGGGCGAGGGGATCAGCAATTTCAAGCGCGGGCTGCGCGAGGGCAACGACGCCTCCGCCGAGCCTCCGCCGCCTCCGCCGTCCGGCAAGTCTGCCTGACGTTCCGACCTCCACCATTCAGGCCCAGATCTGTAGGGATCGATGCTCCGTCTCCTCGTCGCGCTCGATTTCAGCGACTGCTCACCTCTCACCCTTCACACCGCCCTCGAGGTGGCCGCTCGCGGCGCGCCCGCCGAGCTCCATGTGATGACGGTGATCGCACCCGACCCCGATGACCTCGCCTCCATGAGCTCCTCCGAGCACGCCTGCGACGAACTCCGTCGCCTGGTGGAGACCGAGCGGGGGCACCACGGCCACTCCGCCGACGTGCGGCTGCAGTTCTCGGCGCACCCCGGGAGCTCCCCCGCGGAGATCATCGTCGCTCACGCGCGCGCCATCCGCGCCGACGCCGTGGTGGTGGGCACCCACGGCCGCCGAGGCCTCGACCGGCTCCTGCTCGGCAGCGTCGCCGAGGCGGTCGTGCGCCACGCCCCCTGCTCGGTGCTCACGGTGAAGCCGCCGCTCCGCCACATTCACAGCGACTGATCGACTCCATGCCCCCTCGCGGCCGACCGTCCGGGGGGGGTGGCGTCTCGGGTGGCCGGTGTGGCGAACACAACAGCCAGTACGATCCCTCGCCACAGCCCCTTGAAACGCAGTTCGCTCCGGGCGGAACATCCATTGCTGAGGCCGTTGCCCATGCCCTGTCCCACCCGCCTCGGAGTCGCGATGACCGCGCTCATCGCGTCGTCGCTCGCCTCCAGGGAGGCGCACGCGCAGACGGGCGTCGATCCGCTGGCGACGGGCATCTTCGTTCGCGCGGGCTTCGTGCTGAGCAGCTTCGACCCGGGCGCGATGTGCTTCCGTCCGCAGCGCGGCCCGCGAGGGAGCGCACCCCCGCCAGGCCTCACAGGCAAGCAGCTCGGCTTCGGTGAGATGGCGCTCGCGGGCTTCACCGCGGGCATCGGCTTCGACGCGCGCTGGTTCTATGTGCGGGTCGGCGCCGACCTCTATGAGTTTCCGACGATCCGCGGCGAGCTGGCGCCCGCCTTCCGGGCGCGCTTCACCACGCTGGCCTGGGTGAGCGCCGGGCCGCGGCTGAGGGTGGGGCCGGTGGTGCTCAACGCCGGCGTCCGCTTCGGCGCGATGTTCATGAACGTCACCGAGGTGGGCCCCACCCGCGAAGGCCGGGAGTTCAGCGCCGTCGATGGGGTCTTCGCGCTCGACGTGGGCGCGCAGTGGCGGCCGACGCGGTGGCTGCAGCTCGACGCCAGCGTGGGTCAGGACTTCGTCACGAGCCTCGGGGCGACGACCTTCTCCGTGGCCGCAAGCTTCGGCTGGAGCCGCGGCCCGACGCTCACACGCCGATGAAGAGCCGGTGCCCGAAGTTGCGCTCGAGGCGGGCGTCGAAGATCTTCTGGGCGGCGCCCTCGATGTCGTACTCCACCCGACGGAACTCGAACTTCCTCGTCTCGGAGTCGTAGATCACGAAGCTGGCGCGGTTGTCGTAGTCCCGGGGCTGACCCACGCTGCCGACCGACACGATGTACTTGCGGTCGGGGCGCAGCGTGAAGCTCTTGGGCGGGCCCTGCAGCTCGACCACGTCGTCGGCCGAGAGCTCGAAGGCCTTGCAGAGGTGCGAGTGCCCGATGAGGGTGAGCTGCCCGAGCTCGGGGAAGATGGAGAGGCAGTCGCGCGCCTGCTCGGGGGCGAAGATGTAGTCGAACTCCTCGATGCGCACCGGCGAGCCGTGGCAGAGGTGGACGCCGGTGTCGCCGACGATGTGCTTGTAGGGGAGCGCCCGGAGCCACGCGAGGTTCTCCGCGGTGAGCAGCGAGGCGTGGAGGTCGAGCGCCCGGCGCGCGGCCTCGTAGTAGTAGCTGTAGTCCATGCGGCCCGCGACGGCGGCGTCGTGGTTGCCGAGGATGGTGACCTTCGCGACGCTGCGCACGAGGTCGGCGCACTCGTTGGGCGAGGCCCCGTAGCCCACCACGTCGCCGAGGCAGTACATCACGTCGGGCGCCTCACGCCGGAGCGTCTCTACGACCGCGGAGAGCGCCTCGATGTTGGCGTGGACGTCGCTGAAGATGCCGATGCGCATGAAGGGGAGGCGCGCATCCTAGGGAGGTGCGGGGCGCGTGTCCACCTTGGACTTCGCTGGACTCCCCACGGAAGAGCTGCCCTCGGCCCTATCGACCGACGATCTCCGTCGCGCGGCGCAGCAGCGGGGCCACCACCCGCTCGATCTCCGAGTCGCCGCTGGCCTCGCGCAGCGCCGCGGTCCAGCGCTGCACCTCGTCCTGCAGGGAGAGCGCCCGGGTCGCCGCCTGCTCGAAGGCCGGGTCGGCGCCCTGTCGGGCGCGCTCCATCTCCTTGGCCCCGCCCTGCGCGACCGCGTGCGCGAGCACCCAGGCGAGGCGCTCGACCGCGGCCCCCTCCGGGCTACGCACCGCCCGCACCGCCGCGGGGCCGAAGCTCCCGGCGGCCCAGCCCATCAGGCGCCACGCGTCCTCCTGCGGGGAGAGCGCGCGCTGCACCAGCGGGGTGAGCGCGCGGCGCAGGCGCAGCAGCCCCGCCACCGTCGCGCCGATGCCCGCCAGCGCGGGCCGCGGGGAGGAGAGCAGCTCGACCCAGAGGTCGGTGAGCGCGTCGCCGTGGGAGAGAAGCTCCGCCGCGAGCCGGGCACACTCCGCGGCGGGCAGCCGATGGAGCGCGAGGCGCAGCGCCGGGACGTGCTCGGGCGCGTCGCTCCCCGCGAGGGAGCGGGCGACGTCCCAGCGCACGGCCGGGTGGGTGATCCAGCCGAGGCGCTCGCCGAGGTCCATGGAGGCGATGGACAGCGGCGCGGGGCGGTCGTCGGGGGGAGCGATGGAGGTGGCGTCGTCGGGGTCCCACACCGCGGCGACGGCGGCGCGCACCGTCGCGTCGATGGGCAGCTCCAGCCGCCGCGCGGACTCCAGCAGCGGGCCCCAGGCGACCGAGGCGTCGGCCCGGCTGCGCCCGATGGTGGCGATGCCCGCGTCGACCGAGCGGCGGTAGGCCTGCATCCCGCGAGTGACCAGCGTGGCCTCGTCGGGCACCACGCCCGCCTTGATCGCCCGCTCGACGTAGGGCCTCGGGAGCGCCGCCCCCACCCGCAGCGCCGCAAGAATCAACCGCTTCGCCGCGGCCTCGATCTGCGCCACCGGGACCCCGGTGGTGAGCGACGCGCGCGCCACCTTGCCCGCGTCGAGGAGCGGCGCATAGGCCGCAAGCGCCCGGGTCACCCCCGCCGCCGTCGACAGGTCGCGCTCGTCGTCAGGCAGCGCCGCGCTGGCGACGACCTCGCTCGCCACGCCATCGCGCAGCAGCCTCGCCGACTCCGCCGTCACTTCTCCGTCCACGGCCACGCGCGCCCCGAGCACCTCCAGCGCGCGCTGCGCCACGGGTTCGCACGGAGCGCCCAGCACGTGGCTCGCGATCGAGCGCCCGGTGACGCTCACCACCTCCACGCGCACCCGGAAGACCCTCGCGAGGGACTCCAGCACCGCGCGGTCTTCGGGGCTGCGCAGGTCGAGCACCACGCGCGCGATGGTCTCCGAGTCGCCCCGGAGCAGCGCCAGCAGCGCGAGCGGCTGCGTGCCGTCGGCATCGACCTGTAGCCGCGTCGAGACGTCGTCGCCGCTCACCAGGGTGGCGGTCTCGGAGGTGCCGGGGCACCAGAGGCGCACGGTGCCGTCGACCACGGCGGCCCACGGGGTGGTGCTGCGCGGAGACGGCCGCGCGAACTCCTCCATGGGAGGCAGCGAGAGCACCTCGTCGAGCGGGGACATCTCCTCGACGGCGAGCTCGTCGGGCTCGGGCTCGGGCTCGATCTCCGCCTCCTCGGCGGCGGCCTCGGCGCGCGGCAGCGAGAGCCGCCCGGTGAGCTCGTCGGGCTCCAGCTCCATGCTGTCGTCGGTCGCGTGCGAGGTTGCGACCGGGGCGGCGGGCTCGGGCTCGATGGACATCGGCGCCTCGAACTCCGGAGCCTCCTGCTCCGCGGCGGCGGCCTCTTCGCGCACGCGCAGCTTGGTCTCGCGCGCGGAGAGCGCGGCCATGTTGGCGCGCATCGCGAGCTCCTCCTGGCCGAGGGCCTCCTCGCGGGCGGTGAGGGCCTCCTCGCGCACGAGGGCGTCGCTCTCGCGGCGGGTGACGTCCTCGGCGCGGCGGCGCACCCGCTCTTCGCGGGCGGCCAGGTCGTCGCGGGCGGCGCGCTCGTCGGGCTCCTCCATCCAGCGGCGCAGGCCCGGGGCGCCGAGGACGGTGCGCGCCTCACGGACGTACGCAGGGAGCGGCTCGCTGGTGTCCGCGGAGAGGCCCGTGAGCAGCTCGGCGCGGAGGGTCAGCTCCCGGTGCGCGAGCCCCGCGGGGATCACCAGCGCGAAGCGCCGCGCCCCAGGGTCGTGGAACACGAAGGGCACCGCGAGGTCGAGGTCGCCGTGGCGGTGCAGGGTGCCCTCCAGCGACTGCCGCGCGAGGGCGGGGTCGGTGGCCGCGTTGACGCCCCTCACGATCTCGACGCGCCGCGCGCCGCCCTCCTGCGTCGGGACGAACACCACCTCGCGGCGGGTCGAGCCCAGGGTCCCTGTGTAAGGCGGATCGGTGAGGGAAAAGCTGCGTGCGGCCATCTGCACCCTTCAGCCTCTGGTGGGTATCACGCCCTCGGGGGCCTTGGCGATCGGCCCGCGCGCGTCGTATGCGGTGCCCTCATGGACTTCAGGGAGTTTCGACCCGAGGGCACCCCCGAGCACGTTCGCGACCTCGCGGTGGCGTGCGTGCAGTTCGTCGAGCGCGCGACCGGCGTGCTGCTCGACTTCACCAGCGACACGCTCCCTCTGCTCGACCACTACCTGCGCTCGGTGGGCACGAGCCAGCCGGAGATCCGCGGGCTGGTCGCCCCGGCGGCGGGCGCGTACTTCGGCGAGGTGGTGCGGCGGATCTATCCCGCCCGATGGCACGCCCCGCAGGACGACCACGCGGCGTGGCGCATCGAGTTCGAGACCTGCTTCCTGTTCTTCAACCCGGTGGCCTTCGCGCTGGAGGCCATCGACGGCCACGAGGCGGTGGAGGGCGGCGCGGGCTTCGGGGTGAGCAACGAGGAGCGAGGCCACCTCGTGCTGGCGCTGGAGGTGCTCGGCACGCTCCCAGAGGATCAGTACTACCTGCTCTCGACGCGCTTCGACGTGCTGGAGAGCGTGGTCGATCGGCTGATGGGCGGGGCGGACAAGGAGTTTCCGGGGCAGGTGAGGCTGAGCGCGCAGGCCTACCGGGCGGCGCTCGACCCGCCCGGCGAACGCAGCAATTGAGTCACTCCTCGGGCGGCGTCGCCCCCATCCGGCGGAGCAGTCCGCCGAGGGTGGGGTCGCTGCCGAGGAGGTCTCGCATCCTGGACTCGATCTGCGGGCGCATCGTCGGGGGGACGCCCGCGCGCTGGAGGGCGAGGGTGGTGAGCTGGCTGACGGCCTCGTCGGGGGTGATCTTCCCCTCGCGGAGCGCGGAGATCACGGCCTCCGAGGGGGGCGCGGCGGCGCTGGCAGGGGCGGTGGTGGCGACGGGCGCGGCGGGCGCGGCGGGCGCGGCGTCGCCCAGCGGATCGACGGGGCTGGTGGCGTTGGTGCCAGTGGGTTTGATGTTGCTCACGACGACTTCAGGGCCCTTCTCTCTGCGCTCGGCCGACACGCTACGACCCGGGGAACCATCCCCGCAACCACCGGCACCGGCGCAGGAGCGAGCGTGTCGCGCGCCGGGCGGAGGGAGGTTGCGGCGGCGGGGCGTTTGCGGCATCCACGGTACGACCAGACCAACCCATGGGTGACACGAGCGACGAGGCGGCGCAGGCGCTGCGGGCATTCCTTCGGGCGCTGGGGCTTCCGGTCGACTCCGACCCGGAGCTCTGGGGTACGCCCGAGCGGGCTTCGCGCGCCTGGCGCGAGGAGTTTCTCGACGGCTACCAGCGCACGCCCGCGGCGGTGCTGGCCGAGGCGCTGCCTTCGACCGAGCGCTGCATGGTCGTGCTCGCGCACGTCAGCTACGCGTCGATGTGCCCGCACCACCTGCTGCCGAGCGCGGGGCGGGCGACGCTGGGCTACCTGCCCGGAGGGCGCATCGTGGGCCTCGGGGCGCTGGTGCAGCTGCTCGAGTGCTTCGCCCACCGGCTGGTGCTCCAGGAGACCCTCGGCCGCCAGGTGGCCGAGGCGCTGATGGAGCACCTCGGGGCGCGCGCCGCGGGGGTGGTGCTCGAGGGGCGGCACGCGTGCCTGTCGCTTCGGGGCGAGCGGCAGACCGAGGGGACGGTGGTGACGCAGTCCTTCGCGGGGCTGTGGGCGGACGATGTGGCGGCGCGGCGGGAGTTTCTCGACGCGGCGGGGAGGGCGGCGTGATGAGCCCGATGGAGTCGGTTCCGGTGTTTCCGCTGCCCGGGGTGGTGCTGCTGCCCGACCAGCGCCTGCCGCTCCACATCTTCGAGCCGCGCTACCGGGCGATGGTGCGCGACTCGCTCTCCTCGCACGGCTGGTTGGTGGTGTGCCCCATCGTGGGAGACCCCGGGGCCGATCCCCCGGCCTTCGCGACCATCGCCACGGCGGGGCGCATCGTGGCGCACCAGGCGCTGCCCGACGGGCGCTTCAACATCCTGGTCGAGGGGATGGTGCGGGTGACCCTGGAGGAGCTGCCCTTCGTCGCGCCGTACCGGCGGGCGAGGGCGACGGCGATCGCAGAGCCCGACGACGCGGAGGTCGCCCCCGTCGAGCGGGCGGGGATGCTCTCGACGCTGGCCTCGGTGATCCGGGTGGCGAGGGAGACGCAGCCGCACTTCGAGTACGCGGTGCCGACGGAGCTGCCCTCGTCGCGGCTGGCGCTCCGGCTGGTCGACCGCTTCGTCCTCGACGCGGCGACGAGGCAGCGGGTGCTGGAGGCAGGGCGAGGCATCGACCGCGTCGCGCTCGCCACCGAGGCTCTGGCCGAGCTCTGGATCGCCGGAGAAACCTTGCGCGCGGTGGGCTCGGCGTAGAAGAAGAGGGCGCCGCGAGGGCGGCGTGAAGAGGAGTGAGGGATGCCGTCGTTTGATGTCGTGTCGAAGATCAACCAGCCCGAGGTCGACAACGCGCTGCTGCAATCGCAGAAGGAGATCGCGACGCGCTACGACTTCAAGGACACGGGCACGTCCATCGAGCGCCACGCCGAGGGGATCGTGATCGTGGCGAACAGCGAGGGGCGCGTCGAGGCGGCCTACGAGGTGCTGTTCGGCAAGATGGTGAAGCGGGGCGTGTCGCCCAAGCAGCTCGATCCGCAGGAGGCGAAGCCCGCGGGGCAGCGCACCTTCCGGCAGTTGGTGAAGTTCAAGGAGGGCATCGACCGCGAGAACGCCAAGAAGGTGATCGAGCTGGTGAAGGAGTCGAAGCTCAAGGTGCAGGCGTCGATCCACGAGGACACGGTGCGCATCACCGGGAAGAACCGCGACGACCTGCAGAGCGCGATGAAGATGCTCAAGGCCGCCGACCTGGCCTTCGAGGCGCAGTACAACAACTTCCGCGAGTAGCGGGGGCGACGCGCGATGGCGACCCGGCTGCGACGGTTGAAGATCGAGCACTTCCGCGACGTGCGGCCGGGCACCGAGCTGCGCTTCGGCGACGGGTGGAACGTCCTCGTCGGGCGCAACTGCAGCGGGAAGACCACGCTGCTCAACCTCATCTCGATGGTGCTGAGGGACGACCTGACGGCGCTGCAGGGGAGGTGTTCGCGATCGAGTACGAGCTTGGGTTGGAAGACGGGGCGACTTGTGTCGTGCGTGCCGAGAATCCGTCGGCGCCGGGAGGGACGGGGTGCATCGCGAGCCGATCTCGCGCCTTCGATGAAGGTCACGTTGAGCGACGCGCAACGGTCCACCATCTTCGAAACTCTGCTGTTGACGGAGGTTCGGCCGGACACCGTCGGGATGGACGAAATCGAGAAGGTTGTAGCCCGGCATCCTGCAGGCGTCGCGAGAACTTGCGCTGATCCGCAACGGCGGCGTCACCCCCATCAGTGAGGGCTGCTAAGGCGTTCCTTCTCGCTTCCTTTTACGAGTGCTTTCGCATGGATGAGGGGGGTCGCGATGTTCGACGTGCTCACCGGCACGAGGGGTCATCAGGGAGCTGCCCTGCCGCTTCGCGCGGAAGTCGTGAGTGCGTTCGTTCCGGAGCCCGTCGGTAATCGCGCTTTCTGGGGACGATTTGTCCCTCGATCCGCCTTGAGCAAGATCGCGGTCACGTCCTCTGGCGCACGGGCGAGCGTGGAGTTCGACCTGGGTGACGACGAGCTTCTCGACCTATGCGTTCGCTTGCTCGGACGTGGGCGCGTCATCGTCGTGGCCACATCCACGAGTGCCGAGGAAGGCACAGTCAAGGGCCCCTCCTTCGGCAACTTCCGCTTCTTCTCCCAATCGGGCGTGTCGCCGCTGGTTCCGCATGAGCACTGGAGCTTCGGGCAGAAGCGCCTCCTGACCTTCTTCTGGTACCTCGCCTGCAACCCCGACGTGGTCGTCGCCGACGAGCTCGTCAACGGCCTCCACTGGGACTGGATCGACGCCTGCGTCGACGCCATCGGCACCCGCCAGGTCTTCGTCTCGGCGCAGAACCCCCTGCTGCTCGATCACCTCGGCTTCGACTCCGAAGACTCCGTCGCCCATGGCTTCGTTCTCTGCCGCAGCGCTCCCGCTGGCGAGGGCCGCAGCGAGACCGTGTGGACACACCCCGACGCGGCACAGTCCGCCGAGTTCTTCCGCTCGTACCAGAACGGCGTGATGCAGGTGCACGACATCCTGCGCACGCAGGGCCTCTGGTGAACGATCCCGCCGTCGTCTTCGTCGTGCTGACCGAAGACACCGGCGGCAGCGGCTGGAAGCCGGTCGTCACCTGCGTGCACGCGATGTGCGACCTGCTCATTTCGGGCGTCGACTGGCGCGGCGTGCCGACGATTCCCCGCGAGGATGCAGGCGTCGACGTCCTCCGCTCGCTCGGCGTGAAGCTCTGGCGGGGTCGCGGCGGTCTCGCGCACCAGTCGCGGGTGCGACTCGCGCAGTACCTCGCCGATCAGCTCCTTGACGGGAGCGGCGTGCCACGGTTCGTGTTCTTCCACCTCGACGCCGACCTCACGTGGAACCAGGGCGGTGCGGACGCCAGCACCAACGTCCGGCAGTTTCGCGACCTGCTCGAACCCTCGATCCGCTTCTGGCTCAACTCGCGCCGCGCGGTCGACCTCGACTCCCTGATGCAACGCCTGCATCTCGTCGTTCCGGCCTACTCCATCGAGTCGTGGCTCTACCAGAGCACCGCGCGCGCCTCCGGAGCTCTGCCGTCAGCGGCGCCTGCGGCGGCGCCCACGTCGCGCAGTTTGAAGCGTGGGCCGCCGACCGCACGCTGCTCGACGACGTCCACACACCGAAGGATCAGCGCGACCTCCACTGCCTTCAGGACGCCGACAAGGCCTCGCTCGCCAGCGCACTGCCGGTCGAGGCTCTCTACGCGGCGGGGCGGTCCTTTGCGCGGGCGGTGGATGCGCTCGCCGACGACGGCGCGCTTCTGCACGCCCTCATCGCGACACCCCGAGGCGCTTCCGCCGACCGCGACTGACGCCGGGAGCTGCGTGCACCTCCCGGAGCCGCCGAGCGACCTCGGTCCATCTGTCATCATGAGAGTGGTCTCACTGCGAGACCTCCCTCGACCTTCCATCCTGAATCACCGCAGGCGTTGCGGCGCTGGCACAGCCCGGCGCAGCGGATCGACGCGCGAACCCCGCGCGGGCGGTGTGGTGCGCGGCCTGCAGCGGCGTTGAGGCGGAGGTCTGCGATGAAGGGTCTGGGGCGGTGGATGGCGGCCGTTACGGTGTGCGCGGCGGTGTTCGGGGCGGGGGCGGGCGCGGGGGCGGAGTCGTTCGTGCACGACTCGGGAACCTGCTTCGGCGCGACGTCGTGCGCGTGCGGCTACGTCTGTGTCACCGGGTACTGCGCGTTCCGCGGCCCGGTGACAGAGTGCGGCACCGACCGCGACTGCCGGCCCGAGTGCGGCGACCGGGTGTGCGTCGACCGTCGGTGCGTGGCGCGCTCATCGCTCGACAGCGGCTTGAGCATGCTCGACGACGCGACGGCGGGACTGCGTCCGCCGACCGATCGCCCGGAGTCGAATGAGGACCGCGTCGCCGACGTGGTGGTGCGTGACGACGGCAACGCGGAGGCCCCGTGGGACCGGCCGCCGACTTCGCTCGACGTGTCCGCGCCGCCCCCGGTGGACGCGCCGCCGACGGTGCGCGACGCCGGGAGCACCGCGGAGGATGTGACCTTCGTCGAGGAGCCGATGACCCCCGAAACGACCGGCACGCTTGTGCAGGGCTGCGGCTGCACCGTTGCGGGCGCGGCGACGAGCCGACCGTGCTGGGTGCTGGGTCTGTTCGCGTGGGGACTGCGCCGACGTCGACCCGCCCTTCGGCGCCCCCGATGCCCGGCGCCGTGACGCTGGTCGCGAACTTGTGTCCGCATCCGAAGAAGGCACGAAGGTGCGCCGCGATGAGACCCGCCTCCCTGCTCCCGCTGCTCGCGATGCTCGCCTGCGCGCACGCCCCCGGCCCGCGACGCCCCGCGCCCGCTGGACCGCTGGCGTCGCTCGCGTTCATCGAGGGTGCGTGGCGCTCCGAGGCCGACGGCACGACCGTCGAGGAGCACTGGAACGCCCCGCGTGCAGGCTCGATGCTGGGCACGGGCCGGGTGATCGTGGGGGAGCGCACGGTCTTCTTCGAGTTCCTGCGGGTGGAGGCGACCGGGGCCGGCATCGTTTACATCGCGATGCCCCGCGGCGGCGCAGCGACCTCCTTCCGCCTGGAGTCCGCCAGCGGGACTGAGGCCGTCTTCGTGAACCCCGACCACGACTTCCCCTCGCGCATCGTGTACCGACGCGCGGCCGACGGCGCGCTCGTGACGCGGGTCGAGGGCGTCGAGGACGGGCGCCCCCGCGTCGAGGAGACCCAACTGCGCCCCATCCCCTGAATCGCGCTAGCGCGAGAGTGCCTCGCGCAGCGCCGTCACCGACGCCACGAGCGCCGCCCCGCCGTCCGGCGCCTCGTCCCAGATCATTCGCAGCGCCGCGTCGCGGGTGAGCACCGTGCCCATGAGCGCCGTGGCCGCGGCGTGCGCCTGGGCCAGCACCGGGGCCGCCGGGGGTGGAGGGAGCCTCCCGGCGAGCGCCGCGGGCCACTCCTCCGCGGGCCACCGCCCGAGCCAGAGGGCGACGATGCCCGCGAAGGCGTAGCCGGCGCGCTCGGAGTCCTCGCTGGGACGCCCGTAGCCGCTCTGCCCCGCGACGATGGCGCGCTGCTGGGTCACCGCGTTGGCCACGCTGTAGTCCTCCATCCAGCCGACGAAGCGGGCGAACTGCTCGACGTCGCCGAAGGGCCCCGGGGTCGTGACCTCCCGCCGCCGCGCCCAGGAACCGCGGTGCATCGCGCGCAGCGCCGCCTCCCGCTCGTCGGGCGAGCGAACCCGCGCGACCGGCTCTTCGCCCCGGGCGACCGCCAGCAGCATCGCCTCGGAGTGCGGCTCGAGGGTGTCGTGTCGGCGCGCCTCGTCGTAGGGGGCGTCGCGCATCCCCGCGCCCGACGCCTGGCTGAGCATGTACTCCTCGATCGGCCCGACCTCCGAGGCGTAGAGCTTCCGGCCGCGGAGGTCCTTGCGCACCGGGTGCCGCCCGAGCGCCCGGCCGCGCCGCAGCACCCGGGCCACGTCGCAGGCGACCCGGCGCGCCGCCCCCGCCGCGACCCGCGCCGCCACCTCCTCGTCGGAGGGCGCGGTCCCCGCGAAGACCGCCGCCTCGCGGGCGCTGAGCACCTGCACCAGCACCGCGCCGGTCTCTCCCGGCAGCGCCACCACGTCGCCCGCCTCCAGCTTCGGCACCGCGCGCGGACCCTGCGCCGCCGCCTCGAGCCGAGCGCGCAGGTCGTCGAGCGCCGCCGAGAAGCGCCCGCCGTCGGTCCCTTCGCACCAGAGCGCCGCGAGCTCGGAGGTCGCGGTCGGCGCGAGGCGGGGCAGCACCTCCAGGGCGAGGCGGCGCAGCTCCTCCTTCGGGCGCAGCCGGGCGGCCACCGCGATCGGCAGGCCGTCGACCTCGCCGCCCGCGCCGTACCCGAAGGCCATCGCGACCAGCTCGCACGCGGCCCAGCCGGGCGCCCCCACGTCGACGTCGAGGTACGCGTCCGCGGGGGCGTCGGCGATCGCGCGCATCGCGGCGGTCACGGGTCGCAGGGGCGAGGCCCCCGCCGCGTCGAGGAGGTCGGCCGCGTCGTCGTTGGCGAAGGCACCGAGGTTCCATGTACCCATGTCAGGCGCGGAGGCTACACGGTCGGCCGTCCGTGCAGAGCGCGTGTCGCTTTGCGAGGGCCTTCGCAATCGCCGTCGTGACCATCGGCGTGGCGCTCGCCGCTGCAACGCCTGGCCTCCCCGATCTCAGCGCGCTCCCGCCGGGCGTCGCGGAGCTGCCGTCAGCGCAACCCCTCGCGCCAGCGCCACAGCACCACGCGCATCGCGCCCGCGTGCCGGAGCGGCGTGTCGTCGAGCCCCGTCGCGGCCTCGTGGCGCAGCGTGTCGGCGCCGTCGAGCACGCCGTTGCCGTTGCGGTCGGCCACCAGCGCGCCGATGTGATCCCAGGCCCTCGGCAGCGCCTCGTCGCCCGCGCCGACGTAGTCGATGGTGACGAGGTCGCCCGGGAGCACGTCCGTCGACCAGCGCAGCTCGACCGCGCCGCGCTCGCCCCGGAGGCTCCCGTCGGGCTCCACCCACAGCACGCGGGTGCGCGCGACGGCGTACTCGTGGATGCCCGCCACGGAGGTGTACCGGACCGCGCGGCGCCCCGAGGCCCGCAGCGCGCCCACCATCACGTCGGCGCAGTCGGCGCCGGTGTAGCGGTCGGTCTGGTGGGTCGCGTCGGTGCCGCCGTTCGAGCCGAACACGCTGGTCACGTGGAAGTAGGTGGAGAGCCAGCCGAGGAAGTCGTCTCCGGTGCGGAAGCTCACGCGCAGCACGGTCGGCGACAGGCCGAGCGCGTCGACGGTGTTCCCGTCGGGGGTGCGCAGCGTGCGGCCGTCGGGCAGCGCGACCTCCGCGGCGTACCACGACGAGCCCGCGCCCCCGTGGTCGGCGCCCGCGTCGCGGACCGACAGCGTCGGCCCCTCAGCCGTCACCGGCGTGGTGTCATATTCGAGGCGGTCGTAGCCGATCCAGCGGCCGTGCCGCGGACCGAAGAGCACGGCGTTGGAGAAGCTGGTGAGGCCCGGGTTGGGCGAAGGGTGGTCGCGGTGCCCCGTGCGCGGGACCACCCGCCGCCAGCGCACCGACGCCCCCTCGGGCAGCGGGTCGAGCCGGCCGCGTGGCCCGAGGGTCATCACCGCGAGGGTCACGTCCTCGCCCACGCGCGCCTGCACCGGGCGCGTCGACCACTCGCTCCGGGCCTCGGTGCGCGCCACCACCCGGAGCGCCGAGGGCTGCGCGAAGGCCAGCGCGGGCGCCAGCGAGGCGATCAGCCCGTATCGGTAGAAGACGTGTGAGGTCAATGGCGCTTGTTCCGCTTCTTCGCCGAGGCGTTCGGCCCTCTGTCGAGGATCGCTCTCACCGACCGCTGGCGCTTCGAGTCCGCGGCCTGCTTTCGGGCGCGCTCTTCGAGCATCGACGGCATCTTGTCGAGGTCCGCGCCGTAACGCTTCAGCAGCGCCGCGAGCTCCGCGTTCTCTGCCGCGTCCTCCAGGGCGTGGGTCGGCGACCGGCACGACTCCCCGGCCTCCGAGGGCTGGTTCGGGTCGGCGCCCCGCTCCAGCAGCAGGGACACGATCTCCAGGGAAGGCATCGCCGCGCGGAGGCAGGTGTCCTTCTGGTGCCAGCTGTCGTCGTCCTTGAAGCAGGCGTCAGGGTCCGCGCCGTGAGCGAGCAGCAGCTCGACGAGCGCGGGGTGCTTCTTCGTGCACGCGATGAAGAGCACCGGGGTCTCGACCCGAAACGAATCCCCGCTCTCCTCCCGGGCGTACCGGGCGTCGGCGCCGCCCGCCAGCGCCGCCCGCGCCGACTCCAGATCGCCGCCCTCCACGGCCACGAACAAGCGCTCGTTGAGGTCCTCCGTGGTGCTCATCGGCTGCGAGCATAACAGCGAGGCTCCACCGCGCCCGGCGCTCCCTGGGCCTCGCTCGACGAAGGGACTGCCCACGAGCCCTCGGGAGATGCGATCGGAGGCCACCGGTGCTGTTGCGATGCCGCGAGCTGTGCGAGCCTCGGCGTCGGAGGCTGCGCATGGGTGTTGGTCGGACCGCCTGGCAGGCATCGCTCGCAACCGCATTGCTGCTCGTCGGGTGCGCGCCCGGCGACGCGGACACCACCGACCCCGCCTGGGAGGACGGAGCCCCCGTGCCCGCCGAAGCCTCGGTCGACGACGACGTGGGGCCGCGCCCCGGGGTCGACGCCGCGCTCCCCCCAGACGACGGGCCCGTCGCCCTGCCCGACGCGCCGCCCGCCCTCGACGCCGGGGCAGCCGCGCTCCTCGATGCGGTGACGCCTGCGCCCATCGATGCGAGCACGATGATGGCCGTGGACGTCGCGCCCGCGCCCGTCGACGCGGGGCCGTCTGCACCGGTGCTCCCCGAGCTGCGCTGCCGCGTCCAGTCGACCACCTACGACGCCGCGATGCAGGAGCTCGACGTGGGGCCCTCGTCGAGCGCGCGGCTGCGGTTCACGCTGCCCGGGATCCCCGCGGGGGTGACGGCGGCCGCGCTGCGCTACACCTCCTTCGACGCCGACCACCCGGGCGAGGAGGGCGTCATCACCCTCAACGGGCAGCGCTTCCAGATGCTCGCCAACACCGCGTGGGACAACGTCACCGTGCCCGAGCACCGGGTCGACGTGAGCGGCGCCGTCGTCGCGGGCGACAACGTGGTGGCCTTCGGTCCGGGGCCGCTGCCGCGGTCGTTCTTCCGGGTGGGGCGGGTGGCGCTGGAGTTCACGGCGCGGGTCGAGCGCTGCCCCGACGCCGCGACGCCGATGCCCACGCCCGTCGACGCCGGGACCCCGGCGGGGCCCGTGGTCGAGCGCACCATCGGGTACCGCGCGGCGACGTACACGCAGCGGGGCAACTGGGTGTTCCGGTGCGACGCCAACTACGCGTACACGGCCCGCGGCGACCACGCCGCCGAGGACTGCACCGGCGGCTACGACCCCGACGGGACCCTGCGCGGCACGGCGACGTTCACGTTCACCAACGTGACCGCGGCGACCTACGACGTGCTCATCGGGTCGCGGCACTCCAGCAACCGCAACGACATGCGGGCGCTGTTCACCGTCAACGGGGAGGGCCTCCGCATCGACCAGCGGACGGGCGACGGGGCGCTGGCGATCGTGACGGACCTGTGGGGGCGGAGGGCGCTGTCGGGCACCGTGCGGGTGGTGCTCGACGCGACGCGAAACAGCGGGAGCGACAGCGTGTCGTTCGTGACGCTGCGTCCGGTGCGGTAGCGGGGGTACCGGCCACATCCGCGGCGCTAGAGGTCGGTGCGGCTTAGCGAGGGTCCAGCGGGCTTCGGCGCCGCCGACGCCGGTCTGGTCGATCCAGGTGGTGCCGGGGGTCGGGCCGCAGTGCCCGGCAATGACGTCGACCACGTAGGTGTCGAGGCTGCCCTCCATCGCGGCGCCCGACGGGCCGAAGAAGTAATTCACGACGTCCTGGGACATGTCGCCGACGCGGCCGCGCTTCCAGTTGAGGCCCCAGCGCGGGTCGGTCCGCCGGAGTCGCCGCACCACCTCGAAGAGGAAGTCGTTGTTGCCGCCCGTGTCGCGACACGAGTTGCGGAGCCAGTCGGGGTGCTCGCGCGCGACAGCCTCGAGCGTCGGGCGGCCGTCGGGCAGCGGCGGTCGCGTGGTCGTCGGAGGGACGTCGACGGGCGGCGTGCCCGCATCGGGCGGAGGCGCGCCGTCGTAGCCCATCAGGGTCCAGACGCCGCCCTCGGAGGAGCGGTCGATCCAGCCGGGCGCGGCGGGCTCGTCGATGCCCGCGCGCGAGCAGTGCCGGAGGATCACGTCGAACATGTAGACCTCGCGACGCCCCTCCGGGCAGCCGTCGCCGTAGAAGTACGTGACGATGTCGCCGCTGAGGGAGCCGGTGCGACGGTCGAGGCCCCAGCGCGGGTCTAGCGCCCGGCCGCGCCGCAGCGCCTCGAAGAGGAAGCGATAGCTTCCGCCCATAGAAATGCACGAGTCGCGCAGCCAGTCGGGGCGCTCGGCCGCGAGCGCGCGGATGGCCTCCGATCCATCGGGCCCCGGCGCGGGCGGACGCGCGGCGGGCGGAGGCAGCGCGCAGCCGGTGTCGGGCGCACCGGCGTCGACCACGGGGGGAAGGTCGATCACGAAGGGGACGTCGGGGACGACGCGCACGTCGACGCGCGGAGCGTCGGGCGCGGAGGGAGCGTCGAAGCCTGGGGCGTCCCTGGGTGGCGCGGGGCGATCGAGCGGCGGTGAGGGGGCGTCGCGCGCTGCGGGCGCGTCGGGGGCGCCGCCCGAGTCGACGACGGTGACCTCGTCGCCCCACTCCGGCGCGCAGGCCGACGCGAGCGCCATCGACGCCAGGACCCACGAGCGGCGCGTGCGGATTCGTCCCATGGGATTATCTCGCGATCTGCTTCACCGCAGCCAGATGGCGACCGAGCCGGTGCGGCTCGTGGCCGTGGCGTCCCACCACCCGAGGTGCCAGTACGTGTGCGCGGCGCCGTCGGGCGCGCGGGGCCACGGGTAGCTGCGGGCGTTGCCGACGCCGGTGTAGTCCGACACGTAATTCGGGCCGAGCGAGCCGTTGTAGCAGTTGCTCGTGTCCATCACGCCGTACGAGGTGGGGTAGGTGTCCGTCCACGACACCGACAGGGTGTTCTGGAACACGTAGCGCATCGCGCCGGTCGCGCTCGGCCCGCGCAGCGTCGTGAGGATCACCGGCACGCACGCGCCCCGCTCGGGCAGCGCCACCGCGGGGTTGGCGTTGAGGAAGTTCACCGTCGACGGCGACGGGATGGTGAACTTGTTGGCCACGTCGTAGGCCGCGATGGGCCCGGTGAAGAAGTCCGCGTTGCTGCGCGAGAGCAGCATCTCGCGCGAGCGCCGTGCGATGGGCACCGCGGCCAGCGACGCCACGCCCCGGCGGTTGAGCCCGTCGTAGGCGCCGCCGCCGGTCGCGAGGCTGTAGAGGTTGCGGACGCCGGTGTCGCTGTTGAGCGCCGCCACGCTCCCGCGCGACGCGTAGGCCACCAGCGTCCAGCCGCCGCCGTCGGTGGTCATGTCGCAGTACACGTCGAAGGCCGCTGCCCCGCCAGGCCCGTCGGGGTCGATGATGAAGACCCCGCTCGGCGCCGCGGGCAGCGTCTCGTGGATGGTGCGGCAGGTCGTCAGCGACCCGCACCGGCCCGCGGCGCACACCCCCGACGCGCAGGCCATCCCGCAGCCGCCGCAGTGCTCTGCGCTCGTGAGCGTGCTGGCCTCGCAGCCGTTGGCCGGGTTGGCGTCGCAGTCCGCGAAGCCCGCGGCGCACGCCACGCCGCACGCGCCCGCCGCGCAGGTCGCCGTCGCGTTGGCGCCGCCCGGGCACGACCGCCCGCACACGCCGCAGTGCGCGGCGCTCGCGCGCGTGTCGACCTCGCAGCCGTTGGCCGGGTTGGCGTCGCAGTCGGCGAAGCCCGTGGCGCAGTCCAGGCCGCAGCGCCCGAGCGCGCAGGTCGCCGTGGCGTTGGCCCCCGCGGCGCACGCCGTCCCGCACCCGCCGCAGTGGCGCGCGTCGGTGCCCGTGAACACCTCGCAGCCGTTGGCGGGGTTGGCGTCGCAGTCCGCGAAGCCCGCGTTGCAGGCGAAGCCGCACGCCCCGGCGGCGCAGGTGCGCGCGGCGTTGGCCACCGCCGGGCAGGCGTTGCCGCAGGACCCGCAGTCGGTGACGTCGGTGCGCGTGTCGGCGCAGGCGCCGCTGCACCGCACCTGCCCCGCCGCGCAGCCCGAGGCGCACGCCGACGCGCCGCCCGAGGTCGCGCAGAGGGGCGTACCCCCGCTGCAGATCACCCCGCAGGCGCCGCAGCTCGCGGTGCCGTCGAGGGCGGCCTCGCAGCCGTTGCGCGCGTCGCCGTCGCAGTCCGCGAAGCCGGCCGCGCACTCCAGGCGGCAGACCCCCGCGCCGCAGACCGGGCGCGCGTTGGTGCCACCCGAACACGTGGTCGAGCAGGTTCCGCAGCGGGCCGGGTCGCTGGTGAGGCTGGCCTCGCAGCCGTTGGCGGGGTTGTCGTCGCAGTCGCCGAAGCCCGGCGCGCAGGTGGCCGCGCAGCGCCCCGCCGCGCAGGTCGCGGTGGCGTTGGCGCCCGCCGCGCAGGCCTGCCCGCACGCCCCGCAGTGGGCGGAGGTGACGCGGGTGTCGACCTCGCAGCCGTTGGCGGGGTTGTCGTCGCAGTCGGCGAAGCCCGCGGCGCAGCGGACCGCGCAGCGCCCCGCCGCGCAGGTCGCGGTGGCGTTGGCGCCCGCGGCGCAGGCGCTACCGCAGGACCCGCAGTGGGCGACGCTGTCGGTGACGGCGACCTCGCATCCGTTGGCGGCGTTGCCGTCGCAGTCACCGAAGCCCGTGCTGCACGCCGCCACCACGCAGGCCCCGGCGGCGCAGCCCGCCACGCCGTTGGGGGCGGCGCAGACGCGGCCGCACCCGCCGCAGTGGCCCACGTCGAGC
The DNA here is from genome assembly GCA_016704445.1 of Deltaproteobacteria bacterium. Taxonomy (GTDB): domain Bacteria; phylum Myxococcota_A; class Polyangia; order Polyangiales; genus SCUS01. Next base: position 52,158 of record JADJAE010000050.1, read on the forward strand.
TGCACCCGTCGGCAGGCGTCGGCGCAGCACGCCTCGCCCGAGGGGCACGCCTGGCGGTCGTTGCAGCCGGGCACGCAGGTCGCCATCGCGCCGCAGACGGTGCCGGGCGCGCACTGGTCGTCGCGGGTGCACCCCACGCACACGTGGCCGACGGGGTCGCAGCGGAAGGTTCCGCCGTCGGCGGCGCAGTCGGCGTCGACCGCGCAGCCCGCCTCGCAGCGGCTGGCAGGAGTGCAGTACTGCCCCGCCGTGCACGATCCCCGGTTGGTCGCCGTGCACGCGACGCAGGCGCCGGTGGCGGTGTCGCAGACGCGGAAGCCGAACTCGTTGCCGCCGCAGTCGATGTTGTCCCGGCAGAGCCCGACGGGGACGTCGGCGCCTACGTCGCCGACCTCGGCCGCGTCGGCGGGCGCGTCGGGAGCGCCCCGGTCGGAGGGCGCGTCGAGGCCCGCGTCGAAGCCCGCGTCGAAGCCCGCGTCGACGAGCTCGTCGGGGACGTCGAAGCCCGTCGCGGGGACGTCGGGGCCGCCGACCACGCTGTTGTCCCCGCAGGCGGGCACGGCCAGACCGGCGAACAGAAGACACCCCACGAGGCCGAGCGCGTTCTTCATGCGACGTCCCTCTCCTGACAGCGAACCCGCGCCGAGCGTAGCGCCCCCGCGATGTCGCCGTACAGGTCCGACGTCGTCCGCACCGTCGCGCCCCGCGCGGCCCGTGAGTCCGCCCAAGAGGGGGATGGATCCGCGCCCCGGTCGCACCTACCGTCAGGGCCCAATGCCTCCCTCGCTCGCCTCGCTCCCGCTCGCCGGGCTCGCCCTCGTCGTCTTCGCGTGCTTCGCCGGCCTCACGGCCGTCTCGGCCGCGCTGGGCTTCGCGCTCGAGCGCGCCCTCCCCGAGCGCAGGGTCTTCGATCTCCCGCTCTTCCCGGGTCAGCTCCGCTTCGAGCTGCTGGGCAACGCGGTCTTCCTCGCGGTGGCCACGGTGACGGTCACGCTCGCGCTGCGCCTCGGCGTGGTGCGCTTCGGGTACGGCGGGGCCCTCGCCGGCGCCCTCACCTTCGGCGTGATGGTGCCGGGCTTCCAGGTGTTCTACTGGCTGCTGCACCGGGCGATGCACCACCGCGCGCTGGTGCGCATCCACCGATGGCACCACCGGTCGCAGGTGACCACTCCCCTCACGGGGCAGTCGATGAGCGTCTTCGAGGCGCTCGGCTGGATGCTCGGCTACGTCGGGCTCCCGTGCCTGCTCTCTCAGTTCGCGCCCATCAGCTTCTGGGGATGGGCCGGATACCTGGCCTTCAACGTCTTCGGCAACATCGTGGGCCACGCCAACGTCGAGCCCACGGCGCGCCAGGCCGCCACCCGCGGCGCCACCTGGTTCGCCAACCCCTTCGTGTTCCACGCCCTGCACCACGCCCGCTGGACGGGCCACTACGGGTTTCAGGGCGCCATGATGGACCGGCTGCTCGGCACCGAGTGGAGCGACTGGCCCGCGCTCTACGAGCAGATCGCGTCGGGCCGCAGCCTCACGAGCCTGAAGGCGCGAGGCGACGATCAGGGGTAAGGGTCGGGGAGTCTCGCAGCGTGCTGCCGACCAGCACGCCCGCCGCCACGTAGGCCCCCTCGTCGCCGTCGGTGAGGAGGTCGTGGGTGGCGGCTCCTTCGTAGGGGACCACCTCGCGGCTCACGACCTCCGCGCCTCCGAGCATGGCGCCCGCGTGGAGGTCGGCGAAGCGGAGGCCCTCCGCGGTCGGGTGACCCGCGCTCATGGAGACCGTCCGACCGTTGCGGAGCGTCACCCGGACGAGGGTGTGCTGATACACGCGGGTCTGCGAGATGCGCACGACGCGCACCGGGGCGAGGGCGCCGTCGCGGCGGCCGTAGACCACGTCGCCGACGCGGATCTCGGCGATGGGGCGCTCGCCCGACGGGGTGGCGATGGGCGTGTCGGCGGCGGCGCAGACGGCGCCCCAGGCGCAGCGGAGCGTGTCGGGCATGCAGAGGCCGCTCGGGCTGCCGAAGGGGTTCACGCTGCAGGTCGGGAGCGAGGGGTCGCGGCAGTCGGCGCTCGATCGACACGTCGTGGTGCAGAGGCAGTGGGAGCGCGGTCCTCCGGCGGGACAGCAGAGGCAGGACGAGCCCGCGCCGCACGAGGCCCCGGAGCCCGGGAGGCACTCCTGCACGTCGCTCGAGGGCCCCGAGTCCGTGACCGGAACATCCCTGACGCCGGAGTCGGGCGTCACGCACGTGCCCTGCTGACAGTACTGCCCCGCGCCGCAGCGGATGTTGCAGCCGCCGCAGTGGGCGGGGTCGAACGCCGAGTTCACCGGGCTCGGCCCGACGCACCCGGCCATCGGGATGTTGCAGCCGATGGTGCCCGGCGGGCCCTCGGTGCCGCAGAAGCCGTTGAAGCACCACCCGCCGCAGCAGCGCACTCCGCAGCCGCCGCAGTTGCTCGGATCGCGCATCAGGTCCACGCCCGGGCACACCTCGGCCGAGGGAGCGTCTCTCGCGTCGGCCATGACACCGGCGTCGACCACGTCGACCCTCGCGAGGTCGTCCGAGGGCCTCACATCGATGGGCGTCGGGACGTCGATGGGCGTCGGGACGTCGATGGGCGTCGGTGCATCCCTGGATGACCCGACGTCGATGGGCCAGGTCTCTGCGCCCGTCGAGGCGTCGCTCCCGCTGTCTGTGGAGGGCCCGAGGACCACGCTCGGAGCGCAGCCCGCGATGATCGATGCCAGCACCGTACAGGTCGAGAGCCTCATGGCTCGACCGTGCGCGCAGGGCCCCGGCGCGGTCAACGGAGCGTCGAGCGTGTAGCCTCCGCGGTCATGCGCGCAGCGTGGGCCACGGACGTTCATCTGGAGTTCCTCGACCCGTCGGGCTTCGAGCGCTTCGTGGAGGCGGTGCGGGCGATCGGCCCCGAGGCGCTCCTGCTGACGGGCGACATCGCCCAGGCGACCACGCTCGGCGAGTGGCTCCGCAAGGTGCGCGCGGCGGTCGGGGTGCCGGTGCTCTTCGTCCTCGGCAACCACGACTTCTATCGAGGGTCGATCGCCGAGGTGAAGGCGTGGGCGGCGACCTTCCACCAGAGCGACGAGGGCCTGCGCTGGCTCCCTGCGGCGGGGCCCTGGAGGGCGTCCGACGGCACCGTCGTGGTGGGCGTGGACGGCTGGGCCGACGGCCGCGCGGGAGCGCCCGAGCGATCCACGGTGCTGCTCAATGACTGGAAGATGATCCGGGAGCTGGCCGAGGCCGGGGCGATGTACGATCTCGCGGCCCGCCGCGCCCGCCTCGCCGCGCTCGCCGACGAGGACGCGGCCCGCCTGGAGGCCACGCTGCGCGAGGTGCTCCCGGGGGCGTCGCGGGTCGTGGTGCTGACGCACATCCCGCCCTTCGAGGAGGCGTGCTGGCACGAGGGCGCCCGCTCGAACGACGAGTGGCTGCCGTGGTTCACCTGCGTCGCCGTGGGCGAGGTGCTGCGACGGATGGCGGCGGAGCACCCGTCGAAGCGCATCGAGGTGTACTGCGGCCACACGCACTCGCCGGGGGAGCATCGCGCGAGCGACAACCTGGTGGTGCACACCGGGGAGGGCCGCTACGGGGCGACCTTCGTCCGCGCGGTGACCGTGTGAGTCAGGCCGCGAGGAAGCCGCTGAAGATCACGAGGAAGGCGCCGATCTCGGCGGTGATCAGCGAGACCATGAAGGTGAGCATCACCCGGTCGCCGATGGTCTTGGTGCCGAGCCGGTGCGGGCGCTTGAGCTGGTTGTCCGTGTCGCGCAGCGCGCCGTGCACCGCGTAGGCGAGCACCGCCACCGCGAAGTAGACGACGAGCACCACGGCAGCGGCGAGGTTGACCGTGTTGCTCCACGCGCTCGCGCCGCAGAGCTGCCCCAGCAGCGTGCACGCGAAGGCGTAGAGCAGCGCCGCGCGGTGCGCGATGTCGACGTACTGCGGGGCCTGCGCCTCGTCGCTGCGCGCGATGCAGACGTACTTCCATGCGCCGAAGACGAGCCCGAAGAAGAAGAACGAGCCTGCGCTGCCCAGACAGAACGTCGATGCGGTCATGACGGTGGGTAACCTCCGAAGGGGAGTTCGATAGGGGGGATGCCCGGCGAGGGCTCAGCCCGGGGCGCTGCCCTGCCGCGCGTCGTCGGGCTGGTCGAGGCGGATGTAGAGCTGGGGTTCGAGGTCGGCGTCGGTCCAGCCCGCGGCGTCCATCATCTCCCGCCGGGGCGTCGTCTCCGCGGCGGAGCGCACCGCGCGCTGCGCCTCGTCGAGGGCGCGCTCGACGGCGGCCGCATCGACCTCGAGCGTGATCGCTGGAGCGCGGAGCTCGGCGACACGACAGCATGCGATGTCCCACTTCGGGTTCTTCCAGAGCGTCATGCCCTCCGGGGGCGGCGCACGCTTGGAGTCCTTCGGACGCATGCCGATCCCCGTCAGCAGCCCGACCCGCCGCGGCGTGCGCTTGCGGCCGAAGGTCGGAACCCGGTACAGCGCGAGCGTCCACGGGCCATCGAGCATCCCCTCGTGCCGAAGGCCGTGCCGCCCCGCGAGCTCGACGAAGGCCTCTCGATCCGACGCCTTCATGCACGCCTGCTTCGACGCCATCGAGGTCGGCAGCTGGCTCTGCACCATCCCCGGGATCACGAAGTCATCGTCTACGACGAGGTCGACGAAGCGGTCTCCGAGCAGCGCGTCGACGGCGTGGTCGCGCCCGTCATCGAAGAGCCCCTCGGACATCGCGGGGAGCACTCCCATGCGGAGGTATGGGGCGCGCTCGACCCACGCGCGCAGAAACGCCTCCAGTCGCTCAGCGTCGACGGGGCCGATGCGCCCTCGGCGACCGAAGTACAGCCCGGCGCCGTCGAGGCGGTTTCTCCGTAGCGCACCTTCGAGGGAGGGTCTGTTGCTCAGCATGTTCACGCTCACATAAGGGGGGAAAGGTCCGTCGGCTTCGTAGGCGCCTCCGGTGCGAGGTGTCCAGTGAGGACGCCGCCCTGCCGGAGCAGGTGACGAGCGAGAGGCCCCCTCGGGCGCCGATCGCAGAAATCGATGTCCGTCACGGCTGATGGCGCGTCGCGGCGGCGCTATCGTTCGGAGATGAACGAGCGCTCGCTGCAAGAGATCTTCGCGCCGCACGGGCGCTGCTTCGGATGCGGCCCGACCAACGACAAGGGGCTGCGCATCCGCAGCCTCGCCGAGAGCGACGAGAGCGACGCGCACGTGCGGTGCGACTTCGTGCCCGAGCGCCACCACGAGGCCTTCGAGAACGTGCTCAACGGCGGCATCATCGGCACCGTCCTCGACTGCCACATGAACTGGACCGCGATCCACCACCTGATGCGCAAGCAGGGCCTCGACCACGCGCCGTGCACCGTCACCGCGGAGTTCAAGGTCGCCCTGAAGCGCCCGACCCCCATCGGCCCGGTGCACGTCGACGCCCACGTCGTGTCGTCCACCGACGATCGCGCCACCATCGAGGCGACCATGACCGCGAACGGCAAGGTCACCGCGATCGGCACCGGCACCTTCGTCGCGGTGAAGCCCGACCACCCCGCGTATCACCGCTGGTAGGATCTGCGGCTCACGTGGCGACCGCGAGGATCGGTCATGGCGACGGCGGGAGCGTCGACGAGGGAGCCGTCGGGGACTCCGCGATGGCGACCCGGTTGCGTCCCTCGTCCTTGGCCCGGTAGAGCGCCGCGTCGGCCCTGACGATCGCGGAGAGGAAGTCCCCAGAGTCCGACAGGGTGGCGACGCCGAACGAGGCCGTGACGCGGATGGTGTGCGACCCGTGGATCGTGATCTCGCGCTCGGCGAGCGCGCCCCGGAGCCGCTCGCAGAGCGCCGCGTCGAGCGTGAGGTCGACGTCGGAGAAGACGATGAGGAACTCCTCGCCGCCATATCGGAAGATCATGTCCTGCGCGCGCACCTGCTCGCGGAGACAGCCCGCGACCTGGCGCAGCACCTCGTCGCCCGCCACGTGGCCGTAGGTGTCGTTGACGCGCTTGAAGTGGTCGATGTCGCAGATGGCCACGACGCTCCCCGCAGGGGCGTCACGGCGCTCGGCGATGAACGAGTCCATCGCTCTCCGGTTGAAGAGCCCCGTCAGCGGGTCCTTCGTGGAGATGAGGGCCCACGCCTCCGACTGAACCAGGCGGATGAGCGCGCTCAGCCGGATCACCCGGTTCATGAAGGCGTCGTACTCGGGCTCTGGCACCGCCCCGGTCTCGAGCGTCGCGGCGAGCAACACCGACGCCGACGCGTGCATCTCCCGATGAGCGACTTCCATTTCGATGAGGCCGGGCAGATGGCCCAGCTCCCTGCTGGTCGGCGAGAGGTACCACCGCCCGAAGACGCAGTGGCAGTGGGAGTCGTCGACCATCGACTTCGCATCGGGCGCCCTGTGGAACAGCAGCATATGGTGGACGTGTTTGAGCCACTCGACGTGCGTCTGCGACGCCACATCGAGGCTCGCGAGCCACCGCAAGACCTCATCGACCGCGATCTTGATCATGGGCCTCCAACGGGCGCTCGCGGCGCCCCGCGTAAGCCACCTTCTCGATATGTGGGATTCGCGACCCGGGAATCAATCGCATGAGGAGCGGGGCTCACGAGGAGCTCGGCGGCGCTCAGAAGCGGAAGCCGACGTTGATGTCCACCGTCGGCGAGAGGCGCGCGAAGCCCGGAAACGCCGCCGATCTCTCGAAGGTGGCGGTGTGGTACTGCGCCCCGAGGCCGAGCCCGAGGAGCCAGCGCTCGCCGAGGCGCCAGGTCCATCCCACGCTCAGCCCGGCCGCCGCGGCGAGGCCGCTCACTGCGACGCCGCCGCGGGTCGCGCCGACGGGCCCCGCCTGCACGAAGGGCGACACCCAGAGCCCGCCCGGCGCCGTGCCGAAGGGGTGCACGAAGGCCCGGCCCCGCAGCACGAACCCGATGACGTCCCCGGCCGGGTCGTGGTCGGCGCCAGCGAGGCCCAGCACGTTGGAGTTCACCGTCCACGGGCCGTAGAGGCCTGCGCTCGCCTGCACGCTGACGTAGCAGCCGAGCGTGCGCTGGTAGCCGAGGTTGATCACGTGCAGGCCGAGGTCGGCGACGACGGCGTTGGGCCGCGCGCCGCAGTCCTGCGCCCAGGCGACGCGGGCCACGAAGACGGAGGCCAGCGCGGCGAGGACGGAGGGGCGCATCATGGGCGCGACGATACCAGCCGCGCCCGAGGCCCATACGCTCGCCGCACGAAGCTTTGGGCCGTCGAGGTTCGCTGACGCGTCGGAGCGCTGGGACGGCGGGCTCAACCCATGGGCCCAGCTGGACTGCGTGACGCTGCGCGCCGGAGGAGCCCGGCGAGCAGGGCCGCGAGCGCGATCGCGACCCCGCTGATGGCCGCGCCCAGGCGCAGCGGCGCGGCGGTGTACTCCATCCGCACGGTGTGGGCTCCGGGCCCAAGGGCGACGCCCCGGAGCGCGAGGTCGACCCGCAGGAGCTCGGCCGGACGTCCGTCGACGCTCGCCCGCCAGCCCGGGTACCAGGGCTCGCCGACCACCAGCACCCCGGCGGAGGAGAGTTCCACGGATACGTCGAAGGAGGTCGCGGCGCTCCGCACCGCCGAGCGCACCGCGGCGGGGGGTGGGGCGGCGGGGTCGGGCCCGGGCACGCCGGGGGCGGGGCCCTCGATGATGGCCACGCGGGAGGGGTCCCAGGCGGCGTTGGCGATCGCCCTCGCCGCGTCGGCCTCCCCCGCGACCCGCTGCGCGCGGAACACCACGAAGGCGCGAGGGAAGGCCTGCGGGTTGCTCCACAGGTCGACGCCGTCGGCGCCTGTAAACACCCGCTCGAAGCCGCGGGCGCGGATGGTGTGCTCCCGCGGGCGAGCACCCACCGCACGCCGAGAAGGTCGACGAGGGGCGAGGCGTAGCGCCACGGGCCCTGCGCCCCAAGGTCGTGCGTCAACGTCGGTCCGGGGTAGGGCCGCCGATGGTTGGCGATCCAGAGCAGGTGGAGGTAGCGCCACACGGGCAGGGAGTGATACCCGCCGGCGCCCTCCAGGCCCCACGTCATCCCCGCGTTGTGGAAGCTCCGCGGCGTCCGCAGGTCGCTCACGATGCGCCCGGGAGACGGGTGCGCGCGCAGCCACGCGACCGCATCGGGCGTCCGCATCGCCGTCGCCCGCGCGACGGAGGGGTTCTCCGATCGCCAGGTGACGAGCAGCTCCATCGCCGAGACAAGCACGAGCGCGCCCGGTAGCTGCGCGAGCCAGCGGGGGCGCCCCGACGTCGCCTGCGCGAGCAGGTCGATGCCGTCGGCGGCCAGGATCGGCGCCACCAGCACCCACACGTAAAGCGCCCTCGCCGGGCAGCGGAGGGAGCCCAGCACCGGCAGCCGGTGGAGCAGCGGGTGCAGCAGCCCGCCGTCGCCCCGCGCCACGTCGCAGGCGGCGAGCGTCAGCGCGAGCAGGGCGAGGCGCTCACTGCGGCGCGCGCGCAGGCCCAGTGACGCGAGGGCGAGCAGGGTCGCCACCAGACCGACGCCGTAGCCGCTCAGCTCCCACTGGTTGGGGGCGCCGACGTAGGTGCCTCGCGCCTCGTCGCCGTGCAGCGTGGGGAGCGCCAGGGTGAGCGCGTAGCGCCACGACGGCCACGCGTAGCTCGACGCGAGGGCGCCGCCGAGACCGAGCGCTCGCGGCGACTCGGGCACATGGGCCATGGCGGGCGCGATCTGCACCGCCGCGAGGGCCAGCGCGAGCGCCCCCGCGCCGACGAGGCCGAGGGCGCGGGGCGCGCGGGCCCCCGGGGCGAGCGAGAGGGCGCCCACGGCCAGCACGGCGGCCACGGCGGCGGCGAAGGGGAGCATCGACCAGCCGCCGGCGAGCAGCGCGAGGGCGCCAGCGACGGACACCGCGAGCGCGAAACCAGGGCGCCCGGTGCGGCCGTAGCGCTCGACGGCCCACAGGCCCCAGACCACCCACGCGGTGGTGGCGGTGAACGCGGCGTGACGTACCTGAAGGACGAAGAAGGCCCCGAGGGCGAGGGTGAGCGCCGCGAGCGCGGCCGCCGCGGGCGAACGGCCCCGCGCGCGCGCCAGCGACCACATGCCGAGGGCGCCCAGGGCCGTGTGCGCGAGCGCCAGCCACGCGTAGAGGGAGACCGGCTGGACCAGCAGCCAGAGCCAGTTGAGGGGGTAGAAGCACCCGACCTGCGGGTCGGCGACGACCGGCTGGCCCGACCACGCCCCGGGGTCCCAGAGGGGGAGGGACCCGGCGCGCATCGCCCTCGCCGCCGAGGTGTAGAGCGGGACGAAATACGCCGCGATGTCCTCGAAGTACCACACCCGCCCGAGGAGCGGCGCGCGGTACTGCCACGCGACGGTCGCCGCCACGACGAGCGCCGCCCAGTGCTCGCGCGCCCAGGAGATCGCGCGTCGCGCGAGCGTCGGCCCGGGTGGATCGTTCCTCGTCGCGAGCGGGTCCCCGGCAGGTTCCATTGCGCCGGACGATATCAGCCCGGGCCAGCGCCTCGTCACTCCCGCTCCGCCGCGCCGTACGCGCAGCGAAAGCCGTTGTTGGAGAACGCCGCCCTCGCCTCGGTATGGCCTCGGTACCAGAGCCCGTACCCCTCGCAGGTACAGGCTGCGCACCACCACGATCCGCCGCGCAGCACCCGCTCCGACCCGGCGCCGGCGTCGCCCGTGACGTACGCATCCGCGGTCCACTGCCAGACGTTGCCCGCGGGGTCGTAGAGGCCCCACGCGTTGGGCGCGAAGGCCCGCACCGGAGAGACGTACACGTAGCCGTCGCCGCGGTCGTTGCGCGCGTGCGAGGCCCCTTCCCAGCGGTTGATCCTCGCGCGCCCGCGGTCGTCGGTGAGCCTGTCGCCCCACGGGAAGCGCGTGCCCTGCGAGCCCGCGCGCATGGCGTACTCCCACTCGTCCTCGCCAGGCAGGCGGCCGCGACGCCAGGCGCAGAAGGCCGAGGCGTCGTACCAGGAGACCATCACCACGGGCGCGTCGTCGCGGAGGAAGGAGCGCGTGTCGGCGTCCTCCTCCGTGAAGGGCCGACGCCAGCTCGCGTGCGGCGCGCGGCGCCACTCCCAGTCGAGCATCCCCTCGACGGACTCGATGCCGAAGCCCCGGCGCTCGGCGTCGGTGACGTGGCCCGTCGCCGCGACGAAGCGGGCGAACTCCGCGCGCGTCACCAGCGTGCGGTCGATGCAGAACGCGCCCACCGCGACGGTGCGCGGACCGCGCTCGTCACGCCGCCTCCGGCCCGCGGCGCCGCGCACGAAGGTCCCCGCAGGGAGGCACGCCCGGTCGGTCGCCGCCTTGCCCGCGTCGGGGGAGGGGTGGCGCGCGACGGGGGCGCGGTGCTCTGCGCAGCTCGCGAGGAGGGAGGCCAGCGCGAAGGCCGCGCGGCGGGTCACGGCGAGGCGTCGACGCCCGCGTCGAGCTCCTCCATGGACTCCTCGCCGTACGACAGGCCTTCCCATTCGCAGTGCTGGCGCTCCTCGGCGGTGCACGCGTGATCGCGCATCAGGCAGCGCATGAGGCACCGCCGGTGGTTCTCGTCCTCCCCCGTGCACGCGTCGAGGCACCGGGAGCAAGACGGGAGGCATGGGCCGTTTCGGTAATGAGAGACCGACCGCCGGTAGCACTCCTGGTAGCGCGCCGTGCACCCGGCGGTGAGGCAGCGGTCCTTCTCGGTGAGGCATCCTTGGAGGCACTGGCCGCAGGAGGCGGCGCACGCCCGCACGCAGGCCTCGTCGTGGCAGGACGCGCGGCACCGCCCGCACGCGCCGCGGCATCGGGTGTCGCAGCCGGTGCACGAGCGGCCGCAGACGCGGCGGCAGGGCAGGTCGACGTTCTCGTGGCAGGGGTCGTAGCTGCACGACTGCTGCTCGATGTCCGTGGCGCAGAGGAGGGGACTTCCCTCCTCGGTCACCGGGTCGGGCGCCGGGCGGAAGTTGCAGTCTGCGGCGAGGCGGGCGACCGCGGCCGGATCGGTCCACGCCGAGGCCCAGGGGCCGGGCGCGGCGGGCAGCGGGGCGACGTCGACGGCGGCGCCCGCGTCCACGAGCACGGTCGGCGCCGGGACGCTCGCACGGGGGCGCGGCGACGGGCTCGGGAGCGAGCCGCGGAGACGGGGGAGGGGACTTCGAGCAGGCGGCCAGTAGGCTCAGTGCGAGGGCGAGACCGCGGGGGCGCATCGCCGTCACGGAACACCCGCGCGCCGTCGGGCGTCAATGGGAGGCGCGGCACACGGCGCGGGCGCGAACGGACTTCAGCTCGGCGGGCGAATGTCCGAAGATGGCGCGGCACCTTACCTGCCGACGAGGTCTACGCCGATGTCCCCGATCCGCCTCTCGCTCGCGCTCTCGCTCGCCGTCGCCTCGTGCCGCCCGTCGTTGCCCGCGTCCGCACCTGCGTCCGCGCCCGCGCCCTCGCCCTCCGCGCCGCCGGCCGTCGACGCCGGAGCGCCCGCCGTCGACGCGCCGCCCGCCGACCCCTGCGCGCCGCTGCTCGCCCGCCACCGCGCCGTCATCGCGCGCGTCAGCGGCGACAACTCCCCCTGGACCGAAGCCCTCGCCACCTTCGGCCGCTGCCTGCCGACCCCTGGGGGAGCCTGGGCCGTGGTCGTCGACGACGCCGAGATCGACGCCTCGGAGAGCCAGGGCACCTCCGTGCAGGGACACTGGTCGGTGGTCCACGTCGGCGTCGACGGGCGCTCGGCGCGCCTGACCCGCAGCGAGCAGTGGATCGCCCACAACCTCCCGGGCGTCGTCGGGGCGGTGGCCCACGACTACGACCGCGACGGCGTGTCCGAGCTCGTGCTGCTGCGCCGCGCCTCGGTGAGCGAGGGCGCCGATCGCCCCGGCGGGGAGGTGCTCACGCTCCGCGACAGCGCGGTGGTGCCCTACGCGCCCGCGGCGGGCATCGAGCCCGACGAGGCGCGCGACGTCGATGGCGACGGCCGCCCCGACCTCGTCACGCGCACGCCCTACCGCGCCAACGGCGACGACTCGCCGAGCGACTTCACCTACCTGATGGAGGGCCCTGCCCTCGTCGCGCACTCGCTCGCCGACGGCACCTTCTCGCGCTCCGACGAGGTCGCCGCGCGCTTCGCCCGCGAGCAGTGCCCGAGGCGCGACGCGACCGCCGGCGGCGCCGAGGTCTCCACGACGTCGGTCGTGTGCGCGCGCCTCTGGGGGGTGCCCGCCGCGACCGTCGCCCGGGTGATCCGAGCGCGCTGCGCCTCGCCGGAGGAGAACGGGTCGGGCTCGCCCCGGCGTCGGCACTGCGGCGACACGCGCGTGCTGCTGCGCTGGGCCGCTGCGACGCCGCCGCTCACGCTGCGCCAGTGAGCTCCCCACCGACGCTCTCGTCGCTCCGCGTTGGCGGCGATCAGGTGGTCACACCGCACTGTCCCGCGGAGCGGGGGCCCGCTCACCCCCGTCCGAAGCCCGCCTCGGCCTCGGCCATGTCCTCCGCGGCGTAGTACCCGGCGATCATCTTCTGCGCGCCGGGCCGCGTGTACACGTCGGCGCGCGGGCGCTCGATCACCTCCGCGATCACCGCGGCGACCTCCTCGGCCGACTGCGCCCCGGGCAGCGCGCGGGAGTCGACGCCGCCGTGCAGCGCCGAGAGCCCGAACTCCGTCGCCACCCCCCCCGGGTGCACCGACGAGACGTGGATCTGCGGCCACTCGTCGCGCAGCTCGATGCGCAGGCTCGCGGTGAGGGCGTTGAGCGCGTGCTTGGCCGCGGAGTAGGCGGCCCGCTGCGGCGCCAGCGGAACCCTCCCGAGGAGCGACGAGACGTTCACGATGTGCCCGCGCCCGTGCTCCTTGAAGTGCTCGAGCGAGATCTGCATCCCGTAGAGGGCGGACTTCACGTTCACGCGCATCATCTCGTCGAGGTCGTCGTCGGTGACCTCCGAGGTCATGCGCGAGATGCCCCGGCCGGCGTTGTTGACCCACACGTCCACGCGCCCGAAGCGGGCGATGGCGGCGGCGAGCGCGCGGCGCACGTCCTCCCGCACCGTCACGTCGCCAGGAACCGCCAGGCAGTGCGCCCCCGAGCGAGCGGCCACCTCGGAGAGTTCCTTCGCGCGGCGGGCGACCAGCACCGCGAGCGCGCCGCGGCCGCCCACGAGCGTCGCGAGCGCCGCGCCGATGCCGGAGCTCGCGCCGGTGATCACGATGACCTTGTCCTTCATGACCTCGAAGCAGACGCCCGCCGTCCCGCTCGGGTCAACCGAGCTCGCCTCGAGCGGTGGTCGGCACTACCCCCCCCTGCCGGGGGCGGTGGCCGAGCACCATGCTTCATGCATGAGCCAGACAATGACGCATTCCCGATCCAGCCTGGCTGATTCGCTCCCCGCCCGGCCTGCCGCCTCGGGGTCGATCGTGCCACGCGTGCTGATGGCCCTGACGGCGACGCTCGCCATCGCGCTGGTCGGCGCGATCGTGCTCCAGCTCGCAGGGACAGGCCTCGTGCTGCGCTCCTCGGTCCTCTTCTCACGGCTGCTCGCGGGCGCCGTCGCCCTGGTGCTCGTGGTCGCGCTGCCCCTCTGGTGGGAGCGCAACGCCCGCCGCCGCTGGCGCGAGACCGACGCCCTCCTGCGGCACCCGCGCGTGTCGTGGGTGCTCCCGTGGAGCCTCTTCGTGCTGCTGATCCCCGTCCTCTTCGCCCCCCACCTCGCCCGCGCCTCGCTCTCCAACCACGGCGCCTGGATGGTCGGCGGCGAGACGCCCACGCGCGTCGTTCAGCGCGGCGCTCGCGCGGTCGCGAGCATCATCCCCGTGCACAGTCCCCTCGCGCTCACCCACCGCACCGTCTGGCCGTGGGTCGACCGCAACTCGCCCGAGTGCACCGGCGGGCCCGCCGCGCCGCGCTGACCCGCGCCGGGCCAGCGGTTCACTCACGGCATCCGCGCCTCGATCGTCTCCTGGACGTGCTCCTCCATCGCCCGCTCGAAGGCGTCTGCGCGCGATTGGCTGTCCTGCTTCGCCACGATGCCGCTCACCGAGTGGTAGCTGGCGTTCTCCGTGCGGAGGTACATCGCGCCCCGCTTCTGGTGCGCGCGTCGCCACTGGTGATGCGAGGCGAGGCAGTCGTTCCACAGGGCCGGAGCCTCGGGCCCGGCCACCTCCGCGACGAAGGCGCGCACCGAGGGAGCGCGCCGGTCGACGAGCTCCAGCAACGCCCGCTGCGCCGCGGGGAGGTACGCCCGCGCGTGCATCGCCAGCGGCATGGAGGCGCGGGACCCGGCGAGGGTGCCCGTGGCGTATTCGCGCGTGGGTGCGTGGGGCGAGGCTCGTCGTCCGTGGAGCATCGTGCAGGGTCTCGGCGGTTCAGGGCGGTCGATGGGTCGGACTACGCCCTCGACCGGTACCACCCGTCACCCCGTCGGCCCGATAGCACCGCGATGGCACCGGGCATGGAATGAGGCCCTGCCGCGGCGACTACTCCAGTCGGCAGGTGTTGCCGAGGCAACTCCCGGAGCAGCAGTCGGCGGTGGTCGAGCAGCTCGTGCCGGTCGAGTGACAGGACGTCGCTCGGCAGACCCCCGTCCCGCACGTGTAGGAGCAGCAGTCCGAGGAGGTCGTACAGGACAGGCCCGCGCCGCGGCACCTGGGGCCGGCGCAGGTGCCGCCGGTGCAGGCGCCCGCGCAGCAGTCCGTGTCGACGGCGCAGCGCACGCCCCCCGGTCGGCACGTGGGCGCGCGGCAGATCGACCCGAAGCACGTGCCGGAGCAGCAGTAGATCGACCCGCCGCATCCGCCGCCCGTCGCGATGCACGCAGCCGGGGCGCACGCGCCGACGCTGCACCGGCCCGAGCAGCACTGGCTGTTGACCGTGCAGGAGTAGGTGTCGGGTCGGCACACGGTGCACACGCGCGACTGGCAGGAGAGGCCCGCGCAGCACTCGGCGGAGGTCGCGCACGACCCCGCGCTGGTGCGGCAGAGGTCGCAGTAGCCGCCCGTGCAGACGGTGCCCGCGCAGCAGGCGTTCGAGGCCGAGCACGCCTGGCCGCGGAGGCGACAGGCGGTGCCGCAGGTGCCGCCCGCGCAGGCGTCGGAGCAGCACTCCGCGGTGCTGGCGCATGCCCCTCCGGTGGCGGCGCACGCGGCGCGTCGACAGGTCCCCGCGGCGCAGCGACCCGAGCAGCAGTCACCGTTGGCCGAGCAGGTCGCGCCCTCGGCGACGCACACCACCGGAGCCACGCAGCGACCCGCAGTGCAGGTCGTGCCGGAGCAGCAGTCCGCCTGGGCCGAGCACGCCCGCCCCGCCGCCTGGCAGGCGCAGCGCCCGCCGGTGCAGAACATCTGCCCGCAGCACTCGCGGTCGGCGGCGCAGGCGCGTCCCTGCTCGTTGCAGCACAGCCTGGTGGTGGGCGACTCCCGGCACGAGTCCGCGGCGCAGCACGATCCGCTCGCGGAGCACGCCACGCCGAGCGCCGCGCACATCGGGCCGCGATCGACCGGCGGCGCAGGGACATCCATCGGCGGTGCGGGCACGTCCATCGGCGGCGTGGGGACATCCATCGGCGGAGCGGGGACATCGACCGGCGGAGCGGGGACATCGACCGGCGGCGTGGGGACATCGACCGGCGGCGTGGGGACATCGACCGGCGGCGTGGGGACATCGAGCGGTGGCGTGGGGACGTCGAGCGGTGGCGTGGGGACGTCGAGCGGTGGCGTGGGGACGTCGAGCGGCGGGACGGGGACGTCGACCGGCGGGGCGGGGACATCGCCGGGGGACGCTGCGGTGTCGGTCTTCGAGGACGTGTCGAGGGGCGCGGTCGGCACGTCGCTGGCGGCGTCGACAGCGGCATCGCGGTCGACGAAGTCCCAGGTGCCGAGGGGGCTACCGCAGCCCACGGCCAGCGAAGCCGCGACGGCGAGAACGTGGTGGACGAGCCGGGTGCGAAGGGGGGAGGAGTTCATGCCGCGGGGATGTTTCCCACAGGGCGCCCCGGATGGTCGAGTGACTGGCGGAGCGTTCCGCCGAGCGCATTGCGTCACTTGATGTAATCGCTGTCGACGTCGACGGTCTCGGCGAGCGCGCGACTCACATCAAGGAGCCTCTTGCGAAGGATCGCCGCCGCCTCGGCCTCGTCGTCGGCTTCGTCGACGTCGTCCCGCAGGATGAGGACCTCGATCCTCGCGCCGCGACCGAAGGACGGCACGCTCCGCACGCGGGCTTCGAGCCCCCTGCGTCCGCGAAGCACCTCGTCGACGAGGGCTCGTACCGCGTCGAGCCGACCCTGGAGCGAGGGGTCGTCCGCGCGTTCGAGCGGCGTGAGCTCGGTGATCTGGGAGATGCACAGCCACGGGTGTCGCTGGCGAAACGCGGCGCCGAAGCGCGCTGCGAGCCTCTCGGCCTCCTCGGGCTGGAGGCGCGCGTCGCAGCCGATCCTCATGACGAGGTGGCGCACCCGGCCCGGCGGCGGGTGCCCGTCGCCCCTGAACTGGATGATCGCCGACTGCAGCTCGAGCGCCGCGCCCTCCGCTTCGGCGAAGGCGTGGAGCTCGCGCCCGATGCGAGCGGCAAGATCAGCCGGGGGGCGCCACGGCGGCACGCGCATGATCGCGGCGGCGGCCTCGCGCGGCGCGTCGAGCTCTGCGAAGAGCAGGTTCGCGAGGTCGCCGAGCTTCGCCAGGCTGAGGGCCCGCGGCGTGAGGTCGACGGGCGTCGATCCGGAGAGCCACGCGGCGAAGTTCTGCCGCATCTGGTCGCGCGGCGACGTCCCCGAGGGGCCTCGCACGGGCCCTCGCGCCGAGGCCTTCGTGACGGCCTCCGCCCACGCCTCGTCGTCGAGCAGGAGGAAGGTGTCCCCCTCGCGCGCGTCGATCGTGTGGACCTCGAAGGACCCCGCGGACTGCGCGCGCTCTCGCCGTCGGTGCAGCCACTCGAGCTCGCCGCGGCGCGCTCGGAGAAGCTGGCACCGCGGACCGCTCGTCGCGAGATAGGCTCCGGAAGGGCCCACCCAGAGGACGGCGATCTCCCCCGTCGGAGGGAGGAGCTGTCGGCAACCAGCAAAGGCGGCTTCGAGCACCTCCACCGCGCCGAGTCGGAGAAACGAGATCGCGCGCTCGATCTCCTCGTGGATGCCGCAGCGGCTCACGTCGTCCCCGGTGCCCGCGATGATGATCGCGACGTCCGGCGAGACGCGGTGGGCCTCGTTGCCGACAGGAGACTGCGGCCCCCCGCGCGTCTCGGCGTGCACCTCGTTGGGAGGAAAGCCCGAGGGGGAGAGCGCCGCCAGGGCCACCGCCTCGGCGAGGAGTTCCTCGGGATCGAGGACGTCGCGCTGAATCGCTTCGAGGAGCAGCCTCCCCACGCCCCTGGCCGTGGGGTGGAGATCGCGGTGCACGTCCTCGGCGAGGAGCCCCTCCACGGCGACGCGCCGCGCGGCGCTCAGGTCGAGCGCGAGCGACGGATGGTCGGTGAAGGCACTCTCGGGCAGACGGAGCGCGGCGAGCTCGGCGAGGGCGGCGTCGCGCTCGAGCGGCCAGTGCGTCGAGTCGAAGCCCTCGGCGGAGCCCAGCATCGGAATCGCGCGCTCGGCGAGCGGGATGCGGTCGAACAGCCTCTCGAGCCGCATCGGGCTGAGGACCCACTCGTCGACGAGGTACTGGAGGGCCCGGGGGCAGCGCCGCCGCGGGATGTCTTCGGGGTGCACCGCGCGAGGCTAACCCGCGGTGTGGTTCACGGCTGCAACGCGCGCCGATCGGGTGCACTCTCGGGCCATGGGACGGCGGTGGCGTTTGGACCGTGGCTTCGGGCTCGCGGCGCTCCTCTCGGCGGCGACGCTCGGCTCGTGCACGGCGCCGAACGATGACGGCGAGGAGTGCCTCTTCAACGGCGACTGCCGCGACCCTCTGGTGTGCGCCGCGCGCCGGTGCCGCCGTCCTTGCCGATCCGACCGCGACTGCGCGAGCGGGCTGCTCTGCCGGCCGTCGGGCGAGCCGGGGCTCCGCGTCTGCCTCCCGCCGGACGAGACGTGGCGCTGCGCCTCGGACGAGGAGTGCCCGTCGCCCCAGGTGTGCGGCCCGCGAGGGCAGTGCCAGCCCGCCTGCCTCGTCGACCTCGACTGCCGCTTCGTGGCCTTCAACGCGCGATGCAGCGCGTCGGGCGCGTGCGAGGTGCCAGACGCCGGGGAGGGCGACGTGACGGGCAGCGACGCCGTCGCGACCGACGACCGCGAGCCGGCCGACGTGAGCGTCGTCGACGGCGCGGCCGACGTCGCAGAGGCCACGGTCGACGGCGCGCTCCCGGCGATGGACGCGGCCATGACCGACGCGACGGCGATGGACGCGACCGACGCCTCGGCGGACGGCGCGAGCGCACCGGACGCGGCCCCGGACGCCTCCGCCGTCGATGCTCCGCCGGGGCGCCCGGGGCCCGATGTCCCCTTGTACTTCGACGTGCCGCCCTACGAGGCGCCGCCGCCGCGCTCCGCCGTCGCGGTCGCCGCGCGCTCGCGGGTGTGCGTGATCACCGCGGCGGGTCAGGTTCGCTGCTGGGGGCCGAACACCTACAACGCCCTCGGCCTCTCTACCGACGCCGGGGTGGTCGACCGGCCCACGGAGGTCCCCGCGCTCGCCGGCGCGGTGGAGGTCGCCCTCGCCAGGGAGACCACCTGTGCGCGCTTCGCCGCCGGCAACGTCCGCTGCGTCGGCCGCGGCAGCCTCGGGCAGCTCGGCAACGGGCGCTTCGTCGACAGCACGACCTTCGTGGACGTGTCGGGCGTGACCGGGGCCACCTCGCTGGTGGCCGGGGCCAACGGGTTCTGCGCGCTGCTCGGCGACGCGACGGCGCGCTGCTGGGGATTCAACCGCTTCGGGCAGGCGGGCATCGCCGGGCCCGACAGCGTGGCGACGCCGGTGAGCCCCGCCGGGCTCGCCGGGGTCGCGGAGCTCGCCGCCGGTCACGACCACGCCTGCGCCCGCCTCGTCGACGGAACGGTCCGCTGCTGGGGCGCCAACAACTACGGACAGCTCGGCACCAACAACACATCCACGTCGGTTCCGACGCCCAGGGCGGTCGTCGGCATCTCGACGGCCGCGCAGCTCGCGGCGGGCTACGCGTCCACCTGCGCGCTGCTGCGAGACGGCTCGGAGTGGTGCTGGGGGAGCAACCTCTACGGCCTCCTCGGAGACGGGACCTTCACCGAGCGCCGCGCGCCAGTGCGGGTGATGAACCTCCCCGCGGGGGTCACGGCGATCCAGCTCGGGAGCACCGCCAACTGCTTCATCCACGGCCCCGAGCGGCAGTTGAGCTGCTTTGGGATGCGCCCCTTCGGCGACGGCATGGCGGGCACCGGGGGATCGATCGCCGCCCCGCAGCCCCTGCTCGGGCTGCGCGACGTGGCGTCCTTCCGCGCCAACGAGGTGGAGATCAACGCCACGTCGTTCAGCGCCGTGCGCCGCGACGGCACCGTCGCCGTCTGGGGGAGAATCGGCGCCGGGGTGTTCGGCCCGCGGGTGCTCTCGCTGGGCTTCCCGCTGAACCTGGAGCTCGACTGAGCGATGCGACGCACGACCGCACGATGGTCCTTCGCTCTGCTCGCGGCGCTGTCGGCGTCATGCACGAGCCCGCTCCGGGGGGCGAGCGAGGAGTGCCTCTTCAACGGCGACTGCCGCGAGGGATTGCTCTGCGCGGGCCGACGGTGCCGGGTGGTCTGCCGCGACGGCCGTGACTGCGCGGGCGCCACGCGCTGCGCCAGCGCTGGCGACGGCCGGCTGGCGTGCCTCCCCCCCGACGAGCCGCCGTACTGCCGGAGGGCGAGCGAGTGCGCCGAGGCCGAGGTCTGCCTGCGAGGTCGCTGCGTCGCGGCGGAGAGCGACGCGTCGACGGACGCGCTCGCGACCGACGCCACGGAGGCGCCTGCCGACACGCCCAGCCTCGACGCCGCGGAGATGCCCGACGTCGGGATGGACGCAGGCCCGCCCGACGCGCCCGACGCGCCCGACGCCGTGGACGCTACGGCCGACCTCGAGGACGCCCCGACGGACCGCGTCGCCGCGGACCTTGCAGCGCCGATCGACCGCGCCGACGTCTCATCCGACCGCGCCGACGACGTCTCGGCCGATGCCGCCGACGACGCCTCCGTGCTCCGCGGAGTGGTGGAGATCTGCGCGAGCGCCGATCGCACCTGCGCCCGCGGATCGGGCGGTCAGGTGTGGTGCTGGGGCAGCAACGACATGGGCGGCCTCGCGAGGCCCCCGTCGGTCCCGTCGTCCACCCGGCCCCTCGCGGTAGAGGGCGCCGCGGGCGCGACCCTCCTCGCGTGCGGCGGCCCCGGCCCCACCGACCACGGGACCTTCGCCGGGCATAGCTGCGTGCGCCTCGCCGACGGCCGGGTCGCGTGCTGGGGACTCAACCTCCAGGCGCAGTCCGGCGCGATCAACGACACGAGGGTTGCCGCTCCGGCGGTGCGAGTCCTCGACGGGCCCGTCGCGGCGCTCGCGCTCGGCTCGCAGTCCACGCTGGCGATGACCAGCTCCGGCGCGCTCTGGGGCTGGGGCCTCGACGACGCGGCGGTCCTGCTCGGGGCCAACGGGCTCACCAGCGTCCAGAGGGAGCCCAGGCGCTCGGTGATCCGCGAGCCCGTGGTGATGGCCTCGATCGCCAACCACCACGCGTGCGCGCTCGGCGTGACGGGGGTGCTGTACTGCGCCGGCGACAACTCCGTGGGCGAGGTCGCGAGCTTCGCGATCGGCGACAACATCGCCGTCCCGCTCGCCATCGACGAGGCGGCGCCCTTCGCGAGGGACATCGTCTCCATCGCGACCGGCGTGGGCCAGCGGCTCACCGGCGGCTTCACCTGCGTGGCCACCCGCGACGGCGCGGTGCGGTGCCGCGGTCAGCTCGCCTTCCTGCCAGGCGGCGGCGCGACGCGCTTCACGGAGGTCGCCGAGCTGCGCGGCGCGCGGAGGCTCTACACCAACGCCTACCGCTTCCGCGGCCGGGCGACCTACGTCTGCGCGCGACGCGACGACCTCACCGTGCGCTGCCTCGACGCGCAGCGCTCCGCCGCGCCGATCGACCTGCCCGTTGACGACGCCTACGACCTGGCCCTCGGCTACAACCACCTGTGCGTGCTGCGCTCCGACGGGTCGGTCTGGTGCTCGGGCGACAACAACCTCGGGCAGCTCGGGTCGGGCGACACGGTCGGATCCGCCGCGCTCCGCCGCGTGGTGTTTTGAGAATCGAGGGCGCTCAGGGCGCGGCGCCCGCGGACTCCTGCGGCCAGAGGCAGACCCCCGCGTCGAGGTCGCAGCGGAGGCCGGCGTTGAAGTCGCCGCAGTCGCGGGCCTCGCGGCACTGGTAGCGGCAGAGGCCGTCATAGCCGCAGGCCTGCGGCTGAGGGCATTGGGAGTGGTACTGGCAGAAGTCGGGGTGGTCCGTCGCCACGCACACGCTACGCCCGCCCTGGGCGAGCGCGGCGCACTTCCACCCCGTGGGGCAGTCGCGCTCGTCGCGGCAGATCGCTCGGCAGCGGCGCGCGGCGCAGAGCGTTTCTTCGACGCAGTCGTCGTTGTAGAGGCACTCCTCGCCGAGCGGCCGGGCGGGGGCGGTGCAGCCCGCGAGCGAGACGGCGACCGCCGCGCGGAGGAGCGCGCCCCGCAGGGGGCTCTCTCGATGGGGACGATGGGCAGTGGCCACTTCGCGATGCTCCTTCAGGCGGTGGCGGTCAGAACCGACCCGACACGCCCGCCCCGCCGGGCGAGAGGCCGAGGTACCAGGTGGGCGCCCTCTCGAAGCGATCGCCGGGCGGCGCGTTGACGAGCAGCACGAGCCCCGTGATGGCGCCGACGAGCCCGACGCCCGTGAGCACGCCGCTGACCACGGCCGCGGTGAGCTCGCCGTCGATGCGGGCGTTGATGGCGCTGTTGTCGTCGAAGGCCGCGCGAGAGCGCTCCGGGGGGCAGCTCACGGTGCCGCTCTCGCACTGATCGATCACGGAGAGGTTGGCGTCGCGGGCGTTGAGGGAGCTCGTGTACTGCGGCACGGCGAGGCCGAGCCAGATGGCCCCGCCGATCGCGACCGGGGCGCCGATGCCGAGGGCGAGCCAGCCCGCGGTGCGCATCCGTCGAGAGCGGCCTTCGACCTCCGCGCGGTGCGCGGGCGTGGGCTCGAGCCGCAGGTCGAGGCGGGTGGGCCGCCCCGCCGGAAGGTCGACCGCGCGCAGCACCGGGAGAAACTCCTCGCGCTCGACCCTCAGCGTGTGTCGCCCCGGCGGAACCGCCGCGCTCCCGTCCATCGGCACCCGACGCCCGTCGAGGGTGGCGTGCGCGCCGGGCTCGCTCGCCCTCAGCACCAGGTGCGCCCCCTCGGACTCCGGCACCGGCTCGGCCCAGCGCAGCGTCGCCGCCACGCGCGCCCCCACGCCCGAGGCTTCGACCTCTGCGCGGAAGGTCTCGTACCCCGGGTGCGCGACCTCGACGAGGTGCCGCCCCTCGGTGACGCTGAGCGGGCTCTCCACCGGGGTGCGCGCGACCTCCCGGCCGTCCACGCGCACCGAGGCGCCCGCGAGCTCGCAGGCCACCTGGATCGTCGACCGGGTGCGAGGGAGCGCCGCTGCGACGGCGGCGCGCTGCCCTCCCACGACGTCCACCTCCGCGCGAAAGGCCTCGCGCCCTGGGGCCGTGACCGCCACGCGTCGGCGTCCGACAGAGACCGGGATGCCGTCTCGCCACTCTCGCCTCGCGACGCCGTCGACCTCCACCGTCGCGTCGGGGACGTCCACGGTGAGGGCGATGGTGCCGATGCGCGCGTTCAGTCGGGCGAGGGCGGCGACGATCTCGGCGCGGTGGCGCGCCACGGCCGAGGGCGGCGCGAGGCGCTGGTATCGCTCGATGAGCTCGCGCGCCTCGACGTACTCGTTGAGGTTCTCGTGGGTGGCCGCGAGGTTGAAGAGCACCTCGGGGTTCTGCGAGGCGTCGTAGGCCGCGCGAAACTCCGCCAGCGCGCCCCGCAGGTCCCCTTCGCCGGAGAGGTGCACGCCGCGGTCGAAGTGCTCGCTCGTGGAGACGCTCTGCGCCGCCGCGGCCGAAGGGGCGAGGGCGAGCGCGAGCACCGCGATGGCGCTGCAGGGTCGGAGGTGAAACGTCACGATGGCGGTGGCTCCGTCAGCGAAAGGGGGAGGGGTGTGGCAGTCGAGCTGGAGGCCGATGCGGGGCGCGACTGTACCCGATGCGCCGCGCCCGCGTCCTGGCCGCCGCGCCCCCTCCCTGGGCCCTACGGGTCGCCTCCTGAACCGTCGCTCACCAGCAGGCGCAGCAGCGCGATCCGTCGGTGCTTCCGGGGGTGGCGCACCAGCCGCCCGCGGCGCCCGCGGAGACGCACGCCGCGTGGCAGTCGGCGGATGCCCCGATGCAGCGCTCGCAGCCCTCCGGGGCGCAGGCGCAACACCGCGATCCGTCGGTGCTGCCGGGCATGCCGCACGCGCCGCCGGTGGCGCCGAGGGCCGACTGGCAGGCCGCCGCGCACGACAGGCCCGCGCTCACGCAGGCGGTGCAGCCGGAGCCCGCGGGGGCGGGCGCGCCGTCGGGGTAGGCGACGGCGATGCGGTTGCGGTTCCAGCTCACGACGGAGGCGCCGCCGAACCAGATGGCGCTCGGGACGCCGTCGACCACCTGGAGGTGCGGCGTGACCTGACCGAAGCGATCGGTTGAAGCGCCGCTCAGCCCGAAGAGCCGGCCGCGGTCGACCCAGCAGAGGCCGTCGGGGCTGGTCGACCAGAGGGTTCCGGTGCCGCTCTCTCGGAGCATCACCCAGACGCCGCCGACGCGCTGCACGTCGACCGCGCCCGCGTCGAGCACCAGGGGGTTGCGCGGGTGTCGGGTGAAGCTGCGCCCGTCGGCGCTGGTGGCGAGGCCCACGTGGCGTCGGCCGCGGGAGGTGCCGTCGTAGAACATCCACCACGTCGAGCCGTCGAAGTGCACGCTGGGGCGGCCGACCTTCTCGTCGTCCCAGGCACCCGCGGGTCCCGGGCGCGAGCACCTCGCCGACGCGCGCGAAGCCGGTGAGGCTGTCGGACCGAGCGAGCCAGATGCGGTCGTTCTCGGCGGTCGGCGCGTCGGTATAGAACATCGACCAGCGCCCGTTGGCGCGCACCACGCTGGGGTCGTTGACGTGGTTGGAGGTCCCGCGGTCGAGCACCGGGCGGGGCGCGGCGTCGGAGGGCCACTTGCGCCACGTCGCTCCGTCGCGCGAGGTGGCGACGTAGATGCGGTCGTGGCCGTCGCCGCCCTGCGCGCCGTAGAACATCGCCCACCCCCCGTCGATGCGCTGCAGGTCGGGCGCGTAGACGTTGTCCTCGCCGTGCAGCGGATCGGTCGCCGTAGCGACGAGCATCGGGTTGGCCGAGGCGACGCTCCATCGGGCGGGCCACCCCGGAGGGAGCCGATCGCAGCCCGCGTCGACGGCGGGAGGGATGTCGACAATGGGGATGTCGGCAATGGGGATGTCGGCAATCGGGATGTCGGCAATCGGGATGTCGGCAATGGGGATGTCGATGGGGGAGGGGACATCGATGGGAGAGGGGACATCGATGGGGGAGGAGACGTCGCTCACGGACGCATCGACGAGGGGGAGGTCCTCGGAGGCGTCCTTGGCGGGGACGTCGATGGTTGCGGGGTCGTCGGCCTCGGGCGCGTCGACCGCCACGCTCTGCTTCGCGCAGCCGACGATCACGATCAAGGCGAGGGTCCAGCGGATGAGTGACGACATCGGGGTGAGCCTTATCGTGGTCACATGTGACGGTCGTGGCGCAACGTAGCAGTTCAGCGGTGATGCAAGCCGTCCGTTTGACGCTGGGGTTCGCGCGTTGACGCTCACCCCAGGCTATAACAAGTGACGACCCCCACGTGCGTGGGGGTCTTTCGAACAGGAATGCCACTTCGATGGAGCCCACGGCACGTCGATTGGAGCTTCCGGAAGGTCCATCGAGTCTCGGTACGAAAGACCCCGGGAACGCGGGGTCGTCACTTGTTATAGCCTGGGGTGAGCGCCAACGCGCGAACCCCAGCGTCAAACACGCGGCTTGTACCCCTGAACTGCTACGGCGCAACCGCCGCGCGCTTCGCTGATACCGTTCCGCGCATGGACGGCGCCCGCCTCTCTTGCATCGTCGCAGCCGCGTGCCTTGCGTGCGGTGCTCGCACTCCCTTGTCCTCTGGCTCTCTCCAGGACTCCGACTCCGGGGCGTCGTCCGACGCTTCCCCGCTCGCGGTGACGCTCTCGATCCCCCTCGGGACCTACGCGGGTTGTACCTCCGCCACCGTGACCACCCGACCGAACTTCGTGGGCAGCACCGGGCGCGATGGCTCCATCACCCTCTCCCGGGAGGGCGACGGCGTCGTCGCCGCGCTCGCCTTCCCCTCGTACGCGAGCGGGAGCGTGGCCTTCGCTCCGACGGCCGGTGATTCCGCCGCCTTCCGAGCGAGCCAGACCTTCGACGTGCAGACCGCGAACGCGGGCTTCCGCGTGGTGACCGTGACCGCAACGAGCGGCACGCTCTCCATCGTCGGAGCGACGCTGTTCATCTCGACCCACGGGAGCGCCGGCGCGGACGACGTCAGCACCTTCATCCACTGCCGCGTGCCCTCGGGGCTGCGACCGACCAGCATCGTCACGAGCGCCCCGCCACCGGGGCGTCTGACCGCCGGCGTCTACCGCTCGTGCACCGCCGCATCCAGCACGGACGGGCCCGTGCGGGCTGGAGTGACGGGCGGCAGCGGATCGCTCACCGTCACCCGGAGCGCTGGGGTGCTCCGCCTGACGTGGCCCGATTCGCTGATTCCGGAGTGGGCTTGCGGCGGCCTCGACTTCGGCGCCGCCCCGGTCACCGCCACGCTGACCCCGGGACAGTCGTGCGTCATTCAGCGGCCTTGCGGGCCGCCGCCGTCCCTCGGCCCTTCACCGTATCCAGCCACGGCAACGCTGACGAACATGCAAGGCTCGATGAGGGTGAATGGCAACGCGTTGTTCATCGACGTCCTCGGCGACGCGACCGCGCAGGCTTGCGGCATCCACGACCTGTCGATCCTCTGCACGAGCCCATGATGCTCAACGTCGCCCCGAGGTGCGCGGCCCTCCGACGGTCTCGATGGCCCCGCTGGCGCCCGACCGCGCTCGCGCGAGCCAGGCGCGCCCAGCGGACGCGTCGACGCCGTGGGCCTCCAGGCCCGGAAACACCACCGACTCCAGCGTGCGAGCGAACACCTCCACGCGCACCTCGCGAGGGAGCTCGCCGTGCCCGGCGAGGCGCGGATCGGCCAATGCCTCGTCCACGGGCGCGAAGAGGTCGTCGCGCACCGTCCCGGAGAGCATCGCGGGCAGACCCGCGGCGAGGCCCGCGCCCCCGCCCCGCGCCCGCTCCGCCGCAAGGTGGGCCCAGCCCAGGCGCGCGTGCGTCACCTCGTCCCGCAGGATCTCCCGCACCGCCGAGCGCACCGCCGGGTCCGTCGCCCTCTCGTGGCTCACCATCATCAGCGCCGAGTTGATCGACTCGGTCACCGCGCAGAAGGCCACCACCTCGTACAGCAGCCGCTCCCGCGAGCCCGCGCTCCGAGGGCCGATCTCCCCCGCGGGCTCCGACGCCACCGCGCCGCCGCGGTGTCCGTAGCGGGCCGCGAGCTCGGCGCAGATCTCCACGTGCCGCACCTCGTCGTCCTCGGCGCGCTTCGCCATGGCCACCACCACCGCCGCCGCGTCCTCCGCTTCGAGCTGCGCCGCGAGCCGCTCGAAGCGCGACGCCGCCTCGCGCTCGGAGCGCGCCCGAAACGCCCACACCCCGGCCACGAGCCCGCGTCCTCGCTCGTCGAGGTCGCGCGGCGCGCTCACACCCACGACAGCCACGCGAGCACCCCGGCGTCGGCCGACGCGTCGTCCTGAGCGTCAGCGCCCACGTCGGCGGGTCCCACGTCGGCGGGCGCCACGTCGACCTCCGCGACCCCGGCGTCTTCTTCCACCGGGTCGACGAACCACGACATCCACGAGCTCACGCCGTCCGCGCGGACGGAGGCGTCCCGCGCCGCGGGGGCGTCGACCTGCGCCGACGCGGCATCGGGGACATCGGCCTCCACGGTCATCGCGCGGCTTCCCCCCGGGGGCGCGCCCGCACCGCCGCCGCAGCCCGCCGTCAGCACGCTCCCGCCGACCACCAGCACCTTGAACAGCTTGTCGATTCGCATCGCATCACCTCAGCTCGCCCAGCGGGTCGCGGAGATCGCGAGCGCCACGGGACGAACACACCATGCGGCCGGTAGAGCGTGTCGTGAATCGATATGTTCGATACAGCATTGGATGCTGATTCGATACGATGGGTCGGAAGCGGGTGGACGCTCGTAGGCGCCGACCGAGCCATCGCGGCGAAGGCACAACGACTTCCGAGAGTGGTACTCCGGGGTGGCGCCGCTCCTCTACGTGACCGTAGGTCTCGGCGCTGGAGACAACGAATCCCATGACCACGGCTTACTGGTGCGTACTCATCGCGGGCCTTCTCCCCTACGTCGCGGCCACCGTCGCGAAGGCGGGGGTGAAGTTCGACAACAACAACCCGCGTGACTGGCTGGCGAAGCAGGAGGGCTGGCGTCGCCGCGCCAACGCAGCGCAGAACAACGGCTTCGAGGCGTTTCCGTTCTTCGCGGCGGCGGTGATCGTGGCGCACCTCGCCCACGCGCCGCAGGGCCGCATCGACACGCTCGCGCTGGGCTTCATCGCCGCGCGCGTGGCCCACTTCGCGGCCTACCTCGCCGACGTCGCCCCGCTGCGCAGCCTCGTGTGGATGGCCGGCCTCGGCTGCACCATCGCGCTGTTCTTCCAGGGCGCCTGAACGCTGCCCTCGGCTCTAACCTCTTTTCAGGGCGCCGTTCATGCGTCGCCGCGCGTTT
>JADJAE010000051.1:0-7500 GCA_016704445.1 Deltaproteobacteria bacterium
TGCGCAGCAGGGTCCACGGCGGGGAAGACCCCGCGCTCGGCGAGCTGGCGCGAGAGGATGATGTGCACGTCGAGCACGCCGCGCACCGCGTCGGCGATGGGGTCGTTGAGGTCGTCGCCCTCGACCAGCACGGTGTAGATCGCCGTGATGGACCCCTCGCCCTCGTCGGTCCCCGCGCGCTCCAGCAGCGACGGGAGCGCGGCGAACACCGAGGGGGTGTAGCCCTTGGTGAGCGGCGGCTCGCCCGCGGCGAGGGAGGCCTCGCGCAGGGCCATGGCGAAGCGGGTGACCGAGTCCATGAGCAGCAGCACGCGCTTGCCCTGCGCGCGGAAGTGCTCGGCGATGGCCGTGGCCCGCAGCGCGCCGCGCACGCGCACCAGCGGGGGCTCGTCGCCCGTGGCGGCCACCACCACCGCCCGCGCGAGGCCCTCGGCGCCGAGGGCGTTGCGCACGAAGTCGCCGACCTCGCGGCCGCGCTCGCCGATGAGCCCCACCACGATGACGTCAGCGTCGGCGTGGCGGCAGAGCATCCCGAGCAGGGTCGACTTGCCCACGCCAGTGCCCGCGAAGAGCCCCACGCGCTGCCCGCGCCCCAGCGGGAGCAGCGCGTCGAGGGCGCGCACGCCGGTCTCCAGGGCTTCGTGAATGGGCCGGCGGGACATCGCGGGAGGAGGCGCCGCGCGCAGGGCCACGCGGCCGCGACAGGTCGGGATGGGGCCTCCATCGAGGGGCGCGCCGAAGGCGTCGGTGACGCGCCCGAGGAGGGTGCCGTCGACGGCCACCATGGCGTTGCGCCCGGCGGCGCGCACGCGCATCCCCGGGGCCACGCCCGCGGTGCTGCCCAGCGGCGCGGTGAGGATGCGCCCCTGCCGAAAGCCCAGCACCTCCAGGCGCAGCCGTCGGTTGGGCAGGCTCACCTCGAGCTCGCTGCCCACCGAGGCGGTCATCCCTTCGACCTCGACGAGCACGCCCACGACGTCGCGCACGCGCCCCGAGGGCTGCGGCAGCGAGGCCGTGCGCACGCGGTCCATCCACGGCGAGAGGTCGAGGTGCGTCACGCGCCGCTCCCGTCGAGGTCGCCCAGGAGCTCGCTGCGCAGCGCGCCAATCCGTTGCGCGGGAGAGACATCGATGGCGCTGAGCCCCGCGCGGAGCTCACACCCCAGGGGCGGCAGCGAGGGGTCGCGCTCGACCTTCACGTCGCCGAGCAGATCGGCCCAGACGTCCTCGGGCACGAGGGCGCTGGTATGACGCCACGGCGAGGGGGGGGGCCCAGCTCGCCGCTCACGGCCGCGAGGGCGCCCAGGGAGTCGGCCGCCCAGTGCGCGATGAGGGCGGGATCGGTGCGAAGCTCCCGCGCCACCACCCGCTCGGCGATGGCGAGGGCGAGGCGCAGGAGCTGCCCCTCGGCCTCGGCGAGGACCTCCCGGCAGTACTGCCGAAGCGCCCTTCGAGCTCGTGGGCGTGGGTGCGCAGCGCGTCGTGCTCCTTGCGCAGCTCGCCGAGGGCGTCGTGCAGCAGGGTCGCTGGGGGAACCCCTGGGGCGCGATCCACGAGGGGTTTCGCGGGAGCCCGCCGGTGGGCCGCCCGAGCACCACCCCGGACCACGTGGCGCCGGTGCGGAGCTGGGTGCGTGACACGGTCATCTCGGTCACTCCTGCTCGCGGCCGAGGTCGATCTTGCCCTCGGCCTCGAGGCGCAGCGCGACCTCGACGACCTCGCGGCGGGCGAGCTCGACATCCGAGCGCTTGACCTTGCCGAGCAGCTCGAGGTCGTCGCGAATGGCTCCGAGCGCGCTGCGAGAGCCCGAAAGATCGCGTCCATGACCGGCTGCTCAGCGCCCTTGAGGGCCACCACGAGGCGCTCCGAGGGGACCCCCCGAAGGATCTCGCGCATCGCACGGGCGTCGCACCGGGCGAGGTCGTTGAAGGTGAACATCGCCATGCGCACGTCGTCGGCGCGGGGCTTGTCGACCACCTCGAGCTCCGAGAGGATCTCGCCCGCGGTGGGGCCCACGGCGTTGAGCATCGCCGCGGCCATGGCCACGCCGTCGACGCTCACGGTGGTCTGCGCGTCGCTCGTGGGCAGGTCGTTCACCAGCGCCATCGCGGCGTCGTCGAGCACCTTCGCGGGCAGCTCCTTCAGCCGCGACACGCTCTGAATCACCGCCACCTGCTGCTCCTGCGGCATGGTCATGAGGATCCGCGCGGCCGCCTCGGGCTCGATGCGCGCGAGGATCGCCGCGGCGAGCTGCGGGGGCTCCTTCGCGAGGAGCATCGCCACGGCATCCGAGGGTGCGCTCTCGAGGCGGGTGAAGGGGCTGGTGATCCCGTCTTCGAAGACCTCCCGGGCGCGGTCCTCGCCGAAGGCGCCGGCGCTGAGCCGACGGAGGTACGGGAGCCCGCCCCGGGGCACGGCGACGTGGCGCTCCGTGCGGCTCAAGAACTCCCGATACGCCTCCTCCAGCGCGCCCGCGGGGACCTCCCGCATGCTCGACGCGATGGCGCGGAGCTTCTTGAGCTCCTCCTGCGACAGCTCTCCGACGATGGGTCGCGCGACCTCCTCGTCCAGGGAGAGCAGGAAGAGCACGGCCTTCTCGCTTCCGGTCAACATCGTCCGAACGCGTGAGCAATGGGTGTTCCGCCCTTGCCGACGCGGGGTCTGCGAGGGTTTCGGGCGCGGGGGACCCAAACCCACCGTCGCCCTTCGGACGGGGGCGTCAACGCCGTCGCGGCAGCGTCACCGGGATGACCTTCCCAGGGGTCACACACCCGTGCGAGACGTCCGGGCCATGCGATGGACCACCGCGGCCGGCGCCGCAGCGCTCTCCCTCTCCCTGGCCTCGTCCACGGCGCACGCGACGCACCCGGACCACGAGGGCGAGCGCGGTCTCGAGGCGCAGCTCATCCTCGGCGGCGCGGGCTACGGGGTGCACGACGACACGATGTTCCTGCCCACCACCGAGCTCGGCGCGGCGGCCACGCGGCACGACATCTTTCGCGGGGGCTTCTCGATGCGCGCCCTGGTGGGCTGGCGCTTCACCCCCTACGTCGCCGCGCACGTGGGCTTCGGCGTCGACACGCTGTCCAGCGCGAACGACTACGCCGCGACCGAGTCGGCGCTGGGCGCGAAAGACTCGCTCGTGGCCTTCAACGTCAGCCTCCACGCGCGCTTCTACTGGCTCTCGCTGCTCAACGGCGCGCGCACCAACCCCCGGGTGTTCTTTCGGGGGTGGGGCGACGTGCGGCGCATGGAGTCCTGGGTCTCGCTGGGCGTGGAGTTCTTCCACCGCATCCAGCGCGAGCGCACCTACGGCGCCAACGACGCGCTGATCCGCTACACCGCGGAGTACACCGGCGTGCCCGTGGGCGTGGGCTACGACTTCCGCTTCACCCCGTCCCTCTCCGCGGGCGTCTCCATGGCGCTGACCCCCCTCCTCGGGCAGTCGACGACGCGCTACCAGCGCTTCACCCAGGGCACCGGCGCGGCCAGCACGGTCATCGAGCGCACGCAGACCTACGACCCCCTGTCGCGCTCGAACTTCCACTGGTTCCTGGGCCTGGGCGTTCGCTACACCTGGACGATGTTCTGAATGGACCCGTCGCAGCGCTTCGCCGACGCCTGGCGCGCCCGCTGCGGCCTGCGCCCGCTGGACCACCCCACCTTCTCGGGTGTCTCGTCGGTCTGGCGCGTGGAGCTTCACCCCGCGCAGGGTGACGACGTCGCCGTCACGGTGACCGACCTCGACGCGGGGGGCTTCGTCGAGGTGCGCGCGCTCGACCGCGCGGGGCGCGACCACGCGATGATCGACGCAGGGCTCACCCCCTGGACCCGCCCCCTCCCCGAGGTGCACCCCCGCGTGTGGGAGGCGGCCGTCACGGCCGACGCGCTCGCGGCGATGCAGTCGCGCCTGCCGCGCCTGCCGCTGCACAGCGAGGCGCCGGGCTTCGACGGCATGGCGGTCCACCACGAGGCGCGGGTCGAGGGGGTGCACCACCGCTTCACGTCGTGGAGCCCGTCGCCCGTGCGCGCGCCCCTGCACTACGCCTTCGTGCTGGCGCTGTGTGACCTCGCGGTGCGCGCAGCGCCGGAGAGCGGGGCGGTGATCCACCCCCTCGCGCGTTACCTTCGGTGAGGGAAATTCAGCGGCAGGACATCACGGTGCGGTGCATGAACCGCGGCGCGCTGTCGGTGCCGAGCTCCGCGCCGGCCTGGGTGTAGCGCACGGAGTACCAGTCCCCCGAGGCGCCGCGCACGCTGACGGTGGCGCCGCGCATGAGGGTGCCGACGACGTCGCCGTCGGGGCGGTTGCGCACGTTGGCGGTCTCGGCGGTCACGGTGCAGCTCGGGACGGGGGTGGCGGTCACGGTGGGCGCGGTCACGGTGGGCTGCGTCGAGGGGAGCTGCGCGAAGGTGAAGCCCATGGCCTCAAGCCGCGTGAGGATCGTGTCGAGGTTGCGCGCGGTGACGCCCTGGATGTCGTGAAAGAGGATCACCCCGCCGCCCCTGCGCGCGGCCTCGCTGACGGTCCAGCCCACGAAATCGCTGCGGTACTGCGCCGACGCGCGGTCGCAGCGGCCGCCGCCGCCGCCGTAGCACCAGTCGAGGGTGTCGACGTCCCAGCCGATGCCGCCGTGGCTGTACCCGTTGGCGCGGAGAATGGTCTCCTTCTCCGCCGAGCCCGCGCCGTAGGGGTAGCGGAACAGACGCGGGATGGGCGAGCCCACGACCGTGTCGAGCAGCGTCGCCTGCCGCGGCACCCACAGGCGAAAGTTCGCCACCGAGGCGTTCACGTGGCTCCACTGGTGGCTCGCGAGCAGGTGCCCCCGCGCGACGATGTCGCGAAGAATAGACTCGTTGCCCGCGATGTTCGCCCCCGTCACGAAGAAGGTCGCCGGGGCGTTGTGCGCGCGCAGCGTCGCGAGGATCTGCGGCGTGTACTGCGCCGACGGACCGTCGTCGAAGGTGAGATAGAACTTGCGGCTGCGGTCGAGGTTCAGCGACGAGGGCACGCGCACGCCGATGGAGCCCGCCTCGGAGACGTCGACGCTGTCGCCCATGGGATCGTCGTCGCGGGGCGCGAACTCTTCGGCGCTCTCCACCGTGCAGGCGACGGGGAGCAGGGCGAGGGCCAACGCGGCGACGCGGGGGAGACGCATGAGAGAACCTCCGTGCCATCGATCCCCCGGAAAACCCAGCGGATGAGCGATGTAGGCAAAGGTGCTACCACCCTTCCTCCGGGCCGAGAAGTCCCCCTGCGACGGCGGTCACCCCCCGTTCACGGCCACGGCCCCGCGGATCATCTCCGCCGCGACCTCCCGCGTGCGCTCGGTGATGCGAATGCCTCCGAGCATCCGGGCGATCTCTTCCAGCCGCGCGGTCTCGTCGAGCTCGGTGATGCTCGACGCGGTGCGCTCCCCGAGCTCCCGCTTGCGGACCACGAAGTGACGGTCGCCATACGCCGCGATCTGCGGCAGGTGCGTGATGCACAGCACCTGGTTGCGCCGGGCGACCTCTTTGATCTTCTGCCCGATGACCTCGGCCACGGCGCCGCCCACGCCCGCGTCGACCTCGTCGAAGACGTAGAAGGTCTCGTTGGCCACGTCGGTGAGCACGCGCTTGATCGCGAGCAGCGCGCGCGAGAGCTCGCCACCCGACGCGATGCGACGCAGGGGCCGGGGGTCTTCCCCGCGGTTGGCCGCGATGAGGAACTCCACCCGGTCGATGCCCGTCGCGAGCAGACGCGCGCCGTCCACCGAGAGATCCGCGCTGCCGGGTGGGTTGTGGGCCACGTCGACCACCACCCGCGCGCCGCCCATGGAGAGCGACGCGAGCTCCCGCGAGATCGACTCCCCCAGCCGCCCGGCCGCCGCGCGTCGTGCCGCCGAGAGGGCCCGCGCCTCCTTCGCGGCGTTCACCCGCGCAGACTCCACGGCCGCCTCCAGCGCCGCCACCCGGGCTTCACCCTGCTCGATGTTCGCGAGCTGCTCCTTCGCCCTGGCGCGAAAGCTGATGATCTCCTCGACGGTGCTGCCGTACTTCCGCTTGAGCCGCCCGAGCTTCTGCAGGTGGTCTTCAACCTCGGCGAGCCCTTCGGGGTCGGCGCGCACGCTGCGGGCGTAGCGCCCGAGCTCCCGCGCGGCCTCTTGCACGAGCGTGTGGGCCTGGGCCACGAGGTCGAGGGGCCCCTGCAGCGCGGGGTCGAAGGACACGAGCTTCGCGAGGGAGTCTCGCGCGCCGGAGAGCTCTTCGAGCACCGCGCCGTCGCGCGCATAGAGGGCGTCTTCGGCCGCGGCGCTGCCCTCGGCGAGGCGCGCGGCGTGGCGCAAGCGGTCGCGCGTGAGTCCCCACTGCTCCTCGACGCCGGGGCTCAGCGGGAGCTCATCGATCTCCTTGATCTGGTAGCGCAGCAGGTCTTCGCGGTCGGCGCGCTGACGAATGTCTTGCAGCACGCGCTCGAGCGCCGCGGTGGCCTCGGCGAAGCCGGCGTGGGCGCGCTGCATGGCGGTGCGCGGGCCGTCGAGCTGGGCCGAGGCGTCGAGCAGGGCGAGGTGCTGCGTGGGGTCGGTGAGGGTCTGCTGGTCGTGCTGCGAGGTCACGTCCGCAAGGCCCGCGGTGAGCGCCGCGAGCTGCGCGAGCGAGACCATGCGCCCGTTGAGGTACGCGCGGGACCGCCCGCCCGTGCGCTCATTGCCGACGATGCGTCGGACCACGAGCTCCTCATCCCAGGCGATGCCGGCCTCTTCGAAGCGCAGGCGCCGTGGGTCATCGCCGCGGGCGCTGAACACCGCGGTGATCTCGGCCTCCCGGGCGCCCGTGCGCACCACCTCCGTCGCGGACGTGCGCGCGCCAAGCACGGTGGTCAGCGCGTCGACGAGAATGGACTTGCCCGCGCCCGTCTCCCCCGTCACGACGTTGAGCCCCGCGCCGAATGCGACCTCGACCTCGTCGATGATCGCGAGATCTCGAACCTGCAGCGACAGCAGCATGGATGGTTGTCCTCGGGGCGTAGCGCTTGCGCCCCCGCGGTCAATCTCTCGGCAATGCGCGCGGACATTGACTGACACCCTTGTGTTCCCGCGCGTTCCATGGCCCGCTGCCACGCGGTGGGCGGCGGCGCGGGATTTCGCCAGGCCGAACGACCAGGAGAGGACCTTGCGCCGTCGCGGTGACTCCCACGACCCCGGTCAGGAGCTTCGTCATGGACACCCTGACCGCCGCGCGCGCCCAGATGGAGCTGTCGCTCGCGTTCCACATGATCTTCGCCGCGATGGGCATCGGCATGCCGATGGTGCTGGTGATCGCCGAGGCGTTGCACCTCCGCACGGGCGATGGCCACTGGCGCGAGATCGCGAAGCGGCAGGCGAAGGCCACGGCGATCCTGTTCGCGGTGGGCGCGGTGTCGGGCACGGCGCTCTCGTTCGAGCTCGGGCTGTTGTGGCCGCGCTTCATGCGCCTCGCCGGACCGGTGCTGGGACCGGCCTTCGCCCTGGAGGGCTAC
>JADJAE010000051.1:12500-14616 GCA_016704445.1 Deltaproteobacteria bacterium
CCCTACAACCCCCGCCGTATCACTACGTCGGGTTTGGCCTGATCCCCGTTCGCTCGCCGCTACTAGGAGAGTTCCTGACTTGGTCTCTTTTCCTCCGGGTACTGAGATGTTTCACTTCCCCGGGTTCGCTCTCGAAAACCTATGAATTCAGTCGTCGGGTTCCTGGGATCACTCCCAGGTGGGTTACCCCATTCGGAGATCTACGGATCAAAGCCTGTGAGCGGCTCCCCGTAGCTTATCGCAGCTGTCCACGTCCTTCATCGCCTCTCATCGCCTAGGCATCCACCACGTGCCCTTATAATCTTGATCAATCTCCCCAAGGCGCACTCGCGCGCCCCCATTGCTGGGCCGGGAGATCGTCTTCTGTCAGTCTGTTCGACATCAGAATTCGATGTGCACTCTTCCATATTGTCAGAGAACCACTTGTGCCCGTGGGCACAACAGCTCGATCGCTGGAAACCAGGTTGCCGGACGAGTGGCTTGACGAGACTGTCGCGTCTGGGCCCGAAGGCGCAGCGCTCAACAGATCTCCCTAGAAAGGAGGTGATCCAGCCGCAGGTTCCCCTACGGCTACCTTGTTACGACTTCACCCCAGTCATGGACCACTTCTTAGGCGGCTGCCCCCTTGCGGTTGGCGCACCGACTTCTGTAGCAGCCCACTCCCATGGTGTGACGGGCGGTGTGTACAAGGCCCGGGAACGTATTCACCGCTGCCTGCTGATCAGCGATTACTAGCGATTCCAACTTCAAGGAGTCGAGTTGCAGACTCCTATCTGTACTGAGACCGGTTTTTTGGGATTTGCTCCCCCTCGCGGGTTGGCGACCCTCTGTACCGATCATTGTAGCACGTGTGTAGCCCCGGACATAAGGGCCATGATGACTTGACGTCGTCCCCACCTTCCTCCGACTTCACATCGGCAGTCCCACCAGAGTGCCCGGCCGAACCGATGGCAACTGGTAGCAGGGGTTGCGCTCGTTGCGGGACTTAACCCAACATCTCACGACACGAGCTGACGACAGCCATGCAGCACCTGATACAGGTTCTCTTGCGAGCACATCCGCCTTTCAGCAGACTTCCTGCATTTTCGAGCCCGGGTAAGGTTCTTCGCGTTGCGTCGAATTAAACCACATGCTCCACCGCTTGTGCGGGCCCCCGTCAATTCCTTTGAGTTTTAGCCTTGCGGCCGTACTTCCCAGGCGGACGACTTAACGCGTTGGCTTCGGCACCGCGGGGGTCAATACCCGCAACACCCAGTCGTCATCGTTTACAGCGTGGACTACCAGGGTATCTAATCCTGTTTGCTTCCCACGCTTTCGCGCCTCAGTGTCAGTATCAGCCCAGACAGCCGCCTTCGCCACTGGTGTTCCTCCCGATATCTACGAATTTCACCTCTACACCGGGAATTCCGCTGTCCTCTTCTGTACTCCAGCCTTGCAGTATCCCGTGCACTTCCTCCGTTGAGCAGAGGGATTTCACACACGACTTACAAGGCAACCTGCGCGCGCTTTACGCCCAGTAATTCCGAGCAACGTTCGCATCCTCTGTCTTACCGCGGCTGCTGGCACAGAGTTAGCCGATGCTTGCTAAGGAGGTACCGTCAGGCTCGGAGGGTATTCACCCCCGAACGGTTCGTTCCTCCCCACAGGGCTTTACAACCCGAGGGCCTTCATCACCCACGCGGCGTCGCTGCGTCAGGCTTTCGCCCATTGCGCAAGATTCCCCACTGCTGCCTCCCGTAGGAGTCTGGACCGTGTCTCAGTTCCAGTGTGGCTGGTCATCCTCTCAGACCAGCTACCCGTCGTTGCCTTGGTGAGCCGTTACCTCACCAACTAGCTGATGGGCCGCAGACCCATCCCAGAGCGCGAGCTTGTGTACAGAGGCCCGCTTTCACCACTCGGTCAAAACCATGTGGTCCCATGCTGTATTAGCCCGCCTTTCGGCAGGTTATCCACCACTCCAGGGAAGGTCATCTACGTGTTACTCACCCGTGCGCCACTGTACCGGGGGTTGCCCCCTTTCTCGTGCGACTTGCATGTGTTAGGCGCGCCGCTAACGTTCGCTCTGAGCCAGGATCAAACTCTCCAGTTGAATGTTGAACCCACGGTGAGAACCGCA
>JADJAE010000052.1 GCA_016704445.1 Deltaproteobacteria bacterium
TGGAGATCGAGACCATCCCGGCCAACGCCCAGGAGCCGGGCGGGGGCATCGACCTGAACCAGGTGAACCCCATGGCCGAGGCGGCGGAGGAGTCGCCCGCCAACGACCCGACGCCCGATCCGGCGACGGCCCACCCGGCGCTCGGGGGCTTCTACGCCCGCATCGGGGAGATCGAGCTGCCGGGCGAGGCGGTGGCGGTGTGGATGAAGTACCGCGCCGAGCTGGCGCCGCTGCCAGTGGCCGACCGCGAGGCGGCCTGGAGGGCGCTCTGCAAGCGCACCGAGGAGGTCGGGCGGATGAAGAACGCCAAGGTGTGGCTGAAGAAGGCCATCGCGGAGGAGGACGCCCGCAAGGGAAACGCCAGCGCTTCGGACTCGCAGGCGGCGTAGTAACGGGGCGGGCGGAGGGTTCCGCTGAGCGAGCGGGGGGCGATCGGGATACACTGCTCCCGACGCCCCTGCTGATGAACCCTCCGCTCCTCGACCTGCCCCATCTCCTGGAAATCGCTCATGCGCGCGCCTCGCTCGCTCCGCGGTTCTACGCGATCGTGGCGGCGCTCGGCTCGCCTCGGGCCGTGTGGGAGGCCCTGCACGGCGCCGGGGTGTTTCCCGAGCCGGTGGGGCGCTACTACGCCTCGCTGCGTCGCTTCGGGATGGAGACCACCCTCGACGCGCTCTTCACGGCCGAGCGTCTCCCGGCGATCCGTCGCTTCGTCGAAGGCCCGAGGGCGGTGGGGCCCCCGAGGGTGTCGGTGAGCACGCTGGCCAACCAGTTCTATTGCGAGATGCAGGTGCACCTCGCGAGGACCCACACCCTGCGCACCGAGAGCGCCGAGCTCGCGGCCGGGGCGGCCGGTCATGCGGCCTTCGAGGCCGAGGCCGAGGAGATCAGCCAGGAGGAGATCACCGAGGCCATCACCGCGGGCGAGCCGCTCGAGCTGGTGGAGATGCCCGTGACGGCGGAGATACACGGGGTGCGCCTCGTGGGTCGGGCCGATCGCATCCACCTGAGGGGCGGCGCGCCAGGCTGGTGTTGGAGTTCAAGTTCTCCGGGCGGCGAGAGCTGTTTCCCTCACACGTGGTCCAGGTCGAGGCCTACGGCCGGATGCTGGAGGCCATGGGGTTCCAGACCGATCGGCTGCTGTACGGGGTGGCCGTGCTGCCTCGCGGACGAAGGGTGAGCGACGCGCTCGCTCGCAAGATCGCCGAGGCGGCCTTCGAGCTGGCCCGCGCGGGCCTGAGCGCGACCGACGCCCGGCCGCCGAGCGGGGTCCCCGATCCGCTCTCCGGGCTCACCGTACGCCGCGTCGATGACGAGGCCTTCGGGCTCTGGGTGTTCCGCCACTCCCGGCAGCGCGTCGAGCGCGACCTGCAGTGGGCGACCTCCTACTGGACCGGCGCGCGCGCCCCGGAGGGGACCATGGCCCGAGGGAAGTGCCGCGCCTGCCCCTTCAACGCGGCGGAGCTGTGCGCGGTGTCGAAGGCCCCGCCCGACGGGCGCTACGCCGTGCGCCGCACCCTCGGGCGCTTCGGCGTGACCCACGTGGTGCAGCGGCGCGGCGCTAGCGGATCAGAGCCGCAGGAGCCCGGCGCCCCAGGTGTAGCCGCTGCCGAAGGCCGCGAAGAGCACCAACGAGCCGGGGCCCGCGCGGCCCGCGAGGAGGGCCTCGGAGAGCGACAGGGGGATGGAGGCGGCAGTGGTGTTGCCGTAGTGGTCGATGGTCGTCACGACCTTCTCCATCGGGATCTCCAGCTTGCGCGCCACGAGCTCGTTGATGCGCAGGTTGGCCTGGTGAGGCACGAAGAGGTCGATGTCGGAGGTGGTCAGGCCCGCCTCGGCGAGCACGGCGCGCGAGGCCTCGGGCATCTTCTCCGTCGCCCAGCGAAACACCTGCTTGCCGTTCATGCGGGTGTACTGGCGACGCTCGTCGAGCATCTGGTGGGTGATGCGCTCGGGCGACCGACCGGAGGAGGGGGCCTCGATCCAGAGGTCGGTGGCGCCGCGACCGTCGGCCCCGAGGGTGAGGCTCAGGAGCCCTCGGCCCTCCTCCTCGGTGGGGCCGAGCACCACGGCCCCGGCGCCGTCGCCGAAGAGCACCGTCACGTCGCGGCCGGCGTCGGAGAAGTCGAGCCCGGTGGAGTGCACCTCCGCGCCCACGAGGAGCACCCGGCGGTAGACGCCCGCGCGGATCCAGGCGTCCGCGATGGAGAGCCCGTAGAGGAAGCCCGAGCACTGGTTGCGGATGTCGAGGGCGGGGATGCCCGGGAGGCCGAGCTTGGCCTGGAGGAAGCACCCGGTGCCGGGGAAGAAGGCGTCGGGGGAGAGCGTCGCGAAGATGATCGCGTCGATCTCCGAGAGGGCCACGCCGGCCTTCTCGCAGGCCATCTTGCACGCGGGCACCGCGAGGTCGCTCGCGAACACCCCGTCGCCCTCGATGTAGCGGCGCTCCCGGATGCCCGAGCGCTGGACGATCCACTCGTCGCTGGTGTTGAAGAGCTTCGCGAGGTCGTCGTTGGTGACGACCTTCGAGGGGACATAGTGACCGACGCCCAGGATCGCGCTTCGACGCATGCCCAGCGGTCTGCTTGACGACGGGCGATCCGTCAACGGTCGGCGCCGCGGTGACGCAACGAGCAGCGGGTGAAGGAGCCATGGTCGCCCCGCAGCACCTCCAGCCGCGCCGGGATGCGCTTGCGCAGCTCGGGCACGTGCGAGACCACCCCCACCA
Organism: Deltaproteobacteria bacterium; assembly: GCA_016704445.1. Classification (GTDB taxonomy): domain Bacteria; phylum Myxococcota_A; class Polyangia; order Polyangiales; genus SCUS01. The sequence continues at coordinate 2,729 of JADJAE010000052.1, forward strand.
TGCGGGCGTGCTGGGGAAGGCGCTCGAGCAGCTCGATGGCGCGCTCGACGGTGTCCTCGTCCAGGGCCCCGAAGCCCTCGTCGACGAAGAGCGACTCCACCCGGATGCCGCCCGCCCAGGCCTGGAGCACCTCGCCCAGTCCGAGCGCCATCGCCAGCGAGGCCAGGAAGACCTCCCCCCCGGAGAGGCTCGCCGCGGGCCTCGCGACCCCGCCCACGTAGGAGTCGTCGACCACCAGGTCGAACTCCCTGCCGGTCTGCGCGCGCTCCTGGCGCCGCAGGCCGGAAGCGCCCGTCGCTCATCGCCTCGAGGCCGGTGCTGGCGCTCGCGACGACGCGGTCGAAGAGGTCGAGCAGCACATAGCGGCTCAGCCTGACCTTGCTGGGGCCCTTGCCGTTGGCGACCTCGGAGACGCGTCGCACCTGCTGGCTCCGGGCCTCCGCGGCGCGGCGGGCCTCCGCGGCCGAGACCAGGGCGCGGCGCTGCTGGCCCATCGCCGCCAGCGACGACTGAGCGACGCCGAGCTCCCGCTGGAGCGCCTCCAGCCTGGCCCCGCTGCTCGGCCTCGGCGCCGAGCTGCACCGGGCTCGAGGGCTCGTCGGGGCCCAGCGACGAGAGCGCCTCGCGGTGCGTCGCCTCCGCGCGGGCCCGCGACTCCAGCGCCTCTCGCAGCCGCTGGCGCTCCACCGGACCGAGCACCGCCGGCGCGATCGCCGCCTCGTCGGGGATGCCCCCGTCGCTCATCGCCTGAGCGAGCGCCGACTTGCCCTCCTCGTGCAGCGCCGCCGCGCGCCCGAGCTCAGCGCGCAGCGTCGGGAGCGATCCCTCCGCTGCCGCCGCGGCTCGCGCGAGCTCCTCCCTCCGGGCGCGGGCCGAGCGGAGCGACGCCTGCTGACCGGCGAGGTCGACCTCCAGGGACCGCAGCGCGGCGCCCATCGCCGAGGGGCTCATACCGGCCTCGGTAAAACCCTGCCGCCGATGGGCGATGTCCTCCTCCATCGCCGCCACCCGGGCCCGCACCCCCGCGAGCGCCGCCTGATCCGGACCGAGCGAGACCCGCTGAAGGTCCGCGGTCGCGGCCGCGCCCGCCCGGGAGCGACGGGCCGCCTCGAGGTCAAGCCGTCGCCGTCGCAGCGCCGCGAGCGCGTCCTTCCCGGACTTCACCTCACGAGCGAGGGCCTCCTCGTCGATCGCCTCGCCTTCGCCGTCCGACCGCAGCGCCGCCTCGGCCTCCTCGATGCGGATCTGCAGCGCGAAGGCCTCCCGCTGCGCCCGAGAGTGCGCGGCCGCCGAGCGGGCGAGGGCCTCGGCGTCCACGGCCTCGACGGAGGAGCCCGAGGCCACCCTGGGCGACGGGTGCTCCGCCGAGCCGCACACCGGACAGGCCTCGCCCGGCACCAGCGTCTCGGCCAGCCGGGCCGCCTGCGCCTCGCGGGTCGACGCCTCGGCGCGAGCGTGCTTCGCCGAGAGCTCCCGCCACGCCTCCTCCGCGTCGCGCTCCGACGCCAGGGCGTCGCGTCGAGCCCGCTGCAATCCGCGGAGCGAGTCCTCGCGCGACCTCCGCTCGACGGCGCGCTGCTGCCGCGCGCTCAGGTTGTCGACCCGCGCGCGCAGCGCGGCCTCGTCCGCCAGCGCCGCCTCGTGCGCCGCGATGGCCGCGTCGAGCCCGGCGAGGGAGAGCGTCGCGTCGGTGAGCGCCTGCTCCCGGGCGACCAGCGCCGACTGCATCCGATCGGCCTCGGCGGCGCGGTCGGCGGCCTCTCGCTCCAGGCCCTCGAGGCGCACGGCCTCGTCCTGCATCGCCCGGAGCGCCGCTGCGCGCGCGGTCGAGGCCCGGATCGCGGCCTCCGCGGCCTCGAAGTGCGCTGGGGTGAGCGCAGGGTCGGCCAGCGCGATGGACAGCCGCTGGTGCTCCGAGGCGGCGCGCTCGTGCTGCTCTCGACGCTCTGCGAGGGAGACCTCCAGGGAGCGCAGCCGCGTCAGTCGTTCGAGGCAGCGTGACGCCGTCTCGTCGCGGGCGAGGCGGGCGGCGGACAGGGCGGCGGACTCCGACTGCGCCGCGAGCTCGTCGAGCGAGGCCCGATGGACACGGCGCTGCGCGTTGCGCCGCTCGACCTCGGCGGCGACGGCGTTCGCGGCGACCACGGACTCCAGCGTCGCGCGGGTGTCGGCGATCGCGCGCTCGGTCTCCGCGAGGCGCTGCTGGGAGTCCGCGGTCTTCGCGTCGAGGTCGTCGAGGTCCGCGGCGCCGACGCCGTCGAGGAGGGCCCGCAGCACGCCGTCGGTCTTGTCGAACTCCGCCCTCGCGGAGGCGTCCATGGCGCGGAGCTGGTCCTCGATGAGGGCGTAGCGCGCGGTGCCGAAGAGGTGCTCCAGCAGCCGCTCGCGGCGCTCGGCGGGGGCGAGCAGCAGGTCGCGGAACTCCCCCTGCGGCAGCACGATCACCCGGGAGAACTGCTCGTGCGGCAGGTGCAGCAGCCGAACGATCTCCCGGGAGACGTCCTTCGGTCCGCCGACGGCCTGGAAGTGGGGGTCGCCCGCGAGGCACTGGAGCGAGGCGGTGGTGCGGGCGCGGGTGACGGTGCCCTTGCGAGAGACGCGCTCGGGTTCGAGCGAGCGGGCGACGCGGTAGCGCCGGTCGCCGAGGGAGAAGTCGAGGGTGACCTCCGTGGGCGCGTCGGCCGGCGCGGCGACGTTGCGGAGCATCTCGTCGGAGGAGCGGTCGCCGAGGCCCTTGCCGTAGAGCGCCCAGGACATCGCGTCGAGCAGCGTGCTCTTACCCGACCCGGTATCCCCGTGGACGAGGAAGAGCCCCGCGTCGTGGAAGGGCTCGAGGTCGATCGAGTGCTGCGCGTAGGGCCCGAAGTGCTGGAGCTTGAGGGAGTGCGGCCTCACGCGGGCTCCCCCGTGGCGGCGAGGGCCTCGCGGAACACCCCGCGGTCGTCGTCGGTCGGCGCGCCCGGGCCGTGAAGCCGGAAGAAGTCCTCGAAGACCTCCGCCGGGCCGCGGCGCTCGTCGGGGATCGCGGCGACCGTCGCCAGCGGGTCGCGCTCCATCCTCGTCTGACGGAACTCCAGCAGGTGCGGAAACCGCTCCCGCAGCCGCTCCATCGCCTGCGGGGGCATCGGGTGGTCCGTCACCACGGCCTGGACATACCGGGTCGTGTATTCCTCCAGCGCCGGGTCGCGGAGCAGGGTGTCGAGGTCGCCGCGGATGCGAGCGAGGTCCCTCCGGGGGTGCAGCGCCTCTTCTTCGAGGTCGCACCGGCCGTCGGCGCCGAGGGTCACGACGGAGAGCGTGCGCGGGTCGTCGCTCTCCTCGAAGGCGTACCGGAGCAGCGAGCCCGAGTAGCGCACGCGGCGGTCGTCGCCGACCCACTGCGGCCGGTGCAGGTGCCCGAGGGCCACGTAGGAGAAGCCGTCGAAATGCGAGGCTGGGACGGCCCCCGCGCCGCCCAGGTAGAGCGCCCGCTCGGAGCGAGGCGACTCCATCGGCGAGGCGCCCCCGCGGACGAAGCCGTGCGCCACCACGACGCTGCGTCGCACGCCGCTCGCCACGCGGTGCTCGTGCGCGGGGGCGAGCAGGGCCTCGACGGTCTCGGCGTGGGTGAGGGTGCCGCCCTGCACCGGGGCCTCGGCGCCCGGCGAGGCGAAGAGGGCCGCGGCGGTCTCGGGCTCCACGTAGGGGATCGGGTAGAAGGTCACCTCGCCGTGGTCGTCCTCCACGGTGACCGGGCGGAAGGGGCCGTCGACCCGACCGCGGAGGTGAAGGTCGCCCTGGGCGAAGAGCCACGAGCCGAAGCCCAGGTGCTCGCCGCTGTCATGGTTGCCGGCGATGGCAATCACCGGGATTTCCAGGCTCCGGTGCACCTCCTGGAGGAAGTCGTCGAGCAGTCGCACGGCGTCCCGCCCGGGGAGGGCGCGGTCGTAGAGGTCCCCCGCGAGCACGAGCACGTCGGCCTCCGCGGCCCGGACGCGGCCGACGACCTGCTCCAGGATGTGACGCTGGTCATCGATCAGGGAGAGGCCGTGGAAGACCCTGCCGATGTGGAGGTCCGCGAGGTGGGCGATGCGCATCGCGGGCGTTGTACCGCATCGGGTCGGACGTGCAGGACGCCGGTGCGCGGCTCGCCGGGTTCGGCTATCCTCGAAGGCCTCCATGCGCGAAGGCTGTTGGCGCTAGGAGCGGAAAGAGAGCCATGAGCGACGCCGGTGATCTGGTCGAGCTGAGCGAAGAGGAGCGTCGGACCATCGACGCCATCTACGAGCGTCGTCTGACGGCGACGCACTACGAGATCCTGGGCGTGCCTCGCGATGCCGAACGCAAGGTGATCCGCGACGCATACTTCGCCCTCTCGAAGCGCTTTCACCCCGACGTCTTCTTCAACCGCTCGCTCGGGGCCTACCGCATCCGCATCGACGAGCTCTTCCGCGTCTTCACCCGCGCCTACGACGTGCTCGGCAACGCCCGGCAGCGCTCGGGCTACGACCTCCACATCGGCTCCATGGAGAGCCCCTCGCGCCCGCCGCCGCCGCTGGTGCCCGAGGTGACCGACATCGTCTCCGCCGCGCGCCACGCCGCCCAGGCGTCCGCCGCGGAGCATCCGCGCGCCTCCAACCCCCCGCTCTCGGGCTCCGCGAGCCACCCGCCGCCGCAGCCGCGCGGCTCGTCGCCCACCAACCCGGCGACGGTCAACCTCCCGCCGCCGGCCCGCACGCAGGCGCGGCCGGTGATGCCGCCCATCGGCACCGCGGTGATGCCCCCGCCCGCGACGCCGTCCGCCCCGTCGCTGCCCGCCGCGCACGTGTCGAAGCCCACGCCCGGGCCGATGCAGCCGCTCGACCCGGAGACCCTGCGCCGAGCGAGGGAGTCCATGGCGCGCAGGCTCAACTCCGTCGTCCCGCAGCGCTCGCAGAGCGGGTCGGCGCGCCCGCCGATCTCCCCGCCGGTGGCGATGCCGCCCGCCCCGACGTCCTCGGGCCAGATTCCGCGGGTGCTCGAGCGCGGCCCGAGCATCTCGCAGCTCATCGCCAACGCCGAGGAGGCCCAGCGCAAGGGCGACCTCACCGCGGCCACCGAGGCGCTGAAGCAGGCGCTCTCCATGAGCAAGGACGACGAGGCGCTGCGGCTGCGCTACGAGGCCACGCGCAAGCTCCTGGTGGCGCAGCAGGTCGATGCGCACATCAACGCGGCGCGCGAGGCGATGCGCGAGTCGCAGCCCCTGGTGGCCGCGAAGCACTGGGAGCAGGCGGCGGAGGGGCGCCCGACGGACCACCTGCTGGTGCTCAACGCGGCCGAGGTGCTGGCCAAGTACACCAAGGAGTACAAGCGCGCGACCGACCTCGCCCAGCGCGTGACGATGGCCGACCCCAACAACGTGAAGGCCCACGTGCTGCTGGCGGGGATCTTCATCAAGGCAGGGCTCAAGGCGAGCGCGTACGCGTCCATCCAGACCATCGCGCGGCTCAGCCCCGACCAGCCGGCGCTGAAGGACCTTCGAGAGAAGCTCGGCCCCTACACGCTCGCGGAGAAGGTCGGTATTCGCAGTCGTTGATGCGGCGTAGCGAAACGGGCATCGTCTGCAGGAGATGCCCGACGTAGAAGCACTGCTCAAGCGGATGGTGGGAGAGAAGGCGTCCGACCTGTTCCTCACGGAGGGTCGGCCGCCGTCGATGCGGGTCAACGGCAAGCTCACCGCGCTGGGTGACGCCGCGCTCGAGCACGAGACGCTCAAGGAGTTCATGCACGCCGTGCTGCGCCCCACGCAGCGCGACGCCTTCGACCGCCTTGGCGACGTCGACGTCGGCGTCAGCCGCCCTGGCCTCGGTCGCTTCCGCGCCCACTTCCATCTGCAGCGCGGCCTGCTGGGCGCGGTGATCCGGCTGGTGCCGGGGGGCCAGCTCGACTTCGACGTGCTCGGCCTCCCGGAGTCGGTGGGTACGCTCGCCGAGTCGCCCCGCGGGCTCGTGCTCGTCACCGGCAGCACGGGGTCGGGCAAGAGCACCACGCTCGCGGCGATGGTGCACCACATCAACACCCGCTACGCGAAGCACATCGTCACCCTCGAAGACCCGATCGAGTTCGTGCACGAGGATCTGAAGGCCCTCGTCACGCAGCGCGAGGTCGGGAGCGACACGCGCGACTTCACCCTGGCGCTGCGGCACGTCGTGCGCGAGAGCCCGGACGTGATCGTGATCGGCGAAATGCGCGACGCGGAGACGATGAACGTCGCGCTCTCCGCTGCCCTCACCGGGCACCTCGTGCTGAGCAGCGTGCACACCATCGACTCGCTCCAGACCCTGCAGCGCATCCTCGGCTACTACCCCGAGCACCTGCGCGAGCAGGTGGCGATGGACCTCTCGCTCTGCCTCCAGGGCATCGTGGCGCAGCGCCTCGTGCCGCGCGCCGAGGGCGAGGGGCGGGTCGCCGCGGTGGAGGTGATGGTCGCGACGCCGCCGGTGCGAAAGCTCATCCGGGAGCAGCGCGTCGACGAGATCGAAGACCTGATGCTCCAGGGGTCGGACGGGATGCAGACCTTCAACCGCGCGCTGGTGTCGCTCTACGAGAAGGGCACCGTGAGCTACGAGACCGGCGCCGCGTACGCGACCAACCCCGACGAGTTCCGCATGAACGCGCAGGGCATGGAGCGCGGCTCGGCGGCCTTCGTGGCGGAGCACGACGCGCTGCCCGCGGTGGGCAGCGTCGACATGCGCACGCTGCTCAACATCGCGCTGCGCTACGGGGCGAGCGACATCCACCTCGTGGTGGGCTCGGCGCCGATCTTCCGCATCCACGGCAAGCTGCGCCGCCTGGAGGTCGACTCGCTCTCCCCGGGCGACGTGCGCCGCCTGCTCTTCTCGCTGCTCTCCCATGGCCAGCGCGAGAGCTTCGAGCTCGACCGCGAGCTCGACTTCGCGCTCACGGTCACCGGGAAGCACCGATTCCGCGTCAACGCGCACTTCCAGCGGGGCACCGTCGCCGTCGCGCTGCGGCTGATCCCCAACTCGATCCCCGACGCCGCGACGCTCGGGTTGCCGCCGATCGTGCGCGAGCTCGCCACCAAGCCCCACGGGCTCGTGCTGGTCACCGGCCCCACCGGCGCGGGCAAGAGCACCACCCTCGCGACGATGATCGACCAGGTCAACTCGTCGCGCAGCTGCCACATCATCACCATCGAAGACCCGATCGAGTTCGTGCACTACAACCGCATGGCCACCGTCGAGCAGCGCGAGGTGGGCCCCGACACCCGCAGCTTCGCGGCGGCGCTCAAGTTCATCCTGCGGCAGGACCCGGACGTGATCCTCATCGGCGAGCTGCGCGACATGGAGACCATCTCCGCGGCGCTCACCGCCGCCGAGACGGGCCACCTGGTGCTCGCCACGCTGCACACCAACGACGCGCCGCAGACCGTCGACCGCATCGTCGACGTGTTTCCTCCGCACCAGCAGGCGCAGGCGCGGGTGCAGCTCTCCGCCGCGCTGCAGGCCGTGGTGTCGCAGCGCCTGCTCACGCGCGCGGACGGCAAGGGGCGCATCGCCTGCTTCGAGGTGATGATCGCGACCTCGGCGGTGCGCGCCATCATCCGCGACGGCAAGACGCACCAGCTCCTCAGCACCATGGAGACCGGCGCCCGCGAGGGGATGATCACCATGGACCGGGCGGTGCTCGAGCTCGTGAAGGCGGGCCACATCACGGTGGAGGAGGGGACCCGCTACATGCGCAACCCGATGTCCCTGAAGGGCCTCGCCGATGGCTGAGGATGGGCGACGACGGACGGCGGCGAGCCGGGTGCGGCGGCTGCTCGACGGCGCGCCGGGGGTCACGCAGCGACAGGCCCTCGGGGCCGTCGTCACGGTCACCCGACTGGCGCTCGACCAGCTCGTGAACGACCGCGGGCTCTTCGCGCAGGCGATCGACCGGGTCGAGGAGTGGCTCGCCGGAGCCGTCGGGGAAGATTCGCTCGGGCTGATGCGGGCGGACATCGCGGCGGCGGCGACCCGCGCCGACCGCGAGGACGACCGCGGCGCCTGGCTGGCGATGGAGGCGGTGGTCTCGCTGCTCGACGCCGCGCTCTCGCGCGACCCGTGGGCGATCGGGCAGCGCGGCTGGCGGGCGGTGATGTGCGCCGCGGAGGCGATGGCGTGGCCGGACGTCGACGCGCCGGAGATCTTCGACGAGGTCGACGCGCGGCTTCACGACGCGCTCGACCGCTCGGGCGCGCCCGACGGCGCGGAGACGCGGGTCTCGGTCGCGCGGCGCTGAGCGACCGCTCAGTGCGGCAGGAACATCGGCAGCTCCCCGCCGGGCTCGCTGCTGGGGCGGTGGACCCGGGGGCGGCCGGAGCCGCTGGAGGAGCGGGGGGTCGCGGGAGGGCCGCCGCGGGGGGCGGGGCCGCCATGGGCGCGAGGTCGACGGCCGCGCTGGCGGAGTTGCCGTCGAGCACCACTGGGAGTCGGGTCTCGCCGAGCGTGAGCACGACCGGCCGCGTCCCCCCGAGGGGGACCGACACGGCGCAGGGCGTGGCGGCGCAGAGCTCGACCCCGGAGGCCTCGGTCACCCGGGCGCCGGCGGGCGTGCTCTGCACCACGACCATGCGCGCGGCCGCAGCGGGGGGCGGAGGCGCGGCGGGGACCACGACGGGCGAGGGCGCTGCCACGACGGGCGAGGGCGCCGGAGCGGGAGGCGTTGTGGGCGCGGTCGGGCGTGATCGCAGCGCGACCGCGGCGACGAGGCCGACGGCGAGCACAGCGAGGACGAGCGCGACGACGAGCAGCGGCGATCGGCTCGCGGGGCGCTGACCCGGCGACGACTGCGTGGCGACGTTCATCGCCGCGCGGAGCACCTCGGAGTTCGCGATCGGGGTCGACGCCTCGGGGGTGAGCCGACCGGTGGAGGTCATGGCCCCGGCTGGGACCACGCCGGAGCCCGACGCGCCGAAGCGGCCGCTGCTCTCCGAGACCATCCAGCGGGACATCTCTCCGCCGAGCAGCGGGAGCAGCGCGCGGCGAAACTCCTCCACGTTGGCGAAGCGCTCGGAGGGCTGCTTGGCGATGGCGCGCATCACCACCTCGGCGAGCGGCGTGGGCACGTCCGGGGCGCGGGCCTGCAGCGGAATCGGGGCCTCGGCGATGATCTGCCGGAGCAGCACGAAGCGGTCTCGCCCGTCGTAGGGGAGGGCGCCGGAGAGCATCTCGTAGAGGGTGACGCCCATCGCGTAGACGTCGATGCGCTGGTCGGGCGCGTCGCCCGCGACCTGCTCCGGGGCCATGTAGCGGAGGGTGCCCACCAGCGAGCCCTGGGCCGTGTGGTTGGGGTCTCCGGCGTCGGCCTCGGTGAGCTTCGCCACCCCGAAGTCGAGCACCTTCACGTGGTCGCCGTCGTCGGTGTGGTGGACGAAGATGTTCTCGGGCTTGAGGTCGCGGTGGATGACCCCCGCGGCGTGCGCGGTGCGCAGCGCCTGGAGGCACTGGGCCGCGATGACCACCGCGCGCTCTGGAGCGAGCCGCCCCTCGCGCCGGAGCAGCGTGCGGAGGGGCTCGCCCTCGAGCAGCTCCATGACAAGCAGGAGGTTGCCCTGGGTGTCGCGCCCGAAGTCGATGAGCTGGACGATGTTGGGGTGCGTCAGGCGCGCGATGACGTTGGCCTCCCGCACGAAGCGCGCGAGGCCCGAGGCGTTGGACGCGTGCTCCGGGAGCAGCATCTTCACCGCCACGTAGCGCCCCACGGAGCGCTGCACCGCGCGGTACACCGAGCCCATCCCCCCGACGCCGATCTCCTCGAGGATCTCGAAGCGGCTCTCGTCGATGTCCGGCACGCCCGCGTCCGAGCGCAGCGAGCGGGACAGATCGGCGGAGAAGGATTTGCTCATCGGGCGTTTGGGGTCCGCGGGGAGGGGAGAGGAGGGCCTTAGGGCGCCTCGTCGGCCACCGGGGTCTGGGTGAAGTACAGCACCACGGCGGCGACGCCCGCAACCAGGGCGGTGCCGAAGGCGATGTCGGCCCCGAGCGCCAACGGACCGCCGCGGTCGTAGGCCGACGCGCGGTCGTTGCCCGCGTGGCTGGCGTTGAAATCCGACTGCGCCGAGAGGGCGAGGCCTCCGAGCACGCCCCCCGCGATTGCTGCCGCCGCCGCGACGCCCCCGGTGGCCAGCACCGGGACGGTCAATCGCCGGTGCAGCGATGCGGTGGCCAGCTGCCGGCGACGCTCCTCCTCGGCCCGCAGCCGCTCGGCCTCCGCGGCCTGCGCGCGCGCGGCCTCCAGCGCCTGCTGCTGCGCGGCCTGCTCGGCCGCCAGGCGGGCCTGCTCGGCCTGCTGCGCCTCGGCGGCGCGACGCTGCGCGGTCGCCATGGCCTCGCGAGCGATCGCACCCGCTTGGGCGTCGGGGTTGGTCTGCAGGAAGCGGTTGTAATAGTCGACCGCGGTGCTGAACGACCCCGCGCGCTCGTGGGCGCGGCCGAGGTTGTAGAGCAGCCGGGGGAGGGGGCGGATGGCGTAGGCCCGCTCGAGCTCCACGATGGCCTCGCGCGCCTGGCCGGCCTCGTAGTGCTGCACCGCGGAGCGCAGCAGGGCGTCGAACTCGCGGCGGGAGTCGCGCGGCTGGGCGAAGGCCAGCGAGGCGCCGAGGAGCACCGTCGAGAATACGCTGACTTGTAAGATGGACCTCATCGGGCGGCCCCTCCGGTGGAGCAGCGGAACCCGCCGACGGCCTCTCCGCGGTCGCTGTCGAGCCAGCGGCGGATGCCGACGCGCAGGTCGGTGGAGCTGTAGTTGCGGCCGCGGAGCATGCGGCAGTTCTGGCAGTAGACCCCGCCGGCGGCCTGGTTGATGGGGGCGCCCATCGCGGGCCCGAGCGGGCCGTTGGGGTACATCGCGCACCACCCGTCGACCGGCAGCGAGCGGTAGTAGTTGTTGCGGGTGTGCATCGGGTCGGTGTCGTGGAAGTCCCACATCCACTCGTTGGCGTTGCCGTAGAGGTGGAACACACCCTCCATCGACCTTCCCATCGGGAGCGCGTCGAAGGCGACGAGCCGCCCGCCGCAGTTCTGGCCCGCGGCGTCGACGGCGATGTTGGCGCGAGCGCAGGTCACCGGGTCGTTGCCCCATGGGTACGTGCGGCCGAAGTCCGCGCCCTTCACCGCGCGAAACCACTCCGCCTCGGTGGGCAGGTGCTTGCCCGCCCAGCGGCAGTAGCGGTCGGCGCCGAACCACGTGACGTTGACCACCGGCAGCCGCCCCGAGCTCGCGTCCGCAGGAGCCCACTGCGACCCGCGCTGCTGGAAGGTCACCGGGGTCACCGTGTCGCCGATGAAGGCCAGCGGGACCTCCGTCGCGCCGTCGTCGAGGATGAGGTAGCGGCCGTAGCGCACCGTGGTGTTCATGGGCGCGCGCGGCTCGCCGATGCGCAGCCGTGCGCCGCCCGCCCCGAGCGCCGAGAGGTACGTCCCGTAGGCCTGGACGGACACCTCGTACTTGTCGAGCCCGAAGGCCGAGAGGCAGACGTTGTGCGCCGGCGCGTCGTCCCCCTCGCCGTACGCCGGGTCGTCGCTGCCGATGGGCAGGTTCTGCGTGGGGGGGAAGTTCTGGACGCAGGTCGCCTGGTTGTCGACGGCCCCGTCGCAGTCGTCGTCGATGCCGTTGTTGCACAGCTCCGCGCTCGCCGGGGAGGTGCGGCGAACGCACTCCAACCGGGCATTTCCTCGGCAGCGCAGGACGCCGTCGCGGCACATCCCCGGGACCCGCATCGCCGGCTCGCACACGCCGAAGCTCTCGGCCTCGTCGCCCACCCCGTCGTGGTCGTCGTCGACGCCGTTGCAGAGCTCGACCGCGGGCACCTCGCAGTAGTGCCGCTGCGGGTTGCAGCTCTCCCCGCTCGGGCAGTCCGCGTCGCGCGTGCAGTCAGTGAAGTCCACGACGACGCTGCAGTCCGCCGCCATGACGGCGAGCGACACCACGGCGACGCGGGCCAGTGCTCCTCCGGGACGAATACCAACGCTCGGTCGAACCATCGCGCGGAGGATATCGCCATTTCCTCCCGCGGCGGCAGTACGTGGCAACGGCGGCCTCTCAGGTCGAGGGTAAGGGGTTTGCGCCGGAGGGGAGTAGGACTATGGTGCCGGCGGTGAGGGTTCAGCGCACGGCATCGAGGCAGGGGCGGCGGATGAAGGAGCTGGGCAAGGGCCTGGCGCTCAGCGTCGAACACCTCGGGGAGATGCTCCTCGCCTGCTCCGAGCTGCCTCCGCAGTTCGCTCGCGTGGCCGAGGCGCTCGGTGGCGGTCGGTCGGTGGTCCCGCTCGACGGGGAGGTCTCCGACTGGCCCGCGAGGCTGCGCTCGACCCGCGCCGTCGCGCTCGCCCGCGTCGCTCGCCCCGGTGACCGCGCCCGGTCGCTCCGCGCCTGGCTGGGCGCTTCGCTCTCGGCCTGGCTCTCGGCCGAGCTCGACGAGGGCGCCGCGCTGGGCTGGGTGCTCAAGGGCGCGGTCGACGAGTGCGCCGACGCGCGCGACGCGCTGCTCTCCGCCATCGGCCCCGTCGCCGACGCGCACGCCACCTGGTACGCGGCCGGGGCGGAGGCAGAGACGGTCCCCTGGATCAAGCTCGCCTCGCGGCTGGCGCTCGAAGAGTCCGTCGACCGCTGGGTGTCGCTGGGCTTCGACGCCGACCTGCCCCGCTACGTGAGCGTGTGGCAGCGAGCCGCGTCGCGCTGGGTCGAGCTCGTCGTGGGCTCCGCCGTCGACGTCTCGCTGAGCGACCTCGGGGCGCTGCGCTCGCTGTGCGAACTGCTCGAGGAGTTCGCCACCCGGCGCGTGCCCAAGAACCGGCTCAAGCGCATGGCCGCCGAGCGCCTCGCGGTCTCCGAGGCCGAGGTCACCCGGCTGCTCACGGTGCAGGCCGCGGTGCTGGAGCGGGTCGATCCCCGGGAGGTGCTGCGACGCCGGGCGTCGGTGTTCCGACCCATCGCGAAGGCGGCGGCCGAGCTCGCGGCGACGGGCAACGGCAAGGTGCCGACCGTGGCCGCGGTGGCGCGCCGAGCGAAGGTCCACCCCGCGCTGGTCGAGCTCTGCCTCGACGCGCTCGACCCACGCTGAGAGCCCAACAGAGGAGCCGACCGAATGATCCGTCGCATCGTCGTGGGATACGACTTCACCGAAGCCTCGGACGACGCCCTCTCCTGGGCGCTCGAGCTCGCGCAGCCGCTGCAGGCCACCGTCCACGTCGTCCACATCGCAGACTCGAGCGACGACAGCGACCCGAAGGTGGTCGAGCGCCGCGCCGCGCTCGCGAGGGTGGCCGACGACGCGGGCCCCCGGGTGACCAGCCAGCTCGCCCTGGGCAGCGACGTCGCGAGGGCCCTGGTCGACCTCTCGGAGGAGGGCAACGCCGACCTCATCGTGGTCGCGACGCGGCAGTTGTCGGCGATGCGACGGTGGTTCCTCGGGAGCGTCGCGAACGAGCTCATCCAGGCGGCGCACTGCCCGGTGGTCACCGTGCGGAGCGGCGACGACGACTGACGCGACGACGGCGCTACTGCCAGAAGCCGATGCCGAAGCCCCAGTCGAAGTAGTTGTACGAGTAGTCCATGGTGAAGGTGAGCTTGAAGCTCACCGGGTCGGAGATCTTGAAGGTGTCCCAGCGGAAGAGCCGGAGGTCGAGCCCGCCCGTGACGTGCACCCTCGCCGGGACGTCGTCGAAGCGCGACGGCTCGACGTAGCTCCCCGCGCGGATCTGCAGCCGGTTGGCCCAGGGCTCGCCCTCCAGACCCAGCCGCGGTGACAGGAGAAGCCCGCGCCCCGATGGGCGTTCCTGCTGCGCCATGAAGGCGTCGATCCCCTGGCCGCGCCCCACCGGGCCGAAGGCCACGAGGCCGAAGGAGATGAGCAGGAAGCGCCGCCCGCGGTCCCGCAGCATCACCCTGCGCGCGGCCCTCCAGCGCCACGCGAAGCTCGCGTACTCGCGCTCCTCGCGCTCCCGCCGCTCCCGCTCCTCGGCGGTCCAGCGGGCGTCGAGGCTGGCGCGCTCGATGTCGTCCTCGATGGCGGCCATCTCGATGCGGTGCTCGCGCTCGCGGCGCGCGCGGTCGTCGCGCTGCCGGTCTCGCAGGTCGCGGCGGAGCGCCGCCATGTCCTGCCACGGGATGTTGAAGGGTCGCTCGCCCAGCATCACCGAGGCGCCGATCTCCACCTCCCAGGGCAGCGCGATGCGCCGCGGGACCACGAAGCACCCCGCGCTCCCCTCGACGCAGCCGGTCGGGCGACGGACCGTCCCGCCCTCGGTCACGCCGAAGTCGATGGGCAGCGCGCTCACCTCCGAGCGGAAGGCCATGCCCAGCCGGAAGCGCTGCCCCGTAGGACGCCAGAGCGCCCCGAACTCCGGCGCCACGCCCACGTATCTCAAGGCGTTGCCCGAGTCCGGGTTGGAGGCCGCCCCGGACCACTGGAGGTTCATCGATCCGATGCGCAGGCCCGCGCCGATCACCACCTCGCCGTCGCCCAGCAGCAGGCCGCCGCCCAGGTGGTGCGAGCTCATGTCGACGGTGATGGGGCGCTCGAGGCCGTTGCGCGCGCCGAGCTCGTAGCTCTGGATGGTCGCGAGGTAGCCCACCCCGACGGGGCCGAAGTGCATCCCGAGGCCGAGCTGCGTGACGCGGAAGCTGTCGTAGTCACGGCCGCCTGCGCCGGAGTTGTCCCAGTTGCGCTGCGGGAAGAAGAACGAGACCACCGGGTCGAAGGAGAACCACGAGAGCTCGGCGCCCGAGCGCTCGGCGTAGCCCGCGGGGTTGAAGGGGACGCCGTCGACCCCGGAGACGAGGCTCCCGTAGGCGCCGCCGAGGCCCACCGCGCGCCCGGGGCCCACCACCGGGCCGCGGGAGAAGTCGATGGCGAAGTCGCTGCTGCGCAACGGGCGCTGCGCCCACGCCGGGCCGGAGAGGGCGAGCGTGGCGAGCGCGGCGAGGACTCGGGGCACGGGCGACACGGCGAGGCCGGGTGTACCGGGACTCCGGCAGGGCGCAACCGCCGCGGGACGACTTTCGGTCCTCGCCCTGAACCCGGCGGGACGACGTTGATCGCGCCGAGGTCTAAGGGGTCGACCGCGGGCGGCTTTCGAGTATGGTCCGCCGCGCCCTGCGGGGCGGTGACGGAGGTCAACGGAGTTCGCGATGCACTTCATGAAGTTGGTGCTGGAAGACGGGACGGAATTGCGGGGCCGATCGTTCGGCGCGCCACGCGAGGTCGCCGGCGAGGTGGTGTTCACCACCGGGATGAGCGGGTACGTCGAGACGCTGACCGACCCGAGCTTCCGGGGGCAGATCCTGGTCACGACGTATCCCCTCCAAGGGAACTACGGCGTGCCCGCGCGACGGCCCGCGGGGAGCATCGACGCTCCCTTCGAGAGCGGCAGGGTGCAGGTGCAGGGGGTGGTCTGCCTCCGGCACAGCGAGCGCCCTTCGCACCACGGGATGGCGAGCACCCTCGGCGAGTGGCTGCGCGAGGAGAACGTCTTCGCGGTGGAGGGCATCGACACCCGGACGCTCACCCGCAAGCTGCGCGAGCACGGCACCATGAAGGGCTGGCTGCTCCGCGATGACACGCCGACGGCGGAGGAGAAGCTCCGCGCGGACGCCATCGACATGCCCACGGTGGTCGCGCAGTGCACCGTCGCCGAGGCGGTCACCTACGCGGGCGGCGAGCTGCGGGTGCTGCTGGTGGACACCGGGTGCAAGGACAACATCGCCCGGGCGATGGTGAAGCGCGGCGCGACGGTGATCCGGGTGCCGAGCCACGCGGACCTCGCGAAGTACCTGCCCGAGGTCGACGGGGTGCTGCTCTCCAACGGCCCCGGCGACCCGAAGGACCTGATGCCCCTCGCGGAGCAGATTCGCGGGCTCTTCGACAAGGGCATCCCGACCTTCGGGGTGTGCCTCGGCAACCAGCTCCTGGCGCTCGCGGCGGGCGGCGACACCTACAAGCTCCGCTACGGCCACCGCTCGCAGAACCAGCCGGTGCAGGACCTCCTCACCCGCCGCTGCTACGTCACCTCGCAGAACCACGGGTACGCCGTGCGCGAGGACTCCCTCCCGGCGGACTGGGAGCCCTGGTTCGTCAACGTCAACGACGGCACCAACGAGGGCATCCGGGCCCGCGGGAGGGCGGTGTCGAGCGTGCAGTTCCACCCCGAGGCCACGCCGGGTCCAGAGGACACGGCCTTCCTGTTTGACGACTTCCTCCGGCTCTGCGGCTCGATGAAGCGAGGACGTTGAGATGTTCGGACAGTATCTCCCCAAGAAGCCCCGCCGCGTTCTCATTCTTGGCTCCGGCGCCCTCAAGATCGGCGAGGCCGGCGAGTTCGACTACTCGGGCTCGCAGGCCATCAAGGCCATTCGCGAAGAGGGCATCGCCACCGTGCTGGTCAACCCCAACATCGCGACCATCCAGACCAGCGAGGAGATGGCCGACAAGGTCTATTTCCTCCCGGTCGATCCGCACTTCGTCGAGCAGGTGATCATCCGCGAGGAGGTCGACGCGATCACCATCTCCTTCGGCGGACAGACCGCGCTCAACTGCGGCGTGGCCCTCGACGAGAGCGGCGTGCTGAAGAAGTACGGCGTGCGGGTGCTCGGCACCCCGGTCGACACGGTGCGCGACACCGAAGACCGGCTGCGCTTCAAGCAGCGCCTCGACCAGATCGGCGTGAAGACCGCGCGCTCGGCGGCCTGCAACAGCCGCGAGGAGGTGCGGGAGGCGGTGCGCTCGCTCGGGCTGCCGGTGATCCTGCGCGCGGCCTACTCGCTCGGCGGCAAGGGCTCGGCCATCTGCGAGACCCAAGAGCAGCTGGAGGCGGCCCTCTTCCGGGCCTTCGGCGGCGGCACCGCGCAGGTGCTGGTGGAGGAGTCGCTCCGCGGGTGGAAGGAGATCGAGTACGAGGTCGTCCGCGACGCCCGCGACAACTGCATCACCGTCTGCAACATGGAGAACCTCGACCCGCTCGGCATCCACACCGGCGAGTCGATCGTGGTGGCGCCGTCGCAGACGCTCAACGACGAGGAGTACCAGATGCTCCGGTCGATCGCGATCCGCACCATCCGGCACCTCGGCGTGGTGGGCGAGTGCAACATCCAGTACGCGCTCGACCCGAAGAGCAACGACTACCGGGTCATCGAGGTCAACGCGCGGCTGAGCCGCTCGAGCGCGCTCGCCTCCAAGGCCACGGGCTACCCCCTCGCGTACGTCGCCGCGAAGATCGCCCTCGGGTACACGCTGCCCGACCTGCCCAACGCCATCACCCGGCGCACCAGCGCGTTCTTCGAGCCCGCGCTCGACTACATCGTCTGCAAGTTTCCCCGGTGGGACCTGCAGAAGTTCAACCAGGTCGACACGCGCATCGGCAGCGAGATGAAGAGCGTCGGCGAGGTGATGGCCATCGGCCGCACGCTGCCGGAGGTGCTCCAGAAGGCGCTGCGGATGATCGAGATCGGCGTCGACGGCCTCGACCCCGACGCCTTCGTGGGCGACGACCTGAGAGACGAGATCCGCAACCCGTCGCCGCGGCGCATCCTCGCGGTGGCGCGCGCGCTCGACAGCGGGATGACCGTCGAGGAGATCAACACGCTCTCGGGCATCGACCCGTGGTTCCTCCACGAGATCAACTCGGTGGTGCGCACGCGGAAGCACCTGAAGGACGGCACCGGCGCGCCCTCTCCGGCGCTCCTGAAGGAGGCCAAGCAGCAGGGATTCTCCGACCGGGCCATCGCGAAGCTGCGCAAGAGCTCCGAGGCCGAGGTGCGCTCCGAGCGACTGCGCCAGGGCATCAAGCCGCACCTCTGCCAGATCGACACGCTGGCCGCCGAGTACCCCGCGGAGACCAACTACCTGTACCTGACCTACCACGCGACCGTGGACGACGTGGCGCCCTCGTGGCGCAAGAAGGTCCTGGTGCTCGGGTCCGGCGCGTACCGCATCGGGTCGAGCGTGGAGTTCGACTGGTGCTGCGTGAACACCGTGCGCGCGGTGCAGGAGCTCGGCTACGAGACCATCCTGCTCAACTACAACCCGGAGACGGTCTCCACGGACTACGACGTCTGCGACAAGCTGGTCTTCGACGAGATCTGCCTGGAGACGGTGCTCGACCTCTACGAGCGCGAGCAGCCCTACGGGGTGATCGTCTCCATGGGCGGACAGGTCTCGAACAACCTCGCGCTCAAGCTCCACAAGGCGGGCGTGCGGGTGCTCGGCACCAACCCCGAGAACGTCGACCGCGCGGAGGACCGCGAGAAGTTCGGCGACCTCCTCGACCAGCTCGAGATCGACCAGCCGAAGTGGGCCACCACCACGGACGTGAGCGACCAGAACCTCACCCGCATCACCGATGAGCTGGGCGGCTTCCCCCTGCTGGTGCGGCCGTCGTACGTGCTCTCCGGCGCGGCGATGACCGTGGCCCACGAGCAGCACCACCTGCGCAACTACCTGCACCGCGCGACCGCCGTGTCGCCGGAGCACCCCGTGGTGATCACCAAGTTCGAGACCAACGCCAAGGAGATCGAGATCGACGCCGTCGCCGACCGCGGCGAGGTGATCCTCTCGGCCATCAGCGAGCACATCGAGAACGCGGGCGTGCACTCCGGCGACGCGACGCTCGTGCTGCCGCCGCAGAAGCTCTACGTGGAGACCATCCGGCGCATCAAGCGCATCGCCCGCGACGTGGCGAAGGCGCTGCAGATCACCGGGCCCTTCAACATGCAGTTCCTCGCGGTGGACAACGTGGTGAAGGTGATCGAGTGCAACCTCCGGGCGTCGCGCTCCTTCCCCTTCGTCTCGAAGGTCACCGGCACCAACTTCATCCGCGAGGCCGCGCGGCGGATGCTGGGCGTGGCGACGCCGACCTCCGTCGAGGCGCTCGACCTCGACTACGTGGCGGTGAAGGCCGCGCAGTTCTCCTTCTCGCGCCTCGCGGGCGCCGACCCCACGCTGGGCGTCGAGATGGCCTCCACGGGCGAGGTCGGCTGCCTGGGCGACGACCTCTCCGAGGCGCTGCTCAAGGCCCTGATCGCGACGGGCTTCAAGGTGCCGAAGCGCGGCGTGCTGCTGTCGCTCGGGCCCGTGGCGGACAAGTACCGCTTCGAGCGCGAGGCCCGCTGGCTGCTTGAGATGGGGCTCACCCTCTACGCGACCCCGGGCACCGCGGACGTGCTCCGGGAGCAGGGCATCCCCTGCGAGCTCGCCTACAAGGAGAGCAACGAGAAGGAGCCCAGCGCGGTCTCGCTGCTCAACAGCGGGCACATCGACCTGGTGATCAACATCCCCCGCTCGTACGACAACCAGGGGATGCCCGACGGGTACCGCATCCGTCGGCGCGCGGTGGACGTGAACGTCCCGCTGCTCACCAACCTCCAGCTCGCCCGAGCTGCCGTCGAGGCGATGCACAAGTATCGCGTCGAAGACCTCAAGCCCCTCGACTGGGGCAGCTACCTCGCCCGCAACGCCAGGGCGTAGCGCCCCGGTCCCGCTCAGAGCATCGCCCTCCGCACCTCGATCAGCCACGTGAGCCGCGCCCAGGGGGCGGTCATCCCGTCGTCCATACGACCTCCGGCGGCGGCGGCGCCTCGCTGCCCCACGGGCCCTCCTCGCCGAGCACGGCGCGGCGGGCCACCTCGTGCCCGATGCGCCGGAGCAGCGCGTCGGCGACCGCCGCGTCGGGGTGGGGCCGCAGCCTCGTCCCACGGCGCGCCTCCTCCAGCGCGGGCGCGAGCGACTCGGCCTCCGCCAGCACCTCGTCGAGCGGAACGCGACCCTGCTTGATCGCCCAGAGCCTCGCGCGAAACTCCCCCGTGGCCGCGAACTCCGGCGCTCCCGTGCGCAGCCACTCCGTCGCGGTGACGATGAGCCGCAGGAGGTTGTAGGCGTTCTTCGGGCGCAGCTCGCGAGGGAGCTCGAGCGCGGCCGGGTCGTCGTGGGCGAAGCGGGCCATCGCCGAGAACTCGTTGGAGGCGACCAGCCCCTGGTCGTGCAGCGAGCGGCAGAGCTGCTTCACGTACTGCTTCGACTGGTGCAGCGCGTCGGCCTCGGTGGGGGTCGCCCTCGGGAAGGCCCCCGCCAGCCGCGCGGAGACCGCGTCCAGGGAGAGCGTCGGGTCGACGCGCAGCCAGCCGAGCACGGCGTCGCGGTGGGCGGCCAGGCGCTGCGACTGCTCGAGGCGCTTGAGCTGCGAGAGGGCGTAGCGCCCGAAGCTCCCGTGGATCTCCGCGGACACCAGCGCCTCGCGCGCCCCGAGCAGCCACTCCCCGATCGGGTCGAGCGCACGCGCCCCGGGGACGAAGAGCATCTCCAGGGTGTTGGGGTCGGCCCGCATCGCCTGGCGCACGGCCTTGTCGGCGCGCCAGTAGGTCGCGCTTCCGTCCGCGCTCACGAGGTCGGCGGGGCCCTCGATGAGCCCGGCGGACCATGGCAGCGGGAGCGCGAAGATGCCTCGCAGGTCGGTGTCGGAGCCCTCGTCCGAGAGACCCCAGGCGCGCGACCCGACGACGGTCTCCAGCACCACGCAGCCTCGCAGGGCCGACCAAGCGACCTCGCGGCGCTGCGCGAACTGCGCCTGCCCGACCTTGCGCGGGGTGAGCTCACGCCGGACGAAGCGCACCGTGCCGACACCCACCACCAGCACGTCGACCTCGTCGCCCGCGACCTTCACCACGCGCCCCACGGCGCCCTGAGGCACCATGCGCTCGCCGACGACCCGGTCGACGCGGGTGGTCACCTCGGTGCCGTGAGGCAGCGGGACGGCCTGCGGATCGAGATGCGCGAGCTGTTGCAGTCGGAGGTCCATGGCTTCGGGTCACCGTCGGCTGTTGCTGGGCGCCGGAGCGTACGACGGCCGCATCCGTTACGCTGCGCCCCAGAACCCTCCCCGATGCGCCCCTCCGCCGCCGTCTTCGCCGCGAGCCTGATCGCGCTCGCTTCGGTCGCCGGGGCCCAGTCGCCGCCTCCGCGGGCGCACGCGTCGTCGTGGCTGGTTCCCATCCTCCACGGTTCGGGGCTGCTGCTGGGCCAGCGCGTCGCGGCGATGCGCCTCTGGCCGCACGCCTTCTCCCTGGAGGACGGGACCCGCAACCTCGATCACCTGGGTGTGGCCTATACGCAGCCGCCGGTCTTCGATCCCCGTCGTCGCCTCTTCGAGTGGGACGGCGATCGTTGGGAGATCAACTTCTTCGGGCACGGGCTCATGGGCAGCGAGCTCTACCTCCGCGCTCGCCAGTGCCAGCACGGCTTCGCGGCCTCGCTGGCCTTCACCGCCGCGGGCTCCGTACTCTGGGAGTATGGCGTCGAGGTCTGGAACAGCCGTCCCTCCGTCAACGACCTGATCTGGACCCCGCTCGGAGGCGCGCTCATCGGCGAGCTGCGCTTCGTGACCTGGGAGCTGGCGGCCTCGCTCTCTCCGACGGCGCGGGGCATCGTGCGCGCGGTGGTCGACCCCTTCGGTGAGCTGGAGCGGGCGCTCGGGACGCCCTGCTGAGCCTGCTAGGCTACCGGTAGACGATGTCGTCGTCGACGGCCCGGTGCGCCTTGATCAGCGACTCCCAGGTGAGGGGCGCATCGCCCATCGCCTCGATGAAGGCCCGGGCCTGCTTGATGGCGTCCTCGGAGGCCACCTCGCTGTCGCACGCGATGGCCGCGAGCGAGATGGTGTGCGCCACCCCGGCGACCTCGTCGAGCAGCCGCGCCGTGTCGGGGTCGCCGTCGATGTCCTTCAGTGTCATGAGCACCATCGAGGCGTGCCAGAGCGCGCGGCGCTTCTCCAGGCGGCTGTGCGACGCGAGCTCGACCGCGCTCATCGCGGCGCCCACGCGCAGCTTGCGCTCGCTCCACTGGTAGCCCTGCTCGTCGAAGACCGAGCCGAGCACCGTCTCCATCACCCGAAGCAGGTCTGGAACCCGCTCGGTCAATCGCTGCACCTCGGCCCTGGCAAGACGTTGCATGAGTGGCTCCTGAACCCTCCGGGCGGTGTGCCTCATCCCTCGCCGCAGCGCCAATCGCCTTGGGACATATCCCGACCGTGGTAGCCTCCGCGCCCCGTGCGACTCCTCATGCTCCACACCGGCGGAACCCTCATGATGCGCGGGGGAGACCCCACGCCGCTGGTCCCCGACGTCTACACGAGCGACCTGCTGACCGAGCTCCCGGTGCTCAACCGCATCGCCGACATCGAGACGCGAATCCTCTTCAACTACGACTCCAGCGACATGCAGCCGCACCACTGGGTCGAGCTCGGCGCCGCGGTGCACGGCGCCCTCGACGAGCGCCGCGCCGACGGCTCGCGCGCCTTCGACGGCGTGGTGGTGCTGCACGGCACCGACACCATGGCCTACACCGCGAGCGCGCTGGCCTTCCTGCTGCGAGGCCTCGATCGACCGGTGGTGCTCACCGGGGCGCAGCGCCCGCTGGCGGAGGTGCGCACCGACGCGCGCTCCAACCTGGTCGACGCCTGCCACCTCGCGACGATGGACATCCCCGAGGTCGGCATCGGCTTCAACGCCAAGCTCCTCCGCGGCTGCCGCGCGGTGAAGATGGACGCCTGGGGGCTCGACGCCTTCGGGTCGCCCTCGTGCCCTCCGCTGGTCACCCTCGGGGTCACCGTCGAGCGCGGATCGCACGTGCTGCCAGCGCGCCCCCGCCAGGACTTCGACGCGCGCATCGAGCCCAAGGTGCTCGCGGTGCGGGTCTTCCCCGGGCTCGACCCGAAGCTCCTGCTGGGAGCGCTGCGGTCGGGCGTTCGGGGCGTGGTGCTGGAGGGCTTCGGCTCGGGGAACATCCCCCGCCTCGAGAACTCGCTGGTGCCCGTGGTGCAGGACGCCGTCGCCAGGGACGTCCCGGTGGTGATCGTGAGCCAGTGCGCCCGAGGGGCGGTCGACCTCACCCGCTACGAGGGCGGCGCCGCGGCGCTCGGGGGCGGGGCCATCGGGGCCGGGACGATGACCGCCGAGGCCGCCGTGACCAAGCTGATGCTGGCGCTCGGAAGAGCGGGCGAGGGGAGGCGGCTGGATGCGGCGAAGCGGGCCTTCGCCGAGTCGTGGGCGGGCGAGTTCTAGCGCGTCGGCCGGGCCCGGCTGGGAAGGCCCGCGGAGGGCCGGAGATGCTGCCCCAGCGTACGCGTGGGCGGCGGAGCGCCGTCGGGCGCATCCTCCTCGAGGAGGTTCTCGGCCGTGTCTACAGCGATGATGTAATCGCCGTCGGGCGCAGCCCCGGGAGGGCCACCGTCAGGCCCGGGCTCATAGATGGCCGGTCGACCGTAGTGGCGTCCGCCCTCCTGGGTGCGCCCGGGATCGAGCTCCGCGGAGGCTCCGTTGCCCTGAAACTCGTCCCTTCCCCGCTCCGCGGCGCGCATCGACTGGCCCGCGAGGCCCTGCTTCACGGACGACCCGCCGTGCCCCCCGGGGGCCACGGCGCCGATGTCGTCCGACGTACCTTCGTTCTCGTAGCGTTCTGCTGCCCTCGGCATGATGCACGCTCCTGCGGTGATACGGGTGCGCACCAACGCGCACTCCGCTCTCCCTCGTAGCAAGCCGCGTGCATGCCTCGCGAGGCGGCCATCCGAGCCGTCGGCGGCCCGCCCGTCGCGGCATCGCGACACAGGTGCGTCGGCTCTGCTGTGGTGCTCCTGCGGGCTCTTCCCCAGCCGGGGCGAATGGCTGGACGGCGGAGAAATCTCCGGTGGTAGCGTTCGGCCCCGTGAGCCGACTGTGGTGGGTGGTGTTGCTGGCGATGGCGGTGCTCTCCTGTCACGGCCGCGCCGCGCCGACGAGCGCGCTCGCGAGGGTGCGGGCCGCGGGGGTCTTGCGCTGGGGCGGCGACATCCAGGGCGGCGAGCCCTACGTGTACGAGGACAGCGAGCACGGAGGGCGACTCACGGGCTTCGAGGTCGACCTCGCCAACGCCCTCGCGCGCGAGCTCGGGGTCCGCGCGCAGTTCGTCCAGAACGACTGGAGCGCGCTCATCCCGACGCGGGAGCGCGGCACCTTCGATATGGCCCTGAACGGCCTCGAGGTCACCCCCCAGCGGGTGGGCCGCGTTCGCTTCACGCGCCCGTACTACATCTTCGGCGCTCGGCTGATGGCCCGCCGCGACGACGCCAGCGTGCAGCCCTCGCTGGCCTCGCTGCGCGGCCGGCGCGTGGGCACGCTCGCCAACAGCTTCTCCTCGGAGCTCCTGCGCAACGTCGCCGAGATCGTCCCCTACGAAGGCGTCGAGGAGCCGTACATCGACCTGGTGCAGGGCCGCACCGACGCGGTGCTGCTCGACGACATCATCGCGACCCGCTACGGCGAGCCGAAGCCCGAGCTGCGGGTGGTGGGCGACCTGGCCGACGGGTACTACTCCATCGCCGTGCGCCCGGCCGAGGCCGAACTTCAGCAGGCCCTCGACCAGGCGCTCGGACGCCTCGTCGCCCGGGGCGAGCTCGAGCGCATCCTGCGCCGCGGCAACATCTGGAACGACCGGCAGCGCCGCCTCGCCGTCTGGTCCGACGGCGACCAGCGGCAGATGCTCGGGACGGCCGTCGCGGGCCAGCACTTCGGCTGGTCGCACCTGGTGCTCTTCGCGAAGGGCGCCCTCATCACCTTGCGCCTCTCGATCCTCGCGATGGCGCTGGCGATCCCCCTGGGCCTCGCGCTCGCGGTGCTGCGGCTCTACGGCCCGGCGCTACTCTCGCGGCTCGCCGGCGCCTACGTCGAGCTCTACCGCGGCACGCCGGTGCTGCTGCAGCTCTACGTGCTCTACTACGGCCTCGCGCCCGTGCTGAAGCTCGGGGCCTTTCCGGCGGCGGTGCTGGGCCTCGGGATGAACTACGCCGCCTACGAGGCCGAGGTGTACCGCGCGGGCATCCAGGCTGTTCCTCGCGGGCAGATGGAGGCGGCCCTCTCGCTGGGCATGTCGCTCCCGCTGGCGCTGCGCCGCGTGGTGCTGCCGCAGGCCTTCCGTCTGGCGCTGCCGTCGGTGACCAACGACTTCATCGCGCTGCTCAAGGACAGCTCGCTGGTGTCGGTCATCACGGTGGTGGAGCTCACCAAGCAGATGACCATCACCTCGGTGGACATCCGGAGCTGGGCCCTCCCGGGCGCCCTCTGCGCGCTGATGTACTTCCTCATGAGCTATCCCCTGTCGCTCCTGGCGCAGCGGCTCGAGGCGAGGCTGGCCCGCTCATGATCGAGGTCCACGAGCTGCGCAAGGTCTACGGCGAGCGGACCATCCTCGGGGGCATCACGGCGACCTTCGAGAAGGGCCAGGTGGTCGCCCTGGTGGGCCCCTCGGGCGGCGGCAAGAGCACCCTCCTGCGCTGCCTCAACGGCCTGGAGTCCTTCGACGGCGGGCGCATCGCCGTCGGCGGGGACGTGCTCATCCCGGGCGGCGCGAGGGTCAACCGCGCGGCGCTCTACCGGGTGCGCCAGCGCGTCGGGATGGTCTTCCAGCAATGGAACCTCTTCGCCCACCGCACCGCCCTCGGCAACGTCATCGAGGCGCCGGTGCACGTGAAGAAGCTGCCCCTCGCGCAGGCAGCCCAGCGCGGCCGTGAACTCCTCGCTCGGGTGGGCCTCTCGCACCGCGAAGGCGCCTATCCCCACGAGATGTCTGGCGGCGAGCAGCAGCGCGTCGCCATCGCCCGGGCCCTGGCGATGGACCCGGAGGTCCTGCTGCTGGACGAGCCCACCAGCGCGCTCGATCCTGAGCGGGTGGGCGAGGTGCTCGACGTGCTGGGCGCCCTGGCCGCCGACGGGCTCACCATGCTGATCGTGACCCACGAGATGCGCTTCGCCCGGGAAGTGAGCCACCGCACGCTGGTGCTGCACGGGGGACAGATCATCGAGGAGGGTCCGTCGAAGGAGGTCATCGACGACCCGAAGCACGAGCGCACCCGGGCCTTCCTGGGCCTCGACAGGAAGTAGCGGGCGACGGTCACATCATCGAGGGTCGATCGGCGACGAGGAAGGGGCCTTCGACCCACTCGCCGTCCTTGAAGACGAAGAGCTTGTGGTCGTCGACCACGCCACCCCCGCGCACGCTGGTGACGAGGTAGACCACCGGCAGCACCGGGTCGCCGTCGGGGGCCGCCACGAGCTGATCCTCCTTGGAGAAGTAGGCGCCGCAGTCGCAGTGCGAGTGATAGATCACCTTCACCGGTACGCCGCCCGCGTCGCCGTCTTCGAGGGCGCGCTGCATCAGCATCCCGTCGATGATGTAGGCGTCCTTGGAGGTGCGCGGATAGGTCTCCGGATCGAGCTTGTGGTAGCGATCGGCCAGGTTGGCGACGCGCCGCCCGGACGTGATCGCCCGCGGGTCGCCCGCCGGGCCGGAGAGCAGCCCGCACGACTCGCCGGGGTACGCCTCGAGCGCGTGCGCGTCGACGTCATCGAGGATGTCTTGCGGAATCACCAGGTCGCCCAAGAGCCATCGACGAGTGCGCATCGCGGGTTTTCCCTCTCACCAGGTGTAGAAACGCTCCCACTTCAACGGCAGGAAGTACCGGTCTCCGCGGTCGCATAGGATGGTCACGACGCAGCCGGGTTCGCCACGGGCGGAGAGCGATCGCGCGATGGACCACGCAGCGAAGACGTTGGCCCCGGCGCTGTGACCGACGTGCACGGCCTCCTCCTCCCAGAGCCGGTCGGTCATGTCCCAGCCGTCCTCGGTGGTGATCCACATCGTCTCGTCGGGCAGGGCGTCGTCGTAGATGGGCGGCACCAGCGAGCTGGGAAGGTGCTTGAGCCCCTCCAGGCCGTGGAGCGCATCCGCGGGCTGCACGGCCACGCAGCGGATGGGCCGGTGGTGCTCCTTCAGCCGACGGGTGGTGCCCATCATCGTGCCGGTGGTCCCGAGGCCCGTGACGAAGTGCGTGATGCGGTCGCCCACGTCGGCGAGGATCTCCACCCCGGTGGTGAGGTAGTGCGCGCCCGGGTTGCTCGGGTTGGAGTACTGGTCGGGGTAGTAGTACCGGTCGGGGCTCTCCGCGACGAGCTTGCGGGCGAGGCGAATCGCGCCGTCGCTGCCCTCCATCGGGTCGGAGAAGATGATCTCGGTGCCGAAGGCGCGGGTGATGTCCTTGCGCGCCTGGGACACGTTGGAGGGCATCACCAGCGTGACGCGGTAGCCGAGCGCGGCGCCCACCAGCGAGTACGCCACGCCGGTGTTGCCCGAGGTGGAGTCGATCAGGACCTTGTCGCGGGTGAGGTCGCCGCGACGGAGGGCGTCGGTGAAGATCTGCCGCGCCGCCCGGTCCTTCACCGAGCCTCCCGGATTCTGGAACTCCATCTTGGCGTAGATCTCCACGCCGGGCGTGTCGCGCTCCAGGGCGCGCAGCCGGAGGAGGGGCGTGTTGCCCACCGCGTCGAGGATGGAGTCGAGTCTCTTCGGACGAAGCATCAGCCGCTCAACCGCGCCAGGAGTCCCTCCGGCATCGCCCTCGGGCCTTCGCCCAGGACGCGCCGCGCCGCCTCGATGCTCGCCCACGCCGCCACCGCCCGGCTCGACGCGTCCGGCACCGTCACCTCGATCGCCGCGTCGTCCGAGACCCGTCCGCCCGCGCGTCGGTGCGTCTCTTCGAGCAGCGCGCTGCCCGGGACGAAGCGCACCGCGGTCGCTCCGAGCCGTCGCTGCCCGTCGGGGCCGAGCTCGGGCAGCGCGATCTGCCGACCGAAGCGCGCGTAGTCGACGGGCGCGTCGCTCATCCGCCCGCGATCGCCGGGACGATGGTCAGCGTGTCGGTGTCCTTCACGGGGGTGTTGAGCCCGTCAAGAAAGCGAACGTCGTCTTCATTGAGATAGAGGTTCACGAAGCGGCGGATGCCCTTGGCGTCGAGCAGCCGGTCCTTGATGCCGGGGTGCGCGCCCTCCAGGTGGTCGATGATCTCGCCCACCGTAGAACCCGTGCCGCTGACCTCTTCCTTGCCCGCCGTCAGGGTCCGAAGCTGCGTCGGAACCCGCACCGTGATCGCCATCGAGAGCCTCCTTGAGGGGCGCCGTCGCCCGCGCGTTCAATAAACTGAAAACACCGCTTGGTCCAGTAGAACCCTCAGCGCTCGCCGCACAGCGGACAGCCCTGTCGGCGAGGGAAGCGCGTGCTCCGGAACGTCTGGCGCCAGCCGTCGTAGCGCGCAAGGTTGCCCGCCGTGGAGCGGTCGCCGCGGAGCAGCCGCAGCGCGTCGGCGGCCATGAGCGCGCCGATGACCGAGGTGACGGGGCCGTACACCCCGGCGATGGCGCAGTTGGTCATCTCCTCGTCGGGCAGCTCCTCGAAGACGCAGCGGTAGCAGGCGCCGTCGCCCCAGGACACCGGCAGCACCGTCCCGTGCCACGCGACGCACGCCCCGTGGACCACCGGCACCCGCAGCCCCGCCGCCACGTCCGCCGTCAGGAATTTCGTCGGCAGGTTGTCGCTCCCCTCGACGATCGCCGACACCCCTCGCAACAGCTCCTCCGCGCTCTCCGGCACCAGGTGCTCCGCTCTCGTCTCCACCCGCGCCCCGGGAGCAATCTTCGCGATGGCGTCGCGGGCGGCCTCCACCTTCCGTCGCCCGACGTCCGCGTCCGTGAAGAGCACCTGCCGATGCAGGTTGGATCGCTCGACGGAGTCCTCGTCGATGAGCCTGAGCGCGACGCCCGCCTCGGCGAGCGCGAGGGCCGCCGGGCAGCCGAGGCCCCCGACACCGATCACGGCCACGATCGGGCTCATCCTACGAGGCGTCCTGGGCGAAGTAGGTGTCGAGCGAGAAGTACCGCTCGCCGGTGTCGCAGAGCACCGTGACCACCACGGCCTCCGGGGGCAGCGTCTCGGCCAGCCTGCACGCCGCGAAGACGTTGGCGCCCGAGGAGATGCCCACCAGCAGGCCCTCCTCGCGGGCGAGGCGCTGCTTCATGCGCCATGCGTCCTCGTCGGAGACGGTCTCCACCGCGTCGACCACGCCCGGGTCGTAGTTGCTCGGAACGAATCCAGCCGCGATGCCCTGGATCTTCGTCGGCCCTCGCTCTCCCCGCGAGATGGTGGCGCAGGCCTCGGGCTCCACCGCGACGACCCTCACGGGCACATCCCTCTTCCGCAGGGCGCGACCGACGCCGGTGATGGTTCCGCCGGTGCCCACGGCCGCGACGAAGGCGTCGACGCGGGGGAAGGCGGCGGCGATCTCCTCGCCGGTGGTCGCCTCGTGCACCGCGGGGTTGGCCGGGTTGTCGAACTGCTCGGGCATGAAGGCCCCCGGGGTCTTGGCCACGATGTCGCGGGCGCGAGCGATGGCGCCGTCGAGCTGCTGATCCTCGGGCGTGAGCACCACCTCGGCGCCGTAGGCCTTGAGGAGGGCGCGGCGCTCGAGCGACATGCTCTCGGGCATGGTGATCACGAGCCTCAGCCCGCGGGCCTTGCAGGCGAGCGCGAGGCCGATGCCCGTGTTGCCGCTCGTCGGCTCGACCACGGTGCCGCCGCGAGCGATCGCCCCGCGCGCCAGGGCGTCGTCGAGCATGGCGACGGCGATGCGGTCCTTCACCGAGCCGCCTGGGTTCTGCTGCTCGAGCTTCACCCAGACCTCGGCGCCGCCGGGCGATGGGATCTTCCGCAGTCGAAGGGCGCTGGTCGCACCCACGAGGTCCATCAGCGATTCGACGATTGCCACGGAGAGGGTGTGTTCTGCAGAGGGCGGGGTGTTGTCAACGTCGACGCGTGACGGGGCTCTGCTCCTCGCCGAAGAGGAGCGCGCGGGTGAGGCGCTCGGAGTCCTCGATCACCGCGGCGCGGCGCAGCACGAGCCGCCGGGCGTCGAGGATCTCGGTCACCGCTGCGACCCAGGTGCGCAGCCTCTCGTCGTCGCGAAGCCCGTCGGCCCACGAGAGTTCGAGCTTCACCGCCGTCGAAGGCGCCGCGGTCCGCGAGCCTTCGTTCACCGCGCCGACCTGCTCCGCCGCGGCGGCGAGCGCGTCGGCCCGATCGCCGGGGAGCGCCTCGAAAACCTCCCCGAGCAGGCTCGACGGACCAGCTACGGCCAGGGACTTTCGCACCGCGGCGAGCGAGGTCCCGTCCCTCGGGTCGACCGCGTCGGGCACCAGCGCGAGCAGCGGGTCGAGCGCGAAGGTTCGCTCTCGCAACCCCTGGTGGGGCACCGTGAGCCCGGCTCCGTCGCAGGACACGGACGCGTGCCAGAGCAGGTCGAGGTCGAGGGTGCGCGCCCCCCAGCGCTCACGGCGCTCTCGGCCGAGGGCGCGCTCGATGTCGAGGCAGAGCTCGAGCGCCGCGGCGAGGCTGCCGTCGAAGTCGAGCGCGAAGGCGGTGTTGAGGTAGTCGGGCTGCGGAGGACCCATCGGGGCGGTCTCCCAGACCGGGGCGACGCGCAGGTCGGCGATCCCGAAGCGATGGGCCACGAGGTCGCGGGCCGCGCGGAGGATCGAGCGTCGACCGCCGAGGTTGGTGCCCGCGCCGATCACCAGGGTGGAGCCGCTCATCGATCGCACTCTACCGTTCGCGGATGCGGGAGAGCCGACGCCCGGAATGATCCTTGACCGGGGCGTTGCGGGGGTGTGGGAATGCGCGGCATGAGCAAGGTTCTGGTCACCGGGGGAGCGGGGTTCATCGGACATCACGTGGCGACGGCGTGGCGCAAGCGCGGCGCGGAGGTGGTGGTGCTCGACAGCCTTCGCACGGGCAAGCGGGAGAACCTCTCGCACATTCCCGCGGAGGGGGGCCTCACCTTCATCGAGGGGAGCATCACCGACCCGGCGACGGTGAAGCGCGCCATGGAGGGCTGCTCGGTGGTGCACCACCTGGCCGCGCAGGTGAGCGTCCCGGAGTCGATGGAGCACCCGCTGGAGTGCGTGGAGATCAACGTCCACGGGACGCTCAACGTGCTCGACGCGGCGAAGGCCGCGGGCGTGTCGCGGGTGGTCTTCTCCAGCAGCGCCGCGGTGTACGGCGACGACCCCCGGAGCCCCAAGACCGAGGACATGACCCCGGCCCCGAAGTCGCCCTACGGCATCACCAAGCTCGACGGAGAATATTACCTGAAGATGTATGCCGAGGCCCACGGCGTGCCTACCGTGAGCCTCCGCTACTTCAACGTCTTCGGCCCTCGGCAGGACCCTCGCAGCGTCTATGCGGCGGCGGTTCCGATCTTCATCGAGCGGGCGCTCGACGGCCGGGACATCACCATCTTCGGCGACGGCGAGCAGACCCGGGACTTCGTCTACGTGGGCGACGTGGTGGGGGCCAACCTGCTGGCCGCGACCTCCGACCGGGCGGGCCGCGGGGAGGTCTTCAACGTCGCCCAGGGAGGGCGCATCACCATCAACGAGCTGGCCCAGACCATCGTGCGGGTGACCGGCAGCCGCTCGGCGATCGTCCACGCCCCGGAGCGGGCTGGTGACATCCGTCACAGCCAGGCCTCCATCGCGCGCATCGTCGAGGGCCTCGGCTTCGCGCCGCAGACCTCGCTGGAGCAGGGGCTTCGCTCGTGCCTCTCGCCGGGCTGAGCGAGACCGCGCTCGCTCCGGACGCCCACCTGCGGCATGATGCGAGGGCTTATGTTCCATCGAGGCCAGCGACGCGGCGAGAGTCACCCCGGGGGGCCCTATCGCTCCCCCGGTCAGGCTCCCGACGAGCTGGGCGCCGTGACGCCCTCGATGTCGTACTTCATCGACGCCTTCATGGTGCTGGTCATCGCGCTCACGGTGCTCACCATCGGGCAGTGGTCGTCGCTGGTCGAGCAGGCGTCCCGGCGGTTCATGGGCTTCTGATGGCGCGGCGCATCGTGGTGGGAATGAGCGGCGGGGTGGACTCGTCCGCGGCGGCGGCGATGCTCCAGCGCGAGGGCTGGGAGGTCATCGGGGTCACGCTGCACCTGTGGGACTACGTCCGCGAGGGGCACCAGGGTCGCTGCTGCGCCCCGGAGGATCAGTACGACGCCGCCCGCGTCTGCGAGACCCTGGGCATCGCGCACTACACCTTCGACCGCCGCTCGCTCTTCCGCGAGAAGGTGGTCGACCGCTTCGTGGAGGACTACGCCGCGGGCCGCACGCCGAGCCCGTGCGTGCGCTGCAACGAGTCGGTGAAGCTCGGGCCGCTCTGGGAGATCGCATCCCGGCTGGGCGCCGAGGCGGTGGCGACGGGCCACTACGCGAGGCTCGCGACCGATGGGGAGGGCGTCGACCTGCGCGCCGGCGCCGACGCCTCGAAGGACCAGTCGTACTTCCTCTGGGCCGCGCCGATAGAGGCCCTTCGCCGGCTTCACCTCCCGCTCGGTGGGATGTCGAAGCCCGAGGTGCGCGCCCTCGCGGCGGAGGCGGGGCTCGCCAACGCCGACAAGCCCGACTCGGTAGACCTGTGCTTCCTCGAAGGCGAGGCGTACCCGGCGTTCATGTCGCGGCATGGCGCATCGAGTGCACGCCCCGGCACCATCGAGACCGTGGGCGGGGAGGTGGTGGGTCAGCACGACGGCGTGCACGCGTTCACCCCGGGGCAGCGCAAGGGGCTCGGCGCGGGTGGCAAGCCCCGCTATGTGCTGAAGATCGTGCCCGAACGCTCGGCGGTGATCGTGGGCGACGACGCCGAGACGCGCGGCGGGGGAGCGACGCTGGAGGGCTTCCGCTGGCTCTGCGAGGCGCGGCCCGGGCGGGTGAGGGCGCGCATCCGATACCGCCACCAGGGGGTCGACGCGGCGCTGGAGCACGACGGCGGGGCCACGGCCCGGCTGCGCTTCGAGGCGCCCCAGCGGGGCGTGGCGCCGGGTCAGGCTGCGGTGCTGTACGTGGGCGATCGGGTCGTCGGCGGGGGATGGATCTCGGAGGTCGCGTCGTGAAGATGCACGCGCTGGGGCTGGTGGCGCTGGCTGGATGCAGCGTGGGCGAGGGGGTAGGCGAGGTCCGCGGCCCGCTGCACGTCGAGCTATGCGACGTGTCGACCGAGCTCTTCGACCTGAAGCCGACCTTCTTCGGCGGCGACTTCCACGACGGCAGCCTGGTCATCCGCGTGGCCCGAGGGGGCGAGACGGCGGAGTTCAGCGACGAGTTCGTGTGGCGCATCAACGACACGTCCTACGTCGCGGCGCACCTCAACGAGCGCATCCCGGTGGGGCCCGCGGGCGTGGCGCCGGTGCAGGCGACCTTCCGCCCCAACGCCTCGTGCGGGCGCATCAACATCGCGCGCTACGCCCCGACGGTGGCCCTCGAGGCGATGAGCGGGTACGTGATCTTCAGCGCGATCTACCGGGGAGACCCCAACGCCGACGCGACGCTCCGGCTGACGGAGGTCACGCAGTTCTCCGTCGAGCTCCGCGACCCGCGCGTGGTGCGCGACACCGACCCCTCGCGACAGCCCAATCGGGCCGGCCATCCGTGAGCCGAGGGTGCTCTCCGACAGCTTCGGAGAGTTCGAGGGCTTCTTCCGCTTCTATTTCGTCCGCGGCCGCCCTGCACAGCGATTCCAATGAAAGAACAGATCGTCACCATCGACGCGCTCACGGCCTCGGGCGACGGCGTCGCTCGCATCGGCGACGCGCTGGTCCGGCTCGAGAACACGCTCCCCGGGGAGCGCTGGCTCGTCCGCCGCGAGGGCGGGGCCTGGGTGCCCACGGAGAGGGAGGGCGAGTCCGAAGGGAGGGTGCAGCCCGGCTGCGAGGCCTTCGGTCGCTGCGGCGGGTGCACCTGGCAGCACGCCTCGCCCGCGGTGCAGCAGGCCGCTCGCCTCGATCGCATCCGGCGCGCTCTCCCTCCT
Source organism: Deltaproteobacteria bacterium (assembly GCA_016704445.1). Lineage (GTDB taxonomy): Bacteria > Myxococcota_A > Polyangia > Polyangiales > SCUS01. The sequence continues at coordinate 36,447 of JADJAE010000052.1, forward strand.
GCGCTGCGCGCGGTCCCCATCGGGTACGTCCCTAGCGATGTGGCCTACGGCTACCGCACCCGCGCCCGGCTCCACTGGATCACCCCGGGCAAGCACACCTACCTGGGCTTCCTGGGCAGGCGCTCCAGCAACGTGGTCGACCTCGCCGGGTGCCCCGTGCTGGTGCCCTCGCTCGACGCGGCGTTGCCCGCGCTCCGTGAGGCGGTGACGGCGCTGGGCGGTCGCGGGGAGGCCTCGCTCGCGCTGGGCGAGGGTGGTCGTCCCGTGGCGAGCCTCCGGCCCGAGCGCCCGCTCGATGAACGTGGCTACGCGGTGGGGCGCGCGCTGCTGGCCAGGGGCTTCGCCGGGGTCGCGCTGTGGACGCCCGGCGCGACGGCTCCCGCGCTGGAGGGAGACCCGAGCCCGGTGCAGGTCGGCGGCGACGGGCTGCCGCTGCGCGCGGGCATCGGCGGCTTCGGCCAGGCGCACGGTTCGCTCAACGCCTCGCTCGCGGCCTACGTCGACGAGGAGGCCCAGTCGGCCGACCGCGCGGTGGTGGAGCTCTACGCGGGCGCAGGCAACCTCACGGTGCGACTGGCCCGCAGCGCAAAGACTGTGACGGCGGTGGAGTCCGACCGCGACGCCGTCGAGGCGCTGAGGCACAACGTCGCCGCGCGAGGCCTGACGAACGTGAAGGTCCACCAGGAGGCCGTCGAGGCGCGCACGAAGCCGTGGAAGGCCGACGTGGTGGTGCTCGACCCGCCGCGCTCCGGGGCGAAGGAGGCCTGCGCGCTGCTGACGTCGTCGCCGGTGCGGCGTGTGGTCTACGTGTCCTGCGACCCGGAGAGCCTCGGGCGCGACCTGCTGACCCTCTCGGCGAAGTACTCTCTCTCCCGCCTCACGGCCTTCGAGATGTTCCCGCAGACGGCGCTGGTGGAGGTCGTCGCGACGCTCGCCCGGGCCGGGTCGGGGCGGTAGCTTCCGACGGTGCGATTCATCGTAGGCCGGGAGTTTGATGCAGAGCAGGCGCGGTATGCGCTTCGGCACGCCTGCGAGGACTGCGTGTTCTTCGTGGCCGAGACCGGACGCTGCGCCAACGGCTATCCCAACGCCATGCACCGGGACGCCGCCTTCGGCCCCGAAGGCCCTGGCGACGGGACCTTCTGCAAGGACTTCGAGCTCCTGTGAGCGCCAACGCTACGGGGGTCGAGCTCTCGCTACGGCGGGCCATCGCCTTCGCCTCGCGGCAGCGCCTCTTCTCCCCGGGCGACCGGGTGCTGGTCGGCATGGGGTCGGACTCCGCGAGCCTCGGTCTGCTGGGGCTCCTCACCCACGCGAGGGCCTCGCTGGGCATCGCGCAGATCGCCGTGGCTGCGGTCGAGCGCAGGCTCGACGAGGAGTCCGACGACGCCGAGCAGGTGGCCGACCTCGGTCGCCTCGCGCGGCAGCTGGGCCTTACCTTCCACGCCGTGCGACCGGCCGCGAAGGGCCGTCGGGTGCGGGTGCTCGACGAGCTCCGAAGGCTGGCGACGGAGCAGGGGCACACCCGCATCGCGCTGGCCCCCACGCGCGACGACGACGCCGCGCGCGTGCTCTGGGAGCTGCTGCGCGGCCGGGGGATGACGGCCATTCGCGGGCTCGCTCCTCGCGTCTCCGACGGGGTCGTGAGGCCGCTGCTGGCGCTCGAGCGCTCCGAGGCGGCGTCGCTGGCCGCGCTCCTGGGCGTCGAGCTGCCCGCGTCTCCGCCCGAGCTCCCCGACCCCACGAGAGACCGTCTCCTGCCGGCGCTGGAGGCGACGATCCTGCCGAGGCTGCGGGCGCTCACCCCGGGCTCCTCGGCGGCGCTCGCGGGCCTCGGTCGAGAGTCTCGACGCATCCAGCGGATGTTCGCCCGGGACGCCGATGCGCTGGTGAAGGCGAGCTCCCCGGCGCCCATCGCCGATCAGCTGGAGCTCGACGCCGAGTCGCTGCTGGGGCCGCGAGGTCCATGGGTCGCGCGGGCTGCCCTGCGCGCGGTGTGTCCGGCGGCGGACCCTTCGCACCTTCGACACGACGCTCGCGCCCTCGCTCGCGCGGTGCTCCACCCGCGAGACCTCGCGAGGGCGGAGGCCCTGGTGCTCCATGGCGCGACGGCGACGATGGACGCACGCTCGGGCAAGGTGCTGCTCCGTCGTCGAGCGCTCCGAGGCGGATGAGAATTCCGGTGACGGTCTTGAAAATGCCCTGAGACCGCTGGCGTCCAGGGATTTGCGATGTAGGCTGACCGTCACAATTTACAAGAGGTGATCGTGAAGCAATCGCACAAGACCCTGCTGCTGTGGGGTTTCCTCGCCGTGATGTTCCTTCTTCTCTGGAAGGTCTTCATGGGGGCTCAGACATCCCATGAGGTGGCCTTCAGCGAGTTCATGAACGACGTGCGGCAACACCACGTCGTCGATGTTCGTTTGAAGGAGCGGGACATCACCTACCGGCGACAGCTCCCCAACGGCACCGTCGAGGTGCGCGAGACCCTCGCGCCGGCGAACTGGGACCTCCAGCGGGAGATCCTGGCGAGCTCCGACCCGCAGCACCCGATCCGGGTGCAGAACGAGAAGGACGAGGGCTCCGGGCTGCTCACCAACGTGCTGGTGACCTGGCTGCCGATGGTCTTCCTCTTCGCGATGTTCGTGTTCTTCATGCGCCAGCTCCAGTCGGGCGGCGGCAAGGCGATGAGCTTCGGGAAGTCCCGGGCCCGCCTCGTCAACGACGGCAACAACCGCGTGACCTTCGCGGACGTGGCGGGCATCGAGGAGGCCAAGGACGAGGTCGAGGAGATCATCGCCTTCCTCAAGGACCCGAAGAAGTTCCGCAGGCTGGGCGGTCGCATCCCCAAGGGCGTGCTGCTCGCGGGCGCTCCCGGCACCGGCAAGACGCTGCTGGCGCGCGCCATCGCCGGCGAGGCGGGCGTGCCCTTCTTCACCATCTCGGGCTCGGACTTCGTCGAGATGTTCGTGGGCGTCGGCGCCTCCCGGGTGCGCGACCTCTTCGAGCAGGGCAAGAAGAACGCCCCCTGCATCATCTTCATCGACGAGATCGACGCCGTCGGCCGCCACCGCGGCGCGGGCATGGGCGGCGGCCACGACGAGCGCGAGCAGACCCTCAACCAGCTCCTGGTGGAGATGGACGGCTTCGACGCCAACGAGGGCGTGATCATCATCGCGGCCACCAACCGCCCCGACGTGCTCGACCCGGCCATCCTGCGCCCCGGGCGCTTCGACCGACGCATCACCGTGCCGCGCCCCGACGTGCGGGGCCGCGAGGAGATCCTTCGCGTGCACACTCGCAAGGTGCCGCTGGCGCCGGACGTCGACCTCGCGATCATCGCGCGCTCGACCCCGGGCTTCGCGGGCGCCGAGCTCGAGAACCTGGTGAACGAGGCCGCGCTCCTCGCCGCCCGTCAGGACAAGGACGTGGTCTCGATGATCGACGTCGAGCTCGCCAAGGACAAGGTCCTGATGGGCGTGGCGCGTCGCAACATGGTGATGAGCGACGAGGAGAAGGAGCCACGGCGTGGCACGAGGCCGGCCACGCGGTCACCTCGCACTTCGTAGAGGGCAACGACCCGGTGCACAAGGTCACGATCATCCCGCGCGGCCCGGCGCTCGGCGTGACCATGAGCCTGCCCGTCGAAGACCGCTACACCATGACCGAAGACCAGGCCCTGGCCCGCATCGCGATGATGCTGGGCGGCCGGGTCGCCGAGGAGCTGACCTTCAAGAAGGTCACCACCGGCGCCTCGGATGACATCAAGCGCGCGACGAGGCTCGCCCGCCGGATGGTCTGCGACTTCGGCATGAGCGAGAAGATCGGCCCGGTCTTCCACGGCGAGAGCGAAGACCAGCCCTTCGTCGGCCGCGACTTCGGCGGCGCCGGTCGCGAGTACAGCGAGCAGACCGCGGTCGAGATCGACTCCGAAGTGCGGCGCATCATCCGAGAGCAGCAGAACCGGACGCGCGCGTGCTGGAGCACCGCGACGCCCTCGACCGCCTCGCCCACGCGCTGCTCGAGCGCGAGACCCTCGACGCCGAGGAGATCCTGGCCTGCTTCGAGGGACGCCCGCTCCCCGCGCGCGCCCGCCCGGTGATCCCCACGTGGTCCGAGCGTCGTGAGCGCAAGGACAACGGCGGCCGACCCGCCAAGGTCACCAGCATCTTCCCCCCTCCACGAGGCGTGCCCTCCGGCGCCTGACCGCCCCTTCATCCGCTTCCGCGCCCTCCGCGATGCCCTCACGACCCACGCATGCCGGGGCGGCGCCCCAATCACACCGGGCACCACAGCTGGGACTGGTCCCGCCCCTACCTCCTCGGCGTCCTCAACGTCACGCCCGACTCCTTCTCCGACGGCGGGCGCTACGCCAGCGTGAACGCGGCCGTCGACCGGGCCGCTGCGATGGTCGCCGAGGGGGTCGACGCCATCGACGTGGGCGGAGAGAGCACCCGCCCGGGGCGCCCCCATCTCGAGGAGGAAGAGCCTGGCGCGGGTGATCCCGGTCATCGAGGCGCTGCGCGCGCTGCCGTCGCGCCCCTCTCCATCGACACCACCAAGTGCGCCGTCGCCGCGAGGCGCTCTCGGCGGGAGCGAGCATCCTCAACGACGTCGCCACCGGCGACGCCCCGGAGGCGCTCGGCGCGGTGGCCGCAGAATACAGCGCCATGTATGTCGCGATGCACGCTCGGGGCGTCCCAGCGACCATGCGTTCGCTCGCGCAGTACGGAGACGTGGTCGCGGAGGTCTGCGCGGAGCTTCAGGCCTACGTCGGCCGCGTGCTCGCCGCAGGGGTCGCCCCGGAGAGGCTGGTGGTCGACCCCGGCCTCGGGTTCGCGAAGACCGCCGCCCACTCGCTGGCGCTGCTCGCAGACCTCGCGGCGCTGCGGGCCCTCGGATACCCTGTGTGCGTGGGCGCTTCGCGCAAGAGCTTCCTCGTCGCCGACGAGGCCCATCCCCCGGGGTGGGCGAGGGATGACTCCGCCGCGGCCGACCGCCTCGGGGGCACCGCCGCGGTGGTGGCGCTCTCGGTGTCTCAGGGCGCGGAGATCCTGCGGGTCCACGACGTCGGGGTGATGCGGCAGGCGGCGAGGGTCGCCCACGCCATCGCGCTCCGGAGCGGAGGCGACCTTGCGCGATGAGTGGCTGCAGGTGCTCCTCCGCCGCGCGCCGCTCGACTCCTGCGTGACGCCGTCGACATCACCGTGGTGGCCTACGCCATCTACCGCATCCTGCTGCTGGTCCGAGGCACGCGCGCCGCGCAGGTGGGGCAGGGGCTGCTGCTGATCGCGGTGGTCTACGCCATCTCCCAGCGCCTGGAGCTCATCACCACCTTCACCCTGCTCGACCGCTCGCTCACGTCCTTCCTGGTGTTCGTGGTGGTGATCTTCCAGGCGGACATCCGGCGCGCGCTGATGCGCGTGGGCGACCGGCCCTTCTTCCTCCGGTGGCGCAAGCCCGTCGACGCGCCCGCCGTGGAGGAGGTGATCGCCGCCGCGGAGGGCCTCGCGGCGCGGCACATCGGCGCGCTCTTCGTCTTCGAGCGCGACGCCAGCGTCGATGACTTCGTCTCGCAGTGCACCAACCTCGACGCCGAGCTCTCCACCGCGCTGCTGTTCACGATCTTCCTCCCGAGCCAGGACAACCCCCTGCACGACGGCGCGGTGATCATCCGCAACGGGCGCATCGCCGCCGCGGGCGCGGTGCTCCCGCTCACCAGCAGCGGCACCCTCGACCGTCAGCTCGGCACACGCCACCGCGCGGCGCTCGGCATCTCCGAGGAGACCGACGCGGCGGTGGTCGTCGTGAGCGAGGAGCGCGGCGAGATCTCCCTCTGCTTCAACGGCAACATCGTCCGCGGCCTCGACACCAAGACCGCCCGACAGGCCCTCTACGGGGTGCTGTACTCCAAGCGCCAGGCCGCGGCGCTGCTCCGCGAGGCCGGGCAGGCCGAGCGCGAGGGGCGCACCTCCCGCCGGCCCCCGCCGCCGCCGCCCCGCTCGGGCGTGCGACCCGTGCCGAAGGGCGAGGGCGAGCAGGCCCCCGCGCGGGCGGAGACGAGCGGTGACCCTCGGCTCGCGACTCGCCGCGGCGCGCTCCCTGGTGCTGGAGAACTTCGGCTACAAGTTCGCCTCGCTGGCGATCTCCGTGACGCTCTTCATGGTCTTCCGCGGCGCCGGGGCGGTGCAGCGCAGCGTCGACGTCCCGATCACCGCGGTGCTGCCGGCGGCGTACGCGGGCAATCCGGTGCTGATCACGCCGCTGCCCGAGCGCGTCCGGCTGACCGTGCGAGGCACGCCCTCGGTGGTCGCGCCGCTGCGGGGCGACGAGATGGGTCCCGTGCAGATCGACCTCCGCGACGGGCGGCGTCGGCGGGTCTACCTCGACCGCTCGCTGGTCATCCTGCCCGCGGGCGTCGATTTCGTGGGCTTCAATCCCCCGAGCATCGACCTGCGCTGGGACGCGCTGGTCACCCGGCCGCTCGCGGTGCGCGCGAGCGTGGTCGGAAACACCGCGCCGCGCTCGCACATCACCGCGGTGACCGTGGAGCCCGAGCGGGTGCAGGCGCGCGGCCCGTCGCTGGCGCTCGAGGCCCGGGACGCGGTCCACACCGTCGCGGTCGACGCGTCGGGCCTGTCGCCCGGGCGCTACGAGCGGCGGGTGTCGCTCGAGGCTCCTCGCGACGGCGTCGATTACAGCATGGCGCAGGTGCGGGTGACCTTCGAGGTCGAGCCGCTGATCGGCGAGCGGCGCTTCGAGCGGCTGCCGGTGACCGTGCGCGGCCTCCCCCGGGGCGCTCCGTACCTCGAGGCGCGGCCGCCGGTGGTGGCCGTGGTGGTCACCGGCGACCCGGAGCTCCTGTCCGAGCTGCTGCCCTCGCAGATCGTCCCGGTCGCGACGGCCCCGGACACGACCCCGATCCGCGTGGCGACCGAGGCGCGGGTTCAGACCGTGACGCTGCGCGAGGGGCTGACGGCGGTGGTCGAGCCGCCGCAGGTGCTGCTTGTACCGACCCGCGGGCCCTGAGCGCTCGCCGTCACCCCCGGCGCCTCGCGACTGCGGTAAGGTCCGCGCGATGCTCAGGTCACACCGTTCCGCAGGCGAGGCTTCATCGCCCGCGACTCGCAAGCTCTTCGGCACCGACGGCATCCGCGGTGTCGCCAACGAATACCCGATGACGCCGGAGGTCGCGCTCCGCGTCGGCGCCGCGATGACCTGGTGGTCGTCCCGGGGCGGGCGCGCCGCGCGCATCGTGATCGGAAAGGACACGCGCCTCTCGGGCTACATGTTCGAGACCGCGCTCGCCGCGGGGGTGTGCTCGCAGGGCGGGCGCGTGATGCTCACCGGGCCGCTGCCGACGCCCGCGGTCGCGCACCTCGTGCAGTCGATGCGCGCCGACGCGGGGGTGGTGATCTCGGCCTCGCACAACCCGTACATGGACAACGGCATCAAGCTGTTCGGCGCCGACGGGTTCAAGCTCCCCGACGCCGCGGAGGCGGAGATCGAGGCGCTCATGGACGACCCCCGGCTCATGACCGGGCGGCGCACCGATCTCGGCGTCGGGCGCGCGGAGAAGATCGAAGACGCCCGCGGGCGCTACGTCACCTTCGTGAAGAGCACCTTCCCCAAGACGCTGCGCCTCGACGGCCTGCGGGTGGTGGTCGATGGCGCCCACGGCGCGGCGTACAAGGTCGCGCCGCTGGTCTTCGCCGAGCTGGGCGCCGCGGTGACCGCCATCGGGGTGAAGCCCAACGGCCGCAACATCAACGACCGCCACGGGGCGCTCTTCCCGGAGACGCTCGCGGCGGAGGTCATCCGTCGCAAGGCTCACCTCGGCATCGCGCTCGACGGCGACGCCGACCGCCTGATCGTCGTTGACGAGAAGGGTCAGGTCGTCGACGGCGACGCGATCATGTCCATCTGCGCCCGGCGCATGCAGCAGCAGGGATCGCTCGCCAAGGACACGGTCGTCGCCACGGTGATGTCCAACCTCGGGCTCGAGCGCGCCCTCGCGGCCATGAAGGTCTCGCTGGTGCGCACCGCAGTCGGCGACCGCTACGTCGTCGAGGCCATGCGCGCCAGCGGCTACAACTTCGGCGGCGAGCAGTCGGGGCACCTGGTGTTCCTCGACCACGCGACCACCGGCGACGGGCTCATCGCCGCGATGCAGGTCACCGCCGCGATGGTGACCTCGAGAGCGCCTGCTGAGCGAGCTGGCCGCGGGGGCGATGCAGCGGGTTCCACAGGTGCTGGTGAACACCACCCTCAAGGCGCGGCGGCCGCTGGAGGACATGCCGACGACGCGCGCCCTCGTGAGGGCCGTGGAGAAGGCGCTGGGGTCCGAAGGCCGGGTGCTCGTGCGCTGGTCGGGCACCGAGCCCAAGCTGCGGGTGATGATCGAGGGACCCAACGAGGCGACCATCCAGCGGATGGCCCAGGAGATCGCCGAGGCCGCGGGCAAGGAGATCGGCTGAGCGTGCGCGCAGGTCTGGTCTGGTGCTGCGTGGCCTTCGGGCTGGTGGCGTGCACCCGTCCGCCGCGCTCCCAGCCCGCGCCTGATCGCGCCCGGGCGACCCGGGCGGCGGTGGTCCCTACCGCGGACCTGGGAGCCGTCGAGCCCGCGGTGGCCGCCCCGGCGCCGGCGCCTCGCGGGCAGAGGGCCTGGGAGCGCTTCGGTGCCGCCCTTCGACGCCGCCACTGGCGCACGTCCGCGAGCTCTTCGCGCGAGGCGCGGCCGCGGGTTTACGCCCCGATGTATTCAGCAAGCTCGGCGACAGCATCACCGAGTCGGGCAGCTTCGCGCAGGACATCGGCCACGGCTGGTACGAGCTCGGGGCGTTCACCGAGCTGGAGCCCGTGATCGCCTGGTTTCGTCGGCGGTCACCGCGCAGCGGAGACGAGAACTCCTTCACCCGAGGGAGCGCGGCGGCGACCGCGGGCTGGGAGTCGAGCCAGCTCCTGGAGGGCGGCGACCGCTGCCCGGTCGAGCGCGAGCTGCAGGCGGTGCGCGGGGCCTTCACGGTGCTGATGATCGGCACCAACGACGCCGAGCGGGCGGGGGCCGGGACGCTCGCGGCCAACCTCTCGCAGATCGTCGACCGCGTGGAGCGGCGGGGGGTGGTGACGCTTCTGAGTACGATCCCCGAGCACCACGGGAGCGACGCGGCGCGGGCCGAGGCGCGGGCCATCAACGGCCGCATTCGCGCGCTGGCCGCCGCGAGGCACCTGCCGCTCATCGACTACCACGCCGCGATGGCGTCACTGCCCTCCGAGGGCATCTCCGACGACCGGGTGCACCCGTCGGTCTTCGTCGACCACGGCGACACGCGCGCGGCGGTGTTCACCCCGGAGGGGCTGCGCTACGGGTACAACGTGCGCAACCTGCTGCTGCTGCTGGGGCTGCGGCGGGTGCTCGACGCGGCGGGCGTCCCCTACGCGTCGCCGCCGTCACGGTGACCAGAAGACGTCGACCGCGCCCGCGCCGCGGCTGCTGCCGCTCGCCGCGAAGGTGATCGCCTCGTTGACGGCGTACTCCAGCAGCAGCCGGAACTCCGCGGACAGGTTGCTGCTCCCGGTGCCCTGCGAGGTGGAGCTGCCCGCGGCGGAGTAGGTCGCCTGGAGGTAGAGCCTCGGGGAGAGGTTGACGCCCGCGCCGTAGCGGCTCCCGGCGCCCGTGGTGGTGGGCTCGGCGATGATCGTCGGGAGGAAGGAGAACTCCCGGGAGATGCCGCTGGCGACGATGCCCGAGACCAGGGAGACGACGGCCTGCGCGAACTGCGCGGCGAAGTCGGTGCTGGACGAGGTCGCGGCGGGCGAGCGACGGCCGAGGGCGATCATGGCGAGGATCTCCGCCTGGCTGGCGGCGGGGTAGCTCTCCGAGGCGAGCACGATGCTAGGGCGCTGGAGGCGGCCGGTGACGGCCACGGTGATGCGGCCCGCGCCCGGGGAGTTGTGGTGCGCGGCGATGTCGAGCTCGGGGTTCATCGCGAGGTTGCCGTCGAAGGTGATGCGCACCCGGTCGAGGTCGAACTGCTTGCCGAAGATCGAGTACCAGGACTGGTTGCTCGCCTGGTGGATGGTGCCCGCCAGCGCGGTCCCGGCGCGGTCGTAGCGGAGGCGCAGGTCCGTGCGGACCGCGATGGCGAAGTCCGAGCGGCGTGCCCAGACGGGCGTCTGGGAGTGGATCTCGAGCTCGATGGGGTAGGTGCTGACGTCGCCGGGCTGAGCGAGCACCGTGCGGCCCACGATGAAGACGTTCGGGTCCGCGCCGAGCGGCTGCAGGTTGTTGGAGGGCTGGTCCTGCACCAGCGCCGAGAGCCGCTCGATCTCGATGCTTCCCCGCGCCCCTTCGTCGCGGAAGTCCATGTTGAACGCCACGCTCCCGTCGAGCCAGGCCCAGGTGTAGCCCGAGAGCACCCCAGGGAGGGTGCGGGCGCGGCCGTGCAGCTCGAGCGCGACGCGGTCGTCGTGGAGCGTGGCGGCGCCGTCGGCGTGCAGCCGACCCCGGCCGAGCTCGAAGTCCACATGGTCGATGCGTACGGAGGAGTCCTGCGCGACGAGCAGCAGGTCGAGGTTGCGCATCGGCTCGCCGAGGGTGGTGAGCGTCGCCCGCCCTCCGCTGAGCGCGATCCGGCCGCTCGGCGCCCTGGGGTGCTCGCCGTCCCAGTGGAGGCGCGCCTGGAGCTGGCCGCCGAGGTCGGACGCGATCTCGTCGGGCACGAAGCGGGTGAGCGTCTCCAGGGGGTAGCCCACGGCGATCATGTCGAAGACGGCGCCCGCGCGGTCGGGCGTGACGCTCGGAATCCTCCCGGTGAAGGGCACCGAGCCGATGACCAGCACGGACTCCGAGGGCGCCTGCGGCAGCGCCCCATCGGGGTCGCAGTCGGGCATCGGGGCCGCGGTGGTCGCGATCGCGCAGGTGCGCAGCCGGTAGCGACCGCTCTCGTTGCGCACATGGGCGTGCACCCGGGCGCGCACCGAGGGCGCCACGTAGCCCTGCATCGTCTCCGGGAGCTGCGCGCGGAAGTCCTCCACCGTCACGTTCGCGGTCACCGGCTGGCGCGGGTCGTCCGTCGCGAGCAGGCGCACCGCGACGCGCCCCTCGAGGCCGCGGTCGCGCGCCCAGCGGAAGCGCTCGATGCGGAGGTTCTCGGAGTCCACGTCGAAGCGGTCCCAGGAGAGCCCGGCGGTGCCGCGCTCGGTGAGGTCGGCGACGCGGGTGGAGAGCCGGATGTCCGCCTCCACGCGGGCCTGCTGGTCGCGGGTGGTGTTGGGCGAGGTCAGCCCGCGGACGTTGAGGTTCACCGCCCAGGAGTCGAGCAGGGTGCCGCCCTCGCGCGGGGCGATGGCCGCAAAGACGTCCGCGCGCAGGGGCTCCTCGAGGCCGATCTGCGAGAGCGACGGGGCGGTGCCCTCGACCTCGACCTCGATGTTGGGCACGAGGAAGGTCCCGTTGGCGCGGACCTGGGCGTGCAGCATCGTCCCCGGGGGGACGTCCGGCGGACGGATGAACCGCGGCGTCCCGTCGGCTTGCGGGATGGCGATGGTCCGCAGCGGCCACTCGCTCCGGAGGATCGGGCCCACCGTGAGGCGCGCCTCGGCGCTGGCCGCCGCGAGGGCCGCGCGGAGCCTCGCGGGCATCGGGGTGCCGCGCAGCCGCAGGGCCTCGCGCACCGCGCCGAGGGCCGTCCACCAGGGACCGCGCAGGGTGGTGTCGGTGGCGATCAGCGTGCGCGGCATGAGGGGCTGGTCGTCGCAGGCCGACGGCGGGCCGGGCGAGGGCTCGTTGAACTCCCTCGTGATGCCCAGCCTCAGCCGCGGGGCGAAGTCGTCGAGCCGGGGGGACGCGAGCGTGGCGCAGAGCACCCCGCGCACCCACATGGGCTGCACCGCCGGGATCATCCGGGC
>JADJAE010000053.1 GCA_016704445.1 Deltaproteobacteria bacterium
CGCTGGAGGGCAAGAAGAACAACGTGGTGGTCAAGCACCATCGCCCCCATCGCGGGCTCTCCTGTGACCGAGACGGTGCTCCCCAAGGACCTCCTCGAAAGCCTGAAGCCGGAGTTCGTCTCTCCGCTGGTGGCGTGGCTCTGCCACGAGAGCAACAGCGACACCGGCGGCCTCTTCGAGGTCGGCGGAGGCTTCATCGGCAAGCTCCGCTGGGAGCGCACCCAGGGGTCGGTCTTCCGCCTCGGCCGGGGCTTCGGACCCGAGCAGGTGAAGGCCCGTTGGGGAGATCACCGACTTCGGCAAAGAGCGAGCACCCGGCCTGTCGGTCACCGAGTCCATGGCCCCCATCATGGCCAACGTGGCGGCCGGTCCGTCGAAGGGCGGCAACCAGTTCATCGACGTCGACCTGGCGCTCGGCTACCAGTTTCCCGAGTCCGTCAGCCGGAACTGACGGGCGCGACCTGGCGCTCTATGCGCTGGGCGTCGGGGCGGCCGCAACCCGCTCGACGCCGCCGACCCACTTCACCTACGAGCTCGACGGGGGCTTCCAGGCGCTGCCGACCTACGCGGTGGTGCCGGTGGTCAACGCGCTGCACCCTCGACGCCGGGGCGCCGGGGAGACCGCGCCGGGGCTCAACTTCTGCCTGGATCGCATCCTCCCAGGGGCAGTACACCGAGCTGCGCCCGCTGCGCCGAAACAGAAGCTCACGCACCGCTCGCGGGTGAAGGCCATCTACGACAAGGGCAAGGGGCCGTGGTCGTCAATGAGACCAAGACCTTCGACGAGGAGGGAGAGCTGCTCGCCATCAACGAGGTGAGCACCTTCGTGCGCGGCGCCGGAGGCTGGGGCGGCGACCGGGGGCCGAGCGCCGAGGTGAATGTTCCGCCCGACCGCGCGCCCGACGCGGTGCTGGAGGACAAGACCAGCGAGGCCCAGGCGCTGCTCTATCGCCTCTCCGGAGACTGGAACCCGCTGCACGCCGACCCCGGCTTCGCGGGCGCATTCGGGTACGCGAGGCCCATCCTGCACGGGCTGTGTTCGTTCGGGTACGCGGGGCGGCACGTGCTCAAGGCCTTCACCGGCGGCGACGCGAGGCGCTTCAAGTCCATCAAGGTGCGCTTCGCCGACACGGTGTTTCCTGGCGAGACCCTCGTCACCGAGATGTGGAAGGAGTCGGAGACCAGGGTGGTGTTCCGCTGCAAGGTGAAGGAGCGCGACAAGGTCGTGATCTCCAACGCTGCGGTGGAGCTGTACACCGAGGTCCCGCAGAAGAAGGCGAAGGCGAGCGCGCACCGGCGGCGAGCGCGGCCCCTGCGGCGACGCCGGGGAAGATCTCCAGCGGGCTGGTGTTCGAGGCGATCGGCGCCTACCTCACCAAGAACCCCGACGTCGCCGCCAAGGTGGGGACGGTGTTCCAGTTCAAGCTGACCAGCCCGGCGTCGCAGTGGACGCTCGACCTCAAGCTCAACCAGGTGGCGCGCGGAGAGACGGCGGTGCGGCAAGCTGAAGATCTCGGGCAACGTGATGGCCTCGCAGAAGCTCGACTTCCTCACCAAGATCGACCGCAAGGCCATGGAGGCCGCGGCGGCGGGGGTGACGGCTCCGAGCGCGGCTCCGGCGGCAGCCCCGGCGGCGAGCGCGGCACCGGCCCCGACGGTGAGCGCGAAGGCCCCGGAGGTGTTCAAGGCGCTGGCCGAACGCCTCGCGGCGAACCCTGCGCTGGCCGCGGAGCTCGGCGCGGTGGTGCAGTTCAACGTCACTGGCCCCGACGGGCAGTGGGTGGTCGATGGCTCGAAGGTGACGTCGGGGCGCAACAGCGCGGCGGCGGCCTTCCTGACCTTGTCCGATGAAGACCTCGCGGCGCTCGCGGCGGGGACGGCGGACGCGAAGGCCCTCTTCCAGCACGGCAGGCTGCGCGTCGACGGAGACGTGCGGGTGGCGCACCGCCTCGGTTTGTTGAAGAACGCGTGATCGGACGATTGGCAACCACGAACGACGGAGTGAGGTAAAGACGAAATGGGACGACGCGTGAACGTGATCGGTGTCGGCATGGTGAAGTTCGCCAAGCCCGGCGCGAGCGAGGAATACAACGTCATGGCCTCCAAGGCGGCGCGGCTGGCGCTGGCCGACGCGGGGGTTCCGTACGGCGAGGTCGAGCAGGCGTACGCGGGATATGTCTATGGAGACAGCACCTGCGGGCAGCGAGCGATCTACGAAGTGGGGCTCACGGGCATTCCCGTGTTCAATGTGAACAACAACTGCTCCACCGGGTCGAGCGCGCTGATGCTGGCGAAGCAGGCGGTCGAAGGCGGAGTGGTGGAGTGCGCCATCGCCGTCGGCTTCGAGCAGATGGAGAAGGGCGCCCTCGCGGCCAAGTGGACCGACCGCACCAACCCCCTCGACAAGCACGTCGGGGTGATGAACGACGCGCAGGGCGTCAACCAGGCGCCCTTCGCGGCGCAGATGTTCGGCGGCGCGGGCCGCGAGTACCGATGGCGCTACGGAACGAAGAAGGAGACCTTCGGCAGGATCTCCTGGAAGGCCCGCCAGCACGCCAACCGCAATCCCTACGCGCTCTTCGGCGAGACGCTCACCCTCGAGGAGATCATGAACGCCCCGGAGGTGTTCGATCCGCTCACGCGCTACCAGTGCTGCCCGCCCACCTGCGGCGCGGCCGCGGCGGTGGTGTGCTCCGAGGAGTTTGCGCGACGCCACGGCATCGCCAACCCCGTGTACATCGCGGGTCAGGCCATGACCACGGACTACGGGTCGAGCTTCGGCGACTCGATGATGAAGATGGTCGGCTACGACATGAGCAAGGCCGCCGCGGACAAGGTCTACGCCCAGTCGGGCCTCGGCCCGAAGGACGTGCAGGTCGTCGAGCTCCACGACTGCTTCACCGCCAACGAGCTCATCACCTACGAGGCGCTCGGCCTCTGCGGAGAGGGCGAGGCGGAGAAGTTCATCGAGGCGGGCGACAACACCTTCGGCGGGAAGTACGTGGTCAACCCGTCGGGCGGACTGCTCTCCAAGGGCCACCCCCTCGGCGCCACCGGCCTCGCGCAGTGCACCGAGCTGGTCTGGCAGCTCCGGGGCATGGGCGACAAGCGCCAGGTGCCCAACGCCCGCGCCGCGCTCCAGCACAACCTCGGCCTCGGCGGGGCGTGCGTCGTGACGATGTACCGCCGCGACTGAGTCGCTCCCGCCCACCGGCTCTGGTAGGGTGCGCGCCGTGCGCAGCCACCGGCTCTCCTCTGTCCTTTCCGCCCTGATCCTGAGTGCGCTCGGGTGCTCCGACGTGCCGACCACCCAGCGGTGCGACGAGCCCGACAACTCGTGCAACCGCCCCTTCCTCCAGAGCACCACGCCGCTGAGCGCGCTGCGCCACCCCGACCCGATGCTGCGGGTCGCCGAGGGGACGCCGGTCGACGCGCGCAACCTCCAGGTCACCGCGTATGACGAGCTCGACGAGACCATGGACGGCGACCTGGGCACCGTCTACGTCCAGGAGACCATCCCCGTCGGCACCTCCACCGACCCCTTCCTGCCCTGTCCGCTGCTGCCCGACGGCCTCGCCCGCGTCTGCGGCATCTCGACCTTCAACACCCAGTTCAGCCCGCTCGCCTATCGCCCCAAGATCGGCGACCTCGTCGACATGTCCGGCGGGCAGTACGACGAGTTCGACTGCTCCGGCGTGTGCGGCTCGCCCCCGCAGCCCTTCCCCGACGGGCGCTTCCTGCCGCAGGTGCGGGAGCCCACCATCCGCAGCGCCGGCGTGGCGCCGCTCCCGGCTCCGGTGCGAGTCACCGTGCAAGACCTCATGACCCACAACGCCGCCCTCATCGGGGTGCTGGTGGAGGTCTCCAACGTGACCGCCGTCGGGCCCGCCGACCGTCGCGGAGAGATCCAGATCACCGCCGACCGCAACGGCCCCAAGCTCACCCAGGAGATGACCGCGATCCCGGGCGTCGCCGCGGGCACCCAGTGGTCGCGCATCGTCGGGGTGGTGTCGTACTTCTATGGCCCGAAGCTCATCCCGAGGAGCGTCGCCGACCTGACGCCCGCGGGCTGATCCTCGCCGCAGAAGAGCCACACAGCACTGGAGCGCTGTGGCGGAAAGGCCGTCACGGCCCTCCAGGGCGCGAGACCGATGACCGCTGAAAACAGCGGTGCGTAGGGGATGTTCCACCCGCGGCCTGCGCTTCGCATTGGGAAGGGAACCACTCAAAAAACAGGAGGTTCCCATGAGGGTACATGCTCTCGCGGCCGCGTTGACCCTTGCGATCAGCGCCACGGTCTTCGCGGTTCCGCAGCCCGGTCGCGTTCTGCCTTCGGTGTCGGTTCGCGATCTGGGCGGCGCCCAGCATACCGAGCGCGACCTCGCTGGTCGATGGACCGTCGCCATCGCGATGACCGACAAGGACGTCGGCCCCAACCTCGCGGCGTGGTGGCAGCAGCTCCAGTCCCGCGTCCCTGGGGGCACGCGGATGGTGTCCTTCGTGGCGCTCGACCTCTTCGCGATGGTGCCCACCGCGACCGTGCTCTCCCAGGCGCGCGACGCGACGCCCAGGGACGCCTGGAACAGCGTCTGGTTCTGCCGCGACGGCTCCTTCGCCGACCAGCTCGGGCTCCCGGAGAGCGAGACGCCGTGGGTGTTCGTGATCGACCCGTCGGGGCGCGTGGTGGAGAGCATCCACGCCAACGTCAACCCGGGCGGGGTCGCGAGGGTGCTCTCCGCCGTGGGCACCCGCACCGCCAGCGCGCCGCGCTGAAGCCGTGGAGCGTGTCGAGGGTCGCGGCCCC
>JADJAE010000054.1 GCA_016704445.1 Deltaproteobacteria bacterium
AGCTCGTCGTAGCGCCCCGACGGCGTCCACGTCCTCCTTGGTCAGCTTGTGAAACGTCGTCTGGACCTTGTCCTTGAGTAAAGCTCCACTCCTGCGCAAGGCGATCGCGGATGGAGTCGATGGCGTGATGCTCGGGGCGAGGGTCGGTAGGGTTCAGGGGCATGGCGGTATCTTCTCACTGCCTTTCATGCCGCGGGTGCTGTGTATTCGCCCGGGGACGGCGATGCTCCTCCGCAGTGGTCTGCGTTGCCTCAGCAGCAATGATGCCGAAGCGAGAAATGCCGTGCGATGGCGCTCTCCCGGTATGAGCATTCCCGCCGCAACGTGGCGGATGTGGATGAAGCGCCTGGAGGCTTTCGACGCCGGAGGCCTCAGGTGAACTCGCGGAAGGGCGATGGGAGGGGGGAGATGGGCTCCGGGGGAGCGATGCCCGGCGGGGGCAGCGTGGCCTCGCGGGGCTGCAGCGCGCCGGGGTCGACGGTGACGGGCTCGGTCACGAAGTGGGGCGTCTCGGACACCCGCTCAGGCTCGTCGTGCTCCTCCGAGCGCGCCTCGAAGAGCTGGTGCAATCCCCCGCTCGCGGCCTCGTGGGCGATCGACGCCACGAGCGAGCCGAAAACGCGTCCGGTGACGAGGCGCTTGAACATCGAAAGGCTGCGGCGGCATCGCGTACCCAGACCGCGCTGCGGCACCCGCAGGCCTGCTGCGCTCGCGCTGGCGGTGCAGGATCACGGCGCCCAGCGCGACGACAGTGACGCCGCCGACGAAGGCCCCGATGAGCGCGGTGCGGACGCGTTCGCTGCCGGGCGACGACGGCTCCGTGCGCTCCGGGAGGGGGACGAGAAGATGCGGGAGGAACGCATCCATCGTGGACGGCATCGGACGCCGTGGCGCTTGCGGTCGAGCGCGTCGAGCGCGCACCAAAGGCGCCGGATGATGAGGTCGCGCTTGCGCGCGACGAACTCGTGGTGGGTCGTCTCGTGGTCCTGGCTCTTTGCTCATGCGATACCCTCCTTGATCAGCGCCACGTCCAGGGCACCCGGACTCGGGTCTCCTCCATCGGGTTCTTCGGGAGGGCGCCGTAGCCGATAGCCGCCGCCACCGCCGCCAGCGCCACGAAGCCCCACCCACCACCGCGGCGACCCCGGCCCCAGTGCCGCCGAAACGCGAACACCAGCGCCACGGCGAAAAGCGCCAGCGCGATGATGACGGCAACCACCGCCGCCCCGAGAAGGCGATGGCCGCGAACAGGGTCGCCCACGCCTGCGCTTGCCCGCACCTCGTCGGTCGCGAGCTCGACCTCCAGCTTCACCAGCTCTCGGACGTCGCTCACAGCATCCCTCCACCAGCTCCGCCACGGGCGAGATCGTTTCTCTCCGCAGGCTTCATCGGGGCTCTCCTTGCCCGTTGCACGGAGGCCGGAGTGCACGCTGCGTACCGTGGGAGCGCGCGTCTCCGGCCGACGGCGCTCGGGTCCTTCAGGGGAGAGGGACGAGCGCGAAGTCACGCTCCGAGGAGGCCACCGCGTCGAGGCGTACTGACGACAGGTCATCCACTCCCGCAGCTCGGGGTTGATCAGCGCGCACATCCTCGTCGGCTGCCAGCGCCACGGGGGCTCCGTCGAGGGTGACCTCGCCTAAGGCGATGGCCCACGAGGCGTCTAATAAGCTGAGCGAGCGCGTGGCGTGTCGCAGCGCGAGGAAGGTGCCCTCGTCGTGGGGATCGAGCGGGCGAAACCACGGGTGATAGGTGCAGGCCGGGTGATGGTGCGAGGGCAGGCCCACCACGCCTGCAAGGCGCAGCACCGTCGCCCCGGCGAGCCATGTCGATCACCGAGCTGCAGCATCCGAGGCCAGGGCGCTGCTGGCCTGGAAGCGCGGTCGTGAGGTGGGCGTCAGGGTTCTCGATGGCGAGCCAGCCGATCTCCGATGACCTCGCTGCCGGGAGGAGCTCGACGGGTCCGAGGGCTTCGACGTGGCGACGCGCGGCGGTGATCTCCCCGAGGCGCCGGGAGGGATCGCCGTCGTACACACGGAGCGAGTGCTCATAGGGGTCGGAGAGGTCGAGCTCGACCCCGATGTGGCGGAAGCCCCGGGCTTCGAGGCGGTCGATGAGCCCGTGGGCGCGCATGGCAGCGAGCGCCCCGTCGGCCCCGTAGATGCCAGGAAGCGGGTCCGAGCGGTGGCTGGAGCTGGACATGTCAGGAGGTCGCCCTCCCCGATGGGAGCTCTCCTCCCGGCGCGGTCGAGGGGCCGAGCTCTCAGGCTACACGGGCGCTCTCCGGCCGCGGTCCTCGGAGGGGTATCGCCTGCGGTACCACCACGCGTTCGCATCGCATCACCCACTCCGGGGTGAAGAGAGCATCCCCCGAGGCCTCTGGAGGGTATCAGTCAGCTCTCGGGGCCGTCGCCCAGCTCGATGCGGTCGTGGGTCTCAGCGCCCCCGCCTGCTCTGCATCCGCTCTCCCGAGAAGAGCGCTCGCGCGGCCGCTCGAAGAGAGGTAGCGGATGCCCTTCGGGCCCGACATGTCCCAGAACTCGGCCTCGTCGGGGTGAAGCACCACGAGGCAGAGGTTGGGGTCGTCCTTGCCCTCCGGAAATAGACCTTGTCCGCGGGCTTCCACGCGGCCTGGACCCGATCGCGGTCGCGCACCACCTCGACCCGCCCGCGGAGCGGGCGTACACCGACCGGCCCTGCGCGACGACGTGCACCGGCGCGTCCTCTTCACCTCATGGACCTTCGCCGTGTCGAGCCCGGTCAGGAAGGTGAGGTGCAGTCGTCGTCGAGCTTCGCGACGTCCATGGGCCTCGCGCGCAGGGTGGCCCTGTCGCCTTCGCCCTCGGTGGTGATCCAGCATCACCGTCGAGAAGTGCCGCAGCAGGTCGTGCACCCGGGCCTGGTCGTTGGTCAGGGCTGCGACGGCCTTCGGGAGCCTTCTTCGCGGACCTTCTTCACCGAGCTCACGGCCCGCTTCGCGCGCTCACCTTCGTCGGCTTCTTCGCCGAGGTGGCCTTCGCGGGCTTCTTCGTCGAGCTCCTCGGGGAGCTAGCGGTCGGGCTGTGCCCCGAAAGATCTTGCGGGCGGCGGAGGCGGGCTTCGGGGTCTTCATGGGAGGGCGTGCGATTACACACGGCGTGCCGCTCCCCGATGGGACCCCGCGAAGGCCGCGCGGAGCGCGCAACCGAGGCTCTGGAGGGAGCTCAGCAGGAGCGATCGACTGTGGCAACGAGCCTCAAGCGAGACGCTCTCCAGGGCGCTGTTGCGGCGATCTGCCTCGACGCTCCGGCCCTCATCCCGGAATGACGCTTTCACGGACAGGTCGCGTCCGGGTGGTAGGGTTTCGAGGCTTCCAGCGCCAGACCAACGGATGACTCCCCTTCGCCTATTCGCCCTCCTCGCCTTGCTCTCCATGGGCTGCGCGCTCGGCATCGCTCCTGACACCCGGAGACACCGGCTACGTCCCGCCGCCCGACCGGGGCCCCGTGCCCGACCTCGGCTTCCCCGAGGACCTCGGCGACCTGCTGGACGCCTCGACCGCGGACGATGGACCCATCGACGGCGACCTCGGCGACGCGGCGGACTCGACCCTCTCCATCGACCTGACGCTCCCCCTCGATTGCGGTGCCCATCGGGGTGCCCATCGATCGGGTGACGCCCATCGACGTCCCGATGCCCATCGACCGTCCTCCGACGGACCTCCGGCTGCAGCGTGCTCCCCGGGCGTACCTGCGATCCCAGGGCGGGGGCGCTCGCCTGCGGCCAACTGCGGCACCAGACCTGCACCGGCTCGTGCGCCTGGTCGGCCTGCTCGGGCGAGGGGAGCTGCGCCGCCGGAGCCACCCGCACCCAACCCTGCGGCAGCTGCGGGACGCAGACCCTCCGCTGCTCCGCCGCGTGCGCGTGAGAGCCCTCCGGGGGCTGCTCGGGGAGCGGACCATGCGCCCCGGGGGCGACGCAGGGGCGGCTGCGACCCTGCTCCCAGCAGGTCTGCCAGAGCAACTGCACCAGTTCTGCCTGGGGTCGTGCCAGTGGAGCACGAGCTGCGTGTCGTGCTGCACCACCTGTGGCGGATGTCTGTAGCGGGGCGTCGGTACGGTCAGGCCGTAGGCAGGCGGATGGCGGCGACCTCGTTGGCGTAGATCCGGAAGGCCGCGACGAAGAGCGCGAGGACCACCGGGCCGAGGATGATCCCCAGGCGCCGAAGGCCTTAGGCCGCCGAAGATGCCCAGGAAGAGCAGCAGCGGGTGCATCTTCCTGCGCCCATGCGGGAGAAGAACGGGCGCAGTACGTTGTCCACCGTCGCGATCACCGTGACGCCCAGCACCCCGAGGATCACCGCGTCGCTGCACCCGGCCGCCCAGCCCCAGCGCCACGGCGACGGGCATCCAGACGATCGCGCTGCCCACCGTCGGGACCAGCGCGCCCACCGCGGTGAGCAGCGTGAGGACGATCGCGCTCGGCAGGCCGAGGCGAAGTAGATCACCCCCGCCAGGACGCCCTGCGCAGCCGCAGTCAGCAGCTCTCGCCCACCAGCATCGCCCGGGCGACGGCCATGAACTCCTCGCGCAGCCGCTCGAAGTGCGGCGAGGAGGCGAGGCGCGCTCGACCACCGCCAGCATGTTCCCGCCCTCGGCGGAGAAATAGTACGAGCAGACCGCGAGGATGAAGAGCTGCGCGACGCCCATGTAGACCGTGGCGAAGGTCTCGGTGAACGACCCGCCGCGCCGGAGAGGAAGCTCGCCGGAGTGCAGGATGCGTTGCACGATCCCGGCGTTCGTCGCCTGGGCCGCCCGGCTCGCCGCGCCTCCGGAGATCGACCCGGTCAGCCGCCCCACCGCCTGGCTCATGTTGCCGCGGCTGAGCCCGCGAGCGAAGTCCATCACCATCCCGGCCAGCGGGACCGCCAGCGGCACCAGCGGGGCGACGATCACCACCACCAGCGCCGCGGTCGCCATGGCGGCCACCGGTGGCGCCCGCCGATGCGAGCGACCAGGCGCCTGCGTAGCCCCGCGGTGAGCCCCGCGAACCACGCGGCCACGATCACCGGCGCGAGGAAGCGCATCACGGTGAGCGCGGCCACCAGCCCCAGCAGCGCGACGAGCACCGCCAGCGCGGAACTCCGAAGGCTTCGCCGTCGGGGCGGCAGGGAGAGATTCTCGGAGGAAGGAGATCTGAGCCGATGCTATCGCAAGGGCGCTACGGGTGGACGAGCGCCGCGGGGCGGTGCACACGTTGCGCGCATGACCGACCTGCTCGCGCACCTGCTCACCGCCGACGCCTACCCCGTCGCGTGCGAGACCGTCGACGCCTGGTGGCCACGCCTGCTCTCCTCGGCCGCTCCCTTCGAGAGCACCCTCGACCGCGCCGTCGCCGGAGGCTTCGCCGCCGACCGCCTCGGGTGGGCCTTCGCGGCGGGCTACCACCACGCGCTTCGGGCGCTGGTGCCGTCGCTTCCGCCGGGCGATCCCGCGGCGCTCGCGGCGACCGAGGACGGCGGCGGCCACCCGAGGGCGATGGCCACGACGCTGCGACCGACCGCCGGGGGTGAATGGTCGCTCAGCGGGACCAAGCGCTTCGTCACGCTGGGGCGTCGCGCCCGCTCGCTGCTGGTCATCGCCTCGGTCGGGGCCGACGCCTCGGGCCGCAACGCGCTGCGCCTCGTCTGGCTCTCCGCCGACGCCCCGGGGATCACCCTCGACCCCCTCCCCGAGACTCCCTTCGCCCCGGAGATCGAGCACGCCCAGGCGGTGTTCTCCGAGGTGCGCGTGACCGGCTCCGACCTGCTCCCCGGCGACGGCTACGACCGCTACCTCAAGCCCTTTCGCACCCTCGAAGACCTCCACGTCATCGGCGCAGGGCTCGGCCACCTGCTCGCCGCCGCGCGCCGCCGCGCGTGGCCCGAGGCCCTCCGAGAGGAGCTGCTCTCGACCATCGCGGCCCTGCGCTCTCTCTCCACGGAGGCCCCCTCCGGGGCCGCCACGCACGTCGCCCTCGCAGGGGCGTTTCGCTCCGTGGCCAGGATCATCGCCGAGGCCGACGAGCGCTACGCCGCCGAGGCCGACGACGAGGCCGCGCGCTGGGTCCGCGACAGGGCGCTCTTGCGGGTGGCCGAGCGAGTGCGGGAGCAGCGTCGCGTGGCGGCGTGGAGAGCGCTGGGCGGAGTCTCGTAGGGAGCCCCGGCGCCGATGGGATGGATCGACCGCCTGCTCGGACGCCCGCCGCGGCCCATCGAGTCGCGCGACGGGGTGTGCGTGATACGCCAGCGAGCGATCGCCGAGCACCTACAGCGCCCCGCGGAGGGCTACTGCAGCGACGCCACCGCGGCGCACCTGCGGAGGCTGCGGCGTCGCGATGCGCGCGGAGGTCATCAGCACCGGCGGCCCGCTCGGCGAGGCCGACGTGGCGCGACGCGCCGGTGTGCGTCGACGGCTGGGCCTGCGTGAAGTGCGGGGTGTTCCACTACCCCAGGAAGGTCGACGCGGAGGAGGTCGCGCGCTTCATCAGCGAGGGCGCGCGCTGCGGCAACGCCGGCGACTACGCGCTCGCTGAGTGGTGGTTCACCCGGGTCGTGTGGGACTGGCCCGGCTTCGTCCCCGGGCACGTCAACCTCGCGGAGGCCACGCGCACCCGGCTCGCCCGCTCCGAGGGCCTCGACCCCGCGGTCGCGCGTCGGCTCACCGCCCGGATGCGCGCCCAGTACGAGGAGGCGGTCGAGTCCTACGAGCGCGATCCCCACGACGCGTACGCCGCGCCCATCGCGCGCGCCTGCCTCACGCTGGCCGAGCTCGCCGTGGACGACCGCGCCCCCGACCGCGCCCGCCGCGCGCTGGCCACCTTCGCCGCGCTGCCCGGCACCGACGCGGAGAGCGTCGCCCGCGCCGCCGCGCTCCATCGCCACCTCGACCTGCGCCTCGACCTCTTCCAGGCCGCCGCCAGCGCTCCTGCACCCCTACCTCGACATCATGCACCGCGCGCCCGCCACGGTGGACACGCCGAGGCCCGCACCGCCGTGGTACAGGCCCTCGCCGACCTCGCCGCGCACGAGCGCATCGCGCCGGAGCACTGCAGACCCGATGGATGATCGCCAGGTCGGCCGCCCTGGGCGACGCCGCCGGGGCGCTGGACCTCTGGCGCGCGCTGGTGACCTCGCACCCTCACGAGCGCGACGTCGTCCGAGAGGCGGCCCTGGCGCTGCTTCGGGCCGACGCCGTGGAGGAGGCCCGGGAGGTCAACCGCGCCGCGACGGGCTACCTCCCCGGGGACGCGACGATCTGGTGCAACCGCGCGGTGACCGAGCTGCTCTGCGGCGACCTGGGCGAGGCGCGCCGGTGCCTCGACCGGAGCGACGCCCTCGACCCGGCGGACCCGATCGCGGCCGCGGTGCGAAGGCGTCTGGTGGAGTGCGAGAGGGGCGCGCCGAGACCGGCGACGCTGCGAGAGCTGGAGCGTCGAGGATCAGCGGCAGGTGGTGAGTGAGCCGCCGTTCAGCTCGACGGAGACGCCGCTGATGGAGCGGGCGGAGCAGCAGTCGTCGATGTGCGTGAGCACGATGCGGTTGCGCCCCGGGACGATGTAGCGCGCGAGGTCGGTGGTGGCGCCGCCGGAGCCGAGGAGCACGTACGAGCCGGGGTCGACGATGCCGGTGGGGTAGCGGGAGTTGTGGATGGTGATGCGCACGCCGTCGTCGACGCTGCCGATGCGGACGATGAGCGTCGAGACGGTGAAGCCCGCGGGGATGTCGAAGAAGGTCTGGAAGAAGGTGAACTCGCCGCCGTCGAGGCAGGTGCACGCCCGGCCGCAGAGGGCCGAAGAGTCGGCGAACGCGATGTCCGTGCGGGTGACCGGAACCCACGAGCCATGGGTCTCCGAGGGGATCGCCGCCAGCGCATACTCCCCCGGGTCGCCGTGCACGGAGAAGGTGCGCCCGAAGCACACGGGCCCGGACGACCGGTTGATCTGCCACGGGCTCCCGGAGCCGTGAGGCAGGGGAGGCAGTTGGTGTTCACCTCGCCCACGCACGATCCCCAGTTGGAGGTTCCGCCCGAGGCCACGCAGGTCTGGGTGCCGCCGTGGCAGACGCCGACCCCGTTGGTCCCAGGGGCGCCCGTGTAGCAGGGGCGGGTGGTGGTGGCGACGCAGGCGCAGCGGGTCGCGCTCCCCGAGCACGAGCGGTCGACGCCGTCGCAGAGGTCGGGCTGCGGGGTGACCTCCCCCTCGCAGCTCCCCCACGACGAGGCGCCCCCCGACACCACGCAGCGCTGCGTGCCCGCGTGGCAGGGCCCGACGCCGTCGGTCGACGGCAGCCCGCTGTAACAGCGCCTCGTCGCGCCCGCGAGCGGGTGCACGCCGCGCTCGACCCGGTGCACGCGCGGTCGACGCCGTCGCAGCGGTCGGTCTCCGGGGTGACCTCTCCCTCGCAAGCGCCCCACACCGATCCGCCGCCGGTGAAGATGCACCGCTGCGACCCGGCGCGGCAGAGCCCGACGCCGCTGGTCCCGGTGGGGCCGCTGTAACAACTGCGCGTCGCGCCGGTGGTGCACGCGCAGGGCGACGCGGCGCCCGTGCACGACCGGTCGACGCCGTCGCAGGTGTCGTCCGTCGGGGTGACCTCGCCCACGCACGCGCCCCACGCGGTGCGCCCCCGACTCGGCGCGGCCGCACACCTGCGAGCCCGCCCGGCAGGCCCCGACCCTTCGGTGCCCATGCGGCCGGGGCAGGGGCGCGATCGACCGAGGATGCACTCGCAGCCCATCTCGGGCATGCCGTCGCAGGCGCGGTCGACGCCGTCGCACTGCCTCGCGGCGGGGGTGACCTCGCCCTCGCACGGACCCCACGCCGCGCCCGTCGCGGTCATGGCGCAGGTGGAGGTTCCGGCGCGGCAGGCCCCCCGGCCGGCGGTGTCGGGCGGGCCGGAGTAGCAGCTGCGGGACATCCCCGGCGTGCACGCGCAGCCCTGGTCGATGACGCCGTTGCAGCGCCAGTCCATGCCCCCGCCGCAGCGCACCGGCATCGGCGCCCCGGCCCCCTCGCAGGCGCCCCAGGAGCCGGACTCCCCGGTGCCCCTCGCAGCGCTGCGTCCCGAGGTTGCACACCCCGCGACCGGCCTCCGCGGGGGCTCCGGCGTAGCAGCGCTGGGTGTGCCCCGGCAGGCAGGGGCACGACTCGTCGATGCGGCCGTCGCAGTTGTCGTCGAGGCCGTTGTTGCAGAGTTCCATCGGCACGCAGCCGTTGACCGGCGCGGAGACCACCGCGCCGTCAGGCAGGCGCACCGCGCCGTCGGAGAGAGCGACGCTCCCATCGGGGTAGCCCGCGGCGCCGTCGCTCGGAGGGGCGACGCGATCGGTGGTGGCGACGGTGTCCATCGGTGCGGAGGCGTCGAGCGCTGCGTCGAGCGGGGCGTCGGAGCGGGCGCTGCCGTCGGAGCGCGCAGCCGCCCAGGTCATCGGCTGCGACGGCGCCGTCGGGGAGGTGGACTCCGATCTCCGCCTCGAAGCAGCCGCCCATCGCCATCGCCACGACACAGACGGACCACCAGCGCGCAGACATCAAGGGGCACCCTCCGCTTTCCGGGCGCATCGTCGCATCCACCACGGGGGGGGGGAACCCTCGGGCGGACGATCGTCGCGAGAGGAGCACGGCGGCTCCTGTTGGGGTGTGGGGCGGTACTTCGCGGCGGCGGACGGATCAATCGCGGGCGGCGCGCGGCGGCGCGCGGGGCGAGCTCGACGTCGGCGTAGACGCGGTCGACCTCGATCGCACCGTCCATGGCGGTGAGCGAGAAGCGCTCCCCCGCGTTCGCGGTGGAGAGCACCCAGCGGCCGCGCTCGTCGCGGGAGTACACCTCGACGCGGGCCTCGTGCTGCGAGACCAGCACGACGTCGCGCAGGGAGGGGATCTGGCGGTAGTGCGCGAACTTGTCGCCGCGGTCGTAGGCCTCGGTGCCGTCGGAGAGCACCTCGACCAGCACCGCGGGGTTGACCGCCGCGTTGCGGTCGTCGGGGTCGCGCTCGGTCGGCCCGCAGATCACCGAGGCGTCGGGGTACGTGGCCAGCCCCGTGGCGCGCACGCGGATCTTCACGTCCGTGGTGTGGACGCGACACCCGCAGGCGGCGGCGAGGCGTAGCAGCTCCCCGATCATCTGGGCCGAGAGTTGACCGTGCGCGATCGTCCCGCCCGCCATGGCGTAGATGCGCCCGTCGAGCCACTCGTGCTTCCGGTCGGTCTCCCGCTCGATGGTCAGGTACGTCTGGTAGTCGACCCAGGTCTGTTCAGCGGCGTCGCCCATGCGCCGCAGGGGTGCCACCGGGCGCCGCGTGAAACCAGGGGACGCCGAGCGTTGAGCAGCGGCAGCACGGCGTCGAGCACCGCGCCGCCGACGTTCTCGAAGTGCACGTCGATGCCCTTCGGGCAGTGCGCGGAACGCGCGGCCAGGTCAGCAGTGGGTAGCGAGGTGCGCGAAGAGCCCTTCGACGCGGTGCCGCTCGACCTCGCCGGGCTGTGGCGTTGTCGCAGGGCGGCGAGCCGTCGAGCCACTGGGCTCGCCGGGAGCTTCGCGCGACAGCGTGGGCCCACACCGCGAGCTTCGTAACAGGGGCGTTCTGTCGCCTGTGGCTGACCCATGCCAGCGTGGGTGCCGCGTTGCTTTCCTATAGGCCGACCGCACCCTCGCGCACACGCTGGTCGACCTGCACGCGCAGCTCGATCGGGCGGTGCCGGACGCCTAGGGGTGGCAGCACGACGCGACGGACCACGTCCTCCTCGGGCGCCTCCTCGCGCTCAACCTGGAACGCCCGGCGTCGTCGCGGCGATGACCGCGGCGGCCGAGGACGTGACCGCGGACGCGCTGAAGGAGGGGTCAGCGTCGCGACGACGCCGGGCGTGGCGCTGGAGTGCCTGCGGGTGCCCAGCGGGTGGCGCGGGTGGTGGCGGAGGACGACGGGGCCGAGCGCTGGGTGCTGCGGGCGTGGTAGGAGTGGGGCTGGGCTCAACCGATCATGGAGTTGGCGCGACGCGGATCCCGGTGAGCTTCAACTGATCGCCTGCCGACTGGGTCGCCTGTTCGGCGAGCGAGAGTCCTGCGCTGTCGAGGATATCGTCCGTCACGCCCGGATCAAAGGTCCCGTTGCCTGGGAAGTCGACCCGCCTGACGGCGCTTCGAAGGACAGTAAGCTGCGGTCTCGTCGAGTTTCTTCTGATCAGCCGCGGACACCTCGACCATGACGTCGCCCTGGGAGTAGGCGAGAGCCGCCGACCGACGGAGGCGCGCCTCGACGGGCCGCGTCGCCTCCTCACGGAGGATCTGCAGGGACTCGATGAACGCGGGCAGCGTCACGAAGTCGATGAGCCACTTCTTCAACCCCTCTGGATCGGTGTATCGGATCGACTTTTCGCCGGAGACGGTCACCCCCTCGCCATCGAAGAAGAAGGTCAACAGGTACTGGCCGCGCTGCGGGCGATGGGCGGGGTGGAGGTACAGGCCGACGCGCCGCGGGTCGCCCATGCCTCTGGCGACCGCGCGAACGCTCTCGTCGGACAACCCCTCCGCCAGATCGCGGACCACGGCGAGCAGGGCGAACGCGGGGTGGGTGCTCTGGGTGCGCTCGACGCCCTGGATGGCGCTCTTCACTTCATCGACGAATGACATCGGGTCTCTCCCTCAGATTTCGATCGATCCTTCGACCGGCAAGTGATCACTGACGTTCGGACGGTTCGTGGTTTGATTCGGACCCCCCTTCGCCGCGACCTCGGCGAGGATGGTCGATTTCGCACCGGGCACGCTCCGCTCATCCACGGCGATGAAATCGATGACCTGCGGACTGCTGGAGCCGGGTCGGATGCACGAACGTCGACGTGGTCTGAGCGTTGTCGGGTGCGATGACGTGGAGCGGAGGGTGATCCTCATCGCGGCGCTTCTGGTGGTCAGCGCGAGGTGGGGGAGCTCAGCGCGTAGAAGCAATGCCAGCTGAAGATCTCCCGGTGATTGTGAAGTGACTGTTGGAAGTCGCCGAGGACCACGCGATGCTCCGCCTGCCACCTCCTGGCATTGATGGCGTGGCGGAGCAGTGCGCGGGAGCCACCGCGGTCCGCTTCGGACTCCATCTCACCCTTGCCCTCCGCGCGCAGGCCCGCGACCGCGACAAGCTTCTTCGACGACGGAAGTCGAAAGAGGGCGGCGACGAACTCATCATCGGAGTCCGCGTGGCTCTCCACCGCCGCCAGGTCAGAGGGGTGCAGGGGCGCGGTCCCTCGCGGCTTCTTGCCCGTGGGTTGGACGACCGCGATCCTGCTGTTCTGCAGCGTTGTCGAGCGCACTGCGACCGCGACCGATCTCACTGTCCTCCTTGAGTTCCTGCCGCAAGCGATGAACAACTCGCTCTGGCCCTTCCTGGCGAGATGCTGAACAGTGAGATCGTGGGGCTCCTTCCTGAAATGGAGATTCCACGTAAACAGGTAGAGACTGGCCATCGCTGACCACGCTCCCGCAGCCGCGAAGCCCGGTCAAGCGCGTTGACGCCAGTAAGCCATCACCGACGCCCCCGCGCCCTACGCCGCTCCGCGCCCACCGGCGCCCACGTAGCCACCGCGGCGGCTGTCGGCCGTCGCCATGACCCGCGGGTCACGTCTCCAGCCGGAAGCCCACCCCGACGTCCACGCTCCAGCGCGTCGGGCCGACCAGCCCCAGCTCCAGCCCAAGCTCCCCTCCGAGCTCGCCGGGAGCTTCGCGCGTCAGCGTGGGAACCGCGAACTTCGTACACGGGGCGTCCCTGTCGCCGGGAGCTGACCCATGCCTGCAGGTGCTGGCGTTGCTTCCCCTATGGGCCCCTTACCCGGGCCGCACGGGGTACGTTTCGCTGCCTGCCATGACCGATGCCCCGGTCGTCTGCCTCCTGGGGCCTCCTTGGCGCTCGGGAGTGACAGCGCGCAACGTGCCGACTCAGTTCTGGTGAGTTCAACTCCGCTTCCCGAGTGAGCTCGCGTTCGCTAGCGTCGGGCGCCAGAACACCGAGGAAGCCCGCGAAGCGACGTCCGCTCGCCCCCTGCGATGGAGGCCAACATCCAGGCGATCAAGAAGAACTCGCGCGAGTGGCTCCGCGCGAGAGGCGTCGCGGCGATCGACAAAGTTGCGCAAGACACCAGGCGACGTCGGGGAGAACCTCCTCGACGTGGGCGCGGCGCTCGTCGACCTGACAGCGCCGGGCGTGGCGAAGCCGTCGGTCGCGCCAGCTTCGACGAGATCTGCACCGAGGACCTGGGGATCCACCCGTCGACGGCGAGGCGGTGGATGGCGCTCGCCACGCGGCTGCGGCGCCGGTTCGTGCTCGACGTCGGCATCGACCGGGCCCGCGCGCTGATGGAGCTCGCGGACGCCACGTAAGCCGACGACCACCCGGAGGACCTCCTCGACGCGACGCTCGCCCTCCCGTCGGGGAAGAAGCTGGCGGTGGAGGGCGCGAGCGTCGCGGAGCTCGACGCGGCGGCGAGGGAGTTCCGCCACGCGAAGACGGCGAAGGTGGGGCGAAGAGGGCGCGCACGGGTTCACGACGACGTAGGCGGAGCGCAAGGCCTTCGCGGCGGTCGAGAGGCGCGTGAAGAGGGCGCCGAAGGCGGCGCACGCG
This sequence comes from Deltaproteobacteria bacterium, assembly GCA_016704445.1. Classification (GTDB taxonomy): domain Bacteria; phylum Myxococcota_A; class Polyangia; order Polyangiales; genus SCUS01. Next base: position 13,617 of record JADJAE010000054.1, read on the forward strand.
GGCGTACGCCTGGTGGCCCAGCGGGACGCCGACGGCGCGAAGGTGGTGCTGGAGGCGCGGCTGGGCGCGTGGTCCGAGACGCTGGCCGCCCTGCCCGGGTGATAAGGGCCGCGGCACCCGCCGGGTCGGTGGCCTCCCGTTGCTACCGGGCGACCGGGGCGCGGAGGCGTGGTGATCCGCGCCGTCGGTCACCGGGCGCGCGCGCCGCGGCGATGGTCGCACGCAACCGCGCGTCTGCCTCCGCCGGCGGGATTCCCTCTCCCGCGGCGATGCTCGCCATCCCCGCCAGGATGCGCGCCTGTGTTTCCGGTGGGAGTTCATCGCCCGGTTGGGGAGACACATCGGGCCCTGGCCTTCTGCTGGCGCTCCTGCCCGTGTTCGCGTTGCCGGCTGCGACCGCCGACGCCAAGCCTCTTCCGCCCTCGGCGGCCCCCACACCGGGCGCCCTGACGCGCCTTCAGGCACCGACGCCAGCGCTGGAGCGAGTCGATGCCGCGGCGGCCCTCGACCGGTTGGCCGTGGAGGTAGATGCGAACCGAGGGCGGGAGCGCGATCACGGGGCGCAGAGTTGGAGTGCGCCGGGCACCCGGTGATATGCACACGGGGAACGGAGGGGTCACGGGATGCGGGAGGCTCTGGCAAGACTCGGGGTGGTTGCGGCGGCGTGGTGGCGCTCCGTGAGACGGATCGCCCCGGCGATCGTCCTTGCGTCGGCCAGCCTGCGCCCGGCCCAGGCGGCCGCCGACCCGGTCCCGTTCACGCGCTTCACGCTGCAAAACGGGCTCCGGGTCCTCCTCGCCCCGCTGCCGGCGCGGGCGCAGGTGGCAGTGCGCATCGAGTACGAAGTAGCGGCACCGACGAGACCCGCCAGGCTACCCCAGGAACCTCCACCTCGTGGAGCACCTGCTGTTCGGGGACGCGCCACACCGACGGGCCGCTCTGGCGACACCTCGCCCACTTCGGGGCCACCGGCTACAACGCGACCACCGGTGCGCTCATCACGAGCTACTTCGAGCAGGGCGACGCGAGTCAGGTCGACCGCCTCCTCTGGCTCGAGAGCGAGCGTCTGGCCTTCGGGCTCGACGCGATCACCCCCGCCAACGTCGCGCTCGAGCGCGACCTCGTCTGGAGCGAGCACGAACTCCGCGCCGACCGCACGGAGGCCGCCCGCGAGGGCGCGCTGTTGGACGCGCTCTT
>JADJAE010000055.1 GCA_016704445.1 Deltaproteobacteria bacterium
TCGAGCGTGCCGAGATCGTTGGCGCCCACGCCGACCTGCTCCGCGAGCGCGGCCTGGCTCGAACCCTTGGCCGTGCGCCTCGCGCGGATGCGCGCACCGAGTCTTGTGCCGAAGCTGCGAGGGCGTGCCACGGCAGGCAGCGAAGCCCCAGCTCGGCGCGATTGCGACGTACCACGAGTGTGTGTACCTTCTCTGGCGGTACGCCATGGCGGGTGGCGATGTCGCGATTCCACTGCCAGTTGAGCGGAAACAGAGGTTGGAGGAGCTGCGAATGAAGACCGCCGAGGCCGTCGAGTTGATGAAGAAGCAGCGGGTCGTGCGATTCGTGGAGGGGGAAGCGAACCTCGGGAGTTTGAAGCGTTTCGCGCGCTGGACCGCCGAAGAGGACGGCGAACTTATCCTGGAGTTCAGCGGGGACATTTCCCCCGAACGCTTCGTGAAGTTCTTCGATTGTGCGGACGACGAGTTCAAGGTGAAGGCCATCGTCTGCCATGCCGAGCTGAAGGAATACGTCACCATGACCGTCGCGGGTGCTGCCATGGGCGCCATGGGGATCGCCGCGCTCGCATACGCTGTGGGGGCCACCATTTCGTTGCCGCTCGTCCTTAGCGGCGCCGCCGTGGGCGCCCTCCTCGGGGGGCTCTCGACGCCGCTGCACGTCAAGATCTACAAGCACCGCGGGAAGACCCGTCTCCGGCTTGCCTCGGAGGCGAGGTGACCACCGTCATCTCAACCGCCGCCGCGAGTGTTCGCGGACGCCGTGGCGATGCGCTTGATTTCGCGCACGCCAGGCTCGGCGTAATCTCGGAGCGCTCGCTGCGCCGCGCGTTCAAACGCACCAGGGCCGACCTGCGTGCCGTGGGGCTCCTCGCGGACGGCAAGTACCTCGACCGCGTCAGGTGCTATCGCGCCTTGCTTCCATCGATCGGCGAGGTCGGCTACGTCTACGACAGCGGTGTCCCGTGGCAGCGGAAACTGGTCGGTTTCGAGCCAGGGACCATCTATATTCCTCTCAATGCACCAGTCTCCAAGACCCCCAATCACTCACTGACCGACGTGGTCAGACATGAGATGGGGCATGCCTGGAGATTCCTGGACCCTGGGTTCTTTCGACGTCCGTGGTTCGAGGAAACGTTCGGCGCCCGCTACGAAGAGTCCTGGGGGGTTGGACAGACTCCAGCGTTCGACGCGCGAGATTTTGTGACCGACTATGCGCGAACAAGGGCTGCTGAGGATTTCTGCGAGACTTTCATGGTCCTCCTGCGGTGCTGGGGTTCGCTGGAGCGCTTCGACCGTCGTCCCGGCGTGAAGCGGAAGCTGCTCGCGGTGGCGAAGGCCGTGTCTGTCGCCTCGCGGGAGCACGTAGCCGTCACGTCGACCGAGTTGGCCGCACCGCGGAGACCACGTCGTCCGCCTCCACCTGATCGCGTGACTCCCTTGACGCTCTCCTGCCCGATCAACGACAGAGAGATCGAGATTCTCCCAAACGACGGCACCTACGTGTGCCCGCACTGCGAGGCCGCGATCGAAGTCGTCGGAGGCCGGCCTCAACACGCCAAGATGCTGCGCTACGGCTGTCCGCAGACCAGTGAGGCGGAGTTCGTCGCGTGGGAGACCGGTGAGTTCCATTGTCTCGGGTGTCGGCACGATGTGCTGGTGCGGGAGACCGGACGCAATTGGGTGGCCCTACACCAGATTCTCGTCGTGAGTGGGGCGCGCGCTCGCCAACGTGGCAGTGTCGTATGTCCCGTCAACGATCAGGACGTCGAGGTCGGCGAGGACGACGGGACGTACAAGTGCCCGCTCTGCAAGGAGGCGATTGAGGTCACCGGCGGGCGTGCGGCGCATCAGGCGATGCTCGGGTTCGAGTGCCCCCAAACCGGCGAGGGTGTGCACGTCGCGGCCGAGGCGGGGGAGTCGTTCGTGTGCCTCGAGTGCACGGGCGACGTGTTGGTGTATGAAGACGGCAACTATCTCAAGGTCGCGCACATGCTTGATCTCGCCGACTGAACCAGATGCCGATCGCTCGCCCGCGCCCATTACCAGGGATCGCACCCATCGCGCCGACCGTCCGCGAACTGAACCGCATGCGGGCCGCGCTCGCCCGGCTCCACACCGAGTTCGGAGCGGCTCGCGGGCCGAGAGAGCGAACATGTCTGGTGATCGAATGCACCCTACGGAGGTCACAATGAGCAAGCGATGCAAGAGTTGCCGTACTGAGTTCACAGTCTACTGGACCTGGCGGCACCGCTGCGCGTATTGTCATCATGATTACTGCGACAAGTGCTCAGAGCGATATGTCCACCCCCGACCGAACAAGGCGAAGAGGGAGGAGATTTGCAAGGATTGCTATGGTGAACTTCGAACTGCCGTAGACGATGTCACCGTGGTCAAGGGGCAGCACGTCGGCGGTCACCGCATCACTGAGGAGGTCTGTGAGGTAGAGACCAGCCTCTGGCGCCGCGACCCAGATGCCGCCGTGTGGGATGCACAGTTCCTCGCCCACCACCATGGAGCAAACGCCCTGCTTCGCATGCGGCTTGTGAAGGGCACCGACTCCGAGCCCACGGGTCGCAGACTCCGGGGCGAGCACTACTACTCCGTATTCCGGGTTCGTGGTCTCGCCGCGGTTGTCAAACCCACTCGTCGAACGGGGCGCGGTTGAAGACGCAGCGGCGCACGGCGACAGCCACGACGGCCACGAACGGACGGTGGCCACGTGAGAAGGACGCGGCCGAACAGGTATCCGCGGCGCACCAGCCGCTGTTCCCGGGCAGGTACGAGACGTGACGGTCATAGTGCAACGAACGCGAGGTCGTCGTCGTCGGCTACGACGAGGACCTCGGCGAGGTGGAGTACATGTACCTCGATGACCGAGCCGGAGTTCACGCGACGCGAAGCGACGCGTGGACGAAGCGGTTCGTGTTCATGCGGAGCCCGTGAGCCCAACGCGGACGCGGACGTTCACCAAGGGGCTGCGGCTTCCAGCATCACGATGAGCATCGACACGTCAGGCGGGTAGCTCTGACCCGCCGACGCTCGATGATAGCTACCATCCACGCCAGAGCCGCAGAAGCCAGGAGAGGACGGTCAGATACGCCGACATCCCGCCCTCGAACGCAAGCCACAGCCCGCGCGCATCGTGGGAGAGCCGCGCGATGAGGGTGATGCCCACGAGCGGCAGAAGCGGATCCACCTCTCCCAGCGGCACGGGGAGTGGGCGTCGCCACGTCACGGTGTCGCCATCCCATCGAAGCCCTTCGGGGGCACCTCGTGAGAGGACGTACCCACCCACGGCGCCGCCGCCGAACAGCCCGACAAACCGTGCGAGCAACCACGTCGCGGCGGGCGCATCCTCGATGGTCGGCGGCTCAGGCGTCGACGCGATGAGCTCGATTACGCCGTCCGCCCACTTCACGGAGTCGGGCCGGAGGCGGGCCGACAACGTCCGCTCCGCCGTGCGGACCCGGCAGAGATACGCTGTACCGTCCCACTGGAAGTCCAGCACCTCGACGCCGTCCGCGGCCCGCGCGCCCTGACGGACGAGTCGACCGAGCAGCGCGTCCGAGACCATCATCCGCTGACGGGCGACGTCGATATCTACCTCGCCCTCGAAGTCCTTGACCAGCTCGCGGATGCCCGCCAACGCGGCGTCCGTGACCAACTCCTGCCCGCGGGCGAACCACCCCTTCAATCCGCTGTCGTCCTTGGCCATCTCATCCCCTCTGATTACGCCAGTCCTGAGTCCTGTGAAGGCTGCGCGCGCCGCATCCGTACCGTGCGGGTCGACTGAAAACCCTCGGCGGCTTCATACGCCCACGACGACACCGAGCGCGCCGCCGACGTCACCTCACCCAAAGATCAACTTCAGGAGACGTCGCGCGCCGAAGCGCCACCCATGCTTCTCCTTGACCTCGCAGGAGCACCGCTCGGCCCCATGCTCGACGCACACGTCGTACACGAGCTCGCCGAGCGCGTAAGGCACCGTGTGCGCGCGCCCCGGCTTCGGCTCGACGGAGTGCCGGAAGCCCGCCAGATGCGCGTACTCATGCGCGAGGTGCCCCGCCATGCAGGGCGCGTCGTGGGCGTTGAAGTACTTCGCGTAGGTGTGGACGCGCTCGCCGCGCCGGAAGCCGATCACGCCGTCGCCGCCTCCGCGTTCGAGCACCAGGCGCAGGTCGATCACCCGGTGGCGCCCCGCGCGCCGTGTCGCCTCGCCCGCCCGCAGGGCGCGCAGTACCTCCACGTTGGTGAGCCCGCCGGGCCGTAGGAAGCGCGGCTTCGTCGGGGCCCGGTAGGCCAGCACCTTCTCCGCGAGCGAGCGGCTGTTGAGCGCCTGCTCGAACTGCTCGACGGCGTCCTCCAGTCGCTGGAGGGCCGGACCGGAGTAGCCCTCGGCCGAGGCGATGCGGACCTTCGTGCTCATTGTGAAGGCGAAGGTCGGTCACGCGAGGAGCACCGTCAAGACAAACGCCGCGTGCTCAGGTCGCGGGTTCGCAGACCCTTCTGCGTCGACCTTGAATCAGTGTTGCAATCGCGTCCCCGCGTGGCAGTCGACGGCGCTCATCGTCGAGAAGTTCCCGACGTTGCCATCGTCTGCGACCGTCGGGCGAGCGGGACACACGCAGGCCGGATATGATGCGCCGCTGCCGCCGCAGACGATGGGCGCGCCCGCGTCGGCGCAGACAAGACGCGGACAGCTCGGCGGCGCACACGAGAGCGGACCCTCGCAATGGCAGCCCGGAGGTGGCGCTGCGGACTCCACGGTGCACATGACATCGTCCGGTGGGCCCGCCTCCACGCATGCTCGCAAAGTGCATTGGACGCTCCCGTTCGGACCGCAGGAGCATGTGTTGCAACGGTCAGGCGTGGGACAGCTCGCGCCGGCCGCGCAGAAGGTGCCGTCGGAGAGCCGACGCGAACATGGCGAGCGGAAGCGGAAGCGGCGGGAGTATGCGAGGGGACATCAGGAGATCTCCTTTGCGGACGCACCGGTCTGTGCAAGCCGGGCACCAGAATCGAGCGCCCGGGCGGAGGATGTGTGAAGGAAAGGCCTCAGTCGAACAAGCTTGATCCTTCATCGCACCACGGCCGCACCCCCGGCTCGGCCCAGCTCCACCATGAGGCCGCCGCGGCGCGCCGCCTCTCCCGCGAGCTCACTGCGCTCGATGCTCTGCGCCAGCGCGCGGCCGTTGACCACCACGTCGAGCGCGACCGGCGCCACCCGCGTGGCCTCCTCCAGCGCCCACAAGATCGACTCCCAGATCAACTCGATGGGATTGCCGAACACCCCGCCGCCGATGAGGGTCAGCACCACCACCCGGCGCCCAACGGCGATCGCGCCCAGGAGCGTCCCGAGGTAGGCCGCGCGCAGGAGCTGCCGCGTGATGAGCCGATACGCCCCGCCCGGCGTCGCCAGGGAGCCGTACATCCCGCCGGCGAGGGTCGACGTGAACACCTGCGCGATGCGATGGGGCGTCGCGACGGCGCCCTCCCAGTGGGCGCCGAGCACCACCTCGACGTCGTCGTGCAGCCCCACGCGCACCTCGTCGAAGCGCGCCTCGAGCGCCTCCGCGAAGGCCCCGGCGTCGTAGATCGTGTGGTCGCGCAGGTACCCGCTCTCGACGCGCGCCACCTGCGGACCGCACACATCCGCCAGCAGGTCGATCTGCTCGCCGTGGGTGGACTGCGTGAAGCGCCGCCCGTCCCTCGACGGCGCCGCGTAGTGGCGGACGAGCGTCGCCGGGAAGGCGGAGATCGACGCGCGCGGCCCCTGCGTGGGATCGCCCAGGTAGGCCGCCACGGGCGTCACGTAGGCCCCCGGCGACTCCAGGCAGTTGAACTGCGACGCCGCCTGGAAGAGCGCATCCGCCGGAGCGAATGCCTGGAGCGCGCCGATGTCAGTCGCCACGCCCTCCCCGTCGAGCACCCAGAGTCGATGGGGTCCCGCATCCACCCGCAACGCGCGGCGAGAGGCGCGGGCGCGCAGCGACCCGAGGCTGGGGATCTGGAAGAGCCCCGCAGCCCACGTCCGCCCGAGCGCGCGCACCGTGGCCCGACCACGTCCGTCGAAGGAGATGGTCCCCGCCGGGTCGGCCGCGACCTCGTCCTCGGCCTGCGACACCCATGCGCGATCACCCCCACCCAGCGAGGCCCGCACGCGCGCGGTGTGGGCGTCCAAGCCATCGACCAGCTCCGACTCCCTGGAGGAGTCACTCCCCAACGCAAACAACAACTCGAACATCCCGTCTCCCCTCACGCCAGCAGCGCCACCTGCGCAAGCCGCTCGCCCAGCGCGACCGCGTGTCCCACCATCGCCCCTTCGGACAGCCACGTCACCCGATCGCCCTCCGCGAACACCTCCTCCCGCGCCCTCGCGGCCTTCACCCTCGCCACTACGCCGCGCAGCTCCGTTCGGCTGATCCTCACGTCGGCCGTCGGCTGGTGGACGTCCATCGCGACGCCGCGCACCAGCGGCCCCCACGCGCACGCGCACGCCACCGGGTCGGCGTACCACTCCAGCAGCACCACCCGCGCGCCTCGCGTGGTGTTGCGTGCGACCGCCAGGCCCGTCGCGCCGTAGGCCGCGGGGAGCAGCGCTGCCGTCGCCGCCGCGCGCTCGTCGAGCCCGGAGCGCTCCGCCAGCGAGCCCGACCCGTCGCTGTGACCGCGTCCGCCCCGCAGCTCCGCGACGTGGGCCCAGGTCTCCTGCTGACCGGGCCGCTCCCCACGCAGCGAGTGCAGCGCCCGCTTGCGCCGCACCGAGGGCTCGGCTGCACGCTCGGCGCTGACGAGGTCGGCGCGCTCGCCCTGCGACGAGCGACCCGCCTCAACACACGACACCTGCAACGTCACCCGCACTCCCGGGCGCACCACGCGCGGCGTGTCGACGATGCGATCCTGGAGGCCCGCCGTCAGCATGTCGCCGTCGCTCACCAGCACCGCCTGTGCGCTCCCGTTGAGCAGGGACAACGAGCGAAACCACGGTCCCTCCCCCGCGTCGGTCTCCTCGACGCGAGCGCTCCCGGAGGCGATCTCCTCGCGCAGCGTCCGCAGGGAGAGCGCCACCGGCCCCGTCGGAAAGAGCGGGAACACCTTCAGTCCCCCCGCCCCGCTGGGCTCACCCACGTTGAAGAGACCTTCAAATCCTTGCAGTGCATTCATGGCGGTTCCCCCCCCTTCAATCGATCGTGACGAGGCCGTCGGCTTCCACCCGCACGAAGGTGCGCGCGGGCAGCACCACCGCCCTCAGCACGCCCGTCTCGTCGACCTCGCCCGAGAGGCAGATCCGATTGGGACCCTCGAAGCGCGCATCGCCCAGGTGCTTGTTGTGCGCGCTGAGGACGACCGGGGGGGGGGGGGGGGGGGGGGGGGGGGGGGGGGGGGGGGGGGGGGGGGGGGGGGGGGGGGGGGGGGGGGGGGGGGGGGGGGGGGGGGGGGGGGGGGGGGGGGGGGGGGGGGGCGGGGGGGGGGGGGGGGGGGGGGGGGGGGGGGGCGCGGGGGGGGGGGGGGGGGGGGGGGGGGGGGATCGGGGGGGGGGGGGGGGGGGGGGGGGGGGGGGGGGCCCCCGCGGGCGCGGGGGGGGGGGGGGGGGGGGGGCGGCGGGGGGGGCGCGGGGCGCGGGCGCCCGCCCGCGCGCGCCCCCCCCCCCCGCCGGCGGCGCGGGGCGGCGGCGCCGCCCCCCCCCCCCCGGGGGGCGGGGGGGGGGGGGCGCGAAGGTACGGGCGCGGGGGGGGGGGGGGGGGGGGGGGGGGGGGGGGGGGGGGGGGGGCGGCAGACACGGCGCCGATCCCACGCGGCATCCGCGGTCTTGGACAGCTCCTTGTCTCGTAGCTGCGGCGGCAGCCACTCGTGCTGCGGGGGCAGTCGCTTCGCGGCGAGCGCGGCGCGCTGCGGGGCGAGCGGACCGGGCTCCATGCCCGCGTGCACGAAGAGCCAGCGGCCCGTGTCGTGCAGCCACGGCAGCGACTCCAGGAAGGCCCGATGGCGCGCCGGGAAGCGCGCGGAGAACTCCGTCAGCGTGCGAGCGCCGTAGGCTGCGGGGGTGCCGAGCCCGGCGTTCCAGTAGTTGCGACTCCAGCGCTTGTACCAGACCTCATCGGGAACGGTGCCGGGCCAGCCGAGCGCGCGGAGAAGGGCGAGGTCGTGGTTGCCCAGGATGGGGACGAAGCGCTCCCCGAGTCGCTCACGCAGGGCGATGAGGTCGTCGAGCAGCTCGGGGATCTCGCGGCCGTTGTCGACGTAGTCGCCGAGGGTGCAGACGTGGAGCTGCGCGCCGAACTCCGCTTCGGCCCAGGCGAGGAGGGCGTTGAAGTGGGCGCGGTGTCCGTGCAGGTCGGCGACGGCGAGCCAGACGGGGTCGTGCGGGGCGATGGTGTTCATGGGGAGGCTCCTTCTGCCCCACAGTGATGGGCGTCCCCGATGAGGAAGTCAGCGCCTCGTAACGTTACGGCGGGGGCGGGACGAGCTCGATGCGAGACGGGTCGAGCGGCAGGCGAGAGAGCGTGATCTTCGCCCCGGCGACATGAGTGACGGCGTGAGTGGGGACGAACAGGGAGGCCACCGCTGGAGCGAGGCCGAGCGCCTCGATGGCGTCCTTCACCACCTTGCGGGTGGTGGAGCGCAGGTTGCTCCACTCCTCGTTGGCCGCGATCGCCAACCACCCCGCGCGCGGCGTCGTCGCTGGAACCGCCAGCAGCTTCGTGAGGGCCTCCGAGGTCGGCTGCCACGACGGGACGAGCGACTTCATCCGATGGAGCGTGCGGTGCAGGTGCGGCTCGAACTCATCGGAGGAGATGGCGCCGTCTCCCGTGGTCGCGGCGCGAAAATTCGAGAGCGTCGCGTACCAGGAGAACTGACTTGCGGTGAGCGGCAGCGGGTGCTCGCCGACGCGGGCGCTGCGGGCGGTGAGGTCGATGGTGAGCATCGGCGGGGTGCGCTCGACGGCGACGCCGGTGCGCGCGAGGGCCTCGGCGTAGGTGGCCGGTGGGCGCTCACCCAGCAGCCGTCGCAGCTTCGGGACGGGGAGGTCGACGAGGCGCACCGCCACCGAGCGCGCGTCGACGAGGTCACCGCCGCGGGTTCGCACCATCGGGTCGCGCTGCTCGGGGAAGAAGAAGCCGCCGCCTCCTTCGACGCGGGGGTCGCTCACGCGCACGTCGAGCAGGCGGTCCTGCGGGCGCGCGAGGAGCTGGAAGGTGACGGCGTCGAGAGCGCTCATGCTTCGCCGTCGGCCGCCGAGGAGCGTGAAGACGACCGGGTCGTCCCCGGCGGCGGAGAGTGCGGCGAGGGCCGTGCGCCAGCGGGCTTCGTTCCAGGCGAGGGTGTGGGCGGGCTCCCAGTCGTCGTCGATGGCGGCGCCGCTGTCGGCATGGACGCGGTGCAGGGAGAGCGCATCGCGAGGGAGGACGTCGCGGCCGAGGACGGCGTGAAGCTGGTCGAGCGCGCCACCGGAGGCGAGGAACTCGCGATCCAGGTAGTGGGCACCGCGCGCGTAGGTGAGCAGGAACGCCGCGCGCACCCGGAGGCCGCGGTGGCGGGCGAGCGACCAGAGGGCCTCGGCCAGCGGCGCGGGGTTGGGGCCGAGGTCACCGACGAGGACGCACGGGGTCATTTCGAGTCGAACATGGGGATGAGCTTGGAATCACCCCCCATGAGCGGGCGGAGCCGCTGCATGATCTCGTGGCGGAGGCGCGAGTCCGGGTGCGTCGCGTGGAGGTTGGTAAGAAAGCCGGCGACCTGCTCGCGAACGGCCACCTCCGCGGGGTGCAGCCCGTCGAAGCGCCGGTCGAGGAGGTGGTGGGTCCCGTCCTCCGCGAGGCGCGCGACGTCGTCGAGCAGGATCTCGATCTGCCGGGCGCGGGGGGCGATGTCGTTCTCTTGCCCCGCGACATGCACGAAGCTCAGCGGGTACTTCTGCTTCTCCTGCTCTGCAATGGCGTCGAAGTGGAGCAGCGTGCCGACGGACGTCCCTTGCTTGCCCTCGTCGCGGCGGGCGGCACGCGCCACGGACTCCAGCACCCGGGCGACGTTCGGGTCGGCCATGCCGAACCCGACGAAGAGCATGTGGCGGGTAATGAGCTGGGCCTCCACGACGCCACGGAAGGCCGCTCGCCAGTCGTCGAAGCGCTCATAGTCGCGTTCGGTGATGACGATGTCGTCGCACCGATCGACCGACCCGTGGAGCTTGAGCAGCCATCGTTGCCCGGCGCTGATGCGACCGTGAGGGATGACCACAAGCGGCGCCTTCGCCGCCTTGGCCGCCTCTTCGAGCAGGGCGTCGTAGTTGAGCGTGACGAATTCGCGAATTGGCATCGACCCGAGCAGCGCGTGTCCGAGCGCGTACCTCGTAGCGCGACATTGGTCGGCGATCGCCGTACGGAAGGCCCGCGGCCCCATGCTCTGCTCGACCCACGAGGCGAAACGCACCAGGTCTTCGTCTGACTCGGGCGCGCGTAGGTTCACCGCCTGCGCGACGTTGCTGAGCAGCACCCTCCAGTTCGGCAGTCCGGCGTTCACGCTCAAGCCCGCCCCCACCAGGACAGACAGATTTCCTTCGCGAGCCTTCACCGCAAGCTCACGGGCCAATGCGTGCAGCGGGAGGTCGAGCGTCGGCGAAACGCCGCTACGCTGCATCGAGCGAGTGACCTGCAAAGCCGCATAGGTCTCCTCCTCGCTCGCTACGATGACGACATCCACGTCGTGCTGCGCGACGCACGCGTCGACACAGTTGAGCAGCGCGACGATCGCGTCGTCCTTGCGGAGGGCAGCGTTCTTCTTCCCGGTCGCGACAACGTGCAGAGCGATCAGGGGCTGGCTGCGTCCGCTCACCCTCGAAGCGCCCTTCAAGGCCGTGGCCGCCCGCGTCAGGAACTCCGACACGCCCTCCATCGCCCTCGACAATTGAATGAACCGGTCGAACCCGACCTTCGCCACCCAGACGGCGGGGCCCAGCTTGCTCGAGCTCGAGCCGAGGGAGCGCACCCGCTCCTCGCCGCCCATCCACGATTCATCGGCGGGCGTCGCGTGCAGCTCGGATTCGTCCGGGTGAAACCAGCTCACGTCCGGCGGGTTGGCCTCGTATGCCGGGGCGAGGCGCGCATCACATCGAAGTCTCTGAACGTCGCCCCGGACGACGAAGACGTGTCCACTCATGATTGTTCCCTCCCCCCAACCTCTCACGGCGACCCTCGGACCCTCAACGTCGATCCGACGAGGCCGCACCGATAGCACGCAGCGGGAGCGCGATCGCCGACGATGTCGGCGCACCGACCGGCGCTGTGACAAGCCGCTGCGGAAGTTGCACCACTCGCTACAAGCTCACCGCGCCACGATCCTGGCGGGGGCGAACACCGCGCCGCCGTGGACCTCAGCGCTGCATCGCGTGGATCTCGAGTACGTCCTCGACGTCGAGGAAGAGCGGGTCGTCGTCGCTCACTTCGCGAGCTTCTTCAGCGTCTCGTCGTGGACGGCCATCATCCGTCGGGTCGACTCGCGGACGCGCTCCTTCTTGGTGAGCTTCACCGGCCGGATGATGAGCGCCTCCCATCGGTCTTGACCTCGAGCGCGGTGTCCTTCGTGATGTTGAGCAGCTCGAGGATGGGGCGCTCGATGATGAGCCCGAGGCTGTTGCCAACGGCGGATAGCTTCTTGATCATGGCGCCCTCGTTGTACGTCGGTACGAACGACGTGCCAACGGGAGGGACCCGCTCGGAGCGCGTCGTCGCCGTGCTCGACGACGACGCCATGCTCGAGGGCCGCCGCACCTGAGGCTACGGCCCAACCCTCGGCAGCAATCCCCCGCCCAGCCACCGCGCCGCGCCGCCATCGTGCAGCAGGTACCGCAACGCGCCGCCCGAGCCGTCGCCGCGCCCCAACGTGATTCCGACTGACTCGCCCGAGAGCGCCGCGATCTCCACCGCCGCCTCTGGTGCCGTGCCCTCTGAAGTCGTCGGCAGCAGCGCGCCGTCCAGCTCGCTCATCCGCTGCGCCCTCGCGCGCAGTCGGTCCTCGGTGTGGTCGATCCAGGCGACGACCCAGCCGCCGTCGTCCCGCTCCCCACCGTGCGCTCGCCCACGCTCGCGCCGCACCCGCATGCCGTCCTCGACATAGGCGATGGCCGGCCCTTCCGCCCCGGACGCCGCCAGGGTCACCGGCGGCGAGGACTCCGACCTCGCCGGATCCATCGGGTCGAGCCGCACCCGGGCGAAGCGCAGCGCCCCGCCTGGTCCGCAGCCCTCCCTCCACGCCACGCCGAGCTCGGGCCTCCCCTCACGGGTTGTTCCTGGCGCGATCACGACGCCATCGATCGGTGCGGTGGCGGAGGTCGCAAGCACGAAGACCGACCGTGAGGCGTCGAGGGCCACGCTCGCGCTCCCGGCGGGCACCGCGAAGCCCGCCACGACGTGCACTGCGATCGCCCCACCCTGGCGCCCATAGGCCACCACGAAGCCGCCCTCCCCCAACGTCGTGGCAACGCGGCTGCCGCCCTCGGTCACGCCCAGTACCTGCGGGCGACCGGCGTCCGTGGCCATCACCCACGACCGGGACATGCCCCCCGAGTCGGGACCGCTCGCCAGCCACACGCCCAGGGCCTCGACACTCGCCGGTGTGCCGCACGTCACGGCGTTGGCCGCGCGGGCGTGCCAGGTCACGAGCCCCCGAGGGCGCTGCTCCGCCGCGGCGGGGAGCGCAGCGATGGACGGTCGCGCCGCGCCTCGCACCGGCGGCATACGAGAGACGCCCCCGCAGTGGGACACCGGGCCGACGTCCACGCCGAAGCCCACGTTGGAGCCGCGCCCGTCGGGCCGGGCGTCGAGCACCACCGCGAAGTCGGTGTCGGAGAACCATCCGAGCCGGAGCTGCCCGCTCGCGCAGCCGACGGTGTTCACCGAGGCCGAGAGCCACTGCGAGGGGGAGGTCTCCACCGCTACGAGGTCACCGAGGTCGCACGCCGCGCCGCTGACGACATCGGGGTAGGAGCACCGCCCTGCCGCCTCGCGGGTCGTGGAGAAGTCCAGGTAGACCGAGCGATACGTCACCGGAGCGACCCGTAGCTCGCCCCCCTCGAAGCGCGCGAGGGCTCCCTGGCCGTCGCCCGAGGTCATCGCCACGGCGGCGCTTCCGTCGCTGCGCACGCTCCCCGCGAAGGTGACCACCGGCGTGGGCGCGGCCCCCAGCGCGACGGCGGCGCCATCCATCCACACGCCCTCGTCGATCACCCCGTCGCAGTCGTTGTCGATCCCATCGGGAGCCTCGACCTGCCTCCGTCCGCGGCGGGGATCGGTGTCGTCGCAATCGGTTCCGCCCGCGCGCGCGTCGGGGCTCTCTCGGTCGCCGTCCTCGTCGATGTCGCCCAGCGTGCAGACCCTGAGACCCGCGGGCCCCGGCGGGCAGTACCACCGCCGCCTCGACTCGCGCGCGACCCCGTCGACGACGTTGAGCACCTCGCACTGGGCGCTGCGCTGACACCGCGGCGGCTCGACCTCCTGGCTCACCGCCAGAGAGCAGCCCTGGAGCACCGCGACCCAGACCAAGGCTCGCCGCATCAGACTCGACTTTGGCCCTTGATGGCGAGCGAGAGTGCGAGATTGGCCTGTTTTCTCGTGCGCGCCCGGAGCGAACGACCAAGACGTAGCGTTGCTACGTCGCGGGAGTGAGCGAGGACGAAAGCCGAGAAAACAGTCCAAGGTCGCGCTCGCAGCCGTCATCATGGGCCAAAGTCGAGTCAGAATCCCACCGTCCACGAGGCCCCCCTCGCAGCCCCCGAGGACCACGGCAGCAGCGCCCACCCCCTCGCCGGACGCGCGGCGTGTTCGCGCCCTCGATGGAAGTCGGTGACGAAGGCGAGCACCGTCGCCCCGGCGGCAAGAAGGGCGGCGCTGGCGAAGAACACGTCCGCGACCAGCGCGAGGCGATCGGATGTCGTCGCCGTCGCGGGCGGTGACCAGGAAGCGCTGGGACTCCGCCGGGTCGCCCAGCCGGGCGTCGACCTCGGCGCGAGCCAGAGCGCACGCAGACCGAAGACCGCACCGGTGATCGCAGCGCCGCCGCCGAGGCCCGCGGTGACCCAGAAGTACGCCGGTCGAAGTCCGCGGAAGCCGATGGGCTCGAGCGCGAAGCGGAGCCGGAGCGACTGCCTCGACACCACCCGCACCGTCTGCCGCGACGCCGCGTGGCCGGGCGCTCGCACCTCGATCACCCGCTGACCGCCTCCCGGAACGCGCACCGTCCCGGGCGCCGTGCCGACCCGGCGGTTGTCGACCCAGACCTCCGCGCCGGGGGCGCTCGTCAGGACCTCGACGCTGCCGAGCGTGTCTTCGATCTGCCGGATGCGCTGCTCGATGTCCTCGCGGTTCTCGGCGGAGGCGCCTCCCTCCCGGAGGTAGCGCCGGTAGGCGTCGAGCGCCGCGTCGGTCTGGCCCAGGCCGAGGTGGCAGTCGCCGATGTTCTTCAGCTCCAGATAGCGCCTGGGGTTGCCCTCGAGGAGCTGATAGGCGCGCTCGAACTCCGCGAGCGCGGCGTTGTAGAGCGTCGCGTTGGTGCTGGCCTGCGCCATCAGCGCGACCGCGGCGGCGTGCCTCACCCGGGCCTCGATCATCGCGGGACCGGCGGTCTCCGTCGCGTCGCGGGTCTGCGCCGTCGAGAGCGCGGGCGCCGTGGCGCATACGAGGGCCAGTAAAGTTGAGACGAAACGGCGGCTCACGGAGGGCTCCCGGACGATGCGAAGGGATCGCTCGGCGCGGTGATCCTGGGCACCACCCCGGGGATGTGCGGCGTCGGATGGACCGCACGCGCAGGCGTCGGCGCGCTCTCCGCGGAGGGCACCGGGCTCGGAGCACCGCCGGGGCTGGAAGCGCTGGTTTCCGGCCGGGTTGGAGCAAGCGTGCGACCCGCGTCGGCCATCACCGCAGCCGTGCCCTGCGCGCCGCCGCGAACCCGTCGAGTGGAGCCCTGTGGATCGCCTCGCGCGCAGCCGGGGCCACCGTGGCGTCAGGCGTCGCGAGCGCGGCCGCCGACTCGACGAGCTCGGAGGCCGACGACGGAGTCGGGCTGAGCACTGCGGGGGTCGGAGCGTTCATCGTAGGGCTCGCGTCGCGGCGGTGGATCAACGCGCCGACGCCCACGGAGGCCAGGAGCGAGAGCGCGACGAGTGCGACGAGCACCTCGGTTCGGCGCCTTCGCACGGGCCTCTCCGGAACCGTCGACGGGCGAGGTCCGCCCTCCAGCGCTGGCGCAGGGAGCGCGACCGGAACGACCGGTGGGAGCGACGTCGAGGGCGGCCAGGATGGGGCCGCCGGGGCGGTATGGGCGAGGGAGAGACCCTCATCGAGCGCGAAGGGAGCGAGCGCCTCCCTCAGGGAGTCGCAGTCGGGGTAGCGATCGCTGGCGGCCTTGGCGAGGGCGCGGGTGATCACCGCGGAAAGGCCCTCGGGCACCTCGGGGCGCAGCGCCCGGACATCGGGCACCGGGTCGTGGGCGGCCTTGAACAGGACCGCCATGAAGGACTCCTCGGGGTACGGCGGCTGCCCGGTGAGGCAGTGGTAGAGGATGGCTCCGACGGCGTAGAGGTCGGTGCGGGCGTCGACGTCGCGGGTTCCGCGGGCCTGCTCGGGGGACATGTAGCGAACCGATCCCATCACCGCCGCGCTCCGCGTGAGCTGGACGGCGCCCTCCTCCGCCTCGTGGAACTTCGAGATCCCGAAGTCGAGGACCTTCACGAAGTCGGCGTCACGGCCGCGGCGGACGAGGAAGATGTTCTCGGGCTTGAGGTCGCGGTGCACGATGCCGCTGCGGTGCACGACCGCGAGCGCCTCGCAGAGCTGGTCGACAATGTGGAGGGCCTGCCCGAGGGGCAGCACCCCGCTGGCGGAGATGAGCTCGCCCAGCTCGACGCCCTCGAGCAGCTCCATGACCATGAAGGGCGTTCCATTGGGCAGGCGACCGAAGTCGAGCACGTCGACCACGTGCTCGTTGCCGATGCGCGCCGAGGCCCGGGCCTCGCGGTGGAAGCGCTCGACGACGACCGCGTCGCACTCCATCGCCCACCGCAGGAACTTGATCGCCACGACGCGGCCGATGAGCACGTGCTCACCGCGGTACACCACGCCCATCCCCCCCGCGCCCAGGCGGTCGAGCACCCGCCATGTCTCCTTGAGCACCGCGCCGAGGAGCGGATCGTTCGGCGCGTTCTCCTCGGCAGAGGCTTCGATGTTCATCCCCACGATGGCTCCCAATGGAAGTCTCTATCATCCCCGCCGCGCGCCCGGTCAGCGCGCGGTGCCACTCGGGGTCAGTACCCATCCACGCCACCGGCTCGGGGCGGGAGGGTGTAGGCCCCGTTGCCGACTGTCCCTCCTCGTTGGCGCCCCAGCAGTAGACCCTCCCGTCGCGCAGTCGCGCGCAGGAGTGCGCCGCCCCGCAGGCTAGCCCCGCCGCCGGCACCGTGGTCCGGAAGCTCACCAGCAGTGGCATCTCCCGGTAGGGGACGGGAAAGCCCTGCCCCAGTTGTCCGCTGGAGTCGTCGCCCCAGCAGTACACCGCGCCGTCGCCCTGGACCGCGCACGCGTGCCGCGCGCCGCATCCCATGCCCACGACCTCGCCTGGAAGCGGCACCGCACCCGGGCCGCCGCGGGTCACCGTCGTCCCGTCGCCAAGCTGCCCGAGGCTGTTGTCGCCCCAGCACCACAGCCTCCGGTCGACCGTCAGCGCGCAGGCGTACCCATCGCCCGCGCAGACCTCCGTCGCCAGCGACGGCAACGCCACGAGCGCCCATGGAGAGCGTGGGTCCCCGGTCGTACGGCACCGCACCGCTCCGGCCCCTTGCAGCGCGCAGGACGCCCCCGCCAGCGAGCGCACCTCCCCCAACGGAGCCAGCGCCCGAAACCCGCTGCCGTCCCAGCACGAGATGTCGCCGTTCGCCCTCGCGGTGCAGTCGCCCCCGACCGCGACCACGTCGTTGAGCCCGAGGTCGGCCGGCAGGAGCGTCGCGTAGCCCCAGCCCATCGCCCGCCCCATGGCCAGCCTGGCCAGGGTACCTCCCCCCGCGCCGAGCCCCACCGCGCTCGTCACCCCGACGGCTGCGGTAGGGCGACGCGCCGTCGCGTCCATTCCCCCGCGGCCGTCGCCGATCTGCCCCGTGGCGTTGCTCCCCCAGCACACCACGCTCCCTCGCCCCCGTGCGGCGCAGGTGTGGGCCCGGCCCGCGACGAGCTCCTGGCGGTCTGTGTCACACCAGCCGTTGGTGCACCGCCCCGCGCAGACCGATCCGCAGCCGCCGCAGTGGGAGCGATCGCTCGCGAGGTCGGCCTCGCAGCCGTTGACCGTGTTGCGGTCGCAGTCACCGAGGCCGCGCTCGCAGTTGACGACGGCACACGCCCCGGCCATGCAGCGCGCCGCGGCGCCGGCGAGGGTGCAGGCGCGATCGGCCTCGGGGGCCTCGTCGATCAGCCCGTCGCAGTCGTCGTCGAGGCCGTTGCATCGCTCGTCACGGAGGTTGGGGTTCACGCAGACCTCGCGGCCCGCGAGGCACGCCAGCCGACCCTCACGGCACGGGCTCGTCGGCGCGGTCGGCCCGTCGGTGATCCGGCACGAGGCACCCGTGACGACGCCCTCGTCGATCGATCCGTCGCAGTCGTCGTCGAGTCCGTTGCACGTCTCGGCGCGCGCCCCGACCGTCACCGTGGCGACGCAGGTGAGCCGCCCCCCCGAGCACTGGTTCACGCCTGCGCCGCAGACACCCAGCGCCCCGGTTCCACACGGACCTCCTCGGAAATCCTCGTCCACCCCGGCGTTGCAGTTGTCGTCCCGGCCGTTGCACACCTCGCCCTGGTCGGGGTGTCGGTTGCCGTCCTCGTCCGCGCAGTCGCGGCCCGTCACCAGGGACATCGCCGGATCGACCCGCACCCGCAGCGGATCACACACCCGTGGAGGGTCGCTCATCCGGTTGCGGCAGGTGTCGGCGACGAAGGTGTCGTGGTCGCGGTCGCCGTCGCCCGGTCCCGCGACGGTGCAGGGATCGCAGTCTTCATCGAGGTCGGCCGGGTCGCAGCGCTCCGTCGCTCCGAGGAATCGACGACAGTCGCGGTCGTCGCAGTCCGCGCCCCCACACTGCGGCCCCGGAGAGCGGTCGCCGTCCAGATCACAGGTCGTCCCGCCCGGGCAGCCTGCGATCGCCGCGGTGGGCGCGCCGAGGTCCGCGTGGTCGCCATCGCGCGCGGCGCTGATCACATCGGCCGGGGAGGCGTCCACCGAGGGCGTCCCGCACTGGCACGCAGCGTAGCGGCGATCGGTCGCACAGAGCTGGTCGCCCATCGACCCGTCCACGCACGCGCAGGCGCGCAGACGCCCCGGAACGCAGCCCGCCGCGGGCCCCTCCCCTGCGGGTCCGCAGGCCTGGGCGGTCGCAATCACGAACAGCAGGCCGAGGGCGAATGGAGCGCGCGCCATCACATCGTCGGGGGACGGGTTCGGGCGCAGCGAAAGCCCACCTCGGCGGACTGGTCGGTGCCCTGGCGTCGGACGTTCCTCGCGGCCGAGGGCCAGAGGTAGACGGACTCGCCGGGGTACACGTAGTTGGGCGACATGTACAGGCCGCCGCGCGTCGGAAGGCGCCGCGGATCCACTCACCGCCGCTCGAGCACAACGGGTCGACGCGGGCGATGCTGTCCCAGCAGGCGTCCTCGCCGTAGCCCATGCCCAGGTCGGCGGACCACTCCTCGACGTTGCCCGCGAGGTCGAAGAATCCCGCCGTGCCCGCGAAGCTCCCCACGGGCAGCGCGACCTGGTAGCCGAGGTTGAAGTAGCAGTAGGTGTTGGCCCGATCGCAGGGGTAGTTGCCCCGCGCGGCCGGCCGCTCCTCGCGCCAAGGGAAGGTGCGTCCCGAGACCAGCGTCTCGACCGCGCGGCCCCTCGCGGCGAACTCCCACTCGGCCTCCGTGGGCAGCCGGCCGCCGTCCCACACGCAGAACGCGAGCGCGGTGTAGTAGCTCACGCAGTTGATCGGCAGGGTCTCGTTGTCGCCCGCGGCGGCCGTCCAGGTGCAGCGGTTGGTGGTCGCCGGCTCGACGACCTGCGCGCCCGATCGTCCGAAGGACGCCGGGGTCAACCAGTCGATCTGGTGGCCCCCCGGGTAGGGCACCGGCGCCGTGACCTCGGGGTGCCCGGCCTCCCAGAAGCGGCGGAAGCGGGCGACGGTGACCTCGTGGGAGTCCATCGCGTAGCCGCTCACGGTGACCACCATCGAGTCGATCCCGGTGCCGTAGGCGTCGGCCTGGCCCATGCGGAAGGTGCCGCCCGTGACCTCGACCATGCCGCAACCGCGCGTCGGCGTCGGGGTGCAGCTGCGCGCGCAGACGGAGGCCTGGTCGATGACGCCGTCGCAGTCGTCGTCGATGCCGTTGCACAGCTCCGGGCGAGGCGTGACCCCACCCCGACAGACGTAGCGCCCACCCACGCAGCTCTGCGTCCCCTGTCGACAGATGCCCGTCACCGGCGCCGGAACGCCGTCGGGCCGACACGCCGCCCCCTCCTCGGGCGTCGCTTCATCGATGTCGCCATCGCAGTCATCGTCGATGCCGTTGCAGGTCTCCGCGCGGGTCGAGGGCGCGACGGTCGGGACGCAGGTCAGCCGCCCCGCCGTGCAGGTGTTGGTGCCCGGCGCACAGACCCCCGGAAGGCCCGTGCCGCAGGGACCGCCGCGGAAGTCCTCGTCCACCCGGTCGTTGCAGTTGTCGTCCCTCCCATTGCAGATCTCGACCTGATCGGGGCGGCGGTTGTTGTCCTCGTCGTCGCAATCGCGGCCGACGACGCTGCGAGCGACCGTGTCGACGCGGACCAGCATCGGCGAGCACATGACGGGAGCCGCGCCCAGTGCGTTGCGGCAGGTGGCAGACAGGAAGGTGTCGCTGTCGCGATCGCCGTCCCGCTCGCCCGCGACGGTGCAGGGGTCGCAGTCCTCGTCGAGCCCGGCCGGGTCGCAGCGCTCGTTGTTGCCGGGGTAGCGCCCGCAGTCGCGGTCGTCGCAGTCGTTGCCCCCGCACTGCGGGCCGCGACGGCCGTCCCCGTCCTGGTCGCAGGCGGTTCCCATCTCGCAGCCCGGCAGGGCGATCGATGCGTCGGGGGCGTCCGAAGAGGGTGCAGCCGTATCGGAGACGGTCACGTCGGAGGGCGTCGCGCGCACGTCGGAGGCGACGTCGGAGGCGACGTCGACGTCGACGGACCCCTGATCGAACAAGGCGGCGTCGAGCAGCGCCCCGGCGTCGATGGCCGTGCCCGCGTCGTCCGGAGCCGACGGACAACGGCAGGCGCCGAAGGTCCCGTCGTCGCTGCAGCGCTGGGTTCCGGCGCGACCACCGGCGCAGGGGCACGCCTCCTCGGCGCCGGACTCGCACTGGGTCGGCGAGCGCTCGCAGCCCGCGGCGCCGGACGTCGCGGCCAGCAGCACCAGGAGATGGGCCCATGCGCTCGCCGCGTGCGAACCGGAGCGTGTTGGTCGCGCCTCCGTGGTGAGCGCGCGTGAGACGAGACAATGGTCCACGTCCGCTTCATCGGCCTGTATCGACATCGCTCCGTCCCCCTACGGGGAGATGTCGCAGAGGCTTGTACCGAGCGTCAAGCGGGACGCGAGCCGCCTCAACTTTCGCGCGGGAAGCAAGGCGATCGTTGAGGGGACGCCCTTGACGATGTGCGCGAGAAGCAGCGTATCCTCCTCGGCCACCCATGAATCGAGGTCGCGCGAGCGAGAGGCCGAGAATCAAGGTGATCATCGACGCCTTCCGGGCCTTCGCCACCGCTTGCTATGTCCTCGATCGGCGACCCGCCGACTACCTGTGACCACGAGCAGTGCCGTGGCGGCCCGGCTCGCCCGTGAGGTCGCGGCCCCGCTTCTCGTCGGCAAGGCGGAGATCGGTGCCGACTTCGCCTACGAGATCCCGAACTCGCCGACACGCACGCTGGAGGTCACGGTCGCTGGTCGGACGGTCATCCATCGGACGCAGGCGGGCGCCATGGGCGTCGTCCAGGCCGTCGAGACAGAGCTGGTGCTTGCGGCGTCGCTGGTGAACGCCGCCGCGACCGCCCGCTACCTGTGGCGGTTCCCTGACTCCGCCATCACCCTTGTGCCGATGGGACATGAAGCCATCACCCCATCGCTCGAAGATGACCTCTGTCGAAGGGCCATCGCCTCTCATCTCCAGGGCCGCCCTTTCGATCTGGCGCCCTTCATCCCGGCGCTCCGCGACGGTTCAGGTCGATACTTCTTTGGTGACGATCAGAGGCAGTATCCGCGCGAGGACTTCGAGCGCTGCATCGCGTGCGACCGCTTCGACTTCGCGATCCGCGCGGAGCGCCACGGCGACTACGCCAGGCTCGTGCGCTGCTGAGCGATCTGACCCAGGGTGCAGGTCTCGAAGTTACGCGAGAGAAGCTCCTCGATGAAGTCGCGAATGCCTCGACCCCGCCACCGCACGCCGTTGAGGGTCTGCCGGGTCATGTCGTTCCACGCCTCGCGGCTGAACGACCGCTTGATCTCCTTCATGTATCCGAAGTGGGGCGTGTTCACCGCGAAGTGCATGGGGTGAAGGACGAGAACCCTCGTGCCGGCCGCCGTGAACGCGGCGTGGAGTCGATCGTGATATTCGAGGGGGTGCTTCCGAAGGAGGTAGCTCCCGTCCTCCAATGAGATGGGCACCTCGAGCAGGCCTGACCGCTCGACGAAGGGTGGCAGCGCCTCGAGGTCGGTGCAGACGTTGGAGCAGACACGCATCCCGGCCTTGGCCATGGCCTCGTTGGTCTCGTTCGACGCCGCGAAGCGGTGGCACCGGAACGCTGCCAGGTTGTGGGGCAGGTCGAGCACCCGGCGCACGACCTCCTCGGTGGTGGGCCCGTGCGAGGAGTCCGCGGCGAAGTAGGGGTGGAGCCCGACCTCGATCTCCCCAATCGAGGCCTCGACGCGCCGGGACCGGTGCGTCGCAAATACCGTCACGGGGATGCCGCGCCCCTGAAGGAAGTCGAGGGTCTCCTCGATGGCGGGCTCGCAGGCCCAGTCGAGGTCCACGGTCACGGCGACGCGGGTCAACGCTGGACCTCGTGAAACCGGCGGAACGTCGACTCCGCGATCTCGTGTGCAGAGAACAGGTCGGTCATCGAGTCGTAGGTGCGCAGGTCGCGCGTCCGTCGACTCGTCGTCCACGAATCGCCGTCGCACATGTACTGCGCGTTGCCGTAGGAGAGGATGTTGAAGAGGGATGCGTTCATCTCCTCGTTGTCCTTGAAGTGGAGCGCCACGCCGCGGCCATCGAGGGCTCGCCCGACGCGGTACATCTCGCGCTCGTAGAGGTCGGGCGCAACAGCGTGGGCGCCGTCACGCGCGGGGTCGTCGTAGGACATGTACTGATAGAATTTCCAGCGCGAGACCCTTCCACCGCGCGACTCGATGGCATCGAGGATCGATCCGACCTCGTCGGCGATGCGGACATGGTTGGCCTGACCGACCACCGTGTGCAGTTTCACCTCGACGCCGCGCCTGGAGAGCCGGGCGCACACTTCGACCGCGCGGTCGAAGTAGGAGCGCGAGCGTCCGTGGTTCCTACCGAGGACGGTGAGGAGACGGTCGTCCGCGCTGTCGATGGTGACCGCCACCTGATCGACGACCCCGGCCATCTCGTCGGCGACCGCGTCGTCGAGGAGGACACCGTTCGTATAGATCTCGAGTTCCAGGTTCTGTTGCGGGTCGGGAGAGCGGAAGCTCTTCAAGAAGCGCAGCAGTTCGACGAAGTCCGCGGGGGGCTTCCTTCCGATCATCAGCACCTCGCCGCCCGACAGCGTGAGCCGTCGGAAGCCGAGCCGATGGTAGAGGTGGGCGGCCAGGGCCTTCTTCCCGGCGAGGTCGAGCTCCCGACGGAGCTGATCCGGGGCGTCCTCGAGGACGCAGTACCCGCAGTCCAGGTTGCAGCGATTGGTGACCATCCAATACCCCTTGAAAAAGCCTTCATGCATGGACGATCTCCGTGGCCTGACGAGGGTGGACGGGAGACGACGCGCCCCGAATGAGCGTCCCGTCGAAGTAGGCGAGCAGCTCCTCGTCGTAGGGGCCATCGCCGAACGCGCGCACCCGTCCGCGCCAGTCGAGGTGGCGCAAGAGGCGATGGACCGCGCGGAGCTTGGAGGCCTCCCACCGGCTGATGAACGCAGTGCCCTGGTAGGTCTCCACGCGGTACCCCGGGAGCGGAGGCAGGGAGTCAGCGTCGGCGGAGAGCTGCACCACCTCGTTTCCGCAATGGATCCGCTTCGACGTCGGCAGGTGGGCCTCCAGGGCGGCGATGTCGCGAGGATCAAGGGGCGTCGACCACAGGACGCGGCCTCGACCGTCGGCGACGACGCCGCCGCTACAACCCACGATCCAATCCGCTTCGAGCCCGTGGTCGTCGAGCGCGGCGACGAGATCGGCGACGGGACGCGCCGAGCACACGATGCGCGCTGGGAACCGTCGAAAGGCCGCCACGGAGCGCCGGGTCCGATCCGAATCGTGCTTGTGGAACAGCGTCCCGTCATAGTCGCTGACTGCGATGACGTCGCGGTCATCCAGCTCGGCCGCGAGCGTCTGGCCGAGTGCCTCGTCGTCGAAGAGCGCGCCGACCTCACCCGCCATTGCGGAGAGGCGTGGGAGGTCGGCGAGCAACTCATCGACGGCGTCGAGGGCACGGGTGTCGTCGTCCTCGAAGCGCGCGTAGGGGACCCTCGCGAGGAACTCCGCCGCCGCGTTGTGCTGAGCGCGGGCGACGTTCGGGATCCCCGCGGCGAGCGTCTCGAAGATGGCCCGTCCGAAGGTCTCGCAGGCCGATCGGGAGAGGTGGAGGTGCGCCTCGGCCAGCGCTCCGGACAACGCGGACGGCGGGAGGTACCCGACGAGCTCCACGCAATCGTCGAGGTCGAGCCGCCGGATCTCGGCCCGGACCTCGGCCGCGTAGGGCTCGTCCTGGACTCCGCCGATCACCCTGAGCCGGGCGTCTGGATGGCGGGCCCTCACGCCCGCGAACAGCCGAACGAGGCCGACGGTGTTCTTCTGTCGCTTGATGCTGCCGACGCTACAGAGCAGCGGGGCCCCGCGAAGCGAGCGAACGAGCGGCGGGAACAGCCCTGACTCGACGCCGCGCGGAACGACGCGGACGCGTTCACCCGGCACCCCATACTCATCGGACATCTGGCGACGCTCGAGGTGACTGGGCGTGATGATCCGGCCGGTCGACGCGAGCACGCGCTGCTCGGCCTCGGTATAGGCCGCAGGAACCACCTCCCCCGAGGCGACATAGGAGGGTGTCAGGAACATCGGCAGGGTCCAGGTGCGCACGCCCGGGAGGGAGTCCGCGCCGACGGCGAACTGCATGGAGACGTGCACGAAGGCCACGTCGGTGAAGCCCGGCGCCATCTCCCGCACCCGATCGGCGACGAAGCTGGCGTTGGCGAGCCTGCGAGAGAAGCGGTCGCCCCCGGTCACGGGATAGGGGTGGTGCCATCGCGCGGCCGCGTCGGCTCGCCGACCGAACTGGGCGATCGCGAGGTCGTCCCCGAAGGCGCGCTGGAGGCTCGCGATGAGCCGTGCGCCACCGTCCCTCGCGGCCAGCTCCGGACCGCACTTCTCAGTGACAACGAGCAGTCGCATGCAACTCCTCCCACAGCAGTTCGTAGCGTTCGAAGACGTGAGACCAGGCGTATTGATTCGTGACGTCCCTACGTGCCGGAGGCGACCGCAGGAGGGGCTCGACCTGATCGGCGATGGATGCGGCGTCGCCGAGCTCGACGAGCAGCCCGTGCTCCCGGGTGATGATCTCGGGTAGCGCCCCGCTGCGCCCTGCGACCACGAAGGTCCCCGCGGAGAGCGCTTCCAGGATGGAGCGGCCCATTCCTTCCGAGTGCAGGTACGACCCGCCGGGTACCTCCGTCGGTTGGTCCGAGCTCAACTGCATGTAGAGATCGGCGCGCGCGATCTCCCGACAGGTGGCCTCGTTGTCGAGGACGCCGAGGAAGTCCACGACGTGTTCGAGCCCCAGGCGACGGACCCGCCCACGGGCGTCCTCTAGAAGCGGACCGTCGCCCGCGAGCCGGACACGGAGGTCGAGACCGCGGGAGACGAGGGCTCGCACCACGTCGATCAAGAGCGCGTGGTTCTTGTACGGCACGAAGCGCGCGGCGCAGAAGACGGTGGCCGAGGGGCGCGGCTCCCGCCCGACGTCACGCAGGGCCTCGACGTTGACTCCCCCCACGCAGCGAGCGAAGGAGCACTCGACGCCGAGCGCGCGCAGCCGCTGCTCCGTGAAGGCCGAGTTCGTGATGAGGAGGTCGATGGCGCGGTTCAACGTACCCGCCCAGAGCGCCTGCCGCGCCGGGTGGTCGGCGAGGCGCGCCCGCTCGAGGGGCGCCTTGAGGATCTCGTTGCCGCCGGTGCGATACACGAAGAGCGATCGCGGGAAGGACTCACGCAACCGTGGGAGGTCCTCGATCCAGCGCCCGCTGTTGAAGAAGACGACCCCCGGATGGAAGCGCGTCGGCAGCGCCGCGAGCTCGATCGGCTCGCGACGCGCGCCGTCGGCGACGCAGTCGCGGCCCTGCGCGTCGCGGGTCACCACGCCGACGAGCGGACAGCGGGGGTGCCCGGCGAAGTGCTCGATGAAGTAGCGGGCGTGCATCTCCATCCCGCCGACGAGCGGAGGGAGGCGATCGGCGAACAGCAGGACGGGGATCTCATCGGAGGGGAAGGGCATCGGGGCGCTCGTTTCCTCTCTTCGGTTGGTCGTGGGCGGAGACGGCGCGTCCCCGCTCGATCTGACACCGCGGTCACCACATCAGGGGGCGTGACGTCAGGTGGTGCATCCCGCAGCCGTCGCAGTAGTAGACGCGGAGAGACAGACCCGGCGTCTTCTGCTCCTGGTGCCTGGCGACCTGCTCCGCGCGCGCCTCGGTCTCGTAGGCCTTCTTGTGGGAGCAATCCGGAACGGGGTGGTAGTTCATCACAGTCTCCATCGGTGTCGTGGGGGTGGACCTTCGCGAGGTCCTTCGTCGACCGCCGACCAGCTCGGGGCGACGAGGTGGTGACTAGATCCTCGCGGGTCGGCGCTCAACGGACCGATGTAACCAGCAGCGGTTACATCGATGCATGGCGTCGGTTGTGGCAGTGTGGTTTGGTCGCTACACGATGCAGCGACGAGAAGAGGCGGTCAGGGCGTGGCGCGAGGGCGGTGGGGGAAAGAGGACGCTCAACGACCTCTACGATGAGATCCGGAGACGCTGGAAGGCGGTCACGACGAAGCCGTTTCCGTGGCGACGCGACAGCGAGCGGATGATGTTCGGGAAGTGGCGGAAGGGGATGGGGCAGCAGTTCGCGGCCGACGAGCCGATGCGGAAGGTCCTCGTCGAGGTGCTGGGCGTGGAGGATGCATCCCTGTTTCCGCCGGAGGTGAAGGGCGACGGCGTGCATCCCATGCGGGGGTTCGAGGCGCTCGGCGCCATCGACCCGCGCGTCGAGAAGCCGTGTCAGGCCGCCACCCTCGTGCGGGTCAGCGGCCCTGGGCGGGACCGGTACCGTCGATCGCCTGACCGCCCGGTCGAGAGCCTGCTCTCGACGAAGCTGCGCCGAGGCCGCCACTGGGTCGTCGCTCCGATCGGCGCGGGACGCACGCTGACCGCCCTGTCCTGCGAGGGCCACGCGGCGGCTCCCTCGGCTGTCGCGGAATTTTTCAAGGACCTGGGCGGACCTCAGCTTCAGCAAGGCGTGCCCAGGCAGGTGCTCTCACTGGCCACCCTGGACGGGCTCCGCGCGACCGCGCCACTGCGCCCCGAGGTTCCGCTGGTGGTCAAGGTCGAGCGCCCCGGAGAGAAGGACGTGGCGACGGCGGAGATCCTCGCGCGTACCGACGATGTGCTCGTGCTGGCGACCTTCGCGCCGCCGCGGGAGCGCGATGAAACCGACGACAGTTACACGAGCCGTTGGGAGGAGTGGACGGTCTGGAAGTGGCGGCCCGATCATGCCTGGCGGCGTGAGTTCGTTGCTTGGATAGCAGAGCGCATCGCGCAGCGTCTGCCCCACAGCGAGCTCGTCGCAGCCGACGTCGTCGCGTGGCTCGACCGGTCCGACCCGAAGTTGGAGCGCTACGGCACCCCGGCCGACCTGCTGCCCATCCTCGAACTCGCCCATCAGCACGGGGCGCCCAATCTGCCGGAGCACCTCGACCTCGATTTCGTGCGGCGCCATCTCGCGAGAGCGCAGGATCGCGCGGCGTTTGACGCACGGGGTCACTGGCTTCGCACACAGGGGGCGTCGACGATGATCGAACTCATGCGCGCGGCGTGGCGAGACCCGCGAGTGCAGTGGCCCGCCCGGCTGACCGAGACGGAGGCGGCCGCGTTGATTCCCCCGTCGACGCTGCCGTCCATCGACGACCGGCACATCGAGGTGAAACGCCTGGTGACGTCGCTGACCCGGGCTCGGACGGAGAAGAAGCAGGCTGACACCCATCGGCAGATCGACCAGCTGCTGGATGCGGTCGATCGACCGGGCGAAGCGGTGAGTGTGCTGGTCGACGCCGCGCTCCTTCATCCCGTGGGCGGCGGACGGTTCTCGCTCGGTGCCCACTGGGTGCAGGAGGCAGCCATTTCACGGTGCAGTGACATCGATTCTCGCTGGGGCCACCATTCGTGCCGACTCGAGTGTTCAATCTCGTGACTTCCGAGCTCGCGCTTCGTCGAGCAAGCGTTTGGTCGATACGTGGGTTTCGCCCTTGAAGCGAGTGCGCGGAGCAGGCGTCTTCTTCACCCGGGTCTTCGCCTGGGGAGCCGCCGAAGATCGACGTGCCGGGCCAGCGTCAGCATGACGATGGCCATCTCCTCGGCGGACAGCCCGCCGTATCGCGCGGTCCACTCTTCGGCCTCGACCAGGACGTCCAGTCCCGGCGCATTCATTCGAACATCGTTCGCGATCAGGTATCCCGAGACCTCCTCATCGACCTTCTTCTCGCCGTGCACGGCCCGCAGCGACGCCACCACGGTGGCCAGAAGGTTGTACGAGAGCAGTCCCACGCAGAATCCAAAGAGAGCGGCCTTGGGATATCCCAGCGGCGCGAGTTCCGCGTTGAGCCAGAGTGCGAGTTGTTGAAACGCCGTAACCGTTCAGGGGGTTGCCAGGAGCTCTCTGCTCGTCTAGCGATCGCGGGGTGACGACGTGGCGCGACAGGTTGCCGCTGGTGAGCGCCGAGGAACTGGCAGGCCTGCCGCCGTCTGTCCGTGCTCGACTGGAGACGCTCGAACACCTGCTGGACCTGACCCTCGCTCACGTCGAAGAGCTCAATCGTCTGCGTGGACTGCTGGAGGAGCGGGTTGCGCGACTGGAGGAGCGAGTCGGCACCAACTCGTCGAACTCGTCGAAGCCGCCGAGCAGCAACGGACCGAGCGCCCCGCCGGCCTCCAGACCCGGACCGAGTGGGCGGCCGAAGGGCGGGCAGAAGGGCCACAAGGGTCACCGGCGCGAGCTGCTGTCGCCCGAGAAGGTGGACACGGTCGTCCCCTGCAAGCCGGTCGCGTGCGGGGACTGCGGGCACGCCCTGGCGGGAGACGACCCGGAGCCGTGGCGACACCAGGTGATCGAGCTCCCCGAGAAGCTCGTCCATGTTACCGAGTTCCAGATCCACGCGCTGACCTGCGCCTGCTGCGGCTCCTCGACGCGGGGCTCGCTGCCGCCCGAGGCGCCCACGACGATGCTCGGGCCGCGAGGGCAAGCACTGCTCGGAGCGTTGGTGGGCCAGTTCAAGATGAGCCACCGCGACGTGGTGATGTTCTTCGCCACGGTGCTCGGCGTCACGATGTCGGCCGGAACCGTCGCCCGCATGCTCTTCCGCGTCTCCGAAGCCGTCGCCGCGTCCGTCGAGGCGGCCAAGATCGCCGCACGCCAGCAGGCGGTGGCGCATGCGGACGAGACGAGCTGGCGTCGCGGTCGTCGCAAGGGCTGGCTGTGGGTGATGGCGACGGCCGTCGCGACGTTTTTCGAGGTGGCCGCCGATCGCGGGGGCGAGTCGGCCGAGCGGCTCGTGATCGAGTTCAAGGGCATCCTCGTGGTCGATCGCTGGAGCGCCTACGACGTGCTCGGCGTGAAGGCCTGGCAGTACTGCTGGGCGCACCTGAAGCGCGATTGGGAGAAGTTCCGGCTGCGCGGCGAGGTCGACGCGGACCTCGCCGAACGACTTGCCCGCGAGACCGATCGACTGTTCGACTGGTGGCACTGGGTGAAGCAGGGCCGGCGCGATCGTGCGTGGTTGCAGCGCTCGGTGGCGCGCCTGAAATGCACGTTCCGACGCCTTCTCGAAGAAGGGGTCGAGACGGCCTCGTCGAAGACCCGTGGGACGTGTGGCGAACTCCTGGGAAGCTTCGAGCGGATGTGGACGTTCGTCGATCACGAGGGCGTGCCGCCGACAAACAACTTCGCCGAGCAGCAGATCCGCCATGGCGTCATCTGGCGCAAGACGAGCTATGGCAGCGATAGCCCGCGAGGGTGCCTGTTTGCAGGGCGGATTCTCACGGTGGTCGCGACGTGTCGTCAGCATGCGCGCAGCGTGTTTTCCTTCCTGTGCGACGCAGTCATCTCGACGCTACGCGGCCTCGCGGCGCCCTCGCTCATTCCCATCGAGCTCCTGTCCAATGGAGTTGGGGGCTGAACGGTTACGAAACGCCGTCTCGATGCTCCAGCGCTTCCGATAGAGATCCGCGATCTCAATGGCACTGGCCATCTCTTTCGGGAGGTTCGTGAGGAGGTGAAGTTCCATGTCGCCGTCGCGCGTCGCCTGGTCGAGCCGGATCGTGATCCGACGGAGGTCGAGGGTGCGGCCGTCCTCCATCTCCATCCTCACGTCCTGTTCGAAGACCTCGCCGGTCTCGATCCGGCCGCACGAGATCAGTGCGCCGAACGGACGAGTGATCAGGTTCGCGTGCTGACGAATCACGAACGCGCCGTGTCGCTGCTGGATGCCCCAGAGGAACGCCCGCGTGCAGAAGTTCCGATCGCAGATCCAGCAGTCGCCGGGCGATACCATCGGCAGGACTTGCGGCAGGATCAGCCGCTCTTGAGCGTGGCCGTCCTCGCAAGGAACCACCGCCCGCACCAGTCCCAGGGCGGGCTCGAAGACCGCCAGCAAGTGGCCCGGCAGCGGACCGGCCACGCTTCCCTGAAGCACGGCCAGGCGACGATCGGTCGCCGCGAGATGGTTGCCATCGAGCACCATCACCCGAAACCCCGACAGCCACGGCGCTCGCTCCCCTTTCATCGACCGGATCAGCATGGCGGCGCGGTCCGCTGTGCCCCGGACCATCGCGGCGCTGACAGCCGGTTCGACGTTCTGGGAGCTTCTCGTAGACCGCCTTCAGGGTGACCCCCACCTCGCCGTGCGGGTACGCGGCGCGCACCGACGGCTGGCCACCCGTCACGACCAGACCGAGCAGGTCGACCGTGGCCGAGAACGCCAACTCGTTGGTGTACGTTTTCGTGCGGCTCCCCTCGAAAACCTCGTCGAGCGCCGCGCTCGAAAAGCAGTGCTCCAGGCCGATGCGGACCATCAGCGAGAGCGGGGAACCCGCCGTGTACCGGCTGAGGACGTGCTGCATGATCGACGGGGGCTTGTCGGGCGTCATGGGTCCCGTATCCTCCCGGAGCTCTCGCAGGGCAATCTCAGATCTTGCGCACTCGATCGACTGCACTCTCCCCCGAGATGCGGGACGGTCGACTGTTGTCTTCACTGCCGACTACTGTCACGTCACCGTGAAATGGATGGCACGATGTCCCTATTGAAGTTGCTGCGTATCTGCCTTGAGGGATCGAGCGAGAGCACCGCCTCCTTCCGCTCGATGCCTTCGTCGAGGCACTTGCGGATGTCGAAGAAATACACCCGCTTGATGGGGTTACCCTTGGTGTCGAGTGTCGGGACCGGGACCCCCGCGCGGAGGGTCGAGTAGAGGGCGGTCAATCGCTGCTGTCCATCGAGGATCAGCCGCCGCTCGCGACCAGGGTTCTCCGGCGCGCCCTCGACGGGTCGGGCCTTGAACTGCACGTCCCCGCCGCACTCGAGGAGCAGCACCGCGCCCACGGGCCAGGCCTGCGAGACCGAGGCGACGAGGTCGCTGATGCGCTCGTCATCCCATACCCACGAGCGTTGGAAGTCGGGCAACTGGAGGACGCCCCGCTGGATCTCTTCGAGGAGGTCGCGAAGGGGCGTCTCAGCGGGACGGAAGGTCATCTGTGCGGGCATCGGGGCGCATCACACCCGAAGGCCACCCGCAGCGTCAATGGTTGCGCGTGCGAGGGCGTCGTGAAGTTTAGGCCGCGCGAGCGAAGCGCTCAAACCGCTGCAGGAGGAACTCATCTCGGGGGCGTGACACGGACGGCCAGCGGACGCGCGCTCCGTCGAAGGGCTTGAGCGCCGCGTCGAGCACCGGGCCTCCGCCCACCGCGGCGGTGAGCGAGCGTGCGAGGCGAATGGTGCCGACGGGCTCGATTCCGAGCAGGTCGAGGTCGAACACATCGCGGTGCAGGAGACAGAGCGGGAGGGCGTTGTCCTCCTCGGGTGCGCCGCGTAGCGCCCCATCGGGCCAGACGACGGAAGCATCGAGAAGCGCCGGAGTGGAGAGCGAGCAGACGGCGCAGCGATGGTCCCAGGCCGAGAGCGTTCGATCACGGAGGATCGCGTGCTCCCAACGCGGCTTGGCGACGACCGTGCGACGACGGAGCACCTCGGTGGTCGCGCGGGTCGCCAACTCGTTCGCGGAGCCGATGACCACCTCGCAGGTCAGCGCCGTCCGATCGATGGCCCCGGCGTACGCAGGGAAGAGCACGAGGTATCTCGCGGGCGCCACGCCGAAGAAGTAGATCATCGGCGCGTCGAGACTCGCGGAGTACTCGAGTGCGTTGTTGTCGAAAGTGTCAGGGTCGGTACCCTGGAAGTGATAGACGAACCCGCCCTCGACGGCGAGGTCGTCATAGCGGGCGACGCGCCCAGCTTTGGGCACCGTGGTCTTGATCGAGAGCGCGCCGGCGGTCATCTGCTTCGGGCGGAAGATGCCGCGGGCCCGGTTCGCGAAGAGAATCCGCTCGCCGCGGTGCTGGAACCCCTCGGCGATGACCTCCCAGGGCAGGATCTCGCCGTGCCGCGCGACCAGCGAACGAAGCGCATCGAAGGCCACGAGGCGAATCTCCGCATCGGGATCAGTGGGAGGCATGCGCGCCAGGCTACTGGGACACCCGGGAAGGTCAACACCAGTCACATCGGCACGATCCGCCTGGCGACCGACCTCAGCCCAACGTGGTCCACGCGGCCGCCGAGGAACAGTCTTGAAGGGAGCGGTTCGCAGGTGGTACCGGTGCCAACGGGGTCCCTCGAGGCAGACCCCGGGGGTGCCGTTCATGGCTGCGAAGACATCATCGAACCTGAGCGCGACGCTCGGTCTGAAGCCGGTTGGCGAGATCAGCGGACGCTTCCTCGTCCCCGCCTACCAGCGGGGCTACCGCTGGGGGGCAGCCGAGGTGCGGGCGCTCCTCGACGACATCTGGGCAAACGGAGACAAGCCGTACTGCCTGCAACCCGTCGTCGTGAAGCACCGCGACGGCAACGAGTGGGAGCTCATCGACGGGCAGCAGCGACTGACGACGCTCTTCCTCGTGTTTCGGTACATGCAGCGCGAAGGGGTCCCGAGCATCGAGGCGCCCTACGCGATTCATTACGAGACGCGCGCAAGGAGCGAGGAGTACCTCCGTGATCTCCCCGCGGGGAGCGAAGACGAGAACATCGACTTCTTCCACATCCATCGCGCGTACTCCGAGATCCGTGAATGGTTCGAACGGCATGGGGTGAAGCGCCTCGCCGTCGTGATGGACGTCTATCGCTACCTCTTCAACCGGGTGCAGGTGATCTGGTACGAGGCGCCGGCGGACATCGACGGGACGACGCTCTTCACGCGGCTCAACGTCGGACGCATCCCGCTGACCAACGCCGAGCTCATCAAGGCGCTGCTCCTGAACGAAGACGGCGCGACACCCGCGGAGTACGGCGCCGAGATCGCGGCGCAGTGGGACGTGATCGAGCGTGACCTCCGCGAGCCTGAGCGCTGGGCCTTCCTGACGAACACCCGTGAGGAGGACCAACCCACCCGCATCGAGCTGCTCTTCGACCTCCTCGCCGGGTCCACGGCGGTTGGGAAGCCCCCGCGCTATCAGACCTTCGAGGCATTGCGACCGAGCATCCAGTCCGATCGCAAGGGCTTCTGGGGCACGGTGCTCGACCTCCACGCGCTGATCCTGGAGTGGCACGAGGACCGCGACCTCCATCACAAGGTTGGCTATCTCATCTCCGAGGGCGCGAGCCTGACGGCGCTCGTCGCCGACGCGAAGAAGAGCCGCCGTAGCGCGTTCCAGGCGCAGCTCGACGCGAGCATCAGCAAGCGCCTCAACCTGCAACGATCGGCGGTGGTCGAACTCAGCTATGAGGACTCCCCCGAGCACTGCCTCCGCCTGCTGCGCCTGATGAACGTCGAGTCGGTCCGGCGGCTGAAGCACTCCGGTGAGCGCTACTCGTTTCGTGCGCACAAGCGAGAGAAGTGGTCGCTGGAGCACATCCACGCGCAGCACGCCGACGGGCTCACGAAGCGGGAGCAGTGGGAGGAGTGGCTCCGGCAGCACCGCGCCGCGCTGGGCGCTCTGCCAGGCGTCGCTGTCGCAGGACGTGACGCTCTCGTGGCGCGCATCGACGCGTCCTTCGATGATCTCAACCGCCAGACCTTCCTCGCGCTCTCGCAGCAGGTGGTTGAGTTCTTCACCCTCGCGGGCGACGCACCGGCCGACGCGCTCCATGAGATCTCGAACCTGGCGCTCCTGTCGTCGGGAGCGAACAGCGCCCTGGGCAACGCGGTGTTCGAGGTGAAGCGACGTCGGATCCTGGAGCTCGACCGCGCCGGGGCCTTCCTCCCCATCTGCACGCGGCGGGTCTTCCTCAAGTACTACACCGCGGCGGACGCGCAGCAGGTCCACTTCTGGGGCGCCCAGGACCGCGCCGATTACCTCGACGCGATGCTCGACGTCGTCAAGCCGTACCTCACGCCGGAGACCACCTCATGAGCGCGACCCTCACGTCCTACAACGCGCTCTTCCGCACGACGGGTAGCAGCGCCATCACGGCCATCCGTATCCCGCGCCTCCAGCGCGACTACGCCCAGGGGCGCATGGATGAAGCCACCGCGAGCATCCGGACCGCCTTCCTCGATGTGCTCCACCGGGCGCTCACCGACGGCCCACCGGTCGGTCTCGATTTCGTGTTCGGAGACGTCTCCAACGGCGTTCTGAGTCCGCTCGATGGCCAGCAGAGGCTCACCACTCTCTTCCTGTTGCACTGGTACCTCGCGGCCCGAGCGAACCGTCTCGATGACCAGCAGGGCTGGAAGAACTTCACCTACGAGACCCGTGCGAGTGCCCGGTTGTTCTGCGAGCGGCTGGTGCAGAGCCCTGCGCCGCCGACCACGGAGAAGCCGTCGGCCTGGATCCAGGATCAGTCGTGGTTCTTGAGCACCTGGCATCACGATCCGACGGTGACGTCCATGCTCGTGGTGCTGGACGCGCTACACGATCGCTTCCGTGGCGATGACGCCGGGCTCGCCTGGAGTCGTCTCGTCGATTCCGACAATCCTGGGATCAGCTTCCACCTGCTCCCGATACGGGAGGTCGGGCGCCCCGACGAGCTCTACATCAAGATGAACTCGCGCGGAAAGCCGCTCACACCCTTCGAGAACTTCAAGGCTTGCTTCGAGCAATCCCTGACCGAGATGGACCCCGCGCGCGCCCGGAAGTTCGCCGACCGGGTCGATGGGGCCTGGTCCGACATGCTCTGGCCGATGCGCGGGACCGACAACGTCATCGATGACGAGTTCATGCGCTACCTCGACTTCATCGCGGAGGTCTGCGCGTGGCGCGAGGGGCACGCGTCGAAGGAGAGCAGCACGGCGCGGGCGGACGCTGCCTTCGGTGCAGGCAACCCCGACGCAAGCGCCAACCTCGACCTGCTCTTCGCCGCCTTCGACACGTGGTGCTCATCGGCGGAGACGATCCCGGCGTTCTTCGCCCTCCACTTCACCCTCGACGACCACGAGCCAGGCAAGGTCGCGATCTACTCAACCCGCGCGCCGAGAACCACGTCGACCTCGTCGCCGCGTGCTGCCGGGTCTGGCACCGCCCATGGTCAGAACCGCGCGTTCACCCTGCAGCGGACACTCCTGCTCTACGCG
Source organism: Deltaproteobacteria bacterium (assembly GCA_016704445.1). GTDB lineage: Bacteria > Myxococcota_A > Polyangia > Polyangiales > SCUS01. Next base: position 35,299 of record JADJAE010000055.1, read on the forward strand.
ACGCTGGTCCACCGAGTGGAGGGCACGGCCGACTTCGCGCGGCGCATTCGGGTGCTGCGCAACCTGATCGAGGCCTCGGAGAACGAGCTGGGCCCGGCGGCGATGCCCCGGCTCATCGCCAGCGTGCGACGCTTCATGGGCGACGGCGACCTCAAGGGAATCCAGGGGTTCAACCAGCGGCAGCTGCAGGAGGAGAGGCAGAAGGCGGACCTGTTCCAGAGCCACGCGAGTCTCGGGCCGACGCTCTTCGCCCTTGAGGACCATCCCCTACTGCGGGGCAGCCTCGAAGTCTTCGATCTCGACGCAACGACCTTCGAGCGGCGCGCAGAGTCCTTCCGTGAGCTCTTCGCGGACGAGGGCTTGTACGGGAAGCTGACGGGGGCACTCCTCGCCTGCGGCGACTACACGCAACCCGTCCAGCCCGGGCGTTCGTTTCGGTTGGGTTCCGCGAGGGCCACTTCGTGGCGAGAACTCTTCAAGAACTCCGGGCGTCCCGAGCAGGCCCGCACCCGTGATGCACTGATGACGCTGCTTGATCAGGTCGCCGCAGCGGAGGGCCCGATGCCCGCACGGCTCGATGCCCTCCGCGACGTGTGGCTCGCTTCGCGTGAGGCGGCGAAGGAGTTCGACTGGCGGTACTACATCACGAAGCATCCAGAGATGCGCGAGGGCACCTCGGGCATCTACGTCGGCAGCGGTTACTCACTCTGCATGCTCTTCGGAACCCGTGTGAGCGGGTACTACCGGGACCCGTACCTGCTCGCGATGCTGCGAAAGAGCGGCGCGCCGGCAGGCACCGTGGACGACCCGTGGTTCACCGGTTACGAGACGGCCCACCGGTGGATGCGCCTCACGAGAAGCGGCACGGAGTTGCGCTGCTCCGGGAATGGGATCGCGCTGCGTCCGCCCGTCGATGCAACCCAGCGCGCTGCGTTCGATGACGTCTGCACGAAGCACCACGTCGGCGCCGACCTCGTGATGCTCGTGCCGCGGGTCGATCGCGCCGGTCGAGCGGTCGACACGTGCGACCGCGTCGCGCTCGGGGCAGCGCTACTGCGGAATCTCGTCGCAGCAGGATGCTGACCTGGCCAGCCATCGATCAAGCGGCCCCCAGGGCCCATACGGCGTCGCCGACGCCCTCAGGGGTGCAGGCCCGGCGTGAGTCCGGGCGACGTGTCGAGCGCGATGTGCATCGTCACGTCGAGGTACACCGCCCCAAGACGCCTGACCGAGGGCGACGGACCTGCCAGTCGTGGGTCCAGGCGCGCTCCTCGGTGCGGGCGGTCGGGCCTCGCGTGAGCGATGCTGACCTCGTCGGAGCGTCGTCCAAATCCGCTTGATCGAAGGGCGCGGCGGCCCGATCCGAGCGGCGCGCCGCGGCAGATCGGCGGCGTCCAGGTGCACGTCGGCGGCACCGCGCTCGGCATCGTGTCGGCGCCGTCCCCACAGCGGGCAGCCGCCCACGGTTCGATCGGCAGCCCAAGCTCCCGCAACGCCCAGCGGAGGCGTCCGGGCGGGCGGCATCCGGCGGACACCGGGGCGGCCTTCCGGTGCGCCCTCGGCGACGGAGGCGCCGGTTCCCGCGGAAGCCGTCCCAACCCGGTCACCCCCTGCCGGACGAGGAGCGCTCGGAGGCACGCATCGAGCACCCGGGCGTTCACGCAGCTCTCGAGATCCGCCATCACGATCGAGCAGTAGAGATCGGCCCCCTGCGCGAGAGTCATCGGCGCGCCTCCGAACACCCCACTGAACAACCCATGCGCCGCGTCGGTCAGGGCGCTCCGCACGGGCCTGACATCGACGTCGGCATCCCGCAGCGGGAGGACGACCGCGCGTCCGAGCCACTCGCTCCGGCGCGACGGGTCGGGGTGCACCGACGGAGCCACGGCTCGCACCACCTCCGCGAACATCCGCGCGCGCTCGACCTGACCCGCGGCGAGGGCCACGATCATCTGCTGCGCGGCGATCGTGAGCAGAGGCTCGTGCTCGCACGAGGCCGCCATCGAGCCGACGCGGGCGCGCCAGGCCGCGGCTGCTGCGCCGAAGAGTCGTCCGTCGGGATCGACGCCACTGACAGCGATCGTATCGAGCGCAACGAACGCGCGGAGGTGAGCTCCCGCGTCAGCTACGTCGATCTCGGAGATCCACGCGCCCGCCGCCCCGAAGACGTCCTCCGTGGGGAGCTGAGGCGCCGTGAACCTCGGCATCGCTCGGGCGAGTTCGGCCAGGCGGTCGAGGCGCGCGACGGGATCGGCGAGCGTCCGCCGAGCCGTCACCGACACCCACTGACGCAGGGCCGAGGGCACCACGACCGAGGCCGCGACGGAGCGGAGGCAGTCGCGCACCGCACCGGCGACGAGGGGCCCCGCATCGGCGATCGGATCGCCGGGACGCGGCCAGACCTGGCCCACGGGCGTGACCGAGCGCGCCGGGGCCGGCGGGACCTCGACCGCGCGCAGAGCGACCGGGGGGAGCACCGAGGCGCTCAGGGGGTCGACCTCCACGCGCACCGCGAGGTCGAGGACCTCGTCCGTGACGGGCGCGGTGGGCCCCGGGCCCTCGACAACGGGTTCCGCCTCGACAGGACGCTCGGACGCCGACGGACGGAGGTCCTCGACGAGCCCGGACGGCCACGCGAGATCTCTCATCTGCACCACGCGGAGCGACTCGCGAACCTTCTCCAACTCCGCCAGCAAGCGCTCGCGCTCCTCAAGAAGGAACCCCATGCTCCGCGTCGCATCGATCTCCAGTCCCCGGTAGACATGGAGAACCATCTCGGGCACGGCGACCCAGCCCGGATTGAGGCCGCATGACCCGGCGGGAAAGGGCGTGGCGCTGATGTCCTGACCCAGTGACTCCGCGACGTGCTGCGGGCCGAAGTTGGAGGGGGTGAACGGTCTGGCTTCCATGGGAGGGGCTCCTGTCGACCTGCACAGCCCCGGCGGAGGGTCCTGCGAGGGTCAACATCCAGCCTCGGGGGCTCTCGGACCCTCGCGCAAATAAATCCTACGTGGGCTGCGCTGGCCGGGAGGACGCCTTCGTTTTTCGCTGCCCAGCAAGCGCATCGACGCGGTGGGTGGCTCGATGCCGTCTGTTACAGCTTCGCGCGCGAGGGCCCGTTGATCGGGGGTGCTCTCGACCGGTGCACCTCGCGACCGGAAGTGGTCCGACACCACCGCATGCCGCCAAGCCATCGGAATACCGTCAGTATTCTCGGTGTCGACCGTGGGCTCGCGCGCCGAAGCCCGGCCGCGCCGAGCGCTCCGATCGGGCCCAGATTGATCACCATCTGCCTGAGCTCCAGCGTTTTCTCGTATCTGGACCGCGGCGCTCCGATCAAGGCGTCGTCAACCTGAGGGTCTCACGATCGGCTGTTCCTCGACCTGGCTGGTAGCCCCCTGCACCTATCTCCCGCCGCCAGTGGGTCTCCGGGGTGAGCCCGATGATCCTGATCCCAGCGCGCTGCCCTGGGAGGAGCCTGCCGTCTTCGGTTCACCCTCGGACGCGACGTTGCGCACGCTCGCCAGCGCCGAGAAGCCTCGATCGCGCCCGTCTCGATGCCTCGCCGGATTGCCCGCGGCCCCATGACCTTCGCCGTCGATCTCCCCAGCGCCTCCCCGATGCGTCGCGCATGACGCCGTCGTCGCCCGCTTCCCGGCTTCCATGGATGTCCCCTGCCCCGGGCTGATCTCCGCTCGCGACGCCTCCTCGGTGGCGACATGGTTACCCACCTCGGCCTCGACGTACGCGGGCATCACATTGTCGCGCCGTTCGAGCTCGGCCCGCAGGTCGGCCACCTCGCGAGCCAGGCGCTGCACCTCGGCGTGCAGCCGCCCGTGATCCTCGTCGGTGTGGTGCCTCTCCGCGAGCGCACGCTCCTCCTTCGCCCCGATCTCGGCCCGCAGGCGAGCGTTCTCGCGTTCGACGACGCGCACCTTCTCCCTCAACGCCTGGACACGCTCGACCGCCTGGCGCTCCTTGCGGTGCGCTGCCGCAAGGGGTGACCCCGGCGCGCCATAGTCAGCAGGTGTCCTTGGGCGGACGACCTGCGGTTGGGGGGAGTCGAGTCCGATCTCGACCGCGAACACCCCATCCGGGAGGTTCTGACCGCCCGGTCCGATGCACGCGACGCGATAGCGACCCGGTCCTTGCGCGGAGACGAACGCCTCGACCTCCTGGGCGGTGGTGCAGCCGAGGTGCTGGCGCCTTCCCCCACGCTGGTGCGTCTCCGACACCTGGCGACTGACGCTGAGCTTCAATGTGCCATCGGGCCACGGTGCAAGGGCGATCGGACCGACATACTTCCGTGCTCCGTGATCTCGTCCGGCCATCAGGGTTCCCTCGGATTCCGCGACCCGGGATCGGGGGTAGCGGAGTTTGAAGTAGAGTTTGAAGTAGCCCTACTCCCAGCAAATTCCGGCTCCCTAATTCTGGACCCGCTTTCCAGCATGACCGGGCGATCTCGCTCACGGCGCAACCTGTTGAAATCGCGCATAAATCATTCGATGTTTCGATGAGCCCTCCGCCGATTCCCCAGCCCATCGAGCATTTGAAGTAGAAACCGGGCGGGGTCTCTCGGGCTGGGTTCGACAACCAGGGCCTGACGGTGACGCCCCCTGCTGATCGGAGCGGTCTCCGTGGCAACCATCGGTGGCCTTGGACGTTGGGCTGGCGATCGTTCCTCCGTCGTCGCGGCTGTGCCGCACGAACTGCGCCACTGACACAGCGACACGAGAAGCGAAGCCCGCCTCGGCGCACGTTCGTCGTCGACTCCTTGCGGCGAGATGCCCAAAAGATATAGTTTCTCGGCGATGACGAACTTCCCCCGCGAATCGCTGCGCAAGGTGCAGCCGTTCCTGATCCCGAAGAGTCTCGCCAGTCGCGATCGAGGCGGCCATGGAGGCGATGCGATCGCCGATGTTCCCGCGGGTAACCATCACCTTCGCCGCGAGGGAGCTGCTCATGCAGGGCTGCGACGCTCTCGAGCGGGATCTCGAGGCGGCCCGGCCGATCACCTGGACGGTCGCAGATCCGCCCCGTGGTCCCCGGCGGCGCGAGGAGCAGGTCCGACCTCGCAGCCAGCGCGTCCGCGACGACACGTACTCGCAGCTCTCTCCGATCGCGCTGCCCGAAGCCTTGATCACCCGCTTGCACCAGCTTCAGCGCCGCCTGACGACCGCGACGCGGAAGAAGGTGTCGTTTGCGAAGCTGGTGCGAGAGGCCCTGGCCCGTGGCTGCGTCGAGCGGGAGCGCGTGCTGCGCGACTCCGAGGCCTTCGTGCGCGCCAACGCGGGGCTCCTGGCCCTCGCCGGCTTTCCCGACGCCTCGCGGATCAGGGTCGTGGCCTCGGGCGTGTCCACGCCGTACGCGCCAACGGAGTCCGCGAGCAGGAAGCCGCGGCCCGTGAAGACGCTCACGCCCCGCTCGACGAAGGGAGAGAAGCCATCCGGCAAGGCTTCCGCGACGAGCCGACCGCGGCACGCCCGCGCGGAGAAAGGGGACTCCGCGGCGAGTCACCACAGGGGACGAAGTGCGACGACGGGGGCAGCGATGGCCCTGAACCTCAGCCCTCGCCGAGGGGACGCGTCGCCGTTCGCAGGCGGGCACACGACCGCCACTGCGAGGTCGCTGTGAAGCCGGCGCGCGAAATGCCGCTCACGATCTTCGTCGGAGCGCCCGAGGTGATGAAGGCGCTGGGGTGCTCGAGCTCGCTCGCCTACCTCCATCTCCGCCGCGCGACGAGCCGCGGACCCGGAGTGCGAGGCCTGCTTCGGGTGTCGTTCGAGGTCTGGGAACAGTACGTTCAGGAGGTCTTTTCATGCGGCTCTTCAAGCGGGGTGACGTCTGGTACTGCTGGTTCTTCGACAACGCGGGGCGGCGCATCAAGCGCACCACCCAGTGCACCGATCGCCGCGCGGCGGAAGCCCGCGCCCGCGAGTGGGAACGGGACGCCGCCGATCCGGCCCACGCAGCCCGGAAGGCCGCGTCGCTCGGCAAAGCGCTGAGGACGATGCTCGACGCCGAGCAGTCCGACGCCACGGCAGGTCGGCGCAGCGAGGGCACGGTCGACTGCTACAAGGTGAAGGCCGGGCACTGGGTGCGCCTGCTTGAGACCGACGCGAAGGGCGACCACGTCCCGCTGCCCCCTCATGAACCTCGACGCACGCCGGGTCGACCAGTTCGTCGCCACCCGCCGGGAAGAGGGGGTTAGCGACGGGACCATCCACAAGGAGCTGACGGTCCTGCGGAAGGCGCTCAAGCTCGCGAAGCGTCACGGGCTCTGGGACGGGGACCTCGAGAAGGTCCTGCCCACGCGGTTCAGCCCCGCCTACGAGCCCGTGGAGCGCTGGCTCCCGCGCGACGAAGTCGACCTCCTGATGAGGGTGCTGTCGAAGCACCGCGGCGCCGTCGTGGCGTTCATCGTCGCGACGTCCGCCGAGTGGGGCTGCGTCGAGCGGGCACGGCGGGAGGATCTCGCGCCAACGAACGGGCGGGTCGCGGCTATGGGGCACGAAGAACCCGCGTCGTTGGCGCAAGGTTCCCGTGGTCACGCAGGCCCAGCGCACGATGCTGGACTTCGTCCGCAAGCACGCGGACGGGAGCGACGGGATGCTCTTCAGCGCCTGGGCCAACGTCCGCCGCGACCTCCACGATGCCTGCCGACGCGTCGGCTGCCTGCGCACCGGGTGCATCACCGAGGTCGAAGCCACGCGGCGGTCCTCGTGCACGCGCGACGATTGCGAGAAGGCGGCGATCGCGCCGTGCTCGCCCAACGATCTGCGCCGCTCCTTCGCGCACCACCACCTCGACGTCGGGCTGCCCCACGCGCACGTCGCGCGGATGATGGGCCACCGCGACTCGCGCATGGTCGAGCGGGTCTACGGGCGGCTCGACGACCAGGAGCTCATGACCCAGGCGACCGCCCACGTCCGGCCCGAGCACCGCGTAAAGCAGTCCCATCCCCGTGGGACACATTTGGGACAGACTCCGCGGTCTGGCGTGGATTCCGTGGACTCCTTGGACCCCCTGGAGTCGGAATTCCCCGGTGATTTGGTGCCCAGAGACGGAGTCGAACCGCCGACACGGGGATTTTCAATCCCCTGCTCTACCAACTGAGCTATCTGGGCTCTTGCTGGGGACATTGCTACCCCACCCACGGTCCCCTGTCAACGAATCTCTTCGCCCCCTTGGCCCCGCCGCGCCCCTTCTTACTCCTCAGTGTATTCCTCGAGCGATCCCGCTCCGCGCCGCCTCCAGCACCCACCACGGAACCACCACCCGCCCCGTCGCGACCACCCCGTCGCCCTCCGCCAGCGCCGTCCCATAGCCTCCTCGCGCCAGCGCTCGCGCCGCCGTCGCCCCCTGCCCCCGCACCGTCACCACCGCGCTCTCCCTCCCCTCCCGCGCTCTCCCCCGCGCCCCTCCTCGCGCCCGCATCCGCTCCTCCACCCGCCCGTAGCCGCGCGTCCAGCCCGTCGAGCGCCGACCTCGCCCTCGCGCCCCCGATCGCCACCAGCGCCTCGCCCCTTACCGCCAGCACCATCGTCCCCGTCCCCGCGTCCCCGCCCTGGTCCCCGTCCGCTGTCCCCGCCGTCCCCGCTGCCGTGCCCCCGGTCAGCGTCGCACACCACGCCCCCGCGCCGCAGCCCGTCACCCTCACCCCTCGTCCACCCCAGCGCAGCGCTCGCACCCACGGCGCCGTCGCCAGTTGCCCCAGCGCCGCCCTCGCCGAGCGCCCTCCATCCCTCTGCCCCACCACCAGCGTCCACTCTCCCCCCGCGCTCCCTCCCGCGCTCCCTCCCCCGCGCGTCACCCCGCCCAGCGCCGCCGCCTCTCCGCTCTCCCCGCCCAGCGCCTCCAGCGTCCGCCTCGCCGCCACGCCGTCCCCCACGCGCGTGCCCAGCACCCTCACCGCAGCATCCACCGCGCTCCTCCAGAGCACCCGGTGCCCGTCGCCTGGCGTGTTCACCCACGCTCGCACGTCCGCGTCCGGAGCCACCCAGCGCGCCAGCGCCTCGGCCCCTCCCGCGCCCGCGCCCGCCCTCGCCACCGCGTCCGCCGCCACGCCCGAGGTGCCGCCTCTCGGCAGCGTCGCCACCGTCGTCACCGCCACGCCCTCCTCCCCCACGCGCATCGCCACCCGCAGCCCGCGCACCTCCCCCATCGCCGCGCCCACCGCGTCGCGCGCCCGCTCCAGCACCCCGAGCGCCGCCTCCGGATCCCCGTAGTCCGGCGGCCGATCGTGCTCCCTCCGCGCCTCGCTGGCCGCCGCGCTCCACTCGGCCAGCAGCTGCGTCGTCACCGACTGCGACCGCGCCCTCAACCTCGGCGCCGCGCCCTCACCCAGCGAGGCCACCACGTCGTCCTCCCCCGCCGCGCCTCCCCCCGCCGCCGTCGTCGTCCACGCCAGCCACCGCCTCGCGCGTGCCAGCAGCGCCGCGTCCGTCGCGCACACCACCCTCGCCGCCACCGCGTCCACCACCGGAACCAGCGCGCACGACACCCCCTCGCCCCCAGCTCCCTCCCTCGACTCCGCCCGGTCTCCGAGGCCCTCCACCGCGACCATCCGGTACCGCGACGACAGCGCCGCCCTCGCCTCCGCCGCGCTCCGCGGCGTCAGCGCCAGCACCCACGACACCCCCGTCGCTCCGCGCTCCACCGCGCACGCCGTCACCGGCCTCGACGTGTCCACCGCCCCCAGCACCGCCATCGGAACGCCCGCCCCCACCGCCAGCAGCAGGTCGACCGGAACCCTCGCTCCCAGCCGCTCCCCCAGCGCCTCCGCCGTCGCCCTCGGCCTCGCCAGCGTCACCCTCCCCAGCACCCCCTCCGGCGCCGTCGGCGTCGCCGTCACCCTCACCGCCTCCGCGTCCCTCACCGCCGTCGGCGGACGAGCGTCCCGACAAGCCACCAGCACCAGCACCGCCGCCAACGAGAGAGTCCTGCGCATCGCGAGCAACCCTAATCCGTTCCGCGACGCAACGGGAGGATGTGACATATCCTGTCATGCCCCGAGGGAGCGCGGGTATCCCCCGGCGCAGGGCGCATGCTATGGCCCGGGCTACACCCTCACCATGGCAGCGCGCGAAAGGCTAGGACCCCACGGCCCCCTCGCGAAGGTGCTCCCCGGGTACGAACCCCGGGAGGAGCAGCTTCGGATGGCCGATGCCGTCGAGCGCGCCCTCCGCGAGAGCGGAACCCTCCTCATCGAGGCCGGCACCGGCACGGGGAAGTCCCTCGCGTACCTGGTCCCGGCGGCGGAGAGCGCGCAGCGGGTGGTGATCTCCACCGCCACCAAGGCCCTCGGCGAGCAGCTCGTGGAGAAGGACATCCCCACGCTCAAGCGCCTCGGGCTCCACCCCGACGTCACGCTCGTGAAGGGCCTCTCCAACTACGTCTGCAAGCGCCGCCTCGAGGAGTACCGCCAGGCCATCGTCACCGGCGCCGTCGCGCCCGAGCACGGCATCGACCGTATCCTCGACTGGGTCGAGCGCACCGAGACCGGCGACCGCAGCGACCTCCCCTCGCTCCCCGAAGACGCCCCCGTCTGGCGGGAGGTCACCTCCAGCTCCGACACCCGCATCGGCGCCAAGTGCCGCTTCTACGAAGAGTGCTTCGTCACCAAGATGCGCCGCTCCGCCGAGGCCTCGCAGATCATCGTCACCAACCACCACCTCTTCTGCGCCGACCTCGCCCTGCGCAACGGCTTCTCCGGCGCCCAGGCCCTCCCCGACTACGACGCCATCATCTTCGACGAGGCCCACGCCCTCGAAGACGTCGCCACGGAGTTCTTCGGGGTGCGCCTCACCCGCACCCGCGTCGACACCCTCGTCCGAGACGCCGACCGCGCCCTCCGGGCCGCCGGCTTCTTCGTCGACCGCTCCCGCGAGCAGTCCGTCCTGCGCACCCTGATGCAGCTCTCCTCCGGGGCGCTGCGGCTCTTCTCCTCCATCCCCCGCAGCACCGGCCGGCTGCTGCTCCAGGCCTCCATGCGCCGCGGCGAGTTCGACGACGGCGCCCGGCTGCTCATGGAAGGCCTCGACGGGCTCCTCGGCCACGTGCGCGACTTCGTCGGATCGAGCGACCAGCTCCTCTCGGTCTCCCGCCGCGCGGCCACCCTCAAGGAGTCCCTCCAGACCATCCTCGATGAGGAGTCGCAGACCCACGTGGCCTTCGCCGAGCCCGACGCCCGCGGCGGCGGCGCCATCGGGGCCTCGCCCGTCGAGATCGGTCCGCTGATGAAGGAGCGCCTCTGGAGCCGCAAGGGAGCGGTCATCCTCGCCTCCGCCACGCTCTCCACCGGCGGCGACTTCGCCTTCATCCGACAGCGCCTCGGCATGCCCGAAGACACCGCCGAGCACTCCCTCCCCTCCCCCTTCGACTACGGCGAGCAGGCCGGGCTCTACATCCCCCGCAACCTCCCAGAGCCCCGCGAAGACCGCTGGCTCGACGCCGCCTGCGCGGAGATCAAGAAGCTCATCGCCATCACCGGCGGCGGGGCCTTCGTGCTCTGCACCAGCGTGAGGGTCATGCGCGCCCTCTACGACGCCCTGCGCGACGCGTGGGCCTTCCCCACCTGGGTGCAGGGACAGCTCCCCAAGAGGGTGCTGCTCGACCGCTTCCGCGCGGCCCACGACGGGGTGCTCTTCGCCACCTCCAGCTTCTGGGAGGGAGTCGACGTCCCGGGCCGGGCGCTGCGCCTGGTCATCATCGACAAGCTGCCCTTCGACGCCCCCAACGACCCCGTCACCGGCGCCCGCATCGCCAGGCTCATCGAGCAGGGAATCAAGCCCTTCGAGGCGCTCCAGGTGCCCGCCGCGGCGCTCGCGCTGAAGCAGGGCTTCGGGCGCCTCATCCGCACCCGCAAGGACGTCGGCATCGTGGCCATCCTCGACCGGCGCATCGTCACGCGAAGCTACGGCAAGACCCTCATCGAATCGCTGCCGCCCGCCTCACGGCTCTCCTCGCTCGACGAGGTGCGCGCCTTCTGGACCATGGCGGACGCCCGCTCCGCCCCCGACGAAGCCCCCTCCGACGAAGCCCCCTGGAGACCCCTTTGATCGACCGCGACGCCCTGGCCCGAGAGCTCAATCCCCCGCAGCTCGAGGCCGCCCTCCGCACCGACGGTCCGCTGCTGGTCTTCGCCGGCGCGGGCTCCGGGAAGACCCGGGTCATCACCTTCCGCATCGCCCACATCCTCGACGAGAAGAACATCCCCCCGTGGCGCATCCTCGCGGTGACCTTCACCAACAAGGCCGCCCAGGAGATGCGAGAGCGCCTCCACCGCATCGTCGGCCACGACCGCGCCCGGGGCCTCTGGATCAGCACCTTCCACGCCCTCGGGGCGCGCCTGCTACGGCGCTTCCACGAGCGCGCCGGGCTGCGCCAGGACTTCGCCATCTACGACGACGGCGACCAGCGCTCGGTCATGAACCGCGTCTTCGACGAGCTCAAGATCGATGAGAAGTTCCTGCCGGTGAGGAACGTGCTCGGCGCCATCGACCGCGCCAAGCAGGAGGTGCTCGAGCCCGATGACCTGATGGCCCGCGCGGTCACCCTCCACGACAAGCAGATCGCCCGCGCCTGGGAGGCCTACGAGAAGCACCTCGCCAAGAACGGCGCCGTGGACTTCGGCGACCTGCTCTCCCGACTCACCCGCCTCGTCGAGCGCGACGCCAGCGTGAGGGAAGAACTCCAGGAGCAGTTTCAATACCTCCTGGTGGACGAGTTTCAGGACACCAACAACGTGCCAGTATCGGATGCTGCGCGCGATGGTCAATGAGCACCGCAACCTCTGCGTGGTGGGCGACGACGACCAGGCCATCTACCGCTGGCGCGGCGCGGACGTCCGCAACATCCAGTACTTCAAGAGGGACTTCCCCGACGCGCTCGTCGTCAAGCTGGAGCAGAACTACCGCAGCACGCAGCGCATCCTTCGCGCGGCCAACGCGGTGATCTCCAAGGCCCAGCAGCGAGAGGGCAAGACCCTCTTCACCCGCAACTCGGAAGGAGCGCCCATCGAGCTGCTCCCCTGTGAAGACGAGCGCGAGGAGGCACGGCACATCGCCCATGGGGTGAAGTCGACGCTGGCGAGGGGGGTTCCTGCGAAGGAGATCGCGGTCTTCTATCGCATCCACGCGCAGTCGAGGCCGCTCGAAGACGCCATGAGGGCGGCCAACATCCCCTACATGATCTATGGGGGAATGCGCTTCTATGAGCGCGCGGAGGTGAAGGACATCCTCGCGTACCTGCGCATGGTGCTCAATCCCAACGACGATGTGAGCCTCTTGAGGGTGGTGAACACACCAGCCCGCAAGATCGGGAAGACCACCCTCGACCGGGTGACGACGCACGCGACGGCGAGACAGACCTCCATCTGGAAGCTGTTGGCCACCGGCGACCTGCCCGAGGACGTGGGAGCCGCGGCGCGCAAGGCGCTGACAGGCTTCTATCTGCTGGTGGGGGAGATCCGGAGGGAGGCCGCGGCGATGCTCGACCGGCCCGCGGAGGTGGGGAGCCTGGTCTTCCAGAAGACGGGATACGCCCGGATGCTGGAAGACAACAAGGACGTCGAGAACGAGACCCGACACGAGAACATCCAGGAGCTGCTGGGCTCGATGCACGAGTATGCCCAGGAGGCCGACGAGCCGACGCTCTCCGGATACCTCGAGCGGGTGACCCTCAATGAAGAGACCCCCGAAGGGGAGGACAGCCCCAAGGTGTCGATGATGACCGTGCACTCGGCCAAGGGGCTCGAGTTTCGTGCGGTGTTCATCGCGGCCATGGAAGACGGGATGTTCCCCTACAAGGGAACCGAGCTCGGGTCGGACCCGGAGGAGATGGAGGAGGAGCGGAGGCTGGCCTATGTGGCGATCACCCGGGCGAGGGAGCAGCTCACCGTGTCGTTCACCCGCTTCCGGCAGATCTTCGGGCAGACACGGATCAATCCGCCGTCGCGATTCCTGCTGGAGATACCGCCCGATGTGTTGTCGGGAAAGGTTCCTCGAAGGCACTTCGGTGAGGGGAGCACCCCGGCGCGCGAGAGCGGCAACACCTGGGGCAGCGGCGGTGGTGGCGGCGGTGGCGGATATCGGGTGGAGCGCGACCCGGTTCCGTCGAGGGCGAGGGAGCCTGAGCTGCCCGTGGTGAACGACGGCCCGGTGCTGGTGCGCGACAACCCCGCAGTGGGATGGCAGCGCGGCATGCGGGTGCGCCATATGAAGTTCGGCACCGGGACCGTGAAGACCGTGCTCACCGGCGCTGAGCTCAAGGTGGAGGTATATTTCCCCAACCTGGGCGCAACGAAGACCCTGCTGGCGGAGTACCTGCAGCTCCTGGGGTGATACTGATTCGCCCGCCCGTTGTGTGATATCCACCCGGCCGCCATGAGCCGCCCCATCACCCTCTGCCTCGCCCTCGTCGCACTCTCCGCCTGCGCCGCTCGCCCGGCGCGCCCGACCGTCCGCTGGCAGCCCCGCTCCGGGCCGACGCTTGACCAGCTGCTCAATGTCCATCGCGCCTGGGCCCCGTCGCCCTCTCCCGATGGCCGCGCCGTCGCCTTCCTCTCCGACACCGCCGGGCTCCCCCAGGCGCACTCGCTCACCGTCGGCACCGTGCCCGTGCCGGAGTCCTCATGGCGTCGGCTGGTCACCGCCACCGAGCGGGTGCAGTTCGTCTCCTATGCCCCCGATGGGCGCTTCCTCTTCATGGGCCGCGACACCGGCGGCAATGAGAACACCCAGCTCTTCCGCTCGCTCCCCGACGGCGCCTCCATGGTCTCCCTCACCCCCGAACCCCAGGTGAGGAACAACTTCGGCGCCCTGTCCGAAGACGGCCGCCAGGTGGCCTTCACCGCCAACAGCCGCTCCGCCGGGGACTTCGACGTCTACGTCCGCCCCGCCGACGACGGCGTCGCCCGCCGGGTCTTCGAGGCCGCAGGGCACCACGAAGCCATCGACTTCTCCCCCGACGGTCAGCGCCTCCTCATCACCGAGGAGCGCTCCAACTTCGATCAAGACGTCTTCGTCGTCGGACTCGCCACCCCAGCGCCCGCGCCCATCCGGCTCACTCCCCACCAGGGCGATGTCCGTTATCAGCACCCGATCTTCACCCGAGACGGCCACCGGGTGCTGGTGCTCTCCGACCACGGCCGCGAGGCCATGAACCTCGCGCTCCTCTCCGCCGACGCCCCCCTCGCCGGGGCCCCGCAGTTCGTGCTCACCGACGATCACGACATCGAGAACATCGCGCACTCGAGAGACACCCTCGCCCTGGTCTTCAATGTGGACGGCTACAGCCAGCTCCGCCTCTACGACGCCTCCGACCCCGCGCACCCCCGGGAAATCGCCCGCCCCGCGCTTCCCCCAGGCGTCATCTCCTCGATCGCCTTCGCCCACGACGGCAGCGCCCTCTTCGTCGACCTCTCCCGCGCCACCGCCCCCGATGAGATCTATCGCGTGGAGTCTCCTAACGGAGCCGTCTCCGTGGTGACCGCCGCCGACCACGCGGGCCTCGACGCCAACGCCCTCGTCGAGCCCACCCTGGAGCGCGTCCGCAGCTTCGACGGGCTGGAGGTCCCGGTCTTCCTCTATACGCCGAGGGGGCTGCGGCCCGGGGAGAGGGCCCCAGTGGTCGTCTGGGTGCACGGCGGCCCGGAGGCGCAGTTCACTCCCTACTTCAATGCAGTGATCCAGTTCATGGTGGGTCACGGCTACGTGGTGGCGGCGCCCAACGTCCGGGGCTCTACCGGCTACGGCAAGCGCTACTCCCACCTCGACGACGTGGAGCGCCGCGAGGACAGCGTGCGCGACCTCGCCGAGGTCAACCGCTGGCTGCGCGCCCGCCCCGACGTGCACCCCGACCGCATCGCCGTGCTCGGCGGATCGTATGGCGGATACATGGTCCTCGCCGCGCTGACGCTCAACCCCGAGCTCTGGGCCGCGGGCTGCGACATCGTCGGCATCGCCAACTTCCGCACCTTCCTCGAGCGCACCGCCTCGTACCGCCGCGCCCTCCGCGAGGCCGAGTACGGCTCCCTCGCCCGCGACGGCGCCGTGCTCGACCGGGTCTCCCCCATCCACCGCGTCGACCGCATCCGCGCTCCGCTCTTCGTCATCCACGGCGCCAACGACCCTCGCGTCCCCGTCGGGGAGGCCGAGCAGATCGTCGCGGCCCTGCGCGCCCGCAACCAGCGGGTCGAGTACCTCCGCTTCGAGAACGAGGGCCACGGCATCTTCCGCCGCGAGAACCGCGTCTCGGCCTACGGCGCCCTCGCCCGCTTCTTCGACGACGTGCTCGGGCGCTGAAGCCCCTCCACCCGCTGCGCCGATTGGGATTCCCGTTGCGCCGCTGCCGCGCGCTGTGGCCCAATCGCCACCGATGCGGCGGGTCGTGGTGCTGGGCGTGACGATCCTCCTTGGCTGCGCGGCCTACCAGCGCGGCGAGGGCCTCGACCCGGCCACCGTCCCCTCGGCGCTGCGGCCCGACTACGAGCTCTTCGCCCAGCGCTGCTCCCGCTGCCACTCTCTCTCCCGCCCGCTCAACACCCGCATCTCCTCCGAGGAGCACTGGCGCGTCTACGTCGCCCGCATGCGCCGGATGCCGGGCTCGGGCATCGCCCCCGACGACGTCCCGGCGCTGCTCCGCTTCCTGAACTGGTACTCGGCCGCACGGCGCTCGCCCGATGGCGGCGTGGGAGGTACGCGATGAAATCCCGCGCGTTGATGCTACTGCTCTGCCTCGTCGGGGTGCTCTCGCCCTTCGCGGCCCGTGCCATCGACCTCAACCTGGCCGGAACCCTCCAGCTCGACTACCTCTTCAGCCCCTTCGGCCGGAGCGACCCCCGCCCCGCGAGCCACACCCTCGACGGCTTCACTGAAGAGCTCTCCCTCAAGCTCGCCATCGACATCTCCTCCCACGCCTCCGCCAACGTCAAAGCCTGCTTCGGCTGCCACGGCTTCGAGGTCGGCATGGCCTATGTCGACTTCCGCCTCGCCGATGAGTTCAACATCCGAGTGGGGCGCTTCTCCCCGACCTTCGGCGAGTTCGGGCTACGCCACGACCCGGGCAACCACCGCCTCAGCGACAAGCCCCTCCCCTACGACATGGGCCGGATGCTCCGCCTGAACATCTTCGGCGACTCGGTGCTCCCCTCCCCCTATGTCGACAACGGCATCGAGCTCTCGGGCACCCACTTCTTCGACCGAAGCCTGCAGTTCGACTACGCCGCCCACGCCGTCGCCG
This sequence comes from Deltaproteobacteria bacterium, assembly GCA_016704445.1. Taxonomy (GTDB): domain Bacteria; phylum Myxococcota_A; class Polyangia; order Polyangiales; genus SCUS01. Next base: position 51,541 of record JADJAE010000055.1, read on the forward strand.
GGCTGCGCGCCAACACCGACACCCCCTACGACGTCGACTTCATCGCGTCTCGCTCCGCCGCTCCCTATTACATCGACAACAACTCCCAGCCCTCGGTGGGAGGCCGGGTGGGGCTCACCGCCAGGCTCGCCAGCCGCGTCGACCTCAGCCTCGGCGGATCGGCCATCTGGGGCGCCTACGACACCCGCGCCCGCATGACCTACACCGTGCTCGGCGCCGACCTCTACCTGCGCGCCGGTCGAACCAACGTGCGCGCGGAGTACCTCATCCGGCGGACGGACATGTACGCCGCCGACCAGGGCCGCTTCGAGTACATGCTCCAGACCCAGGCCGACGGATCGCTCCCGGAGCGCACCTTCCAGGTGAGGGACGGCTGGTACGTGGAGGTCGAGCAGCCGGTGCTGCGCAACCTCGACGTCATCCTGCGCTGGGACGGCATGCGCCGCCGAGGCAACACCGCCCCCGGCTCACAGCTCGACTTCGAGGCGGGCGTCTCCCGGTGGACCCTCGGCGCGCAGTACGTCGTCGAGCGCGGATATCGCTTGAAGGCCTCCGCGGAGCACTACTCCTGGTGGGGAATGCGCAACGGCATCGACCAGGACTGGGCCTTCCACCTCGGGGCCGTCGCGACCTTCTGATCTCTGGTCAGAACAGGCGGTTGAGCCCGTTGAGCGCCGCCACCCGATAGGCCTCGGCCATGGTGGGGTAGTTGAAGGTCGTGTTCACGAAGTAGTTGATCGTGTTGCGGCCCTCGGGCTGGCTCATCACCGCCTGACCGATGTGGATGATCTCGCTGGCCTGGTGGCCGAAGCAGTGGATCCCCAGGATGGCCAGCGTCTCCCGGTGGAAGAGCAGCTTGAGCATGCCGACGGTCTGCCCGGTGATCTGCGCCCTCGCGAGGCTGCGAAACAGCGAGTGCCCCACTTCATAGGGGACCTTGTCCGCCGTGAGCTCGCGCTCGGTGCGCCCGAGCGAGCTGATCTCCGGCGTAGTGTAGATGCCGGTGGGGATGTCCTGCGCGAGCCGGTTGTCGCATGAGCCGCAGGCGACGTGCGTGGCCGCGAAGCGCCCCTGGTCGTAGGCCGCGCTGGCGAGGGCGGGCTGCCCGATGACGTCGCCCACCGCGTAGATGTGCGGGAGCGAGGTCTGGTACTGCTCGTTGACCTTGATCTGGCCGCGGTCGTCGGTGACCACGCCGAGGGCCTCGAAGCCCATGTTCTGGCTGTTGCCGGTGCGGCCGTTGGCCCAGAGCAGCACGTCGCTCTTCACCCGCTTGCCGCTCTTCAGGTGCAGCACCACGCCGTCTTCCACGGGCTCGATGCGCTCCATCTCCTCGTTGTGGCGGATGACGCAGCCCTGGTCGCGCAGGTGATAGGAGAGCGCGTCGATGATCTCGTCGTCGAGGAAGGACAGCAGCTTGTCGCGCGTGTTGATGAGGTTCACCTTCACGCCGAGCGTGCGGAACATCGACGCGTACTCGCAGCCGATCACCCCGGCGCCGTAGATGGTGATGTTGGAGGGCGTGTCCTTGAGGCGCAGCACCGTGTCGCTGTCGCAGATGCGGAAGTGCGAGAAGTCGACGTTGGCCGGGCGGTAGGGCCGCGACCCGGAGGCGACCACGAAGGCCCGCGCGTGCAGCCGCTCGGAGGCCCCGCCGGGCGCCTCGACCTCCACCACGTTGGGCCCGGTGAAGCGCGCCGAGCCGTGCACCACGCGCACGCGGTTGCGCTCGTAGAAGCCGTGGCGCATCGCCACCTGCCGCCGCACCACGCTCTCCGCCGAGCGAAGCATCCCGGAGAGGGGGATGGGCTCGTCGTTGGCGAGCAGCGGCATGAAGAGCGGGTTGTTGCGAAACTCCGCGAGCTGCGAGACCGAGTGCCGCAGCGCCTTGGACGGGATGGTGCCCCAGTGGGTGCAGCCGCCGCCGACGTCGTGGTAGCGCTCCACCACCGCCACCGACAGACCCGACTTGGTGGCCTTCATCGCGGCGCCTTCGCCGCCTGGGCCGCTCCCGATCACGACGAGGTCGTAGTGCTGTTCCATCGCGCCGGGCGGTGATCACCCGCGGACGGCGTCCGGGTCAAGCCCTTCGCCCACCCGCGGGCGTTCTCAGCCCCGCAGCACCGACGCCGTGGCCGTGTCCCCCCGGGCGATGTCGTCCGGCGTCCCCTCCGCCACGACCCGTCCCCCAGCGCGCCCCCTCCGGGGCCGAGCTCGAGGATCCAGTCGGCGGCCCTCAGCACCGACGGGTGGTGCTCGATCACCACCAGCGAGTCGCCCCGGTCGACCAGCTGCTGCATCACCGTGATGAGCTTCATCACGTCGGACACATGCAACCCCGTGGTGGGCTCGTCGAGCACATAGAGCGTCCCGCCGCCCCCGGTCTGCAGCTCCGTCGCCAGCTTGATGCGCTGCGCCTCGCCGCCGGAGAGCGTGTGCGAGCCCTGCCCCAGCGCCAGGTACCCGACCCCCAGGTCGTGAAGCAGGTCGAGCGGGCGCTTCACCTTCGCCACCTGGGAGAACACCTGCCTCGCCTCCTCCACCGTCAGCCCCAGGATCTCCCCGGCGTCATAACCATGCAGCTTGACGTCGCAGGTCTCTCGCGAGAACCGCGCCCCCGCGCACACCTCGCAGGGCACCACCACGTCGGCCATGAAGGCCATCTCGACGTGCTTCACCCCCGCGCCGTCGCAGGTCTCGCAGCGCCCTCCGCCGCTCTCGGCGCTGGTGTTGAACGAGAACCTCCCGATGCCCCACCCCCGCTTCTTCGCCTCGGGCATCAGCGAGAACAGCTTCCTGATCTCGTCCCAGATACCCACATAGGTCGCCGGCACCGAGCGGGGCGTGCGACCGATGGGCGACTGGTCGATGGCCACCGCCCGCTTGAGCGCCTTCCACCCGTCGATGGACTGATGGGCCAATGGCTCTTCAGTGGTGAGCTTCAGCTTCTCCCGCACCGCCCGCAGCAGGATCTTCTCCACCAGCGTGCTCTTGCCGCTGCCCGACACGCCCGCCACGCACACGAAGCGTCCCAATGGAAACTTCGCCGTGGTCGATTGGAGGTTGTGCCCCCGCGCTCCCTTGAGGGTGAGCATCGGGACGTCCTTCATCGGGCGGCTCCGCGCCCCTTCCCCCACGGCGATGCGCAGCGCCCTCGCGGTGGGGCCGTCGCCCGCCAGCACCTCCGCCGCCGGACCATTGCCCTGCGTGACCGCCCGCCTTGCCGCCCGCGGGGCCCAGGTCGACGATCCAGTCTGCGCTCTGGATCACCTCGGAGTCGTGCTCCACCACGATCACGCTGGCGCCCCGGTCGACCAGCGCCCGCATGGCCTTCACCAGCCGCTGCGTGTCCCGACCATGGAGCCCGATGGTGGGCTC
>JADJAE010000056.1 GCA_016704445.1 Deltaproteobacteria bacterium
TCGCAGTTGACGTTGACCTCGGCGTCGGCGTTCGGGGCCGGGGCGGTCGAGCCCTCGGGCGCCGGCGCCGGCGCGGGCACGGTGAAGGTGCACTCGCCGGGGTTGAACTCCGGCGCGGTGACCGCGAGGCGGTACTCGCCCGGAGCGATGTGCCCGGAGCGGAAGCGACCGTCGGTGGCGGTCGCGAGGATGTGCAGCTCGGGGTGACCCGTGAAGTTCACGATGGCGCCGCCGACGGCGTTGTGGCTCTCGGCGTCGCGGACCATGCCGACCACGTGGCCGCCCGGCGGAGTGCGGTCGACCTCGCGGGTCGTCACGCGCTCCGGCCCGGGGACCTCGACGCGCTGCACCGGCGGATGGATGTCGTACGCGAAGGACGCGCCGAAGTAGAACTGCCACGGGGGCGTCGGGGCGAGCTCGCGGACGAAGGTGGAGCTCCCGCTGGTGGCGATGTCGAAGGCCAGGAGCGCGGCGAGGCCGCGGACCGGCGGGAGCACCCGGGTGCCGATGGTGAAGCGCGAGGGCATCGCGGAGAAGCCTTCGCGGGCGAGACAGGCGTCGTCGTCAGCGGCGCCGCCGGGGCCCGACATGCCGGTGCCAGGTTCGAAGCACGAGTAGCCCTGGCGGTTGACCGGGACGCCGACGTGCCACTCGAGGAAGGGCCGCACCCACGGGAGCTCGGCCTCGGCCGCGAGGTTGATGCCGAAGCGGTCGACGCGGTTGATGCCGAGCGCGTGGCGCTCGATGCGGGAGACCTCGAGGAAGCAGGTCGGGTCGATGGCCCCGGAGGCGCAGCGCGCGGCGTCGTAGCCGGGCTGGGCGGCGCGGCGACGCTCCTCGGTCTGCGAGACGATCGCGGAGCTGTTGTCGAGGTAGTAGTGGGCGTTGATGTGGAAGCGCAGCGGCACGCTGGCGCCGAAGTCGCGCAGGTCGAGGGTGCTCAGCACGCCGAAGTCGGCGCTGGTCGAGTCGCCGAGCAGGCCGATGTCACCGGAGCGGTTGAGGAGGTAGAGCGACGCGTAGCCGCCGACGTAGAGGCCGCGCCAGATGCGCGCCGCGCCCTTCACGCCGAGGGTGGTGTCGCCGAGAACCTGGAAGAGGCTCGGGCGCTCGCGGTCGTTGGCGTTGGCGTAGGCGCGGATCGAGGCGAAGATCTCGAGGAAGTCGAGGGGAGAGTAGGAGAGCGTCGCGGTGCCGCCGACGTGCGAGGCGGAGTCGACGCCGACCGCCGCGGTGCCCCCGAGCGTCGGGGGGCGGAGGTACTCCGACGCGCCGAAGTACTCGCCGATGAGGCCGAAGCGGAACGACCCCGCCGCGCCGGTCTGCGCTGCGCGGGTGTGGAGCAGGCCGATGGAGCCGTCGAGGGACGAGAAGCGGGGGAGGATGCGGGTGCGCCGGGCCTCGTCGGTCTCCGGCGTGCCGGGCTGCTCCGGGGTGGCGGCGGGCGCGGTCGCTGCGGGTGAGGTCGCGGCCGGGGCGGCCGGGGCGTCCTCGTCGTCGATGTCCTCCTCGTCCTCCTCGTCGGTCGCCGCGGCGGGACGACCGCCGGCGGGCGGAGTCTGCGCGAAGGCCGTCATGGGCAGCGCCACCGCCTGCGCCACGAGGATCAAAGCCAACCATCGAGAGTGCCGCATCGTCGTGTCTCCTCCACCTAAGCCATCGGGACCGCGGCGCTCGTGTTCGTCACGTCACCCGCGGAATTCACCACCGCCTTCGCGGCGCGGCGGTCATACCACCGGCTTTCTCGAAACGTCCAGACTCGGGACAGTGCGTCGACGCTGTGGATCCGAGCCCTCAGCGCCGTGGCGCGAGCTCAGCCCCGGGTCATGGGCTGGAGCGTCGTCTCGCCGACCTCGTTGGTCACGAGCTGATCGACCCGCTTCTCCGCGGCATCGAGGCGGCGCTGCCCGGCGCGCGTCAACCGCACGCCCTCTTCGAAGACCCGCAGCGACTCCTCGAGGGGCAGGTCACCCTTCTCCAGCGACTCGACCACCTTCGCCAGCCGCTCGAGGATCGCCTCCAGCGGCATCGTCTCTTCCGCGGCCGCAGCGCCCGTCTTGTTGCTCTCTTGGGATTCCATGGCGGGGTCGGCAATGACACCGACCCAACGCCGGGGTCAAGGTTCCGCCGAGGCCCGCGCCGCCGCCGCGGCGAGCGAGAGCCCGTCGAGGAGCCGTCGGCTCCACGCCACCGCCCGCGCCGCCTCCAGCGCCGGCAGCGCCCCGCTCCCCTCGCGTCGCGCGAGCGCCATCGCCGCCCGCAGCCTCACGCCCTCGTCGACCTCCGTGAGCAGCGCGCGACGCAGCGCCGCCGGGCTCGCCCCCTCCGTCGTCGCCTCCTCGCCCGGAGCCGACGCGGCCTCTCCGCGCAGCGAGGCGAGCGCCTCCTCCGCGCTCCGCCGGTCGCTCGGGTCATCGAGCTGCAGGCAGCGCCGCACCGCCGCCACCGCGCCCAGCGCCCGCAGCCGCGCCACCGCGCCCAGCGCGGGACCGCGCGTCACCGGGTCGTCGAGCAGCCCGGCCAGCGCCTCGTCGGCGACTCCCCCGACGTCCCCGAGGGCCTCGACGGCCTGCCGACGCAGCTCGCGCTCGGGCCCCGACCGAGCGATCTCCAGCAGCGCCACGGAGGCCTCGGTGAGCCGCAGCTCCCTCGCCGCGCGAATGGCCGACAGGCCCCTCCCCCCGCGGATCTCCACCGAGGCCCGCACCAGCTCCGCGACGATCGCCGCCGCCGCGCCCGGGTCGCGCCGCCTCGCCTGGATGCGCCACGACAGCGGCTCCTCGACGGTGCGCCCCTCCAGCTCGGCGTGCTGGCGGGTGGCGAGCGCGTCGAGGGCCACCGCCGCGAGCTCGTCGTCAGGCACCACGCTGCCCCGCGCCCGGGCCGCGTCGAGCAGCGACTCGGTGGTGCCCACGGCGTGAAGCGCCGCCAGCGCGAGGGCGGGAGGAGCGAGCTCGGGGAGGCGCAGCGCCTCGACGCGCGCCGCGAGCGAGCGGGTGTCCCGGCCGAGGGGGAGGGCCAGCGCGGTGAGCGCGGTGAGCCGGGCGGAGAGGTCGGGCTCCTGGGCGAGGAGCGAGAGCAGTGCCTCGTCCTCCGCGCTGCGATCGACCTCCGAGAGGCCGCGGCCCCCTTCGAGCCGGGCGCGCACGATGGCCCAGAGCCCTCCCCGTCGTCGGGAGAGCTCGACGCTCCGAAGGCGGGACAGGGGGTCGGCCCGTGCGATGCGCCACGGCTCGTCTAGCGGGTCGGCCCACGCGATGTCATCGTGGATGTACGGTCCCAGGACGAGGGCCGCGACGATGGCGTACCATCGCGGGGGCCGGGCCCTCGACCGGCTGAACGCGTCGCACTCAGAAGGCGCACCCACGACGGCTGAAGCTATCACGGCATCGGAGCACCGGAGAGTCACCGAGACCCTGCATGCGCATCTGCCCAGCCTGCCAGTCCAGCTTCAGCGGATCCGTCACGCGGTGCTCGCACGACGGTCGTCGGCTGCTGACGGTGGCGGCCTTCGAGCGCTCGATGGACGACGCGCTCATCGGCACCGTGCTGGCCGACCGCTACGACATCCTCGACCGGCTGGGCGTCGGCGGCATGGGCACGGTCTACCGCGCCGAGCAGCGGGCGCTGGGGCGCGACGTGGCGGTCAAGGTGCTGCGCCGCGAGCTCGGGCGCGACCCGGACACCGTGGCGCGCTTCCACCGCGAGGCCCAGGCGCTCTCCAACCTCCGCCACCCCAACACCGTGGCGGTGCTCGACTTCGGGCAGACCGCCGACGGGCTGCTCTTCCTGGTGATGGAATTGCTGGAGGGCGAGATGCTCTCCACCCGGCTGCGACGCGACGGAGCGCTCCCGGTGGCCGAGGCGCTACGCATCACCACGGGCATCCTCCGCTCTCTCGGCGAGGCCCACCGGGCGGGCATCGTCCACCGCGACCTCAAGCCCGACAACATCTTCCTCGCCCGGGTCGACGCCCACGCCAGCGGCGAGGAGCTGGTGAAGGTCGTCGACTTCGGGGTCGCGAAGATCCGTCCGGGCGGCGCCGACGCGCCCATCGACCCGCTCTCCACCCAGGAGGGCACGGTGTTCGGCACGCCCCGGTACATGTCCCCGGAGCAGGCGCAGGGCCGCCCCCTCGACGGTCGCAGCGACCTCTACGCCGTCGGCGTGATGCTCTTCCAGATGCTCACCGGCGTGGTGCCCTTCGGCGAAGACGACGCCGTGGTGGTCATGGCGCACCACATCATGACGCCCCCGCCGCGGGTGCTCGACCTCAACCCCTCGGCGGCCATTCCCCCGGAGCTCGACGCCCTCGTCGCCGCGGCCCTCAAGAAGCGCCCCGCAGACCGACCGGAGACCGCGGAGGAGTTTCTTCGCGCCATCGAGGCGCTGCCCGTGGACGGCGCCCGCACGGGCCTCACCAGCGGCCCCTTCGCCGGCTCTGCCCGTCACCCGCGGGTCACCGCCACCCGCACCGCCTCCGCCCTCGCGCTGCTCCTCGGCCTCGGCATCGCGCTCTTCACCGCGCTCCCCTCGCACCGCCGCGCCTCGACGCCCATCGCGGCCCCCGCGGCGGCGCCGGTCGCCGCCCGCGAGGCCCCAACGCAGCCCGAGGCCCCGACGCAGCCCGCAGCCCCGACGCAGCCCGCGGCCGCCCCGGCACCGGCCCCCGTCGAGCCTCTTGATCCGACGCCAGCTACCCCCGCCGCCTTCGTGGACGCCGCGCCTTCGACGGAGCCGCGAACCCCCGTGGGCACCGTCGCTCGCGGCATCGCTCACGGCACCGGGTCAGGTCCCTCGCCGGTCACCGCCCTGTCCCCCCCGCGCCGCCCCGCGCCCCTATCCCCGCTGGAGCGATTGAGTCAGCCCGCCCGGAACGCCCGCGCCGCCGCCTCGCGGGTGCTCGCGCCGACGTAGCACGGGGCGTCGATGCGACGCCGCTCGAAGATCTCCAGCTCGCCGAGCAGGTCGTGCTCGCGCCAGCCGCAGTGCTCCATGCCCGCGCGGCGGATGATCTTCACCGACGAGGTGTGCCAGGGGAAGGTCGACGCCGTGACCGCCCTCACTCCGGGCTGCTCGAGCGCCCACTCGACCATCGCGCAGGTCGCCTCGGCGCCGTAGCCCTGGCCCTGCGAGCTTGGCTCGACCCCGTAGGCGATCTCCACCACGCCCTCCTCGTCGGGCGCCCCATGGAACACCACGCTGCCGACGATGTGCCGGTCACCCTGGCCGGAGGTGGCGATCATCAGCCGGTCGCCCCACAGCCGCAGCGAGGGATCGGCGCGGATGCGCTCGACCGAGGCGCTGAAGGCACGCTCGATCAGGCACCGACCCGGCCACTTACCAGGGAACCTCGCCCCCGCGATGCGCTCGACCTCCGCGCAGTCGTCGGCCATCACGGCCTCGACCAGGCTCAAGGTGATCGGCACCAGCTCCAGGCGAGCGGTCTGGAGCACCGTCATCGACATTGCTTCGCTCATCGTGACACCCACTGCACGCCGCGTTCTCAGCCCCTCGGCACGTCTCGACGCACCAGGTCGATGCGTGCCGTACCCTTCACTCTCCGGCCATCTCAGGCGGGGCGCAACGACGCGCCGCGTGAGAGCGTTGGATGGCGCAGCGCGGCAGTGAAGCGCACGACGCACCGCGAGGGAGTCGGGTGCGTAGCCGAGGTGTCAGTCCGCTTCGGCGAGGAGGGAGGAGATGTGGCTCGCGCGCTCGTCGGAGAGGTGCAGCGCCTTCTGCAGCAGCTCGAGAAACTCCTGCTCCTCGTCGCCGACCTCGCCGTCGAAGAGGACGAAGAGCGTGGCGAGGGCGAAGGCCTCCTCGCGGGCCTCCATGTCGTCGCCGATCGCCTTGGCGATGGTGCGCACCCGGGCGGGGATGCCCTCCGCGGCGATGCGCAGCACGAAGCCCTCGACGGTGCGGGCGAGCGCGTGGTTGTCGAGGTGGGTGAAGCCCGGCGTCGCGCGGATCTGCTCGCAGAGCTGGTGGCTCTCGTCGGGCGCCATCTTGCCGTCGACGCAGGCGGCGATGGTCATCACTTCGAGGAGCGCCTCGGCGGCCTCCGGGGCCGGGGGCACCAGGCTCTCGCGCGGCTTCGCGACGCGGGCGGCGTAGTGCGTGTGCTTCTTCTGGAACTTCGGCATCGGGCGCTCCGAGAGGGGTGTACGACGGTCGTAGATGGGCCGTAGCCGGGGACCATAACAGACCTCTCCGCGGGAGCGCGACGCCTTTACCGGCTCCGTGGCGCCGCGTTGCGCCGGGACGCCGTCCTGCGGTAGCGGGTACAGCGCCGCCGGTGCCGACGCCAAACGCTCCCGAACCCTCGCCGACGCTCCGCTGGGACGCCCTCACCGCGCGCTGGTGCCTGCTGGCCTCGCACCGGCGCAACACGCCCCGGGACATGACCAGCCGCCCGGACACGCTCCGCGGCCCGAGCGAGTGTCCCTTCTGCCCCGGGCGCGAGGGCGAGGCCGAGGCCGCCACCGAGGAGCGCCTCGACGCGAGCGGCCGCTGGCTGGCGCGCGCGGTCACCAACCGCTTCCCGATGATGGGCCGCGGCGCGATCGGCGGGGCCACCATACACCGTGGGGTATTCCGGGAGCGCCCCGCGGTGGGCGCCCACGAGGTGATCGTCGAGACCCCCCTCCACGACGCCGACCTCTCGGACCTCGACCCCGACGCCCTTGCGACGGTGCTCGACCTCCACCGCTCGCGGCACCGCTGCCTCGCCGAGCGCCCCGACGCCGCCGCGGTGCTGCTCTTCAAGAACCGGGGGCCTCGCTCCGGGGCCTCGCTCCGCCACCCTCACTCGCAGGTCATGACGTGCCCGGTGGTGCCGCCCTCGGTGCGCCGACGCGATGCGGTGGCCGCGCGACACCATCGCCGCGAGGGCTCGTCGCTGGTGCAATGGCTCATCGACGCCGAGCTCGCCGCAGGCGAACGGGTCGTCGCCTCGGACCCGCACTTCGTCGCGCTCTGCCCGTGGGCCTCCGCGCGCTCGCACGAGACCTGGATCGTCCCTCGCGCCCCGATCGCCCACTTCGGCGCTACGCCCGACGCGCTGCTCCTGCCCCTCGCGGCGATGCTCCGGCAGACGCTCCGACAGGTGCGCCGCGTCTCCGGCGACGCGGACTACAACCTCCTGCTGCGGCAGCCCGCGAGGGCGAAGTGGGGGGAGCCCTGGGCGCACTGGCTGCTGGAGATCCAGGTGCGCCGCGGAGGGGACGCGGGCTTCGAGCTCTCCGGGGGGATGTCCTGCACCGTGTTCTCCCCGGAGGAGTCCGCCGCGCTGATGAGGTCGTCCGATGTTCTCTGATCGCACCGCCTGGATCACCCGGCCGTCGCCGCTCAGCGTCGCCATCGCCGAGCGCCGCGCGCTCCCCGGCCTGATCGACCTCACCGCCTCCAACCCCACCGCGGTCGACCTCCCGCCGCTCGCCCCGGAGCTCATCGCCGCGCTCGCTGATCCAGGGGTCGGCCGCTACGACCCCGACCCCGCGGGCCCCCTCCCCGCGCGCGCTGCCGTCGCCGCGTACTACGCCTCCCTGGGCTACGCCGTCGACCCGGAGCACCTGCGCCTCTCGGCCAGCACCAGCGAGGCCTACGGCTGGCTCTTCAACCTGCTCTGCGACCGCGGCGACGCCGTGGTGGTGGGGCACCCGAGCTACCCCCTCCTCGACGACCTCGCCCGGCTGGAGGGCGTGGCGCTCACCCCCGTGGGCTCGACCTGGCACGGCCGCTGGGAGCTCGACCTCGACGCCCTCGACGAGGCCATCACCCCGAGCACCCGGGCCATCGCGCTGGTGCACCCCAACAACCCCTCCGGGGCCTACGTCACCCTCGAGCTCCGAGAGGCGCTCCTCGCCCGGTGCCGCCAGCACGGCATCGCCCTCCTCGTCGACGAGGTCTTCCTCGAGTATCCGCACCGCGATGACCCCCTCAGGGCGCCCAGCTTCGTCGGCTGCGACGAGGTGCTCACCTTCACCCTGAGCGGGCTCAGCAAGACCCTCGCGCTGCCGCAGATGAAGCTCGGCTGGGTGCGTCGGCGGCCCCGACGCCGCGCGCGCTCGAGGCCCTCCGACGGCTGGAGCACATCGCCGACAGCTTCCTCTCTGTGGGCGCCCCGGTGCTGCGCGCGGCGCCCGTCTGGCTGCGCCACCGCGAGGCCCTGCAGCGCCCGGTGCGAGAGCGGATCGCGCGCAACCTCGCGACGCTGAAGAGGGCGATCACGGCGCAGAGCCCCGTCTCGCTGCTGCCCGTCGAGGGAGGGTGGTCGGCGGTGCTGCGGCTGCCCGCGACCCGGGACGACGACGCCTGGGTGCTCGCGCTGCTGGAGCGCGGCGTGCTGGTGCAGCCGGGGTATTTCTTCGACGTGCCCGGCGACGGGCACATGGTGCTGAGCCTGCTGCCGAGGCCTGATCAGTTCGAGGAGGGAGTCGAGCGGCTGAGCGCGCTGGTGGCCGAGGACTGCGGGCTCACTCCAGCTCGTTGACGATGCGGATCTGGGACCCCTGGATCTCGCCAGAGTTCAGAAGGGCCGAGCGCTCGAAGGTGGAGTTGATGGAGTCGCCGTCGATGTTGCCGACGGCCCGGGCGGTCATCGAGGTGTTCGTGCCCTCGGTCGAGTACTGGTAGTAGTGGGGGCGGTCGATCACGAAGCCCAGCGCGGCCCAGTCGGAGCTGTTCATCCACATGGTGACGCTCGCCGGGTACTTGCTGGCGGTCGGCGCCGCGGTGGGCAGGGCGCTGCAGGTGGCGAAGCTCGTGGTGCTGGTGCGCTCCTGGGTGTTCTCGTAATAGCTGAGCTGGAGCCGATACATCGAGGCGATGCCACCGGTGGCCTCGGAGGTCTTGCTCCGCTTCACATATCGGCTGAAGGCAGGGATCGCGACTGCGGCGAGGATGCCCAGGATCACCACCACGATCATCAGCTCGACCAGGGTGAAGCCGACCTCGACCGCCCCGCTTCTACGACTCACTCTCGATGTCTTCATGGATGCCTCCTCTTCTGCTTCCCCAAGCACCTGCTTCGAGCTCCACCCTCTACCCTGATCGTGCTCGTTGCGGAACCAGTAAAGACCATGTCTCTGACGCGCTGACAGCACGCGTCATGCCGCCGCTTTACCGACGCCATTCCGGTGAATTCACGCGGCAGTCGCTGACAGATTGCGGCACCTCCCAGTGCCCCTGATGGTCGGTGCGTAATCGTTGCGAGGTTGCAGCGCATTGAGGTTCGCAGGGGGTTGGCCCTACATTCCGCGCCATGACCTCGCTCACCCAGCTTTCGCCCGACGAGAAGATGTTTCGCGACGCCGTGCTCGGCTTCGCCCGCGACCGCGTGGGCCCCCGTGTCGCCTCGATGGACCACCACGGCGCCCTCGACAAGGAACTCCTCCCCGACCTCTTCGACCTCGGGGTGATGGGCGTCGAGGTGCCCGAGCAGTACGGCGGATCGGGCTCCAGCTTCTTCAACGCCGCGCTCGCCGTCGAGGGCTTCGCCACGGTCGACCCGAGCGTCTCGGTGCTCGTGGACGTGCAGAACACCCTGGTCGCCAACGCGGTCATCCGCTGGGCCACGGACGCCCAGAAGCAGCAGTACCTCCCCAAGCTCGCGCGGGAGTGGGTCGGGTCCTACGCCCTGAGCGAGGCGGGCTCCGGGAGCGATGCCTTCGCCCTCGCGGCGAAGGCCGAGAAGAAGGGCGACAAGTGGATCCTCAACGGCCGCAAGCTGTGGATCACCAACGCCAACGAGTCGTCGCTCTTCATCGTGTTCGCCAACGTCGACCCCTCCAAGGGATACAAGGGCATCACGGCCTTCCTGGTGGAGCGGAGCTTCCCGGGGTTCTCCGTGGGCAAGAAGGAAGACAAGCTGGGCATCCGCGCCTCGTCGACCTGCGAGCTCATCATGGAGGACTGCGAGGTGCCTCTCGACAACGTGCTCGGCGAGGTGGGCAAGGGCTACAAGATCGCCATCGAGACCCTCAACGAGGGCCGCATCGGCATCGGGGCGCAGATGCTCGGGCTCGCCCAGGGGGCCTTCGACTACGCCATGAAGTACATGCACGAGCGCAAGCAGTTCGGGCAGGTGATCGGCAACTTCCAGGGGGTGCAGTTTCAGTACGCGCGCTGCGCCGTGGAGATCGAGAGCGCCCGGCTGATGGTCTACAACGCCGCGCGCCTCAAGGACGCCGGGCAGCCCTTCATCAAGGAAGCCGCGATGGCCAAGCTGCACGCCAGCGAGGTGGCCGAGCGGGTCGCGTCGCTCTGCGTGGAGTTCGTCGGAGGCGTCGGCTTCACCAAGGACTATCCCCTGGAGAAGTTCTTCCGCGACGCCAAGATCGGCAAGATCTACGAGGGCACCTCCAACATGCAGCTCCAGACCATCGCGAAGCTGCTCCAGGCCGAGTACGGCTTCAAGGGCTGACGCCCGCGTCGCCCCGGCGGAGGTAGCGCTGCACGTTGCGGCGGTGCTCCTCCAGCGTCGGGGCGAAGGCCGATCGGCCGCTCCCCATCGCCACGAAGTACAGGTCCTGATCGCTCGTAGGAGCGAGCACCGCGGAGAGCGCCAGCGCGCCCGGGTTGGCGATCGCCCCGGGCGGCACGCCCTCGTGCTGATAGGTGTTGTAGGGGTTGCTGCGGTCCATGAGCATCGCGCCCGTGATGCCGCGACGGACGCCTCCGTCGCCGCGGTCGCAGGAGGCCAGCGGGGTGCCCCGGGCGGCCATTGCCGTACAGCCATAGACGACAGTCGGGTCGCTCTGGAGAAGGCGCGGTCGGAAGTCAGGGAGGCGCAGTCGGTTCCAGAAGACCGAGGCGACGTGGGCGCGGTCGTCGGCTGAGCCGGTCTCGCGCTCGACCAGCGAGGCGAGGGTGACGATCAGCCGGTCGGCGCGGTCGAAGCCGCCGGGAGAAGGGCTCGCCGGCCCCTCGTCGGAGCCCGAGAGCGAGGCCGCCCGCAGGACGCCGTCGGGGTGACTCGCCTTCACCTCGCGCAGATGCCGGGAGAGCTCGGCCACCATGCGCTCGACCACCCGCCCAGCGGGAGAGTCGGGAGGGAGGTCGTAGGTGTCCGGGAAGAGATATCCCTCCAGGGAGCCGCTCAGGCCATATCGTTGGAGCAAGGCGGGGTCTTCGGTGTGGGCAATGAAATCCGCGGCGGAGCAGACCCCGGCGGACTCCAACCGACGGGCGATGTCGAAGCGGGTGTAGCCCTCGGGGATGGTCACCCGTATCAACCCCGCGACGCCCCGGTTGAGCGTGCGGAGCACCGCGTAGGGGGTGAGGTCGTCCCGGAGGGCGACGGTCCCCCGGTGGGCGCGGTCGGCGACGCCGGTGACGGCCGCCAGCATGTGGAAGAGCCACGGGTGGTCGATGACCCCGGCGGACCAGAGCGCGCGGGTCACCGCGGCGGAGTCGACGCCCTCGGCGACGGTGATGCGCACCGGGCGGCCGCGACCCCGGTGGGGAGTGCGGAGATAGACGAAGACCCCGAAGGCGCACAGCGCCGCGACCGCCGCGAGCACCGCGAGGGCGATCGCCAGCGGGCGACGCGGGGGAGCGCCGCGGGAGCGAGAGCGACGGGAGGCCCGGACCGGGGGCTTCGACGACGGCTTCGCGGGCGCCTTCGAGGGAGGCTTCGCTACTGGTCTGGGTCGTCCTGCCAAGAGCCCGCTCCCGCCTTCGAGTCGAGGTAGGCCTGCAGCAGGATCGCCGCCACCTCCGCGTCGATGCCCTCCCTCCCCCGTCGACCCGACGCCGTGCGCGCGCGCTGCGCCTGCACCGTGCTGAGCCGCTCGTCCCAGAGGATCACCGGGAGCTTCGTCTTGCGGCCCAGCAACCCGGCGAAGGTGCGCGCCAGCCGGGCCTTCATCCCCTCGCTGCCGTCCATGTTGAGGGGCAGCCCCACGACGACCTCCTCGGCGGCCTCGCGCAGCGCCACGGCGACCACCGCGTTGACCGCCTGCGTGGGCTCGGACAGCACCAGCGTCTCCAGCGGCCGCGCGGGCACCCCTTCTTCGGTGTGCACCGCGACGCCGATGCGACGGGCGCCCAGGTCGATGCCCAGGCGCTTCACGCGAGGCCGTCCTCGAAGATCACCTCGCCGTCGCGGCGCACCGTGACCTCGGCCCCCTGCACCCACGGGCGGTGATGGTCACCGTGACCGAAGGGGGCGCCCGCCAGCACCGGGACCCCCAGCGTCGAGAGGCGCTCCCTCAGCACCCGCTCGACGGAGACGCCGTCGTCGCGCGTGTCGCAGCGGGTGAACTCCCCGAGCACCACCGCGCGCACCCCGCGCAGAGCCCCGGAGGAGCGCAGCGAGGTGAGCATCCGGTCGATGCGGTAGGGCGCCTCGCCGACGTCTTCGAGGAAGAGCACGGAGTCCTGGAGGGGGAGCTGCGAGGCTGTGCCCTGGAGAGCCGCGAGGAGCGAGAGGTTGCCGCCCATCGCGCGACCGCGCACGGAGGGAGCGGGGCCCTCGGTCCAGGTGGAGAGGCCCGTCCAGGGCTGGGGGGTGGCGCCCTCCAGCACCGAGACGAGCTCGTCGTCGCCGCCACGGCGGCCGAGCGCCAGCACCATCGCCCCGTGAATCGAGCGCACCCCCGCGAGGGACCACACGGCGTGAAGCGCGGTCACGTCGCTGAAGCCCACCAGGGGCTTCGGGTCGCGGCGAAGGAGCTCGATCCAGCCGGGGGCGTGCTCGTCGAGGAGGCGGGTGAGCCCGTAGCCTCCGCGGGCGGCGTGCACCGCGCGGAGGCTGGGGTCTTCGAGGGCCGCGGTGATGTCCGCCGCGCGAGCGTCGTCGTGCCCCGCGAGGAAGCCGTGACGGCCGCGCGCCGACGCGCCGAGGCGCACCCGGTAGCGGCCTTCGTGGTGGGCCACTCCGGCGTCGAGCTCGGCGTGGTCGACCGGTCCGCTTGGGGAGATGACCGCGACGGCGTCGCCGGGGCGGAGGGGGGAGAGCGCGGCGAAGGCGCGGGCGGTCACGGCTTGACCGGTCGACGCCCGTCCGCGGTGAGGAGCACGTCGTAGAGGTCGGCGCGGCGGTCGCGGAAGAAGCCCCAGGCGCCGCGCATCCGGCGGGAGAGCGCCAGGTCGAAGGTGGCGATCGCGGCCCCCTCCTCGGTGCGCGAGAGCTCGGCCACCATGTCGCCGCGGTGGTCGGCGCAGAAGGAGCTGCCGTAGAACACCTGGCCGTCTTCGGTGCCGATGCGGTTGGCGCCGCACACCGGGACCACGTTGCTCACCGCGTGGCCGATCATCGCGCGCTGCCACGGGTCGCGGGTGTCGAGCGAGGGGTCGTGGGGCTCGCTGCCGATCGCCGTGGGGTAGAGCAGCAGCTCGGCCCCGAGGAGCATCATCGCGCGGGCGCACTCGGGGTACCACTGGTCCCAGCAGATGCCGACGCCGAGGCTGCCGTGGCGGGTGTTCCAGACCTTGAAGCCGGTGTCGCCGGGGCGGAAGTAGAACTTCTCCTCGTAGCCCGGGCCGTCGGGGATGTGGCTCTTGCGGTAGAGGCCCATCACGGCGCCGTCGGCGTCCACCATGGCGAGGCTGTTGTAGTAGGCCTGACCCGCCACCTCGAAGAAGGACACCGGGATCACCACCCCGAGCTCGCGGGCGAGGTCGGAGAAGCGGGCGATGGTGGGGTTGGCCTCGAAGGGCATCGCGCGGAGCAGCTCGCGCTCGTCCTCCACGCGGCAGAAATAGGGCCCTTCGAAGAGCTCCGGGGGGAGGATGACGTTGGCGCCCCGCGCGGCGGCGGAGCGGACGTGGTCGATGACCCGGGCGACGTTGGTCTCCCGGTCATCGCCGAGGGGGCACTGAATGACCGCGACGGTGGTCTTCATGGCGTCAACCGATGCTCCGCTGGGTGGGCGAGCGCCGCGTGGGCTGCTGCTGGGTGATGCAGTGGAAGGCGCCGCCGCCCTCCAGGATGGCCAGCGCGTCGACGGCCTCGACGTGGCGGCCGGGGAAGATCTTCTCGACGGCCTTCGCGGCGGCGTCGTCGTACGCGGTGCCGTAGGTCGGCACCACCACGGTGCGGTTGCCGATGTAGAAGTTCAGGTGGCTCGCGGGCATCACGCGGCCCTCTTCGTCTTCGACGCGGCCCGGCGACGGCACGAAGACGAGCTCGATGGGGCGGCCGAGCGCGTCGCGCTGCCCGGTGAGCTCGTCGCGCAGGCGGTGCAGGATCTCCCGGTTGGGGTCGTCGCTGCCGGAGGGCTCCATCAGGGCGATGACGCCGGGGGCGACGAAGCGCGCGATGGTGTCGATGTGCCCGTCGGTGTGGTCGTTGATGAGGCCGTCGGTGACCCAGAGCATGGTGGTCCCGCCGAAGGCGTCGAGTACGGCGCGGGTGATGGCGGCCTCGTCCATCGCGGGGTTGCGGTTGGGGTTGAGCAGGCACTGCCGTGAGCTGAGCACCGTGCCCTCGCCGTCGACCTCGATGCTGCCGCCCTCCAGCACGTAGTCGTGGCGGATGGTGCGGAACCCAGAGGCCTTCGCGACCGCGTCTCCGACGGTGTCGTCATGCCGGAGGTTGTACTTGCCGCCCCAGCCGTTGAAGGCGAAGCGCGAGGCCACGACGGCGCCGGAGCGGTCGTGCATGAAGACCGGGAGCGTGTCGCGCACCCAGATGTCCCCGAAGGGAATCTGGTGGAAGCGCGCGTCGAGGCCTTCGAGGGCGGCGCGGGCGACGGTCTCCTCGATGGCGTCGGGCGCGAGCACCTCCAGCCGCTCTCCGCCGTGGCGGGCGATGGCGCGGGCGAGCGCCGTGACGGAGCGCCTCGCCTCGGGGAGGCCGAGCCTCCAGAGGTCTTCGTGGCTGGGCCACGCGAGCCAGACGGCGTCGTGCGGGGCCCACTCGGCGGGCTGAAGAATCGCGTCGGTGGTCATCGGGGCCGCGGACACTACCCGCGAGCCCCCTCGGAGCCAACTGGCCTTGGCCCCGGGGGCTGTGCTCTCTTGCTGCGCCTGCCGATGGAATCGAAGCTCGAAGAACTCTCCGCCGAACTCTCCGCCGCCGCCCTGCGCGCCCTCACCGACGACTGGCGCAACCTCAACTACGGGCTATTCCAGGACCGCATGCGCCCCCCCGCGATGCGCCTCTCCAGCGCCACGGGCTTCCTCGGGCGCTGGATGCGGGGCGAGCGCGCCATCGAGGTGTCGCGGCGCTTCCTGCTCGATCAGCCCTGGGGCGTGGTGCTGGAGGTGCTCAAGCACGAGATGGCCCACCAGTTCGTCGACGAGGTCATCGGGGTGCGCGACGAGACCGCGCACGGGCCCGTGTTTCAGCGGGTGTGCGCCGACCGGGGCATCGACGGAGGCGCCACCGGGGTGCCCGAGGCGAGCGGGGCGACGGACGCGGCCACGGCCTCGGCGCTCGACAAGATCGCCAAGCTGCTCGCGCTGGCCGGGAGCCCCAACGAGCACGAGGCGCAGGCCGCGATGAACACCGCGCAGAAGCTGATGCTCAAGTACAACCTCGACGCGGTGCGGGCGAAGGCCGCGCGGGGGTACATCCACAAGCACCTGGGAGAGCCCAGCGGGCGCGTCGAGGAGGCGTCGCGCTTCCTCGCGGCGATCCTGTCCGAGCACTTCTTCGTGCAGTGCATCTGGGTCAACGTGTGGCGCGTGCGGGAGGGCCGCGGGGCCTCGGTGCTGGAGGTCATCGGCACGCCGGAGAACGTCTCCATGGCCGAGTACGTCCACTCCTTCCTCGACCACACCGCGGACGCCCGCTGGACGCTGCACAAGCGCCAGAACCGGCCTCACCGGCGACCGCGACCGGCGGGCCTACCGCACCGGCGTGATGATGGGCTTCCTCGAGAAGCTCCGCGCCGAGCGCAAGGGCCAGCAGGAGACCGGCCTCGTCTGGGCGGGCGACCCGGCGCTGGACGAGTATTACCAGCGCAGGTATCCGAGGGTGCGCACCATCAGCCGCGCGGCGGCCACGCGCACCTCGGCCCACGCCGAGGGCCGCGAGGCGGGCAAGAGCCTGGTGCTCCACAAGGGCGTCGACGGCTCCAAGGGGTCGCGCGGCGGCGGAGGGCTGCTGGGCCCCGGCCGCTCGTAGCCGCAGCGGGTCGAAGCTATCGTCGGCGCCATGAGAGCGCAGCGCGGAGCGGTGTGGGCGGCGGCGTCGGTGGTGGCCCTGGCGGCGTGCGGTACCGCGAGGCACCGGGTGCGCTCGGTCGTGCGCCATCCACCGGGCGCCCCGGCGGGTGAGCTCGCGAGGTACGTCGCTCCGACCGCGGCGCTCGACCGGGCGGCGATGAGGGCGCGCCTCCCGACGGATCACCGGCTGACGCCGACGGAGCTGCTCTCCCTGCACGCCGTGCCCTTCGCCAGTGAGACGGAGGTCGATCCCGACGACGTGGAGGGGATGTCCGCGGTGCAGCGAGGTCCCTTCGCGCTACGGGGGGAGGAGCTGGAGCACCTGAGGGCCCGCGGCTTCGCCCTCGCGCCGAGGCTCCACCGCCCCAACTTCATCTCCGGCTACGTCTCCCTCTACGTGGCCGACCAGCCCGTGTACCTGAGCGCGGACGTCATCTTCAACGCGCTCCACGAGAGCTTCGACACCCTGGTCGCCGACATCGAGCAGCACGCCCTCGCGAGCTCCCTCTCCGAGGGCCTCTCGGGGCTGCACCGGGCGCTCGCCGGGCCCTCTGGCGCCGCGCTTCCGGGGGAGACCCGCGTCGACCTCGACACCTACCTCGCGACCGCCCGGGGCCTCCTCGAAGCGACGCCCGTCGAGCCCGTGGCCGGGGCCGACGCCGCGGCCATTCGCGCACTCGTCGCGGCCGCGACCGCGGGCACCGGCAATGCGCGCATCGACCTCTTCGGCAGCCCGAGAGACGTGGACCTCTCGCAGATGCGCCCTCGCGGCCACTACGCGGGAGATCCTTCGAGGGAGCGGTACTTCCGGGCGGTGATGTTCCTGGGGAGGGAGGGGTTGCGGCTGGTGGACGTGGTCGAGGGCCGACGGGTGCTGCGACGACGCCAGCTCTCCGCCGCGCTCGCGCTGCGCTCGCTCTCCGACACGGCGACGCGTGCTGCCTTCACCCGCGTGGAGCAGGCCATCGGGGCCTTCGCGGGAGAGCCCGAGGCGCTGACCTTCACCGACCTCGACGCCCTCGCGTCGGCGGTCGCGGGCCCCGCGAGCGCCTCCGACGAGGGCCTACTGTCGCTCATCGACGCGCAGCGGGGAGAGCGCCCCCGGGTGGCCACCTCGCTGCTGGTGCACCCCGACGGCTTCGACGGGACGGTGCCGCAGCCGGTGACCTTCTCCTTCGCTCCGCAGCGCTACACCCCCGACTCGATGGTGCTCTCGCGGGTGAGCTTCGACCGCGTCGACGCCGGGCGCGTGCCGAGGATGATGCCCGATCCGCTGGACGCCGCCTTCGCCGCGCTGGGCAACGACCAGGCGGCCGCGCTGCTGCGCCCCTCGCTCGACCGCCACGACTACGCGACGGAGCTCGTCACCGCGCGCGAGCTCGTCGACGCCCACGAGGCCACCTACTGGCAGGGGCAGCCTCTACGCCTCCTGGACCGCCGCGCTGCGCACGCTCTCGCCGCGGGAGACCTCTCCGAGGGGGCCTCGCTGCCCGCGACGATGACCACCGAGGCGTGGGGACGACGGCTGCTCAACACGCAGATGGCGGCGTGGGCGGAGGTTCGCCACGACATGGTGCTCTACGCCGCGCAGTCGTACTCGATGTCGCTGGGGTGCTCGTACCCGCAGGCCTACGTCGACCCCTACCCCGCGGTGTGGAGCGCGCTGGGCCGATGGACCGAGCGGGCGCAGTCGCTGGTGGGGAGCGTCGCGTGGCGTGACGAGCCCGCGCGGGCGCGCTGGACGCGCTGGGCCGCGGGGGCGCGGGAGGTGGTGCGGCGGCTCCGGGGAGATCGCCGAGCGGGAGCGGGCGGGGGGAGAGCCCACGGAGGCGCAGCTCGCGTGGGTGAACCAGGCGCTCAACGCCCGCGAGGTCAACGTGGTGTGCGCGACCGAGCTGCGCGTCGACGGCGGCTGGCTCTACGACCTGTACGAGCCGAGGATGCAGCTCGGCACCGACCGGGCGATCGTGGCGGACGTGCACACGCAGCCCGACGACGAGGAGGGCAACCCCGTCGGGCGGGTGCTGCACATCGGGACCGCGGCGCCGCAGGCGATGGTGGTGGTCGCGGGCGCTCCGGGGCGGGAGCGGGCCTACGTGGGCTTCGCGTCGAGCTACCGGGAGCGGGTGACGGAGAACTTCGACCGGCTCACCGACCAGCGCTGGCGGCAGGAGATCGCTAGGTCCGCGGCGCCGGCGTGGATGACGCCGGGGCGGTAGCTCAGCGGGTGCCCGCGGTGCAGGCGTGGTTGAGGCAGACGGCGGGCGGCGGGGCGGCGCAGCGGGCCACCGGGCAGGACAGGCGGAAGTTCGAGCAGTAGCGCTGGTAGTTGCGGTCGAAGCGCGTGGCGGAGGTGACGTTGAGCGCGGTGCTCGGGCAGAGGGCGCAGTAGCAGTCCGTGGTGGAGGCGACGTCGTGGCCCCGGGTGGCCATGGTGCACTCGGCGTCGGTGTCGCAGTAGACCGCGTCGGACACGCCGGGCGACAGGCGGAGGTAGAACTGCGACGCGACGAGGCTGCGGCTCTCGCCGGTGGTGCGGACGGCGCCCGCGACCAGCAGGCCCGGCGCGGCGGAGAGCGCGGAGGCGGCGGCGCGGCGGTCGGCGCGGCTGACGTCCGCGACGCCATCGAGGTCGACGCCCGTCAGGGCGTAGCGGGTCGTGCCGTTGAGCTTGTTGGCGTCGTAGGTGGGGCACGGGGCGCGCACGCAGACGCGCGGGGTGTTGTAGGCCTCGTAGACCGTGGCGGTGGTCGCGGCGTCGGTGACGGCGCGCCAGCCCTCCTGCACCACGAGCTGACCGAGGTTGCCGAAGGAGCCGTAGGTCTTCGCGACGAGGCGCCCGCGGAGGATGACGTCACGCTCGCCGAAGGCGTCGACCTCCACGGACGAGAGGCCGAGACCCGTGTAGTCCGCCTCGGCGACGTAGCACTCCCGGGCCATCGATCCGTCGGCGCAGCGGAGGGTGCGCTGGTTGACCCGGCTCACCCAGAGGCCTCCGCAGAGCGGCGAGACGCAGCGGCGGGTGTCCTGACGGACGCGGACGTAGGAGCCCGCGACGCGCAGCTCGTCGTCGGCGACGTCCTCGTAGGAGTCGTCGTCGACGGGCGCGCACGCCGCGAGCGAGAGACCGAGCGAGAGGCAGAGCAACCCGAGGCGGGAAATGGAGAGGGACATCAGGGGAAGCTCCTGCGTGAGGCGGGGATCGGGCGGGGGGAGGCACCCACTGCCCTCCTCATCACCCGGGGCGCGGGA
The DNA here is from genome assembly GCA_016704445.1 of Deltaproteobacteria bacterium. GTDB lineage: Bacteria > Myxococcota_A > Polyangia > Polyangiales > SCUS01. The sequence goes on from JADJAE010000056.1 coordinate 19,375, forward strand.
TACGTGAGCCCGCCGCGCCCGTCAACGGGGGGCCCCTACGGACCGGTGCCCCGAGTCAGAGCCGCATCCCCATGAAGGCCACGTCGAGCCAGCGCTCGAACTTGTACCCCGCCTCCTTGAGCAGCCCGAAGGTCTCGAAGCCGCACGCGTGGTGCAGCGCCATCGAGGCCGCGTTGCCCGCGTCGACCACGCCCACCATGGTGTGGAAGCCCCTCCCCCGGGCGTGCTCGACCAGCGGCGCGATGAGCCGTCGGCCGACCCCGCGACGGCGCGCCGACGAGGCGACGTAGACCGAGTGCTCGCACGCGAAGCGCCACCCGGGCCGCGAGCGGAACAGCCCGTAGGTCGCGAAGCCCAGCACCCCGACGGCCGGATCGTCGGCCACCAGGAAGCCGTACCCGTCGCGGACCTTGTCGTCGAAGAGCGCCTCCTGCTGCGCCAGCTCGCGAGGCTCGTAGTCGAAGGTCGCGGTCGTGCGCAGCACCGCGTCGTTGTAGATCGCCACCACCGCCGCCATGTCGTCGCGCCGCGCCGCGCGCACCACCAGCGGGTCCACCGTATCGGTCGTCGTCATCGCTACTGCGTCTCGAGCTGCTGCATCACGCCGTTGAGGAGCTCCTGGAGCTGCTGCGGGGAGACGTCTCCGCCCGGCGTCCCCGGCCTCGCCGGCGTAGCCCCGCCGCCCCCGAGGCCCTGGAGCATCGGACCCAGCATCCGCAGTGCGTCCTGCATCTCCGGCGACACCTGTCCGCCGGGGCCGCCGAGCATGTTGCCCACCAGGGCGCCGAGGTCCATCTGCCCGAGGTCCTCGTCGCCGTGGGCCTCGTGAAGCCAGCGCCTCGCGAGCGCCCGGTAGCGCGCCGCGTGGGCGCGGTCTTCGGCCACGAGCGCGTCGAGGAAGCCCGTCGCGGGCGCCGTGCGGAAGCGCCACGTCGTCACGTACCGCTGCATCGCCCGCCAGAACACCGGGTCGCCCGCGGCCGAGCGCCACGCGTTGTAGAGGTACGGGCCCTTGCCGTAGACGAGCCCCGCGTAGGCGATGGGCGTCGCGAAGGCCGACGCGGGGCGATCGACGGCGGCGTCGGCCTGCCCCAGCGTGCGCATGAACTGGTAGTTCATCTTGATCTGCATGTCGGCGTCGCGGCGGGAGCGCTCGACGCCGTAGCGCTCCTCCAGGTAGAGCGCCGCGGACCACTGGGCGAGCGACTCGTCGATGAAGGGGTGCGCTCGGGAGTCGCTGCCCACCAGCCCGTGCCACCACTGGTGCGCCACCTCGTGGGCCGTCACGAACTCCAGCATCGACGGCAGCATCTGCCCCAGCATCGCCGACGCCCCGCCGCCTCCTCCGCCCAGCGCGGAGAGCAGCCCACCGAGGTCGCCGAGCCCGCCGCCCGGCGTGGCCCCCACCCTCGTCGGCACCGACGGCGCATCGCCGTAGAACATGCTCGCGACGGTCACCAGCCCAGGAAACTCCACGCCCCCGGCGCCCCCTACGAGCGGCGCCTCCACCACGTCGAGGTCGACGTAGGGGTACGCTCCGAAGCGCCGCTGGAAGACGCCGAGCGAGCTGGCCGCCACGTCCAGCACCCGAAGCCCCGCCTCTCGGTGCTGCCGCAGGAAGATCGAGCGCACCTCGACCTCGCCCACCCGCCTCGTGGCGACCTCCAGCGTCGCTCCCGCCATCACCGCGAAGTCGCGCACCACCGCCGCGCCGACCTCCACCCGCTGTCGCCCCGCGGCCTCGCTGCGCCGCAGGACGGTTCCGGTCGTCGCGAGGGTGTAGCCCGAGGGCAGGTCGATGAGCGCGTGGACGTTGGAGAGGTCATCGGAGCCCAGGTCGCCGACCGCTCCGCCGTCCGAGCGCTCCCAGCGGCCTCCCACGCGGCGAGCGAGCACCGGGTAGAAGTTGGCCATGCTCACGATGCCGTCTCCCACGGCGAGCAGCCCGTAGTCCCCGCCGCTCTCCCCCGAGGACAGCGCGCTGAGCGACTCCATCCCCTGCGCCATGAGGCCGCTGCGCCCCGCGGCGATCTCCGGGAGCGTCGCCTGCAGGTCGAGCGTCACCCGGAGCCTGCCGCCGGGAGCGATTGGAGCGGCCGGGCGCACCACGATCACCGACGGGGACTCGGCGCTCACCGCGCAGCTCGACCCGACGCAGGCGCCTCGGGTGAAGCGCACCGGCGGGGTCCACGCTGGCTCTCCCGGACGGCGGGGGGGTGGGCGCACCGCGTTGGCGTAGAGCCGCAGCACCAGCTCGCGCATGGGCGAGCGCTCGGTGTTGGTGAAGTAGACCTCCTCGCGCAGCGTGAAGGTGCGCGGCCCCGGCTGCACCGTGAGCGTGAGGTCGTAGCCGGGGAGCGCGTCGAGCGCGGTGATCCCCGACGAGGCGAGCGCCTGGCGCGCCACCGGCCGGAGCGAGGCCAGCGAGGGGGTGGCGTCGTAGAAGGGCGCGGGCTGCGCGTGGAGGGCGGCGGTCGAGAGCAGCGCGAAGCCCAGCGCCGAGGCCTTCGGGAGTGGTCGCATGGCGCGGAGCGTAGCGCGCGCGGTCACTCCGCGGGGACGCGCGTGCGGTGGTGACGGCGGCTGCGGTGGGGACGGGAGCGGTGCCGGGAGGAGCGATGCCGGGGAGGAGCTTCCACCGAAGCCACGACCGACGCATCGGCCGAGGACGCATCGACGACCGCGGCGACAGGCGAGGACGCATCGACGACCGCGGCGACAGGCGAGGACGCATCGACGACCGGAGCGACGGCGGGGCGGCGGGCGGGGCGGCGACCGCGGGGGCGCTCGGGGCTGCGACGACGGAGGAGACCGGCGGGCGAACGATCGACGTCGATGGGCGCAGCAGCAGGACCGCGGCGGAGGCCACGAGGCCGCCGAAGAAGAGCCCGATGACGACCAGCAGCGCCGGCGCCGCGAAGGAGCGGGAGTCGGCGATGGGCTCCGTGGGGATGCCCTGCTGCATCGGGTGCGGCGCGAAGGACGACGAGCCCGGCGAGGGCGGCGGGCTGGTGGGCTCGGAGGCGATCGAGTAGGGCTCTTCAGCCATCGCCGCGGAGGGCTCGACCTGCGACGAGGCCTGGGGCTGCGTCGGGAGCGCGAGCAGCGTCGAGGCGCGGCCGAGATCGATCGGCGGGGCCGGTCGGAAGGTGGGCGCGAGCTGCTCGACGCGAGCGCCCAGCAACGGGGTCACCCCCTCGGCGGGCGTCGGAGCGACCGGGGTGGGTCGCAGGGGCCCGGTCTGCGAGATGCGGAGCAGCGCCTCGCTGGGGCTGACCCCCGGCGGGAGGTTGTCCATCAGCGCGGCGAGAAACTCCGTCGCGTTGCCGTAGCGCCGGGTGGGATCGAGCGCGAGCGCCTTCCCGAGGACTCCCTCCCAGGGCCCGACGTCGACGCCGAAGCGGGCGGGCGTCGGGCGCTTCGGGGCGAGCACGTTGGCGCACATCTCCATGGCGTCGGCGCCATCGAAGGGCACCGCCCCGGTGAGCATCTCGGACATCAGCAGCGCCAGCGAGTGGACGTCCGTCCACGGGCCGGTGCGGGTCCCGCTCACCTGCTCCGGGGCGGCGTAGTCCGGCGAGAAGGCCTGCACCTGGGTGAGGGTCTGCGCCCGGTCGGCGGAGCGCCGCTCCTCCGGGGCCATCACCTTGGCGATGCCGAAATCCAGCAGCTTCAGCCGCGGGTCGCCGCGCCTCCCGGTCACGATCATCAGGTTGCTGGGCTTGATGTCGCGGTGCACCACGCCCTCCTCGTGGGCCACCCCGACGGCCTCGATGACCGGGAACAACAGCGCCGCGCACTCCGCCGGCGATCGCCCGCCGGAGGCGCTCTGGATGCGCTCGTTGAAGTCCGACTCCAGGGTCACGCCCTCCAGCCACTCGAGGGCCATCCACGGCGCCCGTGCGCCGCTGGGCATGATGGAGGTCCCGAAGTCGAGCACCCGGACGATGTGTGGATGGTCGAGCTGGGCGACGGTGCGCGCCTCGTCGGCGAAGCGACGGAGGAAGTCCGCCTGCTGCCTCTGGGAGAAGTCCGCCGGGGTCTTGAGCACCTTGATGGCGACGGACTTTCGCAGCTCCCGGTGCAGCGCCCTGTACACGACGCCGAAGCCGCCCTGCGCCACCAGATCGCCGACCTCGTATCGGGCGTCGAGCCTCGCTCCGACGAGACCGAAAGGGTCACCGCGCCCTTCGGGTGGTGATGTGCCGGGCGTGCCGTTCATGCGCTGATAGCCGCCTTCGACGCTAACACAGGTGCCGCTGCGGAGGCGCGCCCGCGCTCAGGCCCGACGCAGCACGAGGAGCGCGATCTCCGGGGCCATCCCGACGCGCGTCGGCACGCCCGTCGTCCCGATGCCTCGGCTCACGAAGAGGGCGCTCGCCCCCTCGCGGAAGAGCCCCGCGGAGAAGCGCGACGCGAGACGGCCGAGGTTGAGCCGCGGGCCCAGCGGCAGCCCGAACTGCCCCCCGTGGGTGTGCCCGCTCAGGGTGAGCGCCACGCCCCGGCGGACGATGTCGGGCCAGCACGCCGGGTCGTGGGCGAGCATCACCACGGGCTCTCCCTCGGGGACGCCTCGGAGCGCGAGGTCGAGGTCGTCCCGGCGGGACCATCGGTCGTCGACCCCTGCGAGGTGGAGCGTCGCGTCGCCGCGAGAGACCCGGGTGGCGCCGTTGCGAAGCAGCGTGACCCCTGCGAGGTCGAGCGCCTTCACCACGCCCTCGTCGGTCTGGAAGTAGTCGTGGTTGCCCATGCACGCGACCACGCCGTCCCTGGCGACGAGGCCTCGCGCGAAGGCCGTGACGTCCTCGAGGTACCCTTCGCCCACGGTGATGAGGTCGCCGGTGAGGGCCACCAGGTCGGGCTCGAGCGAGCGCACCGCCCTCGCCCAGCCCCCGAACATCCACCCGGGCACATAGGGCCCGCAGTGGACGTCCGAGACGTGGGCGATGCGGTACCCGTCGAAGGCCTCGGGGAGCCCCGCGACCGGAACCTCCACCCGGTTCACCCTCGCCCAGGCCCTGCCCACGGTGCTCCCCCAGAGGGTCAGCGCCCCGGCGACGGCGTAGAGCGGACCCAGCCATCGGGTGATCTGGGCTACGGGGTGCCCAGTGAGGGAGGCGACCCCGCCGCCGAGCAGCGCCGCCCACGCGAAGGGCGCCGCCAGGAAGCACGCGGTGGCGTAGACCGAGTAGGGGATCTCCAGCAGCCAGGGGCGCCACCAGGGGGCGCGGACGTCGTCGATCCACCAGCGCAGCCGGTGGACCAGCACCGTGACGCCCGCGAGGTGGAGCGCCAGGGAGAGCGCGGCGCACGGGAGCAGCCCGAGGCCGGTGAGCTCTCGAAGCGCGGCCGCGAGCAGCCCCACCGCGGGGAGCTGCATCAGCCCGATGGACCCGAGCACCCGCGCGAGGAACCTCCGCCTCCAGGGGTTGAACGCCGGCACGGGCCTTGGTTTCGTGGCGCTCACGGCACCTTCAGCCTTTGCACGCCGCGTTCACCCGGACAACCTCGCGGCTTGCGCGGCGAGGGTCCCATCGCGTAGAGCCGCGCAGAGGATAGAAGCCCCCTATGGTCGCGACCGTTCATCTCCGCCCGGGTCATGTACAGCCGGTCTGGCTCGGGCACCCCTGGGTGTACGCCCAGGCCGTAGGTCGCGTGGAGGGCGAGCCCGCGCCCGGCGACGACGTCATCGTGCGAGACCCGAGGGGCAACCCACTGGGCCGCGGGTACTGGTCGCCTTCGAGCGCGATCCCGGTGCGGGTGCTCACCCGCGACGTCTCCGCCGAGCTCGACGAGCGCTGGCTCCACAAGCGCATCGCCGAGGCGGCCGGCTGGCGGCGCACGCTGCTGGGCCTGCCCGCTCCGGGGACCAACGGCTACCGGCTGATCAACGCCGAGGGCGACGGGCTCGCCGGGCTCATCGCCGACGTCTTCGGCGACAGCGTGGTGGTGCAGCTGCTGACCGTGGGGATGAAGCGCCGCGAGGCGGCCATCGCGCAGGCGCTGCGAGAGGTCACCGGCGCGAAGCGGGTCTTCGAGGTGTCGTCCCCGAAGCACCAGACCCTGGAGGGGATCACTCCCCGCGAGGGCATCCTCCTCGGCGACGACGACGAGACGCTGACCTTTACCGAGGGCGGTAACACCTGGTCGCTCCCGGCGCCGGGTCGGGCGGGCTCCGGGCAGAAGACGGGGTACTTCTTCGACCAGCGGGAGAACCGCGCTCGCGTCGCGGCGATGGCCTCCGGGCGTCGGGTGCTCGACCTGTTCTGCTACCTGGGCGGCTTCTCGATGGCGGCGGCGCGCGGCGGGGCGACGGAGGTGCTGGGCGTCGACAGCGCGGCCGGGGCGATCGCGGCGGCGACCGCGGCGGCGGCGGCCAACGGGGTCGACGGCGTGGTGCGCTTCGAGCGGGGCGACGCGCTCAAGGTGGCGGTGGCCCTCGACCAGAAGAACGAGCGCTTCGACCTGGTGATCTGCGATCCGCCGAAGCTGGCGAGCAACGCGCGCGAGGTCGAAGGGGCGCTGCGGCACTACCGCAAGGTGAACTCCGAGGCCGCGCGGCGGGTGACCACCGGGGGCGTGATGGTGACCTGCTCGTGCTCGGGGCACGTGACGCCCGAGGAGTTCATCCGCGCGGTGCTGGCGGGCGTGCGCGACGCGGGGCGAGACGCGGTGATGCTGCGGCTCGACGGCGCGGCGAGCGACCACCCGACGCCGCTGGCCTTCGTCGAGGGGCGCTACCTGAAGTGCCTCACGCTGCGGATCACATGAGCCTCGGGTCGGGCGAGCGCTGCCTTCCGCTCGGGTCGGTCGGGGCCGATCGCTGGCGCTCGGTGCTGGGCGTCGCGACGGACCTCGACGACACCCTCACCCACCACGGCGAGCTGACCGCGGCGGTGCTTGGCGCGCTGGAGGCGGTGCGCTCGCTGGGCCTGCCCTGCGTGGTGGCCACCGGGCGCTCGCTGGGCTGGGGCGCGGTGCTGGCGAGGGTGCTCCCGGTGCGCACGGTGGTGACCGAGAACGGCGGGGCCTACGTGCTGCGGGAAGACCGCGGGCTGCGCGTGGCGTTCATGGAGCCGGACGATGTGCGCGACGAGGGCATGCGACGGGTGGGGCGCTGCGTGGAGGAGATCGTCGATCGGCTCCCGGCGCTGCGGGTGGTGCACGACCCGGCGGCGCGGGTGACGGACGTGGCCCTCGACATCGGCGAGCGCGCGACGGTCGACCCGGCGGTGGTGAGGGAGGCCCTGGCGATGGTGAGCGACGCGGGGCTCCACGGGATCACCAGCAGCATCCACATGCACGTGAGCTATCGCCGGGCGGACAAGGTCGGGGGCCTGCGCGCCGCGCTCGGGGCGCTGGGCTTGGACGCGGGCGCCCTCGACGAGCGCTGGGTGTACGTGGGCGACAGCCCCAACGACGCGGGCGCCTTCGGCGCGATGGCGCTCTCCTTCGGCGTGGCGGGCGTGCGGCGCTTCGGGGGGCGGATGCCCTCGTGGCCCGCCTACGTGACCGAGGGGGACGGTCCCGAGGGCTTCGCCGAGGTGGTGGCGGCGCTGAGGGCGGGGCGGTCGGAGTGAGCGCGAAGCGGACGAGGGTGATGGCGATGGCGGGGGTGTCGCTGGTGGCGGCGCTGGGCGCGGTGCTGGTGCTCACCCGCCCCCAAGGCCCGGCGACGGTGGCCGAGCGGGCGCGCGAGGAGGCCCCGGCGGCACGCGTTGCGGGAGAGCCGCCCCCGGCCGTGGACGACGAGCACGCCTACGCCCCGGGCTCGCCGGGCGCGGTGGCGGAGCGCTTTCTCCGGGCGTTCTGGCGGGCCCACTACGTCGACGCGGCGGCGCTGTCGACGGGGGAGACGCTGGCCCGGTGTCAGCGCGACCAGCGCGCGGGGGCCGAGCTGCCGCCGGAGCACGCCGAGCTCTACCGCCGGGTGAGGGTGTTTCGAGAGGCGTCGCGCTACCGGCTGGAGCGGGTGACGGTGACGGAGCTCCCTCCCACGAGCGACGGCCTCGCCCGGAAGCTGGTGCTGGGCGAGGCGCACGCCACGGGCCCCTCCCCCGACGACGCCCGGATGGTCGAGAGCCGCCGCGGGCAGCGCCTGGTGCTGGTGCTCGTCGATGGCGCCTGGAAGGTCGCCGAGTGGACCGCCACCGCCAACACGCCCGCCCCCGATGCGGGGGGCGCGCGATGATCCGCCGCGACGACTCCGACCCGCTGGAGCGAGGCTCGCGGGAGCACTACGACGACGCGGCGTATTACGACCACGCGTATTCCCGACGCGCGGAGGACGTGGCCTTCTACCGCGAGGCGGCGCGCCGCTGCGGCGCTCCGGTGCTGGAGCTGGGCGTGGGGAGCGGGCGCGTGGCGATCCCGACGGCGCTCGACGGCTCGGAGGTGATCGGGCTCGACCTCAACGCCGCGATGCTGGCGCGGGCCCGGGAGACGGCGAAGCAGAAGGGCGTCCCCCGGGGTCGGCTCTCGCTCCGCCGCGGCGACATGCGCCGCTTCAAGCTGGGGCGCACCTTCCCGTTGATCACGGCTCCCTTCAACGCGCTGCTGCACCTCTACGAGCCCGACGAGATCGCGGCCTGCTTCCGCTGCGTGCGCGAGCACCTCGCGCCGGGCGGGCGCTTCATCTTCGACGTGCGGGTCCCCTCGCCCTCGGAGCTCGCGAGGGACCCCGACCGCGCCTACGTCGGTCGGCCCATCAAGCACCCGACCCTCGGGGTGCGGGTGCGCTACACCGAGCGCTTCCGCTACGACCCGATCAAGCAGGTGCAGCACGTCACGATCCGCTTCGAGCCGTCGGACGGGTCGCCCGCGCACGAGACCCTGCTCACCCAGCGGCAGATCTTCCCGGGCGAGCTGCGCGCGCTGCTCACCCTCGGGGGCCTTCGCCTCGCCCGCCGCCTCGGGACCTTCACGGGACAGCCCCTCGGTCCCGACGACCCCCAGCAGATCGTCGAGGCGGTCGTTCTGGAGTCTCCCCGGTGAGCGACGCGCCCGACCCCCTGGACGGGCTCGCGGTGGGCGCCGAGGAGGCCTCGGTGACCTTCGCGGTGAGGGCGCAGCCGAGGTCGTCGCGCGAGATCGAGGGCGTCCGGGAGGGGGCGCTGCGGGTCGCGCTCACGGCGCCGCCGGTGGAGGGCGAGGCCAACGCGGCGCTGGTGGCGCTGCTGGCCAAGGTCCTCGGGGTGCCGAAGCGCGACGTCGCGGTGATCGCCGGGAGCGCCAACCAGCAAGCGGGTGCGGGTCTCCGGGCTGACGACGGAGCTTGTGAGAGCGCGCCTCGCAGCGGCCATCAAGCCGCCGCGGTAGCGTCGCTCGCGCCTCGCTGGCGCGTCAGTGCTTGAAGAAGTTGCGGATGCCCGAGAGGCCTTCGCAAAACAGGATCGAACAGCTCCGACGCTGCTCCTGCTTCATGCGGTTGCAGAGCGCGCCGAGGTCGTCATCGGCGTCGATGACGGTGCCCTCCGCGGGCTGGTTGGAGCGCTCGTCGTAGCGACAGTCATCCAGGGCCACCCAGCGGCCCCGGAAGCTTCGGTTGGAGCAGATTTCCGACCACGACAATCGTGCCGAGGGACTGGTGCCCATGAACGTAGCTATGTCCTCACGATCCCGGCCGCTGCGTCGCGGCGGGAGTGCCTCGCTGCACCGCGCACCTTGCGCGATGGAGGCTCCGGGGGTCCGTCGGGGGAGACGTGGGGCTCAACCAGCAATGCGCTCTCGTAGGCGCAGGGGGTATGTGAACCGTTCATTGGTCTCGAGGGCCTCTGCGGACGGTACCCGGTTCGCAGCGATCGAAGTCCTTGGGGAGCATCCGATCGGCACACCGTGGTGGACCATGATCCCGTTCGCTTCGTGACGCAAGGGCTTGCCAGGTCAGGTCTGAGGTGGGTTTAGGGAGAGAAGCTGGCAAACGGAGGGAGCGGCGCGATCAGGGAGCGGCGCAGGCGGTACCGAAGTGGTCGGAGGCGCTCACCCGACACCCCGCCGAGCGGAGCGTGCGGAACAGCGCCTGCGCCTGGGAGCAGCGGCCGTTGATGATGAGGTCGTCGATGTTCGACTCCCGGCCGCAGGGGCTCGACGGGCGACGGACCACCGGGCGCGGCGGGTCGGGCGTCGTGGGAGGCGGGGGCACCGGCAGGATGCTGGGGTTGTTGGGCGGAGGCATGGGCTGGATGTCGTTGCCGTTGTTGGGCGCGGGCACGGCCTGGATGCTGGGGTTGTTGATCGGCGACGGAATCGGCTGGATGCCGTTGGTGGGCACCTGGTTCTGCACCGGGACGACCGGGGTCTGTACGCCGACAGGGGTCGTAGGCGTGTTGGCGATGGCGGTGTTGGTGTTGGGCGCAGGCGCGGGGGGCGGGTCGTCGCGGCCGCCGATGGCGAAGGCCGTGACGCCGCCGACGATGACCACCAGGGCGACGACCCCGGCGATGATCTTGCCGCTGCCGCCGCCGCTCGGGCGCTGCCCGGGCTGGGAGTTGTAGCCGCCGGGCTGCGAGTTGTAGCCGCCGGGCTGCGAGCCGTAGGGGTTGTAGCCCTGGCCCGAGCCCGGCTGGAACCCGGGGTTGGAGGGCGGCGGCTGGACGGGGTTGAAGCCCGCGTTGGAGGGCGCCGGGGTGAAGCCCTGGTTGGAGGGCTGCATGAAGTTGGGGTTGGACGACGGGTTGAACGGCGTCGGCGTCGGGTAGTTGACCGCCATCGTCTGCGCGACCCCGGGCATGCCAGGGTGCGAGCCCGGGTTCGACGGGTGCTGCGGCACCATCGCGGTCGGAGGAATCTGCTGGCCCTGCGGGCCGGACGAGTGGCCCTGGTTGGTCGAGACCGCCCAGTCGGCGCCCGCGCCGGTGTCGCCGGTGAACTCCTTGAGGAAGTCGATGACGGTCTGCGGGCGCTGCGCCTGGTCCTTGGCGAGGGCGCGCATCACGGCGGCCTTGTGCCGCGGGAGGATGGTCGCCCCGTTGGCGTGCATCTCGAAGGGGACCGGCGCCGCGGTGAGGTGCTTGGTGGCCCACTCCCACGGGGTGCTCGCCACGAAGGGGAGCTGCCCGGTGAGCATCTCGTAGACGACGATGCCGAGGGAGTAGACGTCGCTGGTGGCGCGCAGCGGCTGCGCCGTGAACTGCTCCGGGGACATGTACGGCGGCGTGCCGAGCACCATACCCTGCCGGGTAAGCTTGGCGTCCTGCGCGTCGGCGCCCTCGTCGCGCTTGGCGATGCCGAAGTCGAGCACCTTCACGAAGTCGCCCTTGGAGCCCTTCTGCGTGAGGATGATGTTCTCGGGCTTGAGGTCGCGGTGCACGACCCCGTGCTCGTGGGCCTCGGCGAGCGAGCCGCACACCTGCTGCAGGATGTGCTCGATGCGCTGCGGAGCGAGCGGGCCGCGGGCGATGCTGTGCGCGAGGCTCTCGCCCTGGATGAACTCCATGGCCACGAAGAGCTTGCCGCCCGGGAGCTCCCCGACTCGTAGAACTTGATGGTGTTGGGGTGGTCGAGCAGCGAGACGGTGCCGGCCTCTCGGTGGAAGCGCGCGATGATCTGGGGGTCGCCGGCGAGGTCGGGCTGGAGCGTCTTGATGGCCACAGGGCGCACGCGGTCGCCGAGCTTCTGCTCGCCGAGGTACACCTTGCCCATCCCCCCCTCGCCGATGATCTTGACGATCTTGTAGCGGTTTTCGGCGATGTTCTGGCCGATGAGCGGATCGCTGTCGTGTCCCTTTTCGTCCGTCGTGCTCACGCTCTCTGCTCCATCCGTCGGTCTGTCCGCCAACCTGAACCCTCTGGCGCCTGAGCCGGAGGAACACCGCGTCGACAACCCTTGAGAGCGTTACGGCACGCCCGACCTTGGCGCAACCACCGACCCTGGTGAGCAGGGACATTTCCGGGCCTTCGTCAGCCCTCGCAGTCACCGCTCGGCCGGGGGGAGCACCAGCAGGCCCCGGGCGGCGCCCGGAGCGTCGGCCCCAACGATGTCGCCGGCCTCGACCTGCGCGGCGGTGAGACCCGCCGAGAGCAGCGCCCTGATCACCGCGTCGCGGCGCCTCGTGGCCCTGGCGACATCGACCACCCCGGGGCCCCTCGCGGCCGGAGCGCTCGTGGGCACCGTCACCCTCAGCGGCCCGGCGCCCGCCCTGGACGCCGCGCGGACCGCCACCGCGAGCTGGGCGACGAGGTTCTGGCTGGCGAGCGCCACCTGGTCTCGGGCGTCGAAGCGCACGGGCTCGAGCAGCACCACGCGGCCTGCGGGAGGTCGCGCTCGCTCCCTCGACGCGCACCCTGGGGAGAGCTCCCACCACGGGCGCTCCGGGGCGGACGGGCGTCTCCGGGCAGCCGTCGTCGTCGCGCAGCCCGTTGATGGTCTCGGCCTGGTCGCCGCAGCGGTCGCTCACGTCGGGGACGCCGTCGTGGTCGCGGTCGGTCTCCGGGCAGCCGCGCTGCTCGGGCGAGGCGCCGTCGCCCGCTGGAACCGCAGGGCAGCGGTCGCTCACGTCCGGGACGCCGTCGTGGTCACCGTCCGGGGCGGGGCAGCCGGCGCGGGCGGCGTCCTCGATGCTGCCTCGGGCCTCGGTGGGGCACTGGTCGGCGGAGTTCGCGACCCCGTCGTCGTCGGTGTCGCCATCGGGGCAGCCGGGGCGCGCCCGGTCGGGGCCGTTGCCCGCGGACTCGTCGGGGCACTGGTCGGCCGCGTCGAGCACGCCGTCGCCGTCGTTGTCGGGGTCGGGGCAGCCGTCGTCGTCCTCGAAGCCGTCCTCGTCCTCGTCGACGAGGGGGCAGCGGTCCTCCTCGTCGGGGACCGCGTCGTGGTCGTTGTCCTCGGGGCAGCCGTCGCCGTCCTCGAAGCCGTCGAAGTCCTCCCGTAGGCCAATGCAGTGGTCGACGCTGGGGTCGTCTCGCAGCCCGTCGCGGTCGTCGTCGAGGAAGCGCGGCGCCCACTGCACCGAGAGCACCCCGCGCACCGCCGAGGCGCCCGGCGCCGGGGTGAGCCCGAAGGCCGCGCCCGCCGACACCGTGAACTCCCCGAAGACCCCCTGAAGGCCTGCGCCGAGCTCGAGCGGGGTCCCGCTCGGGCCGCCGAAGGGGTCGCGGGCGTCGTACGAGCCGACGAGGGTCAGATACGTGGAGGCGTAATACCCGGAGAGCACCGCGGCGCTCGCCCACGCAGGCTTCGCCAGCAGGAACACCCCGGCCAGCATCGCTTCGAGCGGGCCCCTCACGGCGATGGCGAAGGTGAGCTCGTCTCGCAGCGGGCGGTCGAAGAGGCACGCTCCCGAGGTGGGGTCGAGGCAGAGCGAGGGCTGCGAGGGCCAGGTCCCGGCGAAGCGGGCGCGGTAGCCGAGGGAGAACGATCCGAAGAGGCGGGCGAGGCGGTAGTCGAAGACGGCGTAGGCGTGGGCGGTGGGAGCGCCCGCAGTGGCGTAGCTGGTCGCGTCGCTCAGGGGAATGGTCGCGGCGAGCTGGAGCGAGAGCCCCAAGCCCTCGCGTTGCTCACGGGTCTGCTGGGCGACCTGTGCGGGGGTCAGGGTGGCGCCGCGGCCGGCGGTGGGGGAGAGCTCGGAGCGGGTCGACCAGCGGAAGAGCAGGCGCGCGTCGCCCAGGGCCGTGGAGGAGGGCTCGGAGACGCCCGCGGGGACGGTCCCCGAGGCCTGGTAGAGCATCATCGGGAGCTGCACCGCGAGGGCGGAGCGGGACCCGAGGCCCACCTGGAGCGAGAGGGTGGTCCAGAGCTGGTCGCGGAGGAAGGAAGCGCCCTGGCCCGACGGCAGGGTGAGCACCAGCGGCGAGCGGACGTACTCGCTGAGCAGCCCGACGTTCCAGCGGCCGTGGCCGGGGACGAGGGTGGTCTCGGCCCACGGGAGGGCGTCGCCGTCGACCGCCGCGGTGGGACGCCAGGGGCCGCCGTCGACGCGAAAACCGGGGGGAGTCTGCGCCCGGGCGAGCGCGGGAGAGAGCCCCGCCGCGAGGGTCAACGCCATCATCGAACCACGGTTGGACAAGCGCTTCATGAAGAGGGCGCGGACGCTAACACGATCGCGCGCGGGGGTTCAGATCGCTCGACGACGCGGGGCGATCGTGCGAGAGAGGCGCGCATGCATGTGCACCTGATCGGTGTGGCGGGCACGGGGATGGGCGCCTTCGCGGGTCTGCTCAAGGCCGCGGGCCATCGGGTCACCGGGAGCGACACCGCCTTCTACCCCCCGATGGGCGACGCGCTGAAGGCCTACGGCGTCGAGACCATGACGGGCTGGGACCCGGCGCACCTCGACCCGAGGCCCGACCTCGTGGTGGTGGGCAACGTGTGCCGCAAGGACAACCCCGAGGCGCGCGCGGCCATCGACGGCGGGATGAACTACCGCTCCTTCCCGAAGGCCCTGGGCGAGCTCTTCCTCGCGCAGCGGCGCTCGCTGGTGGTCGCCGGGACGCACGGGAAGACCACCACCACGGCGCTTGTCTCGTGGCTGCTCGAGGCCTGCGGGCACGACCCCTCCTTCCTGGTGGGCGGGCTCGCCAAGAACTTCGACGCCAGCTACCGCCTCGGGCAAGGGCGCGGCCTTCGTGGTCGAGGGCGACGAGTACGACTCGGCCTTCTTCGAGAAGACCCCGAAGTTCTGGGCGTACCGCCCGTGGGGCGCCATCGTCACCTCCCTCGAGCACGACCACGTGGACATCTACCCCACGGCGGACTCGTACCGCGACGCGTTCGTGGGCTTCGCCTCGCGCATCGCCCCGGAGGGCGTGCTGGTCGCCCACGCGAGGGACCCCGAGGTGGTGGCCATCGCGAAGCGAAGCAGCGCGCGCACGGTGCTCTACGCCCTGCACGGCGACGAGCTGCCCGAGGGGGTCACGCCCACCTGGACGGCCGCGCCCATCGCGCCCGGCGGGGGGATGCAGCCCTTCGAGCTGTTCATCGGGGGGTCGCTGGGGGGTAGGTTCTTCTCGCCGCTGATGGGCGAGCACAACCTCCGCAACGTCGTCGCGGCGATGGCGCTGCTGGCCGAGGGGATGGGCCTGCCGATCCCCGCGATGGCCAAGGCGCTGCGAGACTTCAAGGGCGTCAAGCGCCGCCAGGACCTCGTCGCCACCGTGAACGGGGTGCGCATCTACGACGACTTCGCGCACCACCCCACCGCGGTCGACGAGACCCTCCGGGCCATGCGTCGGCACCACCCCGATGGGAAGCTCATCGCCATCTTCGAGCCGCGCAGCGCCACCGCGTGCCGGCGCACCCACCAGCACGAGTACCCCGCGGCCTTCGCCGCCGCGGACCTCAGCCTCATCGCTCCGGTCGGTCGGATGGAGATCCCCCCCGACGACCGCCTCGACATCCCTTCCATCGTCCGAGACATCACCGCCCGCGGAGGCCGCGCCGAGACCTTCGCCGCAGGGCCGCAGAGCGTCGACGAGATCGTCGCCCGCGTCGCCGCGGAGGCCCGGCCCGGGGACACCGTCGCGGTGCTCTCCAACGGCGCCTTCGGCGGCATCCACGGCAAGCTGACCTCCGCACTCGAAAGCACACCCCGATGAGCGACCCGAACACCCGCCAGGCCCGAGGCCTCGTCAGCGTCCACCCCCGCGGCTTCGGCTTCTTCACCGAGGAGGACACCGACCCCCCGAGGAGCTCGTTCGTCACGCCGCCGGAGCTCAACGCCTTCCTCGCCGACGACGTCGTCGAGGCCCTGGTCACCGCCGGCGAGGACGGGCGCACCACCGCCTCCAACCTCCGGCTCATCGACCGGCCGCGCTCCGAGCTCTTCGGGACGGTGATCATCCACCGCGGGGTGGCCCACCTGAAGGTCGACCGCGAGGTGGCCAACACCGACTGGGCGATGGTGCACGAGGGCCCCGCGCCCGCGGCCGGGGCGCACGTGCTGGCCCGCATCGAGGGGACGAAGGTCGTGCTGGTCGAGGTGCTCGACACGCCCGACGCGCAGACGCTCGCGCAGGTGATCGCGCGGCATGGCATCGCGACGGTGGTTCCGCCGGCGGCGCTGGCGGAGGCCGAGCGGGCGAGGAAGCTCCCGCACACGGTCAACGGGAGGCGCGACCTGAGGGAGGTGCCGACGGTGACCATCGACGCGGCCTCGACGCGCGACATCGACGACGCCATCAGCGTGCTGCCCGCCGACGAGGACGGCGCCGTGCGACTGCTGGTCTCCATCGCGGACGTGAGCGCCTTCGTGCCGGCGGGCGGCGCCCTCGACCAGGACGCGCGGGCGCGGGCGACGAGCGTGTACCTCGCCGGGAGGGTGATCCCGATGCTGCCCGATGGGCTGTCGTCGGAGTGGATCTCGCTGCTCCCCGGCGTCGACCGGATGTGCCTCACCGCCGAGCTGCGCATCGACCCGGAGGGCACCGTCGTCGCGGTGGACGTGTACGAGAGCCTGATCCGCTCGTGGTCGCGGCTCACCTACGACGAGGTGGCGGACTTCCTCGACCACGGGGACGTCTCCCCCGGCATCGAGCCCGTCTTCGAGGCTGCGCCGTGGTGGCGCACGGTCTCCGCCCGGCTGCACATGGCCCGCACCCGCCGCGGCGGCGTGGAGGTGGCGCGCGACGAGACCTTCGTGGTGCTCGACGCGGTGACCGGGCTCGCGACGGGCATCGAGGCCCACCAGCCGACCTCGGCGCACGTGCTCATCGAGCGCTGCATGGTGGCCGCCAACGAGGCCGTGGCGCGCTGGCTCGTGGAGCGCGGCGTCCCGGGCGTGTACCGGGTGCACGATGTCCCGGGGCCGGACGCGGTGCAGGAGCTGAGCGCCGTGGCGGAGCGCTTCGGGTACGCCTCGGGCTTCGGCACGAAGCTCTCGCCGCTCTCGCTCGCGGCCTTCGACCACCAGATCGCCACCTCGCCCAGCGAGCCCGCCATCCGCGGCGTGCTGCTGCGCTCGCTCGGCCCGGCGCGCTACACGGTGTTTCCTTCGACGCACTTCGGGCTCGGTGCGCCGCTCTACCTGCACTTCACCTCGCCCATCCGCCGCTACGCCGACCTCGCGGTGCACCGGCTGGTGAAGTCCTACCTCCACGGCACGCGCACCTGGTCGATGCGCGACCCGGCGCTGGAGTCGCTGGCGCGGCACATCAACCTGCGCGCCCGCCTCGCGGCCAGGGCGGAGACCGACCGGCACCGGATGCTGGTCGCGGGCTACATGACCCGGCACATCGGCGAGCACTTCAGCGCGCGCGTGGTGAAGGTGCGGCCGTTTGGGGTGGTCGCGCAGATCGACACGACCCTGGTGGAGGGCACGCTGCCCTTCGAGGCGCTGCCCGACGGGCCGTACACCGTGGAGCCCTCGGGAGGCGCGGCGCGCTCTCCCACGAAGCGCTACGCGGTGGGCGACGCCGTGCGGGTGACGGTGGTGAAGACGGACCCTTCGCTCGGCCGCATCGAGCTGAGCCTCGCGCCGAAGGGCTGAGGCTCAGCCCGGCTTGCCGTCGGCGCGCGGCGTCGCGAGAATCGGCGCGTACACGACCAGGAGGATCGCGAAGGCGACGGTCCAGAGGGTGCCCGCGGCGAAGAGGGTGGCGCGGTAGGAGCTCGCGAAGAGCAGGCCCCCCGCCACCCGCACCAGCGCGGCGAGCGCGAGCAGCGCGAAGGACAGCACCATCGGCCAGCGCACCTGCAGGGGGCGGCCCGAGTGGCCGAGCCCGACGCGGGCCATCATCCCGAGGGTCACTCCCCCGATGGCGCCGATGGTGAGCGCGTGCGTCGCGAGGGCCTCGGGAGCGCCGAAGGCCCGGAGCGCGAAGCCGATGGGGATCCACGCGTAGCCGATGTGGAGCACCCAGAGCAGCGGGACGCGCAGCACCTTCGCTGTCATCCAGGGGACCGCGCGAGCGGCGGTCGCGACGGCCGCCACGCCTGCCACGACCCGGGTCACCGGGCTCAACGGCAGCGCCGCCATCAGCACGGCGAGGAGCGCCGTCGACGCGGCCGCCACGGCGTCGAGCCGGGGGGAGCCGTGCACGGTCTGAACGCCGGTGCCGTTCTTGGTGAACATCGGCACGACGCGGCCGGCGACGATCACGATGAGCAGCACCACCACGTCGACCGCCGAGAGCACGCCGCGGCGTCGCCAGCCGGGCGCCTCGCCGAGGGCGTCGAGGTGGATCGAGAGGTTGGCGAGCCAGAGCGCCGCGAGCACCGCGAGCATCACGAAGTTGCGGCGGTTGCGGGTCGCGATGAGCGGCCTCGCCAGCACCACCCCGAGGGCGGGGAGGAAGGCCAGGTCGAGCACCGCGGGCGCCCATCGGGGGAGATGGTCGGAGGCGAGGAAGCCCACGCGCCCGAGGAGCCACACGGCCGCCGAGCCCAAGGAGGGGTCGGCCCACCAGGGTCTCGCGCTGGGTCCAGTTGCCGACGGCGGTGAGGAGGAAGCCCGCGATGACGGCCACCGAGAAGCCGAAGACCATCTCGTGGGCGTGCCAGGCGATGGGGTCGAGGTAGGCCCCGGGGCTGAAGGCCCCGAGGAGCGACAGCATCCAGAGGGGCACGACGGTGGCCGCGAAGGCGGCGCTGAGGAGGAAGAAGGGGCGGAAGCCCTTGCGGCCGAGGGCGAAGCCGGAGTGCTCTGGGGTCGTCGGGAGAGATCCCGCGAGGGGCATGGAGACCCGCGTCATGCGACCCGGCTGGCTGAGGCGAAGCGCCCGGCGATCTGCCCGGCGGCCAGGTTGGCGCCGCGTACGCAGCCCGCGATGCCCGGCCCGTCGACCGCGGCCCCGACGAGGGAGATGCCGCCGAGCGAGAGGGCGCGCTCTCGGGTCTCCGCGGCGCGGCGCATGTGGCCCACCACCGGGCTGGGGGTGCCGGTCTCGAAGCGCTCCACCGCGTGCCACCGGGGCTCCGGCAGCGGGAACATCATCCGCAGCGCCTCGAGCGCGAGCGCGATGATGGCGTCGTCGCTGAGGGGGATGAACTCCGCGGCGGCCGAGGGGCGGAAGGTCGCTCGCACCACGGACAGGTGCCCGGCGACGCGCGAGGGCCACTTGCGCTCGACGAAGGTCAGGGCGCCGAGGACGTCGAGCGGAGCCGGGGCGTTGCGGGGGATGAGCGCGCCGCTCGCCAGCGGGGGCGTGAACTCGCTGCGCTCGAAGGCCAGCACCGCCGTGAGCGCCGAGCGCAGCCGGAAGCCGCGCAGCAGGTCGGAGAGCTCCGGGAACTCCGCGGCGAGCAGCTCGGCGGCAGCGCCCGGCGGCACCGCGAGCACCACCTCGTCTGCGTGGAGGCGAGCCCCGTCGTCGAGGGATACGCTCCATCCCTGACCCCGGCGGGTGAGCGAGCGCGCCGCCACCCCAGAGAGGATACGGTCGACGCCCACGGAAGCCGCGAGCGCGTTCACCACGCTGTCGAGGCCGTTGGAGGGCGCTCGCATGCCGGGCCCACCAGCGGGCCGAGGGGCGCGGGTGAGCGCGCGGATGAGGCTGCCTCGGACGTTGGCGAACATGGGCATCACCACCGCCGCGTCGAGCTCGTCGACGTCTGCGCCGTAGATGCCGCTCAGGATGGGCTCGACCATGCGCTCCTTGACCTCGCGGCCGAAGCGGCGACCCACGAGGTGACCGACGCTCTCGTCGGGCTCGTGGCGCGCGGGCAGCACCAGGTCCATCGCAGCGCGGGCCTTGCCGAGCGGGGAGAGCAGCCGCGTGCCGGCGAGCTGCATCATGCTGCGGGGCACGCCCATCGCCATGCCCTCGGGAAGCGGCATCAGCTCGCCCCGGTGCGCGACCATCACCCGGGAGGAGGCCGCGTCGGGCGAGAGCAGCGTGTCGCCGAGCCCCAGCGCCTCGCACAGCGCCTCGGCGTGGCCGGGCATGGACATGAACGCGTCGGGCCCCATCTCCACCGTGCACCCCTCGCGGTGCAGCGTGCGGACGTTGCCTCCGACCTCGGGGCGCGCCTCGAGCACCAGCACGTCGGCGTCGGGCCGCTGCGCCAGCAGCGCGTGGGCGGTGGCCAGTCCCGCGAGGCCGCCGCCGAGAACCAGCACGCTGCGGCCCATCAGGAGACCGTGTTCTCGGGCTCGACGTAGTTCGGGGGGACGTACGCGCAGAGCGGGTCTTCGGCCATCGGGTCGCCGCTCATCGCCCAGGCCCTGGCGCGCGAGCCGCCGCACACTCGACGAAACGCGCATGCGCCGCACTTGCCGCCGAGCGCGTCGGCGTCCCGCAGCCGGGTGAAGAGCGGGTGGGTGCGGTACACCGTCGCCAGCTCGTCGCGGCGCACGTTGCCCGCGCTCACCGGGAGGAAGCCGCTGGGGAAGATCTCGCCCGTGTGCGACACGAACGCGAAGCCCACCCCGTCGGTGATGCCACGCCGCCCGATCACCACCCCGTGCTCGTCGACGTCGCGCAGCACGCCCCTCGCGCCGCCCCCCTGCTTGCGCTGGAGCATCACCCGTCGGAAGTGCGGCGCGGCGGTGGTCTTCACGTCGAAGGGGGCCGTGGCCGCGATGTCGGCGAGCTCTTCGAGCAGGCGCTCGACCCCTTGGGCGCGCAGCAGCAGCGACGCCCCGGCGCGCCCGGTGGGCACCACCACGAAGACCGCCCAGAGCGAGACCCCGAGCTCGGCCGCGAGGTCGGCCATCGGGCGCAGCGCCCTGACGTTGTGGGGGCCGACGGAGGTGTTGATCTGCACCTCGACCCCGCAGGCCCGGGCGGCGCGGAGGATGCGCAGGCTCTCGGCGAAGCTACCCTCGACGCCGCGGAAGGCGTCGTGGGTCGCGGCGTCGGGCCCGTCGATGGAGATGGCGAGGCGGGCGACGCCGGCCCTGGCGAGCTCGGCCACCAGCGCGTCGGTCATCACCGGGGTGCCCGAGGGGGTGACCGTCATGACGAGCCCGAGCGCGGTGCCGTGGGCCACGAGCGCGGGCAGGTCGGAGCGCTTGGCGGGGTCGCCGCCGGTGAGCACGACCACGGGCGTGCCCATGGCCTTGATGGAGGCCAGCAGGCGGAAGCCCTCCTCGGTGTCGAGCTCGTCGGCGGAGCGAGAGGGCGTGGCGCAGGCGCGGCAGTGCTGGCAGACGAGGTCGCAGGCCTGCGTCACCTCCCAGATCGCCAGCAGCGGATGGTCATCGAAGTCGAGGGTCGCGGGAACACCCCGCGGTCGGGTCAGGGTGTCGGAGTTCGTAGGTCGCATGTTCACGTCCGAGGGGCTCACGCGGCATGCCATGAGCGCGGCTGGCAATCGTTTTCGAGCAGGGAGGAGAGGAGCGCCACGTCGCGGAGCACGAAGCCCCATGGGTGCGTCTCCAGCACGCCGTCCTTCTGCCAGCGTGACATCGCCCGGATCACCGTCTCGATGGTCGCCCCCACCCACATCGCGAGGTCTTGCCGCGAGAGCGGCACCTGCACGATCAGGCTGCCGTCTTCGAGCTCGTCGCCGAAGCGGGTGTTGAGGTCGAGCATCAGCATGGCGAGCCGCTGTTGCACCGAGCCCGCGCACATCACCGCGATCTTCGAGCGCAAGGCTTGCGCGTGCCCGAGCATCGCTTGCGTCAGCGCGCCGGCCGCCTCGGGGCGCGCGCACGCCGCCTCGCGGAGCACCGAGCCGGGGATGAGCAGGGTCTCGACCCGCTCGGTCACCGGCATCGCGTCGCCGATGTAGGGGCCGCCGTCGAGGGCGACCCAGTACCCGAGGGCCTCGCCCGGGCCGAACACGTCGATGATCGTCGGGCGCAGACCGGGCCCCGGGGCGACGAGCTTCACCACCCCGGAGACCACGACCTGGAAGTGGGCCGCGGAGTCGCCGTAGCGCCAGATGCACTCGCCCCGCGAGGCCTGTCGCACGACCGCCACGCGCGCGGCCTCGCACACGGTGTCGTTACCGAGCGAGGAGAGCACCCGACTGCGACGGAGCAGCCCTTCGAATCGCGTGCGCGAGGCTGCGTGAGCCTTGAGGCGAGCGAGGGCGGCCGGCGCGGAGGGAGCGGACTCACGAGGCGCGGTAACGTTCATGTGTTTCACACTCACTGCGAGGTTGATGCCACCGCCGGAGAGCTACAAGTGCGGGACAGAGTCCCTGGTCAGAAGGGGGCGGCGAGGTCGAACTGGAGGATGGTGGCGTCGGCCGCCCTCATCTGGCCGCCGGTCGGGAAGAAGACCGCCACGCCAGGGCGCAGCAGCACCGACCCCGCGGGAATGTTGCCACGGACGCCGCCGCCGACGGTGAACTGCGAGCGCATGAGGGCGTTGGCGGTGACCGCGGCGGGGGTGGAGAGCCAGTGCTGGTAGTGGCCCTCGACGCTCACGGTGAGCCAGGGCACCACCTGGTAGCCGGCGTGGAAGCCGGTGGTGAAGTTGGTGCGCGAGCTGTCGGCGTCGACCGAGGCGCCCCAGACGCGGGTGAGCTGCAGCACCGTGGCCTCGGCCTGGAGGGTGAGGCCGTGGGACATCCACGACAGGCCCGCGCCGGCGGTGACGGTGAGGTAGTTGGCGGCGAACAGCGCGTTGTCCATCGCCTGGCGGGTGTAGATGCCCGAGGCGAAGGTCGAGCGCTGCAGCGGCGACGCGGCGCTCCCGGTGCCGACGGGCACGGTGACGCCGAGGAAGACCGGGAGGCGGACGCCCGCGGCGATCTGCGGGGTCCAGAGGGCGAAGACGATCGGGTTGACGAAGGTCGCGTGGCCGGAGGTCGCGTCGGGGCCGAAGGTCACCGCGCCGACACGGCCGTAGAAGCCAAGGTCGGGCAGCGACGCGATGGGCTTGCCGCCGGCGGTGAAGATGGTCGCGGTGTTGGTCCCGGCGGCGTTGAAGGCCACCGCCACGTCGAGGCGGAGGAGGTTGGGGGCGATGGCGGGGCGGAGGTTCCAGGGGAGCGAGTAGCGGGCGCGGGCCATCGGGCCGGGCGGGGCGGTGGTCTGGGCGACCGCGACCGTGGGGGCGAGGCAGAGCGCGAGCGCAAGCGCGAGACTGTGGGTCGAGGGATTCATCGTGTGTAGCCTTCGATGCGCCGTGCGAATTCCTCGACGGGCTGCTGGAGCCCCTCGAGCTGAGACGCGACGACGCCCTGTGGATCGAGCAGGGTGATGAGGTTCGAGTGGGTGAACTCGCCCGGGCCCACGCGGCTGAACTGCACGCCGAGCACCGTGGCGAAGGTGCGGATGTCGTGGTCGGCACCGCGCAGGAGGGTCCAACGAGAGAGGTCGAGGTGGTCCTCGGCCGCGAGGGCGCTGAGCCGCTCGGGGGTGTCCGTCGACGGGTCGAAGGTCACCAGGACGAATCGGGTGCGGGCCCGCGCCGCGGGGGAGAGCGCCGCCTCGACGCGCTTCACGTCGCGGACGAGCAGCGGGCAGGTGCTCTGGCAGGTTCCGTAGAACATCAGCACGACGGTGGGGGAGCCCGCGAGCGAGTTGAGCTCGAAGGCCCGACCGGACTGGTCGGTCCACGGCACGCCCATCTGGAAGACGGAGGTGTCGGGCAGCGGCTGGTTCGCCGCCATCGGGGCGCTCGCGTCGTGAGAGCAGTGGCAAGGCGGAGCGTCGGCGCGCGCGGCGGGCCGCGGGGTGTTGCGCCCGCACGCCGAGGCGAGCGTCAGCGCAAGGAGGCCGAGCGTGATGGGTCGCATGGTCATTCTCCGGGCGCGATGTCGGCCGCGCAGCGGAAGCCGAGGTTTCGCACCGTGTACGAGCCCCGAAGGCTCTGACGAAACGCGTAGCGCATGAATGCTACGTAATCACCGACGTCGGCCGCGCCAGAGCTGGCCGCGCCACAAAAACGAGCGACGCCTGGTCCCTGGTTGTCGCGGCTGTCGGTCACGACGAGCGCGGAGTTGAAGTCTTCGACCCACTCCCACACGAGGGCGTGGAGGTCGTGGAGGCCCCAGTAGTTGGGTCGCGACGCGCCGACGTCTTCGAGGGTCGCGTTGGGGCGGCCGTACCACGCGAGGATGCGCGATGTGGTGGCCGGGTCCCGAGGCGCGTCGGGCGACCGATCGGAGGCGCGGGCCACGTACTCCCACTCGCCCTCCGTAGGCAGGCGCCGCCCCTGCGCCTCGCAGAACGCGCGCGCGGCGAACCACGACACGCGGGTGACCGGCTGGGACGGGCGCGCGGCGGGGCCGAGCTCGGCGTCGCCGGCCCAGTGGGCGAGGTAGTCCTGGTCCGCGAAGAGGCGGCGGACGCGGGTGCGCTGCCACGCGGGGTTGGCGCGCACGAACGCGAGGAAGCGCTCGTTGGTCACCGGCCGGGCGTCGAGCGCGAAGGCGCGCACGGTGACCCGCTCGCGCCCCGTGAGGCGATAGAAGGGCCGGTACTCGCCGCCGCGGATCACGCGGAGGTCGGGCGCCGACTGGGGCGCGCGCTGGCCCCACGCCGTCGCCGCCGACGCGATGAGCGCGGAGAGCAGTAGCGTGGAGGACCAGCGCGCGGCGGGAATCACGGGTGCCCCGAAGGCGTCGGCGTGACGAGGGTGGCGCGCACCGCGGCGACCTCGGAGACGGTGACCGCGTCCCCGTGGTTGCCGAAGTGGTTGCGGACGTACGTGAGCACGTCGGCGACCTCGTGGTCGGTGAGGTTCGCGAGCGGGGGCATCGCGCCGTTGTAGACCGTTCCGTTGACGGTCACCGGGCCGCTCAGGCCAGCGAGGACCGCTCGGATCGAGCGGGTCTTGTCGGCCATCAGGTAGTCGCTGCTCGCGAGCGGCGGGAACACCGGCGGCAGACCCGCGCCCGTGCGCTGGTGGCAGGCCGAGCACACGCCGTTGAAGGTCTGCTCTCCAGGCTGGAGGGCGGCGCCGTCGGTCCCGGCGGCGGCCTGCGGGGCGTAGTCGCCGAGGTAGGCCTCGTCGACCTCGCGGCCCGAGTAGATCACGGTGTTGTCCGGCCCCTCGACGCGGAGCATCCCGAGCGTGCCCTTGTGGAAGGTGCGGAAGATCGAGTGGTCGACGAGGACCAGGCTCCCCGGCACCTCGAGGCCGAAGTCGACGATGGCCGAGCCGCCCGCGGGCACGAGGGTCGTCTGCACGTTGGTGTTCACCGTCGAGCCGCCCTCCGAGTAGACGTGGTCGAAGATCTCTCCGATCACGTGGAAGGAGCTGATGAGGTTGGGGCCGCCGTTGCCGACGAAGAGGCGCACGCGCTCGCCGACGCGGCCCGTGAGGGCGTTGGTGCCCGTGAGCGCGCCGTCGCGGCCGTTGAAGACCACGTAGGCGGGGTCTTCGTTGATGGCGCGGCGCATGTCGAAGGGCTGCAGCCCGGGCTCGCGGTAGTTGCCCGAGGTGTAGACCTCGCCCTGCATCAGGTAGTACTCGCGGTCGACCGGGGCCCAGCCCTCCTCGGGCTCCACCGCGATCATGCCGTACATGCCGTTGGCGATGTGCATGCCCACCGGGGCGGTGGCGCAGTGGTAGACGTACAGGCCCTCGTTGAGCGCGCGGAAGGTGAACTGCGTCTGGTGGCCGGGCGCCGTGAAGGTGCTCGCCGCGCCGCCGCCGGGGCCGGTGACCGCGTGCAGGTCGATGTTGTGCGGCATCGTGCTCGACGGGTGGTTCATCAGGTGGAGCTCGACGATGTCGCCGCGGCGCACCCGGATCATCGGGCCCGGCACCGAGCCGCCGAAGGTCCAGAAGGTGTAGGTCGCGCCGTCCGCGAGGGGCATCGTGACCTCGCGCACCTCGAGGTGGATCACGACCTTGGCGGGTGTTCGTCGGGTGATGGGCGGCGGCAGCCCGGGCGGTCGGACGAGGGTCTGCTCGATGGCGGGAAGGGCGTTTTGCTCGGCGCGGGTGAGCGGCGCGAGGGGCCTCGCCCCGCTACGGGCGGCGGCAGGAGCAGGCGTCGCGGAGGTCGCAGGCGCGGGCGCCGCGGGCTGCGAGGGCGGCGGGACGCAGGAGCCCAGCGCGACCCCGAGCGAGAGCGGAAGGGCGAGCGAACGGATCGATTGCCGGCTGATCATCGGGACCCCCTGATCGGTGAGCGGAGAGCGACCTGCGCGGCGCAGCCTTCCCGATGGGGGCGGCGAGCGCAGCGGGGGCTTACAGCCCATGGACCCTGGGGTGACGGCGACGAGCTCAAACGGATGACGCATGGAACATCTGACTCCTTCCGAGCCAGACATAGGTCCGCACTTTGTGGCGCCGTAGCGCCACTTTTGCACCCGTGACCGAAGGCAGGAGGGAGGTGTTCCGACCTGACCAATGTCATGGGCGGGGGGTTTTACGAGCCCACACGGACCTCAGCCCGCCGCGCCTTCGCCCCCGTCGACCCTCACCACGTTGCCGTTCATCCAGTCGGTCTCCGGCACCGCCAGCGCGGCGATGCAGCTCGCCACGTCCTCCGGGGTGGTGAGCCTCCCCTGCGGGTGCTTCGCGAGGGCCCGCTCGATGAGCAGCTCGTGCCCGGGGATGCGCTCCAGCGCGGGCGTGCGGGTCACCCCGGCGCAGATCGCGTTCGCCGTGAACCCCCGCGACGCGCCCTCCACCGCGAGCTGACGCACGTAGGACTCCAGCGCCGCCTTGGCCGCCCCGACCGCCCCGTAGGACGGCAGCGCCTGCGTGCTGCCCCCGCTGGTCATGGCGAACACCCGGCCGTGAGGGCGGAGCGCGCCCATCGCGAGGAGGTCCTGGGTCCAGTAGACGAGGGAGGTCGCCATGACGTCGAGGGTCATCTCGATCTGCAGCCGGGTGAGGGTCTCTTCCCCCTCGCCCGCCACGAGCGGGCGCAGCGAGCCGAAGGCCAGCGAGTGCAGCAGCACCCGCACGGTCTCCCCCCTCCCCCGGGCCTCCAGCCGCGAGGCGACGTCGGCGAGCACCGCGCGGCGCTTCGCGTCGTCGGCCGCGTTCACGTTGAAGAACCACGCCGTGCGCCCGGCGGCCTCGATGTCGGCCCTCACCGCGTCGGCCTGCGGCAGCGTGGCGCGGCGGTCGAGGTGCACCCCGATGATGTCCATGCCCGCCCTCGCGAGGGCGCGCGCCGTGGCGGCGCCGATGCCGCTCGATGCGCCGAGGACCAGCGCGAATCCATCCAGCGAAACAGCCATGGCGGGGCCTCTCAGAAGGTGAGCGTGTAGCGGGCCGTGAGGCCGAGCCAGAGGTTGAGGTTGGCCGCCGCGTCGGGCGTGTAGTCGGTCGAGGTGCGGGTGATCTCGTCGATGCCGGGGCGCAGGTCGCGCGTCTGGCTGAGCTGGTTGGTGCGCGCGCCGACCAGGGGGGTGAAGCCCAGGTTGATGCCCACCGCGAACTGAGTGAGCACCCGGTACTCCGCGCCCAGCACGATCGGGATGCCGATGTACGTGGTGGTCCAGGAGGTGAGGTTCTGCGGCTCGGTGTACGAGCGGCTCCGCTGGATGCCCTGCACGAACTCCATCCCCAGCGACACGAAGGGGTCGAAGCGGCGGGTGTCGCTCGCGCTGCGGAAGAACACCCTCGGCGCGGTGCGAGCGCCGTTGAGCAGCGAGCCCACGTAGAGCCGGGCGTAGACCCCGACGGTGTAGCCGATGAAGGAGTCGGCCGCGCCGAGGCGTGCCTCGCTGGCGGTGTACTGCTCCGCGGCGCCCAGGTACTGCACCCCCGCGGTGATGCCCGCGCTCAGGTAGGGGAGCATCCGGTAGCCCGCCCCGAAGCGCGCGTTGAAGCCCCCGGAGAACGCGTCGAGCGCCCCGGTGCTCACCTCGCCCGCCGTCAGGAACACCCGGTCGCTCGCCGAGGTGAAGAGCCCGTAGCCCATGGCGATGTGCGCCTCGATGCCACGCTCTCCCTCGTAGTCCGGATGCGTCGCCCACGCGCTGCTCGCACCGCTCAACACCGCCGCCACACAAACCGCCTGAATTCGTAGTCTCCGCATCGCAGCGGCGGACTCTCGCACGCCCGGCCGGAGTCAGGAAAGCCGCGAAGAGAAGGTCACGAAGGAGCGCCGAGGCGGGGCTCCGCCGGTGGTTCTCGGGAGCGTGAGGACGAAGCGGGTGCCGCCTCCGGGGCGGTCTTCGAGCCCCACGTCGCCGTCGTGGTCGAGGGCGATCTTTCGCACGATCGCGAGCCCGAGCCCCGTCCCCGTCGCCTTGGTGGTGAAGTACGGGTCGAAGACCTTGTCGCGCTGTGCGGCAGGGATGCCCGGGCCGTCGTCCTCGACCACCAGCCACGCCTGCGCCGAGGGGTGCGCTGCCCCGGGCTCGGTCACCTCTCGGGACTCCACCCTCACCCAGACCGTTCCTCCCGTGGAGGCCATCGCCTCCACCGCGTTGCGGAGGAGGTTCTCCACCGCGCGGCGAAACATGATCCGGTCGAGCCTCACCGGCACCTCGGCGACGCCCGGCTCGAAGCGCACGGTCACCCCGGGGTCGAGCTCGTCGAGCAGCGCCCGGGAGCTCGCCATGTCGCGCACGAACTCCGCGAGGTCGGCCGGGGCGGGCTTCACGTCGGGCAGCCGCGCGAACTCCGAGAAGGCGCTCACCAGCCGCCGCAGCGTGGCCACCTCCTCCTCGACGATCTCCCTGGTGGTGTCGAGCGTGCGCTTGTAGGCCGCGTCGTCGCCCGGGTAGCGCCTCGTCGCCTCCTGCACCGCGAGCTGGATGGGCGTGAGGGGGTTCTTGATCTCGTGGGCGAGACGCCGGGCGAGCTCCTGCCACCCGGCGATGCGCTGGAGGTAGTCCACCCTGGCTCGGGAGAGCGAGAGCTCCGCGACCATCTCGTTGAAGGCCACCCTCAGCGCCTCCAGCTCATCCCGATCGCCCGCCGGAACCCTCACCCCCAGGTCGCCCTGCCCCACCTTCCCGGCCGCCGTGATCAGCGCCGCGGCCGACCCGCTGCGCCTCGGCCTCAGCAGCCCGAGCGCCGAGAGCACGCCCACCGCCGCCGCAAGCAGCGTGGGTAGGAGGGCCGCCTCGACGGGGTCTCGCGGAGGCGGCGCCGGAGCCCTCGCGCAGCCCACGTCGTCCACGGTGATCACCGCGGTGACCCGAGGGCGCACCGGGCGGGAGAGCACCCTCGGAGGGCAGCGCCCGGGAGGGCCCGACGGCTGTGTGCTGCGGGCGAGCACGGCCCCGCTCGGGCTCAGCAGCTCGACGCTCCGCACCGCGCGAAGGCCCGCCGCGGAGGAGGCCACCGAGGCGTCGTCGAGCGTGGCGGAGGCCGCGAGGCGGAGTGCGAGCGCCGTGGCCGAGAGGTCCTGCGCGTCGCGGGCGTAGGCGGAGGCCTCGGCCTGGGCGCGGCGGGCCTCGACGAGCGAGGAGGGAGACTCTCGGGTGGCCGAGCGGAGCGAGAGCAGCGCCGCCGCGGAGGGGAGCAGCGCCGCCACCAGCGCGGCCTGCACCGCCCGAGCGCGGAGCCCCGATGGCCATGAGGTCGTCACCCGGGCGACGGTACGCGATCGCCGGGACCGATGGGGTGCGCTACGGTGCCGCCGCCATGACAGAGCCCCTCCCGAAGGTCGATCCGTGAGCGACGACGCGCGGCGGCCGGTGCTCGCTCGCAGGGCGCGGCTGCGCTGGGACGCACCGCGCTCGCGGCACGTGGTGGTGGTCCCCGAGGGGGTGCTGGCGCTCACCGAGGAGGGCGCGGAGATCACGGCGCTGCTCGACGGGCAGCGCTCGCTACGGGCGGTGATCGACGCGGTGGCCGGGGCGCACCCTGAAGCCCCGAGGGGGCTGGTCGAGGCCGACGTGAGGGAGTTCGTCGAGCGGCTCGTCGAGCGCGGATACGTCACCCTGGAGACGCCATGACCGAAGCCCCCGTGGCGCTGCTCGCCGAGCTCACCTACCGCTGCCCGCTGCGCTGCGCCTACTGCTCCAACCCCACCAACTGGCGCGACTACGGCGACGAGCTCGACACCGACGGGTGGACCAGGGTGCTGCGAGAGGCGGGCGAGCTCGGCGTGCTGCACGTCCATTTCTCTGGGGGAGAGCCGCTGCTGCGAGACGACCTGGAGGCCCTGGTGCGCGCCGCCCGGGACGCCGGGCTCTACACCAACCTCATCACCTCGGCCTGGCACCTCACCCACGAGCGCCTCTCCGCGCTGGCCGACGCGGGCCTCGACCACGTGCAGGTGAGCCTCCAGGACAGCGACGCCGGGCGGGCCGACCGCATCGCCGGGACGACCGTGCACGCCCACAAGCTGGAGGCCGCCCGGTGGGTGAAGCCCCTGGGGATGGCGCTCTCGGTCAACGCCGTGCTGCACCAGCAGAACCTGCCCTTCGTCGGGGAGATCATCGCGCTCGCCGAGTCGCTCGGGGCCCAGCGGCTGGAGCTCGCCAACACCCAGTGGCACGGCAGCGCCCTCGTGCACCGGGACGCGCTGCTGCCCGACCGGGAGACCCTGGCGAGCGCGCGCTCCATCGCCCTCGCCGAGCGGCAGCGGCTGCGAGGGAAGATGGATGTGATCTGGGTGATCCCGGACTGGTACGAGGACTCGCCGAAGCCCTGCATGGACGGCTGGGGACGGCGCTCGATGACGGTGATCCCCGACGGTACGGTGCTCCCCTGCCCCGGCGCGCACGGATTACCCGGGATGGTATGGGACAGCGTCCGCTCGCGCCCCCTCGGGGACATCTGGCGCGGGGGCGAGGACTTCCAGCGCTACCGGGGCACCGACTGGATGTCCCCGACCTGCGCCTCCTGCGACCGGCGCGAGCTCGACTTCGGCGGCTGCCGCTGCCAGGCCTTCGCCCTCACCGGCGACGCCGCCCGCACCGACCCGGCGTGCGCCAGGAGCCCCGACCATCACCTCGTGACCTCCCTCCGCCGGGAGCGCCCCGTGGCCGCCGCGGAGCCCGACGTCGCCCTCTACCGCATCGACATCCGGCGCGGCCGTCGCGCATCCTGAGCCGCACATGAAGTTTCGTGGAGCAAAGCCTTCGCTGGTCTCGTCGCAGGTTCGCAACACCGCCGCGTGGGCGCTCGCCGGGCCCACCGAGGACGCCGCGCACTCGTGGCGCAAGGCGCTGGTGTCGGCGGAGGAGATCCCCCACGGGCACGACGGCGACGGGGCCTACCTGCGGCTGCTGCTGGCGGCGCACCACGCCACCGTGGCGACCTTCGTGCCGACGGACTTCGACAGCCACATCCGGTTTCATGCGTGGCAGCGCTGCGAGACCGTCGCCGATCTCCGCGTCGCCGCCGCAGTGCTTGAAGAGACCGCGGCGTGGGATCCGTCGGAGGTCTCCGCGCGCGTGGTGACCGTCCCCGGCGTGGGGCCGCTCTCGGGCCACGATGGAGAGTGGCTGGGCGTGCGCGCCGGGGCGCTGGGGCGGGCGCTGGCCCTGGGCGACGACGCCACCGCCGACGCGCAGACCGCCTTCCTCGACGCCTCGCTGGAGCGCCACGCGGAGGCCTTCGCGGCGGTGCAGCGAGCGAAGGGCCGGGAGCTCATCGCCCTGGAGGTGGTGGCCACCATCGCCCACAACCTGGGCGACCTCTCCCGGGTGGTGGAGACCTGGCCGTTGAAGACCCCGACGGCGCTCTCGGTGCGAAGGCGCTACGCCAAGCTCGGCCACGAGACCGAAGGCGACCCGCGCTTCGCGCTCGCTGGGCGCATCTACAAGCGCACCATGGCCGCGGAGAACCCGCGCTTCCTGGGGATGCGCGCGGCGCGCTCGCTGAGGGTGCACCGCGACCTGCTGCTGGGGATCGGTCCCTTCTTCGACGCGTGGGGAGAGGTCATGGCGAGGCACCCCTCGCTCGACGACGACGCTCCTGGCGGCGACCTGGGAGGACGGGGCGCGGCCCTCGCGGCGCTGCTGCAGAGCCACCTGGCGGCGCCGACGGTGCAGGGCTTCCTTCGGGCCATCGCGGGCTTCCACCGCGAGGCCCCGGGGGGCGTGGAGCGCTACGCCGACGAGGTCGCGGCGCGCGATCGACCGGCGCTGCGGACGGGCGCGGTTCGAGAGGCGCTGGGGGTCGACCGGGAGCGCTTCGAGGCGCGGATGATCAACCGCTACCGGGCGGCCCTCGACGCGGGGTGAGCGTTGACGTCGCGGCTCGCCCCGATGCTGCTCTCGCTGGCCGTCGCGCTCGGCGTCGCCTCGTGCGGTGAGCGCGGCGGGGGAGCGGGGCTCACCGTGGTCCGCGATGATCCGTCGGACCAGCCCATCGATGGGGCGACGGCGGAGGACCAGCGCCTCTTCGACGAGGGCGATCGGCTCTTCGAGCGGGTGTACCGCCCCTCGCAGGGTCTCGGGCCGGTGTTCATCCAGTCGAGCTGTCGGGCCTGCCACGGCGCCGGAGGGCGAGGGCCGGGGAGCGTCACCCGCATGACCCTGGTGGGGGACGACGGGGTGAGCGCGAGGGCCGACCTGGCCCACCGGCTTCCCTTCGGGACCACCGCCCGACCGCAGTTCGCCGCGGGCGCGACGAGGGGGGTGATCCCTCCGTCGGTCGAAGGCCCGGAGCGGCTGCTGGTGTCGCGGCGCGTGGGGCCCGCGGTGTTCGGTCGCGGCTGGATGGAGGCCGTCTCCGACGAGGCCATCGTCGCCGAGGAGGCCCGTCAATCGGCCTCCGGGGAGCGGTGAGCGGGAGGGCCAACCGCCTCGCCGACGGGCGCATCGGGCGCTTCGGGGTGAAGGCCCGCGTGGCCGACCTCGACACCTTCTCCGCGGAGGCCTTCCAGGGGGACATGGGGCTCACCTCGCCGCGCGTTCCCTCGGAGGTCGCCAACCCCGACGGGCTCACCGATGACCTGCGCCCCGGCGTCGACCTGAGCGACGAGGTGGTGAGGGCGACGGCGGGCTATGTGCGACGACTGGCGATCCCGGCGCGCTCGGGGCTCAGCGCGGAGGGGCGGCGGCGCTACGAGCAGGCGGGCTGCTCGGGCTGCCATGTTCCTTCGATGGCCACGCGGGCGGATTTTCCCGTGGCGGCGATGGCCGGGCGCGAGGCGGCGCTCTACTCCGACCTGCTGCTCCACGACATGGGAGACGCCCTGGCCGACGGCATCGCCGGAGAGGGCATCGCCACCGAGCGAGAGTGGCGCACGGCTCCGCTCCTGGGGATGAGGTTCTTCCGCAGCTTCCTCCATGACGGGAGGGCTCGATCGATCGAGGAGGCGATCAGACTCCACGGGGGCGAAGGGTCGGGAGCGGCGGCGGCCTTCGAGGCGATGTCCCCCGCCGACCGGGCGGCGCTTGTGGACTTCGTACGTCGGCTATGAAGGGCTTCGCCTACGCGTGGATCGCCCTCTGGCTGGTCGCTCTCGGCGGCGGAGAGAGCGCGCGTCTGCCCGAGTCACAGCGGGTCACCCTGGAGGTGAAGGCCTACGTCGAGGCGGAGATGGCCGCGCTCGAAGAGGCGACCCGGGAGCTGCAGCGCGCCGCCCCTGCGCCCGACGCCGACGGCTGGAGCGCGAGCGCCGACCCGGCCGCGGTGCGCTCGATGCGCGCCTCCTGGGGGCGGATGCGCGACGCCTACGAGCACATCGAGGCCGCGGTGACGGTGCTCTTCCCGGAGACCGACGTCGCCATCGACGCGCGCTACGAGGGCTTCGCGGAGGACGGCCCGGACCGCGAGCCCTTCGACGGCCGCGGGGTCACCGGGATGCACGCCATCGAGCGCATCCTCTGGGCCGACCGGGTGCGGCCCGAGGTGCTCGCCTTCGAGGCCTCGCTTCGGGAGGGGAGCGTGTACACGGCCCCGGCCTATCCCTCGGACGCGCGGCAGGCCGCGGGCTTTCGCGACGCCCTGGTGCAGCGGATGATCGACGACGTGGCCGCGATGCGGCGGGCCTTCGGTCCGCTGGCGCTCGACCCCGCGGCGGCATGGCGGGGCGTGGTGTCGTCGGTGCGGGAGCAGCACGAGAAGGTCGACCTCGCGGCCACCGCCGAGGAGGAGTCCCGCTACGCCGACCGCACGCTCGCGGACATGCGCGCCAACCTCGAAGGCGGTCGGGTGCTGCTGGCGTGCTTCCGCCCGTGGTTTCGCGAGGCGGGCCAGGAGGCGCTGGCCGGGGAGATCGACCGACGGATGGCGCGCATCCAGGCGATGTACGCGGCGCTGCCGGGCGACTCGCTCCCGGCGGTCCCAGTGGGGTGGGACCCAGACGCCATCACCGAGGCGCAGCGGAGCACCCCGTATGGGGCGCTCTACACCTGGCTGGGCGGGGAGTCCGACCTCGAACGGGAGGAGTCGCTCGCCTCGATGATGGTGCGCGCCGGGCAGCGCCTGGGCATCGAGGTGCGCTGACCCCGCCGGGCGTCACGCCCGCGGCGGCTGTCACGCCTTCGCCACGGGGCGGTCTGTTATGGTGCCCTCCGATGTCGCCCTCGCGAAGCCTTGCCCTGGTGATCCCGGCGCTCCTGATGGCCTGTACCGAGGAGCCCGGCCCGGCTCCTGCCGATGCGGCGGTCGACAGCTCGCCGGTGGTCGACGCCCCGGCCTTCGACGCCTCCGTCGATGTGGTGAAGGAGCCCGTCGACGCGCCCCCGCCGGACTACCTCCGTCCCCCGGACGTGGCCCGCACCGAGACCGACGAGGCCCGCGCGGCGCAGCGACTGGCGTGCACCTTCCGGACGGGCGCCTGGCCCGCGGAGACCCTCGGTCGGGAGGTGCCCGTCGGGGACCAGATGCCGATCGATCACATCATCGTGGTGATGCAGGAGAACCGCTCCTTCGACCACTACTTCCGTGGCCTGCCGGCGGCGGGACAGACGGACGTGGACGTGGCCGCGGATGACTGGTCCAACCCAGGGGCGGACGGGATGCCGGTGCGCTTCCGGCGCGACACCGAGCGCTGCGTCGAGGACGTCGCCCACGGGTGGAACCCCACGCACCGCCAGTTCAACGACGGCCGCATGGACGGCTTCGTGCTGACCAACAACCCCCACGGCGAGCGGGCGCTCACCTACTTCGACCAGACCGACCTGCCCTTCTACTACTCGCTCGCGACCACCTTCTCGATCGGCGACCGCTACTTCAGCTCGCTGCTCGGTCCGACGGGGCCCAACCGCATCTACCTGATGGCGGGCACCTCCTTCGGGCTGGCGCACAACACCCTGGTCTCGGGGGACACGCGCAACACGCCCGTGAGCCACCTCTTCAGCCGCCTCGACGACGCGGGCATCACCTGGAAGGACTACGCGGGCGGCCCCCGGATGCTCGGGTTCTTCTCGTACTACGGCATCCACCGCGCGGCGACGCGCGAGCACTACGGCACCATCGACGACCTGCACCGCGACCTCGCCGCCGGGACCCTCCCCGCGGTGACCATCGTCGAGCCCAACTACGTGGGCGACGGAGGCGAGCGCGTCGACGAGCACCCGCCGGGCATCCCCATGAACGGCGAGCGCTTCGTCGAGCGCATCGTGCGCTCCCTCATGGCCTCGCCCCACTGGGCGCGCAGCGCGCTCTTCGTCACCTACGACGAGCACGGCGGCTTCGCCGACCACGTGGCGCCTCCCGCCGCCTGCGAGCCCGACGAGCTCACCCCGCGCATCAACGGCATGCCCGCCCCGGGGCGCTTCGATCGCCTCGGCATCCGGGTGCCCTTCATGCTCGTGTCCCCCTACGCGCGGCGGCATTTCGTGTCGCACCGCACCTTCGATCACACCTCGCTCCTGCGCTTCATCGAGGCGCGCTTCGGCCTCCCCGCGCTCACCCGACGCGACGCCAACGCCAGCATCCCGACGGACATGTTCGACTTCGCCAGCCCCCCCTTCATGACCCCGCCGACGCTGCCCCCCTCCGGGGCCATCGAGCCCGCGGTGCGTGAGCGGTGCACCCGGATGTTCCCCTCTTCGGGCGCGTTCTGAGGTGCGGCGGGCGGCGCTGATCGCGGCGCTGCTGGTGGCGTCGTGCCGTGGCTCCCGCGCTCCCCGCGCCGACGCCGGGGAGCAGGCCTTCATCGCCTTCACCCGGGATTTCCAGGGATTCCAGCGCTGGCCCCGCACCCACCTGGGGCGCTTCTCCTCGGGGGGTCACCTCGAGGGTCCGCAGCAGTACGCGTACATCAACCGCCCCCGCCGGGAGGGGTCGCACCTCTACGACACCGGGACCATCATCATCCGGACGAGGGAGCGCGGCGCCCCGACGGAGTGGCAGATCTTCGCCTCGGTGAAGCGCGGAGGGAGCTACAACGCCCGAGGCAACGTGGGCTGGGAGTTCTTCAGGCTGCGCCTCGACGCGCAGGGCCGGGCGGTGATCATCGCCCGGGGGCTCAACCCCAGGACCGGGCTCGAGGATCCCTACTCGACCGGCGAGGGCGTCGGGTGCAACACCTGCCACGGCACCACCGACGCGCGCACCTACGACGGAGTCATCAGCCCGATGCTCCGCCCTCCGGACCCGTAAGGGCCGCGATTGCCTCGCGGCTACTGGTTCGCCTGAGGGATCAGGATCTGAACGCCGCCGACGTTCACCCGGGTCTGCCCGTTGTGCTGGTCGATGTTGATGGGCGGCTGGTTGGTCACGCCCGGGATGCGGATCTCCGTCGGGCGGTTGGTGTTGGTGCTCGGCCTCGCGGTCGTGGGCGCCGTGGGCGCTGCGGGCGCTGCGGGCGCTGCGGCGACGGGCGCTGCGGCGTCGGGCGCGGTGGGCGGGGCGGGCGGGGCGCCGGTGGGCGGGGCGGCGCCGGGAGCGAGCGTCCCGGGCTGGGCCATCGCGTTGGGGCCGGGCTGCGTGGGCCCCGCGTCGACCGACGTCACGGGCTGCATCGGGACGTCGGGCGCGGCGGGCGGCACCACCGTCGGAACGACCGTGGGCGTCGGCGCGGTCGCCTCCTCGCGGCGCTTGCAGGCGCCAGCCGTGAGCAGGAGGGCAATGGCCAGACCGGTGATCCGCGTCGTCATGCTGTGGGTCCCCATCGGAGTAGGTGAAGGGTGATCAGTCGTTGGGAGGGCCGTGTCCGCGAGCCCAGGCGGCGAGGTCGGAGATGAGACGCGCGAGCCCATCGATCATTGGTTTGCCCTCCTCGAGCACCACATGGATTTTCTGGTGGCTCAGGGTCACGGCGCCGTCCGAGGGAGCCACGGAGGAAGGGTCGATGTCCTCCCAGAGAAGCATCTGCGGGTCCTCCATGAGGTTCTTCCACTGGAGCGCGTTGGCCGTGAGCACGAAGCCGTCGTCGGCCCCGCCGAAGAGGGTGTCGTCGTACTGCACCAGCACGCGCCCGATCGAGTCGCCGTGGGTCTCGTGGGCGGCCTTGAGCTTGCCGCGGGGGATGCTGCCGTGGAAGTAGAGCGAGTCCTGTGATCCCAGCCGACGGCGAGCGAGCGCGACGAGCTCGGCCTCGGTGAAGCGCGCGGCGCTCGGCGGAGCGGCGGCGCGAGGCGCCTCGACGCGGGCCTCCTGAGCGACCGGCGCAGGAGCGGGGGCGTGAGCAGGAGCCGCGGAGGGCTTCAGCGAGAGGCCCGACAGCACGACGCCGCAGAACTCACAGGAGGCGACCGCCCCAGCGAAGGAGGCAGGAACGCCCGCGCCGCAGTTGGGGCACTTCAAGATCTCGAGGGCCATTGAGGGGGATCTTCCTTCGACCGAAGCGCCGTCGGGTGGCGTTCTATCAGAGTCTCAATCAGGTCGGCAGCCGTCGCCGCCGCAGGTGTCGATGATCTCGCCGGTGCGGAAGAAGGTCACCATCTGCCGCTGGTGCCAATCCCGGGCGCGAGGAAGCCCGTGGGGGTTGGCGCCCACCTCCGCCGGGGGGATGTTACCCGGCGCGGGCCACGCGTTGCCGAAGTCGTAGAGCACCACCCCGGAGCCTCGCCGGGGATACGCGGCCTGGGTGATGCCGAAGGGCGTGCGCTCGCGGTCGTAGTGCTGCATCAGCGCCACGCCGAGGTCTGAGCGCGCGGTGATCTCGTTGGTGAACACCGCCACCTCGAAGTCGCCCTTGGCCGGGGCGATCAGCACCTCGTGGGCGCTGTTGCCGGGGAAGGGCGACTCGTGGATGTGCCGGAGGTAGCTCACCGGGTCCGTGCCGTCCCAGAGGAGCTGCACGAAGGCGAGGGCGATGGCCTGGTCGGCGGTGCTGGCGTAGTTGCGGCGCAGGCCCTCGAGGTAGCCGGTGAAGTCTCGCGAGCGGTGCAGCAGGGTGAAGTAGTTGTTGCCCGGCACGCCGAGGTGGCCGCGGGTGACGTCCGGGGAGACGGCCATGAAGGTTCCGCCGAAGATGCCGCCCTGCGAGATGCCCGAGTAGTAGAGCTCGGAGGGGTTGATCCGGATGTTGCGGGAGGCGACCTCGGAGAGGCCGCCGAGCTGCTCGCGGACGGCGCGAGCGAGGAGCACCCACTCGACCATCCCCTGGTGCAGCCGCTCTCCCACCGAGGTGAAGTACGAGACGTCGCGCAGCGAGGCGAAGACCCCGGAGAGGTCCTCCTCGGACATGCCGGTGAGGTTCGACGCGAAGAAGATGAGGTTGTTCGCGTTGGCGATGCGGCCGTTGTACCCGGCGCGCACCTCCTCGGCCGATCCCAGCAGCCCGTGGCCGTACATCACCAGCCCGTGGGCTTCGCCTCGCAGCGCCGAGTGGGGGATGCGGATCCAGAAGCGCGGCTGGCGCGTCCCGTTGGCCACCGGGCGGCCGCTCGGGTCGTAGTTCATCTCCCAGCCCTGGAGGCTCCCGAGGCGGCGGGGGCGGAGGTAGTGGGGCACCTCGAAGGTGCCGGAGAGCTCGACGGCGATGTTCTCGTCGAAGGGGCGGCCCGAGCCGTCGCGCATCGGGAGGAAGGTCGTCACGTTGTCGACCGTGAGCCGCGGGCCCGACGGCCCCACCCTCGTCAGCGCGTCGTCGCGCATCGCGAGCAGCCGACCATGGAGGCTCTCCGAGCTGGCCGTATGGAAGTCCCACGCGAGCGTGAGCGACGAGCGGGCGACCCCCGCCGCCTCCAGCAGCGTGAACACCTCGTCGAAGCGCGCCTGCCGGGGAGCGAGGGCCGTGTCGCCCGCGGTGGTTCCCTCGCGCAGCCGGGCGAAGGCCGGCGACGGGGCGATGGCCGCGCCCGCGGTGGTGCGCAGGTTGCGGAAGGCCACCACGTAGCGGGTGCCCTCCTTCAGGATCACCCCGGGCCGGAGAAACAGGGTCTTTCGCGCGGTCACCCGCTCCTGCGAGTCGAGCTCGACGAAGTACGGAATACGCTGGAGGGTATTGCCCCGCACCTCGTAGAGCAGCGCCGCGGCGTCGGCGGCCATGGAGCGGTCCATGTGCTCCTCGGTGGCCATGGCGGCGAGGTCGAGGTCGGGGAAGCTGGTCATGATGGGCGACCCGAGGCCGTAGCCGTCGAAGCGCAGGAGGGATCTCGGGTCGATGGGGTCGCGGCTGCCGTTGGCGGGGAGCGAGGTCGCGCCGAAGGTGAGCGAGTAGCCCGTGCGGCGCGCGGCGTCTCGGCGGAGGTAGAGGTTCGAGGGCCACGGGAAGGCGCACTGGCTCGGGTCGATGGGGTCGCAATCGCCCTCCGGGAGCGAGGCCGCGACGCTGGCGTCGTCCTCGGGCAGCGGGCCGCTGTCGACGACCAGCGAGCCCAGGTCGCCGACGTCGTGGGCGGGGACGTCGGTGACCACCGCGGCGTCGCGCGGCGCGTCGGCTGCGGTCTCGGTGCAGGCGCCGAGCGCGGCGAGGGTCGCGAGGGCGAGCGGAGCGAGGCGGGAGGTGGATCTCATGGGGAGGTGATGGGCGCGAATGAGAGCGGCGGAGCGGGGGGCGGGTCAAGGGTCGGCGCGGAGGGCGTGACAGCCGCCGCCCGGGTCAACGACTATCGCGGCCATGGACGACGGGTGGCTGCCTCGATCACAGCGGGCGAAGGACCTTCACGCGAGCCTCGCGCGCTTCATGGAGACGGAGGTGCTGCCCTCGGAGGAGGCCTTCGCCGCGTCGCTGAGGGAGTCGCG
Organism: Deltaproteobacteria bacterium; assembly: GCA_016704445.1. Lineage (GTDB taxonomy): Bacteria > Myxococcota_A > Polyangia > Polyangiales > SCUS01. The sequence goes on from JADJAE010000056.1 coordinate 59,106, forward strand.
GTGGAGCGTTCCGCCGGTGATGGAGGAGCTCAAGCGCAAGGCCCGCAGCGCCGGGCTCTGGAACCTCTTCCTCCCTGAGCTGGAGGGCGGCGCGGGGCTCACCAACGTGGAGTACGCACCGATGGCCGAGCTCATGGGGCAGCTCGTGTTCGCCCCGGAGGTGTTCAACTGCGGAGCACCCGACACCGGCAACATGGAGGTGCTCGCCCGCTACGGGTCGCCCGCGCAGAAGGAGCGCTGGCTCCGTCCCCTGCTCGACGGGGAGATCCGCTCGGGCTTCTCCATGACCGAGCCCGCGGTGGCCTCCTCCGACGCGACCAACATCCAGGCGAGCATCCGGAGGGAGGGCGACCAGTACGTCCTCGACGGCCGCAAGTGGTGGACCTCCGGGGCCGGTGATCCCCGCTGCCGGGTGCTCATCTTCATGGGCAAGACGGACCCCTCCAACCCCGACCGCCACCGCCAGCAGTCGATGATCCTGGTGCCCATCGACGCCCCCGGCGTGAAGGTCGAGCGCATGCTCCCGGTCTTCGGCTACGACGACGCGCCGCACGGCCACGCGGAGATCACCTTCACCGACGTGCGCGTGCCCGCCGAGAACCTGATCCTCGGCGAGGGCCGCGGCTTCGAGATCGCCCAGGGGCGCCTCGGGCCGGGCCGCATCCACCACTGCATGCGCCTCATCGGGCTCGCCGAGCGGGCGCTCTCCAAGGCCTGCGCGCGCCTCCTCTCCCGCGTCGCCTTCGGCAAGCCCATCGCCGAGCAGTCGGTGTGGAGGGAGCGCGTCGCCGACGCCCGCGTGGCCATCGACCAGACCCGCCTGCTGGTGCTCCACGCCGCGCACGCCATGGACGTCGGCGGCAACAAGGGAGCCCGCGCGGAGATCGCCATGATCAAGGTCGCCGCCCCGAAGATGGCCTGCGACGTGATCGACATGGCCATGCAGGCGCACGGCGCGGCGGGCCTCTGCGACGACCACGGGCTCGCCTACGCGTACGCCATCGCGAGGATGCTGCGCGTCGCCGACGGCCCCGACGAGGTGCACCGCGACCAGCTCGGGCGCATGGAGTTCGCGAAGCACCGGGGAGCGCGTTGAGCGGGGCGAGCGCGCGGGAGCGGTTTCCGCTGTCGGCGCGCATCGTACTCGCGGTGGTGCTCGGGATCGTCGCGGCCCAGGTGCTCGGCCCCCGCGCGGCGGCGCTGGGCAACGTGGGGATGCTGGTGATCCGGGTGCTCAAGGCGCTCGCGACGCCGCTCATCCTCTTCGCGGTGCTCGACGCCTTCGCCCGCACGGAGATCCCCGGCCGCCAGGCCGTGCGCCTCTTCGGGCTCTCCTCCCTCAACGCCGTGGTCGCCATCGTCCTCGGGCTCGGCGTCTCCCACGCCCTCAACGCCGGCGCCCGCTGGCAGGGCCACCTCGACGAGCTCCTCGGCCCCGCCCACGCGGCCGCCGCCGCCCGTCCCCACGAGGGCGCCGCCCCGACGCTCGACCCGCTGACCAACCTCGGTCGGATGATCCCCGAGAGCGTGGTCGAGCCCTTCGTGAAGAACCAGGTCATCTCCGCGGTGCTCATCGCGGTCGCGCTGGGCGTGGCGCTGCGCTCGCTCAAGCGCGCCTCCGACCCCGCCCTGGCCTCGGCGATCGCCACCTGGGAGTCCTTCGCCCACGGGGGGCTCGCGCTCTTCAGCGGCGTGCTGCACGGCGTGGTGAAGCTGGTTCCCTTCGCGGTCTTCGCCGTGGTGGCGAGCGTGGTCTCCCGCACCGGCGTCGGGGTCTTCGCGGCGCTGGGGCCCTTCCTGGCGACGGTGCTTCTCGGGCTCTTCCTCCACGCCGTCGTCTGGTACGGGGTGCTGGTCTCCGTCGCCGCGAGGCGCTCACCGCTGGCCTTCTTCTCGGGCGCCGCGGACGCCGCGCTCACCGCCCTCTCCTGCGGGTCGAGCCTCGCGACGCTGCCCATCACCCTGCGCTGCCTCCAGGACAAGCTGAAGGTCTCCCCAGCCTCCGCGCGCCTCGCGGCCTGCGTGGGCACCAACCTCAACCACGACGGGATCATCCTCTACGAAGCGGCCGCGGCGATCTTCGTGACGCAGGCGCTGGGGACGCACCTGACGATCTCGCAGCAGGTGACCGTGGCGCTCTCCTCGGTGATGGCGGGCATCGGCATCGCTGGGGTTCCGGAGGCGGGGCTCATCACGCTGCCGCTGGTGCTCGGCGCCGCGGGGGTGTCGGACGCGACGGTGACCGCGGTGGTGCCGCTGCTGCTGCCCATCGACTGGCTTGTGGGCCGCGGGCGCGCGGCGACCAACGTGCTCAGCGACATGGCCGTGGCCACGGTGCTCGACCGCTGGGAGTCGAAGTCATCGGGCTGACAGCCCCGCTGTCCCCGCGGCGCCCGCTGCGCCCGCGGGTTGGAAACCCAATCGCTTGCGCGGCCTGGGGTCAGGCGCTGCACGCCGATGAAGTGGCCCCACGCCGTACCCCAGGCCAAGAGGCCTGAGCGAGATGTGTAGAAGGGAAAGGGTTTCAGTCCCGGACGTCGAGCGCGACGCGCCGCGGGGTGACGCCGGTGTTGAGGTAGAGCGTCCCGAAGACGAAGACCGCCGCCGCGGTGCCGAGCGCCGTGAGCAGGACGAGCCCGAGGCAGCCGAAGGCGAGGATCCGGGTGGTGCCGCCGCGAGCGGCCGGAGGGGGAGGAGGCTGCGCCTCCCAGGGCTGACGCTGCGGCGGAAAGGGTCCCGGGTGCTATAGGGCGGGGAGCCAACGCGACGCGAGGGGCCCGGGTCAAGTGGCCGGTCAGAAGGACTGGCGGGATCACAACAATTGTGATCGGGGATCACAATTGTTGTGATCGAGCGGGCGGTCGGCTGTCCCGCCGGCGACGCCGATCGGCTTCGCGTCAATGCTCTCGCCACTGAGCCGCCGCCACCCGCCGCCACCCGCCGCCACCCCCGCAGGGCCCTGGGATCATTGGCAGGCGTAGCGGATCTGCGACGGCACGCCGGTCGCTCTGCCCGCGAGCGCATCGATGCCCGACGGCGGTGTACATACCCACGTTGGCGCCCGCGACCCTGTCCGCGACGGGGTCGTGCATGGCCTCGTGCGCGATCACTTCGCGGCCTTCGCCGAGCAGGCGCAGGAGGGCGGCCGCGCGCTGCCGCGGTACGTCATCGAGGAGTTCGACGCCTTCCTTCGCTGCGGGGTGCTGGCCTGCGGCTTCATGCGCGCTCGGTGTCGGGGCTGCGGTCACGATCGGCTGGTGGCGTTCTCGTGCAAGCACCGCGGGGTGTGCTCGAGCTGCGGCGGGCGACGCATGAGCGAGACGGCGGCGCGGCAGTGCGATCGCGTGCTGCCAGCGGTGCCGTATCGCCAGTGGGTGCTCTCGCTGCCGTGGGAGCTGCGGATGCCGGTAGCGCGCGATCCGGCGCTGCTCAACGCGGTGTCGCGGGTGTTCTTCGAGGAGGTGCGGGAGTGGCTGCGGGCGGCGGCGGGAGTGGCCGCTCCGGGCGGGACGGTGGAGGCGGGCACCGTGACGTATGTGCAGAGATGGGGTGGAAGCTTGAATTTGAATCCGCACCTCCATGTTCTGGTGGCGGATGGGGTGTTCGCATGCCGTGAGGATGGGACGTCGCCGACCTTCGTGGCGATCGCTGCGCCGACGCGCGACGACCTGCGTGGGGTGATCGCTCGGGTGATCGAGCGGCTGGACACGATCGCGCGCCGCCGGGCGAAGCGCGTAGGGGACGCGGACGGCGGTGGAAGCGACGACGCGATGGAGGGCCTGCGTCGCGCAGCGGGCGGACGTGGGACCTTCGCTCGGGTCGATGAGAAGGGTGCCCGCGATGACGGGAGCGAGGCTGACGAGCGGGCGCTCGCGCCGATGCTCGTGGCATCGTGTGGGCTCGTCGCAGAGATGGGTGGGTTCAACCTGCACGCGGGGGTGCGCGTCGAGGCCGACGACCGAAGCGCGCTGGAGCGGCTGTGCCGGTACATGGCGCGGCCCGCGGTGGCGGCGGGGCGCGTGACGCGGCTGCCTGATGGCAACGTCGCGTCGCCGCGCAGCGCGGGCGCCACGCATCGGGTGATGGGCCCGATGGAATTCATGGCGAGGCTGAGCGCTCTCGTGCCTCCGCCGAGGACGCCTTTGGTGCGCTACGCATGGGGTGTTCGCGCCACATTCGCCGTGGAGGTCCGCGGTGGTTCCGCTGCCGACCGTGGGAGCGCAGTGTCCCGGCGCGGCTTCGCCGGAGCACGCGAAGGAACAGGCGGCTCTTCCCGAGGCGAAGGGAGCCTCTGAAACCGCAGCGCCGGTGACGCCCAAGCGAAGCAGCGATCGCATCGACTGGGCAGAGCCTGTTGTGGCGGGTGTGGGGCGTCGACGCGCTTCGATGTGTTGGGTGCGGAGGACGGTTGAAGATGATCGCAGCGCTCACCGAGCGAGCTGGGATCGTGCGCATCCTGGAGCATCTGGGCGTGCCCACCGACGGTGCCCAGGATGCGGCGCGCACGCGACGGTCCGTGATGGGCCGCGTGCGGTGAAGGTTGGGGGGGGGCGCCGTCCGTGGGATGCGGAGCGACGAAGGCCGTGGTGCGTGCGGGGTGGGCGCGAGCACGGCCGGTGGGGCGTTGGATTCGGTCAGCGAGCTCTCCCAGGAGATCCGGGAGGAGACCGCGGGAGCGGGCTTTTCGCATACAGGGATGATCTGTCGCCTGCCGCCGGCAGTTGCCTCTGGCGGTGCGGCGTTGAGTTCCCGACTTGCCTCAGCGGCAGAGCGGAGCCGCGGTGAAGCACGATTCGCGACCGAAGGGCTCAGGCGCCGCGAGGTCGCAGCAGCGCAGCTCGTCGTCGGCCATCCGAACGCAGGTCTCCCCGTCTTCGACCGAGAGGCTGGTCACGCCCGTCAGCCCGGGGATGGCCACCGGGGTCAGCTGGCTCGAATCGACGCTGCCGCCGTCGAGCATCCGCGCGATGCCCTGACCCCAGCAGCGCACCGTGCCGTCGAGGAGAAGGGCGCACGAGTGACGGGAGCCCGCGCCGATGCGCGCGACCCCCGTGAGCCCCGGGACGACGGCGCTCTCCAGGGCCCCGTTCACCGAGACCGTGCCGCGATCGCGGAAGGTGCCGTCTCCGAGCTGGCCGTGGCTGTTCCTGCCCCAGCACCGCGCTGTTCCGTCGCGCAGCTGCGCGCAGCCGTGCATTTCGCCGAGCGCGATGGCGACCGCCTGCCCCGTCCCGTTCACCGCGACGGGCGCCGTGCGCGCGATGGGGCTGCCGGGCTGCGATGTCGGGGTGTGAAGGACCATCCCCCAGCACACGACGCCGCTCGCGGTCACGGCACACGTGCTCGAATCGCCTGCATCGAGATCGCTCGCGACCAGGCCGCTCACCGTCACCGGTGCGCTGCGCGCTGTGGTGGTCCCGTCACCGAGCTGGCCGAAACTGTTGTGACCTGCGCAGCGGACGACGCCCGCCGCGCTCCGAGCGCATGTGTGTCCCGCGCCAGCGCCCATGCCGACGACAGCGCCCCAGGCCGGGAGCGGTGTCGGCGCATCGAGTCGCGCTGGGTCGCCGCTACCACGCAAGGTGTTGTCGCCCCAGCACCACGGGATTCCATCCGCCCGCCACGCGCAGACCTGCGAGCCGCTCGCGGTGACGCCGATCGCGCCTGCCGGGACGGCCACGGGGGACGGCGTCGGTCGCGGGGCGGCGCTGGTCCGTTGCCAGCAGCGCAGCTCCCCGTGATCGAAGCGGGCGCACGAGGCGAGGCCCGCAGTGAGGAGGTCGGGGCCGCGGGCGCTCAGGATCCTGGTCGGCCGCGCGACGACCGGGTCAGGCGACGCCTGCACGCCGAGCGAGCCCTGGTAGTTGCCACCCCAGCACCACACCGACCCGTCGCCGCGGATCGCGCACGAGTGGGCCAGACCCGCGGAGACCTCGGTGACGTCGGTCAGCGAGAGCGGCGTGGGCGTGTCGCGAGCCGTGGTGGTCCCGTCGCCGAGCTGTCCGAACGTGTTGTCTCCCCAACACCACGCCGAGCCGTCGCTCCGTCGCGCGCAAACGTGCAGCGTGCCCGCGCTCAAGCCCGTCACGTCCAGCAGCGATCCCACCAGGGTCGCGCGCGCAGCGCCGGCGACCCCGGCGCCGACCGGGAGAGCGCCCCAGCAGAGCACAGCGCCGTCGATCCGTCGGGCGCAGGTGAACCGCGACCCCGCGACGATCTGCGCCACGCCGTCGAGCTCGCCGGTGGCACTGACCACGGCTCGCGGCGCGCTGCGGTCGACCGCGCCTCCGTCGCCGAGCTGTCCGTCGTCGGCGTCGCCCCAGCAGAGCACCCCGCCCGCGCTCGTTCGGACGCAGGTGTGGGCAGCGCCCACGGCCACCTCGGCGGCGTCGGCGATGCCTGCGACGGGCGCTGCGACGTAGCGCGCCGCGCCCGCGGCGACGCCGAGCTGCCCGCTATGATTGCTCCCCCAGCACCAGACCGATCCGTCGGTGCGGCGGGCGCAGGCGTGGCTGCTGCCGACGGAGACCTGCGTCGCCGCCGTGAGCCCTGCGACCTCGACCGGAGACGCGGAGGTCATCGCACTGCCGTCGGGGCCGGGGACGCCAGCGCCCCAGCAGCTCACGGCCCCGTCCGAGCGCGCGGCGCACACCTGCTGGGATGCCGCATCGATCTGGACGACCCCCCTCAGCCCGAGCACGTAGGCGCCGAGCGGGCGGTCGACGACGGTGCCGTCACCAAGCATCCCCGCGTAGTTTCGCCCCCAGCACCGGGCTCCGTCTCCCGTGCGCGCGCAGGTGAACATGTCCCCGATGGTGAGCCCCCCGAACGTGTCGCAGTCGCGCGCGCAGCAGCGCCCCTCCGCGCACGATGCGCCCGGGCCGCACACGACGCCGCAGCCACCGCAGTGGGCGTCGCTCGATAGGGACGCCTCGCAGCCGTTGCTCGCCACGCCGTCGCAGTCGCCGTGCCCCGCCTCGCACACGCTGAACCCGCAGCGCCCGCCCGCGCACTCGGGCGCGGCGTGGGGAAACGAGCACGCGCTGCCGCAGGCGCCGCACTGGCTGGCGTCGCTGGCGAGCGTCACTTCGCAGCCGTTGGCCTCGGCGCCGTCGCAGCTCGCGAGGCCCGGCGCGCACACCGCCGCGGAACACGCCGCCGCCACGCACGTCCGCCCCGCGGTGCAAGCCGTCGCGCAGGCGCCGCAGTGGGCGCTGTCGGCGGTAGTGTCGACCTCGCAGCCGTTGCTCGCGACGCCGTCGCAGTCGCTCCAGCCCGCCGCGCACGCGAGCCCGCACGCTCCGGCCGCGCAGGTCGCTGTCGAATGGGGCCCCGCCGCGCACGCGCGCCCGCAGGCCCCGCAGGAGACCGGCGCCGCGAGGTCGGCCTCGCAACCGTTGCCTGCCGCGCCGTCGCAGTCGGCCGTGGCCTCGGCGCAGCGTCCGATGCCGCACGCACCATCGCGGCACACAGGGGTCGCGTAGGGGACGACGCAGGCGGCGCCGCACGCGCCGCAGTGGCTCGCGTCGTCGTCGAGGGCGATCTCGCAGCCGTTGCTCGCGCTGCCGTCACAATCGGCGCGGCCCGCGGCGCAGGCTCCGAGCGAGCACGACCCCGCGGCGCACACCGCCGACGCGCCCGGAAACGAGCAGGTCACCCCGCACGCGCCGCAGTGGGCGACCTCGTCGGCGGTGTTCGCTTCGCACCCGTTGCTGGCGTCTCCATCGCAGTCGGCGAAGCCCGTCGCACAGGCCGCGAGGGCGCACGCGCCTGCCGCGCAGGTCGCCGCGCCGTGGGGGAAGGCGCACCGAACGTTGCACGCGCCGCAGTGGTCCGTGTCCGCCGCGAGCGCGACCTCGCAGCCGTTGGCCTCGGCGCCGTCGCAGTTGCCGCGGCCCACGGCGCACACCGTCGCCGAGCATGCGCCAGCGACGCAGGTGCGGCCGTCGGCGCAGGCGACCCCGCAGGCGCCGCAGTGGGAGCCGTCGGCGGCGGTGTTCACCTCGCAGCCGTCGGTCGCGTCCCCGTCGCAGTCGGCGTACCCGACGGAGCAGGTGATGCCGCAGGCGCCTGCCGCGCAGACAGCGGCGGCGTGGGGGCCGGGCGCGGGGCAGGTCGTGTGGCAGGCGCCGCAGCGGGCGGGCGTCGTGAGGTCGGCCTCGCAGCCGTTGGAGGGCGCGCCGTCGCAATCGCCGCGTCCTGGCGCGCAGGCGACGCGGGTGCAGACGCCGACCTCGCAGCGCCCGGCCGCTCCGTCGAGGGGACAGGCCGTACCGTCAGGGGCGTTGGGGCGCGTGCAGGTGCCCGTGGTGGGCAGACAGCTCCCGGCGGCGTGGCAGGCGTCGGCGGGCGCGCACGTGACACCGGCGCAGCGACAGGCGTCGCCGACGCCGTTGCCGAGGCTGTCGCGTTGGTCGGGGTTGGCGACGGTGAGGCAGTTGTCGGCGTGGTCGAGCGCGCCGTCGCGGTCGCGGTCGATCGCGGGCCGGTCGATGCGGAACTTGATTCGCAGCGTCCGGCCGTTGACGAGGGGCGCGAACTCGCTCCGGTCGACGGTGCGAAACTCGCGCTCGTTGCGGACGACGTCGACGTCGGCGAAGCCGAAGCTCGCGGAGCCCACCGCCGCGGGCCGGGACGAGGACGCGCACGCGGTAGGTGGCGCTCGGCGAGAGGTTGGCGTTGTTGGTGTGCCAGCGGGCGAGGAAGTAGCCCTCCGGGTCGGCGTCGCCGTCGTCGTCGTCGGGGTCGCAAGGCGTCCCCGCGAAGTGGACGCGGAGGCGCTCGCGGCTGGGGCCGGTGGTGGTCGTGAAGGTCGCGAGGGTGCGGCGGGTGACGCCCGAGGGGGTGATCTCGTCGATGCGGACGACGGGCGCCGCCGCGGCGACGAAGTCACCGAGCCGCGCGGGCCGCGGCACCATCGGCGGCAGGAACAAGAATCCCGCGGTGCCCTCCGAGTGGAGTTCATCGGAGATGGCCCTCTGTACGACGGAGGTGGAGGTGTCGACGGCGGGCGCGGCACACGACATCACGCCTGCCAAGGCAGGCAGGAGCAGGGAGCGACTCTCGGCGATCTCATTGTGCGACGGGTCCTTTCGGGAACGAGGGCTCACCCGGCTGAGCAAGCTGCGTTCCGTCTCGAATGCCGCGCGTTGCGAGGTACGACGAAGCGTACTGTGTTGCGGTCGCGCAACGAGGGGTGCTGCGCCTACGCAACAGGGGCGCCGATCGTCGGAACTGCGGAATGCTCTATCCCATGCGCACGAGCCGACCGGGGCGCGCGTCGGTCATCCGATCGCTCTCCACGATGACCTCGCCGGCCACCGTCGTCGCGCGATAGCCCGTCGCGTGCTGGACCAGACGCCTGCCACCAGCGGGCAGGTCAGCGGCCATGCGCGGGCGGTGCAGCGCGAGCTTCTCCGGGTCGATGACGTTGAGGTCGGCCCGCTGACCGACGACGGTTCCGCGGTCGCGCAGGTCGATGTCGGCCCAGTGGGTGAGCGCAAAGGTGGCGCAGCTGGCGTCGCAGACCGTCCCTACGTGGGCGCCGCCGTCGGAGAGACCGACGAGCGCGAGGGGGTGGCCCATCATCGCGCGCGCGTCGTCGAGCGAGTGTTCGGTGTAGTTGCAGGGCGTGAAGTACAGCAGCTCGCGGCCGACGTGGCCGAGCAGCGCGTCACAGTGAACGTCGAGCGGCGGGCGCCCCGACGCCTGGGCCTCGGCGTAGAGCGACGGCTCGACCGAGGGCTCGTACTTGAGACGGGCACCGAGGCGGAAGAGCCGCCAGCGAGCTCTCCAGCGGGCAATGAGTGATCTGGTAACTGCAGTGGATCCGTGCCCGAGAGGTCGGGGCGTTGGTTCGGCTTCCCTTCGCTGGAACTCGTCAGTGGGTGGCCAGGAGAAACCCGAACAACGGGGGCTCCGTGGGACCCATGATCACCCGGGTCGGGGCCGCCATGGGGCCCGCGGTGCCGCCGACGAACACGCTCACAGCGTTGCCGATCGGGTCACCGACGATCAGGTCCGCGATGCCGTCACCGTTCGAGCCGACATTGATGACGAGTGACTGACCGAAGAATCGGTTGCCGGCGCCCAAGAAGGTCCACGTCGGCGCCGCGGACACGCCCGCCGCGCCGCCCGCGTACACGGTGACGGTGCCCATCTCGCGTTCGGCCGAGCGTCCGTTGGGCGCGCCGATCGCGAGGTCCGCGAAGCCGTCGCCGTTGAGGTCACCTCCCATCGACATGGCCGTTCCGAGTCCGCCGTGGTCCGTGCCGTCGATCACCCGAGCAGGCATCGCCGCCAGGCCACTCGCACTCCCCGCGTACACCCTGACCCGGCCCGCGTAAATCACGTCGCCGAAGGAGCTCGCCGGCGATCCGACCGCAAGGTCCGCGAGGCCGTCGCCGTTGACGTCGCCGAGGGCCAACGTGGTGCCGAACGACGCGTCCATCTCGTCGCTCGTCAGGGTCACGACGGGCACCGCCGCGAAGCGCGCCCCGTCGCCACGAAACACGGAGACCGTGCCCGAGCGCCGCGCGCCGCCGCGAGAGATGCCGTACGCCCCCACGATCAGTTCCGCGTGGCCGTCGCCGTCCATGTCGCTGCCTCCCGCGACGTTGGTACCGAAGAGGTAGCTATCGGCCGCGCCCTCGATGGTGAACGCGGGAGACCGCCCGGGCCCGCGCAGCCCGCCCGCGAACACCAGGACGCGACCTTCGTTGCTCTCGACGGTACGCGAGTAGCCCATCTCACCCACGGCGAGGTCGGCGTAGCCGTCGCCGTCAACGTCGCCGACACCCGCCAGCGAACTCCCCATGCCGGCGTCTGGATGGTCTGCGTCCACGAGGACCACGGGAGCCGCTACGAGCCCCGACGCCGAACCGAAGTAGACGCGAACCCGCCCCTCGCTCAGATCTTCGGTCCTGGCGATCGTGTCCTGAAACACCAGGTCGCCGAACCCGTCTCCGTTAAGGTCGCCCGGACTCACCAGGGTGCCGAATTCGCCACGCCCGCTGCGTCCGGTGAGGGTCGACGCGGGCGTCGTCGACAGACCCGCCGCCCCGCCAAGGAAGACCGAAATCGTAAGGTTCTCGCGATCCGGGCTGGTGCCGACCGCGATGTCGACGAAGCCGTCGCCGTTGACGTCGAGGTGCGCCCCTGCACTTCCGTCCACCGCGGCGTCCCGTCGGCCCACGAGGAACTGCCACGTCGGGCTCATCTCCCCGACGGCGACGGCGCCGTTGCGGGCCTGCACCCGCCAGAACCACCAGCCGGCGTCGAGCGCAGCCTCTGGCCGGGTTGCGGCCCCCGTCACGTTGATCGTCCTGCGATCGCGGTCACAGGCACGGTCGCGACACAACTCCACGGTCGCGCCGTCGGCGCCCTCGGGGAGCACCCAACGCAGCGTCGGGCGCTGCGACGTCACGGCGCTGGTGCTCAGCGGCGCGATCGGACGTGCGCGGATCGGTGGTGGCCCCACGTCGGCGACGTCCGCAACACCCACGACGTCCGGCGCATCGTCCGATTCGCGTACATCCCGGACCTCGGGTCGATCGATTCCCACGGAGACGTCGACCTGGGTGCTCCCCCGATCAGTCAGCGCGTCGGCGGCGTCGACCGCAGCGTCACGCCCCACGTCAGCGGCGGCATCTCGGCTGGAGTTGCTGCCCGCGTCGGGCGACTGGCCAGGCGTGTCCACACAGGCGGGGACGCTGACCAGTGCTCCGAGCGTGCATGCCATCACGAGTCTTTCGCTGATGCTCATTGATTTCGCCTCATGGTGTTCCGCTCCTGCACGATGGAGACCAGCGCGTCGACTCCGGCGGGGCGTCGTGGGATTCGGAGTACGCGATGGCGCCGCGCGGGAAGGCGGCGGCTGCGCGTTCGGCGCCGCCCCAGCGACCGCAGGACTGGTCTTCGCGGTGCGCCTGGGGAAGGGGTGACGACTCGACCCGCGCGTGGCGCTGCTCGCCGGCCCTCCCCAGCGCGGTCTGCCGCGTCACGTTCGAGGCGGCGGGCCGATCAGCGCCAGGCGTTGCTGACGGTGCGGTAGACGCCAGTGACCGTCGCGCCGTAACCGAGCACGGGGCCGTCGGAGTTGGGCGTCGCCCACACGCGGCCTGCGTGCATCCAGAACGCGATGGTGGCGACGTTGACGGACCTCGCGCCGAGGCCGATGTCGGCGAGCGTGACGCCCGCGGGCAGGTCGGGCAGACGCGCGGGCAACGCGCCCGGGAGGAAGAAGCAGCGCCAGCGCGGCGCCGCATCAATCGACGGTGCCAAGAACACTCCGAAGGCATCGGCGCCGTCGGCAGATGCCTGGACGGTGAGCGCGCCGAGCGAGTCGCCCGACGCGTCGAGGGCGGTGACGTTCGGCACGGACAGGCGCTCGGCGCCGTCGAAGCGGTGCACGAACAGGTTGGTCGTGACCGCGTCGGCTTCGAAGCGGACGGCGCCGAGGTTCGGCGCGAGCTCGCCGTCGACGACCTCGAAGTTGGCCTCGATCGCCGACGGGGTCACGGCGAGTCGCGCGACGCCGACGCTGACGGTCGAGCGCTGGTACTGCGTGTCGAGTTGCCAGACGCGCGGCGTCGGGTCGCCGCGCAGCCCGACGCCTGCGATCGAGCTCGGGGCCGGCGTCGCGATCGGGACGGTGACGGTGCGAAACCCGCTGGGCGCGGCCGGCAGCGTCACCGTAACGCCGTCCCGCGGCGACCCATCGCGCACCAGCGCCTGGCTGCGGGCGATGCGCGTCGCATGACCGTCGACCAGCTCTAGCGCCGTCACCGCGAGCGGCAGCTCGGGGAACTCGAGGTAGTAGAGGGTCTGGAAGCTGGTCTGGCCGGGTGACAACGGCATGCTCAAGTCGGTGTTGAGTGCGTCGAACCACACGAACGCGTCACGCGCGGCGCCGGTGATGGTTCCTTCGAGCCGCACACCGCCGCCCTCGCCGAAATCGATCGGCGCATCGAGTCGAATTACACCGTCCGGGGCCTCGGTCAGGCCGACGATGGAGACGGCGGAGAAGCCGCGCCGCGCCGCCGTCAGCGTCCACGGACCTCCGCGCGTTGGAAGGTCCATCGCCGCCTCGCCGGCCTCGTCGGTGACGGCCTCCACGGGCATCGCGTCGCCTCCGACCGCCCTGATCGTCACGCCTCGCAGCGGTCGCACCGGCGCCGGACCCGTCACCACGCGGATGCGTCCCGCGAGCCGCGGCGCGTCGCCCGGGGCGATCACGTCGGGCCGCGGCGCGTCGCCCGGAGCGAGCACGTCGGGGGTGCCGGAGCCACCATCGAACAGCGCGCCGCCGTCGCGGTCGAAGGCCGAGGGCTGAGCATCGCAACCCGCGAGCGCCAAAAGCAGGAGGCATCGTCGCAGAGTCATCGGCACACTCCGAAATCCAGGGGTCGATCGAAGAACTCGGTGCAGTCGCAGGTCGGGTCGGTGTCGCGCTCGGGGTCGCACATGCGACCGCAACGGATCGCTGCTCCCGCGCTGTAGAGGCAGGTGTGCCCGGCGACGCAGTCGTTGGCGCGCTCGCAGCGCTGGCCGTTCTGCTGGGTGCCGAGCGCGCGGCAGCGGGCCTCGCCGAGCACGCTTTGCGGAAAGCACCCGTCGCCCGCGCCGCAGCCTGTCTGGGTTCGGTAGTCACACTCGCCTCGGAGCACGCAGCCCCGCGCGAAGGTCGCCTCGGTGAGCACCGCGCAGGACGAGCCTGCGCCGCACGCGTCGCCCCCGGCGCCGTAGCAGCATGGGCGCAGGCAGCGGCCGAGGATGCAGAGCTGGCCGCCGTCGCAGGCGCCGACGCCGTCGCCGCAGCGGGCACCCTCGGTTCGCCCTGACGCGCGGGCGCAGTGCGCGGTCGGCGGTCGCAGCGCGTCGACCACGCAGCCCTCGCCGTCGGCGCAACCGGCCTGCGTCGCGGGGTCGCACGCGCGAAAGGTCAGCCCGCACCACGACCCGCCGGGCGTCCGATCAAGCTCCACGACGTCGCGGGGCGCTTTGGCCGGCACATCGAGGCGGCGCAGGACATCCGTCGTACCGGCGTCGGAGAACGAAGCCGCGCCCTGGTACGAACTGCAGCCCACGAGAGAGAGCGCCACGACTGCCCCGAGGTGATTGATCCGCCCGTCGGACATCAGAACCCTTATGCAACAGGGCGACGACGCGAGACAACGCCGCGTAGCCGCAGCCGCGCGATGAGCCTGAGCACCGCGCATGCCGTGGGCGCCAGGGCTCGCCGCCTCTCCGCTCGCGCCGAGGCTGCGGTCGACGGAGTCGCGCGCCCGCGGTGACTGCCACGCGAGGAGGTATTGCGTCGACGCAACATGTGTTGCGTCCGCGCCCGCGGGCGTTGGCCGGACGGACCCCGAGATGAGGTCAACCGTCAGCCGGGGATCAGGTCAACCAACAGCCCAGAGGGACGTAAGGGGCGCTGTGATACGGTGGCTCATGGTGGAGACGACCCGCGTTCGCCGAGACGAACAACCCTCCGCCGGACGCTTCAAGGTCTCGGTGATTGCGGGGCGCGACAAGGGTGCCGAGGGCACCTCCCGCGAAGGGCGGGTCACGGTCGGCACCGCCGAAGGCAACACCTTGCGACTCGCCGACCCGACGGTCAGCCGCTACCACGTCGAGCTCGAGGCCCTCGCCGACGGCGTCGCGGTGCGCGACCTTGGCAGCACCAACGGCGTCGTGCTCGGGGCCGCGCGCCTGCGCGAGGCGCTGCTCACCGAGAGCGCCGACCTCGACCTCGGGCGAACGCGCCTCCGGGTGTCCGTCGCGAGCGATCGCGAACCGCTCTCCCTGCCTGACCGCGTGGCGTTCGGCCCGCTGCTCGGAGCCTCCGCGGCGATGCGCTCGATCTACGCGACGCTGGAGCGAGCCGCGCCGACGAGCGCGCCGGTGCTGGTGACCGGCGAGTCGGGTACGGGCAAGGAGCTCGCGGCTCGGGCCGTCCACGACGCATCGCCCCGCGCCGCGGGCGCCTTCGTGGTGGTCGACTGCGGCGCGATGCCGCCGGCGCTCATCGAGAGCGACCTCTTCGGCCATGAGAAGGGAGCGTTCACCGGAGCGACCTCCGCGCGCGCCGGGGCCTTCGAGCGCGCCGACGGCGGCACCCTCTTCCTCGACGAAATGGGCGAGCTGCCGCTCGACCTCCAGCCAAAGCTCCTGCGCGCGCTCGGCGAGGCGGAGGTGAGGCGCGTCGGCGGCGACCGGGCGCGCAAGGTCGACGTGCGCGTGGTGGCGGCCACCAACCGCGACCTGCGACGCGAGGTCAACGCGGGGCGCTTTCGTGCCGACCTCTTCTATCGCCTCGCGGTGATCCAGATGCGCATGCCCTCGCTGCGCGATCGTCTCGACGACCTCCCGCTGCTCGTGCCGGCGCTGCTCGATCGGGTCGTCGAGCGGCGCCGGCTCCCCAAGCGCCCCGCCTTCGATCAGTCGCTCCTCCAGCTGCTCGCGCGCCACGCGTGGCCCGGCAACGTGCGCGAACTCTCCAACTACCTGGAGCAGTACGCGATCCTGGAGATACTCCCGCCCTTCGAGGGCGATCTGGCGGAGGCGCTCCCGGCCGACCAGCTCGCGCACGGGCTCCTCGGGATGCCATTCCGGGCCGCGAAGGACGAGCTTCTCCGCCGCTTCGAGAGCCACTACCTCGGGGCGCTCCTCGAAGAGACCGGTGGCAACGCCTCCGAGGCCGCGCGCCGCGCCGGCATCGATCGGGTCACCGTATTCCGCGCGCTGCGGCGGCTCGGCATCAAGGGCGACCCCGACCCCAAGCCGTAGAAGGCCTGGGCGGCCCGATGGTACCGTCGCGCCGTGCCGTCCGTCGTCCATGCAACGAACGTCGAGGGAGAGGCGCCGGGGGAGTCGGCTCCCGCGCGGCGGCGCGAGCGACACGCGTTGCCCGCGTGCGTCGCGGGTCGCTACACCCTCGACGCGAGCCTGGGCAGCGGCGGCATGGGCGAGGTCTTCTCCGCGCGCGATGAGCTCACCGGCGAGCGCGTCGCGCTGAAGATCGTGCGTCGCAGCGACGCCGCGCCGCGGGGCGTCGAGCGCCTGCTCCGCGAGGCGGTGGCGGCGAGCCGGGCGACGCACCCCGCGGTGGTCAAGGTCTTCGAGGCTTCGGAAGACTCGCCCAACGACCTCGCCTTCATCGCGCAAGAGCTGCTCGTCGGGGAGACGCTCCGGGCGCGCCTGCTCCGGCGCGGTCGACTGTCGCCGGCGGAGGCGGTCGCGATCCTTGCGCCCGTGGTCGACGCGCTCGCGGCGGCTCACGAGGCGGGCGTCGTGCATCGTGACCTGAAGCCCGAGAACATCTTCCTCGAAGGCGGCGACGAGGCCCCCCGTCCGCGCGTCATCGACTTCGGCATCGCGAGGCTCGTGGCCGACGACGACGCGACCCGAACGCAGCTCACGGTGACGGGTTCGGTGCTCGGCACGCCCGCGTACATGTCCCCCGAGCAAGCCCGCGGCGCCGACGACGTCGACGAGCAGACCGACGTCTGGGCCGTCGGCGTCGTCCTGCACGAGCTCCTTACCGGCGCGACGCCCTTTGCTCGAGCGACGCCGCACGCCACGCTGGCGGCGATCCTCCTCGACGTGGTGCCCTCGGCGCGCGATCTGGCGCCCGACGTGCCCGAGGCCCTCGCTGCCGTCGCCGGGCGCGCCCTGTCGCGCAACCGAGTCGAGCGCTTCGGGTCGATGCGAGAGCTGTCCGATGCGCTGCGCGAGGCGTCGCACGCGCGCGCGCTCCCGCCCGACCCCCGTCACGCGGCCGCGACGCCTTCCGCTCGCGGGCGGGTGCTTCGCGTGGCGCTCGGCGTGCTCGCCCTTGCGCTCATCGCGGCGAGCTCGTTTGCCTTGCGCCCACGGACCGCGATGAGCCCGCGGCCGACGGATGCGACGGCTGCCCTTGCGCCCCGGGAGTCGCTCGGCGAGGCGCCCACCATCGCGCCGCCGCCGTCCGTCTTCGCGGTCGCACCGCCGCCGAGCACGGCCACGAGAGCGCCTCATCCCCGCCGGGCCTCGCGGCCCGCCGCGCCGCCCCTGCCGCCGGTCGTCGCCGAGCCACCCGCACGGCGCACCAACGGCGCGCCCATCCTGGGGCTCTGACCGATGGGTGCAGTCGACGCGTGTGTTCGCTGCTTCGTGATGGTCGTGCTCGCGGCGCCCGCGATGGTGTCCGCCCAGCCGCTCGACCCGCGGGTCGAAGCGCTCGTGCGGGAGGGCATTGCCCACCGCGTCGCGGGACGCGACGAAGCCGCCATCGCCCCGCTGGAGGCCGCCTACGCGGCGCAGCGCGCACCGGTGACCGCGGGCCAGCTGGCGCTCGCGTGTCAGGCCGTCGGACGGTGGACCGACGCCGATCGCTACATGCGCGAGGCCCTGGCCTCCCCGGACGACGACTGGGTGCGCCGACACCGCCGCGAGCTCGACGAGGCCTACGCCATCGTCCGGCGCAACGTGGGCGACCTGGAGCTACGAGGCGGCCCTGTCGGCGCCCAGGTGAGCGTCGACGGGCTCGCGCGGGGGCAGCTTCCGCTCGTCGTCCTGCTGCGACTGCGCGCCGGCGTCGCGACCGTCGAGGTGCGCGCCGCGGGGCATTTCCCGTTCACCCGTCAGGTGACCATCCTGGGCGGGGAGCTCACGCGCGAACCCGTCTCGTTGACGCCGTTGCCGCGCGAGGTGCCGACGACGCCGACGCCGCCGCCGCTGCCGACGATGCCGCCGCCAACCGCGCCGGTCGTCGCGGTGAGGGTGTCGCGACGAGTGCCAACCGCGACCTGGATTCTCGGGGGTTCCGGCGCGGCGCTGGTGGTCGGCGGCGTGGTGTCGCTGGCGCTGCGCGAGGCTTCTGCGGCGCGCTTCAACGGCAACAGCGAATGCGTGCAGCCAGCGGTGGTGCCGCGTG
>JADJAE010000057.1 GCA_016704445.1 Deltaproteobacteria bacterium
TGGCCGAGCTGAGCCTCTCCGCCGTCGCGGCCGCCGTGTCGCGCGCCGTGGGCCAGGCCTTCGCGTCGGTCACGTCCCGCCTGCGGTCCCGTCCCTACGGTGGCGGCGCGAGTGGGGCGCAGGTCAAGGCGCCGGCGCCCACGATGTGAAGCCCGAGGCTGGTCGTGTACCGCGGTTCGATGGATCCGTCCGAGGGGCGGTAGCGGGTGACGTTGGGGGTGCGCCCCGGGGTGAGGGCCGACGGCGCGGCGTAGAGGTAGGTAACAGGAGCGGATCCATGCAGACGACGGTGCCCGTTGGTCCTCCGATCGGCCGAAGATCGCCCCGCCCTCCGGCGGAACCACCGGCGCCAGCAGCACCCCCGCCAGCAGCGCCGCCATCGCGAGCGGCGCCCGCGCGTCGCCCCCCGCGCCGGGCCTCTTCGCGACGAGCCAGACCCGGGTCGCGCGCGCCACGAGAACGTCTATGCCGGCGCCGCCGATGGCCTCCACCACGCGGTCGGCGGCCTCCTTCATGGCAGGCGCCTCGGCGAGCGGCAGCGTGTGCACGTGCACCAGCGTGGGCTCGGCCGCGTGGCCGACCGGGCGCAACGTGAAGCCCAGCGACGCCGCCGCGGGCAGCGCTCCCTCCGGGGCGGTGAGCCGTTGCAGGAGCGCGAGATCGGCGCGGATGAGGCTGTAGGCCTGGGTGGTCCAGAGCGGGAGGTCGACGCGCCCGACGGGCGGCGCGGCGAGGAGGCACTAGTGGTCGGCGGGTTTCATGGCGTCGGTAGGCTCCAGCGGTCCGGCGCACCGTGGCACGACCGGCGGCGCCGCGGTTGTGCGAAGCTCTGCGCCATGACGGTCAACCGGCGCGACTTCATCAAGAACCACAAGGCTGGCGCCGTGCACTCCGCGATAGGCGTGTTCACTATAGACGCTGGCTATGTTGCGCTGGCAGCCGGGGGTGGCTGCTGCCGTCGCCGACCGAAAGCTCCGGGCGAGCTCATTCGCGTGGAGCGAGGATACTCGAGACCTTCGGTGGCGCCGAGCACGGTAGGAGTCCTGGCCAGTGGTTAGCTCCCAACCCCGCACCGATCGCTGTCTGTCCCTGCGCCGGGGAACGCGGCCCCGTTGCTTGAGCGCCGGAGCCACCCAATGAGCCACGGCGTTCACGCCCTTAATGCCATCTGCCCGTACTACACGATGTACCCGCTCGACTTTCCGCTGCGCGTGCTGAACAAGTACGGCAAGCGGGGCGACTGGGTGATCGATCCATTCTGCGGTCGCGGCACGACAAACTTCGCTGCGCGCCTGCTCGAGATGCCCTCGATGGGCGTGGATAGCAGTCCGGTGGCGGCTGCCCTTGCGCAGGCGAAGCTCTCCACGGCGGCACCCAGCGGTGTCGTCGCGAGCGCGAGAGCCATCCTGAAAGCAGCGAAGGAACCGACGGCGTTGCCCACGGGCGCGTTCTGGCGGCTCGCGTACCACGAGCACACGCTCGTGCAGCTCTGCCAGCTTCGGGAGGCGCTGCTGGCTGAGTGTTCGTCGCCCACACGCATCTTGCTGAGAGCGATTGTTCTCGGTGCGCTCCATGGTCCGCGTCCCCAGGGCGCGGCGTCGCACTTCTCGAACCAGTCGCCGCGGACGTTCGCGCCGAAGCCGAAGTACGCTGTGAAGTTCTGGACCGCACGGGCTATGCGCCCGGTCGATGTCGACGTGCTCTCGATTATCAAGACGAGGGCGGACCGCTACCTCGCGGAACCGCCGCCGAACGTCGAAGGCAGCGTGCGGCTCGGCGACAGTCGGGTGGCGGACACGTTCGCCGATATGCCCAAGGCGCGCTTCGTGGTCACCTCGCCTCCGTACTTTGGCATGCGCACATACCTGCCGGATCAGTGGCTACGGCTCTGGTTCCTTGGAGGCCCCGACTACGTCGAGTACCGGCAGCCCAAGGAGCAGCTCGAACACTCGGGCGCCGATCACTTCGCCGCCGAGATGGGCCGCGTCTGGAAGAACGTCGCCGACCACACGACGGAGACCGCGCGGCTCATCATCCGCTACGGCGGGATCCACGACCGCGACGCCGAGCCGATGGACGTGCTGAAGAAGTCGCTCGTGGACTCTGGTTGGAAGATGAAGACGGCGAAGGCAGTGCCCGACTCTGACGCTGCCCGCCGCCAAGTGATCCAGTTCGGTGCCAAGCCGAAGAAGGCGATCACCGAACATGACGTGTACTGCTACCGTGCCTGAGGGAGAGAGCCAGTGACAAAGGGCAATCAGAAGAATCCGGTGACAGGTGCGAAGATGCAGCAAGTAGCGACGAGCAATCTCCTCAAGGGAGAGAAGATCTCGTTCGATGACGACGCGACCAAGCCAAAGGCCAGCGACGAGGAACTCAACAGTCGCTACGCAAAGGGCGAGATTCGCATTGTCACGGAGCAGGCACGGTACCCGCTCGCTGGTATCCTCGGGATGCTGCAGGAGGAGAAGGAGGGTGAGAACGGCAAGAAGGAGCTTCGCTACAAACTCGATCCTGAGTACCAGCGTCGCCACCGCTGGAGCGTCGAGAGGAAGTCGCGGCTCATTGAGTCTTTCTTGATGAACGTGCCGGTTCCGCCGGTCTTCCTCTACGAACGCGACCTCGCCCGCTTCGAGGTGATGGACGGACGGCAACGCCTGACCGCCCTGAGCGACTTCTACGGCGACAAGTTCGCGCTCACCGGGCTTCAGTACTGGTCAGACCTCGATGGTCGCACGTATTCGAAGCTTCCCTCGAAGGTCCGCGACGGCATCGATCGACGGTACATCTCGTCGATCATCCTCCTCAAAGAGACGGCAACCAGTGAGGAGCAGGCCGCGATGCTCAAGAAGATGGTTTTCGAGCGTCTCAACTCGGGCGGCGTGAAGCTAGGGAGCCAAGAGACCCGCAACGCCGTCTATGGCGGGTTGCTCAATACGCTCTGCCTCGCACTCTCCGAAGACGAGAAGTTCCGGCGCATGTGGGGCATCCCGCTCGATCCGTCGCCGGAGGGGAAAGAGGCCGACGAGGAGATCGACGACGAGGTCGACGAACCGACCGCCGCGGGCAAGCGCATGTTCGAGAAGATGGAGGACGTCGAACTCGTGCTACGCTTCTTCGCTTATCGCCAGATCGATGAGTTCAAGGCTGGCCTTAATAAGATCTCCGAGTTCCTCGACAAGTTCATCGTTCGCGGCAACAACTTCCCATCAACGCTGTTGGAAGAGTACCGGACGATGTTCCAGTCGACGATCTCCTTCCTGTGGGACGTGCTCGGTGCAGAGGCCTTCATGGTGCTCGGCTTCTCCAAGCGACCCACCAAGATCGTCTACGATCCGCTCATGTTCGTGGCGAACAGCGCCGACGTCATCCCACACCGAGCGAAGCTCATCGCGAAGAAGGTAATCCTGCGGAGCGAGCTTGAGGCCATGTACAAAGCGAAGCACGACCTCTTCTCCGGGCGCCGTACGAACTTCGTCGATACGCAGAACCGGAACCGCTGCGTGAGCGAGGCGTTCGCCGCCGCGATCGTCAAGACCAAGAAGTGATCGCGACGGAGCCTGCCTGTGCGTTCTACGTTGGATGAACTCATCGCGGAATTGGCCGAGCTAAAAGCGCTCGTGGCGTCGATCGAACCGGTCAATCACGCCTTGGAGGGGCACAAGGACACCGTGGTCCAGACGTACGTATCGATACGGCGCCGCTTCGACAACGCAGCATTCTCCGTCGCATTGTACGCATCGTTCGAGAAGTTCGTCGAGAGCCTCATCTCCGCATATGTGCGCCTTGAGGCTCAGCGCGTCGACTATGGGGCGCTTCCGAAAAAGTTGACGGACAAGCATTTGGCTGGGACGGCAGAAGTGCTTTGGCGCGGTCGACGCGGGGACAGCCGCTACCTCGGCCTCAGCAAACTGGGCATGGTCAAGAATCTCTTCAATTGTCTGAACGGCACCACGCCCTATGAGTTAAATGAGGCGGTGGTGATTGCGCACGACGCGAACCTGCGCGCGGGCGAGGTCGATGCTCTCTTCGCTGCTGTCGGCATTGAGCAGATCTGCGACCGCGCGTGTCGCGCCGACGCGATCCTGGTGTGGTACTGCACCGTACAGGGCCTCGAGGCGCCACCGCAGGACGGGGTGAAGCGAACGATAATCGACGAGCGCTTGAAGGACATCGTGGAGCGCAGAAACCAAGTCGCTCACCGTGGAGGCAATCCCGTAAATCTCCTCGGTGGCGCGGCGATGAGCGAGGCGGTGTCCTTCATCGAGAGCTTGGCGATCTCGATTTTCGGGCTGGTCGTCGGGCGCTACCTGGAGACCCACCATGCCGCGTCCGCGAACCGCATCGAACTGGCGCTGCGTGCGGGAGACGGGCCCTTCAAGCAGCGAACGATCGTCGTCGTCGGCAAGCCCGCCGAGAGGCTCTACGTCGGCCAGCCCGTGTTTGTCGTCGTAGAGTCAACCGGAGCTCGCTGGGGGCGCATCCAGAGCCTGCGAGTCGACAATGCCGACGTGCAGGACGTGGTGGCGAACGCGAACGCTCCCACGGGGGTCGGCGTCGGCCTCGACTTCAAGTTCCCTCAGAGCGCCGATGCGAAGCTCGTCGCCCTCACCGCGGATGACGACATGGTGTGGAGCCCAATGGCGGTGGCAGCGCCGGCCGCGTGACCTCGTCAGCCCCGAGCGATGTAGAGCGCTGGTTTACCAAACTGCGCCGCGCGTCTTTCCGTCGTCAGCGCGCCTGGCGCGGCGCCGAGGCCCGCGGCGGGCTCCCGCGCACGGTGTAGCGGTAGCGTGCGACGACCTCCGCCGGCTGTGCGACGGGGTGGAAGCGCGCGTGGCCGAGGCCCTCCACGAGGCACTGTACGGCTGCCTCCGGCGCGCCCTCCGCCGCCACGCCCGCGACCGCTCCGTCGCGTGCCACGGTGAAGCGAACCGGCGCGTCGAAGGGCGTCGCGAGCCGCACCCGCTCCAGGCACCGGAGGACCCAGCCCTGCGCCACGAAGAGCCAGATGCGCGCGTCGTCGGGGGTGATGCCCGTGAGACGCTCGGCGACGTCGAAGTGCCCCTGACTGGCCGGCGAGCCGATCGTGCCGACCGCCTCCGCGTCGGCCACCGGCGCCGGAGGGCCCGCGCTGATCGCCGCGCCCGCGAGGACGTCACGGATGTCCGACGCGTTGTCCATGGGCCCGAGAACGAAGGCCTCCGGGACTCCCCCGTCACGGAGGAACAGGCCGCGGACCGGCGACGGCCTCCGCGGGACGATCCAGCGGCGGGCAGCGCCTGCGTCCCGGCGGGGCTGGGCGTGGGCGTCGGCGCAGCCCGCGGCAAGGAGACCGAGCACGAGCGCCGCCTTGAGCACGTTCATTGGCCGCTACGGTACATGGCGACCGACGCGGCGTGGGGGGCTACGCCCTGCGTCGGGCCATTGATTTGGATGCCGAGGTGCGCCCGCGATATCGGTGCTCCGACGGGCATGGAAAAGAAGCACCGCATCTACTCGATGTCGTTCGCGAGCGTGTACCCCCTCTACGTGCAGAAGGCCGAGAAGAAGGGGCGGACGAAGGCCGAGGTCGACGAGGTCATCGCGTGGCTCACGGGCTACGCCGGCGCGCAGCTCCAGCGCGTCATCGACGACAAGACCGACCTCGAAGCGTTCTTCGCCAACCCGCCCCGGATGAACCCGAACGTGGGGCTCATCAAGGGCGTCGTGTGCGGCGTGCGCGTCGAGGACGTCGCCGACCCGCTGATGCGGAACATCCGCTACCTCGACAAGCTGATCGACGAGCTCGCCAGGGGGAAGAAGATGGAGAGCATCCTCCGGGTCGACGGCGCGGTAGCGCCTCCCGGGCCCAGGCGGCGTTGACCACGACGATCCACTCAAGGGCCTCGTCGACACCCCTTCGCCGCGTCGCCCATGGCCGCCGTGTGCCGCGCTTCACCCCGCGGGCTCGTCGCGCAGGTGCTGCCTCGCGACGTTGGCCCACGGCCCCTTCGGGTCCAGCGCCAGGTAGCGCTGCCAGTGCGCCCGCGCCTTCTCCTTCTGGCCGATCTCCGTGAGGGCCATCGCCAGGTTGAAGTGCGCCTCCGCGAAGTCCGGCTTCAGCGACAGCGCCCTCTCGAACAGCGGGACCGCCTCGTGGTGCACGCCCCGCTCGACCAGCAGGTAGGCCAGGTTGTACGGCGCCTCGGCCTGCGACGGGTCGGAGGCGATGGCCCGCCGGTACATCGACTCGGCCTCCGCGCGGTCGCCCGCCACCAGCCGGAGATTACCCAGGTTGGTAAGCGCCGTGGCCAGCCGCGGATCGAGGTCGATGGCCTTGCGGTAGGCCTGCTCGGCGCGGTCGCGGGTGGTCTCCTCCTCGTCCAGGCGCAGGCCCTCCAGGTAGTGGGCGTAGGCGTCCCGCTGGCGCTTCGAGGGCTGCGGCCGCAGCGCGCGCACCACGTCCTCCCGCAGCGAGCTCAGCTCGAAGTCGAGCAGCCGCTGGCCCGTCACCGGGTCGAAGCGGGCCCCGTCCTGGCGGGCGACGAGCTGGTGCCCCTCGGCCCCGAGGCGGGCGTCGGTGACCGGCCGCGCCATGCCGGGCTCGGTGGTGCGCAGCGACTCCACCGCGCGGCGAATCGAGCGGAGCGACACCCCGGCGTCCACCAGCCGTCGGGTGGTGCGGGCCGCCAGCAGGTCGGCGAAGGTGTACGCCCGGCGGTTTCCTGTGCGGGCGCTCGGGGCCACGATGCCCATGCGCTCCCAGCTCGCGAGACGCCCAGGTCGCAGCTTCAATATCTCCGCGACCTCGCGGGCGGAGAAGAGCCGCGCCACCGTGTCGGTGCCCGGGGTCTCGGCGGTCGGCGGTCGGCGCACGGCGTCCTCGACGCGTCGGCCTCGGCCGAAGTCGACGTGGATCACCGGGCTCGGAGGGGTCTGTTCGGTCTGGTCGCTCACCGTGACGAGGAGCACCGTACCGTCGCGAGGCCCCGGGACGCGAAAATCGCGCGAGTGCGGTACACCCCCGGGCACCTATGGTGGTCATCGGTCTGACGGGCGGCATCGCGTGTGGGAAGAGCGCCGTGGCGGCGATGCTGGCCGAGCGGGGCGTGGCGATCGTCGACGCCGACCAGGGGGCCAGGGAGGTCGTGGCGCCAGGGAGCGACGGGCTCTCGGAGGTGGTCGCGGCCTTCGGCGAGGGGGTGCTCTCTCCCGACGGATCGCTCGACCGCAAGCGCCTGGGAGAGCGGGTCTTCGGCGACGAGGAGGCGAGGAAGAAGCTCAACGCCATCCTGCACCCGCGCATCGCGCAGTGGAGCGCCGAGAGGTTCATGGCGCTGGCTGCGGAGGGGAGACCCTTCGCGGTGTACGAGGCCGCGCTGCTGGTGGAGAACGGAGCGCACCGGGCGATGGGCGGGCTCATCGTGGTGACCGCGCGGCCGGAGGTGCAGCGCGCGAGGCTCATGGCCCGGGACGGCATCGACGCGGCGGCGGCGCAGGCGCGCATCGACGCCCAGTGGCCGCTGGAGAAGAAGGTCGCGGTGGCCACCGAGGTGATCGACAACTCGGGCGACCGCGAGGCCTTGCGGGCGCAGGTCTGGGGCTCCATACGCGGCTGGTCGAGGCCTACGGGCCATAAGCGGCGACGCCCGGGCTGCGCGGTTGTGTTGGCCTTCGGGGCTGATCTAGAGTCCGCGCGCAAAATCCACGGTTGGAGGGACTGAACCCATCATGCGTACGAGCGATCCGGGCGACCACGATGACCTGCCTGAAGTTCCTGACGTCCCTGATGAGCCTTCGGGCGACAGCGGGGTGATGGTCAGCGACGACGAGGCCGTCCGGCGCATCAACCGCCGCGTGAGCCCCGTCGGCTGGCTCGGCATCATCGCCGTGCTCGGCGTCGGCGGCGGCACCGGCTACTACATGCTCAACACCGCCCGGCAGGAGCAGGCCGAGGCCGACGCCCTCACCCGGGGCCGCGCCGAGCTCACCGCCATCACCGAGCGCAACCTCCCCAACGCCGAGACCGCCCGCCTCGTGCGCGAGGTCTACGGCCGCAACACCGCCCGCAGCGTCCGCCAGACCGCGCGTCGCCTCCTCGCGCAGCTCAACGACCCCGAGTCCGTCCCGATGCTCATCGAGGGCCTCGCCGAGCCGGGCGCCGGGCGCAAGCAGGCCGCCCTCGGCCTCGCGGAGATCGGCCTCCCCGCCGCCGCCGCCGCGAAGCCCGCGCTGCTCGCCATCCTCCCCACCGCCGACCCCACCACCGAGAGGCTGGAGATCGCCTGGGCCCTGGTGGTGCTCCAGGAGCCTCAGGCCTGGCCCGTGGTGCGGCAGCTCCTCGAGGAGAACAAGCTGCAGACGGTCACCAACCTCGACGGCCGCCGCATCTTCGACCCCGCCCTCGTGGCGCGCATGGCCGGCCGCGAGCGACTTCACGAGCTGGTCACCTCGCGCTCGGTCACCTCGCTCCGCCTCGCGGCCCTCTCCCTCGCGGAGATCGGCACCCCCGAGGTGCTCGATGACCTCAACATCCTCGTGCAGCACTCCGACGTGAGCATCGCCCGCGAGGCCGCCATCGGCCTCGGCCGCACCGGCGACCCCCGCGCGGCCGAGCCCCTGGTGCGCTTCCTCAACGCGCACCCCGACGCGCGCGAGGGCGTCCTCTCGGCGCTGGCGGTGAGCTCCGGGGCGCAGGGCCTCGGGGTCATCATCCACAGCGCGCAAGACCTCCCCACGCGCGCCACGGCCACGCGCCTCTTGCGCGACCAGCGCGACCCCGACGCCGGCGACGCCCTCTTCGAGGCGCTGGGCATCGCGTCGGGCACCGACGAGGTCTCCGTCGGCATGAAGCGCAACGCGGTCTTCGGCCTCGCGGAGATCGGCGACCCCCGCGCCGTCGAGTCGCTGCTCGCGTACGCCACGCACGCGCTCACGCACACCGACCCCAACTCCACCTCCGAGGCCAAGCAGGCGCTCGACCTCATCCGGCAGATTCCTGGCGCGGCGACGCGCGCCAAGGAGGGCCTGCTGGCCATCATCCGCGACCCGCACGGCGACTTCGTGCGAACGCCCTCCATCATCGCCCTCTCGCGCTCCGGCGACGCCTCGGTGGCCGGCGTGGTGGCCCCCTTCCTCACGCAGCCCGACGCCATGGAGGGCGCCGCCGTGGCCCTCTGCGCGCTGCACAGCCCCGAGTGCGCGAGCCGGGTGCTCCCGATGGCCCGCATGCCGGCCAACCTGCGCATGGTCGAGGAGACCGTGGTCGACGAGCCGGTGCTCAACTCCAGGCGCACGGCCATCCGCGCGCTGTCGTGGATGACCTACGGCTCCGCCCCGGTGGCGCCCGCGGCCCGCGCGGCTGCGGTGCGCGAGCTGCGGCGCATCGTCGAAGACCCCAACGACCGGCGCTCGCTGCGCGAGGAGGCGGGCTACACCCTGGCCGCCGTCGCCGACGACGCCGCGCTCGCCGACATGGCCGCCAAGGCGACGGACACGCACGTCCCCGAAGAGGCGCGGATCTATTACATCTACGCGCTGCGCGGCCGGGCCACGCCGGAGATCGCGACGCGGCTGGTGCAGACCTACCTGCGCCGGGGTACCAACCCCGACGTGATGCGCGGCGCGGCCATCGCGGCGGGCTTCGGCGCCAACGAGGCGACGAGCGACGCGCTCATCCCGCTGCTGCAGCTCACCGAGGCGCAGGACTCGGGGGTGCGCTTCGCGGCGGCGATCGCGGTGGTGCTGGGCGGCAACGCGAGGGCGGCCAACGCGCTGCTCGACGTGCTGGTGGCCAACGAAGAGCTCGCGGGCATGATGCAGAACGAGTTCGCGCCGCGCGGCGCGAGCGGCGGGGCGAACAACGCCACGGTGCAGGAGAACTGGTCGCTGCTGCCGCTGACGGCGCCGATGTTCGAAGACGGCCGGGTGTTTCGCCGCATCGAGGTGGCGACCATCCTCGAGGCGGGCAAGCAGAACAAGCACTACGGCTGGGCGGTCAACTGGCTCACCACGCGGCTGAAGAGCGGGTGGGACAACGCCATGGGCGTGAGCGCCTACGACGTGCGCCGGCTGATGCGTGAGGCCGCCCTGGGCAACGACGCGTTCCGTAGGGACATGGCGTTCCGAGGCTTCAGGGTGCTGCTCGACCGCGGCTCGCTGCACGCGCTCCGACGCCAGACCCGGGCGCCCGCGGCCAGCGAGCGAGCCCGCCACGAGCTGATGGAACTCTCCGGCGGAAACAGCGCCGCCCCCGCGCGCTGAGCGCTCCGCTCCTCTCCCTCTCCTTCATCTCCATTTCCCCCCATGGATATGGGTTGTGGCAGACCGCCACGACCCGGGGCGTACCTGCAAGCCCTCAGATCGACACCCGGCCCTCGGGCAGGTGCTCCCGGTCGGGCGCTCCGGCCCGGTAGTCGGTGAGCAGCCACACGGCGCCCAGAACCATGCCCGAGGCGATGTAGAAGCTCCGCGCCGGGCCTACCCCGGAGAAGCCCACCAGCCATGGGGTGGCCACCAGCAGCGGCGCCATCACGGCCTCGAGAGCCCCGTGCACCGGGAAGGGGATCATCTTCAGCAGCCCCATGGGGAAGGCCGTGAGCACCGTCAGCGTGGCGTGAAGACCCGCCAGCACATAACAGAGCGACGCGGCCCGTGAGCCGAAGCCCAGCAGCGTGGGCGCCAGCGCGAAGGCGGCGATCACCACCAGGTCGAGGTAGCCGTGGACGCGGGGAGACATGATCTTCATGAGGGCGTTCAGCCTTTCAAGAAGACCTCCGGAGCATCGCCTGTGCCGCGAGCGTCTCGCCGTCGCCGTCCGCGTCGACCGCGCCCCCGAGGTCGCCGATGCGCACGCTGGTCGCTTCCGAGCGAGGCGCGACGAGCCCCGGGGCGACCCGGTCGATCCACGAGCGCAGCCCCGGGTGGGCCGACAGCTCCGCCTCGATGCGCTCCCGCTCCCCGTCGGCCTCGAACCACCCGGCCTCGCCCACCAGCAGGTCGAAGAGCAGCTCCGCGTGCCGGGGCAGCCGGGTGTCGGTCGCCCGGGTGCGCACCAGCTCTCGGGCCAGCTCCCGGTCTCCAAGGTGAAGCGCCACCAGGACGCGCACCACCAGCGCCGCGCCCGTGGCAAAGGGGAAGGTCGGGTGCTCCGCGGCGATCACCTCGAGCTCGGCGAGGGCCTCGTCGGTGCGGCCCATGGCCGCGAGCAGCCGCGCGCGCACGGCGATGAGCGCCGGCACCAGGATGTCGCTCATGCTGGCCTTCACGGCGGCGCTCTTGAAGAGCCGGCCGAGGCCCCGGTCGCAGAGCGCGAGCGCCGTGGGCAGGTCGTCGCGGCGCTCGGCGTGCTCGGCGAGGTCCAGCAGGGCGACGGCGGCGTGGGCGTGCGTGGTGGCGCGCGCGGCCCGCTCGAGCTTCGCGTCGGACTCGGCGGCGCGGTCGTCGGCGTAGAGCGAGCGCGCCTCGCGGATGGTGCGGTCGAGCGCGAGGTTGCGGCGCACCGCCAGCGCGACGGAGGCGATCACCGGGAGGGCGAAGACCCAAACGCTGATCGTCACCGAGAAGGCCCGGTTGATCATCGGGAGCGCGACCACCATCGCGCCGATCACCAGCGACCAGGCGAGGAGCAGCCAGCGCCGCGGGGAGGGCGAGAGCTTCCTGGCGAGGACCCGATCGGCGGCCACGCGGGCGCGCGCCTCGGCCGAGGGCGAAGGGAGGCGGGCAGGGTCGACCGCGGCGCCAGGCTCCGAGGCGCGAGGGGCGAAGGCGGCGGCCTGGGGGACGACGGAGACGATCCACCGGGCCGCGGCGGAGAGTTCTCCCTCACGCGACGCGGGCGCCCGGTAGGCGCCGCCCGAGGGCACCGCCGCGAGGCGGGCGAGGGTGCGCGCCAGCATGGCCTCCCGGCCGCTGAGCTGATCGAGCAGCGAGCGGGAGCGGGTGAGCTCGCCGACCAGCGCCTCGCGCTCCCCGGCGCGAGCGAAGGTGACCGCGCGGGCGAGGGCGGCGTAGCCCCTGAGCATCGGCAGGGCGTGCGGCGAGGCGTCGACCCGGTCGGCCTCCTCGCGGGCCGTGGCCGACTCTCCCGCGGCGGCGAGCATGAGCGCCCGGTTGGCCCGGAGCACGAGCTGGTACTGCCGACCCTGGGAGCGAGCGAGGAGCGGGATCTTGAGCGCCAGGGCCTCGGCGGACACGGCCACCGCCCCGGCGGCGTCGCCCCTGGCGAAGAGCACGTAGGCCCGCTGGGAGAGGGCGGCCATGCCCACGAGGCCCCCGCGGCTCGACCGGGGGATGGCGTCGAGCAGGGCCATCGCCTCGTCGTAGCGGCCCTGCGTGAGCAGGTCGTGGGCGGCGTTGTTGAGCATCACCGCGGGGCCGATGCGCTGCTGCCGCAGCCCGAGGGTCATCATGAGGGCGCCGAAGAGCGCGGCCGCCCCGCCGGCGGCGGTCATCGCGGGAAGGGCGACGAGCACCCCGAGGCCGAGGAGGAGGTAGAACCCCCCCAGCAGGAGCATCCGTCGTGCGCCGCGGCTGGTAGGGTGCTGCGGCAGCGCGGGCTTCGAGGGGGGATGGTCGGCCATCGGTGGGGGGGGCGCGGCGGGGGGCGGCGGGGGGGGGGGGGGGGGGCGGGGGGGGGGGGGGGGGGGGGGGGGGGGGGGGGGGGGGGGGGGGGGGGGGGGGGGGGGGCGCGACAAACGGAGGCCCGCGCACCCCGGGGACGACCACCGCCGGGGGGGGGGGGGCGCTACTGGCGCCAGCGGAAGTAGGCCGCGCGCACGGCCTGGCCGCGGCGCGGGCGGTAGGTCGTCCCCCGGAAGAGGATCGTCCGCGCGGCGTCGTCGTAGTCGAAGCCGTCCGCCCTGGAGCGGGGCGTGAGGGCGCTGTCGACGCGCACCCTCAGCGAGGCCGAGATGGGGGCTACGGTCACCTGGAACTCGCTCGCCGCGCCCGCCACCGCGTCGACGATGCGAGAGAGGGCGGCGGAGACCTCGCCCTCCGAGGCCGAGCTGATGGGGATGTAGGCCCCGCCGTTTCCGGTCACCACGCAGGGGACGAAGTTGTCCGTCGAAGGGCACGACGAGCGAGAGAACAGGTTGGCCATCGCGAAGGTCTGCCAGCCGTTGGCGCCGAACCACCGGGTCACCGAGCGCACCCGGTCTTCCCTCAGCGCGCCCCAGCGCACCCGGTCGTTGGCGAAGTAGCGCTGGTCGTCGTTGGTCCCGGCCTCGTCGGTCACCAGGAAGGCCACCCGCTGCGCCCCCGCGCGGAAGCGCCGACGGTCGTCCGTGTCCATGGTGCGACGGTCCATCGCCAGCGCGGTGGTGACCGCCGCCGAGAGGGGCTCCTCCTCGCCGCCCTCCAGCGGATACGGCTGGCGGGTGTCCCTCGGGTCGTTGGCGTAGCGCTGGTAGGTCACCTCCCACGCGAGCCGCTGCGCCCCGTCAGGGTCCGCGCCGTTGATCCACGCGAAGCCCGGGTTGTCGAGGTCGGGGCCCGCCGAGGCGCTGCCGGCCTGCACCACGCCCACGCGCAGGTCGATGCCCGCGGCGCTCATCTCCCGGAAGAAGCGAGCGGCCACGTTGCCCAGGCGCTCCTGGTCGTCCTCCATCGAGCGCGAGGTGTCCACCAGCCAGAGGAAGTCCGCGCTCACGTTGCGCGTCGCCACGATGCGCTGGCAGAGCGTGTCGAGCGTCGCCCTCGCGTCGCCCAGGCCCGTCGCGTTGGTGAGGTCCTGCAGCCGGATCGCCGTCGTCGCGCGGGCGTCGTCGAAGCGCCCCTCCGGCGCCGCCGCCACCAGCACGATCGCCCGCCCGATCTCCGGTCGCAGCACGGTCGTTACTTCGAGCGTAAAGCTCCGCGCCCCCCGAAAGCCCGGCCTCGACGGCCCGGGGTTGAGGGCCGCCACGTCGCGCGCCACCCGGTCGCGCACCACCGCCGCCGAGGTCTCCAGCGACGCCAACCTGAACGAGCTCCTCCGCAGCGCCCAGCCCTCGTCCGTGCGTCCCTCGCGCCCGACGAGCACCGGCACCGCGCCCACGCTCGCCGCGATGCGCCCCTCCCACTCCCCCGCGGCCTCGGCCAGGGCGCGCGACTCGGGCATCTCCATCACCAGCGCCGCGACATCGTCCGAGGGGGCGTCCGTCGCCAGCGCCCTGAACGACCTCGCCGCGTCGTCGGCCACCCTCGGCGTCGACCACGCCGGGTCGAGCGCGAGCTGCGCCTGAGAGCGGGTGAGCGCCGCTACGGTGGGCTCCTCCAGCGCGTCCCCAGGGCACAGCGGATCGAGCGGATCGGCCAGCACCGTCACCGGGCACGCGAGCGCCTCTCCGCTGCGAAGCCGGTAGGGCGTGGTGACCAGGAGGTCGTAGCTGCCCTCGACGTCGGGTGTGAGCGAGGCCCGGTCGTCGCCCGAGGAGGTGACCATCGCGCGAGACCGCCGAGGGGCCTGACGCAGCGCCCAGGTGAACCCGCTCGACCGGGCAGTGACCTCGTCGACCACCAGCGTCAGGGCGGCCTCGGTGCCCACGCGAGCGCGCACCCGCAGCGGCCGGCACCGCGGCTCCGGGGCGAGCGGAGCGTCCACCGAAGCATCCACCGGCGGCGGAGGGTCGACGCGCAGCCCCGTGCGCGCGCCGCAGCCCGCGGCGAGCAGCGCGGCCATGGTGATCCCCTGCCAGCGTCCCTCGAACCGTCGGCTCATGGGAGGGGGCTACTACCGCAGCCCGCGGGCTGCGTCACCCGACGCCGCGACGGACCTCAGCCAGCGCCGAGAGCATCTCGTCGTGCACGCGCCCGTTGCTAGCGACCATCCATCCGTCGCGGAAGTCGCACTCGCCCCCGTCGAGGTCCGTGGTGCGCCCGCCGGCCTCGCTCACCAGGAGGGCGCCCGCGGCGAGGTCCCACGGCTTGAGGAAGCGCTCCCAGTAGCCGTCGAAGGTGCCGTCGGCGGTGAGGCAGAGGTCGAGCGCGGCGGCTCCGCAGCGGCGCACCCCGCGAGAGCGTCGGGTGAGCGCGGCGAACTCCGCGAAGTTGTTCAGGGGGTTGGTGGCGTTGTCGTAGGGGAAGCCCGTCGCGAGCAGCGAGCGGCCGAGCGAGGCGGTCTCGCTTACACGGCAGGGTAATCCGTTGCGAAACGCGCCGTGCCCGAGGGCGCCGTGCCACTCGAGGCCGAGGGCGGGCGCGACCACCGCGGCGGCGAGCAGCGTGGGGCCCTCCGCGAGCCCGATGGACACCGCGAAGAAGGGGTGGCCGTGGACGAAGTTGGTGGTCCCGTCGAGGGGGTCGGCCCAGAGCGCGAGCCCGTCGGGGATCGTTGCCCCGGCGCTCTCCTCGGCGACCAGCAGCAGACCCGGATAGGACTGCGCCAGGGCGGCGCGGAGGGCGTCCTCGCTGGCGCGGTCCCAGCGGGTGACGAGGTCGATGGGGCCCTTGAGCTCCACCTCGCCGGGGTGGCGGTAGCCCTCCATCAGGATCGCCGCCGACTCGCGCGCCACGGCCAGCAGCGCGTTCGCGTCATTTATCGTGATCTGCATGCGCCTCGCGGGGTCTACCACGCCGAGCTCATGGCGGGACCGCTCCTGCGCCGCTACGATCTCCTCCCTATACCCGCGATGCGCCGCTCGAACTCCTACCCGACGCTGCTGGTCTTCGCGGCGATCGGGGTCTTCGCCTACGGGGTCGAGCACTGGCGACGCCGCACCGCCGCCCGCGCCGGTCGCAGCGAGCGGGAGCGCTTCGCCGCCCTGGGGCTCTGCCTCGTGGGCCCCGAGGGGGCCCGCCGCGTCGACCACGTGGACGAGACCCGCCAGCGCCTGCGACGCCTCGCGATGGACACCTCGCTCGACCCGTCGCCCACCTGGATCGACGGCTGCCTCCCGCTGGCTCGCGCGCTCGCTGTGGAGGGCGCCGCGGTAGACGTCACGGGTAGTCCCGGCGCGGCGCGCACCCAGGTGGCCCGCCGGGCGAGGGAGCTGACCCGCGCGATGTCCAGGGTGGGCCTGGTGTGGCAGGTGCGGGCGGGCGATCCAGAGGCCGACCTCGACGTGCTGGCCGAGTTGCTGGCTCGCACCGCGGCGGAGATCGACCTCGCCACCGGCGGGGCCATGGTGTTCGAGTCCAAGGGCAGCCGCGCGCCGATGGTCGAGCCGCTTCCCTCGCCGGTCACCCTCGAGCTGCCGGGGCTCTTCCCGCTGCCGCTCGGGAGCCCTCGGAGGTTCCTCGTGGGGACGCCCCTGCCGGCGATCTCGGCGGTGTCGCTGACGGGGGCCCATCCCACGGTGATGGTGCGGGCCCGAGACGAGGCGCGGGTGTGGTCGCTGGGGCCGTCGGGGCTGGTGCGGGTGCTCCCGGAAGACGGCCGCGGAGACGGGCTCTCGCCGGTGCTCCTCGACGGGGTCGACGCGGCGCTCGGGGTGGCTCGCATCGCGGCCCCGCCGGCGGGGGTCGACCCCTCGGGGGTGCAGCTCGACGGGGTGGTGCGCGACGGGGTGTTCTGGCTGGGCGAGGCCGTGCGGGGGCAGGGGCCGGTGCTGGCGAGGCTCCCGGTGACGGGCCGTGAGCCTGCGACGGCGGTGCGGCTCTTACAGGGACCGGTAAGCCCCACGGTGGACGAGCGCGTCGCGGTGGGCGATGGCGCCGCGGCGGTGTTCGCGGCGTACACGGCGCCCGACGGCGACGGGGCGACGGTGCGGGTGGTGCGCGCGACCACCGGGGCGAGGGCGGCGGTGCTGCCGGTGGGCGTGCCCGACGCGTGGCGCACCCGAGACCGGCGGCCGGGGCTGGCGATGTGCCGCACCGGCGCGACGCTCTGGCTGGCGGTGACCTCACGCGACGCGTGGCGGCTCGCGACGGTGGACGCGGGCGCCGTGACGGAGGTGTGGAGCGCGCGGGCTGCGGCGGGGCGGCGCTTCGACGAGGCGGCCACGCTGCGCTGCGACGGCGGGGGGTTGCTGCTGCAGGGCCGGGAGCGCCCGAGGTCGAGCCCGGTGGCGTGGTGCGGCGCGGACGGGTGCTCGTCGGTCGAGGCGCCGGTGACACAGCAGCCGGTCGACCTGCCGGTGTACGTGACGCCGACCGCCAGCGGCGGCCGGAGGATGCACCCCGAGTGGCCGCTGCGCTTCGCGAGGACGGCGCGGGGGACGCTCCTGAGCGCGAGGGCGAGCGGCACGGTGCTGGGCCTGCGGCGTCGCGGCCCGGGGGAGGCGGCCTGGGGCGAGGAGCGGGTGCTGCTCGATGCTGCGGCGGAGCAGCACGGCGGGCTGGTGCAGGCCGTCGAGTTCTACAGCGACGCGACGAGGGTGCTGCTGGCGATCACGACCGCGTCGGGCCTTCACCTGCTGGAGTCGCGCGACGAGGGCCGGAGCTGGCGCGGCCCCGGCGGGTGACGAGGGCGGCGAGCGCGAGGAGCAGCGCCCAGGGTGTGGAGGGCGAGCGGGCGGAGACCCCGCAGGTGAGCCCGGCCCCGCTGTAGACGACCCGGCCAGGGTCGGGCACGCAGACCTCGGTGACGCGCGGCGGATAGACGGCGCAGAGGCCCGCGCGGTCGTCGTCGGTGGGCACGCGCCGCTGCTCTCCGCGCCCCGCGGAGAACCACATGACGGCGCTGCGCTCGGCGGAGTGGGCGAGGCCCTGGGTGTGGCCGAGCTCGTGGGTGACGATGGTGGGGAGGTCGGCGGCGTTGGCGCGCCCGTCGGTGGCGAAGACGAAGCCGCGGGGGTTGGCCTCGGTGCGGAGGTTGAGCTCGGTGTCGGCGTCGAGGATGCGCGCGCTCGGCGAGGTGAAGGTGACGATGGTGATGGCCGCGGCGTCGGGCGAGTGGAAGGCGTCGTCGCCCCAGTGGTCGCGGAAGGCGACGGTGTTGATGTTGGGCTGGCCCTCGAAGTAGCCGACGGGCACGGGGAAGTCGTCGAGCACGGTCATGGAGAAGGCCGCGCGCAGCGTGTTGCCCGGGCAGGTGAACGACCACGCGCGCGCCGAGTCGACGACGTGCGAGTGGAAGGCCGCGGCGGCGAGGTCGGCCGGGAGCACCCTGGGGTCGACGCGGAGCCCGATGCAGGCCCGCTCCCACGCCACGGGGCTGCCGCAGGTGGAGCACATCGTGGGGTCGGGCTGCGAGCCGCAGGTGGTGGTGCGGCAGAAGGCCTGGGCGCTCGCAGGCGAGAGCAGCACGAGCGGAGCGATGGCGAGGGCGATGGGGAGCAGGCGCATGCGCGTCGGGGTCTCAGCGCGGGAGCGCGCGGACGAGGGCGGCGAAGCGCTCGACGCGCATGCCCGCGGCGGGAATCTCCTGGAGCGCGGAGCTCACGGCCGCAAGGGTCGGGTCGGGTCGGGGATCGGGGAGGAGGGTGACGCCGGCGGTGGAGGCTGGGCGCACGACGGGCGCGCGGGTGGCCGGGTCGAGGGCGATGGGGAGCTGCCCCAGGCACAGGTCGAAGACGGTGTACGCGCCGTCGGGGAGGCGGCGGAGCAGGACGATCCAGGTGCCGTTGGGGGTAAAGGCGGCAGCGCCTGGGAGATGCTGGGTGATGCGGCCGACGGTGCCTCCGGGGAGGCGGAGCGTGAGGGGCCCGACGGGCAGGTCGCCGCGGAGGGTCTCGAGCACGGAGACGTCGAGGTCGGTGACGATGCGACCGTCGACCCAGCGCGCTCGGGCGTCGAGGGCGCCGGGGGTGGTGATGAGGGCCACCGCGTCGGCGTCGCGGATCATGGCGTCGAGGGGGCGCGCGACGAGCGTGGTGCCCTGCGCCGCGGGCGCGAGACCGAGCGTGAGGGCGAAGCTGACGAGCAGCGCGCGTCGGGTCGGGAGCCGCGGAGGGAGTGGCATATCGTGGTGCGTGTGGCTCGTTGGCGAGAGACGCCAGGGCCTAGCACAGCACCCTGGAGGCACTTCGCACAACCCTCCACGGAGGTCGTTGACACGGAAGGGGCATCAGGTCTAACCCCTTTCGCCATGCGACGTTTTCATACGGGGTTCCTGGTCGCGGCACTCGCGCTCGGGCAGACGGGGTGTCTCGCCAAGCTGGCCGCGAATTCCACCGCGCGCATCATGAACCAGGCGGCGCCTGCGATGCAGGAGTTCACCGACCCGGCGACGGCCGAGGCCGCGCTGCCGTACTCCATCACCCAGATGGAGGGTCTGCTGCTCGTGATCCCGAACAACCAGCTGCTGCGCGGCAACCTGATGCGCGCGCTGGGCTCCTTCGGGTTCGCCTTCCTCGTCGATCGCATGGAGGAGGCCGAGGTCGCCGACGACGAGGCGCGCATCGAGTACTACCGCAACCGCGCCACCCTGGCGTTTCTCCGCGGCAAGGAGGTCGGCTTCCAGGCGCTCACGCTCGAGGAGGACGGCGACGGCGGCGCCAGCGGGGCCTACGGCCGCGGCGTCGACGCCTGGCGCGCCTACCTCCAGCAGTTCGACGACCAGGAGCAGGCCGGGATGGTGTTCTGGCTCGGCTACAACTGGGCGCAGCACATCAGCCTGAACAAGGACAACCCCGACGTCCTGGCCGACCTGCCCTTCGCCATCGCCTGCTTCGAGCGCGTCTTCCAGCTCGACCCGACCTTCAACAACTACGCCCCGTACGCCGCGATGGGCTCGTACTACGCCCGCACCTCGGCCTCCCTCGGCGGCGAGCCGGCGCGGGCCCGCGAGATGTTCGAGACGGCCATCGCCCGCACCCACGGCAACTTCCTCACCTACAAGGTCATGATGGCCCGGGTGTACGCGGTGATGGTGCAAGACCGCGCGCTCTTCACCCGCCTGCTCCAGGAGGTCATCGACGCCGGCGACGTGATGCCCGAGCAGCGCCTCGCCAACCAGATCGCCAAGCGCCGCGCCCGTCGCTACCTCGCCCAGATCGACGACCTCATCTCGCCGACGGAAGAGCCGACCGCCGCCGACGGGGCGACGCCGCCCGCCGAGGGCGACGCGCCGGCAACGCCGCCCGCCGAGGGAGCGCCCGCGGCGACGCCGTAGCCCCCCTCTCGTCCCCCTTCTACCGCCCATTGAATCAATCCCCCTCCGCGCAGCGTCTCGGCGGGAACCAGAAATCCTTCGCAGGAGTGAGACACACCATGAAGCGCTATCGGTTGGCTCTGTTGGCGGTCGGGTTCGGTGCTCTCGGAGCACTCTTCGCTGGTCGCGCCGTCGAGGCGCAGCCGGCCCCCGCGCCGGCCACGACCCGCACCCTCTCGCTCGCCACCGTAGCCCCCGCGGGCTCGACGTGGATGCGCGTCCTCGAGGCCTGGAACCGCGAGCTCCGCCGCCGCACCAACAAGGCCCTCTCGCTGCGCATCTACCCGGGCGGCGTGCAGGGTGACGAGTCCGAGGTCGTCCGCAAGATCCGCGCGGGCCGCCTCGACGGCGGCGCGGTCACCGCCGTGGGCCTCGCGCAGGTGCACCGCCCGGCGCTGGTCTTCCAGATGCCTGGGATGTTCCGCAACAACGCGCAGCTCGACGCGGCGCGCGCGGGCACCCACGACGACATCGTGCGCGCCTTCGACACCGGGGGCTTCGCGTTCATGGGCTGGGCCGACGTGGGCTCCGCCCGTATCTTCTCCCGCGTCCCCGTCCGCGTCCCGGCCGACATGCGCGCCACGCACCCCTAGCGTCTGGCGCGACGACCTCGTGATGCCGCACCTCTACGAGTCCCTCAACGTGACGCCGGTGGCGCTGCAGCTCCCCGAGGTGCTCACGGCGCTGCAGACCAACCGCGTCGACTCGTTCATCACCTCGCCGGTGGCGGCGG
The DNA here is from genome assembly GCA_016704445.1 of Deltaproteobacteria bacterium. GTDB lineage: Bacteria > Myxococcota_A > Polyangia > Polyangiales > SCUS01. Next base: position 20,730 of record JADJAE010000057.1, read on the forward strand.
TGTCGCTGCAGTGGAGCAGCCGCGCCACGCACATGCTCGACATGCCCACCAGCGTGGTCGTCGGCGCGACCATCTTCGGCAAGAACCAGATCAACTCGCTCCCGGCCGACCAGCAGACCATCCTGCGCGAGACGGCCACGCAGTTTCACCAGCTGCTCATCCAGAACCTCCGGCGCGACGAGATCTCCGCGATCCGCTCCATGAGCACCCGCGGCATCACCGTCGCCACCATCGGCGACAGCGAGCGCGCCCAGTGGAACGAGGTCTTCGCCCGCACCCGCACCCGCCTCGTGGGTCGCATCGCCGACGCGGCGTTCATCACCCGCGTGCAGAACCTCGCGCGCTGACGCGCACGCCACCCTCCCTCTGACCCTCTCTCCCTCCCTAAAATCCACCGTCCAGCTTCGGACCCGTTGGCCCCCGAAGGCGCTCCGTCGAGCTGCGTTCTCCGGGGAGGCGGAAGGCTTGCCACGGCGCGCGGTCTCTATGATAGACAGGGCAACCCTGCGGCGTTTCGTGCCGCTCTGCCCACAGCAGGTTCTTCTCCATGGCGAACGACCAGAACAGCAACGAGAACAGCGCCTCCGACACCCCGGGCAACGCCTCGGACTCGCCGGAGACCGCCGACACCACCAGCGCCACCCAGAGCCGCCCTCCCGCGGCCGAGGTCGCCGGCGCGTCGACGCCGAGCAACCCGCCGCCCGCCGCCGACCCGCTCTCTGCGATGACGTCGGAGCGCGACAAGCTCAAGGACCAGCTGCTGCGCACGCTCGCGGACTTCGACAACTACCGCAAGCGCAGCAGGCGCGACGAGGAAGCCGCCAAGCACCGAGGGCGCGAGGACGTGCTGCGCGAGCTGCTGCCGGTGTTCGACAACCTCGAGCGCGCGGCGACCTACGCCAAGACCAGCGCCGACGCGAAGGCCATCGGCGACGGCATCGGCATGGTGCTCAAGCTCTTCGAGGACGCCGTGCAGCGCCTCGGCGGCCAGCGGCTGAAGTCCCTGGGGCAGCCCTTCGACCCGAACATCCACGAGGCGATCCAGCAGGTGGAGAGCGCCGAGCACGCCGCGGGCATCGTGGCGGTCGAGCTCGTGCCGGGCTACCAGCTCGGCGAGCGGCTGCTGCGCCCGGCGATGGTGGCGGTGTCCAAGGGCCCGGCCTCGGCCGAGCCGGCGCCGACCGGCGACGACGACACGAAGCAAAACTGAGCGATCGGCAGAGGGGACAAAGACTTCCATGGGCAGGATCGTCGGGATCGATCTGGGGACCACCAACTCGTGCGTGGCCATCGTGGAGAGCGGCGCGCCGGTGGTGATTCCCAATGCCGAGGGCGCCCGCACGACGCCGTCGGTCGTGGGCTTCTCGGCCAACGGCGAGCGGCTGGTCGGCCAGGTCGCCAAGCGCCAGGCGGTGCAGAACCCCGAGAACACCGTGGTGTCGATCAAGCGCGTGATGGGGCGCTCGTTCGACTCCGAGGAGGCGCGCAAGCAGTCCGCGCGCGTGGCGTACAAGATCGTCGCGTCGCCCAACGGCGACGCCTGGGCGGAGGTCATGGGCCGGCAGATGTCGCCGCCGGAGATCAGCGCCGCGGTGCTCGCGCAGATGAAGACCATCGCCGAGGCGTACCTGCGCGAGGAGGTCACCGACGCGGTGATCACCGTCCCGGCGTACTTCGACGACGCCCAGCGCCAGGCCACCAAGGACGCGGGGCGCATCGCGGGCCTCGACGTGAAGCGGATCATCAACGAGCCCACCGCCGCGGCGCTCGCGTACGGCCTCGACCGCAACGCCGACGAGCGCATCGCCGTCTATGACCTCGGCGGCGGCACCTTCGATATCTCGATCCTGGAGATCACCCGCGGGGTGTTTCGCGTGGTGGCCACCAACGGCGACACCTTCCTCGGCGGCGACGACTTCGACGAGCGCATCATCGAGCTGCTCGTCAGCGACTTCCAGAAGGAGCACGGCATCGACCTGCGGGGCAACCGCCTCGCGCTCCAGCGAATGCGCGAGGCCGCGGAGAAGGCCAAGCACGAGCTGTCGTCGTCGCTGGAGACGGAGGTCAACCTCCCGTTCATTGCGTCGACCCCGTCGGGCCCCGCCCACGTGCTGCGCACCCTCAAGCGCCAGGAGCTGGAGCGGCTCGTCGAAGACCTCGTCGAGCAGACCCTCGAGCCCTGCGCCCGCGCCCTCAACGACGCCCGCCTCGGCGTGCAGGACATCCACCAGGTGGTGATGGTCGGCGGCATGACCCGCATGCCCCTGGTGCAGAAGCGCGTGGCGGAGTTCTTCCAGCGCACGCCGCACAAGGGCCTCTCGCCCGACGAGGTGGTCGCCATCGGCGCCGCGGTGCAGGCGGCCTCCATCCGCGGCGAGCTCGAGAGCGTGCTGCTCCTCGACGTGACCCCGCTCTCGCTCGGCGTCGAGACCGCCGGCGGCGTGATGACCCCGCTCATCCCCCGCAACACCACCATCCCCACGCGCCGCGGCGAGACCTTCTCGACCTCGCTCGACAACCAGAGCTTCGTGCCCATCCACGTGCTCCAGGGCGAGCGCGAGATGGCCGTCGACAACCGCTCGCTCTACCACTTCGAGCTCACGGGCATCCCCCCGGCGCCCCGCGGCGTGCCGAAGGTGGAGGTGACCTTCGACATCGACGCCAACGGCATCCTCTCGGTGACCGCCACGGACATGGCCACCAAGAAGACCCGCGACGTGCGCATCGTGGCTTAAGCAGCGGCTCTCGCAGCAGGACGTCGAGCGCCTCGTCGAGGAGGCTGCCAACACCAAGCAGGAAGACCTCCTGCGCCGCGAGTACGCCGAGCTGCGCAGCAACGCCGAGGCGCTGCTGGTCACCTCGGAGAACGCCGTGCGCGAGTACGGCGAGGTGCTCACCGAAGAGCTGCGACAGATCCTGGAGCAGGACCTCGTCAACCTCCGCGCGGCCCTCGACACCGGCGTCGACACCCAGAGCCTGCGGAGCTACCTGTCCGCCCTCGAGACCAGCGCCTACAAGATCGCCGAGTCGATGTACGGCTCCGCCGGCTGACCTCTCCCCCCCCCGCACACCCCCAACCCGGAGTGCCTCGGCTTGACCGGGCGTGAGGTTCCACGCTACGGCCTGCGCCCGTGCGAGACCTCAACGCCGCGTGGCTGCTGGCCGTCCTCGCGGGGCTCCTGCCCCTCACGGCGGCCTCGCGTGAAGCCTCCGCCCAGGTGTCCCCGGCCGATCCGTCGACGCACGTCGTCCAGCGCGGCGAGTCGCTCTCCGTCATCGCCGCGCTGCACCACGTCTCCGTGGCCGACCTCGCCGAGCGCAACCACCTCCACGAGCCCTACGCCCTGCGCCGCAACCAGCGCCTCCGCCTCCCCGGCCACGCGCTCGCCCCCGCTGCCACTACCGCCCCCGCTACCGCGGCTGCGCGCCCTGAGCGCGCCACCGTCATGCGCAGCGCCGTGCTCTCCTCGGGGAGGGTCCCCCTCGCTCGCGTCCCGATCCTGCGCCGCCCGGTCACCCCGTCCCCCGGCCGTCCCGCGCGCGGTCGCTGGGGCGTCCCCCGCCGTCCGGGCCTGGTCAACCTGGTGCGCCTCGCCACAAGCCAGCACGTCACCGCCAACCTCCGCCGCCCGGGGCGAGGCGTGCTGGGCGTCATGCGCAGCCTCCTGCGCTCGACGGACAACCGCTCGCACGCCATCAACCCCCGCCTCGTGCGGCAGCTCGCGCAGGTGAGCGACCACTTCGGCGGGCGCGTCCTCGAGGTGATCTCGGGCTTCCGCCCGGCGCGCCGCGGCCAGCACACGGCGCACTCCAACCACAACATCGGCCACGCCGTGGACTTCCGGGTGCGAGGCGTCCCCAACCACGTCCTGCGCGACTACTGCCGCACCCTCCCCAACACCGGCTGCGGCTTCTACCCCCGCTCGGTGTTCGTCCACATGGACGTGCGCTCCTCGTCGGCCTACTGGGTCGACTGGTCGCGCCCCGGCGAGAGGCCCCGCTACGGCCGCGAGGGGCATCCCCCCAGCGACCCGCCCGCCCGCACCGCCGCCGCCGGCCGCGACGACACCATCGCCGCCATGCCCCCGCCCGGCGCCGACCCCGAGCTCGACGACGTCATCGCCGACGCGCCCGCGGTGCGCCACGAGACGCCCGACCCCGACGACGAGCGCGACGACCCCAGCGAGCCCGGCCACCCGGCCGAACACGGCCCCGCCGCAGCCTCCCCGACCGATCCGCAGCCTTGACATACCCTGTCCGTTGGTCCTGCTTCGCGTTGCGCCGCCGCCGCGGGACGCGCATGGAACCTGGGACCTACATAGAAGAGACCGATGGCACGCACCAAGACCCCGACGACCACCCGTACCACCCGCGCCCGGCGCACCCCGAAGGAGTCCAATGACCTCGTCGTGCTCTGGACGGCGAGGGCCATCGTCTACACCGACACGTTCCGGTACTTCCTGCACGACGACGGCGACGACCGCTCGCCGCTCGACGTCATCGGCCTCGCGCACCTCCGCGACGACGGCGTCACGCCCACGCGCGCCAAGCGGGAGATCCGCGACCGGCTCGTCGCCCTGGAGAAGAGCGAGATCACCCGCGAGGGGGTGCTCTTCCGCAACGTCGAGACCATGGGGCGGCTCTTGTCGCTCACCCGCGCCGAGCAGGAGGTGCTGGCCTTCGCGATCGTGCTCGACATCCAGAAGTCCCTCCAGGCCTGCTTCGAGCGGCTGGAGGGCCTGTCGCTTCGCAAGCTGCACGAGCTGCTCGGGCAGGTGCTGGGCCTTCCCGAGACGGAGGTGCGCGACGCCCTGAAGCGCTCGGCGCCGCTGGCCTCGACGGGCCTGGTGCGCGTGGCGACGGACGTGCGCCGCACCTGGGACGATCCCTTCGAGGTGATGGACGGCCTCGAGAACATCCTGCTGACGGAGTACGAGACGCCGGAAGGCATCCTGACGAACTTCTTCCGGCAGTCGCCCGCGGCGAAGCTCACGCTCGAAGACTTCCCCCACGCGGCGCAGGACGTCGGCATCCTGGTGAAGTTCCTCCAGGGGGCGATCGAGAAGCAGGTTCCGGGGGTCAACGTGCTGCTGCACGGCCTGCCGGGCACGGGCAAGACGGAGCTCGCGCGGGCCATCGCGGCGCACCTCAAGGGGCAGCTCTACGAGGTCAACGTGGAGTCCGACGACGGCTCGGCCATCTCGGGCACCGGGCGCTTCGCGGCGTACCAGCTCTGCCAGCGCATGCTCGGGCGGCGCGCGCAGACCGTGGTGCTCTTCGACGAGATCGAGGACGTGTTCCCCGACCGCTGGTACCCCTTCTTCGGGCGGCAGAAGCGCTCCGGCGAAGACAAGGGGTGGACCAACCGGCTGCTGGAGGGCAACGCCGTCCCGACGATGTGGCTGTCCAACGAGATCGGGCAGATCGACTCGGCCTTCCTGCGCCGCTTCGACTTCATCTTCGAGCTGCGCACTCCGCCGCTCGCGGTGCGCCGGCGCATCCTGGAGAAGCAGCTCGGCCCGCTGCCCGCGCGCCCCGCGTGGACGCAGCGCATGGCCCACGACGAGCGCCTCACGCCCGCGCACATCGAGCGCGCGGTGCGCGTGGCGAGGCTCGCTGGAATGGAGAAGGCCGAGGAGGTCGAGGCGACGCTGACGCGGGTGCTGCAGAACAGCCTCGCGGTGCAGTCGCCCGAGCGCCCCGCGGCGCCCGTCACGCCGGAGGTCTACGACCTGCGCTTCCTCAACGCCTCGGACGACCTGGGCAAGCTGGTGGAGACCCTGGAGCGCAGGGCCCGGGAGCAGGGGCCGTTGCATGGGTCGATCTGCCTCTATGGTCCGCCGGGGACGGGCAAGACGGCCTTCGCGCACCACCTTGCGGAGCGCGTGCAGCGGCCGCTGCTGGTGAAGCGCGCGTCGGACATCCTGGGGCCCTTCGTGGGGCAGACCGAGGCCAACATCGCGGAGATGTTCCGCGAGGCCCGGGCCGAGTCGGCGGTGCTGCTGCTCGACGAGGCCGACAGCTTCTTCCAGAACCGCCGGGGAGCGAGCCAGAACTGGGAGGTCACCCAGGTCAACGAGCTGCTGGTGCAGATGGAGTCCTTCGAGGGGCTCTTCGTCTGCTCGACCAACCTCTTCGAGCACCTCGACGAGGCCTCGCTCCGTCGCTTCACGCTCAAGATCAAGTTCGATCCGCTTCGCCCGGAGCAGCGCATGGCCCTCTTCGAGCGCACCCTCGCGGCGCTCGGTCAGGTGCTGCCGACGGACGCCGTGGCCTCCACGCGCGCCTCGCTCGACCAGCTCAACACGCTCACCCCGGGCGACTTCGCCACGGTGCGGCGCCAGGCCCTGCTGCTGGAGACCACCGTCGACGCCCGCGCGCTGCTCGTGGCCCTGGAGCGGGAGTGCCGCAACAAGCCCAACGCCCAGCGCTCTCGGCTCGGGTTCAACCAGGCGTAGAGCGCTTCCCACACCCAGACGGAACCGCTCTAGAACCCCCGCCCCGCCTTCAAGAACTCCCTCTCCTCCGCGCTGCTCTCTCGCCCGAGTACCTCGTTGCGGTGCGGGAAGCGGCCGAATCGCGCGATGACCGCGCGGTGCTTCTCGGCGTAGCTCAGCAGCTCCTCGGCGCTCTTCGTCAGCGAGGGCGGAGCCTCCGCGGCGAGCGCCTGGAAGAGGGCCACCGAGCGGTCTTGCAGCGCGAGCTCCTCGGCGTGCTCGAAGGGCAGGTAGAAGAAGCCCCGCGGTGAGAACGACACCGCGCGGTCGAACCCGCGGGCGATGGCGCGCTCGGCGACGCTGCGAGCGATCGGGTCGGCGGCGAAGGCCTGCGCGCTGCCCCGGTAGACGTTGCGGGTGAACTGGTCGAGCAGCAGCACCAGCGCGAGCGCGCCGCGGGCGCTGTCCTCCCACGAGAGGAGTCGGCCCGCGGCGGCGGACTCTACGAGGGCGCCGAAGCGCTCCCCGAGCTCCCGGTCGAAGGCGGGGTCGACGGCGAACCAGCGACGCTGAAACTCCGGGTCGATCGGCCCGTCGAGGGTGTCGCTCCCGAACCAGGTGGTCAGAATCGCGGAGGCTTCGGCGTCGATCTCGGTGCTCATAGGGAGAGAGTCTCTACCTCATCGAGAGGTGCCAGAGCGCTCCGACGAGATCGCTGGCCTGCGCAGATGCTTGCCGATCGATAGCATCGCCTCCATCGTGCCCGGCGATGGAACGCTGGGAGCGCGTGGTCGATGGGGCGAAGGATGTCTGCGAGCTCGCTCGGGAGGGCGCGCTGATCACCGAGCGCGCGGGCCGCGAGGGCGCGACGCCGGTGACGCGCGAGCACCACTGCGACACCGAGGCGACGGCCGAGGGCATCCGCCGACGGATGGCGGCCCAGCGGGAGCGCCAGGGCTACGCGAGGGTCGGCGACGACGTCGCGAAGGAGGCCGCGAAGGACGTCGGGGGGGCGAGCGCGCGGCCAGGGTACCCGGGGCTGAGCGACGAGACGCTGGACGCGGTGATCCTGCGGGTGGGGAAGGCCGCCGCGGGGGACGCGTACAAGGTCGGCGAGGCGATCTACAAGACCACCGGGGACTTCGCGGGGCGGTATGGGGTCGCGTGGTTTCTGGTGGCGCAGGGGCTCGTGCCCGCCGAGACGATGCCAGGGCTATGGGACCTCCTCGCCGAGGACCACGCGCACGTCGACCCGGCGGCCGTGCTCTCGCTGCTCTCCCGGCTGCCCACGGGCAAGGCCTTCACCAGGCTCTTCAAGTACGACCCGATGCCGTGGTTCGTCGCGGGCTTCACCCGCGCGCTCGACGAGCTGCTCTTCGCGGCCTGGCAGCGCGACCCGAGCCTCTTCGAGGCGCGAGGCTCCGAGCTGGTCGAGCCCGCGCGGCGCTCGCTCGACTTCGTGCGCGGTCGCTCGGGCGTCGCGCTGCCCCCGGCGAGGGCGCACTCGCTGCTGGTGGAGTTCGCCCACGCCCAGGCGACGAGCGGGCTCGCCACCAACTGGGAGCTCGCGCGCGTCGAGGGCGGCGCCGTCACCCGCCCGAGGATCTCCGACCCCGCGGCGGTGCGCGCCGTCGCCCTGCTCTTCGGAACCGAGCAGGAGTGGGGCGCCGCGATGGTCGCCGCCGCGCTCAAGGTGCAGCGCCCATCGCTCTCCAACGTGCGCGACGCGCTCGGCGCACTGCACCGCCCTCGAGCTCGCCACGCTGCTGTCGCGGCGCGGCTCCTTCGGCAGCAACCCCGAGCTCGCCCAGGAGCTGCGGCTCCTCGAGCAGGAGCGCTCCGACGCCCCGGAGGCGCTGCTCTCCGCCGCCGAGGCCCTGCGCGACGGCGACCGCCACGCCCACGCGGTCTCCGAGATGTTCGCGGTGGTCGCCGCGGCCCGCTTCGCCGAGCAGGGACGCGCCGTGCCCGCTTCGCTCGCCCCGCTGCTGCGCTTCGAGTTCCTCTCCGGGGTCTATCACGAGAGCATCCGGCCCTACGTACGCGCCCTCAAGGCGTTGTCTGCCGAGGAGGTGCTCGCCATGGCCGAGCGCTCGCTCGGCGAGGAGTACACCTACGCCAGGGGCCTCGGCGCGCTGCTCGCCTGGCCCGACGACGCGATGCTCGGGCGCTTCTTCGACAAGGACACCGCCAACGGCTTCCTCGAGCCCGAGGTGGTCGGCCGCTTCGGGGCCGCCGCGCTGCCGCACCTCGCCCGCATCTGGGAGCTCACGCCGCGAGAGCGTCGGCGCACCCGGCACCAGCAGGTGCTCGCCGCCCTCGGCACCGCGGGCGACCAGGGCGAGGCCGTCGACCCCTCGTGGGATCGCCTCGTGGTCTTCGACGAGGAGGGCGTCGAGCGGCTCAAGTACTGGGACCCCTCGTACGCGAGGGTGAGAGAGCGGGCGCTGATGGCCCTGAGCCCCGAGCGTCGCCTGGCGGCGCTGCTGCGCTGCGCGGAGAGGCGGGCGTACCCCGAGCGGGCCCTCGCGTCGGCGCGCATCCTCGACGACGACGGCCTCGGGGCGGTGATGGCGGCCTTCCTGCCGCGACGCTCGGAGAGCGAGCGGGGCGCCACGGTGCAGGCGCTGAGGGCGCTGGGCGATCGCGCCGTGGAGGCGCTGCGGCGCTGCCGGGGACTTCGAGGGCGACGCGGCCTTCGTGGCCGTGCTGAGGGAGGCGCTGCCCGCGGGGCAGGCGGACGCGCTCCTCTCGGGCTGAGCGGGACTGAGCCGCTACCAGTTGCCCAGGGTGATGCGGCTGGCGCGCTTCCACTCCACCTGCGGGGGCAGCGCCTGCACGCCGATGAGCCTGCGCAGCGGCTCCTCGTCGCCCTCCAGCAGCGCCCAGCACCAGCCCTCGTCGACCCGCCACGCGGCGGCCAGCACGTCGGACCACATCGGGCCGTAGTCGTCGTCGCCCCCAGGGATCACCTGCAGCGCGGCCACCAGGAAGCGGTCGCCGTCGAGGCAGTAGCGCACGTCGGCGGAGGTACCGCGGCCCTTGCTGCAGAGGCCCGGCAGCCGGGAGAGCTCGTCGACGAAGGCCTCGATGTCGTCGAGCGGAGGCGTCTCCTCGGAGAGGTACACCACGGGGTAGGGGACCGCCGAGCGAGCGCTCCAGTCCTCGCTCGCGGGCGACGGGGCGAAGGATGCGTACTCGTAGTCGCCCTGATCGGTCTGTCCCCGGCGCAGCACCGCGGGCTTCTTGCTACGGGCCTTCACGCCGAGCTTGAGGTCGTGCAGCACCCGCACCACGTCCTCGAAGCTGCGCAGCGCGAAGGCCGTGGGCGCGACCACGTCCGTCACCACCGCGGGCCCCTCGTCGGCGGCCTTCGCCTTCGTCCCCTTGCGCGCCTTCTTCGCCTCGGGCTCCGGCGCGGCGCCCGGCGCGAGCGCCCCGTCGCGGACCCGCTGCTTCCACGGCTCGAAGGCCTCGCCCTCCATCGTGAGGAGCGCGGCCCTGGCCAGCGAGGCGCGGGGCTCGTCGAGCAGCAGCGCCGCGGCCGCGAGGCAGTGCGCCGCGGCGGGGGAGCGCTGCCCGGCGACCTCGGTGTACCCCTGCGCCGAGTCGAGGGCGACGAAGAGGGCGCCCGCCGCCTCGGAGGCCCTCGCGGTGAACTTCTCCCTCAGCTCGAGCTCCGTCACCAGCGCCCCGTCGCCCTCGGCGGTCACCCGGAGCGGGCCCTCGTCTTCGTCGAGCTCGGTGAAGGCGCCGTGGATCAGCGCCCCGTCGATGCCCACGTACATCCCCGAGCGCACCATCTCGACGGCGAAGCGCACGCCGCGGGAGGCGTCGAGCGGGGGCGTCGCGCCGTGGAAGGGCTCTGGCGTCGAGACGGTCCATCGCTCGGCGGCGACGTCGACGGTGAGCGTGACGTACTTGCGAAGGCGCACCGTGAAGCGGGAGGCGTCGCGCACGCGGCCGAGGACCCAGAGGTCCGTCGACGGGGTGGGGAGCTCGACCTCGGCGGAGGGTGCGCCGAGCGAGGCGAGCACGGCGGGGGGGCCGCGCCAGACGATCTCGTCGCGGTTCGCTCCGTAGTGCCGAAGGAGGGTCTCGACGGAGGGCGCCCACGGGGGGCGAAGCTCCTTGAGGGCGTTGCTGAACTGGTACTCGCGGGCCCCGAGCACGTTGGACGCGCGGCACAGCTCGAAGCGGGCGATGGCGTGAACGAACACCGAGCGCTCGGCGCCCGCCCAGAGAAGCGCCCATCCGAGGCCCCACCCGTGCGAGGGGTGGTGCCTGGTGATGGAGAGGTTCCAGCGCATGGCGTCGAGCGCGGCGGTGAGGGCGTCAGGGTCTGCGCCCAGCCCCAGGCGCCCCGCGTTGAGGGCGCGCTCGTAGGCGCGAGGAAGGTGGGTGAGGGAGGGGTCGAGGGCGAGGAGCTGGATCAGGTCGGCCCACCCTTCGGGCGGGAGCAGGTCGCGCCCCGGGCTCTCGGCGACGGCGCGCTCGATGGCCGCGAGGGGGGTGGGCTCATGGACCCTCGTCGGCGCGACGCCCGAAGGAGCGCGGAGGTCGATGCGAGGGTCGCGGCCGAAGCGGGGGAGCGACCACTGCTCGCCGGCCCACAGCGGCTGCGACGCCGGAGGCAGAGAGACGATGGCGCGGGCGAGCTCGGTGGCGGCGGTGGGCTTCGATCCCGCGGCGTCGAGGAGGCCCCGGGCGGCGCGGGCTCCCTCCGCGCCCATGGACGCGAGCGCCGCGGCCGCGACGCGACCGAGCTTCTTGTCGGAGAGCAGCGCGGCGACCCCGTCGGCGCACTGGGGATGGCCCTGGGCGACCACGCGGGCGAGCGCGAGCTCGAACTGACCCGCGCGCTTCGCCGTGGCGCGCAGCAGGCCTTCGACCCCGGCGGCGTCGAGCAGCGCGGCGTAGGGAAACAGGCTGTCGCGCTCGTGCTTCTGGAGCCGGGGGACGCAGGCGACCAGGGCGGCGGCGTAGGCCTGTTTGATCCAGTCGGGGAGGGAGGAGGCGTGCGGGGAGAGCCATCGGCCGAGCTCGCGCACCTCGTAGGCGTGGATGGCCGGGAGCGCGTCTCGGAGGTAGGCGCCCTGCGCCTCGACGGTGGCGAGCTGCAGGACCCCGGCGTAGAGGCCCTCCGGGGAGGCGAGCTTGCGGCGGGCGCAGGCGGCGCCGAGCGCCTCTCCCGCGAGGGCGTAGAGGGGCTGCTCCAGGGGGTCGGGCGCGACCATGGAGGGGAGCAGGTCGACGAGCGCGTCGGGGTGCAGCTCCGCGGCGAGGCGAACGAGCTGCTCGCGGGTGACGGGCCCGGGGTCTCGCACGTCGAAGCGGGCGGCCATGGCGCGCACCGCGGCGGGGTCGGGGTGCGTCGAGGCCCAGGCGCGCAGGGAGGGGAGGTCGTCGGTGGGGTCGGACATCGGTGGGTATCGGGGTTAGATCAACGCGTCGGCGAGGGGCAAGCGATTCGGGCGTCGTCGACGAGCGCCGGGGCACCCCCCCCTCACAGGCTGAAGAAGCGACGGATTCGCTGGAGCAGCTCGGTCTGGCTCTCGACCGCCGAGGGCATGCTCTCGTCCGCGGCGAGCTTCCGCTCGACGTCGAGGAGCCGATCGGCGAGCGCGCGGCTCAACGTGTCGGCGATGGCGGGCTTCTCCGAGAGCATCCGCTGCAGCGCCGCGTGAGACACCACCAGGAGCTCGAGGTCCGTCGCGGCGGTCACCGTGGCCATCCGGGGCTCGCCGGTCATCGCGCCCCGCTCGCCGAAGAACCCGCCGGCCGACAGGCGCGCCAGCTCGATGGTGCGCCCCTCCCCCTGGGCGCTGAGGATCACCTCGCCCCGGTCGAGGACGAAGAGCTCGTTGCCCGTGTCGCCGCGGCGCATCACCACCTCGCCGGCGGCGTAGAGCCGCAGCCGGCAGTCCTCGGCCAGCGCGCGCTTCTCCGCCTCGGTGAGCTCCGCGAAGAGCGACACGCGGCTGATCGTGCGCAGCCGCCGCTCGATCCAGGTAGCCTTCTCGCGGTCGCGCATCTCGTCCGTGAGCTGCTCGACCAGCACCCTGCGCTGCGTGGCGGGCAGGGAGATTCCGAGGCGGCGGAAGGCGTACCAGATGCGGTCGCGCGCCTCGCCGTCCACCCGGTCTCGCAGGTCGAAGCGATCGGTGAAGAAGCGCACCCAGTACTCCATCCCGCTCTCAGGCACGAAGCGGTTGGTCACCACCGTCGGCGCAGGCAGCTCGAGCACGCCGAGCGATCCTTCCAGCGCCGCCACGATCGCGGCGTGCACCTCGTGCGGCGCCACGTCCGACGGCGCGAAGACGTACAGCGAGCGGCGCGAGACGCTCGACGGGCGCGTGTAGTTCATGATGGGCGCCTTCGCGATCATCCCGTTGGGCACCGTCACCTCGACCTCGTCGAGGGTCACCACGCGGGTCGCGCGCCAGTTGATCTCCAGCACTCGCCCGACGTGCGTTGTCTTGTCATCGAACTGGATCCAGTCGCCGGGCGCGAAGGGCCGCTGCATCTGGATGGCGAGCCCTGCGAAGAGGTTGCCGAGGGTGTCCTGGAGCGAGAGGCCCAGCGCCGCCGTGAGCAGCGCCGAGGTCGTGAGCAGGCTCCCGGGCTCGACCCCGGAGGCCTGAAGCGCGAGGAAGAAGAGCGCGACGTACACGCCCCCCTGCGCGGTGTCGCGCACGATGCGCGGGACGCCGCCCTGCGCCCGGCGGGTGAGAATCACGTCGAAGACGAGCAGCACGAGCGCGCGGCCGCCGCTCGCCAGCAGCGCCAGGAGCGAGACGAAGGCCACCGCGCGCTGCGGCTCGGCGGTGAGCACGTCGAACTGGAGGAAGGCCAGCAGCGCGACGTGCGCCACGAGCAGGATCAACGGGGAGCGGAGCGCCCGCCCCCGCGCGGGGTGCAGCAGCGCGAGGGCGAGCAGCAGCGCGACGACGAGGGCGACCGCGGTGAGCTCGCTGCTCCACAGGGCGCCCCCGGGGGTGAAGATCAGGGGATGCACGGCGTTGGGATACAGCGTCTGCGGCTCAACGACGAGGGGGCTCGCGCGGGGAGCGAGAACAACAGGGCTTGACGCCTCGGATCATGGAACTAGCCATGTCGCGGGACATCGTCGGAGAGGGCCCGATGGGGCCACAACCTGGAGGGGAAGCCATGCCTGCGATCAACACGCCCGAGATCAACAAGTCCGAGGTCTACAAGCGCATCAACAGCGAGATCACGGAGGCGCTCAACACCGGCAAGCTCGACGTGCTGAGCCGGCACATCTCGCCCAACCTCGTCGATCACGGGATGCCGCCCGGGATGCCCGGCGGCATCGAAGGGGTGAAGGCGTTCACGACGATGTGGCGCGCGGCCTTCCCCGATGGCCGGTGGACCATCCAGGACACCATGGTCGATGGAGACCGCCTGTCCTGCCGCACGTCCTTCACCGGCACGCAGAAGGGATCGCTCATGGGCATCCCCCCGACCAACAAGCGGGTGAACCTCGAGATGAACGACTGGACGCGCTTCCAGGGAGACAAGTGCGTCGAGCACTGGGGCAGCATCGACATGGCGTCGATCCAGCAGCAGCTCGGGTTGTTGCCGGCCCCGGGGGTCAACCACACGCAGACCGTCCAGCGGCTCTACGGCTGCTTCCAGCGCGGCGACGTGGCCTCCATCGTCGCGCAGTGCGCCGAGAACGTCGACTGGCGCAACGACCGCGTCGCCTCCAGCGAGTGCCCCTGGAATGGCAACTACAGCGGCCGCAAGAACCTCCCTGGCTTCTTCAAGGCCGTCGCCGACTCGCTCGAATTCTCGCTCTTCGAGCCGCGCACCTTCATCGAGCAGGGCAACCACCTCTGCGTCGAGCTCAGCATCGAGAGCACGATCCGCAAGACCGGAAAGACGATCAAGAACGACGCCCTCCACCTCTGGTCCTTCGACGCGAAGGGCCTCGTCACCCGCTACCGCCACTTCAATGACACGGCGGCGGAGCTGAACGCGTATCGGGGTTAGAGGGGGGGAGCGCTCCGGCCGCGGAGACGACCGCGGCGGTTGCGTGCGAGCATCTGCGCCGATGAAGCGCTCCCTGCTCGCGATCGCCGCCGTCGTCTCCCTCGCGTCGCTCTCCGCGGCGCGCCCCGCCGGGGCCAACAGCATGGTCACGCACGTCTGGGTGGCCGAGCAGTCGATCACCCAGATCGAGCCTGGCGCGCTGCGGGACATCGTCTCCGACCCGGCGCTGCGCGGGGTGATCCAGAACGGCGCGATCTACCCCGACTCGGGCTACTCGGTGCGGCACGAGTACGGCGAGTGGGCGCACTGGGAGAGCTGGGTCGAGCCCTACCTCCAGTGGATCCGCGCCCGCTGGGGCGCCGAGGGGTACCGCAGCGCCGACGCGCGCCGGCACGTCGCCTTCCTCATGGGCTGCGCCGCGCACTCGATGACCGACCAGACCTTCGACCAGTACTTCGTCGCCCGCGCTCGCCAGTACGACCGCACCGACGCCGACAACCTCGACGTCGGCTCCGACGCCTGGCTGGTGGTGGAGCACGGGGTCACCAGCGAGGCCGACGGGCTCTTCTGGGTCGACGAGATGCCCGCCATCCACGCGGCGGTGGGCGGCCCCTCGGTGACCCCCGCGGTGCTCTCCGAGGCGGGCAACCTCACCGCCGCGGGCACGCGCTTCCTCGTGCGCTTCGGCCACACGCTCTACGCCGCGCGCTGGCGCGACTACCCGTGGGCGGCCTCGCACTACATGGACGCCGACACCCCTGGCAGCTATCCCCGCCTCGTCTCGACCACCGCGGCGTACTGGCGCTTCCTCTGGCGACGGCTCCAGGGCGACGCGCCGCCGGGGGCGCCGCCGATCTACAGCTGGCCCTCGCCGGGGCAGGTGAACTTCCCCGTCGACCATGGCGACATCGAGTCGCGCGCGGTGGTGACCACCCCGTGGGGCCTCGACGACGCCACGGTCAACGACGGCACGGTGCGCATCCTCGGCCCCGGCGACGCGCCCGTCCCGGCGCGGGTCTCTCGCTACGGCGACCACGGCAACACGCTGATGATCCGCCCGATGGCCGACCTCGCGTACGACACGCCCTACCGGGTGTCGCTGTCGGCCTCGCTGCGCACGCTGGAGGGCTCGCTCACCGGGGCGGAGCAGACCATCGCGTTTCGCACCCGCTGCGCGCCCGACCGCCTGGCGCAGTGTCCTCCGCTCCCGACGCCGCGACCGACGCTCTCGGCGCCCCCCGTCTCCACGCCGCGCCCTCCGCCGGGCCTGGACGCCGGCAGCGGGACGGTGGTCATCGAGCCCGACGACGCCGGAGCCCTCGACGCTGCGGCGGACGACGTGGCGACGCTCGACGCGGCCATGGCCATGGACGCCGGGGGCGCGCCGACGAAGGAGGGCTGCGGGTGCCGCGCGGGAACGAGCGGAGCGGGTGGCGGCGTGGGGTGGCTCTCGCTGGTGGCGCTCGCGGGGCTCTCGCGGCGGCGTCAGCGCAGGGCGCCTCTCCCTTCGATCAGTCGGCGCACATGACGCGCACCCGGCCGGTGCGAAGGGGCGTCTCGGTGAGCGCGGCGGCGAACTGCCGGGCGTCCCGCTCCGAGCGGAACGTCACGGTGAGAACCTGCGCGCCGTCTCCCGTCGGAATCGTGCTCGGATAGCTTCCGCCGACCGCGGGCGTGCAGTTCAGGTCTCCCACGCTCGCGGCAAGGTGGGCTGCCTGCGTCTGCTGGAAGAGCGCGTTGAGCTCCGGGGAGGGGCCCGCGCTGGCGGTCAGCGTGACGGCCCACACGGTCGCTCCGTGCGCTCCGTGCGCTCCGACCGGGGGGTGGGCTCCCTCGCGAAACGCGAGCGTGCGAAGGCCGACGAGGGGGATCGCGGCGGCGGGTGCGCCCGCGTCGGTCTCCGCCGTAGCGCCCGCGGCGGGACACCGCGGGGCCGAGGCGTTGCCGGGGCCAATGCAGCTCGTGTCCATGAGGCACGCGCGGAGGCAGCGGTCGTCCGTCCAGTTGCAGCCCGGGAGCGAGAGGCACGCGTCGCAGGCGGTCGCCGACTCGCAGGCAGCGGCCGCCGGAGCGACCTCGGCTCCCGCGTCGGCGGTCGCGCCGCTGGTGATGTTCGAAGAGGCGGGCGGAGGCGCTCTCACGCCCTGGCGCTGCGTCGAGCCCTGGCACGCGACCAACGAGAGCAACAGCGCCGCAGGGAGGGTCCAGGTCTTCATGGATCGCCCGGTTATCATCAAGCGCGGGACTCCACCAGCGGCGTCGCTGGTTCGTCCGGGCGAAGTGCGTTACCCCCGGAATCCCCCTCACGAAGGACGCCTATGGCCACCGCACTCATCACCGGCGCGTCCGCCGGGCTCGGATCCGAATTCGCCAGGCTCTTCGCCGCCGACAAGCACGACCTGCTGCTCGTCGCGCGGCGTCGCGACCGGCTCGACGCCCTCGCGGCCGAGCTCTCCGCCGCGCACGGCGTGAAGGTCCACGTGCTCTCCGCGGACCTCATGGACCCGACCGCGCCGGGGGCGATCCTCGACGAGGTCTCGCGGCTCGGGCTCGAGGTGGAGTTTCTCGTCAACAACGCCGGCTTCGGCACCAACGGCAACTTCTGGGAGCTCGACGCCGAGCGCGAGCGCGGCATGGTCGAGGTGAACATCACCGCCCTCGTGGTGCTCACCCGCGCGCTTCTCCCAGCGATGGTGCAGCGCGGCCGTGGTCGGGTGCTCAACATCGGCTCCACCGCGGGCTTCCAGCCGGGGCCCTTCATGGCCGGCTACTACGCCAGCAAGGCCTTCGTGAACTCCTTCACCGAGGCACTCGCGTTCGAGCTCCGCGGCACCGGCGTCACCGCCACGGTGAGCTGCCCCGGCGCCACCGCCACGGAGTTCGCGGCGATCGCGGGCAACGACAAGACCAGGCTCTTCAAGGCCGGCGCGATGACCGCCGCGGAGGTCGCCGCGAGCGCCTACCGCGCCATGCACGCCGGTCGACCGATGGTGGTGCACGGCGCGATCAACCGCCTGAGCGCGTGGTCCTCCGGGCTCTCGCCGCGGGCGGCGGTCATCGCCATCGCCGCGGCGCTCAACCGACGACAGCCGTAAGCGCCCGCCCGCCCCCTCCGCGCGCCCTCTTCGCCTACACTCGGGCGCAACTCCCCAATGACCATCACCGTCCACGCCGAGGCCCGCATCGCCCGCCCTGTCGACGTCGTCTTCGCGCTCGCCGCAGGGCGCACAGCCAACCTCGCGCGCTTCTTCATGGGCCACAAACCCCTCATCCCGGCCATCAGCTCGGCGACGCTCGTGGGCCGCGACGACCCGCCCGTCGCCGGAACCCTCCGCGACGTCGCCCTCTCCGACGGAACCTCCATCCAGGAGCGCGTGCTGGCCTTCGAGGCGCCGCGCCTCCACCGCTACGACATGGCGAAGATGAACCTCCTCCAGCGGGCGCTCTGCTCCAACATGGTGAGCGAGTGGCGCTTCGAGCCCGACGGCGAAGGCGCGTCGCGGGTGACGTGGGAGTACGCGATCCACGAGCGCGGCCTCGTCGGGCGCATGCTGGGTCCGCTGGTGGCGCGGCAGTTCCAGCAAGCGATGCAGTCGTGCCTGGACAACATCGGGCGCGCGGCGGTGGCGGGTTGACCGCGCGGGCGCTGGTGGTGTTCGATGACCCCCGTGGGAAGAAGTGAAGACAGCCGCAAGAAGGTGAACCAGTCCGCGATGATCGGCGTCGGCCTCGGGCTGCTGCCGTTCCGCTTCGCCGCCCCGGCGGTGGCGGCGCTGGGGATGAAGGTCGTGAGGGACGTGCAGGACGCCTTCGAGGCGGAGACCTCGCCCGTCGAGCAGGCCGCGGCCGCGGCGGTGCTGGGCGCTGGCGAGTTCGCGCTGGGCTCCGCGTCGCGGGCCGCGAGGCTCATGCCGTGGGCCGGGCCCGTCGTGAGCGCGGTGCTCACCGGCGTGGCCCTCAAGGCCCTCGGCGAGGGAGCCATCGCGTACTACCAGTGGTCGACCAACAGCCGCGACGCCGAGGCCCGCCCCGCCGCCGCCGCGGCCGACGCCTCCCGCGTCAACTTCTGACCTCCCTCCCGCTTTCCCCCCTCCGCGAGAGATGGACCTCCAGCGCTCGCAGCTCCCCTCCGCCCTGCTCGCCTGGATCGACCGCGTAGGCTGCGCCGAGCCCCTGGCCGAGTCGCTCCCGAGCACCGCGCGCTGGCTGCTCGCGCTCTGGGGCCGCGGCGACGACCACCTCCCGCTGCACCTGGTCCACGACCTCGGCCACCTGCTGCTGCGCGGCCGTGACTTCCGCTTCGCCTCCACCGCCTCGCTCGCCCGCTGGTCCGACGACGAGCGCGCCGGGAGGCTCGCCTACGAGGACAAGGTGCTCGGCCGCTGGGCGCTCGACCCGACGGTGCTCGACGCCCACGTGGCCATCGCGGGGATGTCCGCCGCGGGCCGCGACGCCGCCGTCGCCCACGCCATCGGGCTCGCGCTCTCCGGCCCGCTGCTCGCCGCGGAGGACCTCGCCCGGGCCAACCCCGCGCACCTCCGTCAGTGGATCAACGAGCTCCCCGCGGTGGCCGCCGACGACCCGACGGCCTTACACGAGAAGGTAAGCGACGAGTGGCGCTCGTGGGCCGAGGCGCAGCACGCGGCCTGCGTGAAGGCGCTCCCGCCGGGCCGCCTCTTCCGCGCGGAGGACCTCTGGGAGATCGCCCACCTCGCGGAGCTTCCGAGCGAGAGCGCTCGGCTGGCGCTTCGGACCATCCTCGGGCTCACGGCGCGGGTCGGCCCGGTGTCTCCCTCGGTGGCGCTCTCGCTTCGCCACAAGGCGAGGGAGGTGCCCATCGAGGCCGAGGACGCCGACCAGTACCCGGCCGGCGGCTTCGACGCGATCAGCACCCGCGGGACCTTCGAGAACCTGGTTCGCAGCGAGGTCGCCTACGTGGGCGAGGGGAGCACCGAGCGCGGCGGCGTCGACCTCTTCGACGTGCGCTTCGCGGAGAACGAGCTGCTCTTCTACACCCGCGACGAGTCTCCGCTGCTCGACGCGCGCCGCGACCTCACGGTGGTGCTCCACCGCCCTGCGTCGCAGCGGCACAAGCACCCTTCGCTCGAGGCGCAGACCCTCGTGCTCACCGAGGCGCTGGCGCTGACGCTCCAGGGCGACCTCCTGCGGGTGTTCGGCCCGTCGGGATCGCGCTGCGCCATCGTGTGGCTGTCCGAGCGCCCGGGCGACCTCGACGTGGCGGAGGAGGAGCGCGCGCTGCTCTCGCTGCCGCTGGCGGCGGAGGTGGCGCACCGGCGGGTGACGCTGCAGGTGGCGCGCTCGTGGGAGGAGGTCCCGCTGGCGGGGCGGGTGGTGTGCTCGCCGCTGGCGGAGGACGACACGGTGACCCGCTCGGCGTGGGTGCGCGTCGACGAGGCGCACTGGGTACAGGGCGAGGCGCACGCGGACATGGCGGGCGGGCCGACGGCGCTGCGGGCGCTGGCCGACCGCCTGCTGGCGATGATCACCCGGCGGGCGCCTCGGCGGAGGCGCGCGGAGCGGTGAGCGGTGAGCGGGGAGGGTCGTGCCCTCCCTCTTCAGTGAAGGAACTCGAACGCGATGGAGAAGTCGTTGACCTCCGGGTGCGCGGCCACGAGGGCGTCGCAGCACTGGCGGGCGAGCGTGAGCACCTCGGGCGTGGGGTCATCGGGGTCGACGTCCGGGCGCACGACGAAGGCCACCACCAGGGTGTCCTCCTCGCCCTCGTAGGCGTCCTGGAACTCGAGCATGAAATCCTCGATCTCCCCGGTGGGAGAGAAGCCGTTGAGCTTCACGATGTGAGCGTCGAGAAACTCGGAGGTGAGGCGGGAGGCTTCGGAGATGTCCACGGTGGGGGGAGGCATACAGCGGTCGAGGAGGGCGTCAAGCCTCCCGTCGCTCACACCATCACGAGGTCGTCGGCGTCCTCCGCGGCCTGCGCGGTCACCTGGATGAGCTCCTCCTCGCGCGAGACCGCCAGCTCATAGAGCGACGAGAGCAGCGCCGGGTGCTGCCTCACGATGCCCATGAAGTTCTCCGGCGCGAGCACCAGGGCCACCGTGGGCTCGACCGCGATCACCGTCGCGTTGGTGGGCCGCCGCAGCACCAGCGAGATCTCCCCCACGCAGCCGCCCGGGTCGATGCCCCCGATCACCAGCTCGCTGCCGTCGTCCTCGCAGCGTCGCACCTCGAGGCGTCCGGAGGCCACCAGGAAGAGCCCCGACGCCTCGCTCCCCTGCGCGAAGAGCACCTCCCCCTCGGCGAACTCCCTCGCCTCGAAGGCCCCCGCCAGCGCCTCCCGATCGCCGAGAGGAATCTCCCTCAACAGCGGCGCCGTACGCAGGAGATTCTGCACCAGGCGCTGCTGGCTGAAGGCCCTCAGCTCGGCCCCGAGCGACGGCACCTCCTTCACCGCCAGCGCCAGCGCCGGCGGCGGCGCCTCCAGCACGATGGACGCCCTGGTCGTGTGCACGCTCGCCGCGCGCGGCGCCTCGGTGAGCAGGGCCATCTCGCCGAACACCGCCTCGGCGCCCAGCACCGCGAGCTCCTCGAGCTCGTCGCCCTCCTCGGCGTCCGCTTCGTTCGCCGTGACCTTGCGCGCGATGCGCACCTCGCCGCGCGCCACGACGAAGACGCTCCCGCCGCGCTCGCCCTCCAGGATGGCCGCGTGCGCCGGGCCGAACACCCGCACCTCCATCGCCTGCGCGAGCCGCTCGAAGGCCCCGCGGGGGAGCGCCCCCCAGAGCGGCAGCCGCGCTCGCGGAGGGAGCTTCGCGGGCAGCGCGGCCTTGAGGGCCTCGATCTTCTTTGTGGCGAGGGCGATGAGCTCCGCGCGGGGCATGTCGCCGAGCTCGGTCACCCGCTCGCTGGCCAGGGGCGGAGGGAGCACCGACACGTTGTTGCTCTCCCGCTCGGCGTCGGCCCCGAAGACCCCGGCGAGCTCGGTGAGCAGGTCGCTCTTCGAGCTGAGCCGTTGCACCGCGATGGCCGCCGCGACGGCGTGCGCCGCGAGGCCCTGCAGGGCGAGCGCCCGGGCCGCCGTCTCGAAGGCCAGCCGGGCGAGGCCCATGGCCCCGATGGACACCGCGGCGCGGCCGATGATGTCGATGGCGGGCGCCCCGGCGCCGACGTCGTCGAGCACCGGGATGGCGATGCGGAGGCACTGGTCGGGATCGTTCTGGGCGAGCGCGGCGACGCTCTGGTCGAGGGCCGTGGTGGGCGCCCGGGGGCGCGAGCGCTTGCGGTGGGTGGGGTCGGTCATGGCGGTCGCGGACGCTACCAGAGTCCGCCGCGGGCGCGGGAGGAGGTGGCAACCCGTGGGTGGCGGCACTAGTGTGCGGGCCCTGTGAATCGACGACGCTCGGTGGGTGGGTTGTTCGCGCTGCTGGTCCTCGGGGCGCTCGGGTGCCGGCAGCGTCCGCCGCCGCCCACGGCGGCTCCCATCGCCGATGTCGCCGTCGACGCGGGCGCTCCCGCTCTCGTGGCGGCGCGCGACGCAACGGCGGGCGCTCCCGGCGGTCGGCTGATGGACCTCGCGGGCGAGACCGCCGTCACCATGGCTCGCATCCGGGGCTTGAGCCTCCAGCACGAGCTTCGCCGCGGGGTGATGGACCGCGACGCCATCGTCTCCCGGCTGCGGGAGAAGACCGCGCGGGAGTATCCGCCTGGGGAGATCCTGCTGGAGGGCGAGCTCTACAAGCGCCTGGGGTTGCTGCCCGAGGCGATGGACTACGAGCGCACGATGTTCGACCTGCTGGAGGAGCAGGTGGCGGGCTTCTACGACCCCGACGAGCAGACGCTCTACATCGCGGGGTGGCTCCCGTCCGCGGCGCAGCCCGGCACCATGGCGCACGAGCTCACGCACGCCCTCCAGGACCAGCACTTCCACATCGGCCGCTACACCCACCACGTGCGGGGCCGCGGCGACGCGCAGACCGCCGCGATGGCCGTCATCGAGGGCGACGCGACGGCCTCGATGCTCGATTTCATGCTGGCCCCGATGGGGCGGCGCACGCGCGACATGCCCGACGTGACCGCGATGGTCGCGAGCCAGTTGCAGGGCGCCGACCAGATGCGGCTGCGCGAGGCGCCGAGGGCGCTGCGGGAGAGCCTGCTCTTCCCCTACCTGGCGGGCCTCGGGATGTGCGTGAGGGCGCTGCGCGCGGGGGAGGGATACAGCAGGGTGGACGCCCTCCTGGCGACGCCGCCGCAGTCGACGGAGCAGGTGCTGCACGAGGCGAAGCTCGCCGCGAGGGAGGCGCCGGTGATGGTGCCGTCGAGGGTCCCGCCGGCGCTCGCGGGGGAATACGAGGTCGCGTATCACGACGTGATGGGAGAGCTCGGGTCGCGGCTGTTCTTCTACAGCGCGATGCCCGACGCGAGGGCGCACTCGGCGGCGCAGGGCTGGGGCGGCGACCACGCGGTGCTGCTGGTTCCGAGAGGGACCATGACCTCCGCGGGAGACGCGGGGGTGAACCTCGCGGGAGACGCGCTCACCAGGGACGTGATGCTCTGGACCGTGGTGCTCGACCCGGTGGAGGGAGCGCGCGGCGCGGCGGCCGACCGGGAGGCCGTGGACTTCGCCGAGGCCGCGGTGTCGGTGCTGATGTGGCGTCACGGGGCGAGGCCAGCGGCCGCGGTGGCGGGCGCGATGGCGGCGAGGGACGTGGGCGGGGGGAGGGTCTCGCTGGTGGCGAGGTCGGGTCGACGGGTGCTGGTGGCCGATCGGGTCCCGAGGGCGTCGGCCGCGGCGGTGGTGCGCTCGGCGCTGGCGGAGTGACCGCCGGCTAACGCGACGCGATCAGCACGATCTCCACCGCGGCCAGCAGCGCCACCGAGCGGTCGTCGTCCCTCAGCCGGGGCACCAGCGGGTCGCAGTCCCCGCTCGCCCCGGTCGCGTCGCTCCAGGCCAGCACCGCGAGCCTCCTCACCGTCGCGTCGGGCGAGTCGAGCGCCTCGCGAATCGGATCCGCCGCCGTCGCGTCCCCATGCTGCGCCAGCACCGAGAGCGCGCGTATCGCCACGAAGCCGTCGGGCAGCCGCGCCATCGGCCGCAGCGCCGCGAGGGCCTCCTGCCGGGTCGCCTCCATGCTCGCGAGCGCCGAGGCCACCCGCAGCGCCACCTCGTGGTCGTCGTCGCGCATCAGGCGGAGCAGCGCCTCGGCCTGCCGCGTGGCCATCCCGATGGAGCCCACCGCGGCCTGCGCCCTCAGCTCCCGCCGCGTGGCGGTGCCCATCACCCGCAGCAGGTACGCGTCGCCGCGAGCGTCGCCTCGCGCCACCAGCACCCGTGCGGTCTCCACCGAGAGGGGCGTCGGCGGGTCCACCAGGAGGGCCGCCAGCGCCTCCCTCCCTCGCCCCGGCGACGCCGCCATCAGCGCCGACGGGACCGCCATCCTCACGATGGCGTCGCGGTCCTCGAGCGCCGCGAGCAGCGCCTCGGCGACGTCCTCCCCTCGGCCTCCTAGGGCCATGGCCGAGGCCGCCCGCACCATCGCCTCGGGGTCATCCCTCAGCGCCACGACCAGCGCCGCGGTCACCGCCTGATCGTCGCGCCACCGGGCCAGCGCCCTCGCCGCCGAGGCCCGCATCGGCGCTCGCCCCGCGCGCAGCCAGCGCATCAGCCGCCTCGCCCCGGCGGCTCCGCGCAGGGTCACCATCCCCGCGACGCGCCTCTCCCGGTCGCGGCTCCGCAGCGCCGCCCTCAGCCTCGCCGGGGCTGTCCCCGACCGGCCGTTGAGCTCATAGAGTGCCGCCGCGGCGCGGTCTCCCACCACGCCCGGTCGCTCGCTGAGCGACTCCAGCAGCTCGCGCCCCCGCACGCCGAGGCCCGCGATGGCCGAGAAGCCCGCCGCGCGGGTGGGCGCGTCCTCGCTCCCCGCGGCGCTGCGGAGCACCTGCACGGCGACCTCCGCGAGCAGGTCGGCGTCGCCGAGTCCGCGCGTCTCGGTGTAGTCCTGGTAGAGCCGCAGCGCGGTGGCCACGTCGCCCTGGCGGGCCGCGTCCCGGATGGGACCGGTGGCGCCGACGCACCCGAAGGCCGCGCAGGCCAGCAACGCAAGGGGCAGCAACGACCGCGAGGCACGCACCCGCGGACGTATAGCGCGGCTGCGCCCGCGGGCGCGATGAACTGGCGCAGCGAGACCATTGCCGGGGTGCGGGTCGCGGGGCAATGCTCCCTGGCGATGCGCCGCCCCGTCGCCCTCTCGCTCCTCCTCCTCGGCCCGCTGCTCCACGCGCAGGACCGCCGCGCCACCCCTCCGCCGCCCGATCGGGTGCGCGTCCCGGCGGGGCCCTTCGTGATGGGCGAGGACGCCCGCGGCGAGGCCGACGAGCGCCCGAGGCACACCCGCACGCTCCCGGCCTACGAGATCGACCGCACGGAGGTCACCCGGGAGAACTACGAGCGCTGCGTTCGCGCGGGGCGGTGCACCGGACCTCGACCCCTCGACGCCCGCTTCCGTGACCCGAGGCAGCCGGTGGTGGGGGTGAGCTGGTTCCAGGCGACGGCGTACTGCGCCTGGGTGGGGGCGAGGCTGCCGACCGAGGCCGAGTGGGAGAAGGCCGCGCGAGGCGGCGACGGGCGCACCTTCCCCTGGGGCGAGACCTACCCCACGCTGCGCATGGCCACCTTCGGCCACGACGAGCACACCGGCCATCCCGACCCGGTGGGATCGCACCCGGGCTTCCCCTCTCCCTACGGCGCCCTCGACCTTGCGGGCAACGTCTGGGAGTGGGTCGACGACCCCTACGACCCCTACGCCTACCGAGAGCCCACGGTAGCGCCCACCTGCGAGCGAGCGCTCGCCACGCTCAACGACCTGCGCACCCGCCGGGTGCGAGGCTTCACCGGCAGCAACCCGCTGCCCACCACCTGCGAGCGCGTCCTTCGCGGCGGCGGCTGGAACTACGGCGGCGCCGGGCTCCGCAGCTCCAACCGGGTGCACCACGCGCCGAGCTACCGTCTGGTGATGTCGGGCTTCCGCTGCGCCGCGAGCGTGCCCGACGTCAGCGCCGCAGCGCCGGGCTCGTGACCCACGCATAGACCGCCGCGAGCGCCACCGCGCCGGCCACCGCGCCGGTGCGCAAGGGCGACGGCTGCCACGCGGAGAGGGCGGCCTCGGTCGGCATTCCCAGGGCGACGGTGTAGGCGACGAAGAGGCGTGAGCCGATGGCGATGCGCCGGGCCAGGCGCATGGTGCGCAGCGCCGCGAACACGAGCGCCGCGCCGCACACGAGGATCGCCTCGGCGCGCGCGAAGGCCAGGGCCCCCAGCAGCGTCGCGTCGACCAGCAGCGTGGACGCGAGCGGCGGAGGCAACCTCAGTCCTTGTGTCGTCGTCGTCGTCGTCGTCGTCGTCGGGTTCGGGAGCGGCGGTGCCCGGGGTGGGCGCGCGCTTGATGGCGCCGGGGCGGGGGGCGATGAGCATCGTCATGGCCTTGCCCTCGAGGGCGGGGTTGCTCTCGATGATGATCATGCCCTCAAGGGCCTTGATGACATCGTCGAGCACTTCGCGACCCTTCTCGGGGTGCGTGATCTCGCGGCCGCGGAAGCGCACCGTGATCTTGGCCTTGTTGCCCTCTTCGAGGAATCGCCGGATGTGGCGGACCTTCGTATCGAGGTCGTGGTCGTCGGTCTTCGGACGGACCTTGACCTCCTTGATCTCGACGACGGTCTGCTTCTTACGGGCCTCGTTGGCGCGCTTCTTCTCCTCGTATTTGTACTTCCCGAAGTCCATGACCTTGCACACGGGCGGGTCGGCCTTCGGGTTGACTTCAACGAGGTCGAGGGCCTCCGACTGCGCGAGGCGGAGCGCCTCCTGGCTGGTCATGATGCCGAGCTGTGTCCCATCAGAACCGATGACCCGCACCTCGGGTACACGGATACGATGGTTCACCCGCACCTGCGGTTGACGCTGCTGGTTTCGGTCGATGGGTCCCTTGAGCGCTATCGGAATGCTCCTGTGGTCAGGGGGATCAGTCAGATCCCCACAATGGGTGTCGTTGGCCCGCGGCCGCGGATGGTGGTCGTGAAGGAGGGGGGCGTCAACCCGGCTGCCTCCCCGAAGAGCTCTCGACCTCGCAGTCACGATGAGTGACAGGCGCGAGGTGAGGTCATGGGGCGAGGCAACATCCCGGATTGGCAGCCAGACTGTGGGGGGAATGGGAGGGGAATTCAGTAGGCGCGACTGGGCTTGAACCAGCGACCCTCACCGTGTCAAGGTGATGCTCTACCACTGAGCTACGCGCCTGGAGAGAGCCGCGGTAACTACTCCTGCTCCGCGGCCCTGTCAACACTTCTTCTTCACTGAACCCGCACGACCCCGGTCATCCCCGTCGAAGCGTGCGCTTCGCAGATGTACGGGAAGGTCCCCGCCGAGGGGAAGGTCACCGTCACCTCGCGCATGTTGCCGTCGGTGAGGCGCTGGATGGGGTTGCCCGCGGTGCCCGCCCTCGGGCTGTTGAGCGCGCCCGGCGAGAGCGGGTGCACGCCGAAGCTGCTGGTGGCGCCTCCGGAGAAGGTCACGCTCTGGCCCGCGGCGATGGTGATGCACCTCGGCGAGTAGGTGAAGAGCGTGCTGCCGCTCGCTCCGCCGTAGCCGATGGTGCGCGCCGCGCCCGCCGCCGTGCGGTCGACGAACTGCGAGGAGGAGCAGTCGTTGATCGAGCCCTCCTCCGCGTCAGTGCCGCAGCTTGACGTCAGGGCCGAGAGCACCACGACGAGCGCCGACAATCGATGGGTCACCGCGAACCGAACACGCATCACAAGCCTCCCAGCCGAAGGTTGCTCGCCTCCCCCGGCTTGGGGCATCCTCGCCGCGCCCATTCACGGGGGCAATGGATTTCGTTCACCTGCTTTGGAGGAATCACGCATGTCTGATGAACACGTCTCCCGCCGCAAGGCCCTGACCGGCGGCGCCGCGGCCCTCGCCGGCGTCACCGCCGCGCTCGCGGTCTCGGCCGTCACGCGTAACGCCCATGCGGACAACGCCTCGGACGCCACCGCCCTCAACGCCGTGCGCACCAAGGCCTTCGAGATCATCGCCGTGTATGACACGTTGATCGGTCCCCTGAACCGCGAGCCGATGACCGCTGCGTCCGGGGCGCTCCTTACGCATTTTCAGGTGCAGCACCGCGCCGCGGCCGAGCGGCTCGGAACGCAGATCACTGCGCTCGGCGGCACGCCCATCGCCGAGTCCGCCGTCAACGCGCCGACCGCCCCGACGGGCTTCACGCGCACGGGGCCCAACTCTATCAAGTACGCCGCCAACCTCGAGCGCCAGGCCTCCGTAGCCAACGTCGCCCGGCTCAACGCCATCGGCAGCAAGGACGCCGCCGAGCTCGTAGCCGCCATCGTCGGCACGCAGACCCAGCACTTCACCGTGCTCTACCTCCTCGCCCGCGGAATCGCCGGCCCCGGCGCCATGGCGGCCGGGATGCTCACCGAGATCGTCCCGCGCGCCTTCGTGTCCATCGAGGCCGCCCCCGCGGTGAGCCTCACCTCCGTGGCCGACCTTACCTTCACCTGATTCGAGGACGACGACCATGACGACCAACAAGTTCCTTTCGCGGCGCGCCCTCCTCGGCGGCGCGGCGGTCACCGGCTCCGCCCTCGCGCTCCAGGCCTGCGGCGACGACGTCGGCCCCGTCGTCCCCAACCCCGACATCCCCCCGCTCAACGGCCTCCTCGCGGCGGAGTACGGCGCCATCGCGGCCTACACCGCGGGCATCCCCATCCTCGAGATGCCCCCGACCGGCGACCCCCTCGCCGCCAACGGCCCGGCCCTCGGCGTCATCGCCCGCGCCTGGCAGGCCCAGCACCGCGAGCACGCCGCGCAGCTCGCCGCCACCGTCACCGCCATCGGCGGTACGCCCGTCGCCGAGAGCTCGATCACCTTCACCGCGCCGACGGGCTTCACCCCCAGCGTGCGCAACGTGATGGTCCTCGCCTGCAACGCCGAGAAGGCCGCGGCCATCGCCTACAACCAGGCCGTGAAGACCATGAGCGCCGCCAGCTCGCGCTACATCGCCGCCAACATCGAGGGCGCCGAGACGCAGCACTTCGTGATCCTGTACACGCTGCTGAAGCAGGTGGTCGCGCCCAACCCCGCCTCGCTCATCTCGATGATCAACGAGATCGCCCCGAAGGCCTTCGTGGTCAACGTCGGCACGGCCACCAACGGCCTCTCGTCCATCGCCGACTTCACCTACACCGCCTGATCAGGCTTCGGAGGGGGAGGTTCTCGCTCCCCCTTCCGCCTTCACCCCTCGTCCATCGCCAGCCGACGCGCCTCGGCCAGGTCCGGCGCCGCGCCCAGCAGGTCGACCCCGTTGCGGGCGAAGCGGAGCGCCGCCGCCTTCGCGCGCGAGTCGTGCTCGTGGGTGAGCGACCAGTCCGCGTGGCGAGCCAGCAGCGCCAGGGCCAGCGAGCGCCCCAGCGTGAGCGCGATGCGCCGCGCGTCGGCCTCCAGAAGCGCCAGCCCCTCGGCCGCCGATGGAGCGTCGGCCATGTGCGAGCGCGCCGTGTGAAGCGCCCGCTCGACGGTGCCCAGTGCCACCCGGGCGACCGCCGCCAGCGCGGGATCGCGCACCGCAGCCGCCAGCGAGGCGACCTCCGAGTGAAGCGCCTGCACCGTCGCGGTGTCGCCCATGGCGCGCAGGGCGTCGAGCGAGAGCACGTTGGTGGTCCCCTCCCAGATGGGGAGCACCTGCGCGTCGCGGAGCAGCGTCGGGAGGCCGGTGTCCTCGACGTACCCTGCGCCGCCGAAGCACTCGATGGCCTCGCTGGTGACCTGCACGGCCTGGCGCGCGGTGGTCAGCTTTACCAGCGGGGTAATCAACCGCAGGAGGTTGCGCTCCTCGGCGGTGGCCTCGGCGCCCTCCTCTCGACCGAGCAGCTCGACCGCGCGGAAGGTCAGGTGGAAGCCCGCCTCGGCCTCGGCCTGAAGGCCCGCGAGGGTGTCGAGGTGCAGGGGCTTGTCGGAGAGCGAGGCGCCGAAGGCGTGGCGGCGGCGGGCGAAGTCGCGGGCCAGCGCGACGCCGCGGCGCATGAGCGAGGCCGAGCAGACGGCGTTCCAGGTGCGGGTGATGTTGAGCATCGGGGTGATGGCGCGGACGCCGCCGGAGAGGCCCGCGACGGCGACCGCGGGGGTGCCGTCGAGGCTGAGCTCCGCGGTAGGAACCTTCCTGGTCCCGAGCTTGTCCTTGAGGCGGTTGACCGCGATGCGCTGGAGCTTTCCCGCGGCGTCGTGGGTCTCGACGTAGAAGAGCGCGAGCCCGCGGCCGCCGGGGGGATTGCCCTCCGGGCGGGCGAGGGTGAGCGCCATCTGCGAGGTGGTCGCGCTCGAGAACCACTTGGTGCCATGGAGGCGCCAGGCGCCGTCGGGGTCCTGCCGGGCGACGGTCTCGGAGAGGCCCACGTCCGAGCCTCCGGTGCGCTCGGTCATCCACTGGCCGGAGGTCCAGAACTGCGCCGGGTCGCGGCTGAGGAGGTGAGGGAGCGCGCGGGCGGAGACCGCCGCGTTGGCGTGCACCGTGAGCGTGCGCGCGGCGCCGTCGGTCATGGCGAGCGGACAGGTGTAGACGTCCGTCGAGGGGTTGAAGAGGTACACCCTCGCGAACTGGTCGACGCGCGAGAGGGCGCCGTGCTTGCGCTCGTAGGCCGTCGCGATGAGGCCGTACTCCGCGGTGAGCGCGGCCGCGCGCTTCCACACGGCGGTGAGCTCGATGTGGTCGATGCGGTTGCCCCACGGGTCCCACGGGGTGAGCACCGGGACGTTGAGCCGGTCGGCGAGCTGGAGTTCGTAGAGCTCACCCCCTGCGAGCGCGCCGAGCTCGGAGAGCGCGGGGGTGACGTCCCGCCGGGCCTCCTCCGGCAGCACCCGCGCCAGGTAGGACCGCAGCACGCGGTCGTCATCGAACTGATTGCCGAGCGAGGGTGGAGCCTGGAGGAACGCCATGGTGGCGCGGACTCTAGCGCGGGAGCCTTACGGGGGGGCGACCGGGGCGATGGTGGTGACCGCGGCGCCCCACCAGGCGACGTTGTTGCGGGCCACCTCGGTGGCGCGGCCGGTGGTGATGTCGAGGGTGACCACGGCGCCGCCCTCGGTGAAGCCGTAGACCCGCGAGCGCCAGTAGCCGACGCCCCAGGTGCGGGTGACCCCGGTGGGGCCGATGCGGGTCGCGCGGCCGTTGGTGGGATCGATGCGAGCGAGGTACTCCACGGGCTCCTCGCCGGGGCCGACGTTGAGGTCGACGATGGTGGCGAAGGTGCCGCCGCCGGCGACGGAGACGAGGTCCCCGGAGGAGCCCGTGTCGGCGCCGTAGAGCCCGAGCTGACGGATGGCCCCGGTGGCAGGATCGACCCGCACGTAGGCCCCGTCGCGGTTGGCGGCGACCAGCACCTCGCCGGGCTCGAGCTCGCCGCCCGGGATGAACGACAGCCCGTTGAACACCGCCCCGGCGAAGGGAGCGACGAAGGTGCAGCGCGCGGTCGCGAGGTCGACGCGATAGAGGGAGGTGAAGGTGATCCCCCAGGCCTCGCCGGTGGCGTTGATGGCGAGGTCGGTCATCTGCGACGGGCCATCGGGCCAGATGAAGTCGCCGACGCGGGTGACGGTGAAGCTGCGGGGGTCGATGGCGTAGAGCGAGTCGGCGGTGTGGGCGTAGACGCGCACGTCGTCGAGCCGCGGAGGAACGTCGGGTCGGCCGACGTCGATGGCCTGCACGTCGGGGTAGGTGGCGGGGCCGGCGTCGAGGGCGCCCGCGTCCCGGCGCACGCCGGAGTCGGCGACGAAGCGCGGCGTATCGTCTGCGCCGCAGGCGACCAGGGCGAGGGCAGGAACGCACAGGAGCAGTGATCGGGGGGTCATCGATGGGCCTTGGCAGCAGGGTCACGACATCGGAGGCCCCGGGTCAAGCCGCGGCCCAGGGGGTGACCTGGGCGGGCGCCATGCGCCGGGGAGCTTGCAACGACCGCGCGTTCGCTTAGGGTGCGGCGCTTATGGAGCGCTTGCTTCGATCGATGGGGTGTCTCGCGGTTCTGCTGGCTGCCTCGTGCGGAGCGCGGGGTGACTTCAGCACCGGGCCGATCGCCGAGAGCTGTACGGCGGGGCAGCGCGAGGAGTGCGTGTGCGAGAGCACCATGAGCGTGGGGTCGCGCTTCTGCGGGTCCGACCTGCGCTTCACGGCCTGCGTGTGCGACGGCGTCGACGCGGGCGTGGTCGGCCCCAACGACCTGGGCTCACCCGGCGTCGATGCTCCGTCGATCGTCGACCAGGGCTTTCCGTCCATCGATATCCCCGCGGTGGGCATCGACCGTGGCGCCCCGGTGGGCCCTGGGGCCTTCGGCTCGGCGTGCACCCGGCTCGACCAGTGTTCGAGCGGCGTGTGCCTCCCCACCGGGCGCTGCTCCCGCACCTGCACCGGCGCGGCGGACTGCCCGACCAACATCGGGTGGACGTGCACGGCGCTCCCGGGGCTCGGCCCCGTCTGCGGGTGCACCCCTCGCGGCGTCGAGACCTGCAACGGCCTCGACGATGACTGCGACGGCGTGGCGGACAACGGCATCACCCGCTGCGGCTCCTCGTGCGTCGACCTGCAGACCGACCCCAACAACTGCGGCGGCTGCGGCATCGCGTGCGGCGGCGGCACCTCCTGCACCCGCGGCGCCTGCCTCTGCCCGGCCTCGCTGCCCACGGCCTGCGGCGGGCGCTGCGTCGACGGCCGGAGCGACCCCAGCAACTGCGGCTCCTGCGACAACCGCTGCGCCTCGGGCCAGCGCTGCGAGGGCGGCCGCTGCACCGGCGGCACCACCGGCGTGTGCCCGTCGAGCTGCGGCACCAGCAGCGACTGCGGCTCCTGCCGCACCCCCTCCGACCCGGCGGGCTCGACCTACTGCTGCCTCTCGGGGCTCTGCATCTACACCTCGTCGTCGACCTGCGGCACCGACGCGGGCCTCGTCGACCTGCCCACCATCGACCTGCCCATGAGCGACGGCTCCGGCTCCGGCGACGTCGGCCGCCTCGACTGACCTACGCCGCGTCGCTCTCCAGCTCGCGGAAGAGGGCGTCGAGCTCCTGTCGCCCTCGCATCGCCGTGGTGAGGTCGCTCGCGGCGCCCACCAGCACGCCCTCCATCTCCGCGAGCTGCGCGGCCAGGCGCTCGATCTTCGGCTGCACCTCCGCGCTCTCGGCCTCGCTCGCCTGCGACACCCGCTCCAGCTGCAGGCGCAGCGCGTCGATCTGGTACTCGAGGTCCTTCACCTCCGCGTCGCCCTGGCGTCCGTTCTCCTGGGCGCGGTGGAGCTCCTCGGCGTGCGGGAGCAGCGCCTCCAGGGCCGTCATCGCCGCGCGGTAGCGGTCGGCGATCTCCACCGTCGGCGACGCGTTGGGCCCTAGCGCCACCACGGCGCAGTGCGCCGCGCGGAAGGGCTCTCCCCGGGACTTGAGCGCCGCCT
>JADJAE010000058.1 GCA_016704445.1 Deltaproteobacteria bacterium
GTCTCCCCGGGTGCATGTTCACCGCGAAGAAGCCCTCGTTGCCCGGCAGGTCGCTTGCCCGTGCAGGCCGCGAACTCTCAGTACTGGTCGCCCAGGCCGTTGGTGTCGACCTGCACCACGCGCTGCAGCGCAGGCTGCACCGGCAGGACGGAGGAGGAGTTCTCGCAGCGGTCGGCGAGCGTGATGCCCGCGGCGCCTGCTGGTAGAGCTCGGGATCGAATACCACGCAGCCGCCGAGCGCACCGCCCCGAGGAAGCGCGATGCGAGGGCCGTCGACCGTAGTGGAGGCGTCTCGGTGGTGTTCACCGCCGGGTAGGGGTTCTGCTCGATCGCGGGACGCGTCGGCGCGGTGGTGCCGGGCGCGACCGACAAGGGGCGCCGGGGCGCACCGTGCCGGGGTCGGCGCGGCGACGGCAGCCCGAGCGAGGGCGCCACGCGGGACGCGTCGGGCACGACCGGCTCAGGGGCCACGACGGCCGCCGGGACGGTGGCCTCGACGGGCACCGCGAGGAGAGGTCACCGGGCGTCAGGGACGGGCGCGGCCGCAGCAGGGCGCACGTTGGGGGAAAGGACCTCCGGGGTGCGGCCGAGCGCCAGCCCGATGGCCGGCGCGGCCTGGCCCGGAGAGCCCGAAACGCCGGGGACGACCAGGTCTTGCGGCGGGGGCGGCGACACCACCGGGTCAGTCTGCACCGCGGCGGGGGCGCGACAGCCGGAGCGCGGTGGCCGTCCGAGGACACCTCCGATAGCGGGGATGCTGCGGCTGTCGCCGCCCACCCGCGAGTGCGCACGAAGTCCGTCGGCCCGGTGCCGAGATCGTCGAGGGCGTTGCTGCCGCGAGGCCGAGTCGAGCCCGGGCGTGGTCGCGGATGACCGCCCGGCGCGCGGCGCACTCGTCGCTGAAGGTGGCGCGCAGCACGTCGGAGACCTCGTGGGTGCTCGCGAAACAGGCCCGCCGCGGAAGCCGCGGACTCCAGCGCGTCGCGCCATCTCGCGGGCGCTCTCCAGCGGCGTTCCGGCGGGCGCTCGGGGCCTTCATGCCACCGCGTCGAGCGAGGCGGGAACCTCCGGGACGACGCTGCTCCAGGGCCTTGATCTCCGCGGCGACGACCTGCATGAGCGAGCCGACCTCCATCTCCGCGTGGAAAGGCCTCGCGTGGGTGAAGCGCCTCCCAGAGCACGATGCCCATCGCGAACACGTCAGCGCGCCGGTCGGCCGGGGCCGCCGAGACCTGCTCCGGGGACATGTACGCCGGCTTGCCCTTGATGAGCCCCGGGCGCGACGCGACGATGCGCGAGGCCGCCAGGGCGATGCCGAAATCCGTGATGCGGCCGACGCCGTCGGCGCCGACCATGATGTTCTGCGGGGAGACGTCGCGGTGCACGATGCCGAGGGGGTTGCCCTCGTCGTCGGTGAGCTCGTGCGCGGCGTGAAGCCCGGCGAGCGCGTCGAGGATCACCCGGATCGCCGCCCTGGTGCGCTCTCCACGGGAGCGCCCCGGTGGCGAGCAGCAGCCGCGCCAGGGTGACCCCGTCGATGTAGTCCATGACGAGGTAGAAGCCTCGCGAGCTGTGGCACACGTCGACGATGGGCACCGCGTTGGGGTGGTGGATGCGCGCCGCGATGCGGGCCTCGTCGAGGAGCATCCCGACGAACTCGGTCTCCTCCGCGAGGTGGGGGTGCATCACCTTGATGGCGTACAGCCGCTGAAACCCCCCGGCCCCGGCGAGCCGCGCGAGGTGCACGCTCCCCATGCCGCCGCGCGCGCCAGCGCGGCGATGAGGCTCGTAACGGTCGAGCATCTCCCGCTCAGGTGTCGCAGTCTCGTCGGTCATCGGGGTCTCGCTACGGCTCCCGCGCAGCCGCTAGAAAGACCGTACCACCCCGACCTGGAGCCCACCATCTCTCAGTCCCAGCGAGGGCGCGGTGCGAAGCCCCGAGCGCTCCGACCCCCGGCCCGACCACTCGGTGAAGAAGACGCCCACCACGGCGGTCGCCACGCCCAGGACGGCCGTGCTGGCGATGAGCACGTCGGTGCGCACCTCGCGCCGCGATGCGCCGTCGTTGGTACCCCGCCTCGGTGGGGCTCTGCTCATAGGCGTCGCGGGCGGAGAGCGTGTCGAGGCCCGACCACACCAACACCCCGGCGGTGGCGGCGGTGGCGGCGAGGCCGATCCAGAAGACGAGCGGTGGGAGCGGGCGCTGCCTGGGGCGCACCACCGGGGGCGTGGGCAGCGGCGGAGGACCGCGAGGACGGGCGTCGGAGGAGGACCACCGTGGGCGTCGGGGCCGGAGCGCAGGCTCGGGAGGGGCGTCGAGGAGAGGCTCGACGCTCTGCCCAGCGGCGCATTCGAGGCGAGCGCGAGCGCGTCCCCCCGGTTGGCCCAGCGGGTCTCCAGCGCGCGTGCGCCGGGCTCGACGAAGAAGGCGTGGGACTCCCCGGTGCCGTCGCCGACCGCGAGGCGGTCGACGGCGACGGTGCACCCGGGGAGCAAGTGACGTGCACCGGGTGAGCCTCGAGGGCGGCCTCGGCGAGCACCGCGTCGGCGAGCTGGGCGCTCTGCGGGTCGGCCGCGTCGCGGGAGCGAGCGCGCAGGCTCAGGGTGGCGGCGCGCGTGGCATGGCCGGCGGCCTGGTGGCTACGGATGGCGCTGCGAAGTGCGGCGGGCGACGGGGCGGCGTGGTCGGCGATCTCAAAGAACTCCGCGGCCCGGGCGTGCTCGCGCGCCAACTGGAGGCGCTGCCCCTCCTGGAAGGCCGCGGCGGCGGCGTTGACGTCGGTCACGTCGCTGGGGGAGGGCCCTCCTGCGCGGCGGCCAGCGGGGTCACGAGCATCAGCGTGAGGCAGATGGCGAGGCGCATCGGAGTTGTAGTCAGCGTAACGCATCCCCGCTGGTGCGGAACCCGTCAGTTGTTCGACCGCCCCCAGGGCATTGGGGTAACGGACGCCCTCCATGCGCGGCACCCAGTCTGGCGGGCTCCTGTTGCTGTTGGCCCTCGGGTGCTCGCCTCGCAACACGCCCCGGGACAGCGGTCCGAGGCACAGCGTCGCCGCCCCGGTGGACGCGGGCTCCATGGTCGTGCGCGTCGACCCGGAGCCCGACGCGGGCGCTCCTCCGGCCCCGTCGCCCCGCCCTGTGGCCGGACGCCTCACCGTGGTGCAGATCACCGGGGCCGCCACGCTAGACAGCACCCTCCGGCTCTCCGGGCGCGACGCCGACGCGGGGGTCGGGGCCGCCGCGGTGGGGCAGTCGATCATGCCGGGTGACTCGCTGCTGGTCTCGGGCCCTGGAGGCGCCACGCTCGCGGTGCAGCCCGGGGGGCGGATTACCCTGCACGGTAACAGCGTGGCCGAGGCCGCCGGTCACGAGGGGGCGTCGCTGGTGCTGAGCCTGGGCGTGGCGACCCTGGAGGTGCCCGCGCTCAGCTCCGACGCGGTGCGCGTCGACACGCCGGCGGGGCGGGTGATCGTCCGCGCGGGCGCGTGCACCGTCGCGGTGGCCGACGACGGCAGCACCTTCGTCGCCGCGGCCGGGGAGGGCGTCACCAGTGGCCCTCGCCCCCTGCGCCGCCCGCGCGGGCCACGAGGCTCACGCCCGCGCAGATCGCGGCGCTCCGCCAGCAGACGCCGGAGCACCCGGTGCTGCTCGACGTGGAGATCCGCGAGCTCGACGCGGTGCTGCGGCCGGTGGCCAGCCGGGCGCTGCGCTCGGGTGAGCGGGTGATGTTCAGCCCGCTGGGGGCGGTCGCGCCCACGCCGAGGCCGCTGGCGGCGGCGCGCGACGAGGCGGCCGTGCGGGCGGCGCTGGAGCGCTGGGCGGCCGTGCGGCGGCCCAACGTGGTGGCCATCGGGGTGCTCTCCCGCGCGGGCGCGGCGGACGTGGCGGACATCAACGCGGCGCTGATCCGGCTGAGGGCGAGCGGGGCGGCGCTCGGGGAGGAGACCGCGGGCGCATCGCGTCGCAGCTCGCTGGCGCTGGGGCGGCTGGCGGCGGCGCGCTCCCGGCGGGGAGGGGACCTCGCGGTGCGGGGCGGCGACGTGACGGCGCTGGTGCAGATGGCGCGCTTCGAGGCGCTGAGGAGGCTCGCGCGCTGCAGACGCCGTAGCGCCGTCAGCGCGCGCGGGGTGTCAGTGGATGCCCTGGGCCTTGGCCTCTTCGATCATCGTGTACTCGCGCTCGAAGAGCACGCGCTGGTCGGTGACGATCTGGAGGTTCTTGCTGTTCTGGTCGGTGGGCTCGAAAGGCGCCGAGGCTGGCCATCTGCTTGCCGATCTCGCCGAGCTGGTCGCAGATGGTGGTGAGCAGGTCGAGGTCGCGGGTGCGCCGGTCTTGCCCCGCGAAGGCCTTGCGGTAGGCCTCGAAGACCTCGTTGGCCGCGCCGCCAGGCAGCCCCTGGAGGTCGGCGATCTTGGTCGTCTGCCGCGCCTTGCGGATCTCCGTGAGCTCGCTGCGGTACGTCCCGAGGCTCTGCTCGACGATCTCGATGTTCTTCTCGTTGTACTCGACGCGCAGGCCCTTGGTGTGGAGCGCCTTCATGCGCTCCAGGGTCTCCGTGAGGTTGTCGATCATCCGCTGGAGCAGCTCGGGGCGGCGCGTCGCGCGCGACTTCCCGGCGAAGTGCGCCTCGTACAGGTTGAACTGCGCGTTGGCCACCTCGGCGAGGGCGCTCGCCTGCTCGTCGTCGGTGCCCATGGCGCGGGCCTCGATGATCTCCGCGCGCTCGGCGCGGTACATCTTGAGGTTCTCGGCCACGAGGTTGAGGTCTTCCTGGATGCCGGGCTGCCCCCTTGAGCTCGGGGGCGAGCTCGTTCATGGACTCGCCGACGGTCTCGGAGGTCGGCGATCATCTCCGCGAGCAGGCCGAGGTCGCGGGTGTTGCGCGCCTTGCCCGAGAAGTGCCGGTGGTACTTCGGAGAAGATGAAGTTGGCCTCGCCCCGCAGCGTCGAGAACTCCTCGAAGCCCGGTCCGAGGCTGCGGGCCTTCATGATCTCCTTGCGCTCGGCGTCGTACAGGTTGATCGCGTCGCGCGCGGTGCCTTCTAGCTCCGTGCGGTCCTTAGACTTCGGGAGCTTCTCGAGGTCCTGAAGGAGCCTGCTGCGTGCGGCGCACGAGGCCGTTGAGGTCGTTGAGGTCACGCGACACGCGCGACTGCCCGGCAAAGCGCGCGTCGTACTCCGACGCGACCTGATCGAGCTGGAGACGGATCTGGGCCAGGGTGAGGTTCGCCATAGGGGCGCGGAGCCTACGTCCAGCCCATGCCGTGGAGCAATCCCGAGATCTTCCCCCGGACGCCCGCCCTGGGGCGCTTCGGGCGCTCGGCGCTCGCTCCCGGCGGCCGGAATTCGATGTTGCTGAACTCCTCCGGAAACTTCGCCGTGATGCGCTCGTAGAACTCGTGGATGCGCGCCACGTCGGCGTCGACGTCGTCCGAGGGTGGATCATCGGGCCGACGCCCCCCGCGCTTGCGGCGGAAGTCGAGGTAGCCGAGGCCGATGGGGACCTTCGCGGTGCGGGCGATCCAGTAGAAGCCCGACTTCCAGTATTGGAGCTTCGCGCGGGTGCCCTCCGGGGCGACGACCATGATCCGCTTGCCCTCCACGTCGAAGAGCGACGCGAGGGCCTGCACCTGGTCCTGCGAGGCGCGGCGGTCGACGGGGATGCCGCCCAGCCACTTGTAGAACGGCCCCAGCGGGCCGGTGAAGAGCGTGTGCTTGCCCACCCACACGATGTCGATGCCCAGGGTGTACCCGATGCCCAGGGTGATCGGGAGGTCCCAGTTGGAGGTGTGGGGCGCCGCGATGAGGACGTACTTGTCCACGTCGGGCACCACCCCTCCTCGCGCCAGCCCAGCGCGGTCAGCACCGCGCGGCCCACCCAGTAACGCACCGGCCTTCGCTCGGAGACTTCAGCGGTTTCCATGTCGTCTGTAGTCCACCGGTTCTCACGAACCCGCGGGCGCTCGCAAGTCCTGCCGCGTCACGGCCGCTCGCAGTACCCCAGCATCGCCAGTCCCGTCGGCGCCCGCCCCCCGGGGCCCGCGTGGCAGACCGGCGCGACCACCGCGCGGGCCTCGGCCGTCCTGGCC
The DNA here is from genome assembly GCA_016704445.1 of Deltaproteobacteria bacterium. Classification (GTDB taxonomy): domain Bacteria; phylum Myxococcota_A; class Polyangia; order Polyangiales; genus SCUS01. Next base: position 6,090 of record JADJAE010000058.1, read on the forward strand.
CCGCTGGGCCAGCACCTGCGCCAGCAGCGTGCGCACCTCGATCTCCAGCCGCCGGTCGCGAAAGCCCGTCGCAGCACGCGTTCCTCGGCCAGCGCCGCGCCGGAGGTCCTCCTCGGCCCCGGCGGCGTTGTCGGCGTTGATGCGCGCCGCCGCGCGGACCAAGCGCACCCGCGAGGTCCCGCGGCCAGCGTCGCACCAGGGCGTCGAGCGCCGCCGGAGGGGCGGCGCCGGTCGCCACCCGGGCGACCTCCCCCTGCGGCGCGAGGGCCGTCGCCACGCCCCGCGTCTGCACCACGCCGTAGCCCCCCAGGCGGAGGCCAGCCCACCAGCCCGAGGGCGGGATCACCCCAGGGCGACGCTCCGGCCGCGGGGCGTCGGGCTCCCGACGTCCCAGGTCTTCCAGAGCGCGAGGCCCACGAGGGCTCCGCGAGGGCGCCGCCGAAGTGCGCGGCGTAGTCGATCCGCGCGCCGCCCGCCGACGCCAGCGGCAGCAGCGAGGGGATCAGCACCCGGGCCATCATCCCCTGCACGCTGCTGCGGGCGCGGGGCCCTCGGGCAGGCGCATGGCGGAGACCAGGGCGGCGGCAGAGCAGCCCATGATGGCGCCCGACGCCCCGACGCTCACGAGGTTGTCGGGGTTGATGGCGAGGCCCATCAGCGAGCCGCCGAGGGCGCCCACGACGAAGAGGGCGCCCAGCCACGCGCGGCCCAGGAGGTGCTCGAGCACGACGCCGGCCATGTAGAGGGCGACGCCGTTCATGAGCAGGTGGATCGGGCTGCCGTGCAGGCACGCCGCGGTGAGCAGGCGCCACCACTCGCCGCCGTCGGTGACGAGGTCGCGGTTGAGGCCGCCGAGGGAGACGAGGGTGGTGATGTCGGGCGAGAAGCCCGCGGCGCCGGCGGGGCGCGCGGCGAGCTCGACGCCGAAGAGGGCGGTGAGCGCGGCGATGGTGGCGTAGGTGAGCGCGGGGCGCTGCACCGCGGGGTCGCCCGCCGCGACGCCGAGGGCGCGGGCGAGCTCCTCCGCGGAGAGGCGCGGAGGGAGAGCACCGCGCGCAGCCAGCGGGCGCCGGGGTGGCTGGACTGGTACCCAGGCGAGGGTGGTCCAGACGCGCTCGGGGGGGGTGGCTGCGGCGGGGTCGAGGACGAAGCCGGTGACGCTGACCTTGTCGAGCCCGGGGCTGCGCTGGAGGGCGGCGAGGGCCTCGCGGCGCGCGGGCGAGGCGGGGGCGTTGACGTGCCAGAGCTGGATGCCGACCGGGAGCTTCACGCCGTTGAAGGTGGGCGCGTAGTGGAGGCAGGCCTTGCCGATGCGGACGAGGTCGGCCTGGGAGAGGGGGAAGTTGCGGGACGCGGCGCCGTCGCGGCGGTCGTGGTCGATGAGGGCGAGCATCACGAAGCCGGAGCCGTCGTCGAGGGTGAGCACGTGGTCGACGGCGGCGGCGAGCCCGGCGGCCTCGGGGACGTGGCCGCGGGCGTAGCCCTTCTCGGCGACGAGGCGGCGGGTGAGGTAGTGCCCGAGGGACTCTTCGGCGGGGTCGGCGCTCATCGTGGGTGGCGCGCACTCTACGGCGATCTCCCCGCCGGCGGACACCGGGGTGGTGCCATGATGTCTCCCCGATGGTGATCCCCGAGGCGCTGCGACGGTCGCTGCGGACGGCGGTGCTGATCGCCAGCGTGCCCCCGGCCGCGCTCGCGCTCGCGATCGGTGCGCGCGGCGCTGGCGCTGGCGGTGCTCGCCAGGGGCGCTCGGGTGGTGGCTCGCGGGCGTCGTGGCCGGACGCCGTGCGCGCCGAGGTGGCGGCGGCGGCCGAGCGGCTGCGCGCGATGGCCGCGGGGCCACGGAGGCCGCGGGCGTCCCCGGCGACGGGGCGCTGCACCAGGCGGTCGACGCGTGGGGGCGGCGCTTCGCGGAGGAGCGCGAGGCACCGGGAGGCGCTCACCCGCCTCGAGGAGACCGAGCGGCGGAGGAGGCCTGGCTGGCCACGCTGCGGCACCGAGCTGCGCACGCCGCTCCAACGCGATCGTGGGCTTCACCGAGCTGCTGGCGGCGGAGGTCGACGGGCCCGCTCACGGACGCGCAGCGCGGGGACGTGGACACCATCGGCAACGCGGGCGGGCACCTGCGCTCGCTGGTGGAGGACGTGTTCGACCTGTCGGCGATGACCACCGGGACCTTCCGGTGACCAGGGTGCGGGCCAACGTGGCGGCGGTGGTGCGGGACGTGGTGCGCGAGGCCGAGGGGGTGGCGCACGCAGGGGTGTGTCGCTGCGCTGGGAGGGGCCGCCCGAGGCCGAGGCGTGGGTCGACGCGGTGGCCATCCGGCGGGCGCTCACCAACCTGGTGGTCAACGCCATCGAGCACGCGGGCGGGGCGGTGACGGTCACCCTCGCGGTGAAGCCCGCGACGCTCACGGTGGCGGTGCGCCCTTCGAGCGGGGGCGCACGGCGGAGGCGCGGGGCGCGGGGCTGGGGCTCGCGATCACCCTCGGGCTCGTCGAGGTCCACGGCGGGACCCTCTCCGCCCACGCCAACGACGACCGCGGGAGCACGTTCACGGTGACGCTCCCGGCGGGGATGGTTCCGCTGGAGGGGAAGGGGGGAGCGAGGCGTGAGCGGGCGCTCGCTGGTCGAGGCTCCCGGAGGCGCGGCGCTGGCGCTGGGGCGCCGCTGACCCTGGCGGGCGCGGCGCTCGGGGTGGACGGCGTCGAGCGCTCGGCCTCCCTGGTGGGCGCGGCGGTGCTGCTGGGCACCGTGGGGGCGCGCTGGTGGGGGCGGCCTTCGGGCGGAGGGCGAGGGCGGACCTGCACGAGGTGGCCGAGCAGATGGCCTCGGCGGGGGCGGGCGAGCCCGGCGGGGAGGCCCTCGGGGCGGCGAGGGCGGCGGCGCAGGCGGCGATGGCGGCGATGCGGGCCGACCAGCGGCGCGCGATCACGGCGAGGCTGGAGGGGTCGCGCTTACGTAGCTTCGTATTGGCGGGGGTGAGCCACGACCTGCGGGGTCCGCTCAACAGCCTGATCGGGTTCACGGACATCCTCGGGGCGGAGGTCGACGGGCCGTTGACCGCGGGGCAGGTGGAGAGCGTCGAGGCGCTGGCGCGCGGCGGTCGCGAGCTGCTGCGGCGGGTCGACGACCTGCTGGACGCGGCCAGGCTGGACGCCGGCCGGATGACCCTCGACCGCTCACGGGTGTCGCTGAGGGAGCTGCTGGACGCGGCGAGGGCCATCGCGCTGGAGCGCCTGGGGGAGGCGGGGGCGTCGGCCGAAGGGCTGCGGGTGGACGGGTCGCTGGACGGGACGGTGGTGGTCGACCGGGGGCGCATGGCGCAGGCGCTGGGGGCGCTGCTGGCCTTCGCGCGGACGGCGTCGACGGAGGGGGCGAGGGCGGAGGTGCGCACCGACCCGGACGGGGGCTGCGCGAGCACCCTGGTGGTGCCAGGGACGAAGGAGCTGCGGGCGTGGCTGGAAGACCCGCTGGAGGTGCCGCCCGCGGGGGTGCGGGCGCCGGTGGGGCTCGGGCTGGCGGTGAGCGTGGCGCGGCGGGTGATCGCGCTGCACGGCGGGGCGCTGGAGGCCGACGACGCGGTCGACGGGCGGATCACCCTGCGGGCGCGCCTCCCATGCGGCTGAGCTGCTAGGGGCGCTGGTTCGGGGCGCTGATCCCGTGGTAGAGCGTCGAGCCCTCCGGGGACGACATACGCAATGGCTGAGACCGCACGAAATAAGCAGAACGCGAACATCTCGCCGCTCGCCCACGAGGTGGCGCAGAAGCTCTTCCGGGCGGTGTCGGTGGCGCTCTCGGGCAAGCCCGACGTGGTCGAGCGCGCGGTGGTCACCCTGCTGGCGCGCGGTCACCTGCTCATCGAAGACGTGCCCGGCGTCGGGAAGACCACGCTGGCCCGGGCGCTGGCGCGGGCGCTGGGGACGGAGTTTCGCCGCGTCCAGTGCACCAGCGACCTGATGCCGTCCGAGCTCCTCGGGGTCAACGTGTACAACGCGGCCGAGCGGCGCTTCGAGTTCCGCCCGGGGCCGGTGTTCACGCACTTCCTGGTGGCGGACGAGATCAACCGGGCCACGCCGAAGACGCAGAGCGCGCTGCTGGAGGTGATGAGCGAGCGGCAGGTGTCCATCGACGGGGTGACGCACCTGCTGGAGGAGCCCTTCGCGGTGATCGCCACGCAGAACCCCGACGACGCCGCGGGGACGTACCCGCTGCCGGAGTCGCAGCTCGATCGCTTCCTGCTGCGCACGGCGGTGGGCTATCCGGCGGCGGCGGTGGAGAAGCAGATCCTGTCGACGCGCGGGGGCACCGAGCCGGTGGACACCATCGAGGCGGTGCTGACGCTGGCGCAGCTGGTGGCGGCGCAGCGCGGGGTCGACGCGGTGACGCTGGAGTCGTCGGTGGTCGACTACGCGCGTACGCCCTGGTGAGCGCGACGCGCTCGCACGAGCAGGTGGCGGTGGGGGTGTCGACGCGCGGGGCGCTGGCGTTCATCCGGGCGGCCAAGGCGCGCGCGATCGTGAAGGGGAGGACGTACGTGATCCCCGACGACCTGAGCGAGCTGGCGGTGCCGGTGCTGGCGCATCGGGTGCGGGTGCAGGGGGCCGACCCGGGGCTGCTGCCGGGCGACGCGCGCCGCAACGACGCCGAGCGCATCGTGCACGAGATCGTGCAGCGGGTGGACGTCCCGATCTGAGGCCGCGGGGGCCGCCAGCGGCGAGAACGCCGGACGGGGCGTCAACTCTGGCGCGACTAGTAGCCCGCGAACGGGCGGCTGGACGATGGGGATCGAACACGCCAACCGCTCCGAGCGCCGCCAGCGTTCCGCCGGTGACCACCACCCCGAGGCCCGTCCAGAACCACCAGCGCGAGGTGATCGCCGGCTCGGCCGAAGGCGCAGGTGCGATCGGGCTGCGAGGGGTGCGGCGTCACCAGACGAGCGGCGTCCTGACACCACCGTCGGCGTCACCGTCGGCGTCACCGTCGGCGTCACCGTCGGCGTCGGCGCGATCGGAGCGCCCTCCGCGGTGAGCTCGGTGTCCCAGGTGACGCGCCCGCCCGGGGCGAGCTGCACCTCGCGCTGCTGCGGGGCGTGCGAGGGCGCCGTGGCCACGAGCAGGTGGCTCCCCGGATCGAGCGTGAGCTCATCGCCCGTCACGGCCTGGGGGCGGCCGTCGACGGTGAGCGTGAAGGGCGCCGGGCGGATGCGCAGCACCACCACGGGCAGCTCGCGGCGGAGCTCGGCGATGCGCTCGCGCACCGACTGAACGCGATCGGGGGGGAGGCGGGAGCCGCCTTCGGAGAGGTAGCGCTCGTAGGTGGCGATGGCCTGCTGGTGGCGGCCCATGCGCGTGTACGCCGAGGCGAGGTTGTAGAGCACCACCGCGGCGGGGCGCAGCCGGTAGGACTCCTCGAAGGCGGCGACGGCGTTGGCGAAGCGGCCCGCGTCGACGTCGGCGATGCCGCGGTCGAAGGCTGCGCGGGCCTGCGCGTCGGGGGCCGCGGGCTGCGCGAAGGCGAGCGAGGGCGTGAGCGCGAGGGCGGCGGCGAGGACGGAGGCGCGGAGGTTCATTCGTAGCCTCGGTCGAAGTCGTTGGGGGTGGAGCGGGGACGCGAACGGCGGGGACGCTGCGACGGAGCAGACGGCGCATGGCGCACCAGCGACGGGCGCTGCGACGATGGGCGCCGCGACGACGGGTGCTGCGACGACGGGTGCCGCGACGACGGGTGCTGCGACGACGGGTGCTGCGACGGGGGTCGGCGTCGGGGGTGCTGGAGTGACGATGCGCGGCGTCGGCGTGGCGAGCACGGTGACGACGGGCGCGGGGCGGAACATCAGGAACCCCGCCGTGAAGACGAGCACGGCGGCGAGCACGGACAGCGCCGCGATGGTGGTCGTCGTTCGGCGCGGCGGAGTGGCGGGCTCGGCGGACCAGCCTGCGAGCGTGGGCTGCGCGACGGGGACCGCCGGGGCGGGCAGCATCGCCGGGGCGGGCGGGGCCGAGAGGCGCGGCAGGGTGATGGTCGACGAGAGGTCGCACGCGACGGTGGCGTCGAGCAGCGCCTGCATGGTGGGGAAGCGGGCGTCGCGGTTCTTCTGGAGGGCGCTGGTGACGACGGCGGCGAGGTCGCGCGGGAGCGACGGGTCGCGCGCCAGGATGGGGGTGGGCTCCTCGTAGACGATCTTGGCGACGAGGAGGTTGTAGTTCGTGGCCTCGTAGGGGAGCGCGCCCGTGAGGAGCTCATAGAGCACCACGCCGAGGGACCAGACGTCGGTGCGGGCGTCGAGGTCATCCATGCCGGCGGCCTGCTCGGGGGACATGTAGCTGGGGGTTCCGACGAGGGTTCCGGTGGCGGTCTGGCGGAGGCTGTCGGGCTGGGACTCCATCAGCTTGGCGATGCCGAAGTCGATGACCTTCGGGGTGGGCGCGCCCGCGCGGTCGACGGTGAGCAGGAGGTTGGCGGGCTTGAGGTCGCGGTGCACGATGCCGAGCCGGTGCGCGGCGACGAGCGCACCCATCACCGGAACGAGGATGCGAAGGGCCTCGTCGACCGGGAAGCGTCGGCCGGGGCGGGCGTCGAGGTGGGCCTCGAGGCTCTCGCCCGCGAGAAACTCCTGCACGATGTACGGCGCTCCGGTGGGTTGATCGACGTCGAGGTCGAGCACGTCGACCACGTTGGGGTGGCTGATCCTCGTGGCGGCGCGGGCCTCGCGGAGGAAGCGCTGCACCACCGAAGGGTCGCTCACCCACTGGGGGTGGAGGGTCTTGATGGCGACGCGGCGGTCGGTGTTCTGGTTGATGGCCTCGAAGACCTGACCGACGCCTCCCTCACCGAGCAGGCGAAGGAGCTGGTACTTGCCCCCGAGAATGTCCCCCGCCGCGGTCATCGCGTGCGGACGCTATCGCATGCGAGCGAGAGGTGCGATAGCGGGTCTGTTCAGGGCTGGATGATCTCGGAGCCGACGCAGTTGCGGAGCGTATTGGATCCGCGGCAGGGGGCGGCAAGGCGCCGGGGCAGGACGAGCAGGCGTACTGGCTGGTGCGCGCACAGTAGGTTCCGAAGGTCGGGTCGGTGAAGCCCCCGGAGGAGGAGCACGACCAGTTCTCGTTGCCCGAGTAGTTCACCGGCTGGGTGTTGCACACCGTGGCGGCGACCTTCCACGCCCTGCACGCGGCGCTGTCGCCGGTGTTGTAGGGGTAGGTCCCTCCGAGGGTAGTCGCCGCGGTGGCGTTGTAGCTGGTGGTGGAGCAGCCAGCGACCGGCGACGACCAGCCGTGATAGAGCGGCCTCGACGAGCACATACCCGCGACGCACACCTGGCCCGAGGGGCATGCCAGGTGACACGATCCGCAGTTGTTGGAATCGCTGCTGAGATCACGGCACAAGGCGCCACAGAACGTCCGCCCGGTCGAACAGGCGATGCTTCCATCCTCAGCGGGGAGCACGGCGTCCGAGACCGGGTCGGCGGGAGTCACGATGTCGACCAGCGCCACATCGACCGGCGCCACCACATCGATTCCAGTGACATCCATGGAAATGCTGATGTCAGTGCCTGCATCCGTGATCCTGCCCGCGTCGCCCCGCGCTTCGACCCCCGACCCCGTTGCCGCATCGGTCCCGTTGAACGGCCGCACCATCTCCTGCGCCCGCGTCGCAGGTTCGCAGCGCCCCATGATCCCGCAGCGCTCATCGAGCGCACACGTCATGCCCACGCATGCCGATGCCAGCAGCAGCGGCAGCGCCTGCGTCTGCCCCCGCGTGAACCTCACCACCGCTCGCTGTGTGACCACCGCCGTCGCTTCCCCGCAACCCCTGGGGTCGCCGCAGCCCAGCGCCTCGATCCACAACGGCGTTTCGACGTCATCATCGGCCGGGATCACACCCACACCAACGGTAGCGCCCGTTGCTCGCGACCCGTGCCCAGCACTGTCGTTCGCGCGCTGCGGATCAGGCCGCTCGCTCCCGCCCGCCGCACGACGAGCACCACCGACTGCACCCGCTGCCCAGGGCCCCATGCGAGCTCCGAGTCCACGCGCACCACCAGTTCCGTCCGCGGCTGCTCACAGCCCGCCGCCAGCGCGACCGAAGCCCACCCCAACGCGATCGCTCCTCGCCGCATGGCCGCGAAGCTACCAGACGGTCGCGGCAACTGCGGTCGCTCCACGTCATCCGTCAGCGTCTCTCAGGGGGCGGGCCGTCCCTGGAGAGTTGTGAGCTTCGGTCCACTGTTCCTTCGGAACCCTTTGAGTAGAGTGGGGCATCAGAGACAGCCAGACTCGTCCGTCATCCCGTTGCAGTTGTCGTCGCGCCCGTTGGCGCAGACCTCCCGGGTCTCGGGCAACACCTGGCCGATGCACCGCGGGGCCATCGCTCCGTCGCAGCGTCGCATCCCCTCGCGGCAGATGCCCACCGCCCGCGTCCCGGGCGGGCCCGAATAGCAGGTGATGCTCTGGATGTTGTCGACGGTGCCGTCGCAGTCGTCGTCGATGGTGTTGCACTCCTCTACCTGCGGTCGCGTCTCGCCGTTGCACTCGACGCCCCAGCGTCCACCTGCACAGCGCTGAAACCCGTCGCTGCATAGTCCGACGTTGCGCGTTGCGGGCAGTCCCGTGTAGCAGGGACGCGTCGCCCCCTCAGTGCAGGCACCTGGGACAATGTCAGTGGTGGGCCGGTCGAAGGGTGTCACTCCCAGATCGGTGGGCGTATCGACCACGACCCCACCATCAAGGCGTTCGGGGAGGGCCACCACATCGACGGTCCCGACTTCGAGGGCATTCGCATCCGTCTGAACGGCCACGTCGGTTCCCCTGACGACATGCGACTCGGTATCCGCCAAGGCGTCGAATTCGATGGGTACGTCCACGCGGGGCGGGTCGACCTCCACAAAAGGCACGATCTCATTCTGCGCCCGCGTCGCAGGTTCGCAGCGCCCCATGATCCCGCAGCGCTCATCGAGCGCACACGTCGTCCCCACGCACGCCGACGCCAACACCAGTGGCAGTGCCCCCGTCTCCCCTCGCGTGAACCTCACCACCGCTCGCTGTGCCACCACCGCCGTCGCCTCTCGGCACCCGCTGGGATCGCCGCATCCCAGCGCCTCGATCCACAACGGCGTTTCGACGTCATCGGCTGGGATCACGCCCACGTAGAGCGGCAGCGCCCGTTGCTCTCTGCCTGTGCCCAGCACCGTCGTGCGCGCGCTCTGGATTAGGCCGCTCGCCCCGGCCCGCCGCACGACGAGCACCACCGACTGCACCCGCTGCCCCGGGCCCCACGCGACCTCCGAGTCCACGCGCACCACCAGCTCCGTCCGCGGCTGCTCGCAGCTCGCCGCCAGCGCCACTGCGGCCCACCCCAACGCGATCGCTCCTCGCCGCATGGCCGCGACGCTACCAGACGCCCGCCACCACCGCCGCCTCCGCCATCCGTCAGGCGCGCTCGGGGAACGCTAGCGGAGCACGGGGCCGCGCCCACGCATCGCATGCCAGACGGCCATGATCTCCACTGTCGCTCGCTGCTCATCGAACACGTAGTAGACGTGATAACGCGTGCGAACGAGCAGCACGCGCCGCAGGTCGGGCACCGGAGCGCCCAGCACGAAGACCCCGCTTCTGGGCGCAGTCCTGAGCTGCTCCAGTGCCTCCCCGAACTCCAACTGGATGAGCTCCGGGGCCTCGGGTCGGTGCTCACGCCACCACTCGTCCACCGTGATGAGCTGCACCCGGGCCCGAGGCGCGATGACGATCGTCAGCGTCGGTGCGTCGCTCACGCGGAGCGCGCGCGTAGCTCGGCCAGCACCTGCTCCGCGGGGATGCCCTCGCCTCGCGCGAGCTCACCCGCCGCTTCGGTCAGCGCCAGCTTGAGCCGGGCGCTCTCCTCGCGGTCGAGGTCGTCTCCGAGGTCGACCACCGCGAGCTGCACGTCAGCGCCCTCGGGGAGATCCGTCGGTTCATCGATCAGGAGGCGACCGCCCCGCACGCGTCCGTGGATGTGCCAGACCATTCCGGGACACTACCAGACGCTCCCCGGCGGTGCAGGCGCCCGCTGCTCCAGCCGCGACGCGCGCTGGGCCGCGACGATCGCCTCTCATCACACGGGCGGAACCCGCTGGGGCGTCGCCCCGACGGTGCAGCGGCTGGGCTCCCCCGAGGCCGACGCGATGCTCACGCGCGGACCGCCCGAGCTGGCGGTCTTCGCCGCGTGGGTGATGCAGGGCCGCTGGGGGGCGCGAGCCGTGGCCGTGGTGCGACGCGCCATGGAGCGAGCGGGGGAGATCCGGGACGAGCGATTGCGACAGTCGATGCAGCGAGGCATCAATGGCCATCTCTCACCCGTCGGTCGTAGAGAAGCTGAGGAGCACGGAGATGATCGACATCGACCAACTGCCCTACAAGCCCGCGCTGGAGCGCTGGGAAGAAGACGTCATGAAGCGGCGCGGAGCCCGGCTGCAGGCCAGAGCGAGGCCCGCGGCGAGGCCCGCGGCGAGGCGCTGATGCTGCTGAGGATCCTCCGGCGTCGCGGCCTCGATGTGAGCCCCACGACCGAGGCCCGCCTCCTCGCGACCACCGACACCGCCCTCCTCGAGCGCTGGGCCGATCGCGCCCTCGACGCGGCCTCCATCGAAGCCGTCTTCGCCGAGCCCTGACCACAACCCTCCGCCCCATCCACCCGCTCCGTCCGCGGCTGCTCGCACTTGCCATCAGCCTCGGAGCGCCCCGAAGGTCACTCGCCGACGGACGCAAGCACCCGGCGGATCAGCTCGGCGTCGTAGCCGACCCCCGCGGCGACGGCCCTCTCGATCAGCGGCCGCACGGCGGGGATCAATCCGAGCGTGCGCGCCCGCAGCAGCAGGCCCAGCGAGCCCGTGACCTCGAGTCCGAACCGGATCTCGTCGTCCGCATCCTCGGGGCGGAGATTGACCATGTTCACCCCGACGGCCGCCAGCCGACCGAAGAACTCCACGCGCCCGATGGCCGCCAGCCCGGCGGCCTGCCCCGCCGTCAAACGCCCGAGCTCGTACAGCCGAGCGGCCAGGAGGAACTTCGCCTCCTGCGCGAACTGCTCCGCAGACAGCCCGACGCTGAGCAGTACGTCATCGCCGTATTCGATCGTGAGGTGGTGGCGCGGCCATCGTCCGCGAGCGTGCCACCGGGGAGGAGCGGCCGCCAACCGCCTCGGCTGTCTTCACCGACGCCCTGACCACAGCCCTCCAACCGTCGCGCTCGGTCCAGGCGAAGCGACGCCCCGTCGGCGTCGATGCCCTACCGCTGCGGGGCGGTGCTCGCCGCCGCGGGCTCGCAGACGCCGCCACAGTCGCGGCCCCCGCGGGCCGGGTCGCAGTCGTCATCGGGATCGTCGACGCACCGCCCTCCATCGGGGCATCGGATGGCCGCGATGCCGCCGCAGAAGCTTCGACGCGGGCGCATGATGGGGACGCAACTCGCGACGCCGTGGGTCTCCTCGCCAGCGCGTGTCGGGCGCACACAGCACCGCGGCGCACGCCGAGACGGCGGGGGGCTCCGGCGTCGATCACGACGGGAGCGCTCGGCGGCGGAGGCGGAGGCGTTGAGCTCGCCGGGGTCTGGCTGCCCGAGCAGGCCACGAGCAGGGACGCGAGGGACAACCCATGGAGGACGCTGCGCATGGGAGCCATCGTAGCAACCGACGCCCACCCCGCCGACGCGGATCGCCCCACCGCGTCGCCGTCCGGGTCACCCCCTGCGTCCTGATACGTCCCCCCTTGGAGGCGCTGGTAGTACCCTCGCGCCCCTAACTCCTCCGATGCGCCCACTGCTGCTCTCCCTGTTCGCGGCGCTGCCGCTGGCCTGCGCCTCCGCTCAGCGACCCGCGCCCGCCGCGCGGCCTGCGCACCGCTTCGTGCGCGTCCACGAAGGAACCACCCTCCGCACCCGCCCCGACGACCAGGCGCCTGGCGTCACCGTCGCGGTCGGGGCCACGCTGCGCCGGGTGCGCGCTCGCGGCGAGTGGGTGGAGCTGGAGACCATGCCGACCTCCGCGAGGCAGTGCGCCCCGTCGCTCGCTCCCCCTGGGGGAATGCGCCTGCGCTTCTTCGCGCGCTCGTCGTCGATCGCTCCGGTGCTCGCCGCGCCGATCTCCCTCTCGGGCCCGCAGGGGAGCCTCTCGGGTGCAGCCCAGGGTCGCGCTGCGCGGAGTGTCCGGGCTCGACCACGCGGGCCTGCGCCTCACCCTTCCCGCCGCCCCTGCCACGGCACTGGAACACCCTGCTCCGCAGCCCGATCGCCCCGTCGCTCGCGCCGAGCGGCTCGCCCCCGGAACCCGCGTCACGCTCCCCGAGGGGGCGGACCGCGGGAGGTGACCCGCGACCCGCCCGTGTATGTGCTCTCCCGTCGCGCGACCGGCGAGGGCGCGCGGGTGGTGGTGGCGACGCCCTGCGTGCGCTTCGAGGCCGTGGTCGCCGATGGGGCCGTGCTGCCCGCCCTGGAACTGGACGTCGACGATCGCGGGGATGATCCGCCGGGGGCGCGCTGGGCGGTGCGCCGCGGCGCCAGGCTGCGATGGGCCGACGGCAGCCCCGCAGGGACGCACGGGCGCACGGGCGCGGCTCACCGACGAGGGCAGGGGTGGTCGACGGCGCGCGGTGCTTCCAGGGTTCCGCTGCGGGTGCTGGGAGGGACCGAGCGGAGCGGAGCCCCTGGAGGCCGAGGTGTGCGCGGACGAGGGGGACGTCTCGGAGCTTCGCTGAGGGCTCTCAGCCCGTGCGCGGGACGCCGCGGTCGCTGTCGACGCGCTGCGGGAGGCTGTTCCCCTCCTCGACGAACTCAAGCGAGGCCGAGTTGAGGCAGTACCGCTGCCTCGTCGGCGGAGGACCATCCGGGAACACGTGCCCCAGGTGCCCGCCGCAGCGCTGGCATCGGATCTCCGTGCGCACCATCCCGTAGGTCTCGTCGATGATCTCCTCGACGTGCTCCGGCGCGTAGGGCTGGAAGAAGCTGGGCCAGCCGGTGCCCGAGTCGAACTTCGCCTTCGAGCTGAAGAGCGGCAGCGCGCAGAGGCGGCACACGTAGGTGCCGTGCTTCTTGTTGTCGAGCAGCGTGCCGCAGAAGGGCCGCTCGGTGCCGTGCGCCAGGATGACGTGGCGCTCGTCGGGGCTGAGCGTGGCGGCGCGAGCGACTCGATGTCGCCCGTGGCGAGGCGCGAGACGTCGAAGCCTGCGGGGAGAGCTTGGGGCGGTGGTCATCGATGGGGTCCCTCTCGGGGAGAGCACGTTGGAGAGCGGAGGGCGCTTCGTCAACGCGTCGCGAGCATCGCTCACTGCCACCACGAGCGCACCGAGCGGACGTTGGAGTAGAGCGACAGGTTGAACGAGTGGATGCCCCGGTAGAGGCCCCAGTAGCGCACGCCGTTGCCGTGCAGCAGGCCCTTCCGCTGACCGTTGGTCCGCTGGCGGTTGTTGCACGCCGCCACCCTCGGCGCTCCTGCCGCCGCCGGGCGCTCATCGTCGAGCCAGCGGTGCCAGCTCACGGCGAGCGCGCCCTCCCGGATGAGCTGCCGCACCTGGCTCGCGCTGAGCGCCCTCGCTCGACGTCGCGGGGTCGCCCTCGGTCCAGCGGGCGGAGCCGCCGACGTAGGAGGTCGCGCCGCCCGAGTTGGTCCAGCAGGCGTCGCGCAGCCGGAGGCCGAACTCGCTCACCATCAGCGGGCGGCCGGAGGCCGAGCGAAGCCGGGCGAAGCCCGTGTGGAGCCAGCGCTCGGGGAAGCGCGCGGCCCCGGTGTAGGCGTTGACCGCGATGATGTCGAAGCCCGCCTCGGGCTGCGACTGGTAGCGGCCGAAGGCGCGGTACGGGTCGAAGCGCACCGTGCTCGGATCGAGCTCGGGGTTGGCGTTGGGGTCGATGCGCCCGGCGGTGCGGCGGGGGTGCGGGTCGGGCACCTCGCCGCCGGTGGTCCAGCGATCGGCGGTGCCGCCGAAGCTGTAGAAGTGAAACCCGCGGTCCGTCGCGATGGCCAGGCGCGGCGACGCGATGGGCCGGGCGCGGAGGGCGGAGCACCGCGCCGTTCTCCTGGGTGTCCGCGCGGCGGATCGCCTCGGTGGTGACGCGCACGTACTGGCGCACGAGCGTGAGGGCGAAGTCCGCGAGGTCGTCGCCGCGCGCGCCGGCAGTGGGCTGCGGGCGGTCGGCGAGGAGGGCGTCGAAGCTCGCGTAGGCGGCGCCCCAGGCGGCGTTGAGCGCGGCGATGTCGGCGTAGCGGAAGCGCAGAAACGACGCCAGCGCATGAGGCGCGCAGAGCGGTAGGTCGATCGAGCTGATGTTGGGACACTCGGTCCAGACGAAGCGGCGGAGGTCGGCGATGCCGGTGCCCCGGGCGCAGTACGCGGGGTCGGGGGTGGCCCCGGTGGGCGAGCGCTCGCGGGTGTAGTCGCCGAGGCCCTGCTCATTGCCCATGTAGTAGAGGACGAGGGTTGCGACGGTGGCGGTGCCGGGCGACCTGCGTCTCGAGCTGCGCCGCGACCTCGCGCTGATAGTCGGGGTTGAAGGGATCACCGAACGTGCGCCGCGAGATGCCGCCGCAGAACATCGTGCGGCCGCCGGGGAGGCGCGGGTCCTGGAGCCAGTGGCCGCGCGGGGAGAAGGGCTGACCGTCGGAGCGCACGCTGGCGGGCGCCGAGGCGTCGCCGCGCTGGCGGAGCTGCGCCGCGGGCGAGGCGCTGAGCACCGCGCCGTAGGGGGCGTTGGCGGTGGCGATGACGGGGTTGTCGTGGGCGATCCACGAGCCGATCCAGTTGAGGCCGTAGGTGCTGCGAGAGGACATACGACGCCACTCCTCGGCGGGGGGCGTGGGCTGCGAGGTAGGGGCCGATGCGCGGCGAGAAGGAGCCGCCGTAGACGGTGTTCACCCCGTTGAGGAAGATGGGCGAGCCCGCAGGGGTACGAAACCACCGTCGCTGCACCGTCGGCACGGCCGTCTGGTACGGCGGGTCGCTGACGGCCATCGGGTCCCCGCCCCCGGGGTCCGTTGTCCGAGAGAGGCTCGGCGAGGGGACCTCCGGAGAGGCGCCCATGACCGGAGGATCGATGCCGCTGCGCGAGTCCGGGTCGGCGCCCTCGTCCGGGTCGCGCGGCGTCACGCCGTCCTCGTCGGGCACGTCCACGGTGGGGTCCTCCTCGGGAGGTGACTCGGGCTCCGTGGGCGCGTCGCCCTCCGAGGGCTCCATCTCGGGCGGATCGGTGGACATCTCCCGATGCCGAAATCCCCGGTGCCGGGGGACTGCATCATGCTGCCGCGGTCGCCGCCCCAGTCGTCGAGGTTGTCCGGGGGGGTGGTCGTGGTCCCGGCGTCGGAGCCGACGACGGCCCCGCTCGAACAGCCGGCGAGGAGCAGCGCGACGACCGCGAGACGATGGGGACGGTGCATGGGCGTACCATGCAACAGGGTGGAGGCTCCGCGGTAGGAGGGGCCCCGGGGCCTGCGTGACTCCCTGGAGCTCCATGGGGTAACCTCGTACGCAGCGTCAGAGGACGGCTCGCCGAGTACGGCTAAAACCACAGCAACCACGCAACCACTGTCCGGAAGGAGGGTTCGATGTCCGTCTCCCTCGCCCGTCCCCCCGGTCGCCGCCCAGTCGTCGCGAGGCAACGGCGCATCGGACTGGCACCGGGGCGCTCGTCGCCGAGAACGACCCGAGCTGCTGCGCCTCATCGTCGAGGCGCTGACGAGGGACGGCTTCATCGTCTCCGAGGCCCGCAACGCCGAGGAGCTCATCGAGATCGCGAACTGCACCCGACGGAGGACAACTCGCCCCCGGCCCCGGTGGTGAGCGACGGGCACCTGCCCGGTCGCGACGGCCTGAGCGCGCCCGACGAGCTGTAGCAGACCCTCGCAAGCGCGGTCATCCTGGGGATCCCTCGGCCTTCCCCCGACGACGCCGTGCTGGCGGAGGCGGCGCGCGTCCTGAGCGGCGGGGCGTGGTGGGCAAGCCCTTCGAACTCCGGATCGAGCCGCGGACCACCGCTCCTCAACCTCGTGCGTCGCTGATCGCACGCAGAGATGTGCCCCATGTGGGCGTCAATGCGCACGATGCTTCGTGCTCGACAGGTCTGAAGTAACCTCCCGCGCCGACGCTACAGGAGAGAGCCTCGAAGCGCCCCCAATCGCTCAACCCTATGACTACTGACCTCGCTCATCGTCGGCCCGACTGCGACGTGCTCATCATCGGCGGCGGCGTGAACGGCACCGGCCTCGCGCGACCTCGCCTCCGCGGCTCCGGGTGATCCTGCTGGAGCGCAACGACCCGGCCTTCGGGGCGAGCGGCAACCGTCCGATGATCCATGGAGGGCCGCGCCACTCACGACGCACCCCTCGGTCACCCGCTCGTCCTGCGTCGACTCTGGCTACATCCAGACCATCGCGCCGCACATGATCTTCCGCACCTGCGTGATGCCGGTCTACGGCCACGGGCCGGTGGCCAGGGTGCGCTCGACGTCCTCGACGCCTCTTTCTCCGTACGACGAGTACCAGCCGCTGAAGCGAGGCAAGCCCACACACCCGGCCGACCCCGGCGGAGACCCCGTCCGGTCCCGGCCTCGCGTCGACGAGCTCATCGGCTGGGTGACCTTCGACGAGTGGGGCATACGGCAACCGTCTGTGCGTGGCGAACGCCATCGACGCGGTGGAGCATCGGCTGCTTACGCACGCGGCACGCCCAGCGTCGAGCGCATCGCGTCGAGGAGGGGCCGCGCCACCGGCGTCGCCGCGCGCGCGACCGCATCGACGGGCGAGGCGCGTATGACCAGCGCGCGCGCGGTGGTCAACTGCACCGGCGCGTGGAGCCCGATCACCGCGGCCTCGCGGGCGTCGCGGAGCACGCGGCGGGTGCGCCCCGGCAAGGGCGTGCACCATGCCTCGACCGCGCATGACGGACATCGGGGTGATGGCCGACGCGGTAGATGGGCGGCAGATCTTCATCGAGCCCTGGCGGGCAACACCGGCCTCATCGGCACCACCGACGACGACGACCCGCCGCCGACCTCGACGACTTCCCCGGTGACCACCGACGAGGTGCGCTACCCCCGTGGAGGGCATCGAGCAGGTGCTGCCGAGGGTTCGCGACGCCCGCATCATCGGCGCCACCGTCGGGGCGCGCCCGCCGCTCTACGCCTGGGGCAAGATGGAGGACGCCCTGTCCAGGGAGCACGAGGTGGTCGGACCACGGGC
Source organism: Deltaproteobacteria bacterium (assembly GCA_016704445.1). Classification (GTDB taxonomy): domain Bacteria; phylum Myxococcota_A; class Polyangia; order Polyangiales; genus SCUS01. The sequence continues at coordinate 23,288 of JADJAE010000058.1, forward strand.
GCACGGCGCGAAGGCTCTACTCCTCATCGGCGGCAAGCTGGCGAGCTACCGGATGTTCCGCCCAGGAGGCCGCGGACCTGATCGCCCCGAAGCTGGGCAACCACGCCGCGTGCACGACGCACTCGTCGCCGCTGCCTGGCGGCGACCGGCTTCGGACATCGACCTAGCAAGGGCCCGCTTCGCTTGAGCTGTCCCGCTTCGCCGTCGAGCGCCTGGTGACCCGCCACGGATCGCGCGCGGAGACCACATCCTCGGGACAGCGGCCGCCGGGGAGTGATGGTGGCGTGCAGCCACGAGCCGGTGCTGGCCTTTGCGAGGTGCGCTGGGCGGCGAAGCACGAGTACGCGCGCACTCCTGCTGGACGTGGCGAGGCGCACCAACCTGGCGATTGGCGCCTGCGGCGGCAACGACCGCGCGCTGGCGGGCGCGGTGATCGCGGGCGAGGAGCTGGGCTGGAGTCCCGGAGAAAAGCGCCCAGGCGGCGGAGCTGCTGCGGTCGAGGCAGCGGTCGAGGCTCCTGCGATCGGCGACACAGGCGAGGGCCGAGGCGATGACCATATGGCGCTGCGGACGTTGGATGTGGCGGCGCTGCCGTGAGCGCGCAATGAGGTGACGGCGGACGTGCTGGTGATCGGCGGCGGCGCGGCGGGCGTCGCGGCGCGCGCGGCGCACGAGGCGGGCGACGGTGGCGGTGGTGGCCGACG
>JADJAE010000059.1 GCA_016704445.1 Deltaproteobacteria bacterium
CGCCAGCGCCCCCACCGCCGCCCGCCTCGTCGAGGCCCCACGCTCGGCGTCGTGAGCGCCAGCAGCGGGATCGCCCTCGCGTCGCGCAGCGCCCCGAGGCCCTCCACCGCCCCGATGCGCACCACGTCGCGCCAGCTCTCCTCGCCAGCGCCCCCACCAGCGCGTCGTAGGCCGTCGCCCGACGGGTGCGCCCCCGCCGCCTTCGCCAGCTCCGACTCCACCAGCCAGCTCGCGTCGCCACTTCAGCTTGCCCACCAGGCCAGACGCCGCCGCGGCGTCGGTGCGAAACTCCCCCGAGCGCCCTCGCCACCGCGCGGCGAAACCTTTCGCGCGTGGTCGACCGAGCGGGAGAGCGGGCCTCCCAGGCCCTCGCCCCCGCAGCTCGCCCAGCGCCCGGGCGGGCCTCCGCCGACACGCCCCAGAACGCGTCGTCTCGCAGCGCCCGCTCCAGCGCCGCGACGCTGAGCCTGCCGTCGTGCCCGCCAGCGACGCCGCCGCGCGCCACCGCACCAGCGCCCCGGGTCGCCCGCGAGCGCCTCGCGCAGCATCGCCGCCGGTACGCTGGAGGTGACCTTCGCCAGCAGCGCCCTCCGGGTCGACGCTCACCTGCGCGGCGCCGCCCCGCAGGGCAGCGCGAAGGTGCGCGAGCGGTCGTCGAGGACGAGCGGAGTGCCGCTGCTCCTCGCCGGAGGCGCATCACGGAGACGGTCACCGGCAGCGCGGGAAGCAAGGGGTCACCGCGTCGACGGTCTCGGTCCGCCGCAGCGTGACGTGGAGATCGGCTCCTCGGCGTCGAAGCGCGTCGAGCCCAGCCCGGTGCCCGCCCGAGTGATCCACTGTTTGAAGAAGCCTCCGAGCGAGCGGCCCGAGGCGTCCTCCATGGCGCGCTGAAGTCGCGCGTCCCACCGAGCGCCCCTGGTGGCGCGTCAGGTACTCCTTCACGCCCGCCCAGAACACCGCGCGTCGCCGAGCCTGCTCCGCAGCATGTGGAGCACCCAGCCCCCCTTCTCGTAGAGGTGCCGGTCGAAGAGGTCGATAGGGCGCCCCAGGTGGCGCACACCACCGGGCGGCGGTAGCGCGCGTCGTCTCGCCGAAGTACGCGTCGGCGTGCTGCTTGAGGTTGTAGAGGTACGCGTCGCGGCTGTCTTTGCGCTCGACGTCGAGGTGCTCGAAGAAGGCCGCGAAGCCCTGTTGAGCCAGGCTTGCGACCAGTCGTGGGCAGGTGACCAGGTCGCCGAACCACCGGTAACAGCTCGTGCGCGACGAGGTCGTCGGCGGTCGCGTCGAGGGCGGCGCGCCTGTCGAGCAGGCAGCGCTCGGTGAGCGTGCTGACGGAGGTGTTCTCCATGCCGCCGAAGGTGAGTCGTGCACCGCCACCCGGTCGTACTTCGACCACGGGTAGGCGACGCCGGTGAGGGCGCTGAAGTGCTCGATCATGTCGGCGGTGCGGCCGAGCGAGCGCCACCCTCGGCCTCGCGACCGGGGTCGACGAAGCGCACCGGCAGCGACGGGTCGCGCGTGGCGTCGAGCTCGAGAAGGTCCCGCCACGAGGGTGACGAGGTAGCCTGCGCGCGGTGGTCGCTGCCAGTGCCAGAGCCCGGCGTCGGCGGACCTGCGGAGCGCCTCGATGAGCGTGCCGTTGGAGAGCACGGTCCAGCCCGATGGGGCGGTGACCAGCAGCTCCGTGGTCATGCGCATGTCGGGCGAGTCGTGCAGGGAAACCAGTACCGGGCGTCCTCGTCCTGGCACTGCGACCACACCTGCTCCGGGCGCGTCGGGGCGTCGGCGTCGGGCGCGAGGAAGTAGAGGCCCCTCCGAGGACGAGCGCGGTAGCGCACCCGCACGACCCCCGAGGAGAGGGCGCCGAGGGTCACCTGGAGCACCTCACCGTCGTAGGCGAAGGGCAGCGGTACGTCGCCCGCCGCGAGGGTGACGGACTCCAGCTCGAAGGCGACGGCGTCCAGGAGCAGCACGCGGGCGTCGGGGTCGCGGCGGGGAGAAGGTGAGCTCGGCGACGGCGGAGACCGAGCGAGCGGACACCTGAGGGCGATGTCGAGGCGGAGTGGTGAGGTCGAAGGGGCGCGCCCGGCGGAAGCGCCCGGGGTCGCCGGGCGAAGAAGCGGGCCCCGGCCCGCCGCGATCAGCAGGAACACGGCCGCCACAACGATGTCCCCAACCGCACCCGCGATGGCCGTTCATGCGAGCCGAGGACGTACTGCGCGCGGGGCGATCGGGTCAACGCGCATCGGGAGGTCATTGCTTGACACCTCCGGGCCTCGGGGCACCGTTGTTGCACAACCCTAGAACATTGGTTGCCCCCTCTCCAAGCGATCGAGTCCAAACCCTTCCATGGCCTCCGAAGCACGGGCGCAGAGCAGCTATCGAGTCACCGAACGCCCCGAGTCCGGCGGCATGGCGGAGGTGTTCCGGGCGAGGCCACCAGCGTCGCGGGCTTCGAAGAAGCAGGTCGCCATCAAGCGGGTCCTGCCGCACCTGGCGTCCGAGCCCGGCGTGGTGAAGGGCAAGTTCAGCTACCTCGCGCCCGAGACCGCGATGGGCGACGAGGCCGACGCCCAGGCCGACATCTTCGCCGTCGGCATCATGCTCTGGGAGATGCTCGCCGGGCGGAAGCTCTTCCAGGGCGAGACCGACTACCAGACCGTGAAGATGGTGCAGCAGGCCGTGGTGCCGTCGCTGCGGTCCATCAACCCCGCGGTGCCCGAGGAGCTGGAGAACATCTCGCGGTGGCCCTCGCGAAGGACAAGCGCGTCCGCTGGCTGCCGACGCTGCCGCCTTCAGCGACGAGCTGCTCAACTTCATCTTCGGCAACAAGATGCGCGTCGGCGCGCAGGACCTGGCGCGCGTCGTCAACGAGGCCGTCGCCGAGCGCAAGGGCGCCGCCACGCTCACTCCGCAAGGACGGCTCCGGTCATCGACCAGCTCATCCAGGAAGAGCTGCTGCGCTTCACCTCCCTCGACGACCCGCACAGCCCGTCGCCCGCCGCCAAGACCGGCACCGCAGGCTCCAACCCCAACGCCGAGGGCGCTCGGCCGCTCGACGCCGGGGACTTCGAGAACGTCGGCGAGTGGGCCAGCGACCTCCTCGACGACGGCCGCCCGAGCCGCACCGGCATCGCCTGGGAGTCTCCCTGGACGGCGTCTCGGCCGCCGTCTCCACGCCGCCCGGCAACCTCGCCGACGAGCTCGAGGGCGACGCGCCGGACTCGCCCGTCTCCGATCGCCCCCTCGCCGAAGCCCCCCGGTCACGCAGCCCACCTCGCTGGTGAGAAGCCAGTCGTACGCCCCCTCGGGCAGCCTCCCGACGACGACGGAGGGGAAGAAGTTCCCGGCCGCGCTGCTGGCGGTCGTGGCCGCGCGCTGCTGCTGGTCGGCGTGGGCGTCGGCCTCTACGTCAAGGGCGTCTTCCCGCACTAAAGTCTCCGTCGCACCCCTGGAGGATCTCATGGCTTCCGACGATTGCTCGACCGGCTGCGACCGCTTGCGCAGCGCCTGAAGGCGCGCGCCCCGACCAGCGACGCAGCCGAGGGGTGAGCGGGTTCTCCGACGGCTTCGACGCGCGCCCGTGGCTCCCGCCTCGACCGGCGTCCGCGCAGCTCTTCTGCGCGGTGTTCGAGGCTGGCTTCCTCATCGCCCAGGCGGACGGCCGCTTCGACCGCGCCGAGCGCTCGCACATGCGCCAGGCGCTGCTTGCCCTCTCCGACGAGGGCATCCCCGCCGACGACGTCGACGCCATGCTGAGCGGGTTCACCGCGTCGCTGTCGAGGGACGGCGCCGCCGCGCGCTGCGAGGCCGTCGGCCGGCTGCTGCGGGCGCACGACGTCGGCGAGGCGGGCGTGTACCTGGCCGCGGGCATCGCGTGCGCGTCCGACGGACTGAGCCAGGTCGAGCTGGAAGACCCTGGACACCCTTCGCTCGCCACGCGGGCCCGGCTTCGAGCGGCTGTCGGCGCTGGTCGAGGCGATCCGGGCCGACCTCGCGACGCCCGACTGAGGCTCTCGTCAGGGAGGCGAATCCGGGCCGAGCGAGCTCCAGCGGCCGTCGCGGTAGGAGAGGCGCAGCTCGTGGGTGCGAGCGAGCTCCTCCAGAGCGACCGCGCCGCGGGCTCGTCGAGCGCCCCGGGCCATAGCTCGAACGCGATCAGGTGCTCCTCGCCGGTGCCGCGCGTGACGAAGTAGTCGAACATACCCCGAGCGTCAGGCCGCAGCGCCTCGTCGCCCGCGACCGCGCCCCGGAGCCACAAGCAATGGAACTCTCGGCAGCTCGCCGGGCGCTCGGGGTGGATGCGGCAGCCCTCGGGGCCGACGTGCTCGCAGGATCGCCGCGAGGCCTTGCGCAGCTCCGTCACCGCCATCACGGAGCAGCACACGGTGCAGTCGCCGCACTCCCTGGGGGTCATCGCGCCAGGGGAGCGCAGCCTCTCGAGGCGTACGAGGGTCACGCGGCGGGCGAAGGGACGGTCAGCGCTGGAGGTTCTGCGACCCGAGGATGTTCGGGCAGATCTGGCCCGTTCGCGGGTGCAGCTGGCCGGGGCGCTTACGGCAGTAGTCGTCGTGCCGACGCGACGGGCGGCGCCCGGTCTGCTCGGCTCGTCGGCGGCTCGGCAGCGGCGGGCGACGACGGAGCGGCAACCACCGGGGGCCGTCGGGGCCACACCCGGGGCCGCCATCGCAGCGCCCGCGTCGGCCTCTGCCGCGCCAGGAGGGGCCGCGGCGGGTTGACCCCGCGTCGCCGAGGGTGTTCTGCGCGTTCTGCAGCGCCTGCCCGGCCTGCGCCGAGGGCGTCAGCCGCGGCCGCCATCGCCGCGTTGGCCGCCGCCATCGCCTCGTTGGCTGCGGCGCCCGCGTCGCCCCAGGCCGCAGCGTCGTACGCGACGACGTTGGGGTTGGGCAGCGCGATGCCGCCGCCGTCGAGCGTCACCACGGTGGTGCCCGTCGGCGCAGCACCCGAGTCGTTGTTGCGATCGGTGAACTTCTTGATGAGCTGACAGCCCATCAGGTTGCTGGCGATGACGATGGCGACGAGATAGCGGCTGGGGGCGTTCATCGCGCGGACGCTACCAGCGTCCGAGCGAGCGCATCAAGGGACCGGCGGGCGGTCTCCCTGGGCGCCTGTCAGGGGCAGCGATCGCCGGTCGGGGTCGAGCGGCACGCCCCCGAGCAGCAGTCGTTGCCGTTGATGCGGCAGCCGTTGCCGCTGGCCTGGCACTGGCAGGTGCCCATGCCCGTCGACCCGCCGCCCGGGCGGATGCAGAGCATCGCTCCGCAGCAGTCGTTGGAGTAGAAGCACGACTCGCCGCCGCGGCGGCAGACGCAGACACCGCCCGTGCACAGCACGCTGCCAGCGCACTCCGCGCCGGTCATGCAGGTCGTCGGGGGGTCGGTCGTTACTAGCGCGGGGCCGCGCGAGCAGGTGCTCTGCCCGCCCGGCTGGATGTTGCACGCGTAGCCGCCGCAGCATGACCCGGCGTCGGTGTTGTCGCAGCGCTCGCCCGGGCGAAGCAGCCCATCGCGAGGCACCGCCCGTTGCGGCAGGTGAGACCTGAGCAGCAGCCCTCATTGGAGGTGCAGCTCTCGGAGGCCTGGCTGCAAGCGCACGTGCTCGCTGCTTGCGCCCATCGCGATGTTGCAGCGGGCCCCGCCGCAGCAGTCGAGGTTCGCCGAGCAGGACTCCTCCCGGCGACGGCACACGCACGCGCCGTTGGTGCAGAGCATCGAGCCGCAGCACTCGCGCGAGGTGCTGCATGCGCCCATCGCCGGGCGGCAGCAGAAGGTTCCGCCCGGCTGCGCGCCGCAAGAGTAGTCGCCGCAGCAGGCCGTCGAGCCCTGCACGCACAAGGAGCCCGCGGCGATGCACATCCCGCCGTCGCCCGTCGCGCTGTCGACCCGGGCGTCGCCCGCCGCGCCGTCGATGCGCGGGATGTCGATGTTGATGCCGCCGCCGTCCGAGCCGGTTCCGCCGTCCATCGGCGCGCGGCGGCAGACGTTGCTCTGGCAGCTCAGGCCCGAGCAGCACTCGTTGTTCTCCCGGCACCCGCGGCCCTCCACGCGGCAGGCGCACCGGCCGCTGTCGCAGAGCATGTGACCGCAGCAGTCGATGTCCCGGGTGCACCTCGTTCTGCTGCACGCAGCAGCGCGAGGTCGAGATGATCTCCGAGCGGCACTGCGAGGGCGAGCAGCACGCCGTCCCGCTGCCGGGGGTGCAGACCGAGCCCGGCGTGGCGCACATCGAGCACACGCCGCTGTTGCAGGTCATCCCGGTGCAGCAGTCGCCGTTGGCCGAGCAGCTCTGGCCACGGGCGCGGCACTGGCACATGCCGCCCACGCAGGTCGCGCTGCCGCAGCAGTCCGCGCTCGCGGTGCAGCGCTGGCCCGCGGGCGAGCAGGCGCAGGTGCCGCCGGTGCACGAGAGGCCGTTGCAGCAGTCGCCCGAGCCCGTGCACGCCGAGCCCGCGGCGCTGCAGCAGTTGCCCGTGGTGCCGCTGCCGTTGCAGCTCAGCGCGCCGCAGCAGCGCGGCCCGCCGGTCATGCACGACGCGCCCGCCATCCGGCACGCCTCGGCCATCGGCCGGCACTGGCCGCTCTGGCAGGTGTTGCCCGAGGTGCAGTCCGAGTCGCGGCTGCAGCCGCCACCCGCGGCGTTGCGCTGGCAGGTGCCCGAGCGGCACGAGAGCTCGCCGCAGCAGTCGGTGTCGACGCTGCACCGGCCCGGACTCGGCGCGGCAGCAGCGGTCGGAGCCGTGCGCCTCGCCGCAGGTGGTGCCGGTCGCGCACGCGGGCATACCGCCCGGGGTGCAGGCCGAGCCCGGCGGCAGCGGCGTCGTCCCGTCGGTGCACGCCGAGCCCGAGCAGGCGAGCCCGGAGCAGCAGTCGCTTACGGACGAGCAGGCCGAGCCCGCCGAGCCGCAGCTACGGCAGGTGCCGCCCACGCAGGAGAGCGACGGGTTGGTGCAGCGGTCCATGGCGCAGCAGCGCTGGCCGTCGCCGCCGCAGACCGGCGTGGTGCTCGCCGCGCAGCGCCGCGTCATGGTGTTGCAGGTGAAGCCCGGGTCGCACGCCGCGGTGCCGCAGCACGCCTGGCCGTCGCCGCCGCAGGCCATCAATGGGCGCCGCGTTGCAGGTGCCGCTCGAGCACACCGCGCCGAGGTTGCACGCCGCCGAGCCGCAGCAGGGCTGGCCGATGGCGCCGCAGGCCCCCGGGGTGCCGCCGCCGGGCGTCATGCCCCCGCCGCCGCCGGGCATCGACGCCGAGCAGCTCCCGCCGATGCACGAGAGCCCGCTGTTGCAGGCCGTTCCGCCGCAGCACGTCTCGCCGCTGGCGCCGCACGCCCCGCCGCCCCCTCCGGTCGGCATCGCGCAGCGCGCGCTGGTGCAGATGAGCCCGCTGTTGCAGGCCGTCCCGCCGCAGCACGCCTCGCCGCTGTTGCCGCAGGGGGTCATCCCCGGCGCGGCGCCGCAGGTTCCGGCGTTGCACGCCAGGCCCGGGTTGCAGGCCGTTCCGCAGCACATCTGGCCGTCGCCGCCGCACGCCGCGGGGGCCGGGTTGCAGACCCCGCCGCCGTCGCAGGTGAGCCCGGCGTTGCACGAGCTGCCGCTGCAGCACGGCTGGAGCCGATCGCCGCACGCCGCGGGCATCTGGCAGGTGTCCCCGATGCACGCCAGCGTCCCGGTGCAGGTCGCGCCAGGGCAGCACGCCTGGCCGGCGCCGCCGCAGGCCGCGCACATCCCGGCGTTACAGGCGAAGCCCGCCTGGCAGACGTCGCTGGCGCAGCAGGGCTGGGCCATCGCGCCGCAGGCCGCGGCCGTGGCCATGCATGTCCCGCCGCTGCAGGTGGTGCCCTCGCAGCAGTCGGCGCTGCTGTCGCAGCGGTCGCCCATGGCGTGACAGCAGCGGCCCATCGCGCACTGCATCCCGTCGCAGCACTCGCCCGCCCCGGTGCACGTCGCGGCGGGCAGCGAACAGCACGCGCCCTCGCGGCAGTCGAGCCCGCGCTCGCACGCGGTGCCGCCGCAGCAGCGCTGGCTGGCCTGGCCGCAGCGCCCCGGCTCCGGGGGTGAGTCGGGGTTCGGGCCGTCGAGGTCCTTGACGAAGTCGTCGACGAAGGTCGAGTCGTCCGGGGTCATCGCGTCCATCTCGGCGACCTGGCCGCCGGCGCAGGCCGAAAGGCTCATCGCCAGCGCGAGAAGCGCGGCGGAACGAAGCAGAAGGGTACGCATGGCGAAGGGCACTCCGAGCCGGAGGTTGCCCTCAGTCGTGCGGGCCAGGTCCAGTGCGACGCGGGCAGCGCAGTGGTGACGCGACGCCGTCGCGGGGGCGAATCGTGGCAGGATCGACGCGAGAACCCTATGGCACGACGAGCGATGGCCCGGCGCGGAGCGCGGGCGGCGATGTGGGGCGGAGCGCTGGCGATCGGGCTGGCGGTCGCAGGCGAGGCGCGGGCCAACGGGCGCTTCCCCGCGGCGAACTATTTCGTGGCGGGTCCGGGCGCGCGCAACGACGTCCTGGCGCTGCGCACAACATTCGGGCTGGTGCTGTCGCGCGACGGCGGCCACCAGTGGGGCTGGGTCTGCGAGGAGTCCTACGAGGCCGTCGGCGCCAACGACCCGTCGCTCTCCATCGGCCAGGACGGCGCGCTGGTGATCGCGACCTTCTGGGCCTCTCGGTGAGCGACGGGGCGTACTGTCGATGGTCCCGGCCGACGGGCGCTCCGATGCGGGGATACGCCGACGTCACCAACACCTTCGACGGGCGCACGATGGTCGCGCTGGGCGGGCCCACCGGGGACGATGCGCTGGTGCTGTCCTCCGACGGCGGCAGGAGCTGGACCACCGGCGCGAGGCTCATGGGGTACTTCTCCGAGACCGCGGACGTGGCGCCCAACGATCCGATGCGGGTCTACGTGACGGCCTACGCGTCCGGCGGAATCCCGGTGCTGCTGCGCAGCGACGACGGCGGGCGCACGGTGCGCGAGGTCACCCGCAACTTCTCCGACGCCCAGGGGATCTACCTCGCGGGGGTCGATGCGAGGCGGCCGGATGTTCTGTACGTGCGCGCCACCCGGGGCCTCGGGACGATGCTCCTCAAGAGCGAGGACGGCGGGATGACCCTGCGCAGCATCGGGGAGACCCGCGCGGAGATGGTGGGCTTCGCGCTCTCCGACGACGGCGACACCGTGTGGATCGCCAGCACCAGCCGCGCGGAGGGCATCCGCCGCTCGGTGCGGGGCGGCCCCTTCACCCGCGTCGGCGGCGACGTCGGGGTGAAGTGCCTGCGCTACCACGCCGGGCTGCTCTTCGTGTGCGCCGACGAGGTGACCGACGGCTACGCGCTCGGGTGCTCCCGCGACGGCGGCGAGCACATCGACCCGCTGCTCTCGCTGCGCCGGCTCACGGGCTCGCCCGCAGCCTGCGGCGGCGACACGCCCGTGGGGTCGACCTGCGGTCCCATCTGGCCGACGGTCTCCGCGCCGCTCCGGAGCATCGACGCGAGCGCGCCCGCGACCCGGTGTTCCACGACGCGGGCGCCGTCGACGCGGTCGAGGACGCGGCGGAGGTGTCCTCGACGCGGGGATGACGGTCGTCGACGCGGGCGGCGGGGTCGATGTCCCCGCGACGCCGAGCGACCTCGGGCGGGCCGACGCCCCCGAGGTGGGTCAAGGCCTCGATGTGCCCTCGATCGACGCCCCTCGCTGGACGCTGGGCGCGATGCTTCCGTCGTCGACGCCGGTCCGGCCCCGCCCCTCCTCGCGACGGCTGCGACTGCCGCGTCGCGACGGGCGCGTCGCCCGGTGCAGGCGCCGGGGCCCTGCTGACCGCGCTGGGCCTGATCGTCGCGTCCCCCCGGAGGCGTCGCCGGTTGCCGCCGCCGCCGCGCCGTTGATAGACCTCTAACCCCCCCAATGCGCGCCTGGTCCGTCCGTAGCCTGAGCCTCGTCGCCCTCCTCGTCGGGCTCCCCTCGTGCGTCGACAGCGGCTCGTCGGGCTACGACGCTGGCGTGGTGCACCCCGAGCGTCCGCAGCTCGACCGCGTCCCGGGCGAGACCTACTTCTGCGATCTGCCCGCACCGGACGTGACCCGCGCGGGCCTCCCCTTCGGCTTCTGCGTGCGGCGCTTCGCGGGCATCGCCGCGCCTCGGGTGCTCGCCTTCGCGCCCAACGGCGACCTCTTCGTCGCCTCGCCGGGCATCCGCACCCCGGGCCTCGCCCCGCCCGGAACCGGCCAGATCGTGGTGCTCAGCGACGACGACCACGACGGCGTCGCGGAGGTCAGCGAGTTCGCCGGCGGTCTGCCCGACGTCCACGGACTGCTCTTCACCGATGGGTGGCTCTACTTCACCCGCACCGCCGGGGTGTTTCGCACGCCCTACGCGAGGGCCCAGCGGCGCATCGGCTCCGCGGCGCCCGAGCAGGTCGCCTCCCTCGCCGGCCTCTCGCCCGCCGCGCGATGGACGCACACCCTCGCCCGCTCCGCCGACGGGACCATCTACGTCTCGCAGGGCCAGTACCAGAGCTATACGTGCCCGAGTACTCCTCGGGAGGGCGCGGTGTTCCGTCTGCAGCCCGGGAGCATGGCGCCGGTGGTGGTCGCCTCGGGGCTGCGCAACCCGCTCTACCTCCGCTGTGATCCTTCGGGCGCGGAGTGCTACGCCGCCGAGCTCTCCGACGACTCGTGGGACCCGTCCACCGGCACCCGCGGCCGGGAGAAGCTGGTGCGCCTCGGGGCCGGCGGCGACTACGGCTACCCCTGCTGCGCCGGGCAGAACGACCTCGCCCCTCCCGGTCGCGGCCGCAGCGCGAGCTGCGCGGCGGTGGCGGCGGAGCTCACCGCGTGGCCGCTCCACGACACGCCCTTCGGCATCGACTTCGAGCGCGGCCGCTGGCCCGAGCCGTGGCGCCGCGGCTTCTTCGTCGGGCTGCACGGCGCCTTCCAGACCTGGGAGAACACCAAGATCATCTGGAGCCCGCTCGACGCCAGCGGCCGGCCGACGGGCGAGTGGCGCGACTTCGTCACCGGCTGGGGGCGCGGCGCCCAGGGCATCGTCGGGCGCATCACCGACGTGACCTTCGCGAGCGACGGCAGGCTCTTCTTCAGCGACGACCAGGGAGGCGGAGTCTACTGGGTCGCGCCCGAGGGAATGGCCGTCCCGCCGCGGTGATGGGGCTCAGCGCCAGACGCGGGTGAGGTCGGAGATGCGGGCGTAGACGGCGGGGCCGCGGTCGGCCGACGCGAGGTGCGCGTCGACGTGCGAGAGCGCGGTCTCCATGCGCAGCTGGTACGTCGGGCTGAAGTTGGGCGGGTGGAAGCCCACCTGGAACAGCGTCGGCCGCGTGACCGGTCGCCCCTCCGGCGCGTTGGCCTCGTACACCGCGACCATCGCCGGGCCGGTGATGTAGTCCACCAGGATGCCGTTGTCGGGCACCTCGAGCACCCGCATCGGCCGCGCCGGAGCGCCCTGGGTGATGTTCGTGTCCGAGGGGTGGTAGGGCTGCGAGGTGTCGGTGATGCCCGTCCAGTTGGCCTCGTTCCAGTCGTAGAGCAGGTAGCCGCGCCACGAGGCGATGCGGTCGGGGCGCATCGCGCTGGAGTCGACGGTGAAGCCCGTGGCGTCGAGCGCGCGCAGCGTGCCCAGGTCGGCGGTCCATCCACCCGCGCGAAACGAGGTCGGCCGGCCGAGGCCGTGCTGCGCGAAGAGCTGCACCGCATACCGGAGCTGCGCCGCCATCTCGTCGACCGTGTACGCCGCCAGCACGGTGACGTAGCCGCTGGTGTCGTTGGGCGCGTACGCGGGCTGCACGCGGCACGGCACGCCCGCCGCCGTCACGAAGTGGCACCAGCCGTGGATGTGCACCCCGAGCTCGTCGCCGTGCTGGTCGCGCTGGGCCTTCACCCAGGCCTCGATCTGGGCCTCGCGCGCGTCGCTCACCTCCGGGTCGGTGTAGTGGTAGGGCGCGAAGAAGTGCGAGTACACGAGCCCCGGGTGGTGCTCGCGCAGCTGCTCGATGCGCCGCAGGTAGCTGTCGGTGAAGCGCGTGTCGTCCCAGTCGGTGGACACCACCACGTAGACGGCGAAGCTCACCTGCAGCGGGCGCGTGGCCACCGCAGCGAGGAGGCGCCCGCCGCGACGCGCACGGCGTGGGCGCCCGGGGCGAGGTCGGCCACCGGGAGCGTCGCGCTCCATGATCCGTCGGGCGCGCGGAGGGCGGCGCGCGCGGGCCCGTCGTCGACGGAGGCGCGGACGTCGGCGGCGTCGGCGGGGGCAGCGATGCGCACGGTGACCTCGCGGTCGCCGGCGGTGAGGCCGTCGGCCTTGAGGGCCCAGGTGCGGGAGAGGGTGACCTGCCAGGCGGGGTCGTCGACCGCCGCATCGGGCGCCGCGATGGGGGGCAGCGAGCCCGCGTCGGGGAGCGCCGCGGGTGGAGCGGATGTGCCGCCGCCGCTGCAGCCGACGAGGAGGCCGAGGGCGAGCGTCAGGGAGAGGTCTCGCATCGGGCCCGACACCTATCACGGAACGGCGCACGTCCCCGCCGCGCCTACCGAACGCGCCTGTGCCTGAGCGAAGGGGGGGTACTGCGTTGCGCCCGGAACGTCACTCAGGGCGTTTCTTCCCTCCGATCCGCTCGCGGTTCATGATGAGCGCACCCCTCCGACGGAGACCCTCCGGGCGCATGCTCAAGACGTTCCGCATCAAGAACTACAAGTCGATCCTCGACACGACGCTGGAGCTCGGCTCAATGTGTTCATCGGGGAGAACGGCTGCGGGAAGACCAACCTCCTCGAAGCGCTCGCGATGGCAAGCGGCGCCCGCAACGGCCGCCTCGGCACCGAGGACCTCGTGAGCATGGGCGTTCGCGTCGCGAAGCCTTCGATCACCGTGAGCTCATTCCTGGGCGTGACAGCACAGCCTCGGATCGAGCTGGGTTGTTCTTACGCCGGCGGTGCGGGCGAGCATGGCGCCGAACTGGCGTTCAGCATCACCGCGAAGGATCCGAACGACATCATCCCGACGTGGATCGTAGAACGGACGATCGATACGGGAGCGACGCGCCTGGTCGACATCAATCGTCAACTCGCTGCCGCAAAGGCCAGAGTTGTCGCGGGAGGTCTTCACAACGATGAGGGAATTGAACTCAAAGAGCTTGAGCTCGCGATTGATCACTATGCAAACAGCGTCGTCTTCCTTCCCTCCTCAACGACTTCGCGATCTACAACCTCAGCACGGTGGCCCTCCGCGGGCTCCAGCCGCTGAGCCGCCGCGAGCCCGTCGGCATCTACGGCGAGAACCTCGACGTCCTCTTCTCGACCTTCGACCCCGCCCAGCGCGCCGCGATCCTCGAGCGCCTCGCGCTCATCTCCTGGGTCAGCGACGTCGTCCTCGACCCCGAGGACCGCTTGAAGTTCGCGGGCTACAAGCTCGGTCGCAGCACCTCGACGCTCTACTTCCACGACCGCTTCATGGACGCCTCGAACAACGTCTTCTCCGCCGAGAACGCCAACGAGGGCATCCTCCACATCCTCTTCTACCTCACGCTCTTCAGCAGCCACCGCACGCCCCGCGTCTTCGCCATCGACAACATCGAGACCGCCCTCAACCCGCGCCTCTGCCGCGAGCTCACGAAGCAGCTCGCCGCCCTCGCCAAGGAGCACGACAAGCAGGCGCTCGTCACCACGCACAACCCCGCCATCCTCGACGGGCTCAACCTCCACGACGACGACCAGCGGCTCTTCGTGGTCTCGCGCAACGACGAGGGCCACACCGTCACGAGGCGCATCCGCCAGAAGCCCGACGCGGGCGGCGAGAAGCGCATGCTCTCCGAGCTCTGGATGCGCGGCCACCTGGGCCTGCCGACGACGTTCTGACCGATGCGCGTCGGCATCATCGCGGAGGGCCGCGCCGACCTCGCGGTGCTCCTCAACATCCTCAAGGGCCGCCTCGGGGTCGACCGCAGCGACGTCCAGGCGCTGCGCCCCGAGTACTACGAGGACGAGACCGACCTCCACGAGCATCGCGAGGCCCAGCACAGCAACTGGGAGCTCGTCCGCCGCGAGTGCCTGGAGCGCGAGAAGATCCGCGACTTCCTCGACAGCCCCGTCGACGAGCACCGCTTCGTGGTGATCCAGATCGACACCGCGGAGGCTGAGATGCCGGGCTACGACGTCGCCCGCCCGCCGCGGAGCGACGCGGACTACGTCGCCACGCTGCGTGAGCGCGTCGTCGCGACCATGAACGGATGGCTCGCGGGAGAGTTCGTCGAGCACATCCGCCACGCCGTCGCGGTCGACAGACCGACGCCTGGTGCTTACCTCTCGACGAGCGCGGAGACCGGCACCCCCTGAACCCGAAGCGGCCTCCATGACGCAGCCCTCGCGAAGGGACGGGCGTCACTTCCAACTGAGCACCTGCGCAGTACACGAGCTCACGCGGCTGCTTCGCAAGGGCAAGACCCGACGCCCACGCGGCACGCACGCGAGCCTCCGGTCCGTCGCCTCCTGCGGCCCGACGACCCTGACGGTCCCTGAGCCCCTTCGGCCTCCCCCGCCACCCCGGGCCGCGGGGCAATCTGGCAGGTTCCGGGTGCAACCCCGACGCTTCACCCTATACTCCGCGGCGATGCGCCCTAGCTGGAACCGTCCCTGGAAGGCAGCCCTGCTGCTCGTCGCCTGCGCCCTCGCCTCGGTCATCACGGTCACCCGCCACGGTGGCCTGCTCGGCCTCGGCGGCTCCCGCGCCCTGCTCGCCCAGCCCCGGCGTGAGCGCGCCCGCGACCCCAACTTCGACCTCGCGCGCATGAGCGTGCTCCGGCACGTGCTGCTGGAGATCAACAACAACTACGTCGACCCGGGGCGCGTGCACCCGCGAGAGATGCTGCTGAAGGGCCTCGACGCCATCCAGCGCAGCGTCGCCCAGGTGCTGGTGCGCCACGAGGACAACGCCCCCACGCTCACCGTGCGGGTCGACACCCACGAGCAGACCTTCGACCTCGCGGGCGTCAACGCGCCGTGGGACCTCGAGGCCCGCTGGCGCGAGATCTTCACCTTCCTCCAGACCCACCTGCGCGGCACCGACGTCAACCTCCAGGACGTGGAGTACATCGCCGCCAACGGGATGCTCCGCACCCTCGACCCCACTCGGTGGTGCTCACCCCCGAGCAGTTCCACGAGATGCAGATCCAGACCGGCGGCCACTTCGGCGGGCTCGGCATCGTGATCTCCATCCGCGACGGGCTGCTCACGGTGATGAACCCGATGCCCGAGACCCCCGCCGCGCGCGCGGGCCTGCACCGCTACGACCGCATCGTGAAGATCAACGAGGAGAGCACCACCAACATGTCGCTCTCCGAGGCGGTCAACCGCCTCCGCGGCCCGGAGCGCACCCCGGTCAGCATCTGGGTGACCCGCGCGGGCGCCGGCGGCTGGGCCCAGCCCCGTCGCTTCGACCTCGTGCGCGCGCAGATCACCGTGCGCTCCGTCGACCACCGGCTGATGGCCAACGGCGTCGGGTACGCCCGCATCAAGAGCTTCAGCGAGACCACCGGCGAGGAGCTCACCCGCGCCCTGCGACAGATGCGCGAGCAGGGCATGCGCTCGCTCGTCCTCGACATGCGCGGCAACCCCGGCGGCCTGCTGGAGCAGGCCGTGGCCGTGGCCGACCTCTTCCTCCAGGACGGCGCCATCGTGGTGACCGCGGGCAACCGCCGCGAGGAGCGCGAGGAGCGCGGCGCCGAGGGCCCCGGCACGGAGCCCGACTACCCCCTCGCCGTGCTCATCGACGGCGGCTCGGCCAGCGCCAGCGAGATCGTCGCGGGCGCCCTCAAGAACCACAACCGCGCGGTCATCGTGGGCGGCACCTCCTTCGGCAAGGGGAGCGTGCAGACCATCCGCAACCTGCCCGACGGCGGCGCGCTCAAGATCACCATCGCGCAGTACCTCACCCCCGGCGACGTCTCGATCCAGGGCGTCGGGATCACGCCCGACATCGAGCTCATGCCCATGACGGTCGACCCCCTCGACATGGACCTCGACGCCGACAAGCTCTTCCCCCGCGAGTCCGACCTCTCGGCGCACCTCACCAACACCCGCGCCCGCGGCGGCGACCACCCCGCCGAGACGGTGCGGTACTTCTTCCCCTACGAGGAGCGCGAGCAGCTGCGGCTGCGCGGCGCCGACGACATCGCCGACGACGGCTTCCGCGAGGACTTCTCCATCCGCTTCGTGCGCGACCTGCTCACCGCCGCGCCGCGCCCGGGCCGCCGCGAGCTCATCGCCGACGCGCGCCCGCTGCTCGACCGCACCCGCGCCGAGCAGGTGGCCGGCGTCGCCCGGGCGCTGCAGGCCCTGCGCGTCGACTGGGAGGAGGGCGCCGACGCCGGGGGCACGCCCAACGTCGAGGTCACCATGCGCACCTCGCGGCCCGAGAACACCGCGGCGCCGGGCGAGGCCTTCGAGCTGACGGTGACGGTCACCAACCGCGGCACCGCGCCGGTGTACCGCCTGCGCGCCAACACCAAGAGCGACAACCCGATGTTCGAGAACCGGGAGTTCGTCTTCGGACGGGTGAACCCCGGCGAGACCCGCACCTGGACCTCGCCGCTCGGGCTCTGCGAGTTCGAGGGCTTCCGCCCGGGCAGCAGCTCGCTCCCGGCGCCCGGCACCCGCAAGGTGTGCCTCGTGCCGCGCGCGGCCCTCTCCCGCACCGACGGCATCCGGCTGGAGTGGTCGGAGTCGCACGGGCACATCCCCCGCGGAGGCCGTCGCGCCGCTGCGGGCCTCCATCCGCGGCCTGGAGCGCCCGGTGTTCGCCTTATGGCTGGCAGTTCGCCGAGCAGCGCGGCTCGGGCAACGGCGACGGGCGCATCCAGCGCGGCGAGCGCATGACGATGTTCCTGACGCTGAAGAACGTCGGGCGCGGCCGCACCTTCATCGCGCGGGCGAACCTGAAGAACCTCTCGGGCGCCGGCGTGCTGCTGCGCGACGCGCGCTTCGACATCAACGACATGATGCCCGGCGAGGAGCGCCGCGTGGCGTTCACCTTCGACGTGGCCCAGAGCTTCCGCCAGGACGAGCTCAAGCTGGAGCTCGTCGTCGAGGACGAAGACCTCCGCGAGGTCACCTCGCAGAAGCTCCGGGTGCCCATCGCCCAGGCGGGAGCGCCCGTCACCGCCGCCACCGGCGCCTTCGTGGCCGCCGCCGCCCTCGAGCTGCGAGAGTCACCTGCCAGCGACGCGAGGGTGATCCTCCGCGCCCCGGCGGGCTCGGGCTTCCCGACCACGGCCCAGTCGGGCGAGTGGGTGCGGGTCGACGCGCTCGACGGCCTGACCGGGCTGGGCGCTCCGGGCGCAGGGCGGCGGCACCCGCTCGAGCGGCCCCGCGCTCGCTCACCTTCGTGCTGCACAACTCGCCGCCGCTCATCGAGAGCGACGGTCCGGTGGCGCTCTCGGCGCGCGGCACGTCCATCAACCTCCAGGGCACGGCCACGGACGAGAACCGCGTCCTCGACCTCTACATCTTCGTCGGGCCCCACAAGGTCTTCTACCTGTCCAACCGCGACGCGGCCGACCCCCACCGGATGACCTTCACGCGCCGCTCCCGCTGCGGCCGGGCGCCAACATCGTCTCGGTGGTGGCGCGCGAGGGCGACGACGTCGCCGCGCGGCGGACCCTTCATCATCCGCCGCGACGGCCCCAACGGCGAGCTGCTGGTCACCCCCGCGGCACGGCGACGAGGACGACGAGGATCGAGCTCCCGTGAGCGCCCCGGCGCTGTGTGACGAGTGCGGCGCGCCGAGGGCCTCGGGGCCGGTGCGCCTGCGGCGGGGCGGCCTTTACCGACGCGGTAAAAGCCCATCGGAGCACCGAGGACACGGCGCGGGCGGCGCGGGCCTGGCGCCTGTCGACGTGGGCGACGCTGGCCTTCGTGGCGGCGGGGCAGGTCACCCAGTGGCTCACCATCGCGCACGACGGCCCACGGCGTGGCGTCTCTCGCGGGCGCTGGGCTGCTGGCGCTGGGGCTGCTGGTGGCGTGGCAGCTTGGCCTACGCAGCGAGCTGGCGCTGGTGCTGTGGGGCTGGGTGATGAACGCCAGCGTGGTGGTGATGGCGCTCACCTTCGCGGCGACGGCGCGGTGGGCGCCGCTGCGGGGCTTCGACCTGTGGCTGACGGTTTCTGGGCCTGGGCGACCGTGGCGGCCTACGCGGCGGTGTTATGGCGTCTGCGGCGGGTGGTGCTCCTCGGGTCGGTAGGGTAAAGGGCCAACGGCGATGTTCGGTATCGGGCTTCCGGAGCTGTTCCTGATCGGCCTCGTGGCGCTGGTGGTGGTGGGTCCAAAGAACCTCCCCAGACGCTGCGCGCCATTGCCGCGCGGTGCGGGAGTTTCAGCGGGCCTCGCGCGAGCTGCGCCAGGAGGCTACTTCGACGAGGTGGTCGACGAGGTCACGCGCCCGCTGCGCGAGGGCCCGTCGGGCATCGAGGAGGGCGTGCGCTCCACCGTGGATGACGCGAAGCGCGCTCCATGTCCCTGGAGGCCGAGGCAGACCGAGGCCGTCGACCTCGCGATGGAGTACCCCCGAAGGGGACCTGATGACTTCGGCGCGCTGCCCGAAGGGGGCGCGGTGTACCCCGAGACGGAGGGAGCGCCGTGAGCGACACCGAAGGCCCGATGAGCTTCCGCGACCACCCTGGAGGAGCTGCGCGGCGCGCATCCTGCGCGCGGTACCTCGCGGTCATGGGCGGCATGGTGGTGGGGGTGGAACCCGTGAGCAGCTCTTCGCCTGGCCGCTGCGCCCGCTGGAGGTCGCGTGGTTCTGCAACGGGCGCGTGAACACCCGCAGGCGTGCACCATCCCGCAGATCTTCCACTGGATGATGCACTACCCGGTGTCCCGCGCGATGCGCGACGTCGCCCAGCGGGCGCAGTCGGCGCTCCCGGTGACGGCTACCCCCTCAACCCGCAGGTGCACTCCCCGACCCCATGTCGGCCTTCGTGGTCTACCCGAAGATCGCGGCCATGGGTGGGTTCATGCCGCGCTGCCGGTGGTGTTCTACCAGCCCTGGATGTTCATCGCGCCGGGGCTCTACGCCAAGGAGAAGCGCGTCGTCCTGCCGCTGGTGTTCTTCTCCACCCTCTTCTTCGTGGCCGGCTCGCTCTTCGGCTACCACTTCGTGTTCCCGGTCGGGTACGCGTGGATGCTCGGGTTCGGCGGGAAGGTGAGCAACACCGCCGTCACGGTCATCCCGACGCTGATGATGGACGAGCACCTGGCCTTCTCGTCGCAGATGCTCCTGGCCTTCGGCGTGGTGTTCCAGCTCCCGCTCTTCGTGTTCTTCCTGTCCCTGGTCGGGCTCGTGACCTGGGCGTCAGCTCCTCTTCGTTCTCGCGCTACCTCGTCGTGATCGCGTTCATCCTCGCGGCGGTGCTCACGCCCGCACGGACGTGTACTCGCAGTGATGCTGGGCCTGCCGCTCATCGCGCTCTACTTCGTCGCCGTGGGGCTCGCGTACCTCTTCGGCCCGAAGGAGTCAGGCCCTGCGCACCGCGGTGAGCGACACGCTGCAGAACGCGACGACGCGCTGGCCGGGGAGAAGACCCCGCCCCCGCTCGACGTCGACGCCATCCGCGAGGCGAAGATCCGCGACCACGAGGCGAAGGTGGCGGCGAAGATCGCGGCGAAGATCGCGGCGGCGAAGGCCAACGAGCCCGAGGAGCCCGAGGAGCCCAAGGGGCCCAAGCAGCCGTACCGCGGGGCTTTACTGCCCGCGGCCGAGCACGATGAGGAAGGTCTGGTCGGCCTCGAAGGGGAAGCCCCGGTAGCGGGGTTGTCCCGGCGCATCTCGGCGTAGAACGAACGGAAGCCGCGCGCCACGGTGGGGCGCGAGGTGGGCGTCGGTGAGCGCCCGCTCGACGGTCTCCACGTAGGCCGGCGACTGCTCCTCCGCGGCGAAGAGGAAGATGCCCGGCCGCGCCCGCACCTCCGAGTGACCGAGGGGGTGGGTTTGCCATTACGCGCTCGAAGATCCCGAGAGCCGCTGGCCCATGGCCTCGGCCGCGGGATCGGCGGCGGCCACGGTGATCCACACGGGTGATCCCCGGGGATGCTCGAGGCGGGTGGCGATCGCCGCCGCGCCGCTCTCGGTGAGGGTGACCGGGCGGGGCGCACCGGCGTCCGGCGCGGCGGCAGGAGCGGCGGCAGGAGCGGCAGCGCCAGGCGTCGGCGAGGGCAGGGCCGCGACGACCGGAGCGGCGGAGCGGGAGCGCGACCAGGGCCAGCGGGCGCGAGAGTGTCCTCGCGCGCCGAAGGCGGCGAGGAGCAGCACGGCGAGCACCGCGGGCACCACGACGTCGGTCGAGCGCGCCCACGCGTAGAGGGAGCTGAAGTGACGCTTGATCCCTGGGCCAGCGACACGCCTCGGAGCACGCGCGGCGGAGGAGGTCACCGGGGCGTCGCGATCGAGGATGGGCTCCAGCGCGTCGACGGCCTGGCGGATGCTCTGGAAGCGGTCGTCGATGGAGCGGGTCACGCAGCGGGCGAACCACCCGTCGAAGCCCTCCGGGAGCGACGCCCTCGACGCCGAGCTCGAGGCGCGTCGGGGAGGCGCGAGGCAGGTCGGCGACGGAGACCTCTTGAGCACCCCGACGGGGGTGGCCTGGTCGGGCTGCACCGCGCTCTTCCAGTAGACCTTCCCCGTCAGCAGCCGAGAGGCCAGCGGCCCGAAGGACCCACATCCGCCGCGGCGCTGACGGCGGCGCCTGGCTCGGTCTGCGCCGGGCGCTCCAGAAGAGCGATACGACGTCGGTGCCCTCGGCGTTGGCGTCGGCGGAGCGCAGCCAGCGCGGAGTCCAGAAGTCGAGCAGGGTGGCGGTCGAGTCGCTGCCCGCGTAGCGGCTGGACGCGACGATGATGCTGGAGGGGTCGAGGGTGCCGTGCACCCGCCGGCCTCGTGGATGGCCGCGAGCCCCGTGCGCCACCTGCCAGAGTATCTCGAGCGCCTCGGCGGGAGGGGGCGGCGACGAGGCGTGCGCCGAGAGCGTCTCGCCTTCGAGGTGGTCGAGCACGCACCACGGGGCGCCGGTGGTGCGGTCGACCCCAGCGGCCACACGTCCACCACGTGGTCGCTCTTGATGCGCCCGCAGCGCCTTCAGCTCCTCGAAGCGGGCCTTCCCGGGGGCCGAGGAGATGAGCCGCGGGTCGAGCACCCGCAGCGCGCACGCCGGCCGATGCCGGTCTGCTCGGCGAGGTAGAGAGCGCGCCGGGCGGAGGCGTCTGGAGCGAGCGCACGATGCGGATGCTGCCCGCGAAGGTGCTTTGTTCAGAGAGCGCCCGCCATGGTTCAGCCATGCGTCGAGGCTATAGCAGCGGGGGACAGGGCGTGGAAGCGACGCGACTCGCGGAGGGCGTTACTGCCGGGGCGGCTCGGCGCCGTGGGAAACCAGATCCCGTCGAAGTCCTCCGGGCGAAACGGCAGGTCGAGCCTCGGGGCCCGGGGTGCTCCGCGCCGTAGAGCCGGGGGAGCTCGCGAAAGCGGGTGGGGTAGTAGTTCTGCTGGAAGAGCACGGCGACGGCGCGCTCGTCGGGGTCGCTGAGGGCGCGGAGCCCGGCGCGAAGCTCCGGGGCCCAGGCGGCCTCGATGGCGCGCTCGATGGCGGGGTGGTCCCAGTCGGAGGCGGGCAGCGCGGCGCCGGCGTCGCGCGAGGGGACGGGCCAGTTGCCCGCGCGCCAGGAGGGGGTCTCTCCGGGCGCGGCGAAGGGGTCGACGTACTCTCGCCGTCGAGCCAGACGTTGAAGTGCACGTGGGGCGCGCCGAAGGGGAAGGTGCTGAGGCCCGTCGAGGCCGCTGTAGGCCGAGAGGGCGATGGGCTGTCCCCGAGCGACGCGATCGCCGACGGCCACCATCGATCGCCCGAGGTGGTTGCTGGAGGTGACCAGGCCCGCGCCGTGGTCGATGAAGACCTTGAGCCCACCGCGGTTGAACTCGCTCGACACGCGCCGCACGACGCCCGGCGCCGCGGCCACGACCACCGTCCCCAGCGGAACCGCGAAGTCGGTGCCGTTGTGGCTGTCGTAGGTGAGCTGCGTGCCGAGGAAGTCTCGCGCGTTGGTGACCCGCACGCTCCAGCCCTCCTCGGCCGCGGGCGCTCGGCCCGGTTGACGAGGTTGTAGATGGGCACGAGCCGCCCGTGCGCCGCGCGCCCCGCCCACAGCGGCAGCGCCATGCGCGGTCGAAACATACGCAGGGAGGTATGATCGAAGCGCGTCCGGGCGTGTGTCCGTCGCCTCGAAGGCGAGCAGCGCCTTCCTCAGCCGGGTGCCGACCGGGGGAGACCGAAGACCTCGGCGACGCGGAGCGGATCGTGTGGGGCGTTCATGGGGGTGGCGCGAACGCTACCACCGGGGACGTCGGGCGAGGCTTGCGCGGGCGCTCGAGCTCCCACCTTCCCGTCGACGAGCCCGACGGACCAATCACCCCGAAGAGAGCGGAGGCGCGATGGAAGAGTCCTCCTGGCGACCGATGATCGAGGCCCGCAGCAGAAGGGCTTCCGCAGCACCTACCTCGACCGGCTCCAGCGGAGGCTGGAGGTCGCCACCGGCCGGTCGTCGCTGGAGCAGGAGATGCTCCAGGAGATGGCCCCTCTCGCTCGGCCGCGCCCAGGACCGCATCAACGTCGCGCTGCTCCAGTGCGATGTGCTCAGCCGGCAGCTCGACGAGGCCGAGGGCGGCGCCCCCGCCCCGAGGACTACCCGCCCTCGTCGGGGCCTTCAACGCGAAGCGCGACGAGGCGCTGATGTACCGCGAGCACCTGCTCATCCAGCGCGAGGCCATCGGCCTGCGCAACAACGAGCAGCTCGACGTCCCTCTACCCCGTCCCCCCGAGGCGCGTCGCTCAGCCGTAGCGCACCGCGAGCACGGTGTACTCCAGCGTCGCCCCGTCGGGCCGCTTCACCGCAGCTTGCAGCGCCAACTCGCGGTGATGAAAGTCACCGCGCAACCGATCCCCGGTCGAGTATCGCAACCTACTCTCGGGGCCTTGCGGTGGCGAACACTGCCAAGGGTGTGTGACCCATGCGTATAGCCTCGCTGGCCGTCTTCGCTGGGCTGTCGTGTAGTCCTTCGCCCAGCCATCCCGTGGCTCCTGCTGACGTCGGCCGACCCACTGCGTTGGGGGTGGGACTGGTCGATGCGGGGGAGCGTGACGTCACACGAGTCGACGCTCCTGATCCTGCACCGTCCCGCACTGCTTTCGTCGTAGTAGGGCACCCCACGCCGGTCGAACTCGCCTCGTTGCAGGGGTCGCGGCGCTGGGTCAGTGCCTGTCGAGGGGACATCGAGCCTCCCATTCGGATACGGCGGAACAGTCGAGGACCAGCTGTGTGAAGGGCTCCCGTTCACGTTGTATCGCTCCCAGTACGACTCCCCCCTGGGTGCATCCTCCGAGGATTGGTACTTCGGCCCCCGCACCCGTGACGCGTGGCAATGCAGTTCCATCATCACACCCTGCATGTCGTTGGTGCGGGTCGTGTTGACGCGCCGGTCGGCGGACGGATCGTTCCTCCGAGTTCACCTGCCATACGACTCGCCACCGCGTCGATCAGTCGTCGGGCTGCGCGGTCCGATTGGCCTTGCGACGACGCAGGCAGTCCACCTTCGTCGCCACTTCATGTCCGCGTGGGCCCCGATGCGGTAATCCGTGCGCTCCGCTACCCCCGGTGAGTCCAAGGGATGGACAGTGCCGGTTGACGCTGCGACTCGCGGCGTGACAGCGTTCGATTCATGTCCGGTTCGAGCCTTCCAGACCTGCGAACCATCCGAGAACGTCTCGTCTGTTTGCGGGTCGAGACGGTCGCCCACGTCACGGGCATCAAGCTCGGCCGGCTGCGCGCGATCGAAGACGGCGCCGATCCCACGGTCCTTGAGCTGGAGCAACTGGCCGAGACCTATGGCGTCGACGTGGAGACCCTCTGGGAGATGCCGATCTCGTTGTCGCCCGGCGACGGGGTCACGGTCCTCACCAGCGTCGACGAGTTTCGCGACGTCGATGACGTCACGCGCGTTCGCATCCTGCGTGCAGCCACCGCGGCCCGCGACCTTGTCACCCTCCGACGGCGCAGCGGCGACCCGCTCCCCGCTCCCAACCTTGCCGACGCCGAACCCCCAGGACAGCCCGTATCGTCAGGGCGCTGGCCTCGCGGTCGCCTGCGCGTGCATCTCGGTTAGGGTCCACCCGATCGCGTCGCTGCGAGACCTGGTCGCCGAGCGTTTGCCCGGCGTCGCGGTGATTGGAGCGACCTCGGGTCGCGGCCCAGCCGGACTGGGGTTCGCGGACACGCACCGCGGCCCGGCGGTGGTGCTCAACACCCGTGGGAAGAACGAGAACCCGGCGGTGCGTCGCTTCAGCCTCGCGCACGAGCTCTGTCTGCTCTCGGACTGGGACCGCGCCGAACCCCTGGTCTCCATCTCCGGCTACCTGACCGACCAGGGACTCGATCGTGAGCGACGCGCCAACGGGTTCGCAGCGCGCTTCCTCTGCCCAGAGACCGTGGTTCACCGACTGAGGCACGTGCGCGACGAAGACGCCGCGCGGGTGCTCATCGACGAGTACGGCATGCACTATGGCGCCGCGCGGCTCTACCTGCGCAACGAAGCCAACGTGCACCTGCCCGAGCAGCCTCCGACGGCATTGCGTCCCTTCATCGAGCCGGACGCGGGCATGAGTCAACGCGAGGCGATGCGTGGAGTGGAGGGGTTTCCGCTGGCGGAGGTCCCGATGGAGCGCCGTGGTGTCGTAGGAGAGACCGTGATGCGGGCCTGGTCGCGCGGGCTCATTCCCAGGACGGCGGCTCGATTCCTGGGAGTGACCCCGGTCGCGGAGATCGAGACGCGTCGCGGACCTTCTTCGACACGGACATCCCAGAGGCCGCCATCGCGAGCTGACGAGGTGCGCGCGATCCTCCCCGACGCCGACGCGTTCCGTTGCCTCCACGGGCTGCGCCTGCTCGACGCCACCCTCGACGCGCTTCGCCCGACCGGGCGACGTTCATGACGGAGTACATCACGCGCCATGAGCTCAACCTCCTCGACGCGGAGGTGACGCGGCTCGAGCGGTCGGCGCTCGCCATCGTCCCAGTCTGCGGAGCTCGGAAGCCGGGCGAAGGTACCGGGAGTTTCAACGACGCGCAGACAAGGGCGAGGCCGAGGCGATCGCCTGGGCGCTCGACCAACCGCGAGCCTCACGCCCGTTGTTCGTCAGCCGCGACGACGGGGCGCGTCGACTCGCGACGGAAGAGCGGGTCCCGCACACCGATGTCATGGGTCTGCTCGTCGAG